>CAVRKK010000001.1:0-332837 GCA_963722385.1 uncultured bacterium
GAGGAACACCGTACAATTAGTGAGCTGATAAGAGAATCATTCAGGCAATACAAAGCCCAAAGAGTACTAAATAAAGCTGCGCGTTATGGAAGGAAAGTTGCTCAAGAAAAAGGACTAACACCCGAAGATTTCGGTGGTCCTTTTCAGGAGTAAAATGCTTACTGTTTGTATCGATGCGAATGTTTATATTTCAGCACTGGCCTTTGGAGGAAAACCCTTGAGGGTAATCCAATTAGCCCTAAATAAAAAGTTTTGTTTAGTAACGAGCTTGCATATACTCACTGAGGTGAAACGCAACCTTATAGGCAAATTATCTTTTTCCGAATCTTTAGCAGAAGAATTACTTGAAGAATATATTCAAATATCTAATATCTATGAACCTCAAGGAAAAATTAAATTCATAGATCATCAACAGGATAATCTTGTACTTGAAACAGCTCTACTTGGAGATGCTCAAATATTAGTTACTGGTGATAAAAAAGATCTCCTTCCCCTTAAGATCTTTCGAGGAATTATAATAGAATCTCCTGCAGCATTTTTTCAAAGAATTGAGGAAACTTCCTAAGAAGCAAAGACCAATAACGAACTTAGGCTTTATAGGTTCCTTTTTTTTAAAAATTTAAAAGTTATTGACCTCGATGCGTGAGGTGTCAAATCTTCTTGCCATAATCCTTTCGTTTGAGCGACCGCTTCAGTCTTCTTTGGCAAGGTTACCAGAAAGAAGCAGGGTGATTTTACCTGTATCCGCATAGGGTTTCAACTTCACAAAGTAGGCAAGTTGCCACATTTGAGCTTTTGTAGCTTGTGCATTGTCAGGTTGGTCCCAGGGTGGATAGACACGCATCGCCCGTTTTCCTCCTCTTCCCTCCTTGGATATAAATCCCTTTTGGCATAACGCATTTTTAGGAAAAATAAATTGACCAAAGTTTTGTGAATTTCGAACGCTTATTATAATGAAGTCTATTTGATCAGCCAAATCATAAGGGGTGATAGGGCTGAATGCAACTCGTTTCCATAACGTAACAAAGTAGCCAATTTTTTTTGGTGTAATTTTCCCTACTCGAAACTTTACAACTTTACCGTTTATCGCGAAGCTGCATCCACCATACTCCTTGCTTTCGGAGTCTTGTATTATAGAGCCACATAAAAACCCATTTGGTTCATAAGCAAGCATTTGGGCTACAATAAGATCGGGATGAATATTGCAATTGTTGGTCACAGAGCTTACTACTCGACGAATTTTCATGATTTAGGCTGCATCGTATAACAGAATGATCACGTGGCTAAAGACATATCATAGACGAAAGGAACATTTGATACGATGTTAAAAGCTGCTTAACGACCTACGGTAAGGACACGGCTTCGTTCCGTTTGTTGAGCATTTCTTGCCTTTTCAGCGCTCAATGCAGTCTTTAACCTTTGTATATAAGAATAAGTTTGCCATGCTCCAAGCGCCATAGCTGCTACAAAACCTGAAAAAATAGAGCCATAGAAGTTTAATCGCTCACGAGACAGCAAAGTATATTCTTTCCCATTAATAGTGATATCAATGGTCTTTCCTTCTTCAAGGAGCGGCTGCAAATCTTCTTTACTTAAAAGGTAATCGCTTGCAGTTTCGCTAGCTACCAGACTACCATGCGAACTTACAACGTCAGCAGCCAATTCTTGAATCTGAGCCACATCCTTAGCTACATCCATTGAGCCTAGCACCGCTTGCTTATTGTTCGTAATGAGTGCTTGATTAAGATCGGCAGCTAAACTCAGTGACGTAAAGAATATTAAACCAACCCATACACTAAGAAATCGAAACATGGTATCCCTTTTATCCTTAAAAAAACTAAAGAACATATTAATTATTTCTTATTATAAAATAATGAAATGGGCGAGTCAATGGTTTTTTCTCCCGGTTTATTTTCTCAAAAAATATTCTACAATCTCTTGCTTTCTGAAGAAGGCCTGATAACTTTCCTACAGCGCGGCTACAATTGTATTCGATGGCAGTCTAATAACTTGGTATTAATGGCCCAGCTCTTCATCATGTGGTTACAAAAGGCACTATTTATCCCCTTTAGATTGCGCTTCTTGATGTAGCCTTGAACCAATAAAAAAGAATCTAAAAATTGGAAGTATCGTTTGTTAGATTTGGTGGCTAAAGTCATGGGCTTTCTTGCCTTTTTATCGTGAAAGAAGGGGCTTGAGTGTGGCTCATGGCCTTCTCGGTTCATTTTTTATTGGACTTGGTTGCTATTGGTATACCGGAACCCTCGCCCAACATAAAGATCATCTACAGCGCGGTGAAAGGTGATGCAAGCAGAGCTGAAAAAAGGCAAGAGGCCTCGGTTGTTGGATAACGACAGACATGACTTGCCATAATTTTTGAAATTAAATTTAAAATATTTACAAACAAGAATGTCTTATGATAGATTAATAGAGTAATTTCTATTAATACGTTATTAAGAGGGAGAGAGATGATGAACAAGAAATTTTTATGCGTGGTAGCTTGTATGAGCATTGTTACGGCGACTTCAAGCTTTGGTTTTGGCAAAAAGCGTTCAACATCGACGACGACTTCAACATCATGCACTGGTGACCAATGCGCCACCACCATCTGCATAAACGGCGCGTGCCGTAGAGAAGAGGCAAGCAGATCAACCTCGACATCAACGTCGTGCATTGATGGCGTATGCAAAATTTGCGTTAATGAAAACTGTACAGTGCAAAAGAATTGATACGATTCAATTCAATTGACATAAGTGTATATATATGTATATACTTTATGCAATTACTGATAAAAGGAATTGCATATGCGAGTTCAAAAAAAGCTTTTTAAGCATGGGGGTAGTTTAGCAATGGTTATGCCTTCAGAGTTTATTAAAAGGCTGAAGGCACATGAAGTCGTCGTTGAGCTTTCTTTTATTAACGGCAAAACTCCTAAACTTACCATAACACCGACTGATTCTTTCGATACTATTGAAAATGATCCGATCTTTGCCCTTTTTGCCGAGGCAATTCTTAGAGACGCAATGGAGCATCCTCAAGATCTTTTAAAAACTGAAGATATCTGGAATGAAAAGGCCCTTAGGCTTCTTGAAGGCGTAGAAACAAGCGACAATGAATAATTATACGCTGTATTATCATCAAGTATATGCAGATCGAGTGTTAAAAATGCTTGATGTTGCGCAAAAGTTATATGAAAAAATTCCCCAAGCAGACTATATCCGTCATCCACACGTAAAACTATTAGCACGCTTAGCAAAAGCAACCTTGGAAATTATTCCACAAAATCCGCATCGCAATGACTATTTATTGACGGGGAATTTATCAAAATTTCGTCGCTATAAAAGTGGGCTTCAAAGGCATCGGTTGTTATTTTGCTTTTCGGACAAGCCACATCTTATATTGTATTTGTATATTAATGATGCGGAGCATTTGCGCAAAGATGGCGATACAAACGATCCTTATCATGAATTTGAAGCCTTAGTAAAAAAAGGTATTTTTTCTCATCGTCCTGATGATCCTAAAATACGCACATGGATTAGAGCTAGCCTTAAGAAAGATACGGCTCAAAAAGACTAATATGTCAAGGCTGTGCTGCATTCTCGGCGCTCGGCGACCCCGCGGCGCATGTTTGGCACACGGTAGCTGGTATAATAGGTTGTTCCGGTGCTTGACCATGTGATTTAATCATAGTCAGAATTTGCCGAGCCTGCGTGATGATCTGCTCAGGTATCCCAGCGCGCTTTGCTACCTCTAAGCCAAAGCTGCCATCAGATGTTCCCTGAATAATTTTATGCAAAAGAAGTACTCCTTCGCTCGTTTGCTTGCTCGCTGCGTAGTAAGCGACTATGCCAGGATGCGTTGGAACAAGTGTTGTTAATTCGTGGTAGTGGGTCGCAAAAAGGCATCGAGCTTGTACATTGTTGTAAATATACTCAATAATAGCTTGTGCGAGCGCAAGGCCATCATAGGTACTGGTGCCGCGGCCGACCTCATCCAGGATAACGAGACTATTGCGTGTTGCTTGCGTACAGATAAGTGCTGTTTCCTCCATCTCCACCAAGAACGTACTTTTGCCCGCTGCTACATTGTCGGCGGCGCCGATGCGGGTGAAAATACGATCAAGTAAAGGGAGCTGTGCCGACCGAGCGGGGACAAATGATCCCATTTGCGCCATGATAGCTATCAGTGCTACTTGTCTTAAAAAAGTCGACTTGCCGCCCATATTGGGACCAGTAATGATCCATAATGATTGTTCATCAGTCAACGAGGTATCATTAGGAATAAACTGGTGGCGCAAAGAAGTTTCGACGACAGGGTGTCTGCCTTCGCTTATAAGAATGTCGCGCCGCTTGTTAAAATGGGGGCGTGTATATGAGCTTGTGTACGCTACATGAGCAAGGCCTATGAGTGCGTCAAGATGGGCAAGGCCTTGGGCCGTTTTTTTAAGGTGAGCGAGATCCTGTTCGACGCGTTTGCAGACGGATTCAAAAATTTCCAATTCGACCTCGTCGATGCTCGCTCGTGCGCGCTGAATATCGTACTCGAGGTCTTTTAGGGCTTGTATAGTAAAGCGCTCGCGATTAGAGAGGGTTTGTAAGCGTATATAATCCGACGGAACATGGTCTGAATAGGTCTTAGTAACTTCTATGGCATAGCCATGGAGCTTGACATAGCGAATTTTGAGCGAGGGGATTCGAGTACGTGCCTGCTCAGCCCTCTCGAGGTCAAGGACGGCCTCGGTCCCTTTTTCTAGGAGGCTGCGTAAGCGGTCAAGCTCAGGGTTATATCCCGGCTTTATTCGGTAATGATGGGCAGTATCCTCATTGAGCGAGGTTTGCATAATGCCGAGCAGTTCCCCATAATCACCGAGACGAGCCTTAATAATAGTTAAAACCTGAATTTGGGCAAACTGCTCTAGGCCCTTAAGTATTGATGGAATAATCGCAAGCGCTCTCATGAGGCCGAGATAGTCGTATATCTGTGCTCTACTGAGTGCTATTCGCCCCACGATGCGCTCAAGATCGCCAACGCATTTTAAGAGTTCTTCGAGGGCCGCGCGCTCCTTTATGTGCCGCGTAAGTGTTTCCACGGCATCCAGGCGTTGTTCAATGAGCTCCTGCTTGACCAAAGGGCGTAGCAGCCACTTTTTAATTTGTCGTGAGCCCATAGAGGTTGCTGCTTTATCCAAATGGCTGAAAAGTGTATTTTGGGCACTGCCATCCTGTAGATTTTTAATGAGCTCGAGGTTGCGTTGTGTTGCTGCGTCAAGAATTAAGAAGTCTTCGGGTGTATAGGCAAAAAGTTGCTTGCACTGTGCAAGGGCTGCTTGGCAGTGGGTCATTAAGTAGGCGTGCATAAGCCCGATTGCTGAGCATGCCGCAGAAGAGTGGTCAATGAATGAAACGATTCCATCGGAAAAGTTGGTCGCGAGCCAGGCATGCAAAACCTGGTTTTCTTGCAGCTGAGCGGGCGCAGCGCCAATTGTCGTCGTAATATAGCCCAGTCTTTGTAAGTGATTGTTGAGTGCCGTACCAAGCTTGGTATCAGGAACAATGATCTCATCAGGCAAGAAGCGGCTCAGTTCAGCTTCGAGCAAGCGCTCATCTTGGGATGGCAGGACCGTAACAAAAATCTGGCCAGCGAGTAGTTCCGCAAAGGCCAAGCCGTAATTATTTTCAAAAGGGAAGACCGTTGCTAAATATGATGCTGATTTTTCCTGAAGCATTTTGAGGTCAGTGAGTGTGCCTGGCGTGAGCACTTGGCGTACGCCACGCTCGACGATCTTGCCAGGCTGCGGTTTGGTTAGCTGGTCGCAGAGCACGACCCGGAAGCCGCCTTTGACCAGTCTGACAAGGTAATGATCAACGGTGTGCACGGGGACGCCGCAGAGAGGTATCGGTTCGCCATGCGAGCTGCCTCGGCGCGTCAGCGTAAGGCCTAAGAATGATGATGCTTTGTGGGCATCGTCAAAGAACATTTCGTAAAAGTCACCGACTTGAAAGAGCACTATAGCGTCGGGAAAACGGTTTTTAATGTCCTGATATTGCCGCATTAGCGGGGTGGCGGATATTGTCTCTTCGCTCATAAATAGCTGCTTTCGCTTAAGTACATAATTTTGCTATCTAAGTCTAATAGCAAGTCTGACGTTTGGCAAATTGACCTCTTTTAAGGCCGCGCAGCAATAGAGTGAATGCTATGATTTCTACGGCTGCAAGCTTGATTTTCTGCTTGAATGCCTGTTGGCCCGAACTTAGTGTACTTGCTTTTTGTTACACCCATGTCACGATAGAAGTAGAAGAAAAAATGCTGAGCTATTTTGACCCAGTTCTTAGCTCTTTTTCCCATAAAATGCGAATCGCATAATAGGCTCGTGCAATTCACGCATAATATGCCTAAAATGAGTTGGCCTTGTTGGATTATTTACAATAGCATTGGTAGAGTTAAAAAAACAATTCCAGAGCAATTGTTGCATCTCAAGATGCTTGTTTCTTATTTCTTGATCTAAGTTGGGATTCCGTAACAAGACGCTTAGGAAATTGTTTATTTCAAGAAGCTTTGTACCAATATAGGCTTTTAAATCCTGAGCAACTGAAATAAAGTAGTTCACGATGTCCGTATATCCTTGCACAGCAGCTGTTTCTAAATTTTGATTAATAAGCTCAATTAAGCGGTTATCCGGTATAAGTACCCTCAATGCCTGAAGACTCTCGAGCTGACCCATGAGGGTTGCACGAGCAAATGCTTGATCCTTCGCTCTATCACCCAGAACGCTTTTAAACTTATCAGCTAGGGATTCAATGATAGATACCTTGCCTTGAGCTGCAGCTATTATCAATAAAGTATTAAGTTTTTTCGGCGATAAAGAATCTTTTGGAAGTGAGCTTTTTAGTGAGGCTTCACGAGCGATGTTCTGAAAATATTCAAACATTTCACAAAAATACGGATCTTCTTTAGTACAACGCGCACCAAGATCTATGAGCCATTTTAGCATCTCGATATGTTGGTCAAAGATCAATGGTGATTCATCGCTTGTATCTTCTTGTAGTTCATCAAGAGATTCCACAAGGCGTTCAATAAGGTAATTTGTGACCTCTTGATTGCGTATTCGGAGGCCATATTTAATAAGCAACTTAAGAAAATTCAAGCAAGCTCTTCTTCCGTCTACTAATGCTTCAATCACCCCCAGATTATGAACATGAGCACCACGGTCAAGGAGCCATTGAGCAAGCTTATAGTTACCACAATCGACAGCATACCAGAGCGGGCTGCGATCTTTTTCAGTTTTTCGTTCAATATCAAGGCTCAGAAGTAAATCGATGAGCTCGTAGTTGCCTATTCGTACTGCTATGCTTAAGGGATACGCCAACGAGGCGTCGGACCAATACCGATATTCCGCCTCAAGGGATGCCCCAAAATTCCTCCATGAATCAGGATCAGCACCATTTTCTAGAGCTCTTTTTACACCATCCATGTTGACGATAGCCTGTGAGATAGCTTCCTCAATAGCAACATCGTCTTCAAAAGGCAATGACCTAAGATCATTATCTAATTGTTGAAACGCTTCATCACCAAGCATGGCCCTGAGAGCTCCATTTGCACTTCAGGAGTCCAATTAGGTTTGGCCTCTTCTTGAGGTTTTTCGGTTTCTTCTGTATCGCAGTTATGTTGCGGCCGGATTGCTTCTGCTTCTTCTTGCCAGTCGTTTCTTTCTTTTTCTTTTTCCTTTTCCATGCTCATACTTGAAAGCGGAAATAAAAGGAGTAAGATCGCGCTCAAGCTTAAGAATATTTTTTTCATAGTATTTGATCCTTTACTTCAAGTATTAATAATTTGATAATATACAAAATAGATAGTTTTGCAACTTTTAATGAGAGCTGGTAGCAGTTATAAGCCGGGTAGCACTACGAGACTCTAGAGCAACTTGCACAAGTCTTAGTTTATAAGCCGCCTTTTACGGAGGACAGCACAGTGTTAAGCTGGCAATCTGCAGCAAACTTGTTGATGCCATTTACACAACTTGACAGAGTCCCATCACAAGATTTTTAATGGGTTTGGCGGCAATGGAGAATGGTTTGCCAACCAAGCATGCTAAGCATCATAGATATCAGCTGATTATGTGCAATAGTTGCGCCATTTGTAGAGCTTCCTCCTAATGATTGTTAGAGTTCTGAAAAGGAGTTGTACTTGACCATCTGAAGTTTCTAAGCATAAGCAATAAGTGTGCCTCTCGCATCACGGAATCGTCTTCTTGATCTGCTTCTGTAACCGGTTCTTGCGTGGTATTTGTAACGGGAGTGGGGATTGCGGAAAGTTCGCTTGCGCTTTGTTCTGGTTCTTCATCTTCGAGCGAAGCTGGCGGGTTATCTGTGGGTTGCTCCGGAAAATTCCCCTCTGTTTGAGAGCTTTCTTGGCTGTTCAAACCGATTGCTATTGGTTCCGCGACAACTGGTTGATTGAGCTGCATGATATCCAGAGGCGTCTGGTTTTGATTATTTTGTATAGTCGCAAGGAGGGGGTAATCTGAAGTAAGGAACTCTATGAATCGGTGATTGTTTGTTTCTGCTGCTGTATGGAGAACAGTATTGCCGTTATCATCGCGTAGAGTGATGCTGTCTGGCGCTCTCGCTAGGAGGCGCTTAAAATCCTCGAGATTATCATTTATCACGAGGTGATGGAAGAGCGACCTACCTTGTTTATCTCGGTAGAAATAAAAATGGAAGCTTGAGCTTGCGAGCTCTCCAAGGATTTTCTTGTTGTTGTTAAATGCTTGTGCCATCTGAAATGTGCACGGCCAGCCGTTATAACTGTGGTGATCAAAGATGAAGCGCACGGTCCCGCCGTTTTGGAGATGATTTCTGCTGGCGATTTTCCTTTTTCTTGCTGTTATGGTGTCCGCAGTCTCGAGCATGTTCACGATAACGTTTGCATGTGCTTGTGCTGGACCTGTGGTTGCCTCCGCTATCAATTTGGCCTTCTCTAAAGCGGTAAGTCTGAATCTGCCAAGTGTATCGATACGTGCACCTGCTTGTACTAATAATTCTACCGTTTCTTTATCTTGTAGACTTATGGCTGTCTCGAGAGGTGTTTCGCTGTTCATGTTTAATGAATCGACGATTGCCCCCGCCTCGAGCAAAAGTTGCATAGCTTTCCTATTCTGTAAGCGTTGAGCTATATGCAAGGGTGCCTCACGAGCAGAATTGCGATCATCTATGCCCATTACACCAGAGGTCAAAGCTTTGTTTTGGCGGTAGAGTGTGCATAAAGCCTTGAGAGCTTCCATATTATTGTAGGTTATAGCTAGGTGAAAGGGGTTGTCCGCGTTACAAGCCGCCTCACTAAAACAAGCGTTTGAATTATCTACATTTTCCACAAGGTAGATTATAAGTTCGGCATTACCATAGATTGCTAAGTGATGTAAAAGTGTTCTCCCCTTGTCATCTTTTCTATGATGAATACCGGGGTTTTTATTGATGAGCCAGCTCAGAAAAGGGGTGCCATACTCGATGGCCATGAGAGCAAGGTTTGCAACAGGAAGCTTAATAATAAGCTCGGGATTAAACTGCAGGCCTTGGTGAGACGGGGTTTCCATGCCGAGTACATTTGAGTAAATACAAGTGCACAGTAAAGCGAAAATAAAAGCTTTCATAATTATTTCTTATCCACTATAAAATACATTATTTCTTATAGTATAGCTGAATATAATATAAAAGCTATTTATCGATTTTGGCTTTAACTAGCAGAATTGTGCTACCTGTTTTTTCTAAAGCCAACAATAAAGAATCGTTATTCAAAAAGTTGACTTTAACTATCAGCTAAAAGGATGATTTGTGGCTAGGAAAAAACTACGCAACCATCGATTGTTGATCCTATGGAAAAAGCTTATAGAAGAGCATAGAAAGTAACCATTAAAAATGACGAAGGCAATGCTCTAACATCGCAAAGACACAATGAATTATAATCTCTAGACCATGAAGCCCCCATTTTACATGGGGGCTTCATGGTTGCATATTCTTTCATAGAGCAAGCGCGACAAAAGACCTCATCCCCCTTTAAAGGGAAGTTGATAAGGATTCGCTGCCGCTAAAATTAACACTGTCTCTGTTTCGATACGTATGCAAGTACTTAAATAACAAAAATCCTGCTATACCTATTGCCGTTAAGGCGGTAAGGCCTAGAGGAATTCCTACCGTCGTTCCTATAATGACGCCTAAGGGTAGATTACCACCGTCTCCAGCTCCTCCTGTACCTTGACCTAACAATGGAACAAGCGACACATCATTTGAAGCAAAATTAGCCGTAGCAACATAAGCACTTCCTCCCTGTACTGGTGAAAAAGCTATTGCGACACAATCAGTTGAGTTAGCAGGCAAAGCATAAGAAGTGTTGCCGTGATCTAACGTACCGCCAGCAACCTTAAAGAGGGTAATACTGTTTGAGCCACTATCGACAGCAGCAAGATAGGCGCCATCCGGTGAGGCCGCCAGAGACTGAGGATTATTATCTCCCTGCGGTAATGCATACGATATAGAACCACTCAATGAGCCCGAGATTATATCAAAGATGGTTATGTCATTGGAACCGCTATTACTCGTAGCAAGAAATAAACTGCTACCGCTGAAATCAGGCAAAAATACGAGTGAGCATGGCTCTTTGGATCCCGGTGGTAATGACTGAGAGGTGCCGCCGCTTAATGCGCCACCGGTTACTTTAAAGAGCGTTACGTCATTCGAACCTCGGTTAGCGGTGGCAAGATATGCGCCATCGGATGTAAAGGCTACTGCTGAAGGATTTGAAGACTCAGCAGGCAATGCATAAGCCGTTGCTTCCGTCAAAGAACCTGCAGTGATATTAAAGATGACCACATTATTTGAGTTGCTATTCGCTACTGCAAGGTAAGAGTCATTAGGCGAGAATTCTATCGAGGCTGGATCAGTCGAATTTGCAGGTAAGGCGTATGACTGAGCTCCCGTTAATTGTCCTGCTGCTACTTTAAAGAGGGTGATGTCATTTGAGTTAGTATTGGCGGTTGCTAAATAGGCGGTATCAAAAGAGAAAGCTATCGAAGATGGGTTGAATGAACCAGATGGTAGTGGATACGATATACCGGAGGCAAGTTTAATTAGATTACTACTTTCATGTACGCTGAAAAGAGTTACATCGCTTGAACCGTAGTTTGCTGTAGCAAGATACAGACCATCCCGTGAAAAGGAGAGAGAGTCGGGACCTAAAGATCCTGCCGGCAATGGATAAGAAGTTGCTGGGCTACGAGATTGATGAGGACATTCAATCGTAAAAAGCGTTATATTATCTGAACCAGAATTGGCACAAGCAAGATATAGGTCATTTGGTGAAAATGCTACCCAATAAGGAAGCGAAGAGCCGCTTGGTAATGCGTACGCCATACCCCCGCTCAGCACGCCGCCGGTTCCTACACTGAATACTGTTACATAACTTGAGCCGTAATTAGCAGCAGCAAGGTATGAGCTATTTGACGAAAAGGCAACTGAGTTGGGACCATCGGGCCCTGTAAAACCAGGTAATGTATACGAAGTGCCCCCACTCAGCACACCACCAGTTTCTACGCTAAATATTGTTACATTAGCTGAAAGATAATTAGCAGTAGCAAGATACAAGCCGTTTGGTGAAAATGCTATTGAAGTTGCATAGGAACCAGAAAGTAATGGGTACGATGTACCTCCGCTTAGAACACCTCCTGCTTCTACACTAAATACGCTCACGTAACCTAAATTAGACGCAGCAAGATAGGCGCCACTTGGTGAAAACGCTACCGAAAAGGTATTGCTACCAGAAGGTAGCGCGTATGAAGTGCCCCCGCTCAGCGCGCCACCAGTTTCTACACTAAATACTGTTACGTCAGTTGAACTTTCATTACCAGTGGCAAGATAGGCACCATTTGGTGAAAACATTACGGCACGGGGGTACGTAGAACCCGAAGGTAATGCGTAGGATATAGCTCCACTTAACACCCCACCAGTTCCTACACTAAATACTGTTACATCATTTGAATTAGAATTAGCAGTAGCAAGATAGGCGCCATTTGGTGAAAACGCCACTGAAATGGGATTCGTAGAGCCGGACGGTAGAGGATATGATGTACCTCCACTCAGCACACCCACCGTTCCTACATTAAATACCGTTACATTACTTGAGCTCTCATTAGCAGTAGCAAGATATAAGCCATTTGGCGAAAACGCTACTGAATAGGGAAGCGAAGCATCAGTGGGTAAAGCATAATTAACGCCTGATAATGGAGAGCAAACGGCGTGAGCTATTGGATCTCTGATAAAAACAGATACTAAAGTTAAAAAAATATAAGTCGCCGTCTTGCGCAGAAAAATCATACATCAATCTCCTGATGTTTTTATTTTAATTATAGCGAAGGTCAAATACCACATACACTTTTGTCCAGAGGCTTTTCATGGTACCGCTCACCTGCCTAGGCACATTACAGGCTATTTGAGCGGGTAACTTATATACCATGCGAAGCGTATTATAGCAGCTTTTCTGCAAAAACTTCTGATTGCTTGCTTTGCCATGCTCAAAAGCATATTTGCTCACATAGTTTGCTCCATCACGATATGCTAGCTGCGTCTGCCGCAAGAGTCTTTTCTCTTCTTTGGTCGTATGTAATTTTAATTTGGCGGTAATAATTTGCTTCATATCGCGATTAAATCATGCCTTTTTAAATCTGTCAAGCGCAATAGCACTTTTACGGCAATTCCTCCCCATATGTAAATAAAGGGGGCTCCTTGCCATTTTTTTATTATGCTATCAACATGCGCGTCAAACATACTTTTTTGAATCGTGCCTTTAGGTTTGCCAATTCTAATCCCTTGGCCAGGAATTTCGCATATTTCAAAGACTTTCCGCATCTCCTAATTCTATAATGTCAATTTCAATTGTTGCAATTTAAAACAAAAAATTAATATAATTAATTAAAATAGTGATTCATTTTTACATTAAAATATAGGAGGAATTCATGAAATAGCTCTTTTTCTTATCGAATGCCATAGCATTGGCTTTAGTTCTTGCTAATAAGATAGATGCGTCGACAATAACGGTCCATAACGAGGGCAATGCGGCGGTAGACGTATCCTTACTCTTAACTAATGGCTGTAGCAACTTTGAGTTTGATGACGTGCAACCGGGCACATCCCAAACGCAGGAATCCCCTGAAGCACAAGCGGGTCGCTCATACTCATGTTGTTATGGCAGTGCAAAATTTTTCGGCGCAATAGCTTCCAGCTGGGAACAGCCTTGGGGCCAATCGCCTATCAGGGGAGGAACCGTTTGCACATATTATAACCCAGGCAATTCAACCCTCTGGGTAAATAATAGTTGGGGCGGCAAATGGGGTATTGGTGTTGAAACCCCTTAACGCCTAACACTCCTAAGAAAGAGCCATAAAGAAGGAAAACGATTTATTTTTTTACATTAAAGTGAAGGAGGAATTTTAATGCTCAAAGAGGGATTTTAATGAACTTTCTTAAAAGTTAGGCTGCCTTCAAATTGCGCTTATTTTATTTTTCTCCTACGCCCTCATCATCAAAATTTCAGTAAGCGACTAATAAAAAGCCTTAAGCTTTATTTTTTTGATACTGGTCTTGCATGTTCGCTACTTCGTATTACGCCTGAACAGTTGCCAATGCATTATTTAAAAGGCGGCCTCTTTGAATCTCTTATTATTTCTGAGTTTTATAAGTACTATTACAATCACGGAAAAATTCCATATGTCCACTTTTGTCGTGACCATATCGGAAACGAAGTTGACTGTATTTTGGAGGAAAATCAGCTTTTGGTCCCAGTAGAAATTAAGGCGGGTTCAACAATCAGCACCTCTTTTTTTAACGGGCTTACTTACTGGAATAACCTTGCTCAAGTATTCCCATCTGCTGATAATGCTACCGAATAACCTTCGTTGCTCCATTCTGTAGACTGAGTTAAGGTTGCTTGATGTGTCCAGGTGTTGCCTGATCTTGTGTAAATCTGTGTTGCCCCTTCGCTATCATAACTACCTGCGGCGAGTGTTGATCCATCGGGAGTTAGTGCTATTGACCAGCCTTCGTATGAAAAATCTGGACCATTCTGTGTCAAAGTTGCCTGATGCGTCCATATGGTTCCTGATCTTATGTAAATTTGCGTTGCTCCTTTATCCCATTCTGGATCGCCTATTGCGAGCATATTACCATCTGCTGATAATGACACTGAGTAGCCCTCTTGCGACGAATCATCTGTTGTATACTGTAGCACGGTTGCTTGATGTGTCCAGATAACTCCTGATCTCACATAAATTTGTGCTACTCCGCCTTTTCCATGCCAAATATAACCAGGAGCTCCAACAGCAAGCGTGTTACCATCCGCTGAAAGTGCTAGAGCCCTTCCTTCATGTGACTTTGTTATATTTTGAGTTAATAAAGCTTGTAAGTGCCAATCATCGGGAAAGACTGCACCAGACGTATGTTTTTTTGTATTTTTTGCAATTTTATAAGTTGATTCTATGTTTGAAGTCATTATCAAAACAATAAAAAAGTAGATAAATTTCATTTTTAAATCCCAAAAGGTTATCGGAATATAAGCTTTTCCTCAATTTAGGCCCTGGTGTTGTTAGCGTAAACTAAAGCCGCGCCTAGATCATTATAATCCGTCTCAGGGTCATAATAAGGGGCGCTGACAGCAAGCGTATTGCCATCGGCTGATAGTGCTACGCCATGACCCTCATCGTCTAAAGAATTCATGTACTGACTCAAAAAAGCTTGCCGTTTCCATGTTGAACCAGATTGTTTATAAATGATTGTTCCTCCCGGAGAAGATGGAGCGCCGGCAGCAAGTATATGGCCATCCAATGATAGCGCCACTGAATAACCTTCATCTGATCCTGTGACATTCTGTGATAACGTTGCTTGATGGTTCCAAATAGAACCAGACCTTGTATAAATCTGTGTTGCTCCTGGTTTTTTATAAAAAGAAGAAGATGGAGCGCCAGCAGCAAGCATATTACCGTTCGCTGATAAAGCTACTGAATAACCTTCATATGAGTCAGTGATATCCTGAGTTAACCGTGCTTGATATTGCCAACTAGAACCTGATCTCGTGTAAATCACTGTTCCTGCAGAGCCGATTGCAAGAGTATTGCCATCAGCTGATAATGCTACCGCATTACCTCCGTCCTTTAGGGTGATTTCATGCTCCCATTTTATCCCTAACTTAACATAAATCTGCGTAAGGTATGTAGTATAAGGAGAACTAGTGTCGACTACTAATGTCACAAGAGTCTTACCATCAGCAGATAGAGCTATAGCTCTTTGGTCATGTGCTAAATTATCTGCTAAGATCGTTGCTTGATGACTCCAACCAGCTTTTGATTTGTTATAAATCTGTATTGTTCCTGTTGTGTTAATATTAGAATGGGGGAGCGATGACGGCAAGCATGTTTCCCTCGGCTGCCAATGCCACCGAAGAGCCTTCCTTGGACCCTGCTTCACTCTGAGTTAAAGTAGCTTGATATTTCCAGACAGAGCCAGATCTAACATAAATCTGTGTTGCTCCCGCATCTGCATAATGATTAAAATAAGGGGCACCGACAGCAAGAATATTGCCGTCGGCTGATAGCGCTATAGAACTACCTTCCTCCGATTTTGTTATCTTTTGTGTCAAAAAAGCTTGAAGATTCCAATCAATTTGGGAAGCATGATCCTTAACGCTCTTTGTAGAGCCATACCCCAACGTAGTGCTTGAATTTACCACCAACAAAACAGTAGCAAAATAAATTCTTTTCATCTTTTACTCCCCCCCGAGCATTATAAACACCCTCCGCACATCAAAGGGCTTGACGATTACAAGCAATTTCCAAGATCGCCGATTGTTTAAAATTTAGTTTCTAAAATTACCTCGTTCACTTTCTCCAAGCCTATCAAGTTGTTGCTAATTTTTCACGCTCCTCTTATATGATCGTTTTTTTTCTAATTAACTTTAATATATCGATTAAATCAAAGAATTCAAGACAATGCTCTAGTCAATCTTTCTTATATCGTGTCAAAAGAAGTCAGCACCAGAAAGAATCGCTGTGGCATGATAGATCACTTAATTCTTGCTCATTAAAAAAGTCTCAATTAATTAAAAGCTTGTTTGACAAAGTATGGCTCTATACTAATTACTATTTTACTGACTCTGTAGCGCTTGTACATTTTTGGTCTTAACATGCAGAATTATGGCTACCAATTCTAAAATTGGCAGCCATTTTTTTTCTTAGGATTGGACCCCGATGCCCCAGTGACCACCCTCTGAATTGTTAACCCAAAGAGTTGGGCCGTGATTTATGGGATAGTGTCCTGGATACGCATCTTGGTTGCTTGGTGCGCTGCCCCAGTTAGCCCCGCTCTCTGTTTGATAGAAATCTGCACTTCCATAACTACATTGTGTTTGCAAGCCAGCCTCTGTTTCTGCTGTATTATCGGTAATATTTTGTGTCTGAGTTGTGCCAGGCTTTATATTGTCAAATATGAGAGCGTGACATTCATGTCCATGAGCCTGAACGTGAACGGTTACGGCGGTGTTTCCCTCGTTATGCACCGATAACGTATTATATCCGTCGTTTTGCGCCATTGCGCTATTAACGAGTCCAAAAACAAGTACAAGGACACCCCGAGATAAAATAGATAGCTTCATACTAATCCCTTTTATTATGAATAGTAAATAAAATATTTAATTAAAATACCTCTCTTGTATTAATATACCCAATATTAATTTCAAATTGCAAGGTATTCACGATATGGCGTAAAATAATGGCGTAAAATAAGGTACTGGTAAATTTAGTGCTCAAAAAATCGCTTAATGTCTATCTCACGTGCCAAAGGTGTACCTTTATGAAGAAAATCGACGAATTGTTTGCTGCAAGGGGGTATAAGAAGTGTCCCTTTGGACCCAAAGCCGTTAAAAATACCAAGCTGTGGGTATTTTGGATGCAGCCCGACAAAGGGCAAAGTATCCCATGTCCCTGGGCGTATACCAGCTTGGTGATCTGTTACTTCGTATGGCTCGTCCGTGCAGATCATAGCGCGGTAACCGTTCAGTAAAAGCTCGAGGCCAGCTTGTGTTGGCACATTGGCAAGATTGCGCCGATCATATGTTGCGCCAAACCTAATTATCTGCTCGCTGTGCGGAATCAACCAGAAGCCCTTGCTTATCAAGTGTTGGTAATGATGTGCTTGCGGGATAGCCAATGATAGAATTTCACCGTGAGTGAGCTGAAAGGGCAGCCCTGAAAACCAAGGATTATGTATCGCTTGCCAGCCTTCACAAAAAATTATTTTTTTAGCTTCTATATTTTCCCATATAACCGATTCAGCGCCAATCGTTAGCTGCTGATAATCAAAATGTTGGTTAATAATGCAGTTTTTTGACAAGAAAAAGCGTGTAAGGTGACCCAGTAAAGCTTCTACGTTTACTACCCCGCCTTGGTCGATCTTAAAACTGCCCAAAGGGTCGTGCAATAGCTTAGGGAAAGAATGTGGGGCGTGATTAGCTTTCAAGAACTCATGGTAGGTGTTGTCATTTCTGCGCCGCTGCACGATCTCTTTTTCTTCGTCAGACTGATAAAGGCGAATAATATCATATGGCTTAAAGAGTTGTGTATTAAAAAAAGATTCAAGTTGCCTATAGCAATCTTTGGCCTCCTTGAGCGCTTGGTCAGCTTGCCAAGCCTTGGAAACGCGCTTTCCCGTAATAGTATTAAGAATGCCTGCCGCAATTGATGAGCAGCCAGGGCTCGAAGCATCGTAAATAACACGAATACGGTAGCCTCGTTCAATTAAGTGCCAAGCAAGCAAACTTCCCGCAATACCGTTGCCTATAATTAAATAATCAATAAAAGATCGGTTTGTCATAATCAAAGCTATGTTGCGATGTGGTTCGTGCTCATGTATGCTATCATAAACATAAGCAAGGAGATTTGTTGAGTACTCTTTTATTCACGCGGCTGCAAGAGCTTACTATTGAGCATAAGACATATTATCATAAGCCGGTTTTTACGTGCCAAGAGGCTGATCTCGAATATGACCAGCTTCCTCCGTTTGGGCGGTGCAAAAATCTTTTCTTAAAAGATAGCAAAAAACAGCTCTGGCTTATTATCGCTTTAGCCGCAACTCCTATTAAGCTTAAAGAATTTGCCAAAAATCTCCAAGCACCTGAGTTGCGTTTTGCAGGCCCTGAGCTTTTGCTTCAGTATCTTGGTGTCCAGCCTGGAAGCGTTACGCCCTTTGGACTTATACATGATGAGCAGCATGTTATTCGCGTTGTTCTTGAGCAGGCATTGCTTAATGAACACCTTTTGGGGTTCCACCCGTTAAGCAACGATGCTACAACGCTCATTACCCCGGATAGCTTGCGAGCTTTTATTGCCGCTTGTGGCAATGAGCTGCGCGTGCTGGATGCAACGCGTGCAAGCTTCGTTTAGTACAGATCGTCAGTTGCCAGATATTGATGGCTACTTTTTCCGGTTTCAGCATTTTTATTCGTTTTGAAAATTTTATTAAGTGAAAAATAGCTTTTTCCAACCCTGTTTTTCAGAAGAGTTTCGTGATAATATTTGGGGGTACACCATTAAGATCAAATTTAGTGAGTATTAAGTATGCTTTTTTACGAAGTGAGCGCAACTTTTGAAGCAATTTCGCACACCTCTTCGCGCAATACTATTACCAAGGAGCTTGCGCATCTTTTTAGTGAAGCGTCGCCACATCAGGCGCGTATTATAAGCTATCTCGCTCTCGGCTTACTGCGTCCACCCTATCAAAGCACCCAATTTGGTCTTGCCAATAAAAGTATCGAAAAAGTACTGGCGGTTTTATTTAACACAACGCCTGATGCCATAGCAACCAAGGCGCGCGAGCTCGGGGATTTGGGCCTTGTTGCAGGGGCGGGCTCATGGCCAGCCGCCAAGAAACTTACCATCGAAGAGGTGTATGATCGTTTAGTCGCCATTGAAAGCACGACGGGGGCGGGCTCACAAGAAGAAAAGGCGCAGCTTTTGATGAGCCTATTGCTCGATGCCGGGCCACATTCTGCTCAGACGATTGTACGGATGGTGCTGGGCAAACTTCGCCTCGGTTTTTCCGATATGACAATCATTGACGCGCTTGCCTGGATGCTTACTGGCGATAAATCTTTACGATCACGCATAGAATCCGCTTACAATGTGTGTGCTGATATTGGATTGCTGGCCGAGCGTTTACGATCGTATGACATTGCTGGGCTTGATAAAATAGGCATTACGGTTGGTATACCCATAAGGCCAGCACTTGCAGAGCGCTTGCCAAACGCGCGCGACATCGTCAATAAGCTCGGCTTCTGTGTGGCACAGCCAAAGCTTGATGGGTTTCGTTTGCAGGTGCATATTAAGCGTGACGAAACTACCTATAAAACATGGTTTTTTTCGCGTAACCTCATAGATATGTCTGCCATGTTTCCCGATCTGGTCAAAGCTTTCGAAAAATATGATACCTCTCCGAGCTTGATTGTTGATGGTGAGGCGGTTGTTTACGATCCCGCAACGAACAAGTATCTCCCTTTTCAGGAAACGGTCAAGCGTAAGCGGAAGCATGGCATTGAAGAGGTGGTTGCGCAATTGCCGTTGCGGCTTTTTTTGTTTGATATTTTTTACTATGATGGTCACTCTCAGCTTGAGAAACCCCATGAGGAGCGGCGTAATTTATTGCTCCATTTATTCGGGATTTCTCACGATAGCATCATATCGGTGATTGACGAGCGCCCTATTAAGACGTCTGCAGAGCTTGAAGAATATTTTAAGGAATGCACGAAAGCTGGTCTTGAGGGTCTTGTCGTGAAGCGGCCCGATGCGCCTTATCAGCCCGGAAAGCGCAATTTTAACTGGATCAAGCTTAAAAAAGGTGAAGATACTGCTTTGGGCGATACGATTGATGCGGTGATTCTCGGTTATTATTATGGTAGCGGCAAGCGAGCGACTTTTGGCATCGGTGCTTTTTTGGTTGGCGTATACGACAATGTCCATGATCGTTTTGAGACGATTGCAAAGGTGGGTACGGGATTGAAAGATGCCGATTGGATTGAGCTCAAAAGGCGTTGCGACGCTATCGCCGCCCCCGAGATGCCCAGCAACGTGGTTTGCGACAAAGCATTATATCCCGATATTTGGACGTACCCCGAGCTCGTTTGCGTCATACGGGCAGATGATATTACGCAATCTCCTTTACATACGGCGGGTAAAAGCGCACATTTACCGGGCTTGGCGTTGCGCTTCCCCCGATTTGTTGATTATCGATTAGACAAGACGGCGCGCGAAGCGACCACGGTTGATGAAATCAAGCATATGTGGCAGCATCAGGGTAAGGTGCATAAGGCGGCGTAGTTCATTGTAGAATCCAATGGCTGACACACGCATTGTCTCAAAAGCTTCAAATTATTGACAAATAAAATAAATAATTGATAATATGTAATCGTTAAAGCCAATACTAAATGTTAAAATATTGGGAATGCTATGGCAAAAATGTACAGCTGCATATATCTTTTCCCTTGAATTTAGGCACTTGATGAGCCGATATTTTCCGCCCGATAAAGATCGTACCAATAAGGAAAGTCTTGAGAAAGTAGAGCGAGTACTTCAGGCGCAACAGTAGTTTAGCTATCATAGAAATAAAGTGATGATGTAGTTAAAATAGGAGGAATTGTATGTATAAAAAGTTTTATAGATCGTCAACCAATAAGATAATAGCGGGAGTTTGTGGTGGATTGGGTGAATATTTTAGTATCGACCCTGTCATCATACGGCTGATTTTTATCTTTGGGCTTTTATTAGGCGGTGGACTGCTTGTTTACCTCATAGCCTGGTTAATTGTTCCCTTGGATACCCGGCATGTGCAAGGACAGTAAGAAAGTCCGTTTTGGCAAGTATTTTTTAGCGCATCTTCTCAGGCACACTTTTTGCCTGCTCGCGCTTTTTTGCTTTAACGACGAGCAGAGTCCAATTATAATCAAGTGAGCCATCTGGTTTGGCCGGAGCGAGGGACGCATATTGCTCAACAAGAGCTTGAGCAAAGAGTTGCTGTTGCTCGTATGGTAACGAAGATAAGGCTGCTATACCGCCGAGCCATCCCATGAACCAATTAGCGAGTGCCGCTTTATCTTTAAAGCGTAAGGGTAGAACGTCTTCCTGGACATCGATTGATTCAAATCCAGAGTCTTTGAGCAGCTTTTCAACTTCATTCTTATCTAAAGGAAAATATTGCGCTTCAGGCTTAACGTTTGCCAGCAAGGAGCGCCAAGGGTCTTTTGCTTTAAGCGCGAGCATTGATTGTACGACCGGGTCTGTTGCCTTTTTGGCCGATGCTATCATGAGAATTTTGCCGCCAGGCCTGAGCGAGTCTGATACGCCCCGAAAAAATGCGGCTTTATCTTTGATCCAGTGAGCACACGAGAAGGATACAACGAGGTCAAATTTTTTAGAGTACCCCAATTTTTGTGCGTCACATACGCTAAATGTTATATTTTGATTCTTGCCATGCTTTTCTTGGGCTGCTTTAATCATGCTTTCTGAGGCATCGATTGCTTCAATCGTTGAGCCCGGAGCCCTCTTAAATAGCTCTTCGGTAATTTTGCCGCTGCCACATCCGATATCTAGAATTGAACATGCACTTATTGGGTAATTGTTGAGGGTTTTGAGGGCTGCTTGATATTGAGGGCTCGAGTTTTCTTCGTAATATGAGCCGCTCCACTTTTGTTCCAGAATGCCCTTGGAAAACATTAGTTGCACAAGCACTAATAGCACAATAATTGCATGATATATACGCATTGCTTCTACCCCCTAGCCTATTTATTATTTAATTATTCATGAGCGTAGCAAAGGGATAACTATGATCGCAAGAGAAATATGTTTTGAGTGGAATGGTGAAATTAACAAATTAAAGAAAAAAAGTAGGCTGGTCCCAGAATTTATGACAAATGGAGACCAGCCATACCTAATAATTTCGAGTTATTATCCTAAAGCGCTCTTTAGGTAAGTGATTGCTGTAATAAAACTCTGTAAAGAGCTCGCGGAACCTGTTGTACTCGTTCCTGTACTTCCGCTTTCTGTGGTCGTAGTCCCCGTATTTGTAGTAGTGCTTGTGCCTGAGCAACCAGAAGTGGTAAACATGGTAACATTGTATGAATTATCATCAGCAGTAGCTATATAAGTGCCTAATGGCGCAAATGCTATAGACCAAGGAGAGTTAGAACCCGACGGCAATGCATACGATGTACCTTCGCTCAATACGCCTCCTGCTCCTACCTGGAATACCGTTACATCATTTGATCCATAATTAGCAATAACAAGAGATGATCCATTTGATGAAAATGCTAGTGATTGAGGTTCATCAGAACCGCTTGGTAATGCGTACGAAACCGCTCCTGATAATGCTCCTCCTGCTCCTACTTGATATATTGTTACGTTATTTGAAGAATTATTTGCGGTAGCAAGATATGACCCATCTGGTGAGAATGCTACTGAAATAGCGTCGTCTGAACCAGAAGGCAATGCATAAGTTACAGCTCCCGATAATACTCCTCCTGCTCCTACTTGATACATTGTTACGTTATTTGTGCCTGGGGTGGCTACAGCAAGATATAAACCATTGGGAGAAAATGCTACTGACCAGGGATCGCTTGAGCCGCTTGGCAACGGATATGACGTTGCTCCACTCAGGTTACCGCCAGCTCCCACCTGAAATAGTGTTACTTTGTTTGAACTACGATTAGCAGCAACCAAATAGGAACCGTCAGGTGAAAAAGATACAGCATTAGAACCAGTCGTACCAGAAGGTAAAGAATATGAAGTACCTTCGCTTAGTGTGCCATCGGATCCTACCTGAAAGATTGTTACATTATTGGAGCCATAATTAGCAGTAGCGAGATATGAGCCATTGGGTGAAAACGCTACTGAATAAGGGCTCGAAGAGCCGCTTGGCAAAGCATATGAGGCTGGGTTGTTGAGCTCGCCGTCTGCCTCTATCTGAAATATTACTACATTAGACGAGCTGACAGCAAGATGGATTTTTTCGTCTATTAGCATAGCCAATTTTGATGCTTGTATAGCTTGATGGTGTACCACGGCAAGAGCCAGAACTAATTGCTGTCATGAAGACTTAGTCTTCTATCCTTGAATAAAGCTCTTGATGTGCATGAATTTTTCCGGATGTGCTGCCAGGTCAACGGAATTTGCCATTTCTACAATCTCACCATGGTCCATAAGGTAAATTGTGCAACGCAGCTTTTCAAGTAATTTCATATCGTGGGTTGCTATAATTAACGAGTATCCTTGGTGGGCGAGATCTTGAATTTGTTGGGCAACATAATCAGTAAGCAATGGATCAAGGGCCGAAGTTGGCTCATCCATGCAGAGAAGCTGAGGCTTGAGGGCAAGCGCACGAGCGATCGATAAGCGCTGCTTCTGGCCGCCGGACAAGCTGCTGACAGGCTCTTGAGCTTTGTCTTGCAGCCCATAACGAGCAAGAAGTTCCGCTGCAATTTCGTGCGCTTCAGCCTGTGTCTTGCCAAGCACTTTTTCGAGTGCAAGTGTGATGTTGCGCTCAACGGTTAGATGCGCAAACAGGTTAAAGTGCTGAAATACCATGCCGATCAAATGGCTTTTTTGAATGGTATCAAGTGGTAGTGGGTTGCCATTGAATAAGATGCTACCCGAATCAGGCTGTTCTAAGTTATTAAGAATGCGCAACAGGGTTGACTTGCCGACGCCAGAGCCACCGAGCAATATTGCAATATCCCCTCGATCTACCGAAAGTGAAACATCTTTTAATATGTGCTTGCCTTTAAATGTTTTGTTGAGATTGCGGATACTGAACATACCAACCCATCTTTCTTTCTAGATAGCTTATGATTAAAGAAACAAGAGATGTCATTATAAGATATAAGACTCCCACGATAAAAAAAACTGAGATGACATCGTAGGTCTGATTCATCACCGCGCGCGCTTCTTTATAAAGCTCCATGACGCCAATAATTGAAGCAAGGCTTGAGTCCTTTATTAAGGTGATCATTTCGCTGGCAAGCGCGGGAAGCACGATGCGCAACGCCTGGGGAAAAACTATGTATTGGGCTATTTGAAACGGGGTAAAGCCCAAAACGCGTCCCGCCTCGCGTTGGTCAACGCCAACGGCGTTAATTCCCGAGCGTATTATTTGGCTCACGTATGCCGCGCTATTCATTCCTATTGCTATCACTGCTGTCCAGAATGCAGAGAGTCCTAACCCAATAGTAGGCAATACATAATAAAAGAATGTGATATGAATCAGCATAGGCGTACCTCGTATAATGGTAACATAAAGAGTTACCAACGAGCGCACCGCTTTAAAGTGTGATTGCTGCATAAAAGCAAGTATACTGCCTACGACGAAGCCGATCAACCAAGAAAGCGCCGCTATAGCGAGCGTTAAACGTAATCCATGTATTAATTGGGGAAGTGATGTATAAATGAGCGAAAAGTTAATCATAAGTACCTCAAACATGCTTAATAATAAGTCGCGTATTTGCTGCATTTACAGAGTAGATAACCTGGTTGCTGCTGTCTGCCAAGACAATTTTAGATTTCGTCACCATAATAAATGCCATTTCTTTTTAAGCTCTTTTAACGTGCCGTCGGCTTCAAGACTATCGAGTGCTTTTTGTATATCTGCTTGCAGCTCAGGATGTCGCGGTGAGATAGCAAGGGCGTAACTATCTGAGGCGTCAGGAATTACGAAGATGTTGAAACAACATGGTACCATATTGGTCAAAAAATGGCTGCACTGCACTGCGTGCTGAAACATAAGCATGCGCGCGACCTGCTTTAAGCGCTAAAAATGCTTCAGCTGGTGTTGGCAACCGATTAAGCACGACATTCTTATTTTGTGCCATATAGGATTCAGCGGTATAGCCATCGTTAACGACGACTTCTTTGCCTTTGAGGTCGTCAAGCGTCGTGATTGGATGCGTAGCTAGGCTAATAACGACTAACGGGTCATGCTCAAGATAGGGCTTGGTAAATAGTACTTGCTTAGTTCGTTCAGGCGTCGGCGTCATGGCTGCGGCGATTGCTTGAATACGGCCAAAATTAATTTCAAGTAATAGTGCATCAAAGGCAAGATCTTTATACATAATCTTTTTCCCTATTTTTTTGGCGACCTCGTTCATGAGGTCAATCTCAAAGCCAACGATTTCACCGTTTCTGGTAAATTCGAAGGGTGGAAAATTGGGATTGGTTCCCACTATTAAGGCATCGTCTTCATGAGTCTTGCTTTTTTTCCAAAGGAGCAGGCTCGATATACTGGCAAGCAAGGCTACGAGCAGGATCACATATTTATTGTTCATCATGAATCTCTTTCTGTTTAAAATGTAAAAGCTTACAGACTGTTGCGTAGACGTGGTGTATATCCTGGCCCAAAGCTGGTGCTACAAATACCACATTTTCTCCTGCAACTGTTGCTAAAATGGCGCTGTCATTGGTGAGATCAAGATAATCACCAACGAAGGCGGCCATGCCGGCAAATGTTTTTACCACAACCAACGATTCATTGCGTGTAACATCACGCACGCCCAAACGCAATATTTCTTTGCTGACATCAACGTCTTTTAACTCGTAAATCATGGTGTCTTGGTATTTTTGCTTGCCAACGCCCAGCTCTTGCAGATCTCGTGAAACAATAGATTGGGTTGTGTCAATGCCGTATTTGTCTCGCAGCAAGGTAACAAGCAGCGCTTGGTTTTCTACGGGATAGGTGCGAATAAGCTCGCGTATGGCAGTATGGCGCAAGCGCACTTTGTCGCTTTTATAATGATCATTATTCATAGAGAGCCTCGCATTCGAATAAATATTCAACATATTTTACATAATAATTCGTTTTGTTTTTATTGTCAAGGGTTTTTTGATTTTAAGTTTTGTAAGACTGCTACTGAGCGTATAAATTAACTTCGCAGAAAAACCCACTTGTGCATTCTGGGTTTTTTGCGAAGTTATAAAAGAGGTTTTTATGAGACAACCAAAAAAATTTTATGCCCTTGGAGAGCTTCTACGAAGTGCTTCATTTACAAATCAAGAATCCAGAACCGCGGAGTAAGTTAAGCTTTGCTTGGTCATTATTTCAGAGCTGGGAAGCATTTGAAAAATTTAGCACCTGTTGCTCAAGATCTCAATCTACCTCGAGCTATTGTCTCTGTTATCGAGGAAATAAATAATTATATCGTATCTGTTGTGGATAATAATTTTATAGGTTGAGCTCGCATAGTTATATAGTATTCAAGACTCAATAAGAGAGCCGCTGATGTTTATATGAACGTGAGATGCTATATCGTAATCTTATGGAATAACTATGAAGCATTGTATCTTTTTGCTTAGTAGTTGTTCTTGTTGGTCTTGAATGAGTTTAACCAAAAAAGTAATGACATCGGTAAGTTAGAAATTAACCGCGCCATGGTTTGACCCAATATAATTTACGGTGTGAGCCTCAAGAAAGCTATTGAGTGAGCTGTGATATAATGGTGGGCATGGGCAATTTCTACAAGACAAAGAAAACCGCATGGACATAGAAAAAAATGGCTTTTTCATGACAAACGGGCGAAAAAGCATTCTGCTTGGTGTTCTTTTATTCTTTGCCTCAAAGAGTTTGGGAGGTGATATTCTTGAGCTTCAGCATGAAATATATCTTGCAGTCTGTCAGGCATTTGAGGATTTGCAGGCTGATCCTTTTCAAGAGACGGGCGATCATAAACAAGACGTTCTTGTTTACTATAACCAATTACGTGGGATGGTGAGTCTTCCATTAGTCAATGATCTTGAGCAGATTGATCTTGACTGGCTAGATCGACAGGGGTATTTGATTTGGAAGCAGCTTATGATCGAGTATTGGCAGAAAAAGGGAATAAGTAATCTGGAAGAGCAGGGCACCGAGTTGTTGGCGAGTATTCACAAGAGCACTGATCAAAATGCTTTTTTCCCCTATAATTTATTGCGCGAGCTCTTTCATAAGCCCTTGGCAAGGTCCCATCGAGACATCGACAAAATCTGGCTGCGGCAGCAAGAATATAGTACATGGAAGAGCCAAATAAGGCGCTATTGGCACGAAACTGGCTTGCTACTCCAATCAGCTCAAATTTCTCATCTGCTCTGGTTGATTGAACAAAATGACCACGTATCTTCGAATAGCGCGCTGTTTGCTTATAATTTTTTACGTGAGGGGCTGCATCTTCCTTTAGCACCGTCAAGTGATGAAATCGATAGAGACTGGTTGCTCATTAAAAAGCTTGATGCGCTCGAAGGGCTGAAAGAGGCGAAGGACCCTGTGATTGCTCAGGAAATTATAGCATATTTGCCGGGAGCGGCCCCGGCTACTTTTGCTCAACTTATGCTTATAAATAAAACATTACGACTTTTAGATCTTGATGTATCAGAAAAACTTATAGCATTGCGGCACCCGAGTTGCATTGTTTCCGGTGAAATTTTTAGGGGTAAAGCGACCGATACCTTATATATCGCTCTCTGCGATCATCATGATTTAGCAGAGCAAGTATCAACGCTGTACCACGAATTAGGCCATATCGCCTCGCAGGATATTCCTCACCATTCTGATAAGCGCTGTGAAGATTTTACTGATGACCTTGTTTATGTTCAAGCATATCGCAAGTTAGGGAAAACGGCATTTAGTACCTCAACAACATTAGGAAAAAATATAGCATCTATCTTGACGAGTAAGCCCGCCTTTTGGGTTGCCCCTGCTGATCGTGAACAGTACAAGAAAGCACTCATACACAGGCTTTCCGAAAAAAAAGCTGATTTATTTGCTGTTGAGCACCTTCTTGCGCAGCAACAGCTTTCAATCATTATGCATCTCCTCGGTTCCGCTCTTGCGTCAATCCACGGAATCGGTAGCGTCACGGCTAAGCAAAATTCCCATCCTTCTTTTTTTGAGCGCCTGTTGTATATGGCCGGTTTCTTAGTGGCCCATGGCGTCAACATTGATCAGTTACTCGATGCTTGGTTAGCTCATGGAACCTGCTCTCCTTTCGAAATTGATGGATTCTTGCCATCTCATAAATATTTCTAATTGAAAAATCTAGTTATTGACTATTGGGGTTGCTTGTTGTTATTCTAATTATAAATAGTTCCAATAGTTAAACAATCCAAAAGGGGTTACTATGCTAAAAAGAATACATTATATAACTCTTTTAGGTACCGCTTTAACCAGTTTTCAGGGCTTTGGAATAGAGCCGCCGGTGGTACGACGAGCGCTTTTTGATATAGGGTCTTCAGGGACGAAGTTGGAGGTTGCTGATGTTGACCCGACAAAACAGAAAGTAAAAGATGTGGTTTTATCGATGTCGCGGCTTGTTGGGTATCGAAGTGACTTGGCGCGGCAGAAAACTTCTTTGCAAGAACAACCTTATTGTTTTACGCGAGGAACAATTGAGCAAGGGATTCAAGCAATTAAGGACTTAAAAGAGGAAGCTGAACGGCTCAGTCCACCCCCAACTGAATACGCGGCTCTTGCAACAGCAGGATTTAGGGCAGCGCCTTGCAGCGATACGCTGATCGATCACTATGCCGATAAAACAGGAGTTGAGATAACAACGATTTCGCAAGATGAAGAAGCGCGTCTCGCATTTAATGGCGTGGTGGCGAGAAGTCGGTTTGATCGTAAGCATGCTGTGTCTTGGGAAACGGGTGGTGGTAGTATGCAAATGGTAATGGAGAGGCCTGATGGCTCATTAGTAATATATGGCACCATGGGCAATGTGCCATTCCGCAATATGGTGATCCAGAGCCAGCACAAAAATCCTTTAACAACTTTCAGTCCAAACCCAATGTCGCGAGAAGATGTTGACAAGGCGGTTGGCCTCGCTATGATACATGCGAGCCTTTTGCCTGCTGAACTTAAGGATAAGCTCAAAAATTCTAAAACCAGGGTGCTTGCTACTGGGGGTATAATTGTTACCATACGCTCTGCGATAAAGTCACCAAAGCGTAACACCTTTATGCTTAAAGAGCTGGAAAATGTGCTTGATAATGTTATGGTCGGGCTTACTGATGAAGACATTACCAAGGAGTTGCATGGTCTTGACCCTTCATTTAGTGTTTCAGGGCTCGCTCTTATTGTTGGTTACATGAAGGCACTTGGTATCGATAAAATCACGCTCATAACGGGTGGTTTAAGCGAGGGTGCGTTTGTTGATCCGCTCTACTTTGAGGGTACCGAGCATATTTTCCCTGAAGAAGCACACATTTTGTCATAAAAAAAGAGAACGATTAAGCCTCGCCTTTGTTTGGGCGAGGCTTTTGTTAGCATGTCGTATGAAAAAGGGCGGCAACCTTCTTGCCGGATTTGACCAGTTTATTATATAATTCGTAAGCTTTTTGTGTTTGCTCGGCGTAGACTTTTTTGCCTAAGCGTTTTAAATAAAGTTCTGCTTGTGATACCTGAAGTCGCTCTTCCATGCCCTTGGTTAAAATGATAATATCGACCTCTTGGGCGATTTCTCGGACGTCCTCAATTTGAACGCCTGGCACATGGCGCGTGCCGGTCTTGCTCCAGTCCCATTCTTTTGAGCCCGTTGGTGAAATAATGGCATCTCGGTAAACATGCTCAGAGTTATCAGCGTGCTTAATAGTAATTTTCCCCCAAGCTAGGTCTTGAATGACTGGTGCTGTTAGTGAGCCAGTTGCCAAAGATGTCAGGGACAACGATAGTAATAGAGATATGAAACACACGTATTTATTTATCATTGTAGTCTCTCCATGTTAAAGCCTCATGACTTTTATTGCTGAGAATTAGTGATTAATTATAAAGTATATATACGAATGGCTATTCCAGCAAAGTTAGATGGGATTATTGTCTTATGAATATGATAGTTATTTGTGAACCTGAGATCGATGATAAAAATCAAAGTAACGTATCGTGTGTCCGAAGCAGCCTTCGAGAGAAGGCGATTAGCGTACATGGCCTCGAGCCTCATTTACGCCTATGCGGCGAGCATTGAATGGCCTACGCGGCCGGCGGCAGGGCAGGTTCTCGCCAACCTCCCTGCACCCAGGCGCCGGGCAAGCCCTGGACCCTCGGAACGGCTCTAACTACTGCACCTTGCCTGCCACTCCTCCTCCCCACGCTACAAAGCCAGGGACGCATGCGTCGGGCTATTCGTAGAGCCTAATAAGGCTTTTCTATTTATCCCTTGTTTTGGAAACTATTTATTAGTGAAGTGGGTTATTGAATCTTTCTCCGCAGGAGAAATGCGCAAAGTGCCTAGCCATGTGCCCCACATGGGTACGGCACATTACAACAGCATACAATTATAGCAAGAATCAGCAGGTTAGCAGCGCAAGCAGGCAACGGGTGCAGGGCCGCCGCCCTTCGACCTGTCCTGCGAAGCCTCGGCGAAGCGGGAAGCCTTGGCGAAGAATGGGCCGCTCGCCGCGGAGGCGCGCCAGCCGCGCAGGCTATTCAAATGCCGGCATGAGATATGCTCATTGCTCGATGGTAGCTAGGTATATGGATTAGGCTTTTTCGATGCATTTTTGCCAAATTCTGGTATATTCGCTTTGCTTTTGTCAGAAAACCCTTGTTTTTATAGAAAAGTTAGCATGAGGTTCATTTTAACAGCCATAGCCCATTAGTTACCTTGGTCCTTTGTCTTCACTCTTACTTCGTTATTAGTTGTCTAGATTTGATTTAATTATCGACAAATATTCAAATATTGCTTATGGTGATAACACGTTTAATAAAAGCAAGGAGCAGGTGTGAAAAATTTAATTATTCTTATTTTTTACTTACTTCTAATACAGAGTACTCTAGGCCAAACTACTGATGAATTAAAGTACGTTGCCTATGCATTAGCAGAAAAGGAAGCTCTGCAAAAAGAGGCAGCCATGGATAATTTACGAAGTAGCTGGAGGCTTATCTTGCAAGCGCGCGATTTATTTTTTACATCGAGGGAAGAGATTCGAAATGAAGAGGAGCAGCGTGAAAAGATTCAAGCAGAAGCGGGTGATTTTTATCATACCGATCAGCGTTTGCAACATCTCTTAAGGCACTGGAAACATGCAAATCAGGAAGCTTTTGAATTGTATCACAAAGCTTTTAAAGCTACATATGAGGTAACAAAAAAATTTAATCTAGCGAGCTTTACGCAGGGCCTTACGCATGAAGATTTGAAAATTGTCTTGGCTTATGTAAGCGAGACGCAACTCATGAGGCAACGGACAGCTCATGCGCGGCAAGAGGCCTTGGCGTATTTTACGAGCAAGCTTTTGTCGATTATGAACTCAAAGTCACGAGAGCTTGAGGTCAAGTCCAAGCCCTGCATAAAATTGTGGTGATGCGGTAATGGGTAGCTTGCCATGCGCTGGCAACGCGCCCACTATAACGCTGACTGCCGCTTCCTGTGCATCAGGGTCGTCCTCGTAGGCGACAACGATTGCATCTTCCTCGCCAAAAAGATTGAGGCAATAGGGGTTACCAAAGACAGCGAGTATGATCTGCTTGCCGTCAAGCCTGAGGAGCTCGAGTAAGTCACGCGTACTTTCTGATATGCCGTAGTCTTTATAATGTGTTGTTGAGGCGATACCAAATAAGCCTATAACTACTGTTTGTGTTTGCTCAAGCGCGTGTACAAGAAGATGTTTTGTATAATCATCGAGGTTCTGCGGAATATGCAAAACACTTTCTACTCCAGCATGTCCCCATGCATTTGCAAATGCGCTTTCAAGCGATGGTTCCCTATCATAATATGCAGCATCGCCAATTTGCAACACAGCAAACGAGTGTTTTGTGTCCAAGGGGAGGGCATTATTTTGGTTGCGTACAACGGTCATTATTTCTTGGTAAAGCTGTTTCTTGAGCACATAAGCAGCGCTGGTATTGATCGTTGTGACGGGGGCAGTCGTATTCACCAATTTTTCTTGATGCAGTCCGACGCGCTCTTTTGCTTGCAGCATTTTTAAAACACGTTCATCAAGCTGTTTTTCAGTAATCTTGCCGTCATGCAGCGCCGATTCTAGGTAATCAATTGCTTGGGGGATATCAAGTGAGCAAATAAAGATATCGTTGCCAGCAACAAAAGCCTGGAGCTCAAGCTCGCCAATTGCTATGTCATTTAACGCACCCATGCATAGCGCGTCGGTGATAACGAGCCCTTTAAATGCCAACTCTTCTTTGAGCAGTTGCGTAATAATAGGGTAAGAAATCGTTGAGACAGCATGAGGGTCGAGAGAAGGAATTTTTAAGTGCCCTGGCATAATGGCGTCAACGTGCTCATCAATAACCGCTTTAAAGGGAACAAGCTCAATTTCATGCAAGCGTTTTTTGTCATGATTGATGACGGGAAGCGAAAAATGGGAATCAATATCCGTATCTCCATGTCCAGGGAAGTGCTTTGCACAGGCGATAACGCCGGCATCTTGTAGACCCTTCATGAAAAGCGTCCCCAAGTGCGCAACCCGTTGTGGGTTTTCGCCAAATGAGCGCGTTCCTATAATGGGGTTGAGGGGGTTGTTGTTGATGTCAACCACGGGTGCTAAATTGACATGTACACCGATTGCCTTACATTGCCTACCTATCTCTGTGCCGAGCTCGAAGATCAACGATTCGTTTTGAATTGCGCCTAACGCAATGTTGCGAGGAAACCTGACCGCGCCATCTAAGCGCATATCGAGTCCCCATTCAAAGTCTTCTAAAACTAGTAATGGGTGCCTACTAAGGGCTTGGTATTTGTTGCTCAAGAGCATTTGGTTTGGTATGTCATTTCTACCCAAATAAAGAATGCCACCGACGTGATAATCCTTGATGAGGCTTTCAATATAAGCCGGCTCAATTGAGGGAAATCTCATGCCGCCAAGTAAAGCGAGAAATTCTTTCTTCGCGATCGTTACCATAAAGAGCTGGCCAATTTTTTCGCGCACGCTCATGTGTTGCAACGTTTGATGTGCCCAAGATTCTTGGATTTTCTGAGAAAAAAGAACGGAGGGAATCAAAAAGCTTGCTAATATCAGTAGTCTGGTATTCATCATGCTCTCCTTTTTTAGATGATATTTCAAGGTATCATAGAAAAAGCATCATGCATAGCGGCTCTCTTTTAAAAGTCAAAATTTTTGCTTATTAGAGTTGACTGCTGCCTTAGATGTGCACTTACGGTCGCTGCCGCTAATTTTGCCATAATTATAGGTTTGAAGAAGTAATAGATTATCTAAACAAAGAAGCCGCTGTACTATAACGGCGGCTTCTTTGTTTTATTCTTAAAGCTCGGTCTTGAGCTTTTTCATCTCACTATAAGCTGCTTCAGCTTCCTTGATTTCTTGATTAAGTTTTTCAAAATTTTCCCAGGCTTCTAATGTTCTTTGAGCATTTCTTTCTACCCGCGACGTGATAGCTTGTGGTCCGAGAACGCTTGATAGATCGCTCAATTCGCGCAAGCGCTGTTTGCCGCTCATTGCGTTAATGCGAAGAATATGCGCATGCTTTACGGCAAGTTGGGGCCGAGTAGTTCCATGTATTCTGATTCTGTCTTCTATGATGGCAATCTGCTTATTAACTAATTCGTCAAGCTTGTTTTCTTGCTCTTTGTAAGCTGAATAAGCATCGGTAATTTGGTGCTCCAGCATGTATATCTTGAGCCTAAGGCGATCTAAAGGGGAAAGTGTCTCTGATTGGTAGATTAGCTTCTTCTCTATGGTGTGCAGGTAAGAACTACATGCCAATAGTGATATGATGAGAAAAAAGTAGGATTTCATGATGTCTCCTTTTGGTTACATTCAGCTTCGATTAAACTTTATTTCATTATCTATTATATAATTTCTTGTAATAAAATATCAATCGTTGTGTCGAGAAAAACCTGGTTGCCTTGCCAACAGGCCTCGATTTGTAGTAGATTTAAGCCATCAGTGTTTTCGGGAGTTTGCAATGCGCATAAGTGAAATTATTGCTTGTTTAATTTTGGTATCTTTTACCAGCATGTTTCCTTTTAAAATCGACCGCGTTATTTTGGCCGCCGATGCCAATCCTTTCTACTTAGATTTTTGGCCCTATGCGGCACGTGCTTGGAAGCAATTAATTGGCGTAACACCGACGCTCGCGCTCGTTGCTGATGAGTCAGTGCAGGTAGACGAATCGCTCGGTGAGGTAATTCGATTTCGACCAATCAAGGGAATGCCAGCTGGTTTACAAGCGCAAGTCATCAGGCTTTTGTTGCCTGTCTTGTTTCCGCATGATATTTGTATTTTATCCGATATAGACCAATTGCCACTAAAAAAGTCATATTTTCACGAGCCGATTGCCTCGATACCGCCTGATAAATTTGTTATCTATAATGATGATGCCTATCGTGGTGCCGAGCAGCGATTTCCTATTTGTTATTGCGTCGCAAAAGGCACGACCTTTCGCGACCTGTTTCACGTTAGCACGATTCAAGGGATCCGACGCTTGATGGGCGAATGGTACCGGTTCGGCTGGGGCTTTCACACCGATGAGCTGGTGCTGTATCGTTCTCTTATGGACTGGAAAGAAGCCGCCAGTCGCCTGGTCAAGTTGGGCGATGGTTTGGGGCCATCGGATAAGCGTCGAATAAATCGGGCCTTTTGGCACTACGATCCCGCGCTCCTTAAAAAAGGCTATTATGTCGACGCCCACTTACTGCGTCCCTATAAGCGCTACAAAAAGGAGCTTGATGCCTTGGCCCAACTAGCTGGTGTGAGAAGCTGACGTTGTGTCTTCGCAAGATAAGGTAGTTAACATATTTTATTTTTGACGATGTCGAGTATTTCTTCGGCACATCTAATGCTGTATTCTGCAACTGAAGTATCAGGAATTAAAAGGTGGGAATCAGGATAGCGCGTTCCTTGGATATAGGGGTTAAGATCGGTTGCATGTTGAAAAAATTTTGAAAAATCCGAATCGATGGCTATACACTGCTTTACTAAGTTAGCCAAATCGTGGATTTTTCCGGGGTCAATATTATGAAAAAACAAAAATGCTTTAAGTGCTTTCTCCGCGCATTGTTGCGTTAGAAATAACGTATGAGGAATGAGAATTTCCGGCGGTGTTAATAATTTTTTGGCTGCTACTAAATCAGTTTCTGCAACAGCGACCCATTCTTCATGCTTTTGCATAAATTTGTTTGCCCTTGTGCTTAACCTTATAAGGTATAGTAAAAATGGCTTGAGAGTCTTGTTCAAATTCTTCTGCCGTAAGAAGAAGAATATCTTTAGGTATATCAAGTAGTGCAAGAGCCCGGTGTCCAGCTACTAGATCAGCATAGCGATTATCTGTTTTTTCAACCACGATTAGAAAGTCTAAGTCACTGTATTCGTCAGGGTTTCCCCAGGCGTAAGAACCAAAAAGATATATAGCGACAGGATTATAGAGTTTAATGAGCTTATCGCGGGCTTCATTTACAATTCTTTCAATAGATTGCTGATTACGCATAGGACCTCATTTTACCATTTATACTTTGAGCATAGCATACTACCTGGCCAATATGAATATTTGCTGGGTTTTCTGAAGAATTCCTTGTTGTAGGTGTTGCTTGAAAATTTCGCCTCCTAACCGTTTACAAAACGTCTGGAGAGTATATACTAGTATATAAGTTAAAAAACGTATTGTGACGGTGAGTGTAGCTCAGTTGGCAGAGCATCAGATTGTGGTTCTGGGGGTCGTGGGTTCAAATCCCACCACTCACCCCAAAAGATGCTATTTTTTGCCCTTGCACAAGGGCGCAAAAAAACGTAAACTTAGAGAAATAATCGGGGCGTGGCGCAATTGGTAGCGCACTCGCTTTGGGAGCGAGGGGTTGTCAGTTCGAGTCTGGCCGCCCCGACCATTTTTATGATTGATCTACGATATGTACGCTCATGCGACTGGATTAGCGTACTCCTCACCATCCTTCTCTCGCTCGTTGGCATCTTAATGGTGTTAAGCGCGACGTATCGTCCTGAAGTGGCGTTTTCTATTTTCTTTAAAAAGCAGCTTTTTGGCATTATTTCAGGGCTTATTATTTATAGTATCTGTTGCCTGATCGATTATCGTACCTTTGAGCGATGGGGCTACTTTTTATATTTTGCGGTTATTGCGCTTTTAATTGTTACCATGATTAAAGGTAGCTGGGGGATGGGCGGGCAGCGCTGGATCAATCTTGGTATTACTAAGTTTCAACCTTCTGAATGCGCAAAGCTCTTTTTTGCGCCCTTTCTTTCATATTATTTAGCTACCGAAAAGTCATATCCTTATACCTTTCGTACTTTTGCGCCGGTCTTGGCTCTCTTGGGGGTGAGCGTACTGCTTATACGCAATCAGCCAGATCTGGGGACCGCGCTTGTTCTTCTTTTTTCAGGTCTCATATTATTATGGCTTGCTGGCATAGGCAAAAGGTTCTTTTTTGTGTGTGCTTTTGTTGGCCTCATTATGGCACCGGTGGGATGGAAGATTTTGAGGCCTTATCAGCGCCAGCGGATTGCCGTTTTTTTGGGAGGTGGTGACCTTTCGCAGGAGCGCTACCAAATCGAGCAATCTAAGATCGCTATAGGCTCAGGCGGTATTCGCGGTAAAGGATTTTTAAAGGGAACGCAGAATAAGCTTCATTTCTTGCCAGCGGGCAGGACCGACTTTATCTTTTCTGTGTTATGTGAGGAATGGGGATTTATAGGGGCATTTTTGGTATTATTGCTGTATGCGCTCCTTTTTTATCGACTTTTGGTGCTAACGGCTGCTATCAAAAATTTTTATACTCAGATCCTTGCGGTGGGGCTCATAACGCCTTTGATGCTTTCGGCTCTCATCAATATAGGCATGGTAACTGGCTTACTACCTGTTGTTGGTATTCCTTTGCCTTTTATGACGTATGGCGTAACTCATCTTTGGATGGAATATGCGAGCCTTGGCTTTATTCAAAGCATTATGATGAGGCGCTTTCTTATGCTCCGATGAGGTATAGAATTCGTGAGGGAGTAAAATTATGGTAAACTTTTTGATAATATTTTATTGATAGTGCGGATTTATGAGTACAAAAGCACCCATGCAGCAGCCAATTTCATTGCTTGCCCTTGCTGAAGCTGCCGACGATCGTTCGCCCGACTTTCAGCCAAAGAGCTTTGACGACTATCTTGGGCAAAAGGAGCTTAAGCATAAGTTGTCGATCTATACCCAAGCCGCTGCGATGCGGGGCGAAGCGCTTGATCATCTTTTGTTATTTGGACCTCCAGGGCTTGGTAAGACGACGCTTGCCCAAATCATGGGCCATGTTATGGAGGTTGCTGTCAAGATTTGTAGCGGGCCCATGGTGGAGCGGACAGGTGATTTGGTCGCTCTCTTAACCAGTTTGCAAGAACGTGATATTCTTTTTATTGATGAGATTCACCGTATTCCTATAGCTGTCGAAGAAGTTCTGTATAGTGCTATGGAGCATTATAAAGTTGATGTTATTATCGGTCAGGGCGCTGGCGCACAGTCGATCACGGTTCCTCTCAATCCTTTTACGCTCGTGGGTGCTACGACAAAGCCGGCGCTGCTTTCGGCGCCTTTGCGCACGCGTTTTGGCATTACCGAGCGGCTTGATTTTTATAAGGATGAGGAATTACAGGCAATTGTTGAGCAAAATGGGCACTTTCTTGGTATTGCTATTGTGCCGGAAGCAGCGCTTATGATTGCCCAGTGCTCACGAGGGACGCCGCGCATTGCCAAGAAGATATTGAGGAGAGTGCGTGATTTCGCCCAAGTAAACCAGGCCGCGGTGGTCGATATGGCGTTGGTTGAAAGCGCTTTAGCGCTGCTTGGTATTGATAGCCAAGGGCTTACGGTGCTTGATCATACCTTGCTACGGACGATCATAGATTTTTTTGGTGGTGGTCCCGTTGGCTTAGAGACGATTGCTTCAATGGTGGGTGAAGATAGCTCGACGCTTGAGGAGGTGTATGAGCCCTACCTTTTGCGTAAGGGGTATTTGGAAAGGACGCCGCGGGGGCGTCAAGTCCCAGCCAAGACGCTTGTTGAGCTTAAAAAGCAGTATTATGGGCAAAAAAATATTTTCAAGGAATAAACGACATGGCCGGACATTCTAAATGGAAGTCGATTAAGCATAAAAAGGCTATTGCTGATGCAAAAAAGTCAAAAGGTTTCAGCAAGATTATTAAAGAAATAACGGTTGCCGCACGCACGGGAGGCGGAGATCCCTCGGGCAACGCGCGCCTCCGCTTTTTATTAGATAAGGCTAAAGAGATCAATATGCCGGCTGAAAATGCGGCGCGTGCCGTAAAAAAAGGAACCGGCGAATTACCTGGTGTACAGTATGAAGCGTATACGTATGAGGGGTATGGTCCGGGCGGTATTGCGGTGATTGCTGAGGTTTTGACTGATAACAAAAATAAGGCTATCGCTGAATTACGCCACGTTTTTGCGCGCAAAGGTGGCAGCCTTGGTGAGACCGGTACGGTGCAGTGGATGTTTGAGCGGCTCGGGGTTATCCATGCACGGGATGGCCACATGAGTGAAGATCAACTCCTGGAGCGACTTCTCGACTACGATATCAGAGATATATCGCAAGAAGAGGGAAGCCTTATTATTAGCTGCAGCCCAAAGGCGCTCGATGCGGTCAAGCAGGCACTTGTCTCGTTGGGGCTTAAGGTGGATGAGGCGGAGCTTGAGCTTGTTGCAAAGGATACTATAAAATTGGGAGGCGATGATGAAGCCAAGGCTATCGAGTTTTTAGAGGCGCTTGAAGAGCTTGATGATGTACAGCATGTCTATTCAAATCTGGATTAGGCCTTGGTTGCTTCGTACTTTTAAAACAAAGAGAAAAATATGTTAGTTAGCATGACAGGCTTTAGTAGTAAAACGATGATGGTTGGGCGGTCGATGGGTGCGCCGTTTGAGATAACGCTTATGCTCAAGTCGCTTAATGCGCGTTTTTTTGAAGCCACCTGCAGAATCCCCCACGCGTTGACGCATTTGGAAACGGAAATTATAAAGCGCCTTAAAGCAAAGCTCGTTCGTGGGACAGTCTACGCGACCTTGCAGGTGAGTAATCCGAATTCTCTTAAGGCAAAGCTTGTGCCTGCCTTTAATATTGTTGAAGGTTATATTGATGCTCTTAATGCGATTCAGCAGCGTTTTGCTATTACCGGCTCGCTGACGGTATCTGATTTAGTAGGCCTGCCCCACGTCTGGGAATTTGGTGAGCTTTCTGTTGGTCAAGAAGTTACCAATGAAATACTTGCTTGTGTCGACAATTTGGCTGATGAGCTGCTTACGTGCCGTATTGCCGAAGGCGCACAGCTCGAAAAGGACATTCTTTGCCGGTTGCACATTATAACCGACATTCTGGCATTGCTTGAGGAAAAGGTTGCCATCGCTCTGCAGGAGCGTAAAGATGGCATGTATGTTCAGATAGCAGCTTTGTTTCAAGAGTTGCCGAGCGAATTGCGCGATCATCAGCTCCAGCTTATGCAAATGCAGCTAGCCAAGAACGAGCTCAACGAGGAAGTTGTCAGGTTTGCTGCCCACCTTGCCAATATGAAAGAGTTTATTAATACTCCCATACTTGAAAAAGGCAAGCGGCTTGATTTTATCACGCAGGAGTTATTTAGGGAGGCCAATACGATTGGCTCTAAAGCAAGTAATGCAGAGATCGGCAATCTCGCCATAAGTATTAAGGTGGAGCTCGAAAAAATTCGCGAGCAGGTTCAAAACGTTCTTTAGGTGGGTTAAAGCCCTCTTTTTTATATTAATAGAACAAAATTTTTAAACAAGATACAAATAGACAAAACAAGGTTTTTAAGGCAAGCTAAAATTAGCTATATGATTTGTTGCCTATAAAAGAGGGAGGACTCTATGCGCTTCTTATATGTTCTCGCTGGTTACTTTTTTATCATGGCGGGTATTGCTCAAGGCGTCGCAATGACGGTAGCGGCCCTTGAAAAGAACTTTTCTGATGGCCGTAAGCAAAAGGTATATTTGATAGGGCATCGCCATCTGCGACCAGATAATTTGCCAGCAAACTTGCTTCACGAGGATGCGGCGTTGTTGGTAAAGGAGCAGACTGCTGTTATTACCGAGTTCTTCGAGTTGATCAAAAAAGAAGCAACAGCATGCTTGCTTTTGGAAGCTACCCCGCTCGCTGACGAAGCCAAGCTCAATGAAATTCGCCTCCCCTCATTTTATGGCAAGTGTTTTTTCGAGGTTAACCCTGCTTGGTGTGAAAGAAATGTTGCCTCTTATATTGAGAACGAGATTTTTAGGCAAAGAGAAATAAATAGCGTTCTCTATCTTGGGCAGGAAACGGAGGGTAATGAAGGGGTGATCATTGCTGAACCGAAAATATTTTTGGACGCAGCCCTTGAAGCGCTTTTTATGTTGTATGAGCTTAAGAGCTTTACGCATGATAATCATATTGAGCGTTATCAAGCGGTGCGTGCCTCAAGTTTTACGCAATGTTCGCCCAATAAACTAATTAAGACCGCGTTGGACTCGATTGGCCACATGACGACGGTGGTAAAGAGCGTTTGCGCGAAGCTGATTGATCACGAAAATCTGCAAAAAGCGCACGACTTTCTTGATTACCTTTCCCAACAGAAAAAGCTCTGGTTGAGCTTTAAAAAAGCTGCGGCCAAGTATCCGTATAAGTCAGTTGCTGACTTGGTGCTGGGCGATATTTTTGAGCAAAAAGGGTATCTCGCCGAAGTTGACATGGAAGAGCTTGTTAGTCAGATGGATTCAGTAAACCTCTTGCCCACCATGGATTATGCTGCTCTTGACGTAATTTTGGGTGAGCAAGCACCTTCAGTCGTTATTGCTAACGTTGGCGCGCTTCATGTTATAGATCTTGTTTGGCATCTTACGCGCGAAGGCTATAGCGTCAATTATGGGGCGCAATTACGCTGTGGTGGTACAGTCCCGCTCACGCTTGAGAACTATAAGCAATGTTACGAGCAAGGCTTAGTGCGCCATCTCAGTGTCGAAGAGCTCAGATTGTTTCTGCGTGAGGCTCGGTCAGCGGGTTCGCCAGCGCATGATGAACTGTAACCAAGGGCTTATTTATAACGAACTAAAGAATCCGAGCTGTTCAAGGGCTTGCCGAAGCTCGAACACTGGTAAGCCGCGGATTGCACTATACGAGCCACATACCGTTTGTACAAACATTTGACCAAGCCCTTCAACGGCAAGTGATCCTGATGCACCGAGAGCTCCTGACATATCGAGATAGCGATCAATCCATTTTTCTGGGACATCGCACCACGTTTCGCCTGAGACGGTTCTTTGCACACGAGCGATTGTCTCCCAGCGGTCATTGACAGCCAGCTTTTTATCTAAGCAAAAGCTTGTGGTAGTTTGTGAGGCTCCTTGTGCTTTAGCACGTAGGAGCTCTTTGGCCTGTTCGCGGTCTTGCGGTTTGCCGTAAATAGTGCCATCAGGGCTTTGCGTCAAGGTATCAGCCGCAAGCACGTAGCACATGGTTTCTTCAGAGGCAGGGGGTGGTAGCTGGGCGTGAGATACCTTTAAGCGCGCTAATTCTTCTACGCGTTCTTCAAGGGTCGGTAAGGTATCGCACACGCTCTCATCAATACCGTGCTCGACGGCAAGAAAAGGAATCCCGACTTCTTGTAAAATTTTTTGGCGGGAAAAAGAGGCGGAGGCGAGATAAAGTATTGGTATTGTAGCAATTTCCATTAGTATTCTTCTTCTTCAAGATCGCTTTCTTGGCAGCTAAGGCTATCCTTTTTATTATCAATTTTATTATCAATAATAGGAGCTTTCTGGTTCTTTAGGCAGTCTGATATCAAGCTTTCAGCTCTTTCATTTTGATACATATGAGCCAATAATAAGGGCGTCTGGTTTGCTCTATTGCAAAGCTCGAGCGGGGCACCGTTTTCTAACAGAAGTTCGATAATACTAATATCTGCATCTTGCAGAATAGCCCAATGTAAAGGGGTATTGCGGTCTTTGTTAAAGTGCCATACCAGGTTCCGGTTTGTTCCCAGAATTTGCTTAACGAGATTTTGTATTTCTTCGATCATGCGAGTATATGCTTCGTTATCAATCGTTTCAGTATCCGGTTTTTTGGGAGCAGGCGATCTTGAGGCACTTGTCATGGCTATAAAATGGAAAAGAAACAAAAACATTGTTTCTTGATCGGCTAATTCAAGAGCGGTTTTACCTGCTTGATCACGGTCTTGTAGTGAAGCGCCATGAATTAATAAAATTTCTGTGATAATATTACTTGCTTGGGTTTTGATAGCCCAGTGCAATGGCGTGTCGCCCTCGCTATTTTCAGCAGCAATAAGAGCTGGCGAATGGGCGAGCAAATTTTCTACCGCCTCATCTTCATTCATGAATATTGCATTAAAAAAGAGCGTTATGAGCTCAGCGTGGTCGCTCTCTTCACAGACTTTTTTGGGTGGTCGCGGCTGGAAGTTATCATTTTGCTCAGTACTGGTTTCATTAAATAGCAGTTGTTTGCGAGCCCTTTTGTATGGGGTGGGGTATGTTTTGTAGGCTATCGCGTCTAGGTCGCTAAGATCAACCTTCTCGCTTTCGCTGTGTTCCATCCCAGCGAGATAAGTTGCCATGCTCATTGCTAATATGGACCATTTATAGCCTGTTTTTCGTAACATATCGCCCCTTTTTGAAAAATGATACAGGGGAAGATCATACTGCGATTTTTGAGCACTTGCAACTTTTCTTTTTAATTCTCATAAAAATATTTTTTATACAATTACTTTATATTAGCAATATATTGATATCAAAAAGTGAGGTTACAGGAGTGCTCTATAACCTCATCAATTTCAGAGAAATTAGTCTTCTTTTTCAGGAGCGAGGTTTTGCCATAAGCGCGTAATGTCTTCGTCGCTTGTTACAGCCTCTAGGCAGGTTTTAAGATGCGCAATTAACTCATTATCCAAACTTATATCGTGGTTAGGAAGATCTTTTAAAGTGTCCTTGATTATATTAAGGAGATTTTGGAGACCTTCATTGGTTAAGTGTTCAATATTATAGTCAATAATTTGATCTGTAACCGTGCTTGCCATGCAAGCTACTGGTATTAGCAAAAGCTGTCCTATTGACGCGGCGAACCCGGCAAATAGAATACCTCCACAGTATGTGGAACATTCAGCGTTAGCTTCACGTGGCCACCAAGCATTGAGCATTCCACAATACCAATGGGTAACTTCTGCCAAAAATTTAAGAGCTTCACGCACTTCCTTACCTGCTCCATTGGTTCTTAAAAGTTGAGCAACAAGATGTGCTGCCTTTACCGTATCAACTTTAAAAAATGGACTCTTACGTTCTTTAATCGTAGCACCCAAAGCTTGCTTCAGGTCGGCCAAAATTATCCACGCTGGAGCTCCCTCTTGAGCATTTGAAACATGTGTTGTTCGCGGGTCGTCCATTGTGTGCAGGCGAGAGCTGCCAAAATAGCCAGACATAACAAGCGCAAGTGATAAAAGTACTTTAAGCATGATTGCTCCTTTTGGTAAAATATAAATCACTTTAAGTTAAGCACTTTTCTCTAAAAAATCAATTTTAAAATGAAGAGTAAGTTGAGTTAAAAACCATTTTTTTTACCCTGTATCCAAAGGAATGGCCTATGCGGCCAGCAGAAGGGTGCTAGCGTGACCTACGCTAATCGCCTTCTTTCGAAGGCTGCTCCGGACAAAACATGCGTTACTTCGCATGTTTTGTCTTTCACCCCACACCACGGTTCCTTGGTCCCTCCAAACGGCCCCAACTCGGTCGCTTCGCATCCTAGATGCTCGAGCTTCCTCAAACAGGGAGGCCTCAGCCGACTCCGCCATAGTGGCATCTAACAATCGACCTGATGTAATGAAGCTACGACGGCCGGATCAGAGTTGTTTATTAAAATGGAGATTTTTAACCTTATTTTGTTAATTTCACAATTCGCTCAATGAAAGATTGGTCCATAAATTGCTGATTGTTGAGCTGGATGGTTCGAGTTATATGAGAAAGATTTAGGTGTTCCCTTGTGTTATAATATATATCTTATAGTTTTAGATGGGTAAAAATCTGATAACAAAAAAGAGATGATGAAAATAGGTTCGATTAAAGATCCAAGGGTTGTCCGTGCTCGACAATTAACGACTTCGCAAGGTCGCCGCGCAGCTCAGCAATTTTTGTTAGAGGGCAAGGAACAATTGAGCTGGGGATTAGAAGCGCGACTGAGCATTGAAGGTGTCTTTATTTATGAAAGGGCCCAAGAGGATGTTTTGATAAAAGATTTGGAGCGCCTTAAGATTCCGTACAATGTTGTATCAGAGGGCATATTGAAAAAGATTACAGATACTTCTTATTTGGTGCCTATTGTTGGTGTCGCCAAAAACCCTGACATTGCCGATGTGCACAAAGATTTTGTTATAGTATTAGACAATCTTATAGACCAGGGCAATATTGGGACCATTGTGCGCTCTGCTCATGCATTTGGCATAGATATGCTTATAAGCACGCGTGAGAATGCTGATTTTTTTTATAAAAAGATTATTGATGCATCACGTGGTACGATTTTTAGGACACATCTCAAAAAATTTGATACTCCGGGCGATACGATACGTTACTTAAAAAATGAAGGCTATTTTGTTATTGCGACGAGTCCCCACGCACATCAGCTGCAATCTATGGTAAACTTGGCAGCTAAGCCTGTTGCATTAGTGCTTGGCAATGAAACTAATGGTTGCTCGCAGGAATTTATTCAACATGCCGATCTCTTAGTGCAAATACCCATGAAGTCAGATGTCGAGTCGCTTAATGTAGCTGTTGCGGCCGGCATCAGTATATATGAACTCAAGATAAAATTGGTTATAGCAATGCTTATTCAAAAAATTTATAAAAATCTTGGTCGTCAGTTTGGCGTTACCGTTAAGTTGATCCAGCAAGCCTTTGACGTGGAGTTAAAGAAGGTTACCAGTTTGTCTGCTCTGCAGGTGATTTTGCTTATGATAGCAAAATGTGATCGTTTTATGTCGATTGATCAAGTAATGAAAGATATTGGGGAACATGGCGAGGGATTAGGTAATTTTCTTGCTCCATTGCGGGCAAATGAGTATATAAATGATATAACCCAAGATGGCGTGTCTGGTATAGTATTAACGAAGCGTGGGGAAGAGCTTATAGCAAAACTGTGGCCTGTCGTTGAGGCAACTGAAGAAAGAATATTAGATAATTTTTCGCCTCAAGACAGAGCCCAGCTTATCAAGTATATTACTCAAATTCATGATAATTGTTATAAAATAATAGCGGATAATGCGAGTCACGCGTAGTAATAATTTTTTTTAAATGATAACAAATGCCGCGCAAACTGGACGCTCATGTCTTTCTTTTTCTTTTTGAGTAATGAGTTTTTCATGGCTGGTTGTGCCACAGGGGCTATTCATAATTTTTCTTTGTACATAGAGTGTGCTGCATCCTCCGCCGCCCATGTTGAGTGCGTATGTGCATCCTTGCTCGAGCATAAAATCTGCAAGCTGTGGTAATGCTAGGCCGCTACTATAGCCGGGCTGTCGTCCATCTACCACGACAAAAAGCCATTTGCCATCTGGCAAAATACCGACAGCTGAGCGTGGATGATCTTCGAAAATGAGCCATTTGCGCTCAGTTGCGTGCGAAAAATCAGCTCCGATTTCATCAGCGCAATGAGTAATAGGCTTGTCCAGCTGAAAATCTTCCTCGAAATCATGCAGACAACTATTGTTACGTATAAGCAGGCCAGCGCCGCTCGCCGTAAAATCCATAGACGATATATTAATATCCTGTTTGTTTTGTTTTAGTGTGATGCTGTGCTGGTAACTCACGTGCATCCCTTTCTTGAGTCGGCGCTCCAGAGGGCAGTCTTTACCGATCGAATACACAAAGCCTTTTTGCGGTATATGCGCGTTTCCTTTATCTACCAAAACATCAATAATGCGATTACGGGAAACAACAACTTCGTAGCCACGATTTCGTGTGCGCGTCGAGGAGCCAAAAGCAGGCGTATAAATGACAGCTTCAGCATCATCGCGTGGTTGATTAACTCTATCAACGTGGTAAGTATGGCCTCCAATTGATAATGTATGATGAGAATGTAGTGGGCCGTATAATGGCTTAGTCTCATTTTCTTTCCAACAAATCGCTGATCGCGAAATACCCGGATCAGCAAAGAGCTTATGTCGAATCTTCAAGAAATCGACGGCATTACCATTAAATGTGCCACCACGCCGATAATTATTGCAATTCATGCCTGCAATGCCACCGATGCGATCAACAATGGAAGAAACAGGTTCGCGTGAACAACCGTCGCCCAGGGCATGCTCTAAGATAATACGTCTTTTGGCAGGATCTATCGTAAGCATGTAAATAACATGCAAGGTAGGATTACTCCGTATAATCGTTGTTAAGGTGAGGCCTGGAGCAATCTCTCGCGAGTATTTCGTACAATGGAGCCCATATGAGCAAAAAAATAGGCCAATTAAGATTTTAGCTATAACGAAATTTTTGAACATGTTGCTATCGATACTTTAGCTAACAATTTTGGTAATATGGGAGCACCTAGATAATGTTAACAAACCCGAGCGAAAAGTTAATAAGGTTTTAAATATCGGTCAATGTTGGTTGCGCTGCAATCCTAAAACCACGTTGCAGCTTTTTTATCGAGCCGAGTTATAAGGTTTCCCACTGATTGCCAGCTGACTATGTTCCCTCGGCTTCTCGATTGATTTTCGCTACCGCCATATATGACGTAGCTGTTAACGGGATTAGCCTCTGCAAGTTCATTCCATGCTTCAAGACTCTTAAAAAATTCGTAGGAAAGCGTTTCTGAGGCTTTGATTTCTATAGGAAATAGCTGGGTTTCGAGAGAAACTAAGCAGTCTACTTCTATCCTGCCATTTTTATCACGCCAAAAGTAAAGCGGAGGCCGTCTTCCGGTGTTATAAAATTGTTTTGCCAAGTCACTTATTATGAAATTTTCAAAGAGGCTGCCTTTAAAAGGGTTGAGCGCAAGGGTCTTTGAGGAGGTGATCCCCAATAGATTGCAGACAATACCAGTATCGTAGAAATACAGCTTAGGGGTTCTTGTGAGCCTTTTGTTGAAATTATTATAATAAGGCTGCAGGAGAAAAACAATATAACTCGCTTCAAGTATTGAAAGCCACTTATGTGCGGTGGGGCTGCTGATACCACAATAAGCAGCTAAATCAGTGAGATTAAGCTGTTGGCCAACTCGGCCGGCACATAAGCCTAAAAATTTCTGAAATGTCCGCAAGTCGCCGACATTGACTAAGTTGCGAACGTCTCGTTCGATATAGGTATGAATATAAGCAGCATAGAGATCTGCTGGGGCGATTTTTTCTGCATAGAGTCGAGGATAGCTTCCTTGAACGATGTAATCATTCACGTTGTCATGGAGAAGTTTGTTTTCTTTTAATTCGTTAATAGAAAGGGCAAGCAGCGTAAGGATCCCCACTCTTCCGGCTAATGATTGGCTTATAGCTTGGTTCATAAGGAAATTGTGAGAACCGGTTAGCACAAAGTAGCCCGCTCTTTTTTGCTGATCAACTTCAAGCTGGAGGTAGTGCAAAAGCTGGGGGACGTATTGGAATTCGTCTAAGATGACGCCATGCTTGTTTTCAGCCTCTTTCAAAAATTGCTTAGGGTCGGTAGCGGCGAACTCCCTAATGGCAGGATCTTCGAAAGAAAAAAATTGGTGCTTTTTAAAATTTGTTTGTGCAAAGGTAGTTTTTCCTGATTGGCGAGGGCCCAAAATTGCTATGACAGGAAATTTTTTAAATCGAGCGAGCGTTTTTCTGATATCTCTCGTAAATAACATATGTTCCTTGTGCTACTTTAAAGTTAGATTTTAAAGTAGCACAACTTCCAGGGGAAGAGCAAGGTTTTTCTCTTTTAAGCGTATGCTCACGCTAAGGTTCCAAATTTGCGACTTTTCAGACAGGCTCTTAGTTCGCCCTCAGTAATTAATAATTATTCTCGGCTTGTTTTTCTTAAAGTTATGGGAAGCAACATGTTTTTTAAGGTAGGAGATTGAGGATTTATAAGTTTTTGGTTAGGTGAGTCGGTAACTGTTGCGTTTTCATTTTCAGTTTGAATTTTAACAGAAAGCTCAGGAGAAGCTTGTGGGGAGGTTATAACCTTGACCGTCAGCAAGGGTTGAGACTAGTAAGTAAAAACAAAGTAAAAGTCTCATAAAAACTCCTCTGTTAAAGCGCTACGTACTCGTGAGCAATCTTATAAAAAAGTTGAGTTTCGTCAACTCTTTTAAGTTTTTAAATCACCACAGCAAAAATGGCATATCAATTTAGGTTTTGAAATTTTCGCCCTTTTTTTGTTCTTGTTTAATCGGCGTTTTCAGAATCCGAACGAGATGAATTTAAATAAAGTTTTTACGAGAGATGATTGAGCTCATAGTTCATCTTTGTATTGTTTAACCTGGTTGATTCTTGATAGAAATCTAAGGATTTTGCCAGCCAGCTTCTACCTCGCCTGGAGGAGCGTAGCTCTCTATAAAATTTATAGCTGAAAGTGCCCTTGCTTGCGCCGGCAAGCTTTGATAAGCTGGGAGTGCTTCAAAAAGATAGTAATGGGGTGCATTTGATGAACGATTGTCTGCCTTGCAAAAGCAACGAACTTTCTGGTCTAAAAATCGCGATTTTAGCAACCAATGGCGTTGAAGAATCTGAGTTGACAGAGCCTCGAAAAGCTTTTGATGATGTTGGAGCAAAAACGTATCTTGTTTCACCATCGTACCCTAATTTGCGTGCCTGGCACACCGGCCAGTGGGGCCAATTATATAACGTTGATGTTGCTCTCAATACTGCAGATTCTCATAACTTTAATGCGCTTGTTTTACCCGGCGGCGTGATGAATCCCGACTCTTTGCGTATGGATCCTCTTGCTGTCGCCTTTGTTAAACAATTTTTTAAAGCTGGCAAACCAATTGCTTCAATTTGTCATGGTCCCTGGCTTCTTGTTGAGGCAGATATTATTAAGGGGAAAAAGCTGACCTCATGGCCTTCGCTTAAAACAGATATACGAAATGCGGGAGGTCTCTGGCTTGATGAAGAAGTTGTTATTGATGATGGCATAATAACCTCACGTAAACCAAGCGATATTCCGGCTTTTGCTAAAGCAGCTATTCAGATATTTAGGCACCTTAAGAAAGCTTGAGCACGAATGACCAAAAAATTATTTTGGCAAGATCCCTACCAAACGCAGCTCGATACTTGTATTACCAGTGTTGACGGTAATAAAGTCACTGTTGCGGAAACAATCTTTTATGCGTTCTCTGGCGCACAAGAAAGCGATGCCGGGACGATCGGTTATAAGCGTGTTATTGAGGCAAGAAAAGAGGGTAAAGAAATTATTTATGCTCTCGAAACTAATCATGGTCTGGGGCTGGGTGATCAGGTAACGATGTGTATCGATTGGGAGCGGCGCTATCGGCTTATGCGCTTGCATTTTGCAGCAGAGCTTGTTCTCGAGTTGATTGGCAGGCACTTAAAGAGCATCGAGAAAATCGGTGCTCATATTGCACAGGATAAGGCGCGCATTGATTTTAAATGGCCAAGTAATATTTCCCAGATTTTTCCGCACGTCAAATCTGAAGCACAAAATATTATCAATGCTGATCATCGCATAATAAGCGCTTTTAGTGACGAAGAAAACCAACGGCGTTATTGGGAAATAGAAGGATTCGCTCGCGTTTCCTGTGGAGGCACCCATCCCAAGCGAACCGCCGAGATTGGTGAAATTTCCCTCAAGCATGACAATAGAGGCAAAGGACAAGAGAGAGTTATTATCTCCTTGTCGTAATTATCCTCTGATCGTATATAAAACAGTGTTATTTTTGGTGACATTTTTCAAAATATATACGCTGCATATCTGCAGCGTATATATTTGAGTTGCCTTACAAAAACATTAATAATGCAGCGTATATAACTGAATTACTCTTCCGTACTAGGGAGAATGTTTTTTGAACGCTTCCTCCGTAGCAGTGACAATGTTTTTTGGGATGAGCGGTTGGCATTTACGATGTAAAGCCCATTCTTCGATTACGCAGTAACCCTTGGAGCCGAGTAGCAAATAGGCCCCGCCCAAATTCTTGCAGAACATTGCTGCAGGGTTGGGCATACCGATTTGTGGCGATACTGTTGCTGATATAACTAATGCAATTAATGGTACAAGTGCTAATACCTTCTTCATGGTATTCTCCTCAAGTAAACGGATTTAAAAATGACTGATAGATTTTATATTTTTCCTTGCCTTTTCGCCTTATAACTCTTATATTATTTCAGTTATAACATATTTATACAAGAAATATCAACAAATTTGCGGACAAGAGAATAAAAAAGGTTTTATTCTTCCCCGTGTTCAGCACCAAACCAGGGGTAATTTTAAGAACTTTGTTAAAATTTGTTTGGTTTTCACCATTTTTTAAAAAGCTCTGGGGTAAATAAGCTCTGAAATCACCATGGATATTTAAATATTCCCTTTATCCCATCAAGCAAGATCGTTAAAGCCCAGGAAGCGAACACTGGCAAAGGTGTAGAAGTGGGTAAGATGACTAATGGGAGTGATAAATTATTGAGTTCTTGTCAAAAATATTGCTATTTTGATAAATGCATATTCGAAGCAGAAAGCGCCGGCTTTTAAGCCGGCCGTGCTTTACTCGTTACGTATACTCAGCGGGCTATCAACGTTGGAAACGAATTACCGAATCCCAGTGGCTTCATGAAAAAATTAGTGATGAATCTGAAAAAGCGCGGAAGCTTGCTGAGGCAGTCCGTGAAATAAGCAATAATCTTCCATCTGAATATGTTACAACACGGCTATTTTACCATTACAATCTCTTGCGTGAGCTGCGTAAGGAGAAGCCGGCTGATTTGCCTGAACATATCGATAGCGTCTGGTTAGAGAATGAAATAAAGTCATCGCTTGCTCAAACGAGGTTTGCCAAATTTGTCAAAGATCGATCCGCTTGGCTGGATCGCCGATTATATCCGCTGGTATCGGAAATAGCTTAAATTTTAGAAAAAACGACTTGCTTTCGCTTTTAAAAAAATGCTATTATAAGATAATAATATTTTAATTAACCAATATAGGCCTAAATGATTGCAATATTGTTTTCATACATGATAGCTGCTTTATTGAGCTTCGTTATTTTTGCTGAAGAAAATACTCAGCCCTGCTTACCAGAATTTACTATGGTTACGCTCTCCACGCCCAATCGTGCGGGCTTTGCTGATATGGTTGAGAAAAATCAGCGAGTGTATGCTCGGCGTCACGGCTATGGCTACGTGAAGTTTGATCGTTCGTTAGATCCTTCTCGTCCTGAAGAGTGGAGCAAAATTAAGGCTTTACTGGAAGTGCTCAATGACACTAATCCCTGCTGGCTTCTATGGATAGATGACGATATTATAATCACCGACCCTCAAAAGCCTTTGACCTATTTTACTGATAAATATGGCCATGGCAAAGATCTCATTATTGCGCGCGACGCTGAGTATCAGCGGGGGGTTCCCTTTAACAATGGTATCTTTCTGCTGCGTAATAGTCCTTGGAGCAGAGAATTTCTTAAAAATGTTTGGCAAGAGGGACCTAAAAGATCTTATCTGGTACGAGGCAAATCTCTTTTGGAGCAGCAGACGATGACCGACCTTATCAATGAGAATGCGTTGGATGCTGCCAAATCTATCATTATTAATCAACGAGAGATAAACTCTTTTTTACGCTCGCCCTTTCAATACCCTAACGATCCACCGGAATCTAAATGGCAACCCGGCGACTTCGCGGCCCATGTTACCGGTATGGCTCTTGAGCAACGCCGTGACATCATCAAGGAACTGTTAACAGATTCGTATCGAGTGCCGGCCACTATGGTGGCTGAAGAAAGAAATCTTCAGAATAAGTTAAAAAAGCAGGAAGCAGAGAAATTAGTACAAGAACATATTTTAAAAACGGGCACTGATAAATTGACCGCTGATGCCTTAAGAGATGCTGCTTTGCAGGGTGATCCCGTTGCTCAACTTGAGGCGGCGGTTCTTTCTTTACGTGAAGGTGATGAGGAAGGTGCAAAATTTTACCTTAATCTTGCTCGCCTCCATGGCGTTGGGCAAGCAGGAAAAGTTTTAGACCATTTACCCCAGGTACCCAATCTGCGACCGCTCAGATCCCAGGAAGACGAATGCTCGCTTAAGCTTGCTGCTGACGCGGGTGATCCGAAAGCTATGCTTGATATAGGCCTCATATATTCGCGATCCAATAACAAAGAGAAAGAAGCGCGCTCTTATCTTAATCGCGCGAGTGAAAATGGTGTTATGGTAGCTACCGCAATCTTAAAAAATAGTGATAAGCAAGAACACCTGCTCAAGTTTGCGGCTGATACTGGTGATGCAAACGCTCAGTACCAACTCGGCTGGTTTTATCTAACGCGCGCTCGAAATAGCGAAGCAGAGCACTATTTTAGCTTGGCTCTGCATAATGGTGTTGAGCTTGCAGAAATTATGCTCGGGATCGCCAAAAATTGATATGAGCCGTAGCTATATAAATGCGTATCTATAGTGTTAGCACATCCGTATCGCCATATCGGCCAGGCCAAAAGTATCCTCTATCTGGGTAGCCGAAATCATCAACTTCGAATGGCTCACAGGACTTTTTTGCGTTTCCCTTGATATCGTAAATTGTTCTGCACCAACCAATTTGGCCGTTCCACCGCATACAATATTGGCCTTCTTTTTTGCAAAGAATAGGTGCTTGAGGACAATATTTTTCGGCAGAAGCTTGTGCCATTATGCTTAATAGAACAAACAACAGATACTTTTTCTTCATAGCCTTTCCCCCTTTATTGCTACGATCTTTTTTCCTCAATCAATTTTGGGCCCTGTGCCGTGCTCACAAACAAAGCATTTACTGTCCAAAGAGTTATATACTTGGCGACAAAATCCCCACGTTCTGCCATCCTTCATGAGGCAGGGGTCGCGCTCCTTGCAATCAGTAGATTTTGGTGGCGGCGTAATTATTTCGCACGTACCCTCACGTGCCCAGCACGCATTCATGGTTAGGAGTGAGAGAGCCATAAATATTTTCAGTTTCTTTATCATAATTTCCTCGGTTGCCAATAAGCCGATTACAATTACATATTAGAAATATTATATATGAAAAAGCAAGGCTTTTTTAAGAATTTGGTTAATCTTGTATAAATTAGCATAGATCTCCTCTGCTATCTTTGATAAACTAACACTATACCTTTTTCTTGTAAGAATTATGTCTCAACATTTTACGCATCTGCATGTGCACACCGATTATTCTTTGTTGGATGGCGCTATAGCGCTTGAGAAGCTTGTTGCCTTTGGCCAGCATAACAAGTGTCAAGCGCTTGCTATCACTGATCATGGCAATATTTTTGGTGCAGTTAAATTTTTTCAGCTATGCAAGAAGGCCGGCATAAAGCCGGTTTTGGGTATGGAGGCATATCTTACTGAAGATGTACGCGTTAAAGATGTTACCAATAAGTATTATCACATAATTATTATCGTTGAGAATGCGCAAGGCTATAAGAATCTTTGCAAGCTTCTCTCATTTGCGTATTCTGATGGCTTTTACTTTAAGCCGCGCATTGATTATAAAATGCTCGAAGCTCATTCTGAGGGGCTTATTGTCACGTCAGCCTGTTTGGGAGGTCATATTCCCACCTTGCTCATGCAAGAGCAGTATAATCAGGCAGAGCAATGGATTGATTGGTATATGCGGGTGTTTGGTCCTGAGCGCTTTTACCTCGAAGTACAGCCTGAGGATCAAAAAGACCAAAAACTTTTGAATGACCAGTTATGGCAGTTGAGCGCAACAAAGGGCATTCAGGTGGTGGCGACAGGTGACTGCCATTACGTTTCTGCTGATGATCGGGAAGCGCATGAGGTAATGCTGGCTATACAAACGCATCATAAGGTGAGCGACCCTGACCGCTTTACGTTTGGTGATTGTCGGGTTCATTTACGTTCAGCGCAAGAGATGCTCGAGGTTTTTAAGGACCACCCCGAAGCCGTTTGGGCATCAGGTGTTATCGCCGACCGGTGTAATTTTACTTTCGAGACGGGCAAGCTTTTCTTCCCTCAGTTTGAGATCCCGCCAGCTTATACACAAGACAGCTATTTTAAGCAGTTGTGCGTTCAGGGGTTGCAGTCGTTGATCGATACTCAGCGCCTTGAAAAGAGCAAAGAGGAAGTATACTGGGAGCGTTTGTACCTCGAGGTAGATCTGATCATAACGATGGGCTTTGTGGGCTATTTTTTGGTGGTAAGTGATTTTATTCAATGGGCTCGTGTACAGCAGATACCTGTCGGCCCGGGGCGCGGGTCAGCAGCTGGATCGCTTGTTGCATGGGCCTTGCAAATTACCGATATTGATCCCTTGCGGTACAATTTACTTTTTGAGCGCTTTTTAAATCCTGAGCGCGTAAGCATGCCTGATATCGATATCGATTTTTGCATTGAGGGTCGTGATCGCGTTATTAACTATGTGCGCCAGCGTTATGGTCATGATAAGGTATGTCAAATTATTACCTTTGGTACCATGATGGCTAAGGGCGTTATCAAAGATGTTGCTCGCGCGCTCGGGTTCCCTTTTGAGGATTCCAATGCGCTGACTGATCTGATTCCTGACCAGCTTAAAATTACGCTTAAAGAGGCATTGGAGGCTGAACCGCGCCTGAAGAAGCTTATTGAGAGCAATCCGCAAGTTGCCAAGCTTTTTGATTTGGCATTCCGTCTTGAGGGCCTAACGCGCCATGCGTCCAAGCATGCTGCAGGCATCGTGATATCGCCAGAGCCTATTTCTGAGGTGCTTCCTGTCTACGTGCCTCCTAAAACTACTGATCTGGTAACTCAATATGCTATGACGGAGCTTGAAAGTCTGGGCTTTCTCAAGATGGATTTTTTGGGGCTCAAGAACTTAACGCTTATCCAACGAGCGTGCGCGCTTATTGAAAAGAATCATAATAAGTTGCTTGATATTCCCTGCTTACCGTTAGAAAATCCTAAGACCTTTGCTCTTTTGTGCCGCGGCGATACATCAGGCGTATTCCAGTTGGAATCTGATGGTATTAAAGATGTTTTGCGTCGTTTGCAGCCGGAAGTATTTGAGGACATCATTGCCGTGAACGCTCTTTATCGGCCCGGACCACTTGGCTCTGGTATGGTGGATGATTTTATTGAGCGTAAGCATGGGCGCCAAAAAATAGCGTATATTTTCCCTGAGCTTGAGCCTGTTCTTAAAGAAACGTACGGCGTTATTGTCTATCAGGAGCAGGTAATGAAGATCGCTTCGGTTATTGCTGGCTACAGCTTGGGCGAAGCTGATATTTTGCGGCGTGCTATGGGCAAGAAGAAGCCTGAGGAGATGGCAAAGCAAAAAACAATCTTTGTCACGCGCGCGCAGGAGGGCTCATTCGATAAGGCAAAAGCAGAGCAGCTTTTCGAACTCATGGCCTATTTTGCTGGCTATGGGTTTAACAAGTCCCACTCAGCGGCTTATGCGCTTATTGCGTACCAGACGGCCTATCTTAAGGCGAATTATCCTGCCGAGTTTATGGCATGCTTAATATCGCTTGAGGCATCGGATGCTGAAAAGATGGCTTTTTATCTTTCCGAGGCGAAGACCTCTGGTATTACTATTTTACCGCCCGATATCAATATGTCGCTGATGGACTTTGATGCGGTTCAAAATACCGGTGAGGCGTTATCGGTACGTTTCGGTTTAAAAGGTATAAAAAATGTTGGCCAGGCGGCGCTTGAAGAAATATTTCTCCAGCGCGAAAAAGGTGGTCCTTTTATCGACATGCTCGATCTTTGTACGCGTATTGATCTTCGAGTATGCAATAAGCGTGTTTTGGAGAGCCTTATCTGTTCGGGGGCATGCGATGTCTTGCCAGGCAACCGCGCCCAAAAATGTGAGGAGCTTGGCAAAATTATTGACCGTGCTTTTGAAAAAAAGAGGGCGGCCGAGACGGGCCAGCTTGGTCTTTTCCACGTTGCTTCTTCAGGAGCCGAGAATTTGCCTGAGCACTATTCTTTTATTCCGCTTGCCGAGTGGCCGGAGCGCGTTAAACTTGAGAAAGAGAAAGAAGTTGTCGGTATATTTATTACGGCGCATCCTCTTGATAGTTATGCCCAGATGCTCACCTGGCTTAATGTGGTAACGGTGCAGAAACTTGCTGAGCAAGGGTCGTCTACGCAGAATGTGCTTGTGGTCGGCTTTATTAAGTCATCACGGACGATTACGACAAAGAAGGGCGATACGATGGCTTTTATGCAGCTTGAAGATAAATCGGCAACAGCCGAAATCGTTATTTTCCCCAAGCTTTATGAAAAAGTATCATCGTGGTTGAAAGAGCATATGACATTTGTTATTGATGGTGTGCCTGATAGCGTCAGTAAAGATCTGGTAAAAATTAAGGCGCAAAGTATTATTCCCTTGGATCTTCTGGTCAAAGATGGCCTAGGCGTAGAGGGGCTCACGCTAACCCTGCCTGCGATGTTCAGCGAGGAGCTTTTGTCGTGTATCAAGCAAAGCTTTACCGCCGGGCCGACCAAGCTGAGCTTTGTGGTACACGAAAATGGCAAGCGCCTGCGCATCGCATCAAAAGAGAGAATTGCTTATTCGGCTACCGTTTGTTCCTCTTTGGCACAGCACGGCATTGCTATCGCCCTTGATGTAAAGAGCGATTTGACGAGAGTTTCTTGAGGCGGCTTATTCGATTCTTTTATTTATTCACCAGCTTTCTATATTGCATGGTACGCTGAAATACACCATTGCGTTTATAGGTAAGGTAATCTTGAACATACGGTAAACTTTATATCATTTATTTCAAGATTTTGTCTTTTATGCTTGTTGCTAGCCAAGGGCATGTAGATTTTGTGAATTACATCATTGGCCTCGATCGTGCCGACAATCTCAATCTTAATATGACCTATGCCTATAATCACATAAATTTTCTTCTTAATAACCAAGAATTACAGCATGCAAGCAATACCTATGCCACTATCTATGCTTTACTTGAGAACTATTATTTTTTCGACATACCAAGAGCGCGTTGAGCAGTCACCTACCGAGTCAACATTATAAATGCTCGGTGCAGGCTTCGAGCTACCCCCATATCTTACTACTCGGTTATCGGTTTTATTGTGCAGTATCTAGGCTTGCATTGCTCCCCTAGCGCTCACCTGGGATATATGAAGTGATCGTGTTATTCAGTTTTTGCCAAGCACTTGTCAGCTAGAACTCACACAAAATTATTGAAACCCGCAATTATTTTGTATTAAGCTATAAAATGTAATTATAAAATAATTAAAAAGGGGTTTCTATGAAGCATTGTCTGTTATTGGTTAAAATCTTGGGTGCGTTATGTCTTTATGTGTCCGTTTTCACTTTATCGGCGGCGCCCGCAAAGCCTACGTTTGGCGACTGGGTAAAAAGTTGGGTGGCCTGGTTTAAAGGTGAATCTAAAGAATTTGCTGAGAAAAAATTGAGCAAGGAAAAGCAAGAGTATTACGGTTACGCCGGTCCCGTCAAACATCCGACAGAAGTTGAATATTATGGATATTATGAGAGTAAAAAAGGCAAGAAGCCGGAGCTTTTTGGTTTTTACGGTTATTACGAAACCAAGCCAGGCGCCAAGCCCCATGAATACTATGAATATTATAAAGGCAAATAGATTTTGTATTGAAGGTTATTTATGAAGCAATACTTATTAGTTTTAATGTTCGCGCTTATTTTTAGCCAGGGGTGTGTTGCTATGCACGTGCATGGACCTCGAGTACATAAAGTATGTGACTCACATAATTTAGGGGAACCGTGCGAACTTTCGCCTACTAAAACTGGTCGCTGTAAACCTTTAACGGTAGAAACAGTGAGAGGCGAGCGAGCGGTTGTTGCGGGGTGCGTACTTTCTAAGTGAGAGGAACTTGTTTGCTTTATGGAACAGTTGTCGATCTTTCGCAGGATGCATATTATTAAGCTGTGAGCATTATTTAAAAAAGGCCTGCGCGGCCAGCGGCAAGCGAGGTTCTCGCAAACCCCCTTGCAACTCGTGCGCCAGGGTTCCCCTGGACCCAATCCAAGCGGCCCTACTCATGCACCTTGCATTCCGAAAGAATGCGCCGGGCTACTCGGAGGGCCTCATCAGTCTTTTATTTATTAAAGATTTTGGCAAAAAAGATTACCGCTATATCTCGCTATTTAGCCTACAACCTATTTTTGTATAATGGGAAAGCTCTTCCAAGCATTGATCTATTTCTTGCTGATTTTTAAGAACGTAAATTTTTTTGGTATTCTTGTAAGCGTTTAATAATTCGTAGATTTTGGGACGGTAATTAGCCTTAAAATCCCATGCCCACTTTAGAAATTTTATAAATGCCCAATTAATTCTTTCGGGGCATTTATGAGCACCGGTGGGCCGTTCTTGTCCGTAATATTTAATGGCTCGTTTGGTAATCCGCAACAAGCAAGTAAAACGCGGGATGTCCAAAAAAATGATGACATCGGCCCTTTGAATGCGGTAATCAAGAAGCCGCAGATTCATGCCATCGGTAATCCATTCTTCTTGGTCGCATAGCTCGTTATGAATTTTCTTATACTCTTCGGGGTCTGGTTGCGTCCAATTGGGTTTCCAGAAATATTTGTCTAAGTGATAAACGGGCAACCTGAGAATCTGAGATAACTTTTGTGCTAATGTTGATTTGCCAGAGCCCGCATTACCAATAATGGCTATTCTTTTTATATTGTTCATGACTCTTAAACCGCGATATAGAATAATTTTATAATAACCATGTTAGACAGATTGTCAAACCTGCCATTTTTTCTCTTGACTGCTTTTGACCCAAGTCGTTATGTTGAATAAAAAGTGATGGGCTGACATGGTAAAGCGGAAATCAGCAGTTGCGCAAGGAACCCGTATATCTGAGCTTTTGAGAAGATGGGGACATGCAGTATCTCTTGGTCTCTATAATCCTGATTGCCTATTTTTTGAAGTGCCAGGTATTGAGGGGGTAATCGGGTATCGTCTCATAGCTCGATGTGCTGTTGTATATGGTAATCCTGTCTGCCAACCTTATGACATGGGGCGGTTGATGAAGGCATTCGATGATTACTGCAGGGCGCGGGGTTATCGCGTTGTATATGTTGCTGCTTCTGCGGCTTGCCTGAGCTGGCCCCATACTCAAAGTCACTATGGGATCCTTGAGATTGGCACCGAAATAATTCTTGATCCTGCTGACTGCCCCAGACATGCTACGGGCAGGCGTGCCAGTGTTCTACGCAATAAGTATAATCAGTCATTGCGGGCAGGTCTCACGGTTGCCGAATATTGTGGCGGTGATGGTTTACTCGAAGAGGCGCTTGAACAGTTAGGTAAAACGTGGCAGCAAAATAGGCCTCGGCGCCAGCTCTACCTGTATCCTCTTGACCTATTTTTAGACCGTGCAAATAAGCGCTGGTTTTATGTAACTCATAAAGACCATTTGGTTGCTGCGCTGATGCTGAACAGGCTTGATTGTTATGACGGATGGGTGATTAATATGTTGATGCTTACGCCGATGGCTCCCGCCACGACGTCTGAATTTTTGGTTATGTCGGTGCTCGATATATTAGCCGAGGAAGGGTGTCGCTTTTTTTCTATTGGGTCGTTACCCGGCTCTCCCTTACGTGCCGTAAAAGGATTCTCGCCGCGTTATCTCAGCAGTGTTAATCTTTTTTACGAAAGAATGCATCAATGGTTTTCGCTCCATGACCGCCAACGTTATTGGCAAAAATTTCAACCGCGCCAAGAGCCATCATTTCTTCTATTAAATAGGCGTTATTTTGGCGTGCGCGAGATGATAGCTCTTTTGCGAACATTTAGTATGCGCTTATTTTAAGCACCGGGGGAAAAGAGACTCTCTTGAGATCTGCTAGGGTTTAGACCTCTGGCAAAGCTATTGAAGTGATTTATCATGTGGCTGCTCATATGCCTGTTGGTATAAAAATGGTATATTTTGAAAACTGAGGCGAATTGCGCCCTCCTGGTTTTGAGCTGTCCTTTGGTCGTTTGAGAGCAGGCCGGCAATAGATCCATAACCATTTTGACGAGCATAATCAAGTGGAGTGAAACCAAGAGTGTCGCGAATTTGGGGATTGGTTAGCGGATGGCTGAGTAAGGCTGCTACCATACCAACATTGTTGCGTAAAGTAGCGAGATGGAGCGCGGTATAGCCGGCTGTATTCTGAACATTGGTGTTAATTCGATAGTCCCATAAAAGCAACCAAGTTAATTCAAGGTTATTCATGGTTGCTAAACGGTGCAAAGCAGTAGTTCCGCGATGGTCTTGAGCATTGGGATCTGTTTGATGGTCATTAAGCAGTATTTTTACCTTTTGAATATCATTGTTTAATACAGCGAAGTGTAGGGGTAAAAGCATGCTTTTTATAAAATATTCATGCTCTAATTGGGAAATTTTATCGTCGATTGGATCTTTGGTTAAATCTATAATGGGCGGTTGTTGTACGCCTGAGTCTTCTGTGCCGATATGCTCTAATGCTTCTGCAACGCTAGCAGTCTGGCAAAGTTCCAGCGGTCTGGGCGATAGGTTGTTCAAATTCTGGCTGCCGGGTGCTTTTCTCGGGCGAAATGACTTGGCACCGAGGCGGTAGAGCTGTCTAACGGCATCTCTGTTGTTAGCATCAGATGCAATCGCTAAAGGAGACATTTGGTCATTATTTAAGCTATTGAGAGCACTAATTGTTGTTCCTGAAATCAGCTTTTGTACGCTCAATATTTTTATGACCCCTGCTCGGTTATGTGGTGCCGCTAGATGAAGGGGGGTATTGCCATAGTTATCCCTTGCTAGAAGCATTTTTACGTGTTTATCATTGTTGTGCAAAAAGCGCTCAATGAGCTCAGCATTACCCTCTATTGCCAAATAATGAAGTAACGTACGGCCCTGAATATCTCTTTGTTCCTGAAAATTATACCCGAGCGATAGCAACGTCGTTAAATAAGGGATGCCTTCACGGATAATGTCATGAGCCAATTCTTCGAACAAAAAAATTTGGCTAGGTTCTTGTTCGGTATCATCTAATATTTCAATTATGTTATTCTGATCAGGGTTCCAAGAATCGGGTTTTTCCATGCCCAACAAATATGAGGGGAAGGAGCAAAAAAAGAGGGTGAGGCCGAAGTAATAGGTACCGAATTTCATAAGCTTTTTTAAATCTAAAAATTATTTACAGTCTTTATTAATTATAGTTAAAAATGATTATAAGTCAACAAATATGGTACTTATCTATAATACTTATAGTAATTTTGAAAAGACGGGGTCAGCTTTGATTATAGGGTTATTATTCGCTTGCATGCTGATTTTGTAAGCAGGTTGCGAATTGGCCTAGGGGATTCATTCAGGAAGTAGCTTTATCCTAAGAGTCTATATAAATAACCCTTGACACAAAAGTAATACTTGTATTACTTGATTACTATAAAGCTATCATATACAAGTTGTTGTCGATGAGAAATTCTAAATTAACTTCGAAATGTCAAGCAATTATCCTAAGGAAAAAGCTACAATTTAAACCAGGTGATGCAATTTCATTTTATGTAGGGTCGAATGGTTCGATTATTATAAAAAAAGCTATGTATTTTGATAATGCTTATGCTCGAGCATTAAATGGTTTGTTAAGTGAATGGGAATCAGAAGAGGATGAACTAGCTTATGAAGATTTACAAATCATATAAAGCTTACGACGTTATTCTCACACCTTTTCCCTTTACCGATAGCGAGCTTGCATTTCAGCCCGGATAGTCCTTGCTATTTTTTCACGAATATAGTAATTCTAGAACAAGCACTTAAAAAAGGAGAGAGAAATGGCTATAATCAATAAAGTTGTATTTGCTTGCTTAATGGCTTGTTCATCATTTGTGGTTTTTCAAGCCAGAGCGATTGGCGGAACCACAGCAGCAGCGGCAATAGGAGCTGCTGGCGCTGCCTTAGAAATTTCCTTGGCAAATAATTTTCGGCCGGTAATAGGGCTTGCACATGGGCTCGGGCTCAGCAACACCGAAGCTCAAGTAGCTATAGCCTTATTTACGCCATTGCTTGCTCTCGAGGCCTATGGCAATAAATCTCTATTCTGGGCTAAATGGGCAGCGGTTATTATTGCGGTCTCTAAGATTGTTGAGCGACAGATGAGCGCGACGCGTGGTCATATCGATCACCGGCATGTCGGCTTTATGACAGCGCTCATTGCGATAGCAGTGTACACTTTGGTGCAAAACGGCGTGAAGATCTCGGAGCAAGCGATATCTGATTTTATCGCCATGTTTTTTACGGTATTTGGCTCGCTCAAATTAATGAATTTAAAAGATTTTGCGGACCCTTTTAGCCATTACGACATTGTTGCTTCAGCCATTGTAATTCTTGCCTATGTCTATCCCTTTATTGAGTTTGGCGTGGGCGCAGCATACTTGAGTGATCTTTGGGTCAAAACGACAAAATACGTTACGCTGGGCCTTTCTATCGAGGGTGTATTAAGTGCTCTTCGTAAATTAATAGGCGAAAGAGGCCATGGACGGGGGCATGTGCATAAAATTCTTGGTATGCCAATAGTGCCGCTTTCTGTTATTGAGACAGCGCTTATGACTGCCATGGCTTGGATTGGATGGCGCTCTGCCTGATTCAGCCCTTTCAAGTTTTATGAGATTTGGGTTGAGTTATTACGTCGACAAGGTTGCCCGACGCTTCCCAGCCGATTAAATGGCCTTGCTTTCTTGTTTGTGTTTCGCTATCTCCATAGACGACAAAGCTATCGAGGGGATTTGCGCCTGTTAAATCATGCCAGTAGGTAAGTCCCTTAAAAAATCTGGTGTAATCGTCATGCCTGATTTAATTTCTACGGGGTACTGGGTTGTGCCTTCATCAACGATACAGTCAATCTCATGTGCGCCTCCTTGATCGCGCCAAAAGTAAAGAGGAGGCCGTATGCCTTTATTAACGTATTGTTTGTATAGGTCAGAAATAATGAGCGATTCGAACAATGCTTCTCTGAATGGCGATAACGCCAGCGTATCAGGTGAGGTTAGTCTGAGAAGAGAACATGCAAGCCCTGTATCAAAGAAGTAAAGTTTTGGTGTCTTAACAAGCCGTTTATTAAAATTTTTGAAGTATGGCTGGAGGAGAAAAATAATATAACTTGCTTGAAGAATCGACAACCAATGTCGCATAGTTGGAAAAGATACGCCTGCTTCAGTAGCGAGGGCATCGATGTTAAGTAATTGTCCAACTCTTCCTGCACACAATTGAATAAAGCGCTGAAATGTTGATAAATTTCCTACATTGATTAAGTGCCGTATGTCGTGCTCGATATACGATTGTATATAAGAAGGATAAAGATTTTCTGGTGCAAGATCCTCATCGTAGAGACGCGGATATCCTCCCTTAATAATGACGTCATTAATCTGGGTACTTAAAAGCTTGTTTTCGTTTAGTTCGTTGAGTGATAAGGGAAGCAAGTTAAGAATCCCAACCCTGCCAGCAAGCGATTCGGTGATTGCTTTATTAACGAGAAAGTTTTGAGAACCCGTCAAAACGAAGTATCCGGGTCTTTTTTTAACATCTACCGTTAATTTGATGTAAGTAGCGAGTTTTGGCGCGTATTGAAACTCATCGAGGATGATTCCATACTCATTTTCATATGTTTGTAAAAAATGCTCAGGGTCTTCGAGCGCAAAAGATCTGACTGCTTCGTTATCAAGGGACAGAAATTTGTGATGGGAAAGGTTGACCTAACAAGGGTTGTTTTTCCTGCCTGTCTTGGACCCAGAAGAGCGATAATGGGGAATTTGGCGTAGCGTAGCAGGGTTTTTGAGAGATCTCTTTTGAACATTGCCAGTTTTTTTTTGTTATTTCTAAGTTAAACTTAGGATCTACAGACAAAATAGCCTTTTTTATCTTGTAGATCCTAAGTTTTGTATAGTCTAGCATAATCAAAGAGATATTGAAATGGCGGCAGCAAACGCCTTAGGCTCGTTCAGGAGCTCTTGCAGATATGTCCCATTCCGGTGTTTTCATGATCGAGGTCCAGAGCTTGCTTTTCACTATGACAAGAATATGGTATCGAGGATTCTGGTGCTCGGGGTGCTTCATGGAGCTCCTGCTGCCTAAAGCAGACTGATGGGTCTTCGTAAGAAGCAAAATATTTACAGAGCACTTTATCTTCAAGGTAGTTCATGAGGCTGAGCTTTATTGTTCTGAAGCCCGGGTCGATATCAGCATCAACGAGTGTGTTAATTGCGTCCTGATCTGCTTGCGTAAAATCTGCTTCACTGAGGGCAAGCGCGGCTTCTTGATGTGGCTGGAGGAGTGCAGGGTAAAGTGTTTGCCAGACAACCTTTCGTTTATACTCTTTGTCATAGGATGAAAACGGCACTATTTGCAGGCGGTTTATGAGTGCTGCATCGGTCAATTGGTTATTTCCCGTCATGATAATACCAATGTGTGAAATATCTAGCGAAATATCTAAAAAGGGGCTGTAAAACAAGCGTGTTTCAGGCTCCAACAAAGTAAGAAGAAAAGAAAGAAGATCTGCTTTTTGTGGATTCAGCAGTATACGATCAGCATCATCGATGAGCAGGATCATGTTTTTATTTTTTTCACCGCTTGGATGTGATTGAGCTATGGTATTAAGAAAGAGCCCTGGCTGTTCAGGTGAGCCGACAAATTGCTCGATCGTAAGGTCACCCAGCGAAATGGTTGCACATGGAACGCCAAGTGCTTGAGCGATAAGCTGTGCTGCTCGTGTTTTCCCCACTCCAGGAGACCCATGAAAATAAGCGACCATTTTACGTACCGATTCTTGGTTGCATGCTGCTACGTGACGAATACAGAACCTTTTGAGTTCTCGTGTTGTTGTTGGATTATAACCCTGAAGAAGCTTGTTTATTTTCTGGCTATCGTAAGAGATCTTTTTTACCTCGCGGGGAAGATTTAAAAGAAGCTTGATGGCTTGCTTCCTTTCCTTGAGAGCGATGCTTTCGTACTGATAAAGGTAGATCTCAAGGAAGTTTTTTTCTAGGACAACTTGCCATTCTAATGGTAGCTCAGGCTTAATGCGTACGTAGTCTATTTCCAACAACGAGGTTTCGCTTTGAGTCGAGGGAGATAGATAGAGCTCTTTAATCGCTTTTGCGCAATCTTTGATTTTAAAAAAAATAGTATGTGCGCCTTCCGCAATTAATCCCGCGATAGTTATTCCTGAAGCAAGTGCCGTTACGGTCGGTATTTTCTTAAGGCGTTTGCGGAGCGCATAAGCAGTAATTATGGGGATGAGCACCGCAGGTGTTGTCCAAAGGGCATTGCTGGCCATCATGCGGTAATGAGCAGCTAAGCGCTTTTGGTGAAAAAGTGATTCGAGCATATCTTGTTGAGCTTCAGGAGGAGCATTTTGAAATTCTTCAGTCTCAATCAGATCTGTTTGATCGTAGAGAGTTCTTCCAGCATACCTGTAAAGATACGAAAGGTCTTTTGATTCAGAATCATCATCTGGCAAGTTTGTTCGAAATGCGTCAATATTGCAGGTGAATAAGAAGCTAACTAGAGCAAAAATGATGGTGATATTAATTTTCATGCTGATCTCAAAAAGTGCCGATATTAAGGTATTTTAACTCAAATTTTAGCAAAATGAAAAATATAAGCAATTATGATGATCGCGAGTGAGATCTGATTAACTATCAAAAATAGGGACATGAGTTAATTCATGTCCCTTTATAAACGAGAAATTTAAATTTATGCAGGCCTTGTTTTTATTGCATAATGTAAGGCTACCGCAATAATTCCTGTTATTACCGCTAAGCCCCCAAGCAGGATTTGCTTTTGATAACGTACGTTATTCTGTAATTTCTCTATATTCATAGCTTTAGCTGCTACTTCAGCAAGCTTGCCTTCTAGCTTTCTGCCTTCTTTTACATATAAGATCATTTGATTGATAAAATCATCTCCCTTAAGTTTGAGGACATCATCTATTTCTTGTTCAGATAAACCTAAGCCTGACTTATCAGCTGTATTTGCTAGCTCCTTTTGGGCTATCATGCTTTCTCTCATATCAGCTTCCAATTGGGCCTCATTCTTGACAAGTGCCGTAGCAGCTTCCGCTAAGTCCTTGAGCTTGCCTGCTTCAAGGAGCTCTTTTTGTTCGCTTTCAGATAAAGCGCTACCGCGAGATACTTGTGCCTGTAAAGAATGTGTGAAAGCAAAAGATGCAATAACAAATAATGATAATATAGTCATTTTTTTAAACATAACCATCCCTTTTTGAAAAAATATTTAATATTAATAATCTATCAATTTTTAATATAATAAATTTATAAAAGATATGTCAATTGTTTTTTGATCATGCATTTTCGTGTGAGTTGCAGGGCGATTATCTCTCGAGCTAGCCCAAGGTAGATGAGCGGGTGGCGGGCGTAAAAGATTTAGTAGGCGGTATCACCTTTCTTTTGATACAAATGAGCCAATATATTGAATTCTTCAGGAGGCCTTGGTTCAAAAAATTTACATTACCATGCAGCGTTTTTGCCGTGGTTGTGAGCCGTTTTTTAGAAGCCATTGAGCAAGGGCATTTTTTTTGTTTTCGGTTGCCAAATCTATCGGACGTTTTTTACTAATTCTTCAGTTGATTGCGCCCGAATTAGCCTTATAACGTTAGCAATAGTACTTTCTGGTTGCTCCCAATTCTCCTTTATCAAGCAAATCAGCAATTTTTTTCTTGATGATTTTTACCTTTAAATCTCCGAGTTGGTGAATTGATAGGTCAAAGTTCTTTTTATAAAAGTCAGTCGCATCTCTTGCGGCAATTGTTATTTCGTTATCACCAAATTCTCCAAAAAAAAGTAGCTGAGAATTTATATGCTTTTATGATCTTGTCCCTCAACATATCGCACACATCGGCGGCCTCTTCCCTCGTGGGAACTATACGAACAATTTTCCAATTCGGATGTCGAGCCTCTGGCTCGGGCTTTAAATGTGGTCAAGAAATCTTTACGGATTCACATTCTCTCCAGCTGCCCAATCATCAAAATCGCAAAAATCGCAGGGATATGTTTTTCCACAAAGCTCGGCGCAGCAAGGCTCTCCATATTTTCTTGGTAGTTATCTAATAGCTTCGAGCGTATTTTATCCAATTCGTCTTTAGCCTGCTCTCTTGTGGGATAAGTCCCCACAATGACCCAGTTTGGGCATTTATCGCTTTCGGCATAAAGTGCATGTTTTAAATTTTGGGCGAGTGTGTCTTTTAAGGGTCCTACTGTCTTTCTTATTATCTTTGTGGGAAGTTGTTGGTTGTTGCTCAGTTCGCGGAATCTCAAACGATGTTGGCCCCGTGCCAGGCTTCTCGCCGCAGCTAGGGGATGGCCTTGGCTGCTCAGTATATGCTTTCTCGCCGCAGCTCGTTGAAGTTTCTGCTTGTTCTTGCTTTTCTCCGCAGCCTGTTGAGGAGGGCCGTTGATGCCATTCAAAATCGTAGAAAGAAGAGTAAAATTCAGGAGGCAAGTTTGGCTTTCCCCTAATGCTCTCATATGCCTTGTAGATCCCAAACCCTATGAGGCCGGCTATCCCTATTCCGACATTCCACGCTGGTGTTGCCCCTGAACCGCCTCCCCAAAAGTAGGTCAGCTTCAACGAAGCTTTGGGCGCAAAGTTATGTACGAGAACGGCATGCCTGCCAGCAAAGAAGTTAGTATTGCCGTAAAGCTTAATCCGATAACAAAATTTCCTCATTTCGGCAAATCCGGACCCACCGCATTGTATCAGTTTTGGTGTGTCTCCTATGCAACTGAGCAGCACATCCTCGGGCGAAAGATCTTGTGCCTCAATCCACTCATTCTTGTTTGCGACAAAGAACTTCTGCTCGGGGCCGCATTCGATTTCCTCATCGCCCACCTGCACCACGACAATTCCGATGAGTTCTTTTTCTCTTTCGACAAGCGTGCTTACGGTAACACCTTCATCGCCAAAAGAATCTACGATCTCATGATAATCATTGTGACGTAAGACAAGATCCTCGATTTTAACGAAGCCATAGTCAGCGGTTTTAACGAGCGTGCCGCGGGCCAAGCCGTCGCCCTTTTCATCGCCAGCTATTAATGGCATGAAGAAGGCTAAGATAAACAAAAGTCTAAAATTCTTCATTGAGTGTTTTTTCCCTTTACTGGTCATTTAAGTGAGTACATAGTTACGCCTCAAGCAGCTCTTTCTTTTTTGTAAAGAAGTTGTATGGCTTCGCCGATGAGCGCAGACTTATCAGCCTTTCTATTGCTCTGAAGGCGCTTAATATAGATGTCGAGCAGGGCTTGATTTTCTTGCTCGGTCAAATAGTATGTCGCCTTTATTTTGCTTGTAGGCTCATTATTTTCTTGCTTTTTACCAAGCCGCTTTTTCTCTTTGCTGGCAGGCTGGCTTACTGGTATATTGGCATCCTGTTTTACCATCTCGCCACTTGACTGGCTTGCTGGCACGCTGTCTTTTGGTTGTTCATAGTCTTGGAAAGAAAGCTTTTTCTTTAAGCTGTTGCCAGCTTCATATATATTGCTCATCTCTTATCCCCTTTAGGAAAGTTTCTCTCTAATGTTTTGATCATAAGATCGTAGTATGTTGGTATCTGTTGGGCAATTTCGTCGGCGCTTATCTCATCATATTCGTGAGAAGTGTTATTTCTTGCTTCAGTCATTTTAAAAAATTGTTTGGTTTCCTCTTCATTGATCAGCCTTTGTTGAAAGCATTCCTGAAAGACCTTGCGTGATTTTGCTGAGTCTTCTAACGAATGATTAGCTTTAAGATATGTCTTCCAAAACTTCCATGTTAGGTCATAGCAAATTTCAAAGCGTTGAATAAGCGCGTCTCGATAAATTAGATGTTTTGGTTCTTCGCTAGAGTTCTGCTCTTGATTCAAGTTGTACGGGGATATCTTTGCAATATTATCATAAGCCTTGATCACATTTTTAAGACGATTATAGGCTTTGATCAAAGTATTGTAGCGTAACTCTAGCCCTTCCATACAATTCCCTCATTTAAGATGAGAGCTTTCATCTGCTCCGATACTGCACGAAGATCAACAAGATCTATTTTTTGAGGAATATAAAGAGCCTCAAGTACATTCTTCGCCTTGGCTAATTCGAATATGGATAATCTATTGCCCGCATCAACCGCTATATCAATATCTGATGTCGGCGTGAAATCTTTTCCGGCCCGTGAGCCAAAAAGATAGATTTTGACATGGGGGAAAAGCGCAGATAGAAGACTAATAATTTCGTCTTTTTCCTTGATCATAGGAGCCCGTCCTTCTTCGTATTGATATGCCAGCATAATAGCATGACAGTATACCTGTTTACTGGTATGCTGTAAACTCTTTATTCGTTTGGTTGATTGATGCGCAAAAAGCTTGGCTTTTCCTGCTAATTACTTCATGTGCGAGATTGAGGTAAGCCTCTGCGCCTTTGCATTTTGGGTCAAAATCAAGGATTGATTTGCCCTGGGATTGGCCTCATTGAGCTTTATATTTTGCGGTATGGTGGTGCTAAATACTTTTTCTTGGAATGCGTCATGAACTGCTGCCAGGATTTCCCTCGCGAGCTTTGCACGGGTATCATAGAAGTTAATCAGAAGCCCCAGAATGGCTACGTAATGATCGATTAAAGGACCCATTGTTCTATTGATGAAATTCACTGTATCGATAAAAGTATTAACTCCCTCAAGCGAAAAGTGGCCAAGCTGTATTGGTATTATTATTTCTTTTGCAGTAGTAAATACATTCATGGGCAGAGTACCGAACGTGGGCGCGCAGTCAAAAATAACAACGTCGTAGCCCTTTAATCCCTTAAGCTTATTTCTGAGTCTAAATTCTTTTGTTGGCATTATGGGATAGTTTTATCTCGGCGACAGCTAGCGAGAGATCGCTCACGCTTTCTTCACATAAAAGCTCTGCGATTGTTTGCTTGTTTTTTGTTGGTATGTTTAATCCTAGTTTCGTGTGTCCTTGCGCATCAGTATCAACCAGAAGTACTCTGGCGCCCAAACAAACAAGCGCTGCGCCAAGATTTATTGTCGTGGTTGCTTTTTTTTATAGAAATATTATAATTGACAATAATTAAATGGGGAGCATGATGAACAACGGCCATATATCTGCCGGCATAGACGACGCTACCAAGTGCCCTTGCATAGGGAGCATTTTTGTTGCTGGTGTTGCTGCTAATGAAGAGACTATTCAAGAATGGAAAAAGCTCGGGGTCAAGGATAGTAAGCTTGTCACGCGCAAAAAAAGAGAGAGTTTAGCTGAGATTATTAAAGGGACTGCTACTTCATATCATATTGACCAAATAACTCCATCCATGATTGATGATAAAAGCTTTAACCTCAACGAATGGGAAATGCTCGTTGTTTTTAAGATAATCAGTGCACTGAGCAAGAGCTCGCCCGCTCCTATTTATATCGACAACTGGGAGACTTCTCAAAAAGGCTTTTATGAGCGATATACATTTTTAATGAGCGGCGAAATGAAACTTCCCGTGGCTGAAAAAAATATCAAATTATCGAGAAAATTGCTTGCCAGTGCTCCTATCATAGCTGAGCATTATGCAGATGAAAATTATACGGTCGTAGGGGCAGCTTCGATATTGGCAAAAACATCGTCAGATGCTCAATATGAACAGTATAAGAAAGAATATGGTGATTTTGGCAGTGGGAGCCCAGCTGATCCCAAAACCCGCCTTTTTGTGTGGCAGCATCGCCACAATCCGCCGCCTATTGTTCGCACAAGCTGGCAGACTTATAAAATGTTATCTCTCTTGTCACGCATCGAAGATGATCCGCTTTACGCGCGGACAAAAGGGTGCTCATAAGGGCTTCAGGCGAGAGAGTGCTTAAAATGTGGGGTAGCGTTTGCTCGATTCATGGAGTTCGTTTCTAAGAAAATTTTGCTAGTTTTATTTTTTATTATATTGACTTCTGGTAATTAGATAAATTATATTAGTATTAAACAATGTAATTTATTTAAAGATGGTTGGTATATGACAATGTTGCAATTGCGCTTGCCTAATTTTAGAGCATCAAGAAATATTGACAGTTTGTTTATGGATTGATAATATTATTTATAAAAAAGCAAAAGTTAGAAAGGAATTATATGAAACAATTAAATTATGTACTTTATGCTCTTATGTATATAGGTGCCTTAATAATGTTGGTGCCGGCGAAAGCGGCAATCGATTGCGGCAGCAAGCCAAAGGTCACGCTTAAAAATTCTTTGGCGGAGATAGACAAGGCCTATCGGGAATTCATACTTACCTGTCACCCCGATAAGCGCCCTCACGTGGAGAGTAAAAGAGCGCAAGCTGAATATATAAGTGGCGTCGAAGCTTATGATTCGTTAAAAAGCATGAAGAAAGAAGAAGAGACCGGGTTTAAGGGTACCAAGCCAGAGGCTAAACCGGAACATAAGCCGAAACCTAAAGACAAAGACAAGGAAGAAGAAAAAAAGAAAACCTGGGAAAAATTTAAGAATATACTCAACGAGAAAGCGCTTTTTGATGCGATTAGCGAGGGCGATCTAGAGAAAGTGACTTCTTTGCTTGAGTCTGGAGTTTCACCAGATACGATCTACGCCAGTCAACCAATGCTTGCAGTTGCTATTAGAAAGAAACAGCTGCTTATAATAAAGCTCTTGCTCAAACATGGTGCTGACGTTAACATAGAAGACTTAGGCGTTCCGATGTTAATTAGAGCTATCGACTCAAATAGCCCAATTATAGTTAAGCTTCTGCTTGAGAAGGGCGCCGATGCAAATGCTCAATATATCATTAAGCCCGCCTTAACTCTTGCAATTGATAAAGGCAACCTTGATATCGTGAGGCTGTTGCTTGAGCATGGAGCTAACCCTAATGAAAAGTACCTCTATACAACGGCCCCCCTCCATACAGCGGCTAAAAATAACAATATAGATCTCGCTTCTTTATTGCTTAAGCATGGTGCTGAGGTAGATATAACAGATAATTTAGGGAAAACACCCCTCATGTATGCGGCTACAAATAATAACGAACAGATGATAAAGCTCTTGATAGCTCATGGAGCAGATGTATGTCTCAAGGACTTCATGAACCAAAGAGCTTATAATCTGAGCTCTTTGCCGAAACTAAAGAAATTGCTTGTTTGCTTGAGATAGCACGAGATACGACACGTAGTAGTCTAGCAAGAAGAGCCTGCAACAGGCTCTTCTTGCTTTATTTATTTTGGGGTACGTTGTGTGGTGTAAGGTCAGCAAGTTGCTCGGGTTGGTTAATAGGTATGACGATCGGTGCTTGTGCATCGAGATTCATTTTCGTTAAGTCGACCATACGTATAACGTAGTTGTCATATGTGCGCATATAATAGCGTTTATTGTGTAAGTCACTTGCGCTGGTCCACTGGGTATAGTCATAGTCTGACTTAGCCAGGGCTGTACTGTTCATGCGTGTAGATCTATCTTCTTGAGAAGCAGCTATGATGCCGATTGGTATATCAAAAAGATTCAATACGTGAAAAGCAGCTCTCCGAGCAGCATCAGAATTCTTTATGTTAATAAGTGCTTGGCTAAAAAGAGCGGCGCGTACAAACCGTGATGGCGGGGTAAAGTCTCCTGGCAGGCCAAGCATTTCCGATCCTTGGCCGAGTGGCGTCAAGGTGAGTGGCCCAAGTTTTACCGATGGCGTGCTGAGTGCTGAAAGGTTGCTGTAGTTGCGCAGATTGGTTATGTGCCAGTCAAAGGTTGGCGCATTGGTGATCGTCCCAAGAGGATTATCGTAGAGAGATAGCTTTCCTTTTACGTATTCTATAACCAGGCTTTTTCTATGTGTATCATGTACTATCGCGTGGAGTGGTGGGGCAAAGCCCCATTGGTCAAGAATTGCTTTGCAGACCGTGATTTTGGGTAGCGCCTGCTTGACCTCATCGATATTGGCAAAGTTGGTGAGCAGCCATGTCATGAGTTGCCATGATGCAATTGTGCTATTGTTAGCGTGCTCCTCTTGGTATTCGGCGTAATCGGGAAAGTAAAAGAGTCCCCCAGCGAGCCCAACTTCGTTGATCCCATCGAGTATTTCAGTCATATTAAGGCCATTGGCGCCAACAACGGCATAGCGCGATTTCCAGTGTAATCCCGGCTTGGAAGATACGGTTATACCAGTAAAATCATGCAGGCGAGGTATCATAATGATATTTGATTGCAAGTCTCTGCCGAATTCTAACGTACGGGCGTATAGAGGTGACCCATCTTCCGCGTCGATGCGAATACCCGTGCACATTGGTTCGTCCTTTATTGCTTAAATGCTGTGCTCTTTATGCGTAGCATAGAGCTCGGTTGGATGACAAGAATTTTTTAGCGCAAATAATAGGCCTATGTTTGCCGAGCCCTGTTTATGGTTACGGTATACTTGGCCCATCACAACATGGTATACTATAGATATTGATGGTAGCCAATTTTAAGCGAGAAATCATGATAAATATAACATTAAGCAATCGAGCCGTATACGAAGAAAAAGTTCAAGGCTTTGTCGTCTTTTGCGAGCAAGACAGTGTGGTAACGCATCCTGCTGTTATTGAGCTTGAGCGCTTTTATAAACCGCTTAAGGCATTGATTGGTGCTCGCGGTTTTACGGGTAAGCAGGGTAAATCGCTTGTTGTTGCGGGCGACGATGCAGGCCAGCCCGTATATCTTATGATGTATGGCTTGGGCAATTTCTCTGCTTTAGCGCCTGAGGACCAGATTGAGCAGTATCGGCGGGCATTGGGACTCATGGTACGCTCGGTTGAACAGCTTAAAATTTCTCGTCTTGCAGTCGGCTTTCCCGATCCTGCGCTTTTTGGTGTGACCGCCTATACGCTTGCCCAAGAGACGATGTCCACCTGCCAAATGGCCAATTTTCATTTCAATCGGTTCATGACCGATGCGCAGCACCAAATTGACGCTCAAATTGAGCTCGTGCTTTGTGTTCCTGATTATATTGCGGATGAAAGTCGCATGGGTTGTCAAAGCGGCCAATATATTGGTTACGCGGTCAATCAGGCACGCGACTGGTGCGACTTGCCCGGTAATGTAATAACGCCAACAACATTTGCCCAGCGGTGTGAGCAAATAGCAGAGACGCACGGGCTTAAGATTACCGTATTTAACAAAGAAGATATTATTGAGAAAAACATGGGGGGCATTTACGCGGTGGCCAAGGGCTCTGCTGAAGAACCCCGATTAGTAATTATGGAGTACCAATCGGGACACCCTAATGCGCCGACTGTTGCCTTGGTAGGTAAAGGAATCACCTTTGATTCAGGGGGCTTAAGCCTCAAGCCTGCGGTGAGCATGGAGACGATGAAAGACGATATGGCTGGCGCGGTGGTTGTTATTTCTGCTCTTGAGGCGCTTGCCCATCTTAAACCTCATATTAATGTTATTGCTGCTGCACCCCTGGCTGAAAATATGCCAAGTGGGACAGCAACGAGACCAGGTGATATCATTACTTTTTATAATGGTATGACCGCTGAAGTGAAAAATACTGACGCCGAGGGGCGCCTTGTTTTAGCTGATGCGCTTTCGTACCTGGTTGCCCATTACAAGCTAGACTGTATTATTGATTTTGCGACGCTCACTGGTTCATGCGCTGCTGCCCTCGGGCCCTTTTACGCAGGCATGATGACCAAGGATGATGCTCTTGCTCAGCAGCTTATTGCTTCTTCGCAGCGCTCAGGCGATCGAATTTGGCGCTTGCCGTTCCACGACGATTACAAGGTGGCAATACAGTCATCAGTAGCCGATCTTTGCAATATAGGCCAGGACAAGTATCGAGCTGGTGCTATCACCGCGGGCTTTTTCTTGTCCAATTTTGTCGGTACGGTACCGTGGGCCCACTTTGATATTGCCGGTACCGCCTTCAATGTGCCAGACATGAGCTATTTGCGTTCAGGTGCCACGGGCTTTGGCGTGCGGCTTTGCGTTGATTTAGCCAGGAATTGGCCTGTTTAAGGGTGTATCGGTTGGATCAGCTTGCACGCAGTTCATGATAATCCCCAGCATCCACATGTCGCAAATCAGGGCTGATCGGCCGTAGCTAATAAAGGGCAAGCCGATGCCTTTGGTTGGAAGTAAACTTGTAGCGACAGCAATATTTACTGCTGCTTGGATACTAATGAGCAGCACGAAGCCCAGGACGACATAGGCAGAAAACTGGTCTTTGAGCTGGTGAGTAAGCTTGAGCCCATAGTATAAAAAAAGTATATAAAGCATGATCAATAAGCACGAACCGATAAAGCCTGTTTCTTCAGCGATAATTGAGAAAATAAAATCAGTATGTTGCATGGGCAGGTAGAAATATTTTTGCTTTGAATTGGCGATGCCGACGCCGCCTAAGCCTCCCGAGCCTATCGCAATGAGCGACTGTATAATCTGGAAGCCCGAGCCTTGCGGGTCTTTCCAAGGGTTAAGGAACACCAATATGCGCTTAAACCGGTAGGGCTTGAAATAGATGAGCATGGCAGTGATTGGTATGAGCGGAACAATGGTAGCGATAAGATGCTTGGTATTGATTCTTGCCAAAAAAAAGAGCAGAAATGCCATTGAGCACGTTGTTACCATTTGGCCAAAGTCAGGCTGTTTGAGCAGAACGGCGGCGACCGCTGTTAATATGCATAAAAAGGGTAAGTAGCTATACCAAAATGAGTTAAGCGAGTAATGCTTTTTGGTTAAAATGTAAGCCAGGTACAGTATAAGTGATATTTTGAGCAGGTCGCTTGGCTGGAAAGTAAATTTCAGTATTGAGATCCAGCGCCGTGAGCCATGGATAGAGATTCCCAGTCCTGGTATGAGTGTCAGGGCGGTCACGAGCAATGAGCCGACAAAAATAAGGGGCGCGGTTTTTTTGATGAGCGCGAGAGGAATCAGTCGTATAATAATCATTCCGGCTAGGCCAAGTACAAATCCGGTCAGTTGCTTAAAAACGAAATAGTGCGGTGAGCCATAGCGATCAAGTGCGTAAATTGAGCTTGATGAGTAGACAAAAATAAAGCCCACGATGAAAAGAATTGCGCTTATGACAAGTAAGCCAATTAGAGGTCTTGTGGTAGATCGTTGAAGTTGGTACATGGCCAGCTCGCTGTTTTTTGTTTGTTCAACGTACTAAGTTTTGTTTTATAATAGCAAGTGATTCAGGCTATCTTGATAATTAATTTATAGCACTTCTTATTGCTGCGTAGTAAAGATTAGCGGTGCTCTTCGGTTATAGAACGTAGGTGTTGTCGAACTAACTCTTGGAATACCTGTCCGCGGTGGGAATATGAGGTAAATAGATCATAGCTTGCTCCTGATGGCGAGAGTAAGATCTGGTCGCCTTTTTGAGCATCTTGTACTGCTTGAGAAAATGCCGATTCAAGCGTCGTGTGGGGACTTGCGGGAATACCGACGTGATCGCAGAAGGAGGCGAGTTGATGTGCCTCAACGCCAAAGCAGTGCACGCTCTTTACCTTATGAGCAAGTGCTTGGACAAGGGGTTGGCGATTGATGCCTTTGCTGATGCCACCAAGTAACAAAATGATAGGCCGTTGTGCTAACTGATTGACGGCGGCGAGCGTTGATTCAGGTACGGTGGATTTTGAATCATCGTAAAAGTCGATCTGATGAGCTTTCCCTACATGCTGCAGTCGATGGTCTGGTAATTGGGTGTTAATCTGGCGTAAAGAAGACAACGGCCTGCCCAGCGTGTCCAGCGTGGCAACTACCGTCAGCCAATTAAGAGCAAACGAAATGGGCGGCATGTCGGTCTTGGAAGCGAGCGGAACGCAAGAGCCTTGGTGTTCCTTAATGACTACTGAACGGTCATAATAGTATAACGTATCGAATGTGGTAAAATAGGTCGGCTTATCAAGAGAGAACGTGGAGAGAGGCCGATCGCTTCCTAGCTCTAACCGTATCTGTTCAGCGCATTCGGCATTGACGAGCGCTCGTTGGTGATCTTTTTGATAGCGGAGTAGGTTGCATTTGACTTTTATGTATTTTTCAGTGCTTTCATGTCGATCAAGGTGGTTTGGGTAGAGATTGGTGATAACCGCTAAATCTGGTGCGAACTGGTTAGAAAGCTCAAGCTGAAAGCTCGAGAGCTCAGCCACGAGCCACTGGGCATCGGTCGATACAATATCAAGCAAGCCGACACCAATATTGCCAGCGGTTGCTATCTTAAGGCCTGATGCCAAGAGCGCTTGCGATATCAAGTGGGTGACTGAGGTTTTTCCCAGGCTGCCGGTAATAGCTATGCTTGGCAATGATACGAGCGAACTAAAAAAATCGAGTTCACCAAGCCACTTATGAGCATGCTGAGCGTAAGGCCGCAGGTCGATTCCCGCGCTTGGAATAATCGTGTCATATGTGGAAAAAAAGAGATCTTTCTGATCTTCGGAATAAAAACAAGTGTTGTGCTGATTGAGAAATGTTTGTTCAGCTGGGTTTGGTGTGCGTTTGTCCATGCACCCGAGCTCATAACCTTGACTATAAAGGTATCTGATGGCGGATTTGCCGACGATACCCAATCCCCAAACACCTATCTTGTTTAGCCGCACCTATGTTTCCTTATCACATAAGCAGGCAATGGCTTTTTTTTGCTCCATGGTCTTTCAAGAGTTTTTGAATTTTAACGAGACGCTCAATTTTTTCTTTAGAAAGTTTCTTGGCGGGGCTATTGAGCTTTTTTTCTAAATACGCTAGCGGTGTTCCTCTTTCGCTAGGCCGATTGACGTCAGAGCCGTAACGAATTAACAATTCGACTAACGTATCATCGCCCTCTGCAATAGCTTTTTCCATTAATGTTAAACCTTTAGTGGTCGGGGCATCTGGTTGAGCACCATTTTGTAAAAGCAATTCGACCATTTCATAATTAATAATTATTTCGCACTCGTCATAGCACCTTCTAACAATGTCTACTTTTGCGAGGACTATCTCTATTTTGTGACATTTGCTTATTAAGTACATTACCATTTCTCTATCGGCATTTGAGCCTCTTGCAGCGTTCGCCAGGCATTGTGGTGTGACTTCTACGTTATACTCTTCAACTATTACCTTTACCATGGCAATATGGCCAGCTAAAAGAGCAGAACTAAGACAATTATCAAGAGCAGAACCAAAACGATCATCTAAATCACTTACTATTGCTCCATGCTTAGTAAGTTCCCTCAATATTTCTATATTGCCTCTTTTTCCTACTAGCCGGATATCATGCCGGCTTACTTGAGCACCAAGCGCAAGAAGCTTACGCACCATTTTGAGGTACCTCCCTTTATTGCCATTTCCAAAAGAGATGTTTTTTCTTCTTTATTGGTGTCGACATAGACGTGCAACATTTGTGACCCGCCGATATAGAGCTTTTTTTGAAGTATATTTATATTGAAAGTTTTATCGACGGTATATCCGCTATTCATAAGCTCTTCGATCTGTTGATCAACCGTTATTTCTTCTAAAGTAGGAACTTGAACTTGTGGAGAAGTCCGGTGGGCCCACGGATTTTCCATAGCTATTGTCAGATTACTTATGCTAAGCAAGCTCAGCAAGCTGCCGATGTGGCACCACAGCTGACTTTTTTTATGAAAAAATTGATTGGTAGCCATGTTTTTTCCTCATAATCGTGCAATGCCTTAAGTGCTTTCAATTTATCACGAAAGGCATTTCCTGACAAACGCTCTTAGGGCGCAGTTAACAGGCGAGCAGATACGATTAATCAATTCAAGTGCAAAAGAGCGTTGTGTCGCTCATGCTAAAGAAATAAAAGAACAAGCATGCAGTTCAGCCACACGAAGCTTTATTTTTGTGGCTATTTTACGAGCATTAGTTTATTCTCAGGCCAATGGTATTCCGTCGACTTTCATCACTAAACGATAGGTCATTATGTTCAAAAGGATCATTGGTGGCGTATTATTCTGCGCAATGTTTGTAAGTTGTATAATGTTGCCTGATAATGCTCGATGCGCAGCAAGCCTTGCTGGATCATTGGCCAACGGAGATGGTGGCATATTGCTCAGAATGCTCAAGCAGGCGTGTTCTCGCGATTGGAAGGAGTGCATTCCGCTCCTTGATCCAACATCATCTGTTAACGATATTATGGCAATGCATGGAATTAATGAATACGTAGCGATACAATGTGGGGAGCTTTCGTGCATTTCGTCCAACATTTTCAGGACATTGGGCAAGCCTTTTCTCTGGGGTTGTGATAAAGAGGGCAAGCCATTTATTGCTGTTATCTATGACGTGTATACGCTTGGTGGGTCGGTTGTTGCCAGAGGCGTGATTCAGACATTCGTTCAAGCGCAAGCGGATAAACCGGGCATATGGATATCTCGGGCTCATCGTGGACGCGAGAAATTTATTCGGCATATGCACGCTCTCTGTGATGATGCAGCGCAGGAAGAAGAGGTTAATTTTAATGAGTTTCAAACACTGGCCAAGCTTATGCTTGATGGCGAAGTTGTTGTCAAGCATCAAAAAACTGGCTTTGTGAAGCTTGCTTTTGTTTCTTTGTGGAATGATATACGTCTATTTAATGCGAGTTATAAGTCTTAAGCTTGCTGCTTTTCGTGAGCAGCGGTTCAGCCCAAGAAACCAAAGTAGTACTGCAAAGCTCAACCTTTAGGTTCGGGTAGATCACAAAAAGTATGCCAATAACTATATGACATAATTGCTCGCCGCACGAGTCGGATAACAAAGCTGTCAGATTAATAACTGTTTGCCTGTGAAATCAAAGAAGGTTAGAGCAGTGCTAGAAAGACGCTGCTCTACACGTAATTGTTTATTGGTGGTGAGTTTTTGATCCATGGAGCGGATTGAGCAGGAGGGACAAGGGCAGGGCAATCACATCAGGTGAAAGGCGTTGTAGCTGTGTAGCGCGTTGGTTAAGATTGAAGTCGAGAGCATGCGACTTTCCTGATGAGCTTATACTGGTTATAGCAGTAAGCAGGTCATGTAATGTCTCCTTCTCTTGTTCAGAAAGATGAGGAAGACATCAACATTGCCGACAAGTGCAGCGCGGGCAAGGCCCTGCAGGAAGGCTAACAATCAAAACACTTGTGTAATTTTGCAATTTAATCTAATATTTACACAAACTAGGGGAGGAGTTATGTTTACTCGAGATCTATCGGCAAAGTTAAAATACTTTTCTTCTAAGTTGCCTGTGGTAGCTATTTTAGGGCCGCGGCAATCAGGAAAGACAACTTTAGCTCAAATGACGTTTCCGGATCATCATTATATTAGTCTTGAAGATATCGATCAGCGTCTTTTTGCTACGAGTGATCCACGGCGATTCTTGAGAGAAAATGAAAATGAACACGGTCTTATTCTTGATGAAATTCAGCATGCACCGGACTTGCTCTCTTACATTACACCTCAAGAAATTTGCGCACATCAAGATTCGTTAACGGGGCAATGCGTAAAGGCTTATATAGCAGCCAATCAGCCTTAACAACTATATACGCTGAACTCATAAAAGTCAGAGTGCTTACAGGGCTTGCTAGAGTATAAAAATCTTTTTCATAGAGTTTCTTGACTAAAAACTTCATATCTGAAATTTAATATAATTATCATTAAAAAAAGCAAGGGTTTTGTCCTCATAGGCAATGCTGCTTGCCAAAAAAGAGCTTGTAAAATGAATACTCATAGAGTCATACTTTAAAAGTGCTTTGATACAAAAGAAAAGGCTTGAACATGAAAATAAGGCTTTATCAAATTATTGCTCTTATGGTATGGTCATTAACGCATTTTAGAGCTGAAGCGCTTACGATGACACTCGAAAATGGCGCTCCTGTTGGTGATAACGAAAATTCTCAGACGGCAGGTCCTGGGGGCCCTATCTTATTGCAAGATGTTCATCTTTTGCAAAAGTTTCAGAAATTCGATAGAGAAAGAATACCTGAGCGTGTTGTTCACGCTCGCGGCATTGGGGCTTTTGGTGAGTTTGTCTCCGCAGGGAATGCTTCGGATATAACAAGTGCAAGTCTTTTTGCTCGTGCTGGCAAAGTTACATCTGTTTTTGTTCGTTTTTCTGTTGTTACGCATCCAAAAGCTTCACCTGAGACATTGCGTGACCCACGTGGATTTGCTACAAAATTTTATACTGATCAAGGTAACTGGAACCTCGTTTGTAATAACTTGCCTGTCTTTTTTGTTCGAGACCCTTTAAAATTTCCCGACGTTGTACACGCATTTAAGCCGTCTCCTGTTACTAATGTACAAGACCCTAATCGTATCTTTGACCTTCTAAGTTATTACCCAGAGAGTACCTTTATGATGACGCTTGTATTCTCAGATCTTGGTATACCAGCATCATATCGCAGGATGGATGGGCATAGCGTCAATGCATACAAATTTGTCACTGCAAAAGGCAAAGTTTGTTACGTCAAGTTTCACTGGAAAAGTTGCCAAGGAATAAAAAACCTTACGAGTGAGCAAGCACAAGAAGTACAAGGCAAAGATTTTAATAATCTTACTAATGATCTGTACGCTGCTATCAAGAGCCATGAATACCCACAATGGGACCTGTATGTTCAGGTACTGGATCCTGCAGACTTTGACAAGTTTACTTTTGACCCTCTTGATGCTACCAAAATATGGCCCGGTATTCCCGAGCGCAAGCTAGGAACGATGACGCTAAACCGGATACCCCATAATTTTTTTCAAACAACGGAACAGTCGGCATTTCCCGTTTCTGATCTTGTGCCGGGTATAGAACCATCAGAGGATAAAATTTTGCAAGCGCGCTTATTTTCTATGCAAGACTCTCAATTTCATCGCTTAGGTGCCAACTTTCACCAGATTCCTATTAACCGTCCGCATGTGCGAGTACTTAATTATGACCAAGATGGGCAAGGGGACCAAAGTAAGCGGCAGAACGAAGTTAATTATGAGCCATCAGTAAGTATGTGTACCTATAAACCAAATGCACGCTATCGCGCTGTTGAAACACCTCGGGGCACAAGGATTGCTAAAGCTAACGATTTCGAGCAGGCAGGCATGTTTTACCGTTCATTAGATAAGGCAGGACAAGACCGCCTTATTGCAAACTTGGGTGGAGCACTGAAGGAGGTTAAAAATAATAACGTAAAGCAAACTATTTTGAGCTATTGTTATAAAGCAGATGCTGATTATGGGTCTCGCCTTACTTTGCTGGTGGGTGGAGATAGTGCTGATATTAAAAATCGTGCAAGTAAGCTTTCATCAGAATGAGCTAAAGAAGGATGCCTTTCTTGGTATTCTTCTGAGCAGTAATATATTTAATTACTCCGCTCTCCTAAAATACCGTCTTATTGCCACCAAGGAATCTCTCCTTCATAAATTTCTTCGAAGGCTAGCGCATTTTAGATTTCTTTTATCTGATCTCACTGATATACTGATGATAAAATATGATATAATTTAATTTTTGGTGAAGATTATGAAGTTTTTTGTGTTTACTTGTGTTTTGTCTGTGCTATTAGGCTGTTCTTGTTTTTCATGGACCATGACCGACATACCAGGGAAGGAGAAAGAAAAAGAGCATGAGCATGAGTCCTCCGAAGAAAGCAAGCAGAAACCTGCTTGGAGCAAAGAGGTCCAATCTCAACTCTTTCATGCTTTGATCAGTGATAATGTTCTCGATCGGATTAAAGAAGATATTCGCAACAACGGTGAAGACCCGTTCTCCACGCTTCTTGCGGTCTTAGAAAAAACCAAAGTTGATTTAGAAGCAGCGCGAGAAGCGTTAGAAAATGGGGCCAATCCAAGCTCATGGGAAAAACTTAATTTCGGGCTATTTGCAGAAGACGACATCTTACCAGAACCTCTTTGGATAGCAAGCGAAATAGGAAATAAGGATCTCGCTCAACTCCTCCTTACGTATGGTGCCAATCCTAATGCTCCCTCCGCAATGAGTCTTGAACCACTTTCAAATTCTATAAGCCAGGGTTTTTTTGACTTCGCACAACTCCTGCTTGGAAGCGGTGCACATACCATACCAAGCCAAGCATTTGAAGCCTTATCCATTTTCTCCCCAAGACAGACTCGACCAAAACTCGACTTTTTCAAATTATTGGTAACTTACGGTCTTAACCTAAATAACAGTGATGCTATAGAGATCCTTTCAAGCTCTTTAAGTGATGGTATTTCCACCAGAAATTCGCTTCTTCGCGGGGAACAAAATCCCGAGACCATAAATTGGCTCCGAAATTATTTAAACCCCTCTCAAATCGCCCATCTTACCAGAGAAAAAAGCAATGAAGAAAAGGCTCAAATTTCAAATGAGCATTCACAGCAAATATCTTTGGCCATATCGCTTATTCTGTTTGGGGCTTATAGAAATAGTCGATTAAATCCTAGTTTCCGTGAACTTGCTAAGAACATAGGGCTACCTGAATCATCGCCCTTTTATCTGATACCTCTAGGCCAGATCGAACCAGTAATGAGGCGCCTTGAAGAACTAACTTCAGCGGAGCCTTTGGCTGAACAAAGATCAAAGGAAACAATCAGCTACTTCACGGAAGTATTTACACTTGCAGCTGCTTACAGCATTGAACCTATTATCGAATTTATCATCAAAAACAACGCATATTCTGCAGAAACAATCATCTTAGCTTTTAATACAGCCACAGCTATCGGCGACTTGCCCATTCTTAAAATTTTGAGATTTTACATTCCTCATGATGCGTTGTGGCAACTTATCAATAATAATTTGCAGATCGCTGCTACTCAGTTACATATAGATATTGTTCAGTATTTTCTTCTGCTTGCCAATGAGCTTGGCAAACGAATTGATATAATATCGGTAAATAACTTCATCAGCAATCTCCTTCGTGATCAATTACTCGAGCCCAATATAAGAAGTATTTATCTACATATTCAATCGCTTTTATGGGATTACGTTCTCAATCAAACCCGAAGACAAAGTTACTTAGGCCAAATAATGCCCGAAACCCTTCATCACATTCGTAGTTTTGTGGTACATGGTCAAAAACCTTAGCGAGGCTGAGGACTGATTCATTTTTCTCTTATTGAGGTTATTAAGTGCTCATTTTCGCCAGAATTTACCTCATCCTTGACTTAACTTGACTTAAATCGAAGATTTGCATATTATAAATACTATAATTTAATTTTTAGAACTCATGAAGAATATTAATTTAAATTGCATCATGCTTGCTTTGCTCGGGTGTTCCGTTTTCACCTGGACTATGGATAATGGATCGATCGAAGAAAAAGAGCACGAGAATGAAACATCTGCTCCGGAATCGCCGTCTGAGGAAAGCAAACTAAAGCCAGCAGGGAACAAAGAAGCCCAAATTCAGCTTTTTCACGCCTTGGTCAGTGACGATACATCGAAAGAGCTTAAAGAAATTCTTCTCAACGACAGCTCATTCTCCCATAGTCTGGCAAGATTTGCCGATATCTTATTGCAACACAATCATATTGACTTAGAGGCGACCCTCATCGCCTTAAAAAACCGCGCGGATCCGAACGATTGGGAAGAATCAGACGTTAGGCCTTATATGCCTAGTCCATTATGGATGGCAACTGAATCAGGAAATCACAAGCTCGCTCAACTCTTACTTGCTTACGGAGCTGATCCCAACAGAGGGTCTTTGCTCTATGGATCCCCACTTAGAACAGCTATGACTCATGGATATATTGAAATTATTGAATTGCTTCTCGAATCTGGCGCAGACATTAAAATCGAGCGCGTACTTAGCCAATTAATGTCATCTAAAGGCCTTGTCTTTCTCCGATTATTCGTAAATTATGGCCTGAACCTTAATAATCATGAAATCGTGAAAGAAGTTTCGTCTTGTTTAGAAAGCTATCTTTGCTTTCCTTATACTTCACTTTTCGCACATCATAGCCAAATTACTCAAGAAAGTTTAAAACAGCGAAAGCAAGTAGAGAAAATATTCATATCATTTATCTTTTCTGGTGCTTACAAAGATGAAGTATTACATCCTATTTTTCGTAAAATCGCCGAAAAAATAGGGATGCGAGAATCCTCATTTCTTTATCAAATCCCTTTAGGTATGACTGAGCCTGTATTAAAACGTCTGCAAAAATTAATTTCAACCGACCCAACATCACAAGAAATTTCTAGACTTGTTAATAATGCTTTTGCTCTTGCAGCTGCGTATGACCTTGAACAAATCATTAAATTCCTTATCGACCATAACGCGGTCTCTGAAAATGCCTTAATCGAAGCTTTTAACGCTGCTACCACTATCGGTAACCTGTCGATATTAAAAACACTTAGACCACTTATTTCTAATACGCTTTTATTGAAACTCACCAAAAAATATTTGCGAATTGCTGCAGTTCAGCTCCATAGCGATATCGTTCAGTATTTTCTTAAGCTTACTAACGAGATATCCGACAAACCATTCGATATAATCCCTGTAAATAAATTCCTAACAAACTTACTGCGTAATAAATATCTAGACCCCAATAAAAAAACCATTTACCTATACATACAATCTCTTCTATGGAATTATTTTCTTAATTATAACCCAACTCAACGTTACTTTGGTCAGCTAATGCCGGAATTACGGTATAATATCGGCAGATTTATAGTAAGCGGCCAGAAACCCTTAAGTCAATGATCCACGACTAAAATCGTTAGCTTCCTTGCTCCTTTTCTCGTGAAATTAACAAGTTAAAGAAAAAAGTAGGCTGGTTCCAGAATTTACGAGAATGGAGACCAGCCATACCCAACTCTGTAAACAGCCTGCAGAAGCTGCTGTACTAGTTTCTGTACGTGCATTTTCTGTGGTCGTTCAGATAGACAGTATTTCAAATGAAAATAGATAGATATCTACTAATTAATTAGCTTAGCATGTTCTCCTAATGCACGATTAGAAAAGTATTTTTTGAGGAAGAATCCGCCGGCTGCAATTGCTCCGACCCCAAGAAGGGCAGCCGTACCACCACCAGCACTGATTCCTATAATACAAGAACTACCACAGGGCTCATCGCCATCAGAACTATTTTGTGATCCTAATGTTGCTATAGTTATGCTATTTGAGCTTGCATTTGCAGTAGCAAGGCATGTGTTATTTGGCGAAAACGCTACGGATCGAGGATTTGAAGAACCGGGTGGTTGAGCGTAGGAAGTTGCATTGCTTAAGATTTTTTCAGAGGGAGATGACGCGGTGGTTATCGTGAATAGCGTTATATTATTTGAATCAACATTAACGGTTGCAAGGCAGGTACCTGTTGGCGAAAACGCAATTGAATTTGGAGAATTAGAGCCTGAAGGTAGAATATAAGAAGTGCCGTGATCTAGTATCCCATCGGTTACGGTAAAGAGCGTTACATCATTTGAACTATTAGCAGTAGCAAGCAGAGTGCCGTCTGGCGAGAATGCTAATGCTACCGGCCAACTAGAAGTAAAAGGCAACCGATATGAAGTTCTATTGCTCAATGCTCCTTCTGTACCTACACTAAATACTATCACATCATTAGCATTGCCATTAGAAATGGCTAGGCAAAGACCATCTGGTGAGAATGCTATTGAATTAGGGCCTCCGGAAGGTACAGCATATGATGTTCCCGCATTTAATGTGCCATCTTGATTGACCGTAAATATAGTCACATCATTTGAGCCACCATTAGCAGTAGCAAGATATTTATTATTTGGTGAAAATGCTACCGCGTACGGACGATAGGACTGCGATGGCAAAGCATACGATATGCCTGGGTTTAATGTACCACTTGGATTCACCGTAAATATAGTTACTTCAAGTGTATCGTTATTCGTGGTAGCGAGATACTTACCATTGGGCGAAAACACGACTGAGGTGGGGTGACTAGAACCTGAAGGCAAAGGATACGTAATGCCTGCATTTAATACCCCGTTGATGATCGTAGATATGGTCACATTAGCTGAGTTCTCATTAGCGGTAGCAAGGTGTGAGCCATCTGGTGAAAATGCTATTGAACAGGGCCATTGAGCGTTAGCATGTAAAGGGTAAGCACTCAATGACGATAATACACAATCCCTAGATTCTGCAGCGCTCGCAAATGCGAGCATCAGGTTTAAAAAAATAAGCGCTTTCATTAGGCAGATCCTTTGTAAACAAAATCAATTACCAATAATTTTTATAGCTACGCGGGTAGACGCGCCAACTATAGCACAGGAGAGCAGCAAAAGCAAAATGTTGGGATTTTGAAATATGGCTAAAAAAATTTTTCGTTCCATTATTGCAACTCGAGAAAATGATGCAGGCATTGCAAAAAAGCGCTTCCATCATTTCCCGAATTCAAAGAGGCAAGAGATTTTATTGAAAAAACAAACCAATAGCAAAAATATTGATCATGAGAAACCAATCTTGTAAATCGCAGTTCTGCAGACACCGTCTGCAGTTTTAGTCAAGTGCTCCTGATCGGCTTATCGCTCAATTTGCCCAATAAGCTTTTCAATCTGGTCTACACTAGGCAATTGGTCCTTGAGCTCTTTTGGAAGCTTTTTAACGGTAGCATATGAAGCAACACCGATTGGTTTATGCGACTCCTTAAGGGTGTACTCAACCGTGGTCTTTTGTTTAGATTTGCACAAGATAATTCCTATCGAAGGATTTTCGCCAGCAATCTTAACTTCATGATCCAAGCCTGCTAAATAAAACTGCATCTTGCCCACGTACTCAGGAATAAATTCGTCTTGCTTAAGCTCTATAGCGACCAAAGATTTCAAATGGCGATGATACAGTAATATATCTATAAAATATTCTTTATCATCAATCTCAAGCCTATATTGCCTACCTATGTAAGCAAATATGCCGCCCATTTCTCTTAAAAATTGATCTATATTGGCGGTGAGGGCATTTTCAAGCTGGCGCTCGCTGTAGTCGTTGCCGAGCTCGAGAAAATCAAACATATACTCGTCTTTGACCACCACCCTGGCCTTATCTTTAATATTTACTGGCAAGGTAGTATCAAAATTGTTTTGACCAAGAAGAGTCTTTTCGTAAGTCTGATTCTCAATATTACTAAGAAGAATACGATAGCTCCATGAATGCTTACGGGCCATTCTGACGTAAAATTCACGCTCGCTATCGTCATTGCACTTTCCAAGTATCGCCACATTATGGGACCAACTAATTTCTGCAGACAGTGTCTGCAGTTTTTCTTTGTCATGATAATTTGTGTAAAAGTCTCTCATATACCAGAGATTCCTGACTGAGAATCCTTTTATGCCCGGAAATGTGCCTTGCAAATCTTTGGCAAGGTTCTCAATGACAGCGTCGCCCCATTTTTCTCTTTTTTGTTTTTCTGCGATCAGTCTTCCGATATCCCAATATAATAATACAAGTGCTCGGTTTACCGCTTTTAACGCTGCTGACTGAGCGGCGTTTATGCGACCTTTAACTTCGTTTAAAAATTCGGCATATTGCTTTGTTTCTATAATTTCCATAGCCAATCACTGCCTTGGTATAGTCGTTCGTATCACCGTTGCCCGCAACAACTATAGCATTTTGCTATCTATTTGACACGGCTCTGCGTATAAGCACGGGGACCTTTATGCTTTATGGCAAAATCGTCATGATCCCGCGAAATTCAATTTTTTCTAGATGCAAGCAAATCATTTAACGTCGGAGCGGAATAAAATCCATCCAAAATCGGAGCTCTTCAACAACTGCTTGCTTATAAAGCATAAGAAATTTTACTTTGAAGATTGTTATGAGCTTTTCTCTGTCAGGAGAATGCGAAAGTGCCGCACCCTCGTAGTCTGCAGGGGTACGGCACAATTATAAGCAATAGGCAGCATGTTGAGCGCCAGCAAAAACTCATGGGTTAGGCTATGACAGGTTACGGTACTGCGTATCGCGATGTTGCCATGGGGTGGCGCCTACCCTGAGTCGTATTTTTTTCGTTGGCCGTCAATACCATCTACTAGTAGGCGAAAAGGATTACTACATAGATCTGCATGGAATTTACGAAGTTAAAGGAACAGCCGGAGTATGTCAAGGCAAGGTAATTAGTTCCGGTTTTAAGCAAAGTGATTAGTTCCTCTTTTTTGTTGAGGGCCTGATCGCGGCCAGCGCGCTTCACCCTACTCTCCCAAACGAATTGAGCGAGTGGGAGCTGGCAATAAACCAGCGGCCCAAAGTTGGCTATTTTTATGCGGTTTGCGTGGTTTATAGAGCTTAGGTTTTTGTTTCATCGCCTTCTTGGGCAAGCGATTTTTTATCTCTGAGAAATTTATATTTATATTCCTAATCGACAAGTTAATGCCACCATTTAAATCAGTATTCACCACGATTTTATCCTTTGGCTTTATAACAGTTTGCTGCTGTGTTTCAAGCTGAAAAATACGTTTGTTATAAGATAAAATACGTTTGTTATAAGATATTGTATAATCGTTATCCACAATTCGTTCTTCTTTAATACAAAAGATAGTTTCCAAGTTGTAATATCTGGCGGGTTTATGAGCATCTCCTTCCCTCAGGGGAGATATGGCGAATCTTTGATTATGTTGGGCGATGAAATTATTTTCATGAAGAAACTTATTAGCCGCTTCAATAGAACATATCCCAGCCAAACGCATTTCTTTAACTAAGCGATCTTGTAACGTACCATGGGCTCGTTCAACACGCCCTTTTGCTTGAGGGCTGTGTGCATGAATGACTTCGATTGACAGCTCTTTTACCGCTCTTTCCCATTGCGTCTTTTTATCACCTTCTTCATTATTGAGATTAACGCTAAAAACACCTCCAAAATCAACATAAAACGAATGTGGCCTACCATACAAACTGACATAATTTTTTGTCGCGCGCATAACATTGGCATGTGACTCGCTTTTAACGAATTCAAGCCATAATAGCTTGCTTGTCGCATTATCTATAAAGACAAGTAAGGTGCAACGTCCTGCGCGGCCCTCAAACCAATCATGTGGCGAGCCATCCAGTTGCACCATAAGGCCAGTCATTGCCCTGCGTTCTCGACGTTTACGCTGTTTTATCCTCATTGGCTTTGCCTGCCACAAGCCCGCTTCAATCATCGCTTGGCGCAATGTTTCTTTGCTGATTTCTATACCCTTGAGCTCTTTGAGCTTTTCTGATGCAAACTTTGGTCCAAACCCTTGCCATTCAGAACTTAGTAACTCGATTACTAAAACTTTTTCCTTTTCATCCCATCGCTTATTGCTTGTTATACCTCTATTTCGGTGAACCAATCCAACCACTCCCTCCTTCTGGTACCTCTTGAACTTCTTTCTTATCCATCTTTCTGTTACGCCAAGACGCAATGACGCTTCAACCTGGGTTATTTTCTTGCTTTTCAGCTTGTCAAATATTATTAGCTGTTCTCTTTCTTTTCTGCTCATGATAACATGTTCCATGTAGGTTCCGCGTTTTAGGGCATTTTTAAATTCGTTTTCAAAAATTTAGAATACCTTAAAACCGGAACTTTTTATTTTGCTCTATTATCGGAACTTATCACTTTGCCCTAACACAAGGAACAGCCGGAGTATTGACATAAAGGAAACTATATTTTATACTATCTCAATTTTCATCAAAACAAGGAAGTAAAAGGTATATCTTATTAATAAAAAGGAAATTGTTGTGAAAAGTTTAGCTCTATCTGTCTTTGTTATTTCTCTTCTTATAAGCTTAGAATTACAGGCTACTAATTGCACAGGAATATCATATGCTGCATTACCAAACTGTGGTAGAACTAGTTCTTACCTTTCCAATTCAATAGCATTTTCACCAGATGGTTTATGCCTTGCTATTGGTACCGATAATGGGTTGGGTGCAGGATGTGTAGCGATATTTCAAGTAGCAGCAAACGGTACCTTATTAGGCGGAACATCGTATGGCTCTGGTACTAGCCCTATCTCAATAGCATTTTCACCGGGTGGGTCTTATCTTGCTACCGCTAATAAGGGTTCAAGTGATGTAACGGTGTTTATTGCTTCTAATTGCTTACCCATAGGAACAAGTACAACCACCGGTACGGGTACCGGCACAAGTACAAGTGGTACTTATACAGGCACCAGCGCAGGTACCAATGCTGCAAACTCTTTACCATGTTTTATTACTTCTTTGTTTTAACTAAAGGGTACCTAAATGGCCCAAACAGGTAAAAGGTAAAAAACCTGATTTGATTTGACATACCTATTGATTTATCATCTGTAATTCAGTCATTTGGTGATATCTACGTTAGCTTAAGAAGTTCTGCACAGAGGCAAGCTTGCCAAGAGTAAAACCTCCTTTCAAAAATGAAGGAGGTTTTACTTTATTTTACCTCGAATGTACACATCACAATGTTTTTTTGAAAGTATAAAGCATTCTGCTTCCAATAAAGAGGCTGCCTCCACTCCCTATGGCCGGTCAAGCCATGCGCCTATGTATATTAAAAGCCTCGAGAACGGCAGGAGGTGCGTGATTTTCTTGCCAAATATGACAAAGAAATGCATGAAACGTGCTGAATTTTGGTTTATGGGTAATTTCGGTTACACTAGAAGTTAACTGCTTTAATAATTACTTAAGAAAGGCTCCGCCATGGCAGACGAGGAACGCACAGTAAGTTTTAAAGAAACCTTAAATCTTCCGCGCACCGATTTTCCTATTCGGCCTCAACCTGCTATTGACGATCCTGCTATGATTATTCGCTGGCATGACGATGAGCTTTACGAGAAATCGTTTCATGCGCATGGGGGCGCCAAGAAATATGTTTTGCATGTTGGACCTCCTTATGCTAATGGTCATATTCATTTAGGTCATGCGTATGACTGGATTTTAAAAGACATTCTTACCAAAGCGTATCGTATGGCTGGGTACCATGTCCCGGTCAAGCCTGGTTGGGATTGTCATGGCTTACCTATTGAAATCAAGGTTGCGAAAGAAAATCCCGATCTCTCTGCGCTCGAGCTTAAGAAAGCGTGCCGTGCCTATGCACAGCACTGGGTCGAGGTCCAAAGTCAGGAGTTTCAGCGGTTAGGCATTCTTATGGACTGGGCACATCCCTATCTTACTATGTCCCCGCATTATGAGGCCAAAACGGTACAGGCCTTTGGTCGCCTGCTTGAGCAGGGCTTTATTGAGCGAAAAAATAAAACGGTTCCCTGGTGTTTTGTCGATCAGACCGTCTTAGCTGCTGCCGAAATCGAGTATAAAGATCGCAAGGACCCTTCTGTTTATGCTCTGTTTCCTCTTGATCCTGCCTGGGTGAGCACTTACGTCCCCGGCATGCACGAAGCCGTATCGCTTATTGTTTGGACGACAACGCCGTGGACCTTGCCACTTAATCGCGCAGTATTGCTCAAAGCTGGGGCGCAGTATGTCTTAGCCCGTTTGAAAGGCCAGCTTGCTATTGTTGGCTATGAAGCATTGCCACGGGTTGCCAAGCTTATTGATGCCGAGCCTGAGGTAATACAAGTGTTTCCTGCTGAGTTGCTTGCCTCTGCCCGTGTTTATCACCCGCTCAGTGATTATACCGTGCCGGTGATTTTTGACGAGTCGGTGGATTTGGCTGAGGGGACAGCCTGTGTACATATAGCTCCTGGCTGTGGGCAGCTTGATTATGAGCTCGGGGTTAAGCATGGGCTTGAGATTTACTCGCCCATAAGCCTTGTTGGAACGTATACCGAGGGAATTGTGCCCGCAGAGTTGCAAGGAAAATCTGTTACTGAGGGCCAGGGCTGGGTCATAGCCGAGCTTGCTCGCGCCGGCCGCTTATTTTATAAGGGAACTATCACCCATAGCTATCCGCATTGTTGGCGGTGCCACAATGGTCTTATTTTTCGGGCGACCAGGCAGTGGTTCTTTAATTTGGCGCATAAAAGTGTTAAGCAGCGTGCTGTTGACGCTACCGATACTATCAGCTTTTTGCCGCCGCAGGGGAGAAATTTTTTACGAGCAACCTTAGAAAGCCGTTGGGAGTGGTGCCTTTCGCGTCAGCGTACATGGGGTACACCGATTCCAGCTCTTATGTGTGCTACCTGTGATTATGTTTATTGCACACCGGAATTTGTTGATCGTGTTGCGCAGTCTATTGCCGTTGAGGGAGTTGAGTACTGGGAACGTGTGCCGGTTAGTGAGTTATTGCTTGATCATCCGATAACCTGCCCGCATTGCGAGACATCCCATTTTGTCAAAGAGAAGGACATTCTTGATGTCTGGTTTGACGCGGGAGTTAGCCATTATGTAATGCTCTATAACAATCCTGAGCTTAGTTTTCCTGCGGATATCTACCTTGAAGGTATTGACCAGCACCGGGGCTGGTTTCAAAGCGCATTGTTGACCGGGCTGGTGCTTGAGGGTCAGGCTCCTATGAAGGCGATCATGACCCATGGATTTACGGTTGACGAGAAAGGGCAAAAAATGTCCAAGTCGCTTGGCAATGTCGTGGCACCAATGGACGTTATGGCGCAATTGGGTACTGATGGTTTACGACTTTGGGTCGCCAGTGTTGGGCATGAGGGCGATGCCGTTATCTCGGATGTTTTGTTGAAAAATGTGGGTGAGGTGTTGCGTAAGATTCGTAATACCGCGCGCTTTCTCTTGTCGAATTTATATGATTTTACTTTTGATCAAGATCACGTTGCCGTAGACAAGCTTGTTGTGATTGACCGAGCTATTTTGGCCTATGCTGCTCTTTTAAACCAGTCGGTTATTGGGCATTATAAAGCGGGTAATTTTACTGCTGTTTTTCATGGGTTGGCTGATTTTGTCACGGTTTACTTAAGCTCCTGGTATCTTGATGTTATTAAAGACCGTCTTTACGTTGAAAAGGCTGACGGTTACCTGCGTCGGTCAGCTCAAACGGCGTGTTGGTATTTATTAGACATGTTAACGAGGCTTATGGCCCCCATTATGTCATTTACTGCTGAGCAGTTAAGCGACCAGTATCAGAAAGACAAGAGCAAATCGGTTCACTTACAGCTTTTTGCTGAGCTTCCTGAAGTTCCTGTCGATGTATCGCTTGGAGGCAGCGTTGCTGCTACGCGCGAGATGCTTGGCCGCGCTGCGGAAGGCAGTGGATTTATAGCGATGTGGGAGCTATTACGTGAACTGCGCTCTTGGGTGCTTAAGGCGATTGAAATTGAGCGCGAAAAGGGGTTGATCAAGCATTCCTTGGAGGCGCGGGTAACCTTATTCGCAAGTCCTGCTATGAAAGGCTCTGTGGCATTTGGCGATTTTCTTAAGCTTTTGGCAACGCATGAGCAGTCGGTCGAGGACTTTTTTAAAGAGTTCTTAATAGTTTCGCAGGTTGTTTTTGCTAGCCAGCAAGATGATTTGCCAGAAAGCGGCTACAAGGGCTGGTATGTTCGTGTCGAGCATGCTCTTGGGGCTAAGTGTCCGCGATGCTGGAATTGGGATGTTGGCGAGCGTTCTCATCAGCTCTGTCGTCGCTGCTCATTGCTTGTATAACTCTATTTACTTGCCGGGAGGTGCGAGCTTGCTGAGCATCTCCTCGGTGGGTGTTTTTTTCTTCTTTTCGCCAATTTCTTCTTGAATTTTGCCAAAGGTCTCTGAAACCGCTTTGATGTTTTCGCTTACTTTTTTTAATGTTTGCCCGTCGGGAGTGGCAAGCTGTTTTTCCGTGTAAGCATCAAATGCTTTTTGTGCGAGCTCAATATTTTTCGCAAAGTCTTTGGTATTTTTCTCTAAGCTTTTCCAGAGGGTTTTATATTGCTTCTTCTGGCGGTCTTTAGCCTTTTGAAGGCTTTTCTCTACGTACGTTAACTTCTCGGTCAGATCATTAAGATGGGTTGACTCGGCAAAGCGGGTGACATCAGCTGTCAGTTCTTCAGCAGGTGTTGTGGCCTTTTGAAGGTTTTCAAAAAATGGCTTGTCAAAATGCTCATTAAACATAAAGAAGCGCTGGTCAAGGTCTAGAAGCTGCTGTGCGAGTGCGTCATAGCTTTCTTTTTTCTCTTCTTTTTTTTCTTTATCTTTCTCTTTGCCCGCTGCTTTGCCCTTTTCTTGTTCTTTCTTTTCTTTATCTTTCTCTTCTTTCTTTTCTTCTTCTTTTTCCTCTTCTTTCTTACCTCCTGGCTTTCCGCCACCGACGCCGCCCGGTTTCCCCTTGCCGCCTGGCTTTTCTGTCTTTTTTTGTGGTGGTTTTTCTGGTGCGCGCTCGCCACTTGGCTTAAAGGATGGTCGTTCACCGCTTGGCAGCGATGGCCTTTCCCATGGTGACCCGAATGCCCCACGCGAGGGGCGTTCGGGTCGTATATGAATCGTTTTGCCGTATGGTTCAGCGGCTGCAAATGCCTTGTGCTCTTTAAGTCGCTCAGCTTGTTCTTTTTCCATTTGCTTTCTTAGCGCGAGCTCTTCAGGTTCATACTTTTTTATAAATTGTTCAAGGCCATTGAGTAATTGGTCTTGGTAGATCGCGTTGCCCAAGATTGACGTAATTGCTTGGCGTGCGCTTTCCAATGATTTTGTTGTTGCTTGTTGGGCTGTCTGTATAGCCTGTAGCTCTTGATTTACGATGGCGCGTGATTGTGGGTCTTTGATTCTTTCGTAAGCATCCTTAACGAAGTCCGCATTTATTTGCGCTTCTCGTAGGGCTTTTTCTATTTCAGCGGCACTCCATTGTGCTTGCATGAGGCGTTGGCGCAAGCCGGATATATCGAACCGTTGGCTGATTTCGGCATATGCCTCATCGATAGCTTCTTGTGTAGCGGACGGCATTAATCCAAGAATTTCATAAGGGTCCTCCCATTGCTGGGGCTTTTCTATAGGCATGCTTAGTATTGGCTCATATGTTTCTAAAGCCCTATTAAGCCTTTCGAGCGACCAGCGGAGCTTGTCATTTTCAGTTGCTGCAAGCCGTTGATAGTTCTCAGACGTATTAATCGTTAATAATGTATTGATGAGCTTATTGGTATCAGGTAGCCATGTTTTTAGCGGCACTTTTAGCCTTGCAAGGTCAAGACGCCGAATTAATGAGCCGAGCAGTCCGGGCATTTCCCGCACAATATTCTTTGGTGGCTCGATAACGGGTTTAGTTTCAGGCTTAATTTCCGGAACTTCCGGCATTGGCGGCTTTTTTTCTTCAACAGGTTGTTCGGGTGTTAGGGGCTTGAAGGTCTCAGGGTCAATACCCATACTTCTGAGGTTTGCTTTTGCTTGGCGCTCAAGTTCTGCAATCTCAGCGTCGTCGAGATTTTTCAAGTAATTGAGCATTTCGTCAATTTCTTTTTCCGATATTTCGATAGGTGGCAGTCCAGCTGGCGCGGGAAATGCGGGCGCTGGAAGGCGCGCATGCAAGAAGATGAGCAAAAAAGCCGTTAGAGCTTTAAAATAGCGTGATGCTTTTTTTAAGAATGTAGTATACTTCATGACGTTTCCTCAAATCGTGGCAAGGAAAGGCATTGTCAATATTGCCTATTTTTAATTTTAAGCTTTGGCGCTGCCAAAGTCAACAAACCGGTTTTATTCTGCTCGAGTCAGCTCTTGCAATAGGTATTATAGCGCTTTTGATGGGATCTTTCATGCTTTTGTTGAGTAATGCTTCGTATCATGGTGCGTACGCTCGCCACAAAGCGCAATCAATCAGATTTGTGCGCTCGGTGGTTGCACGGTTGATGATGGAGAATGATGTTGGCCCTGAGCGTATTATTAAGGGTGCTGGATGTACGGTTAATATTCAGATGCGCCCTGACGGTTCTTATAAGCGGTACTGGCATATATACGTGCATGTTATATGGCAGCATGGGGAATATAGTTTGTATACAGGTATGCTTCGATGAAGAAGGGCTTTTTTATGCTTGAGCTGCTTATATCAGTAGCTCTCGGTGGGTTAATCGCCTTGCTTGGTGCACAAGCTGCTGTTTTTTTGAGCATGCAGTCACGTGAGGTGCTTAAGAAAAACACTGGCTTTTTGGCTCTTTTGCACGCATCTTATTTTTTGGAGCGGACGTTAGCGCGCGCGCCGCGCGATAAAAACCTGTGGTCTTTAATGGATGCTACCTGTATTGCTTGGCGAGTAGGCAATCGCCGGTGCTCATTGTGCTTGGAGCATGGAACTCTTTTTTTTGTTGAGCGGGTTGATTTTGAAAGGAGGACCAAGGCGGTCGTTCTTAAGAATGTGAGCACGCTTGCCTTTAATTTTTACCGTGGGATGGGGGGTGTTACCGGCCTGTCCTATGTTCTTGGTTGTTCTGGACAGATGATAAAAGGTGATATTTGTTTTGCAGGAAGCCGTCAGTTTGCGGTTGTTGGGGTGGCGTGATGCAGCTTGTTTTTGTAGTATTTTTATCGCTTCTCTTGAGCATTTTTAGCTTAAGTATCTGGCAAGGGGTTGAGCACTTTTGTGATGACGCGCATTATTATTTTCAAGCCGAAGAACATGCTTTATTATTGGATGGGCTTGTGTGGTATGGCATAGCGATATTGGCGCAAGACCATCTCATGCGAAGGGCTTTGGAAGATGGGCCTGTCAGGCGCCATGAAAGCCCATGGCGGGGCCATGTTGCTGGCTATGAACCCATTGGGAGTTTGAGCTATACCAAAAATGAGCTTGGTAAGTATGTTTTAGTTGCTTCTCTTCGCTTAGCTGGTGATAGTGGCTGTGAGCGAACTATTGATTTAGGTTGGCTGTCGGAGAAGGGGGTTTTGGAGATTGTTCCTTCCTAGATCAATTTTTTTCGTTTTGGGGTATACTGTAAGCTATGTTTTGAAAAAAGTTTTTTTGTATTCGTGTTAGAGGGAGCGCTCATGAAGGTATTTCTTTTAGCCGATGTTGACCGCGTAGGTATGTCTGGTGAAATCATTACTGTTTCTGATGGCTATGCTCATAATTTCTTGCTGCCGCGTAAATTAGCGATAGAGGTGACGGCTTCTAATGAGCATTCATTTGCTCGTCGTACGCGCCTTATTGAGAAAAGGCATGAGGTGATTGAGTCAAAATCATCGATGCTTGCTGAGCGTATTAAAGGTACCAAGCTTGTCTTGAGTCGCAAGGTCCATAATGGCGATCGGCTTTACGGTGCCATTAGTTCTGGTGATATTGTTGACCTTTTGGCTGGTCATGGTATTTCCGTTGCGAAGAATCAGGTAATTATGGATAAAGCAATTAAGAAGATTGGTGTTTATACTGTTGCTATTAAGCTGTCTTCGCGCTTACAGCCTGCTTTAACGCTTGAGATAAAGGCTGAGGCTTTATAATTTTTTTGTGATCAGGGGGCAGGGATATGCTGAGTAGGCATAGCAATTCGGCCAATGAAAAGATCTTGGGCAAGTCCCTTCCCAGTAGTATAGATGCTGAGCGTGCTGTTTTGGGTGCGCTTTTATTGAATGATTCTCGGCTTGGCGAAATGTTGGAGATTCTTTTTCCTGAGAATTTTTATTTGCCGGCCCATCGCTTTATTTATCAGGCAATGGCAAGTCTTGCGGCGCGTCAGCAGCGGATTGACTTGATTACTCTGCAGGATGAGCTTGAAAAAAATCAAGCTTTGTCGGCGAGTGGCGGGGTTGCCTATTTGATAACGCTCCAGGAGGATATACCCGCCGTTGGTTTACTTGAGCAGCATGCGCGCCTTGTTAAAGACAAGGCTCTGCTGCGAGAGCTTATCAACTCAGCAAGCTCTATTATTGCCAATTGTTACACTCAGGATGACCGTGCGATCGAGGCGGTTATTGACGAGGCTGAGAAGACAATTTTTAGCCTGTCGGCGCAGCGCTCTGCACAGAATTTTGTGCAGCTTAACATTTGGCTTAAGCGCACTTTTCAAACGCTGTCGGAGATGAAGGGGCATTCTAGTGGTATTACTGGTATCGCCGCTGGTTTTAAAAAGCTCGATGAGATGACCTCGGGGTTTCAGAAAAGTGATTTAATTATTCTGGCTGCTCGGCCTTCGATGGGTAAGACGGCCTTAGGGCTCACCTTGGCTGATTACGCTGCGCGTGCAGGGTGCGCCATCGGTTTTTTTTCACTTGAGATGTCGGCTGAGCAAATTACTCTACGGTTATTGTCCGGGACCTCGGGTGTTCCCTTGCATAATATTCGTAATGCCACCGTTAATTCTGATCAGTGGATAGATCTTACCAATGCTGCTGCCCAGATGGCTTGCCGCAAGCTTTTTATCGATGATGGTGCCGTTCAGTCGGTGCTGGATATTCGTTCGAAGGCCCGAAGATTGAAGCAGGAGCATGGATTAGATCTCTTAGTTGTTGACTATTTGCAGCTGATTCATACCCAGCGGCGCTATGAGAACAGGCATCAGGAGGTTTCTGAAATTTCACGTGCGTTGAAGGGGCTTGCAAAAGAGCTTAATATACCAGTTATTGCGTTGTCTCAGCTATCGCGCGCTGTTGATAGCCGCGTGGATAAGCGGCCGCTGTTGTCAGACCTTAGAGAGTCAGGTGCTATTGAGCAGGATGCTGACCTTATTATGTTTTTATATCGGGATAGTGTCTATAATCCTCACGCTGAGAATCCCTCTTTGGCAGAGCTTATTATTGGTAAGCAAAGAAACGGTCCTACGGGGACCGTTTATCTTAACTATTTACGTGAGTGTACGCTCTTTGAAGATTGCGAGCAACCGGATTAATGCTAGATTATTTCTTGTTCCAGCAACACACCGTATGAACACTGGGCTGCGCAGTGTGTATGTGAATCACCATTAAGAGGCATTAGGCAGCACTTTTCATGCTTCTTGCACTTTGTCTGACATTTCTTATTAACTGCTCTGATATGGGCTTCTTCTTTGGAGAGTTTTTCCTTTTGCTCCTTTTCTTTTTGTTCTTTTTCGTGGTTGCTAAGTAAGGCGCCTGAGGCAAGGCAGAGTGTTATTAAGGTGGTTGATTGTAGTAATGTTTTGCTTTTCATGATATTCTCCTTCAGGCTATTATGTGTTAGTGGCTTTTATTTTTCATATTATCATTATATGCTTTTATTTTTCAATAATTTTTTTATTTTCGATTAGAGGCGTTTTGTGATTATCTTAGCGATCGATCCGAGTGTGGTATGTGCTGGGTTTGCCGTTCTTGGGAAAGGGGGCGGCCGTATTTTGTTATTGGACTCTGGTTTGGTTAAGTTATCATCTGGGCTTGGGTTGCCTGAGAGGCTTGCCCGATTATATGAAGTTTTTGATTCTAAAGTTACCGAGTGGCAGGTTACGGATCTTGTTTTAGAGACGCCGTTTTTGGGGAAGAATGCTCAAAATTTTTTAAAGTTAGGGTATGTTCGTGGTATTCTCTACTTAATTGCTCATCGATATGGGCTGCGGCTGCATGAATTTTCTCCACGTGAAATAAAGCATGCGCTGACGGGCTTTGGTGGGGCGGATAAGGAGCAGATTTCGCGAGTAATTTTGACGCTTTTCCCGGGGTTTGTGCGTCCCGAGCAATTTGATGTTACGGATGCTATTGCTTTGGCTCTTTGTTGTTTGTGGCGCTACTGTTAATTTTTTTATATTATTCTTGTGTTTTTTTGGCCAGTTTGCTTATATTGAGCGGCGTGTTGGTTGCTATGGTGGCATTGTTATGTCTGAGAAGCTTTTATTTATTAACTCGCTTGCTTCTGATGAGCTTTTGGTGTTGCAGGATAGTTTTTTTCAGCCCGGGTTTCATCTAGTGGTAGTGCCATCATGTTCTTTTGGGCGCTCGCTTATGCGGACGTTTGCTTTTTGTTCTCGTACTTGTTTATCGGTAGCGTGTTTAAGTGATGATTCATTTTTTATGATCGAGGGAGTTGTGCCGTTATTTGATGGTATTCCTACGGTTGCTTATGTTGATAGCTATTTGTTGTGCGATTTTTTTTATGAGCTGTGTTGGATTGAGTATACGCCGGAGTTATTTAGTTCGCCTTGGTTTCGGCATTTTTCTAGGCGGGTTTATGATTTTAATCTTACTAATGCTTCTTCTTTTGTTGTTTTTATTCCGATTTGTTAGGGTGCGCTCGTCTCCGTTCCCGCTGTCCTGGCTCCCTTTTTTTGTCGCGGTGAACATTGTGGGTACTCGTCTTGCGCTGTTTTGGCGATTTTAAGGTTCTTTTTTTTAGCAGGTGTTGGAGGCAGGCGCGCAGGGCTGCTTGCAGCGAGTGCTGCTTGCTTTTTTTTGTACGCCCGGTGACCTGAGCAAGGTGCGGGTCGAGTTGATGTGGCGCTGGTTGCTTGAGTAAGTAGTCTTTTAGATTCTTAAGAATTTCTTCGAAGCTACCCTCAAGCCTTCTGCTCTTTATGCGCTTTTTTGTTGCATTCATGGCATGGAGCATGAAGAGAGCGGTACGTATATCGAGCACGCCATGGAGCGATGCTTGGGGCGGGATATGAGGTATCTGAACGGCGGCTGCTTTAAAAATTGCCATAAGCTGCTGCTTTGAAAAAGCGAGCCTAAATTCTGCGAGAGCGAGAGCGAGCGCGCCGGCGACGATAGCGGCGGCAGCGGACGTGCCGCTCAGAAATAAGTATGGGGTGGCGGAGCCTGGTACTGGTACAGCTGTTGAGAGGATGTCAACCCCGGGGGCAAGGAACGTTGGGCCTTTAGCTGGTTCGTATTGTGAAAAAGTTGGTAGGAAGCACGTATTATCTTGCTCATTGATGCCAAATGCCCCGACCGATAAGGTAATTGCGTCAAACCGTGCCGGGTATGCTAATTGCGCTGTATTCCCGCCATTTCCCGCCGCTGCTATGGTATAGGGAACTTTGTGTAGTAGGTCATTTATGTAAGCAGATGCCGGTGAATCAGGTATGATAGCGTCATCTATCTTGAGGCTTAAGAGCAGAATATCTGCCCTAAGCTCGATTGTCTTTTTTATTGCTGCTATCAGTGTTTCTTTGTCGCTCGTGCCGCTATCATCGAATGCCTTGATCATAATGATCTCTGCTTTTGGGCAAAGCGAGGACTCCGTCCCCTGAGCATGGGGGTTCTTCTGGGCAGCAAGAATTCCATAGGTATGGGTTCCGTGTGCTTGCGTAGGATTATATTCCTGTTGGCTCAGCATGGTAATTGGTGCGGCCAAAGGCAGTAACGCATTGCTTGTTATATCGAGGTTGCTCCAAGCATGCTTATAGCGGCATTTTAGGTCCGGGTGCGCTCTATGCTTGTTGTCTTTCGTGGTGTAGGCGGCTAGTCCAGTATCGATAAGGGCGAGGCGCACCCCTGAGCCGCGCCGTGGTGCCAGCTGGCGCAGGCTAAACTGATGCGGTAGGTAGGAGCAACATGCCTGCCCGGGGTTGGTGGCGAGACCTACGGTAGGAAATGCAAAGTGCCACCAGAATTTTCGTGAGGCTGGGGTATTTTTTTGAGGCAGCTGGTCGCTGCAGTACAGTTGGCAGGGTTTATTCCGAAGCGCCGGTCGGAATGGGTGTCCTGTCCAGGCACCGTTCATGCTCTGTGTGAGCGTGGCGATTAAGCTAATTATCTTTGTTGTCTTCATAGTGCTTTTAGCGTAGCATGGCGAGGTTTCTGTTCTCAAGAGCAGCGAATTGAATAAATGGCGCCTGCGCGGCCGACTTCGCCAAGGCTACGATGGGAACGCTTGCGCAGCGGGCGCGCCTGTGCGGCGGGCAGCAGGGCGGCGGCCCTGCACCCACACCAATATGCGTAGTAGCATACGATGTCTCCGTATTGCTCTATCTTTTATCTTTTCTCGCGTCATAACCATGCGGGGCGCATGATTATGACAAACGCAATTTTCCTGGCGGAAAAATAGATTCTTCTTCTGCAGCAAGTGCTCTACCCAAAATTTTTAAGAAATAAAAAACCACCACGCTAGCTTGCGCCAGCGTGGTGGAAAAAAGGAGAGTAGTAATGAAGCCTAATTGAGTATGAAGCGATTTTGAATTTTTGCCGGTTCTGCCAGCTCTTTTCTAATCTCTTCATGATTTAATGATACCTGTTTTTTTTTCTTTGTCAACATATTAAAAAAAGGAAAATGCGTGAAAGCCGCACCTTGTTTCAAAGGGTCAATAGGCAGGAAGCGCAATACGTTCATAATCGTAGCGGGTGCATATTTCCTGGAGCGGTGCATGGGGAATGGGTGAGGTTATGAGAATTTGTGTCTGGTACGACGTGAGAAGCTTGAAAAAGCGGTCGAGTCGCTCATGGTCCAAATCCGAAACAACATCATCGAGCAAAAAGACGCAGGACTGCGGATGTTGCGTCGCAGGCTGCGCCACCTTGAGCAACATGGCCAGCAGTTTTTGCTGCCCGCGAGAAGCGTAGACTCGTGATGACTTTTGCGATAGGAGCGTCACGTAGTCGTCAAGATGTGCTCCGAATAATGTTCTTCGCGCGGCTTGCTCCATTCTCAACGTGTTCATGTCGTGCTGTAGTATTTCCTTAGGCTTGTAGGTTAGCTGAACCTTAAGCTGCTCACGGTCGAAGAAGAGCGCTATCAGGTTATTAAGCCTCTGCTCAAGAGCGATGAGGACTTCCTGCCGTTTAAGTCGGACTGCCTGTGTTATGGCCAAGAGCTGCTCGGTCCATAATTGGTAGGAGTCGTAGTCGAGGCGGCTGGCAACAAGGAGTGCGTTGCGTTGCTCAAGAATGCTCAGGTATTTTCGGAGGAGTACTGGGTAGTCCGGGTCGATCAACATTATTGCTTGGTCCAAAAAGGCACGCCTGACCTCCGGTGCTCCTTTAATAAGAAGCATATCCTCATCAGTCATTGCAATGACGCGATAAAGTGTTATCAGCTCCTTATACGATTTAAGAGGGGCATCATTAATTTTTATGAGGCGCTTTGACTGTTTGCCTTGCTCAGGAGAGTAACCTGCGGTGATACTAATAGGCAGCCCGTTGTTGTTATCGATCTGCAGCTTGATTGAAAAGGCGCTTGCGCCAAAGTTCACCAGGTCACGCGTTGTTCGCGTTTTGAACGAGCGCAAGTAACAGGCATAATGGAGAGACTCAAGCAGCGAGGTCTTGCCAGAACCGTTAGGGCCTTCGATGAGAACAAGGTTCTTGTTAAAAGGGACCTCCAGGCTTGTAAAGCAGCGGAAATTTTTTAGAGCAGCTGATAGTATATGCATGAAAACCCAATAGCTAGCCCATAGGGGCGACGGGCATGACCAGGTAGGTCACTTCCAGATCGCTTGCCTGAGCCTCAAAGATGATTGGCCGCGTATTATTTTTTAGGAAGAATGTAAGCGTGTCATGGGAGAATGACTGGAGGCCATTGAGGAGGTAGGGTGCGTAAAACCGTATATCGAGCTCATCGGCAAAGCCGGCCACGGGTAGTTCCTCATCAAGCGTGCCAACTTCTTTGTTGTGGACCGATACGCGTAGTTTTTCAGGAGAGAAGGTAAACTTGGTTGCCAGAAACTGCCCAGAGAGCAGGCACACCGACCGCCTCAGTGTTTTAACAAAGCGGTTACGATCCACCGTCGCTGGTGTAAAGGACGTTTTATCCAAGATTGACTGGTACTGTGGGAATGAGTCGCTGAGCAGCTTGGTAAAAAAGTTGAACAGCTCGCCGGAAAATACAAGCTGGTTGCCGCATATTCCCAAAAAGAGCGTTTGGTCTTGATAAGAATCTAAGATTTTTTTAAGTTCAAAGATTGCTCTTCGGGGCAGGAGCCAGGTGCGTGGCGCTTGCAGGCAGTGCTTGGACGAGCGCGCCTGGGCGAGGCAGTGGCCGTCGGTTGTTGTCATGGTGAGCTCCTGCTCAGATATTTCGAGGAGCAGACCGTTTAAAGCAGGGTTTGCGTTGTTCTGAGGTATCAAAAAGGCTACGCTATCCAAAATTTTAAGAAAGAGCGGCGCTTCGAGGTGCATAAGGTTTTCGATACGCTCAGGAAAGGGCGGGAATTCGTGTGGGTCCTTGATATTGAGCGCAAGGTTAACCGCGCCTGCTTGCAATACAAGCTGCTGTTGGTTTAAGAAGCATGTTATCGAGCCTTCAAGCTCTTTTACTATTTCGAATATGCGCTTTCCTGGAACCAAGAAGGTCTCTGGTTCAGTCAACGTACTTTCTGCAAGCAACAAGCTTGCCTGAAGGCTTATTTCCAGGTCGGTGCTTTTGAGCACGAGTTCTTTGTAGCCAACCTGGAACAGGATGCATGAGGTTGCCTCGAGCGTGGTGCGTTTTGTGCAAATAGGTTGCATTGATGCTAAGGAGTTCAGTAAGTTCTTTTGGTCGACAACGAAGCGCTTTTCCATGGTTTTTAATTCTTTTAAGTTATCGCAATTTTTTCTTTAGTATAGCAGACATCTTTCTTAGCGAAAAGTGTAATTCGCTGTATCGCCCGCGCGAAATATCGCCTACGCGGCGAGCGCGCCTATGCGGCGGGCAGCAGGGCGCGGCCCTGCACCCACACCAGTATACACGTAAGCGAAGGGCTTGGTTATTGCTCACTGCTCGGTTTTTCTCTTTTAATGTCATAACCATGCAGGGCGCATGATTATGACAAACGCAATTTTCCTGACGGAAAATAGAAAGCGATATTAAATTTTTATCATGCAGCGCATGATAATGGCGTAAGTTATCGTACGCTTTGGCGAACGATAACTACACACACCAAGCCTGTAAGCATAACGCTTTGGGGATCGCTAAGGGACGATGTCCCTTAGCCGCTAGCCGCGCAGGCGATTTAATTCGATTCGCTTTTGCTGGATCATATCTACGGTGCCCATTCCCGACTTCGCCGAGGCTACGTCGGCCGCGCAGGCGATTCGATTCGACTCAATTTTATTAAGCTCTTAATAAGCACGAGCTACGAGAACATCCCCCTGGCTTTCCTTATCGCAGGCGAAGCACTTGCTCAGCACCTTGCTCTCGAGCCTACAACGGATCGTTGCTTTGTGCTGCTTAAGCACGGCCTCACACTCGCGTGAACCGCACCAGCCTGTCTGATAAAAGCCACCCACCGTCTCTAAATCATGGGCAAACGGATCCGGCCCTGCAAGAAGTGACTCACGAACAAACCATAACTGCTGCCGTTTCTCGAGAGCGCGCTTAAATAGCTCCTGCTGCATGTCATCGAGCTTTTGCTTTATAATAGCAGGAAGAGACGCTAACGCATAAGCCTGCTTAGGCTGCATCTCCATACGGTCACTTACCACTGCTTGCCGCTGCTCAAGATCACGTGGCCCAATCTCAATACGCACCGGGACGCCCTTGAGCTCCCACTTGTAAAATTTTGCGCCTGACGTCTCCGTCTCCTCGCCATCAAAAAGGACACGTATACCATGACTCTCGAGGTCTGCGCGTACCTTAATTGCCTCGTCTACTATCTGTTGCTTATATGGCTCTTTAAAAATAGGGATAATAACAACCTGAATAGGCGCAACCTTAGGCGGCACCACCAGGCCCCGCTTATCCCCATGCACCATAACAATCGCCCCTACCAAACGTGTCGTAACAGCCCAGCTTGTTAAATAAGGATACGAAATACCCTCTTGGCGGTCCTGAAATGTTATGCCAAATGCCTTCGCGAAATTTTGGGAGATAAGATGCGAGGTCCCCATTTGTAAAGCCTTGCCATCAGCCATGAGCCCCTCAACTGTCAGCGTCTTGTCGGCCCCAGCAAAGCGCTCCGATTCAGACTTAATACCAGCAACGACAGGGATCGCTAAGTAATTTTGAATAAGGTCAACGTACTGGTCGAGCATCAGCTGCGCTTCTTCCTCAGCCTCCTTGGCTGTCTCATGCGCTGTATGCCCCTCTTGCCACCAAAACTCAGTTGTACGCAAAAATGGTCGCGTGCGCATTTCCCAACGTATAACGTTCGCCCACTGATTAATCTTCATGGGCAAGTCACGCCATGACTTTATCCAGCGAGCAAACATGTAGTGGATAATGGTCTCCGACGTAGGCCGTATAACCAAAGGCTCTTCGAGCTCTTTGCCCCCCGCGTATGTCACCACCGCGAGCTCGGGAGAAAATCCCTCAACATGCTGCGCTTCCTTTTTTAAGAATCCCTCCGGTATCAGCAGCGGGAAAAGGGCATTGTGGTGGCCCGTGTCTTTAATTTTTTTATCAACAATCTTTTGAATGTTTTCCCAAAGGGCGCAACCATAAGGCATCACCACAATACAACCGCGCACCGGCGACTGATCGGCAAGCTCTGCCTTATAAACAACTTCTTGATACCACTCTGAAAAGTCCTTTTCAATATCAGGCAACTGAGTCATATACGCATCCTATTGGTTGAGTTTTGCACTATTTTAGTGTACCAAACAGAAGACAAGAAGACAAAAGGCCTTGAGCTATCCGGCTTCGCCAAAATTGCCAGGTAGGATAACAGATGTCGCTTCAGGAAATTCAGGTGTAGTTAGAGTTATCGTGGGTATGAGAACGTGGTTAATTGTTGAATTCGTACGAGCCTGCAATGCGCTTTCTTTGCGCACATGCCTGAGCGCCTCAAGCATGTGCTGATATCGCATTCGGGCATCTTCTGGCATGCCATCTCGCTTAAGCAATAAAGTAATATACTTTTCGGCTGGATCAAGATTAAAAAGCAAACCACCGCTTCTTGTGAGGCTGCTGAGCATAGGATGCTCAGCAAAAAGAGTAGAAGCATCATGGTAGCTCTACCAATTTTTATAGCTCTTCTTTGCCATGCTTTTTATGAATGGCTTGATAAGCTTTTTCTGCTTCCTTGAGCTCGCGGCGCGCGTCTTCCTCATTTTGCAGTACTGCTTGCATGAGGAGCTCTTTATTTATTTTTTCTTCGTTGCCCGCTTGCTTATTCCATGTATCAAGCCATTTATCTAGGTCTGCTTTATGGTCTTGTGCTTCAGTAAGTGCTTTTTCTGCCCAATACAGCCACTCGGCCTCCGGACTCTTATGGAATTCCGCACCATCAAGGAGCTCTTTGAGCCGCACTTCTAATCGTAAAACGTCAAGGCTTGCTTCCTCTGCCTCAGCTTTGCTTTCTTTAACCGTTCCTTGAAAGGTCTCTGGAGAGTCGAAAAATTTTTCCAGGTCGTACAATAAACTTTCTCGTGCTTCTTTTGCTTCTTCGCGTGCTTCCTCAAGCTCAATTGCGATACGCTGTATATCGCTCAGGTGCGTGCTTTGTGCGGCATATGTTTGGCCAAGCGTCGTTATGAGCATTATAAGCCAGGTTGCTGTAATTTTCATATTATCTCCTTAGGTAGATTTCACGTATCGGAGGAAAAGCATAGACGAACAATATAAACTTTGCAACATTATTTAGTACAATTGGGCTAAGCTTTTATTTAAGATCAATATGCTTAAGAAATTTACCATTTTTACGAAGGAGTTACCGGTGAAACAATTTATATATCTTGTGCTTTTGTGCGGTGTGTTACCGCTCGCTGCAGCTAACGTAAGCATTCCTCTCGCTGACGCTGAATCCCCTATTTTCCAGGCTACTTCGGTGGCCCATGAGGTATATGGTGTTATACTTGCTGGTGGTATAGGGGAGCGGTTATGGCCGCTTAGTCGTCAGGATAGGCCAAAGCAGTTTTTGCCGCTTATAGGGGAGCGGTCGTTGTTGGAAATTACGCGTGATCGGCTTGAGGGCGTTAACGGGACCAAGCGTTATTGGGCAGTGACGACGGCGCCTCTTGAAAATGGCGTTCGCTTACTCTTGCAAGGCAAGCTTGATGATGTAATTGTCGAGCCCGCTCGTCGCAATACGGCTGCGGCTCTTTTATTCACATGTTTTCGCATCGCGCAGCGTAGTCCCGAAGCGCAGGTTATTTTTCTGCCGAGTGATCAGTATATTTCTGATGCTCGTATTTTAGCACAAGCTCTTAATGCCGCTCTTGGCAATTCGTTGCCTGGCCACATAACCTTGCTTGGCATCAAGCCTTCATATCCAGCGACCGGGTATGGCTATATTAAAGTAGCAAGCGAGCTTACCGAGAGCAGCCCTAATTCCCCCGTACCACTTCAAGTGGCGCCTGTTGCTGGCTTTTACGAGAAGCCAACTTATGATAAAGCACAGGAATATGTACGTGCTGATAATATGCTGTGGAATGCGGGGATATTTTGTGGCAAGGTTTCATCGTTTATTCGCCAGTTTGAGCAGTATGCTCCTGACATTTATGAAAGTGTATTGGCATTTCTTGAGGGCCGGGCTTCTTATGAAGATATTCCTGCTACTTCGATTGATTATGCAGTTTTAGAAAAGTCTTCTGCTGTTTCTGTTGTTCCCGTAAGCTTTGAGTGGGCGGATATTGGCAGTCTATCGTCACTTTTAGGATTTAGGGCAGAGTATAACAAGCCCGGGCATGCTGAGCTTTGTGTTAATTGCGCCGGCAATCTTGTGCATACGAGTAAGAAGCTTGTAGCGCTTATTGACGTTGAGGGGCTTTGTATTGCTGATACTGATGATGTTTTGCTTGTTGTTCCCTGCAAGAGCTCAGAGCGTGTTAAGCTTGCTCTTGAGGAGCTTAAGCGCGATGAGGGTGCTTATAGGCAGTATTCGTGAGCAAAAAGAGCTGGTTTGAAGCGCTTACGCAGCGGGCGCGCCTATGCGGCGGGCAGCAGGGCGGCGGCCCTGCACCCACACCATGGGAATTTTTTGCTTTATAGCTTACCTTTGCTTGCCTAATGCCGTAACCATGCGGGGCGCATGATTACGGCAAATGCAATTTTCCTGACGGAAAATAGAAAGCGATATTAAATTTTTATCATGCAGCGCATGATAATGGCGTAAGTTATCGTACGCTTTGGCGAACGATAACTACACACACCAAGCCTGTAAGCATAACGCTTTGGGGATCGCTAAGGGACGATGTCCCTTAGCCGCTAGCCGCGCAGGCGATTTAATTCGATTCGCTTTTGCTGGATCATATCTACGGTGCCCAAGCAAGCGATTTAACTCAGCTCTTCTTGCGAGCACGCTGCTTTGGCGCCCCGGCCTTGCTTTTCAAATACTCAAGATCAAGCTTAATCCAGAAATGGTTACTCGGGTCGTCATATACGATCCGATCTGAAGGAATGGTCTTTAACTGGCCACGATCAACCGCTTCAAAATAAATAACGTGCTTAAGAAACCGCTCATCAAAACCATAACTCGGAAACTCATTGCCAAAGCCATACGGATGCGTGCGTAACGCTATATCGGTAGGATGGCGGCCTTCGTCGCAAAAAAGCGTCCTGTGTAAGATATACCCCTTCATTGCCTTTTGCATATCAAGCCACCTGACGCGCTTAGCACCAAACGCACTAGCAAGAATTGGGCTGTATTGCTTGAGATGAACGACCCTCTGCGTTGCCCAGCGCCCAAAATCACGTATCCTAAAAAATCCTCGCTCCGCTTTTGCACTCGCCCACTTTAGTATCTGCTTGCTCATCCTAAAATCACCGTTGAGTCGCGCCGGCAGCTCGTCAGCATCACGGATATAGGCAATGGCTACCTTTGGATCGTCAAAAACAAGGAACCGCCACATCGATCCAGGGGCCGCAGCTATTGAGTTAGAGGCCATCAAAAAGATCTCCATATCGGCCGCCAATAGCCTCGGGATAAGGAACTTCAAGTCATCAGCAAGATATACACGCATAATCCACCCAGGAAAATGCCGCTTTACCATCGCTACCTGAGCTAAGAGAGACTTGATAAACTTATCATAAAATGGTTGATTTCGCTTAACGCTGGGCGATGGCCGATACATTGCCTCTTCTGAAATAACCGGCATAGGCCCATCAGCAAAAGGCGGCTTCCAAAATAAGCTATACGCTATAACCTTTTTCTTGTTGCCACCCTTGACGTTGTAAGTATTTTTTATGGCGAACATAGCATTCAGCTCGCTGTGCCGTTCTGGATGATTATCAAACAAAGTGTACAAATACTTGAGCCGAAGTGGCTTAAATACTTCAGCAAATGTCTCAGCTTTAACGCTACCAGCGCTTAAAAAAGTAATTACGAGCATTAATGAAACAAGTCTATTTTTTACCACGAGCTATCCTCTTCGCAATCTAGTTTAAGCACAAGATCACCAGCTGCCTTTTTAAAAAGCGCCTTAACCTCAGCATCAAAATGCTTTTTCCATTCCCCTATGCGCCCGCTTCGATACGTCGGACCTTTGCCAAACATATTTTCAGCAACATACTCTATTCTTTGCCGATTAACCGGCACTCCAATATGCTTCGCAATCCTCTTTATTGCACGGTATTGGGCCGCTTTCGTGCCGCCACCCTGGGGACCAACAAGATTCTCAAATCTCACCAAGAGGCAGGACGGCTCACGCCTCCACCCAAGAAAGCCTTCATAGCGCTTTCTGATTTTCTGAATAACGTGTTTTAAAACCTTTTTAAACGGCCACTTTCTTATGCTGCTGGCAAACTGATCCCCCCGCCAGCCCCCTTGATAGATCCAATAAACCCATGAAATCGCCATGTCCCGCGGATCGCGATAGATCAAAAATGTCTTATAATTGTGCTTCCTAAAAATCCGGGCAGCATAAGGCGAGTAGTTCATATGGGTCGCATAAAAACAGTGGCGATCTTCATTGGTAATAATCCGCGCCCACTGCGATGTTGTGAGCTCTCTCAGGTCAATCTCATAAAGCGGCAAGTCCGCAAGTAGCTCAATGCACGCTGTCAATAAGTGAGTGCCACACTTAGGAATCGAATTTACGTAAATATTGGCCGCAGGCCCCGCGCCAGCACCCAAAAGAGGCACCGTTATACTCGCAAAGAATATCACCAGATTTTTCATTGCACGCTCATTCCCCTTAACGCCTATTCGTGAGACCAATTCTAAAGGTACAGATTTTGGCGTGTCAAGTGTTTTGGAGTCGCATTAATCAGGTCATACGGTTTGGCTTGAAGATTATCTGAGCTATGGCATTACAAACGATATTGACTATTTGGATAGTTTTTTTATAAAATTAAATTAATCATACAAAAAAGGAGAGCATCATGAAAAGAACGCATAATTTACTTCTTGCCCTTGGAATAGGCATCTTCGGTGGGTCTTGGCTTGCGCTTGGACAAACGACAGATCTTAGCGAAGCCTTAAGCGAGACTTCTCCAGAGATTGCTCAGGCGATCACGACTGGTTTTTCGCAAGGTGAAAGCGCTACTCAACAAGCTGAGGCACTAAAAAGCGAATCAGCACAGCTTCCTAAGGCACTTGCCGCTGCTCAAAAGAGCGTTGCCAAAGCTTTAACGGCAGCAAAAACAATGCCAGACAATATTATTACTTATGCCCAATTTGCAAATAAGCAGGCTGGCCAAGCGCTCGCTCAGACCTATGCAAAATCTCTCGAAATACTCAATTTCGCCCTTGGTGGTGCAACATCCCTTGCGGAAAATGTTAGCAATTTTACCAAAGCTGAACGAGAGAAGATCACACCTATTGTGTCTGGTCTTCTAGCCAAGGTCTCGTCGATAGCAGTTGATACCAGCAACCTCATTAAAGAGGTTACCGGAGGAGTCTCTGAGCAAGCACAAGAAATTGCTACCGATCTTAAGAAGAAGATTGCTGAATTGCAAGCTTTACGCAAAACGGACCAAGAATCTATAAATAAGCTGAAAGAGCAGAATGCTCCAGCCCCCACTCGCTTTAGGCCTGAAGCAGAACGTGGCATGGTCGAAGAGTCGCCATTCTCCGACTTCCTTTCAAAAATTGGGCACACACTTGGGCAAATAAACTCGGCATTAAGGCAGTTTGATTATTTTATTGACAGCCTTGAGCCAGAGTACTCTTAAAAGTACTAAGAACATAACAAAAGGGCCTCAGCGAGGCCCTTTTTGATAAGGTATATTTGCTCGCGTTCGCCAAGCGTAGCCAAGCCCTCGAAGGTACCCCTTTATCCAGCTCTTGTTTCGTACAACAAGCGCTGCTTCAAGAAATAAGCCCATCATGCTCCACGCGTAGGCAAGGAGTTTCCAAGGCTTTTTTTGATAAAAATTTTTAAAGAAAAGATACGTATAATTTGCGACGAACATAGCTTTATTTTCAATGATTGAGTCACGGCTTAGCGGGCTTTGGCGATGCTCCAAAATCGCGCAGGGGTTATAAAAAAGGGCCCAATCACGTGATACCCTATATGAAAAGTCACAATCCTCCATATAACCATAGTGCCTGAGAGCTTCATCGAAAGTGTGCTTTTTAAAAACATATGATCGAAAAGCCATGCAGCAGCCACCTAAAACCTCAACCTGCTTGATGCCTTGGGTGCCATAGGCATGCGTAGGCATCCCTGACCAGGTAAATTTGCCGTGTGCATAATTTCGCTGTAGAAAAAAAAGTGAACGACCGATATTTACCCATTGCTTATAAGCGCCCAGGGGAGCAATCGTGCCCATACCGCCACCAAAAGCTTGATCTGTGCCAAATGCCTTGTTCATTTCTTCCATATAACGGGAAGATAAGATAACATCGTCATCAAAAAAGTAGATGAGCTCGCCCGTAGCTAGTGCGATGCCCTGGTTTCTCTGAAAGGTAAGGCCCGGCGCCGTATGCTTATACACAAGCGTTGAAGGAAGGTGTGTGCTATTCCATAGCTGGTTGATACGGGTGTCCTCAAGCACCGGAGCATCACTGCTGTCAACAATAACAATTTCGGTCGGCAAAGCAGTCTGCTTGCCAAGAGAAACAAGCATAGCTGCTAAGTCGGAAGCGCGATTCCGCGTGCAAATAATAACGCTCGTTTTCAAGGTCGACCCTTCTAGGGGGAGCAGCTGAGAATGCATGATTTTCTGCAGTGCTTAAAAGGGTTCCAGAGGGCATATACTCCAGGCCCACCAATAATAATTGCAAGTGAAAAAATTATTAAATTTAATGGGTATTCAAAGCCACCATTTTGAGCAAAGTACCCATGTGGCCAATGAACCACGAACACGGCCCCGATCATGACGCCAACGGCCATCAAAGCGCCAATCTCGGAGGCAATCCCCGAAAGAAGCAAGATTCCACCAATAAATTCAGCAAACGCAGCAAGATACCCTAAAAATGTCGGTACGCCAAGCGAGCTTGTCCAATTAATAAAGCCCTTCAAGCCGGGGCCACCAAACCAGCCCAATACTTTTTGGGCGCCATGCGCAAAAAATATGCTTCCAAGCGCTAATCGCACTATCGTAAGCGCAATCTCTTGCTGGCGCCAGCAAGAACTCCCCTGTATTACTTCCATACCTACTTCCTTTCTCGTTACCATGGTGCGGTCAGATATTTATCAAATTTTAGAGAATTTATTGATAAATTCAAGTGCGCCTTCAAGAGAAGGCACTTCATCGCTTTCATTGTTAAGCTCGTAAAGTGGGCCACTATACGACTGGCCAAATAAGATATAGTCAGCGTAGGTATTAGGAAATTTGACAAGAATGGCATCTTTATTGTCGCCATCACGCGCTGAAATACGCTCAACCGCTTTATCATATGAGACGTTTAAGCGAATAACAACGTGGGGTATTTTATGTTGATAGAGAATATGGTCAATATTATTAAGCATTGGATAGTGGACCTCGAAAATACGCTCAGCATGCATCGGTTCAGTAAAAGTATGATCACCAATACCTACGTGTTGGCATAAGCTTGTCACAAGGAAAAAGATTAAGAACATTTTTACCACGTCGGTTCCCTCATAATAATTATCAATAAAAATAGTTTAATGTTGTTGAAATAACACCTCAAGCATATTGTTGATCAATATTTTACAAACTAGCAATTATAGATAAAGACAGCAACTCTATACAACATTTGCAAGGCTTTGCTACGTTAGTCAAAAGGGAGAAAACCGATGAACGAGATATTTGCGATCAAAAAAGTCCGGGAAGCTTGTCAGGTCTGCATAAAGCAATGCGAAGCCTGCAGGAACAACTGCCAAGATAGCATGGTGAAGCACGAAAGCTGTATAGCACTGTGCAAGGCATGTATTAGAGCTTGCCAAGAATGTATTGATGCCTGTGGCAGCTATCTCGACCACGCCTTGACCGTCGAAGTGATCAAGGCCATGCAAGACTGCATAGCCGCTTGTCAACGATGTATTGATAAATGCTCAGTATGTATAGATGCGTGTCAATCAGGCGATAATGCAGCATGTCAGGCAGCACGACAAAATTGCGCACAAGCGTGTTATGAGTGTGTCAGTATCTGCAAAGTTGCTTTAAAAGAGATTTAGGTGACATTTTAACGCGACATGCTATGATATATAATAGTTTTAGAAGGAGTGCGTAACCCCAAAACGAAAGGGCACAATGAGCGAACAACTTTATTTTGTTGACCTTTACATATCTTATCCAGCAATCACGACCACTTCCCTTCATACGCGAACGACGAGGGCTTAAGCCCCTCTTTCTTTTTTCCCTTAATCATTCATCTTCATCATTATAAGAAACGGCGTATACTAGTTATTAACAGTTTTTTACCCGTAAAGGCATATTTATGAGCAAAAAGCATGACCTTAAAATCCTTCGGCATTCCGCAGCGCACCTGCTTGCGCACGCCGTCAGCGAGCTTTTTCCGGGCACCTTGTTAACGATTGGTCCGGCAACTGAAGAGGGTTTTTTTTACGACTTTCTGCCAGTTAAAAACTTCAAAGAAGAGGATTTGGTTCTTATAGAAGCGCGTATGCACATTCTTGCCGATAAAGATATACCCATTACGCACCAAGAAATAAGCAAAGAAGAAGCGCATGAGCTCTACAAAGACAACCCTTTTAAGCTTGAGCTTATCGATGCAATACCTGGCGAAACCGTTGGGCTCTCCGTACAAGGCGACTTTTATGATCTCTGCCGTGGCGGCCATGTCGCATCTACCGGTCAGCTCAAGCATTTCAAGCTTTTTGGAATTTCTGGTTCGTATTGGCGCGCAAATCGCGCAAACCCGGCACTCCAGCGAATCAGCGGCACTGCTTTTTTTACCAATGAGGAACTTGCCGATTACGAGCACCAACAAGAACAAGCCCGCCTCTATGACCATCGAAGAATTGGCAAGCAACTTGACCTTTTTTCATTCCAAGAAGAAGGCGTTGGGTTTCCCTTCTTCCATCCCAGAGGCAAAGCCGTTCTTAATGTCCTCGTAGCACATATGAGAAAATTGCATGCTGAATACAATTATCAGGAAGTTAGTACGCCAACGCTCTTGAATGTAAGCCTTTGGCAGCGCTCAGGCCACTACGACTATTACAAAGAAAATATGTACTTTTGTGATATTGACCAAACAAGATACGCACTCAAGCCAATGAATTGCCCAGGGGCAATCTTGATCTATCAAAACCGGCCACGCTCATACAAGGAGCTACCGCTCAAGCTTGCCGAGTTTGGTCATGTTCATCGGCACGAGTTATCTGGTGTACTTCATGGGCTCTTAAGGGTGCGTGCTTTTACGCAAGACGATGCGCATATCTTCTGCCAAGTCAGCCAACTGGAAGCAGAAATTCGGACTATCCTTGCTTTCATTAATCGCATATTGCGTACGTTCTCGTTCGGCAAAATTAAATTTGCCCTCTCCACCAAGCCCGATAAAGCTATGGGAAGCGAAGATGTTTGGGAAAAAGCAATAGTCGCCCTTGAGCGAGCACTTCAAGCAGAAGAATGCCCTTATGAGATTAAGCCCAAAGAAGGCGCATTCTATGGGCCTAAAATTGAAGTCGATATCGAAGACTCGCTTAAGCGCTTATGGACCTGCAGCACCATTCAGGTTGATTTTTTACAGTCAGAAAATTTCGACTTGAGTTATATAGCAACAAGTGGCGAAAAAGAGCGGCCGGTTATAATTCACCAAGCAATCTACGGTTCGCTTGAGCGATTCTTTGCTATTTTGCTTGAACATTACAAAGGCCAATTGCCGGTATGGCTTGCGCCTATACAAGCACGTATCTTGCCTATTACTGATGTGCAAAGGGCATATGCGGCAAAGCTTTATGCGGAGCTTAAGGGCCAGGGGCTACGCATTGAAGTCGACGAGAGCGGCGATCCTTTATCAGGCCAGATCAAGCGTGCTCAGGTAGAAAAAATTCCGTGGATGCTTATTGTGGGACCAAAAGAAGAAGCAGCAGCGACCGTAACGCTTCGACATGCGACAGGGCAGCAAGAGCACGACGTTAAGCCAAGTGAACTCGCATATCGGGCCCTGCCTGAGGAGCGCGTATTGGAAAATAAGGCCCAGGTTTCTTCCTAAATTAGGGGTCTTCGTGCTATAACATTCCCAGCAGAGGGAGGAAGCATGACACGAAGATACACACTGGTTCGTAGAGCGCTTTGTATAAGCATATTAATACTAAGAACGCCCATGGTCGGAGCGCTCGACTATGGGCATTTTTACCGTGCTGCTTTCTGGCGCGGAGAACCTCGCACCGCGAAGCCGTTCATTTCGAGCCTCAATGTCGTATTTGGTGGAGCATCGGCAAGTACCTCATTTAATAGCCAGGGCGAGAAAGTCCCCCTTTTAGCTATTTTTGGCCATGAAGACCTTAAGGAACTGGGCGTGATTCCTGCTCATATGGCGCGGCCATGCAAAGACCTTTCTTTTGCAGGACAGTTCAGCCTTTTGGAGATGCAGCTCGATTACGTGGTAAATCTGGATAATGGTTTTTTTGGCCAGCTTCATTTTCCTGTTCGATCTTTTTTATTATCAGATATACGGCCGAGTCAGACGACGGGGAAGTGCGAGCGCGCGTCCGAAGCACTTTTCAACGACCTAAAGCATCACGCTCTTGAGCTGAAAACAATTAATAAAACAGGCTTTGGGGACTTGACGATTCTTGGAGGGTGGGCTGGCTCAAGCTCTGAGAGCACTACTTTTGACTTTATTGATGTAAGTGGCCGTATAGGGGTTCTCTTCCCCACGGCATCGCGGGGCGAGCCCTGTAACGGCAATCTATGTAACATTATGTCTCTAGGGCAAGGCGGTGCCTTTGCTTTTCCGGTGAGCGCCAGTGCAGCGGTAGGCTTTTTAAACTGGCTCAGCTGTGGCGTGTACGGGCTTGGTTTATTCTTTCTTGAACGGACTGATATGTCCTTTTTGCGCACAAGCCATCGCCAGGAGGGATTCATAAGGGTTGTATCCGCTGATACCTTGGTTAAGGATGGTACGTTATGGGATTTCATTACGTACGTCAAAGCAGACCATTTTATACGCGGCCTTTCGTTGATCATAGGCTATAGCTATAACCAAAAGGACCCAACCTCGGTGCGGCCTTTTTCGGGAAAACATGACCTTAGTGTCATAAGCGGTGATCCAACACTTTTAGGCTGGAATATGCACGTAATTAACTTTTTTGGCGAGTATGATTGGTCAAATGAGGATAATCCGCTTGGCCCCCGCTTGGCAATTCAGTATAACTATATTTTTAAGGGCCAGCGAATCTTTAACGCATCAACAGCAGGCGGGACGGTAGGTATCGACTTCCAGTGGCGATTTTAAAATTTGATTCGTTCAGAAAAGTTCGCAAGAGCGCTCATGGTCGAAATTCAGTCGTGGCCAAAGCTCACCAATGCGATAAATAATAGCAAGCTAAATTTCATGAATGGCCTTTCAATAGGGGCCTCAAAAATCACCATAGCTGTTTGCCAGGCTGCCAGGGGCGGGCAGAAATGGCGCAAAATTACGCGACATCATTTTAACATGCTTGCCGGCCTTTGCAACCACTTTCTCTGAAGATTCTTGCAGAGCTTTTCAGTCGCCATTGCCTATCTCCTGATTATGTTAGCAAGCATTCCATTGCCAATATTTCAATTATAAAACTATTGAATTTTTAATCTGCAAACTGATACCATGAGATTAATGGGGGGAGTAGTAATGATCGCAATTTTAAAGGGGAGGTTTTATGAAAAGGATACTTTTAGGAATAGCTTTAGCAAGCATTACTTTAGGGGCGTACGCATTACACGAAAGCAAGCCTCAAGATAGAGCAATAGATAACTTGATTGCCTATAATAAAATGGAAAAGGGCCACACGTATGATTGGGTTGAACTTTCGCGGAAGTTTCATGATGCAAAATCCAAACTGATCGAGAAGCACCATATCGAGTGTGCAGACCTACACGATGAGATGTTGCATCTAATCAAGAAGGAAGGATGCAGCGAAGATGTGTTCGAAGAAAAACTCGATCACAAGATCGCTCTCCACGAAAAGCAAGTAGAAGAGTGGCGTGCCTTATGTGAAGGCCATTCTAAAGACGCTATGAAGTTTTACCATGCACACAAGCAAGAGCTGGAGCAATTCAAAAAGCACGTTGGCTTTGAGAATGAAGCACCGTCAGGCGCTGAAAAAGAGGCGTGTGATTAAATATTAAGAGAGCTTAATTAAATGACAGGCTAGGAAATTAATTCCTAGCCTGTCAGACCTCAAAATTAAAACAGATGTTTTAATTTTCAAACTATTAATATCGCAAACAGGACAACAATGTAATAATAACTCATAGCGCGTTTGCTATTAAAAAGTACTAAAGGAGAAATGATGTTCGACAACACCAGAAACTATAAAATGATTTTTCTGCTGTGCATGGCTCAATCAGCTCTATGTTTAGCGCCTATTGAAGAAAAAATGCCCCCTGTGGAAGTAGAGCATCCAGAGACAGGTGAGCGTGAAATTACCCCCAAGAGAACCCCAGGGAAGCCCCAACCAACTTCGCCGGAACAAGGCGAAGAGATGCAGCCTCCTTCAGGTGGAGGTGGAACTGAAGAAGCTGGGGGTGCCGTTAATGTACCGACTATTCCTGTTGGTGAGGGAAAACCTGAAGGCGGCGTTATCGTTACACCTGGAAACCTTTCTGACCTTTCACCAGCAAATCTGGGTGAGACCTTAGCCGCTAATTCTAATTTTGTGCCTGAAACGGCAGGGTTTTCACTCCTCAGTACTTTTTCAGATGCTCAGTTTAGAGTGGTACAAAACGTATTTGATGCCTTTTTTGATACGACGTATGATATGGGACGTGTCATGGGCAAAGTAGCTGAGACTTTGGGCGAAGCGCTGTCGTCTCGTTCTCCAGCAGCTGCGAGGGTCCTGGATCGTCTTGCTGATATTCTCGATATTTTGGTAAACCACATAGATGCATTAAAAAAATTAAGCGCACGAAACCTAGAAAAGGTTAGAACCGAGGTCGGTTCAGGTATGGACGCTCTTGCTTCGGGACGCTTGCTTGCGGAGATCGGCTCTGATGCCGTTCGCGCTCTCCGGCGAATCATTAATGTAGTGCAGCAAATAAATATTTACCAGAACCTTTTATCAGAGTCCGCCATTTTGGGTTTTGATATTAAAACAGAGAACCCGTTGGATGTAGATCACGCTTACGACAAACTATATACTCAGCTTGTAACCAGATCTGATATACCGGAGTCAGAAAAGCGCGCGAAAGAATATAAGCTAGCTCGCGATATAGCCATAAAGAACATCAAAAGGCTTAATCAACTAAGAGAGCAATATACTGTGCTTAGCGAGCCCAGAAAGAAATAAATTTTTGATATAAAGCGCATCATTGACAAATTGGCTATACGCTGCGTATGCTATTAGTTACAAGTTCGAAAGTTTATTAAAGGCGAGGTTGAGATGAATATAAATACATTAAAACTTTTAGCAATATTTTTTGCTGCGGCAAGCGTGGAAACGCTCGTTGCGGGAATTGATCGCTACCAATCAGTAAGGCAGCTTCCAACAATTATTAAGGCGACTGAAAAAAGTCGTACATTGACGGTTAGCAAAGAGCATATGTGCGGCATTGGGGTGCCCTGTCGCATGGTTTCTATCTGGAAGCCTCTGGTTATTTATGAAATTGTCCTCCAAAATAATGAAAAATTTGATTTAATTCTTGGCACCAACGCAGATAGTCAAAAAGAAGGGCAAGCTCTTCTCAAAAAATTTACGGTGCGCCCCGGAGATCAAATCTGTTACAGCGATTATACTCACAGCTCATTTCCATCCATGATAGCATCTCGTGCTGAACCTTCTCTTGCAAGCCACTCATGCGTTTTCCCAATACTTTATAGAGATGGCAAGACTTTGTTAGCATATAATCTTAAGTTGTGCGGCAAGTCTATCGAAATAACGAAGGCTCGTGGACAGCAACAAGATCCAGGAATGAATCCGCACCTTTTATGTCCCCTCGTCGATTAAAGTCGGTTTTGATGGGCGACGCACAATAAAAAGGCTCTCTTCTTTCATATCTCATCATTTTTAGCAATTTGAATCAAAAGCTACTTAAAATATATATTTTACTCTAATTTGCTATAGTGAAATTAAAACGGTAGACTATTGTTACAATATTATTGTCTGTTTGAAAGGTTTTATGAAATTTTCATTTGCAAAAGGACTTGTGGTGCTTGTGCTTGTCGTAATGCCTCTGGTCGGCATGGAAGACCCAAGACAACCTTTACCTCAGGGAGAGGATGCTCAAATGAGCCTATCGGCTAAAACATGCAATCCTCAGGCACAACGTTTGCTTTTGGATGCTCTCTCGTGCGATATCTTGGATTACCATGCGGTGTCATTGGCCCTTGAGCAAGGAGCTAATCCTTCTTCTTGGTGTAACGATCTTGACGACGAGCTTTATCGTCCCCCACTCTTTTATGCACTCAGCCACATCGATATTGATGAAAATGGGCAAGTCAGGCCGGATGTTTTCGAAATAATCAAGCTGCTTATTGATTGCGGGGCTGACGTTAATGCTGATTTTAAATCAACTACCCCTCTTAAATATTATTTGAGTAAACATAGCAATACCCAAGTTCTAACTTTTTTACTCGACCAAGGTGCCAGTATATGGGTAAAGCCTGGAGGGCTTATCAAATATGTGCTCAAGTCAAAAGATGTTTTTTTTGCCTTGATGGCGTATGGCTTTTGTTTTAATGAATGGATAGCCCAAATGGCCAAATTTGCCAAACACCTGAAAAAGGTTAGCAACAAGCCCGGAGCAATCTCTGAATTTAAGGATCCGCTCTCCTGGTTGCTTGTGCGAAAAGTTCCCGTTGATAGGTCAAGCTTCTAGCGTAATCTTGGTCGCTGTTTCAAGAAGTCTTTACTTCTGCACCTAGCTTATCATGAGACAAAGAAAGCTTCCTCTATGCTTGAAAAAATGGCTTGCCGCCTGGAAGGTTTAGAAAATGTTGGCTCTTTAGCATGCTCGTCTGATACTGCCCTTCTTATAAATAAGGCTTTTAAGATGGCAGCTGCTTATGGCCTTACCGATATTGTATCGCTAATCGGGAAAAAATTCAGATTTCTTTTGAGGCCAAAAGCACTCCAAGAAGCTTTTTGGAGTGCTGCTCTGACAGGATCTCTTGGCGTTCTTGAAATTCTGTACCGAGAAGGCGCTATCGAAGAACATTTATCTCAAGATACCATTACCGATGCACTGGTAATAGCCGCTGCTCAACGCCATGACGATGTGGTACGATTTCTGCTCGATCTTGACCATGCGTTGGCTCCGTGCACAGGTCTCGTCTCTGAGCTTGACCTTGCTAACTTAGTTAGCCACCTTTGCATGCTAACGTAAGATAAGCATATGCCCCGACATGTACGCTTAAGATATGAACAAATCAAAGCAATGATCATCCAGCAGGTTGAGTTAAGAACGATAACACATCGAGCAATAGGCATTCCCTCTTTGCCTGTAGCTCCAGCACCTAATTTTTTTATCGGAAGCTAACTCGATTTCTTTCTCGCCTAATCACCGTAGAATAGTAGGTGATAGGCTAGGCACAAACACGAAGAGCTACAACGCGACCTATTTCACGGCTTATCTCATCTAGAAGATTCTCTTCTTCTATCTCTCCTCGGTCAAGTCTTTCAAATACGCTCGAGACAATATTTAATAGCCGTGGGAAGAGAACAACGAGCGAACTAAAAACAATATTTGCGAAAACGCATAAAACACCCCTGAGCACATCTTGCTCCGGTTAAATTTTTTACAAGACCGCAAAGCTGAAAACTTTTGATATTAATTCTGAATTGAATCTTGACTTAAGCAATATCGCTATGATAGCATTATTTACAATTGAAGTTATAATAGCAATAAATTAATACGTGGGTTAACTGAAAAGGAAAAATCATGACACAATTATATCTCCTTTTGCTATGCTTGATCAGCTTCGGGGCATTGGCGCAAGATGAGTATGAGTGGCCAATTGGTGGACATCTTACCGAAGAGCAGAAAGAAAATGCCAGAGAAATAGAAGATTTTCTTGAAACGCAGAATCCTCGGGTTGTGGAAAGAATAAGGCAAAGCCCGCAAGCATATATTAAGTTTATAGAAGAGCCTTTAAAGAAGATACGCGAGCATAGAAAAAATTGTAATGGGGTAGCACGGTATAGCATACAGCGAGATAAAGAAGAAATAATTCGATTATTCAACGATAATTGGTATTGGCTCATAGCTACAGGAACTGAGTTCGATCCTGCAATGTTTTTAAACACAGGCGATAAGCAGCTCAGGGGAAAAAGCAAATCGGATTCCAAGATTTTTGTATATTGCGTCCAAGGAAAGCCCGTAGCGTTTATTGCTTATTATAAGGTGGGGCCACATACTGGCAAATTTCGATTTGTTGGCAACAATAAATATGATGATAAAAATTATGAGCACGTCGAGCAACTTGTGCAATTTGCCATAAATGACTTGAAAAAAATGGGTGTGTACCAGATCGAATTGATTACCAGACTCAATAATGTGCGAGATATAGCTCTTTACAAAAAACTTGGTTTTCGTGAAATTGATCGTTTTGGTGATGATGAAGAGCATGAAGATAGGTACGTAGAATTAAGAAAATCATTTATTCTTGAAGGAGATGTGTAACATAACGTAAGCTTCTAGCATCTTTTCCCAAAGAGCCTTTACCGCAGCAGGCGATCATTTTAAGAAAGGGCGCTAAAGCTCTTTTACAAGAGGTTATCGGTGCTCTAGCGCAAGTGCGGCCAATTCCCTTCATATAACGCAAAACACATAACCTATGCTGTGTTAAAAAAGCTGAGCACGAAGGCTATGAGTTTGGCTCCTCTTCGGTATAATATTTGATGAGGTAAGCAACAAGTTCACAGTATTGCAAAACTTGTACTGCTGCATAAGTGCCGAGCATACCGTGAGCTAGTATTGATTCAGAAAAATATTTAGTAATGAGCAAAATTATAGCAGCATTGGTAAGTGCGACACCGGTAGCTAAGCCTGTTAAAAATTCTAATCGTTCTGCAAATGGCAACGCAATTATTTCCTTTAAGATGCCTTCTTCTTCCTCGGTATAGTAACTTTCACGCGTAGCTCTCGTCCAAGGTGATTTTACTGCAAGTTTTATTCCTTCGACGATATCTTCAAGAGCCCCTACAGGATTATATCGATTAGGCCTTGAAGATTCCTGGCCAACCAGAGGCAAAAATAGACTTAAGCACACCAATGCTGCAAAAAAATAGTTTTTCATTAATTGTTCCTGAATTCAATAATAAAGAGCTATAGTTTATTTATAAAAATGCATATTAACAATCAGAATATGCCTTGGCCAAACAATGCCATTTTTCAAATAAATGCATGTCTACAAGTGTAAAGGAAAATTAACGGTTATTCCAGGCTCTTACTTCATAAGAACGAAACGAACCTGCGCATTTTTGCCAATCGACAAATAGAATAAAAATTATTAAGCTTGATTTTTATATCAAATATATGTTAATGTTAATTTAAAGTTTGATAATTGATAATTAATCAGGAAATGTTTTATGAAAAAGTTAACATCGATTGCGCTTATGTTGCTTTCGCTTGCTCTCTTCGGTAGCAATTTTACCGTGGCGATGGAGCACCCAGGAGAAGAGGAAGAGGAAACTGAAGAAGGCCGCGAGCAAGAAAAGGAAAAACCAGGACCAAGCCAAAAACAGCCAGCACCGGTTGAGCCGGGCCGTAAAGAGGCTGGACAACCTCAGAAAAAACAAAAAATAGGTGAGCGAATTCGGAAACTTCTCGAGGCTTCTCGCAAGCGCTTGCAGTTGCTTGATGATCTTTTGGCTAAGGCTGTAGCTCGTGATGATATTAAGAATGTTATTGCCTACCTTGATCTCGGAGCTCGCGTTGATACGGCGATAGTAGATGAGCTTGGAACGCCCTGCTCGCTGCTCTATGTATTACTGGGTACAAAAACACCCGAGACTATCAGTGACTTTCCTTATAATAAACTTTTGCCAGACATCGAAATACAAACTGGCTCTGAGTGGGCACAGCCAAATGCTAAAGCTATTCTTGATCAGCTTCTACAGCATGGTGCCGATGTCAACCAACCATCAGGCGAGTGGGACGAAACACCACTTTATCTTGCTACTCTTAACTTCCCCTTTCTTGTTCAAGAGCTTATTGATAATGGGGCAGATATTAATATGCCTAATGACCAAGGAATTTTGCCAATACATCTTGCAGCGATAGAGGGCAATCTTGCGTTAGCAGACTTGTTAATAGCATGGGGTGGTGATATCAATGCGGAGGCTGAGTTTGAAGAAAACGCACGTCCGTTGACGATGGTGGTCGATGAAGTAGAAGTGGGGAAAGACATGCTTCCTGTTATTTTGTGGCTTTTAAAGCATGGTGCTGACCTAAATGCAGAGAGAACATATGAAAATGTCTTGTTAGGATTCTTTCAATCGCCTTTGCTCAAGGCGTTAATTGCCAATGATGAGAAAGGCGCTCTTGAAGCGCTTGAACAATTCAAAAATGAACCAGAGCTGCTTTCCTTAGAAAGATCTTCTTTTGCTACCGCTTTAGCAATCGCGAGCGGTCGAGGCCAGGAGGCAATCGTACGGTTTATGCTCGATAATTTTAGAAGATATCTGGGTCAACCTGCACGAGCACAAGCTTTATACGCGGCTACTATTAACAACCGCGTTGATCTTCTAAAACTTCTGTATCGCTCACTAACAACGGAATCAGCAGAATTAGTCAACCAATCATTCATCGTTGTTGCCGCTCGCCGCCGCTACCATGAGATTTTCAATTTCCTGCTTTCTGCGCCATATAGCATGCTAACACCTTTGACTCTGCAAACAGCATTTGTTCGCTGCTGCTATGCTGATAATGTCGAAGGTGTGCAGACACTCTTTACCGAGGCGCTATCAAGCGATCCTTTTGGTCGACCTGTAGTATCGCCTGCGTGGCTACCAACAATAAATCAGGGACTTAGATTGGCGGCGCTGCGCGGCAATCGAGAAGTGGTTGAGTTTATTCTTGATCGCTACAATGAGCTCCTTTTGGATATAGACTTAAGATCTGTTGCGCGTCGACTTGAGCATATACTCCACAATAGACATATGGGTGAAGAACGAAAGTGGCGATATGCCAGCATTCTTGATCTCCTCCTACTTTATGGGCGGTCTCGCGCAATCCGTCAGCTTGTGCTTCTACCGCGCCGCCAATCCCCTCAATCAACACAGGAAGGATTAGCGGCTGGAATTTCTCGCCTTCCGAGCGAGGTCATTGACCTCATCGCTCGCAGGCTTCCGTGGAGACCATACATCAACCAGCCGTTTCCTGTTTTTGATTGATGAGGCATCTATCAATTTTCTAAATATAAGTATTTTTGTTGATAAATCTTTAAAAATCGTAAAAGCGAAAGGTTTTTTTGACGCAAGCGATACTCCTATTTCTAATAATGGGTTCTGTGCAATCTTTGCCCATAAGTCTATGAAAATCAATCACTATATGGTATGATTTTCATGAACTATGATATAGGAGAATTATGTATATAAAGAGAGACTTGGCCGACTTGATAGCCTCGGCAGCTCAACAGGTGCCTGTTGTAGCTGTGCTTGGTCCTCGCCAATCAGGCAAGAGTACCCTTGTAAAGGCTATTTTTAAGGATCATCTATATTTAGATATGCAAGATGTAGAGCTTTCAGACTTTGCCAACAAGGATCCCAAGGGCTTTTTAAACACTTATAGCAACCAACACGGGATCATTCTTGATGAAGCTCAATACGCTCCAAGCTTATTTCCTCAGATAAAGGTTGAAGCTGACAAAAACCCACGGCCGGGCTACTATATTTTATCAGGGTCTCAAAACTTTCTATTACACGAAAATATAAGTGAATCACTTGCTGGCAGGGCATATTTTTATACTTTACTCCCTCTTTCTATACAAGAACTGAAAGAAGCTCATATGCTTCTTAAGCGTCCAGAAGAACAAATTTTCAAGGGCTTTTATCCCCGTGTTTATCAGCTTCCTATAAATGCCCATGATTATTATGAAAGCTATATTTTAACGTATGTTGAGAGAGACATAAGAACGATAAGAAATATTGACAACATTTTGATTTTTAAAAAATTTATGCAACTATGCGCTTTGCGGGTTGGGACTACGCTCAACATGACCGATCTAGCGGTGAGTTGCGGCATCACTGTCAATACCGTCAAAAGCTGGCTTGCACTGCTCGAAGCAAGTTTTATCTTGTTTTTGCTTCCTCCCTACCATGAGAACCTTGGAAAGCGCATTACCAAATCGCCCAAGCTCTACTTTTATGATGTAGGGCTTGCTTCAGCCCTTATGGGAGTAGATGAAGAAACGATCATAAAAAATCGGGCCCTCTACGGTATGCTTTTTGAAAATATGATCGTTGTAGATCTGGTTAAAAACTGTACGAATAGAGGTTCGCGCTGCGCCTTAACGTTTTTCCGTGACAGCAATAAGAATGAGATAGATCTCATTATAGAAACGCGAGGGAAAATAGTTCCGATAGAGATAAAAGCATCCGAGACCATGAGCAGTAAGTTTTTTAATACTTTAGTGTGGTTCCAGGAGCAAACGAAAAGTAGTGAAAGTCCTACCGTTATTTACGCAGGCAACCAAATACAAAAGCGATCTAAGGGCAGAGTAATGCCCTGGAATCAAACCGAAGACTTACTAAAATTCCTCTGATAAAAGAAAGTGTTTTTTACAAGAAAATTTTAGCCCTGATAAAAATTTAGAAAAGCATAATATTTTAATTTGTAAATTAAACCGCCAAGCCCGTAAATTGATTAAAAAAATCAATCAAGGCAAAAACTCGAGCAAGCGCTAGCAAAATATCGACAAACAATTTTTTCTTTCATTCTAGGGCATTCTTGCGACACTTTTTTTATTTCTCATAGAAGCAATATTAACTAAATTTTTATACTTTTAATAAAATAGAGCTCGGCACTTTTGCGGTCTTGCCGGCAAAAATTCGTCTGCTTGAAAGATTCTCTATAACCACCTTGACGTAAGAGCTGAGCAAGGCTTCTCGTCGGTGCTGCCGAATCAATGGGATTGCGGGACCGTCCTTGGTTCAGCCTGCTCAATAGGGGCGCATCCCCAAAAAAACGAGAGCTTGCGCACATCTGAAGGGAGTGTAGGCAATTGAAGTTCGCGCCTTGAAGGCACAGGAAGTGGCCTAGTATGGATATTAATACAGCACCTAATAGCGATAAGTCTGTTTTTTCTTGACATTTACGCTGGCACACCGAATTCTAGAATCAAATTCAATAATTTAAGCGACATGCCTTGTATGCCTGTCTTTACAATAGCAGCTTAGACTTCTAGGTGGCAGGCTTTTTGATGGAAAAATGTTTGCTATGCTTTACTACTTATTGGCTTAAACTCACCGCGTATTAGCTTTTTCTCGATCAGTAACATAAGGATACTCAATGCAAGAAAATAAAGAGGCATTGGTAACAATGTGCCATTATGCAGAGATCCCATGCCAAGGGTAATAAAAGATATAAAGCAGTAATAGAAAAAGCCGAATAGACTTGACGCTGTTCCTATGCACCACTTATATTCTACAAGAGCAAGAGCCAAGGCATTGCTTGTACACATACAAATACCAAACATAATTATCATTTGAGAAATAAGGGTTATGCCAATCAACCAATTGTTTGGCATATGAAGGTAAGTATTAAGTAATATAAGGCTGCTAAATAGGCACGTTGCTAGGAGTATAACCATGAGCCCATAACGCATAATTTCTTGTGAGGTATGAGTATCATGTAACTTCTTGGAGACCGTGCCGCCGAGCATGGTACTTGCAGCGATGGCTATAAAGCTTAATCCGAATTGAGTTGAAGATAAGCCCAAAAGCTTTATCAGGAAAAATGATCCTTCAGCAAAATAACTGAAGCTAATACCATTACAAATAGCTACGATGAGCCCGAAACCAAGTACCTTTTTATTGCGCAATAAGCTCAAGGCCACTTCTATGCTGGAAATAGCTTTTCTAGCGGATGCTAAATGCGTTTCAGGCAAACGTATTAATACCAGGATGGTAAGAACAATAGCAAAAGCAATGAGGAATAAAAAAATATTATACCAGCCAAAACTTTGTGCTATAAATCCCCCAATAACGGGACCAATAGCGGGAAAAACAGCCAAGCTGCTGCCAGTTGAGGAATAGACTTTGCCCAAAGCAGGACCGTGGAAAGCATCTCGACAGATTGCTTGCCCCAGAACACTGCCGACACTGCCACCAAAGGCTTGAATGAAGCGGCTTACCATTAAGAGGGTAATTGATGTAGATAGATAACACCCGAGACATCCCAACAAGAAAATGAGTAACCCTGCTAAAACGCATGGCTTGCGACCTGCCTTATCCGATATTTTTCCCCATATAAGAGTTCCAACAGCAAAGCCAAAAAGGTAAATCGTAAGGGTAAACTCTACGAGAGATTCAGATACCCTTAAGGTACGGGCAATATCTGGCAAAGAAGGCGTGTAAACGGTTTCTGAAAGTAATGGTAGTCCTACGATCAATACGATAAGCCAAATCGCAGGCAGTAAAACAGCGGTCATGCTTTCTCCAAATGTCAATGAAAAATCATTATAACATAACTTTTTAGCGAATAATAGCATTTTGCTAAAATATTGAGCAAATTCTATTAAAAAATATTCTTACAAATCTGATATATCAAGCTTCATTAAAGCTAATATAAATAAGCGCTTTATTGCGAGTGCTCCTAAAGTTCACCATGCTGATTTAGAACGTGTTCTTTATATGCTTGGTTTTTTGGCCGAACATACGGATGACCTACTGTCCTTAATAAAAGAGTGGGAGACCAGCGGAGTATGTAAGTTGCCAGAAAAAAGGGATTTTATGAGCAGCGATTTTAGTATACATAGAATGAAATTAAGCAATATATAGTGCTTGGGAAAAGTGTATACTTTAAGCGTAAACAATACAAAAGGTTTGATTTGTATGTAGGGTCAAGCCTTTTGTATCAGATAAAAGACCAATCTGCCAAAACTTCAATAAAAAATTCTTAATGATGCTGGCTTCTCAATTTCGGAGTAAAATAATACTTATCAACATTTTTACTATGAGGAATTTATGTTTTTGAAGTTTTTATATAGAGCGACTATCCTTACGGCGCTATCATTCGCTTGCTTTTATCAAACAAAAGCAGCTAATAATTCAGATTTAGGCAAAACTGACATCGCGGTCTTATGTCTGCAAGAGCCTTTTAGCGGATGGCTTAATAATAGGTTTAATTACTTTATCGATCTTAACAATCACGATAGTATGCATTGTTTGCTGCAGGATTTTACTAACATGTTGCTAGAAAACGATGCACTTAATCCAGGTATTGAAGAAACACTTAAATTAATTGGGGGCATGAAAAGTGCTCAAGAAATTTTTGCATCCTATAGCATACGCGTGAATGTTATCCCTAACTCTATTAGAAAGCATCTACCAGCCCTCTTTAAGGATGATCTTTTTGCCAAGATAATAAATGAACGGATAAAGGCTAATGATGCTATTGACTGCAGCTCTATTGTCGTTCCTGAACCGGAGATCCATTGGTGGCAATGCCGTGACAAAAAACACGCATCGAAATGTTTGCTTCCTGCCGTTGAATATGCGATGTTTGGCGTAGGATTAATAACACTTTTTTTAATCTCTCTAAAGTCTTGCGAAAATCGAGGCCGAAATTTAAAGCACGTTGAAGTTTGAGCACAGCTTCCATTATCTTAAGCGAGAAATAGGACGAATAGACTTCTAAGCAGGCATCAAGGGCTTGATTAGTAGCTTTAAGACTTGAAATGAAGCCTCTGGTAAGCGAAAAGCTCCCGCTGAGATTATTGATTGTCTAGCGAATATAGCTTGCGGATCGCTATTATGATATTCTTACCGTAGCTCAGCAGAGTATATCGAACGCTGTCAGAGCTTACTATAGTGAAGCACAGATATTAAGATCTGTTGATTTAATCCATAGATTTTCGTAAGCTTGCTTTATTAAAATTATTTATGTTTGCTATTATTGGTATAGTATTGCTGAATATTGGCAATTTGAGCCTAATGGCTGAAAATTATTTTGAAAGAATAGCCAAGCTAGAAACCTATAAGGGATTAGATAAGCATTAGCTCGAAATACTTTTGAAAAGAGCACGTACTGATATCAAAAAAATCAGGGGAATGTCCCTTTATTCCTGATGACTTATCCGAAATCAGGCACAAAGTTTGTAGGTGGCAAATGTGGCTCAACCGTAGTCAATTATTGACAAAGTAATGTTTGTGCTCTATTCTGTGAGCTGAACTTGTATAGGCGCGACATCGTCGACACCCACCTCTTTAAATGAAAATAATATAAAATTTAATATATAAAATATGTTCATTTTATAATAAACCTTGCCGAAGGATAAAAAGCAATCAAAATGCCTTTTAGAGAGCATTGGCAATCGGGCAATACAAATCTATTAACCGCCTCAAAAAATGTCGTCCTAAAGCAACCTTGTTGCCTTAATATTGCTTCTTATAGAAATCAATCAGTGTTTTTTAATTTGTATAAACACTAAACTGCAATTTGACCATTTATTGCGCTCGTCTATTCATGAAATTAGACCCAAGCAATTTCTTTTGTTGCCTAAGAAAGGGTTCTTAAAAAAGAAGTATTGGCGCCACTTTTTTATATCAATGTTAACAAATCAGAATTTGTTGACATTGATATAAGGCGTTATGGCCTCATGGTTATACTAGGAGCAACGTGCTTATTTAGCGGTCTTATTATTACTTAATACTCACTGCCGAGTTATTGGCATAACTCTTATTGCTCAAATGATAATTATGTTTGGTATCTGTATGTGCACAAGTAATGCATTGGCTCTTGCTCTTGTAGAATATACATGGTGTCTAAGAATCGCATCAAGCCTATTTGGTTTTTTCTATTACTGCTTTATATCTCTTATTATACTTGGCATGGGCTCCCTGCATAATGGAACATTATTACCAATGCCTCTTTGCTTTCTTGCATTGAGCATTGTTATGGTATTTATCGAGAAAATGCTCATACAAGATGGGGTAAAGTACAGTAATTAGAATTATTCTAATCATATAAAAATGAGAGCAAGTTAAAGCCCTGTTAAATTAACAGGGCTTTAACCATCATCATTCTCTGCATGTAGCTTAAGTTGAATTAAGCCTTTGCTTCCCCAATAGACCAATCTGTTTCACACCTTTTAGTGTCGGTAATTTCAAGCGTAAGTGGTCCTTCTGTCCTAGCGTGGACCTCAACATCTTTGTGATATTTATCTACAGGGGGAGTATTTGTATCGCCCCACCAAATTTCAGCCGATATTATACGACATTTCTCTGGCACTTCTTCACTTCTTTTTTCTCCTGGCTTAAGATTATAAAATTTAATAGTATCCCATTGGCATCGGGTCCCTGGATCTCCAATATAGTTTCTAGGCGTAATCCGAGCCGATAAAAGCTTGTCAGATTTATTAATAAGTGTTAACGGTACCTCACCGTACCTCTCAAGGGCTCTCAATGTAGCAATAACTAGCATTACCGTTATAAAAAAACTAAATTTTAAGACCTTCATTGCACTCCTTTTGTTTTGTGTTAGTATACAATGTTATTTAATTGCATCAAAACTCTTTTGGCGCAATTAATTCTAATATATTTTAATATACTTTAAATATTTTCTATTTGTCAACAAGTCGGTTTCTTCGGTAAATATCCTATCTGGATTTTGGAGAAACTATTCGTGAAATATAAAGGTTTTTAATTGTCGATCGCCTTTCATCCCCGATAGAGTCCATATAATTGTGTAAAAAGGTAAAAGCTTAAGCGGGCCATCAACCTTCGTGTTAAGATAAAAATGGAACGAAACACAAAGAAGGATAGCCCACTATGGATGGTATCAATATAGCTAAGAGATGGCAAGAAGCATTGATCAATCAAGAAGATTATATGCGCGAGATGATTAATAAGGTATGCCAAGAGGTTCTTGAAGGTGAATTCGAGAAGTTTATAGGAGCGCAAGCATACGAACGAACTGATACGAGAAAAGGGTACCGGAACGGTCGCTATACAAGGCAATTGAAGACACGGGTAGGTTCATTACTATTGGAGGTATGTAGAGACCGTGAAGGTGAATTCCAACCAGAGCTCTTTGACAGATATCAAAGGAGTGAGAAAGCGCTTATGCTGTCAATAGCAGAGATGTATATCGCAGGTGTAGGAACCCGCAAAGTGAACCAAGTAATGGAAGAGCTCTGCGGTATAAGTATATCCAAGAGCCAAGTGAGTAATCTGGTACGACAACTTGATAGTGAAGTACAAGAATGGAGAGAAAGAGCTCTTATCATACCATATCGTTACTTGGTCATTGACGCACGTTACGAGAAAGTGCGTGAAAACGGATGTGTTGTTAGTAAGGCGTTTATTGTTGTGCTTGGTATCACCTATGATGGAGTACGTGAAGTAATTGGTTGTTGGGTAGTTAATAGTGAGTCATATGAGGCCTGGGATGATTGCTTTAGAAGGCTTAAAGAAAGAGGCCTTAAAGGTATTGAGTACGTTGTATAACAAAGGTCTTCGTAAGGCACTTGGAAAGTACTTCCAAGAGGTAAAGTTACAACGTTGCCAAGTACACTTCCTGCGCAACTTTATAGATAAGCTTGCTAAGAGTGATCAGTCAATTGCAATAAGACTTCTACAAGATGTGTTTGCAACAGGAACAAGGGATGATGCGATGGCACGTGTACAGAAAGTCCATGAGTTCTTACTAAGCAGAAAGAAAGAACCGGTTGCTGAATGGCTTGATGAGAATATAGAGGAAACACTAACAGTTCTTCAATTGCCTATTGAGCATCGAAAGAAAATGAAATCAACGAATATGCTTGAGCGACTTAATCAAGAATTGAAGAGACGTTCCCGGGTTGTGCGGATCTTCCCCAATGCGAACAGTTGCTTGAGATTGTTGAGCGCGTTATGTCAAGAAACGTCGGAAAACTGGGGCAATAGAAAGTATCTCGATATGCATGTATGAGGTGAAACGACATAATTGAAACTGGAACTGGTACACCCCTCGGGGTGTGTTGTTGTTGCTTGCTTAAAAAGCTGCGCAACAACTCATTGATATATTGAAATTATTGAATGTCGGAACCACGAAGGGGAAAGTACACAAAAATCTGGACTTGACTTTCATCCCCTAGGGTGAGCAGATTACAACTTTACCGCTATTAATAAAAATAAATAACTGCTGATTATTGGCTTTATCTTAATATTGTTGACAATTAGAAACTCAAAATGATAATATTGCTAATAATATCTAATATAAGAGGCGAGTTTAATGAAAAAATTTATTCTCATCATACTCATAGCAGCAGGCATTTTTCCTTTATACTCCTTGGGGCAAAGCGAGTTTTCGCCTGGAGCGATAAGCACTGGACTAAAGGGCCTTCACTCAGGAGCCGAAGCACTAGCAAAAACACTTTTAGTGCCACTTGCAAACGGATTGACCGGCTTTGCTGAAGAAACAAATGATTTTTTAGGCAAGATAATGAAGAAAGTGGCAAGCGAATCTTCAAATTGGGACCTCACCGAGAAAGTAACGTTTGCCTTAGGAATGGTAGTAGGATATGTGTCACCAATGCTTGTTTCCTTTGGACTTTTTAAGCTGCTTCCAGAATCGCATATACCTTACATTGCAGCCTCCTATGTCATGGGTACTTCAATCCTTACAGTGGCAAATGCTTATAAGCAACTGTTTGCCCCTGAGATTTCTGGCAGCTCTGTTTTGTCGGGCCTTAAAGAAGGGACTCTTGCTGGATTAAGATCTCCTTTAACGTTACTCTTAAAAGGGTTTGAAAGCATCAACAAAGACGCACATAATTTTGTAGAACAATTAAAAAAGGCAAGTACTCATTGGTCGTCAAGCCAGAAAACGCTCTTTAGCGTAGGCTTTCTTGTAGGAACTACACTGCCAATTATCACAACATATCTTGCTATGAAGAGTTTTCCAAAATCGTATGTTCCACCTGCCATGCTTGGGACAGTAGGAGGGACAACTTTTATTCGAATCGCTAACATACTTGCTGCTGCTACGGGTGGCACTTTATTAGATAAAAAAGAGCAAACTATAAGCGGCTGACTTTAAAGCAACCCATAAAATGGGTCGGACAAGGCATGGGGCACACGTGGCTCAAGAGCTTGCGGAGTCTCAACTCCTTGTAAAGAGAGCAACAATCGTACACTATAGTGCTCCCCTGTAGATTGGGCTGCATTTAAAGCATACTTTAACAATCGATTCCTTTGCGTCTGCTCAAAATCTTGTAATACATCATAGAGTAGTTTTAGCACGTTATCACTACCACTCTGCGCTGCTGCAATTAAAACTGGAGCAATAAGCTGATCAAGATCTAGAGAAGGGGCCTCTAAAAGCATTTTAATCCGATCAGCTTGGTCACGTGCAGCTGCGTAAGTAAGAGCAAGTTGCAGATCATAGGCTGCATAAGAGCCCAGCCTTACGATTTGTCTATCAAAAAGTATAGCTTGTAACAAAGGAAAGTCTGCTAAAAGATGCTCAGCTAAATGGTTTCTATACTGAATCAGCCAACTTTTAAGTATTTCGGGCAAGCAAGCTCCACGGGAAATGAGATAAAAAACAATATTTTTGGCTCCCTCGCGAATGGAGGAGGTTGTTGGACTTATAAAAGCTGCAAGAGCATGGTATAAGGATGGGTATTGGCAACTATCGGCTTCGCAAACAGAAACACCATAACTTTCCACAAGAAGTTTTACTATATTAATGGCACCCCAACCTGCAGCAAGATGCAGTATAGTCTTGCCTAAACTATTGCGGGTTTTAATATTGATCCTGCCCGCATCGATGCCCTCTTTTATTTTCTCTACCTGATCCGCTATAATTGCCTGGCGTAGATGAGGGCGATTAGAAGGATTAAGCTCCAAACTCCAATCAAATGGCTCTGTTTGAACAGGCATAGTGCTAGGTGCGGTGATAATTCGAAGAGCTCGCTGCCGGGAAGATTTGGTAGTAGAGTTTTGTGGAGCTATAAGTTGGCCAGACGTAGAATGTGGTTGAACTCGGGAAGCTCTTGACGGTACATATGCCCACTGATAGGGAGGCTGTTCAGGATGCTCCATGGAAAACAGTATCGCCGAACCAAAAAAATACCAAGCAAATATACACCAATTCCACAGTTGCACTTGATTCCTTTCTATATTTTCAATATGATTAATTAACAATAAAATAGCACAAATAAAGCATTTAGAAAAATTATTTTTGCCTGTGCAAAATACGGAAAATATTCCTTTCAACATGGAGCGTAGTTTATAATTAAAATAAGAGCCAGCGAGAAGAAACAATACGGTCATTTACTACTTTCTAAGAAAAGCTCTCATTTTCTTTTTACCAAACTTAGTCAACGTAACAAAATTTGCTTCTTCTATAGCATCCATAAGCTCTTGCAAGCCCTTATTTGCATATTCTAATGAAAGGCCTAGAGCATACTAAAATTGTTGATTTAAAAGAAATTGGGCAATCGAAAAAGAACCTTCGCATTCCTCATGCGTCGAATTTTGTGCAACGGCATAGAAGAGTGCTTGATCAAGATAAGGTACCCAGAGATCTAAATTACTTTTAATGCTTTCTTCGAGCTGATTATAAAGCAGCCGGAAAACATCAATGTGACCATTAAGTGCCGCAAGAACAAGCGATTCGCCATAAGCCCGCAAGCCCGCCAAATCATGAGCTTGCATCTTGTTAAAAAGCGGCATGAGCCATTCTACAATAACAGAAACTCCTTATATTTTATAAGGGGATATTTTCTCTCGATTCCGCCAGTAAGTGTAATAGTAACTATATAATTAACATCCGCGCCTTTTTTTATAGTTTCCTCGGCTGCCTCATAATCTCCTTTATTGATTGCTTGCGCTAGAGCAATCGATAAAGCTTTTTTCGTATCATGTCTTTCTGGCGCCTCCATTGAAATAAGGTAGTGCGAAATTATTGATAAACAAAGAAATAGTAAAAGCGGCTTTTTAAGATCCATTATATTGCCTTGTTTGCGATTATTAATATATCAATTATATTAATCAATATATTAATAAATAGCCAATAATGGAATCAGGGGTCACATCTGTTTTTTAAATATTCATCGATCTCTTCATTAGAGTAAATAAAAAGGGTCCGAATCCTTACTATTACCATAGGGTGCTTGAGGCAAGGGTAATTCAGTCGAAAAATAACGAGCTTGCAGAAAAAGATAAGCGCGTTGAAGATCTAGAAAAAGTAATAAAAATAATTTCAGGGAACGACCTTTGCCGCAAGGATCAAGCTGATGAATTAACACGATTAATAAAGGATTTGCGCGCTACCGTTACGCCAAAGGCACAAGAAAGCATTGAGACCAATGATAAAATAATTGACATCCTCAGGAAATGTAGTGCCGTGGATCCTGTATTAACGGTATTTGGTTTAGATAAAATTAAAAATGCTTAATCTTCTACCAATGACGTAGCAAAAAGGGCTTAAGATAGCTTTATCCAAGGGCATTATGATGCTAAGCATTATACCACAACTTGAACAAAGTTATGCTCTTCCTGAACTTTAAAAACCGCATCACTGTGAGGAAGCTTTTGTATCAAAAATTCCCTTAATATCTTAATAAAGTCCCAAGCAGACATAGATTTTTCAGCTAGTTTTTGCGCTTTTGGAAAATCAGAAGGCGCAACCCATATAGCTATAGTTCTTTTGCCCTTAATAGAAACATCTTGAGAGGCATTCTTTTTTATTTGCTCATTTATAATTTCAGCAAGCTGTGAAACTATCGCCTTTTCTAAAGGACTTAGAGTTCCGAGGCCTTGAGCAAGATTTAATATAGGCTCGTCTCCTTGCTGTATATGGCGCGAAATACGCCAATTACGGTAAGCAGCATGTGATTTTACTTGATTTTCCATAGAGATACGCTGATTATTGAGCCACTTTGTATCCGCAATCTTCTCAATTGGTTGCTTTCGGCATTCAGCAGCGGCCTTTAAGATGGTATCATAGAGGAGCGGAGAAGCCATAGCTAATAATTGTTGAATACCCGAGCCCCACGTATCTACATCAATGAGCCAAATACCTCGGCCGTCACTTGCCAAGGGAAAATTATTAAATTTGACATCATCGACATTTGTTTTGCATAAGAAGATAGTAAGCTGCCTAAAAAGCTCTTTAAAATAATCGAGCAGCCAAGGATAATGCTCGAAAAGCTCATAAATATATAAGTAGAGATCTTCCTGATGAGAAAAATCGGAGCTTCCTTTCAGCCTTTTTTCAATGAGAATTTGACACTTTTTCTTGTCGCCCACTGGGCCCAAAAGTACATCTATCACACGATAAGCGGGCACGTGAAGAAGATCTAGGCAATTTTCTTTTATAACCTTTTCTGCTTCTTTCGTTCGTTCAATACGAGCTTCGCTTATTGCGCTAAAGCAACTAAGCTTTAACTTCAGTACCCAATCAGGAAGGTCTTTAAAGCTAAGCACTAAAAGATTACCTCCTCTAAGAAATTCTATATTGGGGTAGCTTTCGTCAGGGTTAGGTATTTCTTTAAGCTTCTCCATTCTTTTCTTTATCTCTGCAACGACGTTATCAGGTACCTGTGTGCTTTGACCTCTTACTTCGCTACATGAATGCCGCGTATTCTTTTTTATAGCAGCAATAACCTCGTCTTTCCAATCAAGCTTACAATGCTCAGGATTTCCCCATGCATAAGCTATATTTTCACAGCTGGAAACACTTAGCGCAGATATCTCCAGAGAAAAAAGCGCAAGAATCAGTAAAATAAAAGTCCACATTATAGTTGCCCCAATTGATTAAAAGTATTATCTTTTTAATAATTAACACAATTGAATGTCAAAAATCAATATATTTTGGAGAAGAGCAAGAAAAAGTCGAGCCATCGAAATACGAGGAAAAAATAACTATTTCTTGAAAGAACCATATACCAGAGGCAACCTCAAAATATTTATTATTAAAGGTTACTTCGTAGAGCGAACTTGTTGTTAGCAAACACAGAGCTCTTAATATTGCTTATAAGCGAATAACAATCAATATATTCTCTCGCTTTAATTTTGTCCAGTTCAGATAAAAGCAGATGAGAACTGGCAGCCGAATAAGCAAAAATGGTTATTCAATAATAGGAATGCTCGAACATTATCTCCTAACAGCGCTTGCCGGCGCTCTTCCAGCGAAGACATTATTTGCTAAAAATTACAAAAGGGAGAGCGATACGATGCGATATAAGACACGAAAAATTGCGGGGATCAACGTTTTTTATCGTGAGGCTGGTAAGCCCGGTGCTCCAAAGCTACTTTTGCTCGGCGGGTTTCCGAGTTCCTCGCATCAATGGCGCGAACTGATGCCAGCTTTAGCTGATCAGTTTCACCTCATTTCGCCCGATTATCCAGGATTTGGCAATACAGATCTGAAGGATCCGAAGGAATTTGCCTATACTTTTGATCATTTAGCAGAAATTGTTGAAGAGCTTGAAGCCCCCTTAACTAGCTCAATGGAGTCCTAACCGCGATTTAGTTGCAGCGCTTGTTCACCATAGGGAAAACCTTAATGCCCCGAATGGTTATTTTAATAGATCGCCATGCGTTACCCAGAAACCACCTGCTTCACTGAGGGTTGACAATTACTTATTCCTAATTGTATATTGTACTTATATTAACTATAAAAATGTGGAATTTATGAAATTAACGTGGATATTTAATGCTTCTTTATTTATTTCCATCTTGCTGATGAACATTGAGCACGATACATATCCAGCGCAATTACACGATGAAAACTGGTTAAAAGATGAGAACTTTTCTTTGTGGAAAGAGCGCAGACTTATGAGGTGGAATGAAGAAGGAATAGATACGTTTGCCGAAGAGTTAGCAGACTTAGCGGAAGCAGCAACTAAAGCTCTTGACAGTACATATGTTCAATCTGCCCTCTATCCTTATAACTTTTTAAGAGAGCTTCTAGATTTGCCTATGGCCTCATCGGTAACAGAAATAGACAAACCTTGGTTAGACGAATTAAGGCTTGAGGTAGAGGCCCTTGTTCTTATTGAAAGGTATGGCTGGAAACTCCCAACTGAGGCACAAAAAGAACTTACACTCGAAGCTTCTCGTCTCCTCGGCCTCAAACAACAAATAGTACCATTAAGCTCGAGCAGTGAACTTGGCTCGTGCGAAAGAGCATCTGAGATCGAAAAACAACGGCATTATATTGTACTTTGTGAAACTCCTGACTTAGACATTCGCTTGTTTTATTTGTATCACGAACTTGGACATACAGCACATAATGATTCTAGATTAAGCGCTTTAGTGGATAACAAAGAGGCTGATCCTAGAATTCTTGTTAATGAATCAGATTTTAAATCTGATATAGAGGAAATAAAAAAGTATGTCTGGCGCGGAATAGCCATCCTGCCTTCTTTGCGTAATACATTGACAGGCATAACTTTGACTAAGGCATTGAATATCCCTTGGGCACAGGAAATACTTATAAAGTATGGATGGTTATGGGATCCTCCAAAAGATCCCGAAGAAAAAGATCAAATGATTTATGTACGTGGAAACGAGCAAAGAGCTGATCTTTTTTCATTCAAGCAGCTTCTTAAAACTAAGAATATAAGCGCAATCTTAACTATGATATACCTTTTTGGTACCGCCGATTACGCCGAGAATTACCTCATAATAAAAGGCGCCGGAAGTGACCACTCATCTCTTGCTGAAATTGCGCTTTATGCCATAGGTTTTCTAGCGTACCAAGGATTTGACGTTGGGAGTCTTTTAGAACAATGGGAAAAGACGGGAATATGCAGGTCCGGAGAAAAAGAGGAAAATTATGCCAAACTCTTTACCCCTGCTTGGAGCTCTCCCCTTGTATTGCAAATAGAAAAAGCATATAAAGCCCGGAAAAAAAGAAAGGCTGAGCCAAAAATTGACCAATAATGGCTAAGAGCTCATCTATATCTTTCTTGTTGATTGCTCACAATTTTTGAAATAAAAAGCGCTGATTTTTAAGCCGGCTTCTTTGATGATGGACAGAATAATGAACACTTGATGTTTGGCTGTAGAAACATTGCTAATCAAATAAAAAAATAATGGAGATAGAGGCTCACAAGTTTTACCTTGCATCTTTAATTAACTGGTTGTTAGACCTATTAATTAAAGCAAGCTTCAAACTACTCCTCTATCTCTACTTAATAGATTATCATAAAAATTTCAGTTTGTCAAGTTTGGATGTATTGCCTCGAGTAGCGCCTTGTTGAGGGCGATTTAATGCAAAAAGCCGAATAACCATAAGAGGGACGGCGGTTGCATGCGAACTATTTTGCCTGAGCTTTAAAGCAAAGTCTTAACCGCCCTTGACAACTGCGAGAGGAACAAGGCGAGCGACGGGACGCGCCAATTGTGCTTCTTGTGTAACACGAACGACTTCGTCAACGTCTTTGTATGCAAAGGGTGCTTCTTCTGCCAGGCCGGGATCTGAATCTGAGCACATGACGATACCTTTGCTTTCAAGCTCTTGACGAAGAATCGAGCCACGAACACTCTTTTTGGCTTTAGCACGCGACATGCGTCGCCCAGCACCATGACATGAGGAACCGAATGCTTCGGTCATACCTTCTTGAGTACCGACGAGAACATAAGAAGCAGTTCCCATGGTTCCCGGTATAAGAACAGGATGGCCGACAGATCGATAAGGCAAGATAATAGCTGGATTGCCAGCCGCAAAAGCACGTGTAGCTCCTTTACGGTGTACAATTAGCTCGCGCTCTTTGTTGTTGATAGTGTGTGTTTCTTTCTTGCCTATATTATGGGATATGTCATAGATGGTTTTAACGCGAGCCTGGGGGCCCAGTATATCTGCGCAAGCGGTACGTACTTTATGGCCGATAAGATGGCGATTTGCCCAGGCAAAATTAGCAGCAGCACACATCGCTTTAAAGTACTGCTGCCCTTCAAGCGAATTAAAGGGAGCGCAGGCAAGTTCAGGGTCAGGTAACACGATCTTCCAAGATTCAAGTTTAGGTAAAAAAGTACGTACGTAATCGGTGCATATCTGATGTCCAAGCCCTCGTGATCCACAGTGGATCATAATAGTTACTTTGTTAAGCTCTAAGCCGTAAAAACGAGCGATCTGCTCATCATAAATCTGCTCGACCTTTTGAATTTCAAGGAAATGATTACCTGAGCCAAGTGTTCCTAACTGGTCACGTCCGCGATTACGTGCTTTACCAGAAACAAGGTCAGGGTCGGCTTGTGCAAGGACCCCGTTTTCCTCGCAATAATCAATATCTTCTTGCTCGCCATAGCCGAGCTTGAGCAGGCAAGGAGCTCCCTGGCTCAGGATCTGGTTAAGCTCTGGGTCTTTAAGTCTGAGTAAGCCTCCGCGACCTACGCCTGAAGGTACATCGTCAAAAAGTCTATATGCTAGTTCTTTGAGGAAGGGCGAGAGGTCCAGTGCTGTAAGATTAAGACTTAAAAGTCTTACGCCGCAATTGATATCGTAGCCTATGCCTCCTGGAGAAATAACGCCACCCTGGTCAAGAGCCATTGCAGCCACACCACCAATGGGAAAGCCGTACCCTTCGTGAATGTCAGGCATGGCTAAAGCTGCCTTTTGTATGCCAGGTAGCGTAGCTACATTGGTAAGTTGCCAAAGAGATCTGTCGGCCAGAATTTCTTGAATCATATTTTCGCTGGCAAAAACACGAGCAGGTACTCGCATGGCTGGGTTATAGCTTGGTGAAATTTCAAAAAGTGCCTTATGTATTTTGATAAGATCATTGCGCGTAAGTGCTTGTTGCATATAGTACCTTTAATGCTTAAATATCAAATACAACGGTTGCTTGCCATAAACCATGAATGTATTCAACGCTGATATCATGATAAGTAACTGCTTTGATTTCTGGACCTTCAAAGCCACTTATAGCGTAACCATGTACGATCGCTTTAACATCTGTATCGCTACAAAGCTCTATCGTAGCTGTCTGATACGCTTCATTGTGCACGTCTGAAAGGTAGAGGCACTCCGCAAGAAATTCTATAAGAAGGTACGCTCTTTTTGAAGAGTGCACGATGACCTCCCGGTCTACTTGAGTGATGGGTATTTTTTTACGCGGGTGCACTATTGCAAACATTCCTTGAAGGGCATTAGTAAATAACTCAGGCACAGAAGCGCCATAAGCACGCATCTTAAGATCCGCAGTATGCGCAAGCATCTCATAGGGTTGATCAGAAGCGCTCATTAATCTCCTTCTGTAACTTTTGATTAACTTACTCTTTTTGCTTCTCTTTCACAAGAGAAAGCTGTAATTTAAAATTTTCCGGCTCATGATAATATGTTACAGGTTCCATCTATTATGGTTTACAGCTCCATCGGACTAAATCAATTCTTGCTTAATATACATAATATATATTAACTATGTGATTAATTTAAGAAATAAGGTATACGATGAAGAAAATAAATATAACCTTAGACTGCGTATTTTTATTTTCATGCAAGAATATTATTAGCAAAATAATTTTCATGAAGTTGCAATTCGAGCAAACAATCAGCTTATGACAAATATCTATCGTTACATCAGTTATTTATAGGAGATGCAACCTCGGCTGAACTACGAGATAGGTAATTCCTATCTTATGATCACTTAGTTTTAGGGATAGTAGGCAAATTTGCTGATCGTATCAAATCTGCTGTTGAGCCTGGTATAAGAAAAAGCATTAACTTTCTTTATGGAAAAAATATTATTGAAAAATGTATATGATAGGTACATAGGTACATGAGTAGGACGAACATAGGTCCTACTCACGATTTTGCTTGGCTCATTGACCAATATAGCAAGTGGAATCATCCGGACGGTTGCATTTTGCCAGACAAGCTTTATCATTGCAGCAAATGTCTACTGCAAAGCTGTTTCCATTATCTAAATTCATAGCATTCTTATTTTCTATCTTTGGAAATTGCTCAGGACAAGGCATTTCATAGTAAGAACTATATCCATACTTAAAACATTTTTTGGATTTTTTATCGTAATGACTGGAAGAACAACATACTCCATCATTCGGCACAAAAATCTGGCCCTGAGGACAACATTGCTTAGTTTTTGTGTTGAACATATCTGCAGAACAGCATAAACTGATACTTGGATCCCAGGATGACCCTTGTGGACAGCAACTACCTGCTCCCGGCTTATTTGAGGGATTGCTATAAACCTGACCCTGTTCACAACATTTTTTTGTATCTGGATTAAATGTCCGACCTGAAGGACAACACCCCTTTCCTTGAGCATTTGAGCAAAAATTGATAACGTTCCATTGCTGGTTAGTTTGGCCGATTACGACCGGGGCTAATGCAAGAACTGATGCGGGGGTATTGAGTGTAATTCTTCCAAGTTCACTTACCTGAGGCCTGCCTGGTCCGGGCGGATTCCAAAAATCAAAATATTGAATAACACAAGAATTATTGAATTTAAGGCTCTTAATTTCAGCCGGGGCTATAGCTCCGGAATAGCGAGGACTATTCGGATTACAGTTGCAATCTGCTTTAGGTAAACACCGCAGCGTTAGATTAACACTCTCGGGCCCTTGATTCTTAATCTGGACCTCAACATCAGCGCGAGCTTGGCTCGCAAGAAAAGCAAGATAAACAATACCTGTAAATCGTACCATTTTGTTTGATTTATTTAACATCTTTATTACTATATTCATAGAAATTTCTCCTTACCTGAGCGGACTTAGTGTTGACTAGATGGGAGCATGCACAAATCACCGTTGTTATTATTACAACATGCATCAATAGAGCAACATGCAATACCCCCATCTGTACTATATTTCATCACACCACTAAGCGTGGTGTTAAAAGTCTTTTTTATAGGAAAGCCCTGAGGACAGCAGATGCCAAGCGCATGGTTAAAACCAGTACTACAACACGTCTTTGATTTCGGATCGTATTTGTCTTCCTTGCAACATTTTTTAGAAGAAGAAGCGTAGATCTCACCTTTTGGACAACAGCCGCCGCTAGCATATACCATACCTGCTTTGCAGCAACCACCTGATCCTGGCTTTCCGGTAAATAGTTCTCCTTCAGGACAACACTTTTTAGTATCAGGATCATAAGTACCCTGCGCACAACAAACCTTGCCTTCAGCACTATAGCTTGTACCAGATTTGCAGCAACCACCTGATCCTGGCTTTCCAGTGAATAGTTCTCCTTCAGGACAACACTTTTTAGTATCAGGGTTATAAGTACCGGATGCGCAACAAACCTTACCTTCAGCAACGTAGCTTGTACCAATAGGACAGCACGTATTAGTGTCAGAATTAAACTTATCCTTTGAGCAACAGCCAGTTATACCAAATAAAAGACCTTGCTTACAGCAACCTCCTTTACTTGCTCCAGGTGGTGGCTTATGATACAACTGTCCAAAGGGGCAGCATGATCGATCATCCGGGTTGTAAGATAAATTTCTACTTTTGCAAACCGATTGATCTATGCCTTGAGCTTTATAAAGCAATAGCGAAAAAATTGCCATGAACAATACTCTTTTCATAAGCTTTTCCTTTTGGTAATTTGTGAAAAAAGATTACAATTACCATTGTAATAAAATCTCTGCTTGAAAATCAACATTTGGCAAGGCCAGTTTTTCAAAATATTTCAGATTGTGGTTTTCTTCATTAAGCCAAGATACCTCTATACTTTCAGAATCCCAATGGCAGAAACAACGACTTAGCAAATTTATTACTTATAGCAAAAAGTCTTCATTCAAAGCCTAATAAGGCACCATTCAATCTACTACAATAGCGCTCAGGCTTAACTGGGCAAAAGCCAAGAACTTTTGAGAAGTGATCGTAACAAAAAAGGCCCATACCGTGCTGCGTAATGGGTTGGCTCATTACCATTATTATTACAAGCATTAATTTGCGCACCATGCTCAAGAAGCCACTCTAGTACATCTAAGCTGCGTAATGCATTGGCTCCTTGCCATTATTATCACCGAGTATTAATTTGAGCTCCATGGTCCAGAAGCCAATTTAGTATATCTACGTGACCATTTTCAGCTGCAACATGTATTAGCTTATGGCTGGTACTTTCTTTTACCTTGGTTCATACCTAATGCTTCTATAACCATAGATATTGATAAAAGAGCTTGTTTGAAAATCATAGTTTAAATTGATCCAATGAGCATTTTCATATTTTTGAAGTTAAGAAACCGTGATGTTATCAAAGTAAAAACAAAGAAATGATTTTGGTATAAGTTTGATAACTTCTTAGTAGAAATAGTTTTAAGTTGTTTAAAAGCATTGATCCAAGCAAATGCATGCTCTACAAGGGGCCTTTTGGAATCGCGAGAAACAATATATGGAGCTGTAAAGCCATGATTTCTAACAGGAATCTCAGCTCGACCGCCCATTCTTGAGATAAAAAGTCGATTTTTTAGAGAATCAAAACCCTTGTCAGCATGTCCAAAAAAGCCTTTAGGAAGAGCAAATCTACCATCTGTTTGAGCCAATAATTCAGGCAAAAAAGTCGTATCATTTGCAGTTCCTTTAGCTAAAATTAAAGCTAGCGGAATTCCTTTGCTATCCGAAGAAATCAAACGATTAATGCAATTTTTGTTCTTATGGCGAGGGTTTTGATTTTATATCGATGCTTGATACCGTCAGAACGAGAGATCCATCGAATAGCAATCTCCTTAGATCGATTTTACCTCTATCAGCAGCAAATTTATTTATCACTTCCCATGCCTTTCTAAAGATTTCAAGCTTGTTTATGCGACTATACCACCCATAAACTGTTCTCCCAGTTGCCAAATTCCAGTGGTAGCAATCTCCATTGACAGCCTGATTTCATATAATACAATATCCCAAATATAACTTTGCCAAGATTGTGTCGTCTTTTTCCATGTTTTTGCACGCCAATTATTTTTCTGATAAACTTTTTAATGAATTCTATAAACAGCTTCAGCTTTTTAAAATTTCCGTACACCGAAATAAGCATTTGAAGCATTCTTTGCTTCATTTTTAATCCCCGACTAAGGTTTTTTGCGATTTCTTCTTCGGGGATTTCTTAGCTCTGTTTCAATCTTTTTTCAATTTTTTTCTACACAATAATCAAACAAGCTCATGGAATTGATGGTGCAATTAGCGAATACTATGTTTTTGAAAAAGAGGCATTTAGTTCTGGTAGTTGATGATACGTTAATCAGAAAAATCTATTCTCGCTAAAAACGAACAAGAACGGGCTTCGGCTTATCTTTTTAGGTTGACTATAAATCCACTTTGCCCAAAGTATTGTTATTTGCCCTGGGCCGTTTTTTGCTGGCCTTTTGCCATATGATTGCCGTTATGTTATGAGGCAGTAATATTCTTTGCTACCCAGTCGATTGTCAATTGCTTTTCTTCGTAATTAAAAGAGAGACCTACGAGAATAATCGCTTTTCCTTTGTTGAGATATTTTTCATAATATTTTCGATCTTGAATTTGTTGAAGAGCTTCTTGGCTCGTGGCATTAAATTTGAACTCGAATACAAAGATACGGTTCTTGGTAATGAGTGTTGAGTCTATTCTTCCTTTGCTGGTGGGTTCTTCTGACTGTATGCTAAAGCCAAGTAAATCAGCCAAAAGATGAAAAAGTGAATGGAAGTAAGCCTCATTATTTACGTAAAGGTTGTATGGGATGTTAGCCAATAGGCTTCTTAAATGGGAGCAAAATGTTTCGATATCATTTTTTTCTAGTGCTGTGCGCATAACAAAGACAGCAGCGTCAACTTCCTGTTTGCCTTTGCTGGTCACAATGCTGACAAGATATGCGGTTATCGAAATCCTCACTTCTTCATTAGGGTATGTTAACGTATATGTTTTTAAGTCTTTGTCGAAATCTTTAATGGTGAGATACCCTGTTTGGAAAAGGAGCGTGTTAAGTGGTAGCCTTTGTTCTAGATCGAAAGCACCAAGGCTTTCTCTCTTTAAAACAACGTTATCAAAATCAGTAAAGGGCTCATGTAATTCTTTATACTGAGTTTTAAGCAGATCAATGAGAAAAGAAGGGGTGCCAGATTCAAACCAATAGTTATTGATCTCTTTTTTTCGTAGGCAATGAAGTATGGAGAAAGGGTTATAAACTTTTTCAGCGTTCTCATTACCTGAGAATTTATACCCGTTATACCATCGTTTTATTTCTTTCTCTAGAAGGTCGGTTGAAGTATGGGCATCATGGCAAAAAATCTCAATATAGGGTTTAAAGTATTTTCTAATTTCTTCTTCTGTATAGCCTAGAAGCGTTGCTCCTGGCAGATCCAAAGAAATGTCATTCAGATTGTTCATTCCTGAAAATATAGATGTTTTAGAAAATTTTGTTACACCGGTTATGAGTATAAAACGCATATAAGCATCAAGACTTTTGACTACGGTGAAGAAACTACTCAAGACTTCTCTTATAGCTTTTGCTTTTTCTATTAAGACAAGATTTTTCAAAAGAGGGTAATCATACTCATCTACCAAAAGTACTACGTTACTTTTGGCTGCAAGTTGAGTAATAAGAGAACGTGTTTTAGTTTCGAGGGAAGGTGCATCTGCAATACTAAGGCTTGCCCCGTGTGCTACTTGTTCAAGAATCCATATAAGATCAGCTTTGAACGAATCGGCATCTTTATGCGAAATAGATGAGAAATCTAGATGAATTACCGGGGAAGGCTCCCAAGCATAATCGCTCTTGGCAATCCAGAGTTCGGCAAAAAGCTGTTTGTTGCTTAAAAATATTTGCTTGAGGGTTGAGATTAAAAGCGATTTACCAAAGCGGCGAGGACGTGATAAAAAATAAAGCCTGCCTTGCTTAATTAAGTGATAAATGTGCTCTGTCTTATCAACATAAAGGTAATCTTGAGTGATCATTGTTGCAAAATCACTCACGTCGATAGGAAGCTTTTTCATAATGGAGTCTCCGTAGTTGTTTAACTTTATGCTTTTATTTAACAGGCCTACCTACGGATAACCGTTCTTTCTTTCTAAAAGGATAAGCAGAACCACGTCCCTGTTCAAGCTCAGACACGGCTTTTGCAAGAGCTTGTTCTGCGAAAGCAGCTATCGTAAGATCCGGTTCCCAATAAACAGCATTTTTAATTTTATCTATAAGATCCACGGGAATGTAGATAGTCATTCTTTGTTTTCTGGTAATGCTAATCTTGGGCTCAAGCTTAGTAGTGGTTGGACTGTCAGAGGTTTGAATAGTTTGGTTAAGTGATAAGTAGTGCTCTAAGGGGTGAGTCCCAATTGTTTTTTGCTTTGCCATAATTGTCTCCAATAACAGTATTTTAACCAATTTAACCATTTTCATAAATGTAACCAATGTATATATTGTATACAATTGTGCTAATTATGAAAATACACATATTAACACCATTTTCATAATTGGTGTGATGATGGCTTGGAATGCTTTTTTCTTGCATAATAACTTCTTGAGCTAAAGCCTGATAGTCGCGGGTTCCGGTACTTTCTGGGGCATATACCGTAATTGATTGATTAAAAGAAGGAGCTTCAGCAAGGCGAATGTTTTCATGAATGACTGTTTGATACACCAAAGGGCCAAAGTTTTTGCGTAAGGCATCAACCACATCTTTAGAGTGTTTGGTTCTTGAATCGACCCTGCAAGCAAAAATGCCAGTTATTTTTAACGTGCTATTAAGTCTCTCTTTAATAACATCAACAGTATTGAGAAGCTGTACAAGGCCAGCAAGAGCCATAATGCGTGATTCAACGGAATGATAAGCTCATCAACGGCATTAAGCGCATTAACCGTTAATAATCCCAAAGTTGGGGGACAATCAATCAGGATGTAATCCCATGCTGTTTCATCCAGTTGTTTGAGTTTAGTCTTTAAGACTGTTTCAGCACCCACCTCATGGGCAAGCGTCTTTTCTAAACCTATGAGCCATGAAGATGATGAAATGGTGCTAATGTAATCAATACATGTATTGGTGATAATACTGTTAATGTGTACATTACTCGTCAATACATCTAATAGGCCTCGTGATTCAGATGAGCAACCGAGCCAAGCAGAGGCCGAAGCCTGAGGGTCGAAGTCAATAACAAGAACTCTTCTCTTTTGTTCTGCAAGGGTAGCTGCCAAGTTAACGTGGTTGTAGTTTTACCACCTCCCACCTTTTTGATTGATGATAGCTATTTTTCTCATAATTAACTCACTTTACTAACTAAATGGTTACATTAACACCATTAACAGTATTTAATAAATACAACCAATTAAAAGAATTCTGAAGAGCTGGAGAGGCTATGGAGACCGTTAAAGGAAGTTTGTTTACCAAACGCCTCCTAAGGCCTGTGGTTGAAATTATACCATAAAATGGTACAAATTTAACCAACTAAGGATACGAGTTATGTTTCTTAATCGAGTTTGGCTGGTTGTAATTTCAATTCTAACGTTTTTAGGGCAGCTTTAAGAACCTTTTTTTGATGGATCTTGTTCGAAAACAGCTAAATCCACGATCCTGCAAATAAAAACCTTGTAGAACATATAGAAAAAGGATTAAAGCAAAAGGCGACCATATATAGAGGATCATTTACCAAGCCTAAGAAACGGTAGCTGATGGTGCAAAGAAAAATCGTTTTTACAGAGCAAAATGGGTATAAGCCCAACGACATTACGCTCATTTCTGGTCGATGAAAAGAAAGCAATATATGCGGCAATATCAAAAATCTTGGGTTTTATTGAACAACATGAAAATAAATAGTGTCTCCATGGGAAAAAGTGCGGGACTTGCTAAATTTTTTGCTTCTTATCAAGAGCCGCAGCTATAGCATATAAAGGATATGTATGAATTTTTTGAAATAACGAGTAGTTAAGTGTAGAAAATCGAATACCATAAGGAGAATGTGGATGGCTTTCCAAAAATAACTGCATACTCTTCAGTGTTGTCCCTTTGCCACTTTTTACTTCGATAGGAATAACATGCTCTTTGCTTTGGATGAGATAGTCAATCTCTGCCTCGCTACCCCGCGCAGTTCTATGCCAGTAGTAGAGATATGATTTGGCGAAAGGATTGGAGTACGCAAGCAATTCTTGTCCTATAAATGATTCTACAAGCTCGCCTTTGTTAATAAACTGCTCAAGTGGATTAATAATCCAGTTTCCTAGATTAAGACCAAGTATTACTTGACTTAAGGCAACATCCAGAAAGATTACTTTAAAGTTATGCGGATCTACTTGTGCTCCCAAAGGAATACCATTGCCCGCGCTCCAAAATACTTTGGTTGCTATACCTGCAGTTGAAAGCAAATCAAGACAAGGAGCTAGCTCTCTTTTCTGATAATTACCATCTATTGCACTATACTTAAACTTTTTACCTAAAGATAAAGGAATATGCTCAAGGAGCACATTTAAATACTTAATCTGTAACTTTTTTGCATACTTACTAAAATCATATCGATATGTATCAATAATGGCCTGTTGTATTTTGAAACATTCAAACAGATCCTTTGTTTTTTGCCAGCAGTCAACAACTTCTGGCATGCCTCCTACAGCCAAATATTCACCTACTATAGTTAAAAGTTTACGATGAATAGGCTCACTTAAAGAGTTCTCTAACGTATGCTGTAAAATTTCTTCTGCTAATAAGTCATACCTCAAAGCATAGAGAAACTCAATAAATGACATGGGATACATATAGAGTAACATAACTCTACCAACGGGGATGCCGACTTCTTCTATAGCAAAGTCTAAAAGAGATCCTGCCGCTATTACATGTAGCTCTGGCATTAACTCGTAAAAATAACGCAAAGCAATCAGGGCTCGTGGTATAACTTGTATTTCGTCAAGAAATAACAAGGTTTTATGTGGAATAATCGGACGATCAACCAGGAGAGAAAGCTGGCGAATAATAATATCTGGCCGAAGGTCTCCTGAAAACAATAAAGCAGCTTCAGTGTTAGACTCAAAATTAATTTCGATGAAATCATCAAAAGACTTGCCAAGTTTTCGTACAGCATGAGTTTTACCTACTTGACGGGCACCTCGAAGAAGTAATGGCTTACGAAAGCGATCTGTTTTCCAATCAATAAGATAATGATCGATAAATCTTCTCATAGTAGCTTCTCATCAAATATGTTTAAAAATCAAACATAATTTAGTCTATTTTTGCTTGAAAATCAAACATTTTATGAAAAAATTGCTTAAAAATCAAATATGTTTTAAGAGATTTTTGCTTAAAAATCAAACATATATTTGAGCCAGGTTGTAGCAGTCAAAAAAGGGCAAGGAGTCCCCTTTGTTTACCTATGGGGAGGAATTGCCCGCCATAGTAAGCGCGGTTGCGCTTGACAGGCTTAAAAAGGCCCAAGAAGGGTGAGCGGGACGATGAAAGGCTGCTCGCCTCGAGCAAGTTAAAAAATATTGCAAATGTGTAAATATATTTGTTATTATTAATTCACATAGAATTCAAGGCGATATTATGCTAGGAGAGAAAATGAAGATGAAGATGAAAAACTTATTTTTATATCTAGTACCTCTATTTATTAGTCAAGTATGTCAGGCATACAACTTTACCATTAAAAATTGTACTGGTTTGAGCTTGTCGGTGAATCTTCATGGGAAAACTGATTTTTGCAAAAGCCAATGGTTTTACAATATTCCGCCAGGTGGGACGCAAGAGCACTCATTGGCTCCTGGATGCTGTGCTGGCAGTGTTCACTTGTACAAGGGCATAGGTCCTGGACAAGGACAAGATTTAGGCGCGTACAATATATTTAGTGGAATGAGTAGTGAGTACAAGCTCTGCTCGAGCACAACAATTTACATTGGCTATTGGGATAATAAATGGCAAGCTAATATTGAAGTGGATAAAGGGGACTATGATTTCCCAAGCAATATTTGCAATTGATCTTAAAAACAAAGAAGAATTTATGTCTGTAATGTCTTATTTACAGACATGCTAAATCGTATTCTGCGTGGATGTTTTTATGTTCCATCTGTGCTCATTTATAATCCTTTTCCTCGTTATCCAAGTGGCGTCTTATTAATCAAGATTTTTGAATAAGACTGAAAATATTTGACGTATTATTCCAGCTTACAACAGTGCCCAAGGATCTTTTTTGGTTTTCGCTGCCTGCATATACAAGAAAGGCATTAGCCGGATTAGCATGAGCAAGATTATTCCAGTAAGTAAGTCCGTTAAAAAAAGAGGTGCTGATTGTTGAACCCCGTTTAATTTCTACTGGGATAAAAAGCTGATTTTCCTCTAAAATAGAGTCAACTTCGTTTCCGATATGGTCACGCCAAAAGTGGACATAGGGGATTTTTCCGTGATTGCAATAGTACTTATAAGACTCAGAAATAATAAGGGATTCGAAAGGCCGCCTAATAATGCATTGGCAACTGTTCAGGCGAACCTTCTTATAAATTCTAATCCAAAATTCGAATATTTGTAAAGACCTCATTGATTGCCCGATAAAATGGGCAAATTCGTTTAGGACATCACTAATTCTCCCAAGGAGACGGAATATTCAACGCTGATTGGGCTAGGATGAGCTAATTTCTAGCAGAATTCTTAGTTGCCTTTCTTATCAGAATCATGGTTTTGATACGTTGCTTGTTACGGAACTGAGTAGGCTGAGGCAGAAGCACAGCCGAAGTTATGAGCCTTGTTAATGATCTTATCAAGCGCAATATTCGACTTATTGTCATAAAGCAGGGATTAGACTCAAATCATCAGGATATGGGACCAAAAGTACTGATTACTATGTTTTGCTTGTTTGCTGAGCTTGAGCGGGATCTTATTAGCCAAAGAACGCGAGAGGCTCTCGCTGCCAAAAAGCGCCAGGGAATTAGGATCGGCAAACCAAAGGGAACTATTCAGAAAAGTAAGTTTGACGAGCATATAGCTAGATTTTTAGGTTATACCTGACGGTTCATATCTTGCTACTGCTAATTATTCAGGGTGATGTAGTGATTTTTTCAGTAGGGGCAGGAGGCACTTTAAGTCAAGGTACTTCTTATCCTTTGCCTAGTGGTTCTACCGCAAGCACAGTAGTGTTTTCTCCTTCGGGATCTTATCTTGCAACCTGTAGTAATGGCGGTAGCAACGGAAATACTATAACTCTTTTTACGGTAGAAGCAGGAGGAATTTTGAGTAATGGGGGTTCATACGGCTTAGCCGGCTCTCTGTCTCCTGCTGGAATAGCCTTTTCTCCTAATAGTGCCTATTTAGCTACCGCCAATTCTTACACAAATGATGTTACCATCTTTAGCGTAAAGACTGGAGGAGTATTAAGTGGTGGTACCTCATATGCATTGCCTAGCAACTCAACTGGACCTCAGTTTGTAGCGTTTTCACCTGATGGTAACTACTTAGCTACCGCTAATCAGGCATCAAATGATGTAACAATATTTCAAGTAGGACCTGAAGAAACTTTGAGTGGAGCACTATCATATGCATTGCCAAGCAACTCGAGCGCTCCTTTTTCAGTAGTATTTTCGCCAAATGGCTTATATCTTGCTACTGCTAATAAAACTTCAAATAACGTAACGATTTTTAACGTAGGAAGGGGAGGCATATTAAGCGGTGGCACATCTTATTCTCTACCTTCTGGTTCAACGGTACCATTTTCAGCAGTATTTTCACCAAATGGTTTGTACCTTGCAACGGTTAATGCTAGATCTCAAGATGTTACCTTATTTACCGTAGCAGAAGGAGGAGTACTCAGTAATGCCAATTCATACCCTTTACCTGCTGGATCCTTGGAACCTGAAATGGGAAAATTCTCATCATCTGGCCAGTATTTTGTGACCGCTAATTATGGCTCAAGCGATGTTACGGTCTTTACTGTTGTCTGCACCGATCAAGCTGAGAGTACAGGGATCTCATATCCTTTACCTCCTCATTCTATAAGACCTGAGGCGATAACTTTTTCACCCGACGGCCTTTTTCTTGCAACAGCTAACTATGACTCAAATGATGTAACCATTTTTAGAACAAGTACGACAGGTTATTTTATCGACCTTGGATTGGCAACCTCATATAAACTACCTTTAAATTCAACCAATCCAGCTTCGATAGCATTTTCTTCTGATACCGCGTACGCGGCAACGGCCAATAGCGGTTCGAATGACGTAACTCTCTTTACTCTTTCAGAAGGACAGTTGCAAAATGCCCGATCCTATACATTACCTGCAGGATCAACTAACCCAACGTCAGTAGAGTTTTCGCCAAACACTAGGTATCTTGCTGTAGCTAGTGGAGTTTCAAGTGACGTGGTAATCTTTACTGTTAATGCAGGTTCTTTGGAAGAAGCTGCTTCATATGCATTACCCACTGGTTCCTTAAACCCTTTAAAAGTAGCGTTCACACCTAATGGTTCGTTCCTTGCTACCGCTAATGCAAATTCAAATGATATAACCCTCTTTGCGGTTTCTGGTAACGCATTAACGAGTGGCATATCTCAGCCCTTACCGGCTGGATCCCGAAGACCTCAATCACTTGTATTCTTGCTCAGCCCATCTGGCGAATTATTTTTAGCCACAAGTAATAGTGGCTCAAATGATGTAACTATTTTCGGCATCCAGTCTGGAGCTATAACAAGCTCACTCTCATATTCCTTGCCTGAAGGAACGAGTAATCCTCAGGGAATAACCGCATCACCAGATGGGACTTACCTCGTAACTGCCAATAGCGGTTCCAATGGTATTACCGCCTTGACGCTTGTCGGAAGCGAAATCCAAAATGCTATTTCATATAGTCTGCCAAGCAACTCAAGCAATTGTGTTGCACTCTCCTTTTTCCCTATAAACCAACAACAAATGACAGTTGTTACAGCCAATAGCGCTTCAAACGATGTATCAGCCCTTCCCTTACTTGATGTCGCAGAAGGAGAAGGAGACGGAAGCAGTCTTCCTCTAGGAGTCATTATAGGAACAACTATAGGTATTCCGGCGGGCCTTGCTTTTTTAGCAGCTGGAATAAGCATGCTTAGTTGCTTAACCTATAAGTATATACAGCATAAGCGTCGGACAAACGCTAGAACTTGTGATGCAAAACAAGCCGTAGAAGAGTTTTTGTAAAATAGAAAGTGCATTTGGTTCTCGAGACACGGGCAAATCAACCATAGCCAAGCACCATCCAGATGCTCTCTTAGTTGGTTTGCGAATAACAGAAGAACCGTTTCACTTCTTGTTGAGCCAGCCTTTTTAGTTGCTAAAGCCAAAGTCTTGTATCAAGCGCATGTTTGATCCGGCAATTGACCCCGAAGTTAGAAACATTTATTCATAATAGCAAGGCAAATTATTGCTCTTTTATATAGCAATAATGTAAAATAAGTAATGCAGATACAACTAAAAGGTTTGCTTTATGAAAATTAAATTATTGATTATTCTTATTTTAATGCACAGCGGAGAGGCCCAAAATAAGCTAGCTCCTTTAGCCGAGGAGATTGCGAGTAAAGACCTTGCAATTACCAATAAAGACCAATTTGAGCAGAAGCTTAAAAGCCTCATGAATCAGACAAAGACCCTTTTGCCCCAATCCTTTAATCAATCAACAAGGGAAAGGGCAGATCATCTTTATAACCGGCTTGATGCAGTTATAGAAGTGTATGCTGATCGCTATCCGGTTCCCGAGCTGATGGATGAAACAAAAGGTCTTTTAAAAGAGCTCTCTCAAAAATTCAAGCTCGAAAGCGCTATTCCGTATGTAGTCCCTATAGAAGAAAATCGTGAACCGGTAAATATTGGCACCGCAAGCATAACAGAGTTTTTTGATTTTGCTCAAAGAGATAAAGCTCGGCCAATGACTCAGACGGAGGCATACGTCAGTAGACCCGTACTGAGAGAAGTTATTACCGGCAAAATAGCTATGGAAAAAGGAGTTTTTCATACGGCTCTGCTTTCTTGGGAACATTCTGGGATATACAATGTTTTGCTTGCTCGTACACTTACTCAAGAGAGAAAACACCGAGACCATCATGTTGTCTATCATGCTCAAGAGAGAAACTTTATACTTTTCTACGACATCTTAAACGAACTTTTTAAAAGAACTTTAGAAAAAGGATACTCTGCTTTTGAGTACTTACGCATACCTGGTAGCGCAACCTATGCAAAAACGCTAGCAGAAATACTTCAAAAAGGATTTGAATCAGACACTGAACCTGAAATAGTAAAATTGCTCTTATCAATAAATCTTTCTTTGTTTGGCAATGCTAGAACAATAGGCGAAGGCTCATTGAGCGCATTTATTTTAAATCAAAGCATCAATCCTCCACGCGCTTTATTCGAGCTCATTTTTGATAAATTTGGCATTAATGATGCGTATATAAAAAAATTCGAAGATCTTTTCGCTTTATATAAACCTCAAGAAGGAGGCAACTTGCTGCAGATTTTTATACCAAGAAGTAAAATCAATGATTATCTTTATCTATCTCAGGCATATGGCAAACCGCTGAGTCAAAAGCCTCTCCTAGCGATTGCGCCACTTGAACCGGTAACGTTTGTGGACAAAGAAGGTAAACATCATACTTACGATCTAAAAACTATTGATGCACAGACCTATCTTGACATCTACCGCAATCACCCGCAAGCTATTTCTTATGAAGATATGGATCGCATTCAAGGTCGCCTATTAATCTCTCATGATTTCCTCCTCAACCCTGAAAGTGGCGTAAAAATATATCGCTATAATTTGATGTCTGATCAAAAAACTACCGAGTACAAGAGAAAGCTTACATCACTTATCGATGAAGCACTAGAAGACAAAGCAAAAGCGCAAGCCAGATTAAGCCCTGCTGATAAAGAGCTTTTTAAGACAATAGGATCTAATGACAGCGCTGCCGTACAAAAGATACTTGAACAAGAATATGTAGACTTCGGTGCGAAAAACGAGCGAGGAAGAACAGCTCTAGAGGTTGCAGAAAAGAGCGGCAATAAGCCTATACTAGAACTTGTTGAGTTTTATAGTGGCTTCGCTTCTAAAAACGAGCACCTCATGTCTAAGGCTCTCTTTGATGCTCTACGTTTCTCTCATGATGTTCAGGCAGAGGTGTTCATAAATAAAATCCCATCGGTAAATATAAGATTCATAAATGGGCAAACTCCTTTAAGTATAGTAATTTCAGAAAAGAATTTTCCTCTCGTCAAACTACTGCTTGAACGTCGTGCTGATGCCAATTTTACTGATAAATCAGGAACTACGCCTTTAACTGAAGCTATCACGAGACGAGCGGGAGTCCCCATAGTAAAGCTACTTCTTGAGCATGGAGCTGATCCTAATATTCCTACCACTTATGGAAAGAAGCCCCTTCAACTAGCTCAATGGAGTCCTAACCGCGATTTAGCTGAATTGCTTGTTCGTTATGGAGCAAAACTTTAAGACCTGAGCCGGTTGCAGATCGCTTCGCGTTACGCAGAAAACAGCCTAAGCATCTCCTTACGGATAGCCAAGTAGATGTCACTTGACTTGGTTTTTTCTAGCTTGCCGTATAAGAGCATTGATCTTTGGATCGTCGGTGATTTCATCTGCTGTTTGACCATTAAAATTTTGTATAGTGGTATCTGCTTCTTCAGAGAGAAGATACTCTATTACAAGAAGTGAGCGTGTAGCCGAGGCGTAATGTAAAGCAGTCCAACCATTTCTTCCTTGCGCATTTACTGAAGCCGGGCGCTCTCTATAAAAAATCAATGTATGAACTAATGTGGCCCTCTTTTTTTCGCTATATGGGGCTATGATAGCAAGCGCGAGCGGCGGCAAATCTAGTGACGAAACAAGATTAGGATTTGCATTTTTAATGAGAAGTAAATCCACTATATCTAAATTATTGGTCTGAATCGCTATGGCAAGCGGAGTATCGATCGTTAATGTGTCTCTACAGTCAGGATCAGCTCCTCTACGTAGAGCATTATAGGAATTGCTAAAATTTCCCGCATAAACAGCATCGATAAGGTTTTTATTGAGCTCTTTTTGATCCTGTTGCATTCCTTGGACAGGCACGCAACATGCTCCTTGAGCTGCAAATAGTATGCAAAAAGTTATATTTCTTATTTTTTGTATAATCATGAAATCTCCATCATGTAGCTATAAAAATGCAAGCTTTATTTTAACATAAACCTTTTTGTCATGCTAGCTCGTCGAAATGCAGTATGAGTATTTCAAGTATAAGTGATGAGTTTTAGTCGCTAGGAACACAATTCGCTCTACATCTCATTCAAGCTTCTAGATAGAAATCTTTTGCCGCTTGTTGAAAATAACGCTCTTATATCAAATCAAGAAAATGTATACTTGCTATATACTCAATAATCTCAATCTGATCTTGATTTAACTCACGTTTTTTCCTTTTATTTTGTTCCATGGGCGATGCCATATAAGAAATAAAAAAAAGAAATAAACTGAAACTAAATAGCCCATAGACTCTCATAGAAGCCCTAGATTTTTATAATAAAACAATGCTTAAATATAGAGCTTAATTATATAAAATATTTTCAACCTCGCTATGCTTGACGGGTAAATTTGGCAAGTTTTAATCTAGGCATTGCTGATTTTCCCTACTTTACGGTAAAAGCCATATTATATTTTAAACCCCATCTTTATAATGAGCGAGAGCCACCGTATACATATCGCATCAGCTTTTGCTCGATCAGCTCTCGTGGAAGCGTACTGAGGAAGCTGGCAGGTCTTTGCGCTTGCTCTTTTGTAAGATATGCCAGCTCTTGAGCAGGTTGATGTCTTGCCAACAGAGTCTGAAACTTTTTTGCTCTTTCGAGCAGAATTCTTATTTTCTCTTTATCATCCTCAGCTAAACTTGTGCTCTTTGCTTCTTCAGTAGCCTGGATAAGCTCTTGCAGTCCCTTATCCGCATGCTCTAAAGAAAGACCTAGAGCATGCAAAAATTCTTGATTTAAGAGGGATTGGGCAATCGAGAAATAGCCCTCGTATTCCTTATGCGTCGAACCTTGTACGACGGCATAAAATAACGCTTGATCTAGATAGGTTCTCCAGAGATCAGGATTCTCCCTAATACTTTCTTTGCGTCGATCAGAAAGCAAATGAAAAACATCATCATGCCCATTAAGCGCTGCACGAACAAGCGATTCGCCATAAGCCTGCGCTCCTTCAAAATCATTGACCTGTATGCTATCAAAAAGGGGTATAAGTTCTTCAACAATGGGGAGAACTCCTTGAGCACTGGCAAGCTGGAGAGCTTTCAGAATAAGCTGTTGATCTTCCTTGCTCAAATCAGGCCTTTCGCTTAAATCCTTTAGAAGTGAGATTGCATTCTCTATCTCTTTAAGAGCTATCGCTTGTAGCAACGGTTCACTAAAAACTATTTTAATACCAGCTCTCGTTGCTGGCTTACGATTAACAGTAGCGCCATGCTCTACAAACCACCGAATGAGAAGGGGCTGCTGACTCGAAAGTTCTACGAAGCTATTAAAAAATAATACATTAACCCAATAACCATGATCAATGCCTAATTGCAGTAAATGTATGGCCATATCACTATTAATTTGATTACTAAAAGCCGGGGTAAGGATACTCAACATAAAATCGTCAGTATCTAGTGGATTAAATATATGGGCACGATGCCGCTTTAAACTGTCAAGCATAGCCAAATTTTTCTTATAAGCAATGTTTTCCTGCATAGGATGAAGACATACTGCAATCATAGATAAAAGTAGAGGCAGTAATCCATTTTTTAAGCCTATCATACATTTTTCCTCATATTACGTTAAAAAACCCTCTAGTATACATTTTAAGCTCCATCTTTATGGTGTAGGAAATCTGTTGGCCCCTCCCTCGAGTTGTCCGTGCTCCTTTAAGTGAAGCTAAGGAGTACAAAGGCAAGTGATGCTATAGAGCAATGAGCTTTGTAATTAATGCCTGGCTTGCTGGGTTACGATATTAAACACATCAGGACCAAATCGAGCACCATTAATTGTCGAATCTTTAAAATTTGCTCCTTTTATGTTGGCGCCTCTGAAATACTGAATTAATTAATTTTTAAACTAACATTAATTTCATTGAGGCTGCAAGGGTTTTAATAAAATTAAATTAAAATGCAATGCATCAATATAAAGCCAAACAATCAAAGTGATAGTGGACCGATTAAGTGCATTTTGTAATCAATCGATCCACTAACGCCTTGGATGGCTGTATTCCAAAATACTGATTTTTGATTAATGATTGCTTAAATTGTTTATTTGCCGCTTTCTATAGCAGAATATTTAATTCATTGCTCGTTAAATGAAGGTTGTGCAAAGCATTAACCGGAACATTATGAGGGTTTAGATGGTGCTGTACAGACCTTGCTATGCGCTCATTTTGCTCGTGTTCATATTTATGCATTGTATTGTACAATTCTCTTGCTGCCGAAAGCGAATTCTCTTCAAGTAAATTATTACGGATGAGGAAGTCAAGCCGTTTAATAGTTTTTAGAAGAGGTATATTAAGTTTAGAAAAATAATTTTTCCTCAGAAGAAAATCAACAATGGCAAAATACTGATCTCTCAGATCCCCAACTCGTGCTCCTTGAATGGTAGCATAAAAGAGTGCTCGCTCAAGGTAGCTACATAGGCTAAGACTGTTGGGGGAATATCGATAAAGAGTTCTTACAACATTTTCGTGGCCATTCAGTGCGGCGCACTCAAGTGCTACACCAATTATTTCGGGCTTCAGATTGATTTCAGCACGCATAAGAATTTCGTCGACAATTTGAAGAACGCCCTGGGCACTTGCAAGCGTTAAAGCGCTCTCAACAAGCAGGTAATCTTTTTCTATTAACGCCTTCTTGAGTCCCTTTTTGGCAGCCTCAATGTCTTTGTGAGCAATATCTTTAAGCAATTGCTCCGAGAAGATTGCAGGCAAATCTTGGGTTCGGGTAATAGTTAATCCCCTTTCTATTAACCAGCGTGTTATTTCTGGACTATGAGGGGTGTCGAGCAAGCCTTCCGTCCTGCCTTCCCATAGCGGGATTCTTCGATTAAGATTGTAGCCATAACTGAGAGCTTCTTGAAGCAAAAGAAGTCCGCTTTCGTGTTTTCCCGTTTTAGAAAATAAAAGGCATTGGTTTATAATGGAATCAAGCTTTTCTAAATTAGGATATTGTTTAATAAGCCATTTAATGAGCTTTTGGTTGCCTGAGTGGAGGATAAAAAGCACCAGATCTGCGCGTTGATTATCAAAAGTTGCACCACGCTTTATCAGAAATTTAACAAAATCAAAGTTGCCTCTATATGTTGCGTAACCAATTAAGTTAGTGACTAATGTTTTTTCACTATCAACCCTTAGGCGAATCTGCCCGTTTGCGTTTGCTCCATGCTCAATAAGCCAGTTTGCTACCTCAGCATTGCCTGATTCAAAAGCCAAGATTATAGCCGCAGGCGCAGCGCTACTGGCAGCAGGACAAAATGTACTCTCTTCGAAGAGTAACTTAATAAGATTAAGGTCGCCTCTAAGTGCTAGATATTCTATTAAGGAAAGGTGAACTTCGTTGCCGTTAACCTTAACCTGCACTTTAACATTAATATGAGCACCTTGACCAAGTGCTAATTTAAAGGCATTGCAATCGCGGGATTCTGCGGCATCTAATAAATTTTGAGTAGCCTCGAATTCTTGCATGGGATAAAGTTCTTGCACAGAGGAAAAAAGGCATACGGCGATTAATATTTTATTAAGCATAAATCTACCTTTCTTGAGATTTCTTCAAAAAATATAAGATACGATGTAATATTCTCAAAAAAATATTACATCGTATCTTATTATGACTCAAGCATATATGACTAATGGATTTATGTTGTACCTTTACCAAAAAGTCCAAAAAGGGATCTGACGCTTAGCCAACTGCGGCGGCTCTAGTGATTCTGGGAACTTTAGTCAATTAGTTTTAGGGATAGTAGGCAGAGGTGACTTTATCCGTAAAAGATGCCCTAGTACCAAAGCTACAATCTCCCCAGGTAGTTGATGCATGTGTTGAGCGGCTTGTAATCGCGGAAGTTGATCTAAGCTTTGTCGTATATTATTGAGAAGAGCTTTATCATCTTCTGTTGTAGTTGCGTAAAGAAGTATGGTAATTAACTCACGAATTCTCTGTATATTAAGTTCGGAACACGTCCATATATAAAAGCTTGCTCAAGAATGAAGTCTACGATTTCTTCGCTTCTTCCTATCGCTGCCCAGTAGAGCGTATTCGCAAGCTGTTCTTGATTAATCCCAGGCAGATTTATTGCTCTTTTATAAAGTTCCTCAACCATAAAGAGATTATTGCAAGCAGCTGCAACTTCTAAGGCATCCTTTATAATCTCAGGTGTTATCAGGTAGCCTAAAACATTAAAAATAGCAATGACAGCGTCATTACGCCCCAAGGCTATCATGGTAAAAGTTGCTTGCCATATTTCTTGAGCATTTGAGCTCATCCACAATATAGTATGTACAATCTCGTTAGTATCCTCAGTTCTTAATAATCGAGCTAAGATGGGTTGTTTCACCTCTACGAGACTTAAGAAAAGGCTATTATGTTTTTCATTAACTTGAGCTCCATGCTGAATAAGCCATGCTAATCCGTTACCCGAACCATAACATGCTGCATAAAGCAATGATGTCTCTCTTCTTTATCATCACGAGCATTGATCTGTGACCCATGCACAATAAGCCACTTTAATGCATTTACTTGACCATAAGCTGCTGCAACATGTATCGGCTCAGCACCATCATCATCACGAGCATTAATTTGAGCTCCATGCGCAAGCAACCATTCTAATACCCCAATGTGGCTATTACGTGCTGCATAATGTATTGGCATATTGCCATATTTATCACGAGCCTTAGGACTCTCTTCCTCTTCCTCTTTGGTAAATAGCTTGCTTTTTTTTACGAAAGACCGCTCTTGCCCTTCTGTCCGGTACTTTCTTTTACTATGGTTTATACCTAATACTTCTATAACCATAGACGTTGATAAAAGCACCAATAATATCTTTCGCATCATTCTCTATCGCCGCCTTTATTTAAGCTATATCATCCTTGAATTATATTATCAATTTAACTTCCTAATTGTCAATAAGGCATTGAGCGCGCGTCTTTTATTCTTGCCAAGGTAATCTTGCTTTTAAGCTGATCACTTTTCTCTCTATCGCGCCTTAAAGGACTTTAGCGCAAAAGAGCTCATTTTTTTCATCGAGGCATACCAAAAAATTTCTTGCAAAATGATTAGGAAATTGCAAAAATAAGACAGTTGGTGAGTATGGACCTCTTTAAGGATCTAAGTTGCGTCAGCGGCTATCGTTATAAGCTAAACATGTTCATTAATAAAAAAGTTTACTTCCGTGAATTGTTTAATTTAAAAAGGAGAGAGAATGAACAATAAAATAGCAATTCTACTACTTATGTGCTTCAGTCCAAAGATTTATGGTTCGTGTTCAGTCGTGTCTCAAGTATCCTACCCATTGCCTCCTAATTCTCTCTATACTCATTCCGTAGCCTTTTCACCTGATGGGAATTATTTGGCTACGGTTAACCGTAGCTCAAATGACGTAACTATATTTAGCGTAACCGCTCAAGGAGCCTTAATTAATGGTACAACATATCCCCTTCCGGCTGGCTCAACAAGTCCTACTAGAGGGGCATTTTCAGCAAATGGCCTCTATCTTATTACTGCAAATACTGGCTCAAATGACGTAACCCTCTTTAAATTTGCTAAAGGCGTGCTAACTTCTGGTACCTCTTATAAATTGCCAGGAAGTTCTTCATTTCCCAGTGGTGCGGTATTCTCACCAGATGATTCATATGTCGCTACTTCAAATCAAGGATCAGGAGATATAACAATATTTGCCGTAACAGCCGGCACGCTTAGCAATGGGATATCATACCCATCACCTGCTGGAGCTTCCGATCAGCAGCAGTTTATTAATTTTTCCCCAGATGGAGCATTTCTTGCTGTACCTAATAGAATTTCGAATAATATATCGGTCTTTAATTTTCACTCTAATGGAACACTAAGCGCAGGAAAAGTATACCCCCTGCCTGCAGGAGCAACAACTACCTCTTCTTTGGCGTTTTCATCTGATGGTTCCCATTTGGCTGCTACCGCTTTCGGGTCAAATCAGGTTGTTCTATTTACCGTAACTAATGGTGTTCTTAGTGAAGGTATAGCATATTCCTTGCCTACTTCACCTTTTGCATCGCAGGGAACCCAAGATGTTGTTTTTTCTCCAAATGGTGCATGCCTTGCTACTAGTGATTTTCTAACAGATGACATAACATTATTTGATATGTCGAATGGCGCTCCGATAGATAATGGCACTTCCTATTTATTGCCAATTCAAGATACAGAACCCTACTGGATAACAATTTCGCCTAATGGGTTATATCTAGCCACTGCTAATGGAAACAACGGTGGTAATGGTACAGTGACTATTTTTACTTTGACGGGAAGCTCGGGATCAACTACATCCGCCTCAACAACAGCATCGACTTCATCCTCTACTAATGACGTAGCAAAAGCAGAGTCGATTATGGGTTATTTATTTGCGCTGCTTAATATATTTTAAGCAAAACTCAGATAGCTTTAGCAAAAAACACATCACGATATGCATCGGCGACTAAATTCACCGATGCATATTTTTTCACTTTGTTATTTTTTATAACGGAAATCGTGGATAGATTATAAGAAATAAGTTATATGATCAAGAAAATAAATATAACCTTTAGCGCACATTAATACATATCCGCTCTACGTCGTTGCGGGAGCTCTATCAAGTTTTACGCAACGGATTCAAAAATCACTATTAGTTATGTGTTGTTTGTTGCTTGAGGGGGAAATTATATAAATAAAAATTTTTCCATCAAGTATCCTTTAATTGCTCAATAAGCACTATTTTCCTAAAAATACTACCTAAATTTATTTAGCTTGTCAATAATAATCCGTTTTAAGGAAGCCAGATTTTTGGGTTTGCTATAGGTCTTACTATTCCTGCTCTTGCAGCCATTGGGGCAACGACATCAGGTGGCTTATTTAATCCAGCAATAGTAATTGGCGCTGTCTTATTTAGCATTGTCAAAGGTCTACCTATTATATGAATACACACCTTGATGTATGTTGCTGGCGCTTTCCTAGGAGCATTTTTGGCAGTACTCGCATTTAGATACTTTAGAAATGATTAGCTATAATTGATCTCAAGCAACTCTCATTAAGGCTTTTTATGCTCCCTAAATTGCTTTGCTGTTTTAGCACCATGCTTTTGCAAGATATCGATAAGACTATCGGCAACCTTAAAACACCAAAACTTAACAGAAAAACAGGCTTAAGAAAGCGTAGTGTGCTATTTTTAAAATTAGAAACGGAATCGCACACTAAACTCGAGGTCAATCTTGAGGCTCATGTAAAACAAGATACATAATGAGCAATGAGTTCTGGTGGCAATTGCCATAAAAACCGAAATAAGGTACCTACGGCAGAATGAGGATTATTATGGGGATTTTCCGGTAGGCCCCATTGAAGGCAGCGGGCATTTATAAGCTGCTGCCGAATTAAAGAAAAAGCAAGTGCTTGCTCTTTACCATAATCATCAGGATTATCGAGCGCAGTTGCAGTTTGTATAAGGGGCAGTGGTACGTTGTCCAGTTCTTGCTAATAGTAGCTCCAGCGCATACCCATTAATAAAAGCTTGATCAAGAATTTCTTGCAATACTTCTTTACTCTGTTGCAAAGCAGCCCAATATAAGGCATTTTCAAGCATAGACAAAAAAAGTGCTTGTTTGATCTGGCCATTATGGTGCCTTTCCGTTGCTAAGGTAAAAAGTCGTACAAAAGCTCGACGATTATTAGTCGCTCCCGCTACCTCGAAAGCTGCTCGCAAGAAAGAAGTGTCTACTAAGACAATCTTATTTTCGTGATCAAGAATTGACGAGACGAGATCATTGTGCTTAAGAGCAATCAGCAAGAGCATCCCTCGTTTAAACTTTTCTTTTGCTTTTTTAGTTAAGCGCCATGTTTTACGAGTGTTATAACGAGAGCAAGATTGCCACTTATTACCGCCCAATGTATAGGCTGTGGTCCACTTTCATCATAAAGGTTAGCGGGCACTCCATGAGCAAGCATGTGTTCGACAAGCTCTTGATTATTCGATATTACTGGATTTATCAAGGATTCGCATTTCTTTTTGTTGTCCTCGACAGATTGCTCAGGTTTTTTAGAGTTATTTTTAGTTAATAGACCTATCGTAATACAAAGAGCGCCTTCAAGCGTACTAAACGGTTGCTCCATAGGATAAAGTGGTATAGCTATAATTAAAATAAAGAAAGCTATCATTCTCATAAAAATATTCCATTCTTAATATAACTTAAATATCAGTGATAATAGCACTTTTGTGAAAATGTTTACAATTTACAAGAAAAGTATAAATATACTCGATGAAGAGCGGAATTTCTATTAATGGATCTATTTCTTGGTAAACCTTGCAATAAGGTTTATATTTTACGAAGGGTGTGCTATTTTTAAAATTAGAGATGAAATCGCACACTATATTCGAGGGGAAAGATGTTTATAAGGGATATAAAAAAGGAGCTCAAGGAATATGCCCAATTTCCCGTGGTCGCGCTTTTGGGCCCACGCCAATCGGGGAAAACGACGTTGGTTAGGGATACCTTTAAGAAGCATATATATCTGAATTTTGAACATGAGCCTACTCGAGCATATGCGGAACAAGATCCTGAAGGGTTTTTGCAGCTCTATAATAACAACCATGGTATTATTATAGATGAATTTCAATATGTCCCTCAGATAACCTCTTATATTCAATTAGCCGTCGATCAGTTTAAAAGACCTGGCTACTTTGTACTTACCGGCTCTCAGAACTTTTTGGCCAATAAAGCAATAATACAATCCCTTGCAGGACGCATCGGAATTCTCGTTTTGATGCCTTTATCACTCCATGAACTTCAAAAAAACAAGTTGCTCGCGGCCAATTTTGATATGGCTATCTTTGAGGGTGGATACCCACGAGTCTATGATCAGGGTTTTGAGCCAAGCAAATTCTATCCCTCATATATACAAACATATATTGAGCGTGATGTGAGGCATTTAGATAAAGTTGGCGACTTAAAGGTATTTCAACGGTTTATCCAGCTTTGTGCCGGACGAACCGGCCAACTTCTTAATATTGATGGCATTGCCAACGAATGTGGAATCTCATTCCATACAGCACGATCTTGGTTATCCATTCTTGAGGCAAGCTATATTATATTTCTCTTGGAGCCTTATTATAGAAATTTTAATAAGCGGTTAACCAAATCACCAAAGCTTTACTTTTTGGATACTGGGCTTGCATGTTCGCTATTACGGATAACAACGGTTGATATTCTAACCTCACACCCTTTGAGAGGGCAGTTATTCGAATCTCTTATCATAAGCGATCTTTATAAGCAATATTGCAACATCGGAACGCGCCCATCTCTGTATTTCTGGCGCGATCAAAATGGACGACACGAGCTTGATTGTATTATCGAAGAAGGAACCAGTACGTATCCTATAGAAATCAAGTCAAGTATGACGGTAGTGCCTGATTTTTATAAAGGCCTAACCTACTGGAATGAGCTAACAACTACAGAACCTTCGCATGGGTATATCATCTATGGCGGCAGCGTTAATCAACGGCGTAGGCAAGGGGCTATTATTGGTTGGCAATCTGCGAATAATCTTATTAAAACATTGATAAAAGGATAAAAAATCACCCTTTCTCCTATTATAAAAGCATAGCGGGGAGATAGGTTTCCGCATTTTGCTTTTTTGGATAAAAGTCATGCAAAGCAAAAAACAGATGAGTAAAATCAACCTAGATTGACGCTCTCCATGGATAAAATAGTGCCGAGCACCATGCAGGGGACTCTTTTTTCATCGAACAGCCAGCGCCGCCTCTCCACAAGACTTAAGGACGGACAGTCCGGCCGCCCTTCAACCTGTTATTACTTTAGACTGAGAAATAATTTTCCATTTTTTTCTGATGCGACCAGACTTATTCCTTCAATGCAAGCAACAGAACCTAGATCAGCTTGTTCGGCTTTTTTCCCATCTTTTGTTGAGATCGCGACGGAACTTAGACAGCAATCACTGCTTGGTATCTCGCTTGTTTGTCCAGGTCCAACTTCGCCTTCTTCAACGCTTCGACCTATAGGACATATCCATGGCGCGCGGGCCCCCGTCGTCGTTAAACCCCATGAATACTTTATGGTGTAATTAAGACTGGTGTTCAATTTGTTTTGTATTTTTACTGAGCCTTCGTCTGCCGATACGGACTGTGTAATAAGGGTCAATAAGCTCAAGCAAAGTGATAACGTTATTTTCTTCATATGCTCTTCCTTTTTTGCTAAGTAGATTTATCATTGCTTTTTTATTATATAATATATTTAATCATATTTGCAATACTTGATAAAAAATTATTTGCTCATGATCTGCATGATAACATACAGCCTTCTTTCATGCTTTTAATCACGTTCCCAGAATCATCGGAGAAAACAATTATATTCCCCAAAGGGCTTCGTTCAGGTTCGCTCATATTAGAGTCTACAAGTTGATGGATAATTCCTTGCCGGCGTGACCGAGGCAGTATTGTGGCTTATTTTCAATAAAGAAGCGGAGGTTCCCCTTTACGATTAAAAACGTTCTAAAACGTAGGACCCTGCTAGCGTATAGCTTGGGCAATCAGGTGAAACAGAGATCCCGAATACGAGGCACCATATAAACTCAGTTATATCACAAATTTTTGTTGGCTAGATAGGCTCTCCCTCTCTGCATAAGCATTATTTATTTACATTTCGTATTTTATTGACAAAATTAATTTTATATTGCTATTCTGTTTTTAATAATTTTCAGAGCCCCTATATTTTAGTGCATGGCAACAAAGATACCCTTCCATCTGATGTAGAGCGTGCGCTTTATGCCATTGGTTTTTTGGCAAAAAATACAAGTAATTTGGTGGATTTGATTAAAAATTGGGAAACTAAAGGGATATGTAAAGCAGCTGATGAGCCTAACTATGGAACTCTCTTTAAGACAGCTGTACTTCCAATCACGCTTCAAATACAAAAAGCGTACGAGGTCTGGGAAACTAAACAATCAGCTGAAAAAGAACAAGCAACACAAGAACGCTCTTAGAAAAAAAATTTTTTCTAAGAGCGTTAGCAATCTAACTCTTAGATCTCATTATCAAGCAAACTTAAGTTCAGATGTTTTATCTTTTAGAGTCTATTATACGTAATTTCGGTTAAAGGCAAGGTCCATCTGTGTTGACATTAACCTAAAAAATATTATCATTTAGAATAATAATGTTTCGATGAGGCAATATAGATGAAGTTTTTTATTTTTTTTACATTGGCAGCTTTAACATTTATAGGCAATGTTAGGGCCATGGAACATCCTGCAGAGCCCCAAGAAAAAAGTGTAGATAAGCAACAAAAACTCGACCAAGCGCTCGTTGATGCGATTTTAGCTGATAATGTAGGAGCGACCATGCAAGCTCTTGAGCAAGGTGCAAAAAACGTCGACGCTTCCCAACATTTTAATTACCAGGGACGATTAAGAGACCTGAATTTGATAGGATATGCTGCTTTGGTTGGCAGCCTTGCTTCTGTCAAGCTTCTCGCCATACATGGCGCTTCCCTTGCTGCCTATAAAGGAACACCCTTGCTAAGCCTAGCAGTTGAATCTGGCAATCAAGATTTAGTGGCCTGGCTTATCGAAAGACGAGCTAATGTCAATCAAGCCGATAATGGAGGATATCGCCCTATCGATAAAGCTGTTGAGGTTGGCAATAAAGTTATATTGGATTTTTTAAGAAAACGAGGCGCTTACGTATTTACGCAGAAATCCAGCTTATTTATGCATGAAGCCCTTGTTGTTCATGAAGGCCAAAGTGGTCTAAGCAGAATACCCTTTATCCAAGAAGCACTTGATTCCGGCTATAACATTAACGCGAGCGTTAGGCAAGGAACTAACTACCGAATGCCGCTTAGAGTAGCGGCTGATCAGGGTCAGCTAGAAATAGCACGGTGGTTGATAGAAAGAGGAGCTATTATTACGCCGGACGTAATGCGCTTGCTCAATTTCGAGCAAGTATTTCCTGAGCAATTACTCAGGGCGGTTGCTCTCTATAACAAAGGAGAAGTTCTCGCGTTACTTCATGGTTTGCGCGATAAAACTCTCTTAAGCAACCAAGATCTTCAACTTATTAAAGATGCCCTACAGCTTACGAGCGCCCAAGGAAATCTTTTCATTGTTGATGCAACGTTGCAGCTATTTAAAGAATTAATTATCTCGGATCCCCACACGCTTGGCAGAGCACTTGATCGGGCCGCACTTAACGGACATGTCGAGGCATTCTATGCTATCTTTGGGTTCTATAATAAGGACTCAGAGAACATTGCCTACCATCAGACCCTAGGGCAATCTCTTGCAGATGCGCTCTTGCATGCTGCTACGCAAGGCTCAACGAAGATTAGCGAAGACGCGCGTGAACGTTATTTTGATATTGTACGCTTCCTGTTGCGCCAAGATGGTTTATATGCCCTCAATATTCCAATAAGCCCTGTTCTTGAGCGATTGAGGGAATTTATCGATTATGAACAAAATCTCCGGATGAAACCAATCGCGCACATGCCTTTGGATGTGCCCTTCGCACCATTTAGACCGGTGCTCGATGCTTGGATTCTAATTGATCAAGAGAAACATCGCAATGAAGTCATGGTAATGGTTGCTGCTTTGCGACATCGCCAGGCTGCGCAAGAATCTTCACGCACCATAATAAGGCTTGCGCAAGACCCGACAAGCCATCTTCAAAGGCTCCCAATGCCGCTGTTGCAAAGGTCATTGCGGCACGTATTGTTGGGCTCACGTTCAACGTAAGAAAGCCTTAGAAATCGCGCTTGTAAACCGAGTAAGCGATTATTGAAACTATTGATGTAAAAGCCATCGAGCGTGTTCTTGATAACCTTCAGCCTGGGCCCACAAAGCGGGCGTCCAGCCATCATTATCCGGCGTAGAAACACAAGCTCCATGCTTAATGAGCAGTTGAGCCATCTTTAAATTGCCTTTAAACGCAGCTCGGTGGATTGGCTCTATGCCGTGACGATCTCGTATGGTAGCAATAGCGCTACAATCAAGCAATAATTCAACAACTTCTAGATCATTGTTATCAACAGCCAAGTGCAAAGGCGTATATCCTTCTTTATTTTTTGCATTAATATCTGCTCCGCTTTCGATAAGCAATTTTAGAATAGGCACTAAATGTTTTTCAGCTGCCCAGTGTAGAGCCTGCCAACCTCGCTCATCAGAGGCATTAATGTCTGCCTTCTCTTTAATAAGCCAAAGAACCATTGAGATATCATTATTTTTTGTAGCTAAAATAAGCGGCCTTTTTGATGCACCGAACCCATTAAGATTAGCATTCTGGCTCAAAGCTGCTTGCGCTTTTTGCATGTCGCCCATTTGAACTGCTTGAACAAGCACATAATCAGCAATTTTAAAACTATTATCTTTTTTTAAACTCAAAGGAAATTTGCCCGAAATTGACGGTGCTGCATCTGCTGCAAATATAAGTCCTATGAAGATAGCCAATCTTTGGATTATCATTTTTACCCCTTAGAAAAAGAATCAGTTAACGCTTGAATAAGTTTAGACGAGAAAAGGGCGAGAAGGAAGAGTAAGGTAAAAATCTGCGTTATGCTGTGATCAGTAATTTATGTTAAAGCAGTGCCAATCGGAACAAGAAGAAATCTCGCCAAGAATTTATAAAAAAACTCGAGGAAACAGTTGCGCTTAATGAGAGGCAAGATCTCAAATCTTGACAACTTAAGATTTTTAGGTGTAAATTAATTTTTAGATGTAAATTAAAATTAAGTTTGCCGTTACTTTGGAGAAAATATGCGCTTATTGCTTTTCATCAGTGCTTACCTTTTCTTAGCTTTTGGCATTACTCAGGGATCTCCAATAACAGTAATGGCCCTTGAAAAAAAACTTTTAGGGGGTCATAGTCAAATGGTATACCTTATAGGCGATCTACATCTTAACGAAAATAGCCTACCAAAAGGCTTTTCGTATGATAACGCTCTGCAGCTCATTAAAAGCCAAGCGGCAACTATCCAACGTTTTTTTGCATCACTCAAACATAAAAATCCTGATGCTTATTTAATAATAGAAAGTGTAACACGTGAAGATTACGACACGTTTAATAAAATTCGACTCGCTCCTTTTTATACCAAATGTACCTTCGAAGGCAACCCAACCTATTGTCAAAAAAATACTGTCGAGAATCAATTAGCGTGAAATGAAAAAATAAACAGCCTTATGTTTCTTGGGCAGCAAGTGGAAAGTAAGGCTAACGTACTTCTTGGTGAACCGCGTGCTTTTTTGGATGCAGGGGTTGAAGCATTGTATTACGCCGATAGGCTAAAGGAATATGAAAACGAGGTCTATCGGCCACAATACGAAGAACTCCGCCATTCTCGCTTTTCCCAGCCTACGCCTAGCAACGTTATTAAGATGGCGATAGGGTCAATTGAAAACATGATTGATCTGGCCAATCGAGTACGGACAAAATTTGTTAATCAACAAAATAAAAGGAAAGCACAAGTATTACTTGATTTTCTCACTGAGCAACAAAGACGCTGGCTAAATCTCAAAAAAATTACCGCTAAGTATCCTTATCGTTCACTTGCACATCTTGTACTCCGCAATTTTTTTGAACAAAAGACAGGGGCTGCTTCAATTATCGATGAGATTGTTCAAAAGCTGTACCATGGCGGGCACCTATCACCACCGATAAATTACGTTATTCTTGATGTCGTATTAGGTGATCATGCGCCTTCAGTTGTTATTGCCAATACCGGCACCTATCTTGCTTCATATCTTATACGAGAAGGCTATAACCTTGCCTATGATGCTCAATTGCGATGCGATGACGGTCGTGGCATAAGGCCAGCAACCATCGAAAATTATACCGATTGCTCTCATAAAGACACCATACATATGCTAAGCGTTGATGAGCTTAATTCTATCCTTAAACAATGCGCTCTTCTTCTTGATACAACCAAGTTGGATAGAACATCTCAACCGGCATCAAAAATCATCCAGGTTGGATGATATAGCTAAGACAAATGCTCTCTATCTCTCGATATCGAATAGAAGCTTGAGGTGAACCTACCTAGCTCTGATTAATAATAGAGCCATGCAACGAGTGACTTTGTTGACATTATTCTAAAAAAAATTATTATTTAGAATAATAATTTTTGAATGAGGCAAGACAAATGACGCTTTCTATTTTTTCGCATTGGCTACGGCTTTAACATTTATAGGCAATGTCAGGGCCATGGAACGCCCAACAGAACCTCAAGAAAAAGAGGTAGCTAACCAACAAGAACTAAACCAAGCACTGATTAACGCGATTTTAGCCGCTGATACAGAAGTTGCCAGAGATGCTCTTGGGCAAGGGGCCCGTGCCCAAGCTCGCGATGCGTTGGCAGGAATTCCTGCGGTCACTTTAGCTGCCATGGGAAAGAAGAGTTGGCGGCACTTACAAGCTTTATCATTTTTTTGCGTAAGTAATGCACAACATGTTCATGGCCTGCCTGTAAAGCTACATGCTCTGGTATTCTTCCAAGATCATCTTCGGTAGCGATATCTGCTCCGAGCTCAACCAACCTTTGGATAGCAGTGAGGTCTCCGCTTTGGGCAGCCGCGTGAAGATTTGTACCGCAAGTTTTGCGTTCATGCTGATAAAGAGCTTGTAGCGCAGCCACGTTACCAGTTTCTAAAGCAATATCCCCTGGCTCTCGACCAGCATCATTGGTTATGTCGACCTGAGCTCCACAGATAAGCAAAAAACTAATGAGAGCAAGATTGCCGGCTTGAACAGCAACGTGAAGGGCAGTATTGCCTAGGCCATCACGAAGATTGGGATTGGCACCCATGTCTAACAAAATTGTTGCAAGTTGTTCGGCTGCTTTTTCTGTTGAATTTTTTTCTGGTGAGTCTGGCATTGAGCCTAATAACTCGATCAAGCTATGAAGAAGAAGAGTCAACTTAGGGGATCTTATCGCCTCAGCACCAATTAGAGCGTTAAGAGTGTCCTTTATGCTTTTAATAACTTTCGTGTCAGCGGAAATTTTTAATGTATCAAGATATACCTTAGCAGATAGTTTATAGAACTCATATCTTCCAGGTATTTTGAAAATTCGCAATTCCAATAAGTTATTTGCCGAAGTTGAGGGTGCCTCCATGCAAGCAATATTGCCAAAGGAAGCTAGGTTGCCGCACAAAAAAAGAAGGCAGGCAAAGATTTTTATATTCATATAATAATTCTTTAATTTTATCTAAAAATTATGTGCTATTAAGCACATCATATAAGCAACAGATTATAATGTCAAGAGCGAATATGACGCCATAACCGCTTTTTTGACCCAATCGATGGCCAATGAGTTACCAAGATTTTCTGAGGAAGCTCTGTTGAGATGAAAATATAAGTAACCACATTATACACGAGAGCATGAGCCAAGCTTTGGCCAAATAAGCAATAAATTTAGAAAGCTCAAAAGCAAGACCCGGCTTAAAACCGGGCCCGCCAATAGTAAGCTATTAAGCGCAAAAGTTTCTTTTATTTATTCTTTTCTTTTTCTTGGATCGTTGATAGAAGAGACGTTAATACGCCTAAGCTACTTGCTCCTGTATAAATAGCTGGCACTGCAGCAGCAGGTATGCTAATAAGTTTACCAGCTCCAATTGCGCGCATAACATTAGCGACCAAAATAGTTAATAATGCTCCTCCAGCAATCTGCCCAAGTAAATATCCTGCTTGGGCTTCTGGCGACAAGCTTTGTGCCAATTTGTATGACCCGGCGAGCATTTTCTCTGAATTTTCAGCAACTTGAGCCAAAGAAGCTGATACAGCATCCCAGGATTTGGCCAAACTGGCTATAGTTCCCGTTCCAGCACCGAGGGCAGCTCCACCTAGAATTTTCAACGCTTTGCTTAATTCCGGCTGATCGCCATCGCGAAGTGAACCAACTGTTAGCTTGGGCTCTTGAGTAAAAGTAGATGCTCCAAGGCATAAAAATAATCCTGCAAGAAAAGTCAATTTTTGAGCTTTCATAATATCCTCCTAAAGCTTAGTTGTAATAAATAATTCCATTATAAATTTATCAAAAATAAAAACCTCCTGTCAACAAAATTAAATTCCGCAATATGAAGACTCGCAGCTCTTCATATTGCTTCTGGCCTAAAAAAACTAAACCTTACTCGTGGTGAAAAGAGTGGGCGATGTGGCCAGCGATGGGAGAGTAAAGTTTATTATCTCTTCCATGTGGACTCTTCGATCGAGCTGACCGCTAATCATTGCTTTAATTTCTTCAAGCTTAGAACGCACACTCAGAGGCATATGTTGATCTTGTAGTAGCTTATCAAGATGCTTAATAAGGCCAATAAGATCATCTGCGCGAATAAGACCAGCGCTCGAAGCTAGTTTATGATCGAGTTCCAAAAGAAATGCGGCCACATCCTCATGACGTTGTACAGCAGCAATTACAAGAGCATAGGTAATCCTCTGCTGTGCTGCCTTTTCTTCGATGGCACCTTCTTCATAAAGCATTTTCAGGATAGGAAGAGAACCGGTCAACGTTGCCCTCCAGAAAGCTTCCCGTAGCGTCTTTGGTTTTAAAAGAGATCCAAGCTTCCTACCAATAAATAAAATAATATCTTTATTGCCATAGGCAGCTGCCATCTTAAAAGCCTTGTTTACCAAAGTAACCGTAGTCGGCGACGATACCAGGAAGGTTTGGCCTATTTTTTCCAAGGATTCTTGCTTGCTAACTATTTTTTCAAGCCTATCTAAAGCTCTTTTCGTTTCGTGATATATTATACATCGTAGTAAAGATTTTTTAAAAAACTGATTAATAATCTGCGTGACTTCATCATGATCGATTGGGGCTTTCCGTATAAGTAACCAGTAAAGCATATTACTTTGCGGTAGAGATCGGTCGCCATTTTGATCTTGCCCATTAATTCGCTGGTTATGCGAGCGACTAATAGACGATGCCATATAGCTTAACCAATCATTGAAACGAAGGCCATAGATTACTAAAATAGTAAGCGTCTTTTTTGATTTTAGAGCACTAACAAGCTGTGCCTGCTTTTTCCATATACTTGCACCATGATCAAGTAAAAAGGTTACAATTTTAGTGTTGTTAGCTTTCTCTAGGCAGACCCTAAGAGGAAATACGCGAGCTCTAAACACCGCGTTAATATCAGCGCCAAAATCAAGAAGTAGCTCGATTATTTTTAAAGTACTTGGCTGTACCTCTTCATTTTGGCTTGTGTCTATACCATCGAGTACGCAAAAAAGCGGTGGACCAAAAAACTCATTATCAGTGTAATCGCTCCAAGAAGAAGGGCTTGCCCCTTGCTCAAGAGCATTTTTGGCCGCTTCAGCATTATTGGCTAAAATTGCCTCAAGAAGCTCTTGTTGAGCCTGAAAGTTCCATGTCCATGTTTGTAAAGATATTTCAAAATTTTCAGCAGACGAAGGATCTTTTGGAAGCTGTGGCTCCCTCGGATCTTCCATGCCTACCATAGGTACCATGCCTAGCACAAGTACGACAAGCGTTCCCATAAACGTTAATCTCATGAGAAACCTCTTTTTGAATAATTAAAATAATAAAATTATATCTTATCATTTTAATTATTTCATGGCGAATAAATCATTTTTTTAAACTTACCCGATCAGGAGCTCAATTAAAAGAGACAGATGAAGCAAAAAAAGACTACTTACTCTTAAGGCATGATTTAATGCAATAGTACGCGCTTAACGAGAGAGAAGCGCCAACCACAATACTTGGCAACACAATTTCAAAAAAAGAGAGGAGCGATGTGCTAAGGCCGCCCAAGTCTCCTATTGGCAAAACAATTGGTTCTTGAGCATTAAGGTCCATGCTCAGGAGATCAAATGAGCGACGCTCATTTTCGGTAAAAAAGTAATTAGTAGAAAAATAATTGCGGGGAACAAAAAGAATAGCTTCGTGAAAATTTCTGGTCTCATCGAATGTGCGCGCGTAGATAACACTTCCTGGTGCTGTTTTAAATCGAATGCCCGTGCAGCTTAACAAATAATTGGGAAAAATTAAGAAAAAAATGCTTATGAAGAAGTAATAATATTTCATAAAAACCCTTTTTGCTGCTGCCCATGATAATAATTCTAGTCAAAATATTCATTTTGTCAATTTTTAACAGCTGTTAAAAATTTAAAGGGTGAAATGGTGCTGAAAACGAGCTGAATAATATTGTCATCGAAAATTTTGTTTTAAAAGAATTTCGCGGAAGCCTCCCCCTCTGTAGGTGGCAAGATGATAGTGGCTACCGTTGCGCTAAATTTTTTCATCCATTTTTTAGCCTCCAATTTTTATTATCTCATTTTGGAGGCTAAATTATATCTTAACTACTGTTCCGAATTTCGGGGTTTATTATAATTCATTACAATGCTCTTGCATTGAGTTAAGAGTATGTTAAAGCTGTAAGTAATCTGGCTAGGCTAGACTGTCTTAGCTTTTTGTCCACAAAACAGGCATAAAGCACTTAAGGCAGTTAGCCGCAACTATCGCTACAATACAATGCTCCTTCGCAGTTAGCTATCTCTCCCTTTCCTTTACATGCGTCTATAGATATTGATGTACGGAATTGCGTACCTGCTATCGGACATGTGCACGTTAAAGTTTTATTGCTTATCTCGCACTTTGTGCATGAGGATTGGTATGCTCCTGGAGGTAATGCTGGCGCAGATACTAGAGGTAATGTATTTATCATAAGGACTGCGCTAAGAATGGTGAGTCGGGAAGCTAGTTTCATGCTATATCTCCTTTTTAATGCTTGTAGATAGTTTAAAAAATCTTGTTGCATAATTTCTGTGTACATTAATATTATAATATTTAATTAGCAAAGCACAATGGTTGCCTATTTTTCATTCTGGATTAATAAGATTCATACAGCCTTAGTTGCCCCAACTTTCTCCGCTTAATCATCGAAACCTGTTTGCCTCGAGCAAATCTCGGAGATGTATTCTATATATAGTAGTTACATCTCCCTTTACCGTTGCTGTTCTTGTGTCTATAATAAGTCTGTTTTACTAAGAGAGAAGATGATGGACAGATGAGTGGCTAATGCAGCCGAGGTATCGCGCAAGAGATTCAATTATGCTGCAACGGCTAACCTTTACTCCGATGACGTATCTATTTCAGCAATTGTTGGCTCAAGCAACCCCGGTCAATACTCAGGTGATGGCAGCTCTGCCAATGTGGGAATTATTGTGGGGCCGATCGTTGGTGGCGTCGCTGGCATTACGGGACTTGTTGTGCTCGGTATAGCTGCTTATTTTGCCTACAAGTACATTGTTCACTATCGCGGTAGAGGTTCTGTTAACTTCGGGCCAACAATAGACGGCGAAGGGGCTCTAATCCCCTTACGGCCTCTGCATATTAGCGTTGTATTTTAGGCTGTTTCCATGAACTGAGCAAATTAGTAAACAGTCTACCAATACGACCCGTCAAACTTCTCGACGAAGCATTTAAATTTTTACATCGAGAAATAACGATTAGCTAATATAGCTGCATAAATTGCTATTATCACCCAGTTAATATTAATTACCGTTTTTGCTATATCGATGGATTTGATTCGCTCAAAAAGAGGCGGCGGTTGCTGAGCAGAGCTAACAGCACGCTCCCATGCATCTTTTACAAATTCGGCAGCGATCGTTTGATGTCCAGATATTTGATAGAGGGCGCCGGTCACTTGTCCCAGCTGCTCTTGCTCCCAATATACAAGAGAAACAAGGAGCGCAAGCGGCGTCAACTGCACCTCATTAGTGACTCCATCGGGGTTAGCCCCATATCTAATGAGCCATTCAATGGCTGTCCAATCGGCAGTCATGGCAGCGATTTGCAGCGGCGTAACGCAAACAAAAAATTGGTTTCTCGCGTCACTTTCCCAAAGCTCTCTGTCTCCTCTATAGGTTCTTTGTAGATTATTTACTTGAATAAGAGGGCTTGCAGTTGTTGGATCACGTAAGAAAGCTACCTGAGGATTATATAAGAACCAAATTCCATCATTAACGTTATGGCTGCGAAAGTATTCTTCTAGCCTTTCATAGAGAGTTTCCCGCCTTTCTTTTTCCTCGGCTGCATTTTCTAAGGATGGCCCAATCAATTCGAGTGCCCTTATCACCGAATTCATTTCGGGACCAATATCGTCGGCAAAAACGGGCACGCGGTGCTCTTCAAACCTCAATCTGCGCTGATCATCTAAATAACGCCTGCCTACACAAAATAAATCCTGGCGATTATCGCTTGTAATCCTTTCTACATGGCCCACATTGTTTTGAGAAGGGTAAGGCTGCATGTTGAGTTCATCATTTCCTTCCATGCCGTTGAGGGCATGTGAGAAAACAAGTATGAATATAATAAGAAGCTTATACATGCGTTCCTCCTAAGAATAATATTTTATTTTTAGTATATACTTATTTTAATTTCTGGAAATCTTAAATAGGGCGCTTCACAGCAGCCAAAGAAGCATGCTCGCAAGAACAGCTGAGTCAAATCGCCTGCGCGGCTGGCGGCTAAGGGACATCCCTTAGCAATCCCCAAAGCGTTATGCTTAATGCTTATAAGCTTGGTGTGTGTAGTTATCGTACGCCAAAGCGTACGATAACTTACGCCATTTATCATGTACGCTGCGCTCCATGATAAAAATTTAATATCGCTTTCTATTTTCTGTCAGGAAAATTGCGGTAGCTCTAAGCATACGCCACGCATGGTTAGAGCATTCACAGAAAAATAAAGACTAACATAGAGAGCAAGAAATAAAATCAATGGGTGCAGGGCCGCCGCCCTGCTGCCCGCCGCATAGGCGCGCCCGCTGCGTAAGCGTTCCCGTCGTAGCCTTAGCAAAGTCAGCCGCATAGGCGCACTTGGCTCACGCTTGCTTACTTCCTGCCTGCAATTCGCCCTGGAAAAAAGACGAAGCCTTTTTAACTATCGCTTACGCACATGAAGCATATTCTTTAAGTATAAGATAGCACCGAGTAATATGCCGCTTACGACCACACCCGATGCGATAAGAGGCAAAGCGCTTCTTTTCTTTGGTTCTGTTTCTTGTGATAAAACCTGTAAAGCTTCTTGAGACTCTTTATCGCCTTGTCGAGCAGCAAGCGCATAATAATGACGGGCATCCTCAAGCTTGCCGGCTCGTTCATGCGACGCAGCTAGTTTGCGTAAAGCTTCAACGTCTCCTGTCTGAGCTAAATTCGCTATGCGCTTTTGCTCGAACTCTTGAATTACCGCAGCGTAATTCTTATTTATTTGCCTATCTATCTGGCAGAAACCCCACGCACAACAAAAAATAATAGCTATAAAGCCACCTTGGAAAAATTTATATAAAGCTTTGTTATGCATTTCAGCCCCTGTAGCTTTCAGATATAAAATAAAATCTTTGCCAATATAGCAAATTTTTTGAAAGAATAAAATCGTGCTTAAGCAGTACCGCTGAAGCTATAAGAGTTTTTTTGTCGTAATCTCTACTTCTTTTTTCTTAACAATGGTAAACCTGTTAAAGAGCTTTCCATGACCTCATAACCAGCGGGTAGCTGATCAATAACCGTAGGTCCGGTGGCTTTGCCTGAAAAGTAAAAAATGCGCTGGCGGCGGCCATTTCTAAGAACGACATCTTTGGTATGCAAATAATACGTTTTGCCGCTTTTTTTAGACTTCACGCTATATGCCATGCTTTCCCCTCTTGTGCATATGATTTCTAAACCAAGCCTACTATGTTTCGAGGCGATATGGCAAGATATGGCTTCTCGCTTGATAAAAACCGCGATTTATTATTGCTTTCTCGCTGCATGGTGACTATATATTAAGAAAAGTATTTAAACAATGGCTGTGAGGAAAGGGCCCATTATGCAAGAAACGCCATCGGTAAAGTCGCGAGCACCCAAAGAACTGTTTCCACTCTTAGGTGCTATTGCGGCGTGCTTTATCTTTACCTTGTTATTACAGTGGTGGCACGGCAGCATAGACCTCATGAAGGGCATGAGAGACTTTATGGGAAGTCTGCTTGTCCTTTTTGGCGTCATTAAGCTCCTGAATCTGCAAGGTTTTGTAGCGATATATAGGTCATATGATATTATAGCCAAGAAGAGCGCACTGTATGCCTACGCATATCCCTTTATTGAGATAGCGCTTGGTGTACTGTATCTTATTAATCTTTTTCCTGTACCTGTCAACATACTTACCGCTTTGTTGGCCCTCATCAATAGCGCAAGTGTTTTTCGTGCGCTGGGTGAAAAAAGAGATATCTCGTGTGCCTGCATGGGAACTACCTTTAGGACACCGCTCACTAAATTGACCCTTTTTGAAAATATATTTACCTGCCTCATGGCGCTTTCTATGCTGATTATGCACTTGCTTGCCATAAAGAGCCTGCCTTGAGCAATAAAACGCTCGCTTGCTTCAAGCGTAATCTGGTGAGAAAACTTTCCAATCCTAGATTTATTAAAATAGCATGTGATAACTTGGCATTAAGTAGCTTCAGCCAAGGACACCCAGCTTATGCAGAGCAGTCGCCATCTCTTTAAAAAGCCTTTGCTGCTTAATGCTTTGCTTTTATTTTTCCTGCCTTATGCTCCCTCACTAAAAGCACGAACTATTTTAGGCGAGTTAGAAATTTTGCGCGCTTTACATTTAGCGCAACCACATACTGATCATCCGCATCGCTTTGCTATAGCCCCTGTCGCGCGTCATACACTTTTACACATAAATAAAAGTTCTTACGATGGCTTTTACCGGGGATCGCTGATTGATTATAAGTATGTATTTCCTTATGGTCATATTGAGGTTGTGTCGGCGATAGCGGCCGATCGGGTAAAATACCACAACGCAGGAAAGCAGTTTCAAAGATCAGCTGTTGGCTTAGACGATATAGGTATTACGGTTAGTTACGATATAGGCCAAGAGAGAAATTACCTTCATGTCGGTGCGCTTGCCGTTATTCCAACCGCCAGCCCTAACCCGCTTGGTACCCTCATAGGGGGCGGGCTTTGGTTTGCAGGAGCAGATTTGACAACTGCTTTTGAGCTACCCGGAATATTTAAACGATGGGATCTTAGCTTTTTTGGACAAGGTGCACTTCTACAAAGTTTTCCAGCAACCGTTTTGCTTAATAAGCACATGCAACTAATATCTTCTAAAAGCCACCAAAAGCCAGCTTTTAAGGAAACTTTTGATGATGGGACGGGGTTTTTTAATCTTGTCGTTCTTCGCTCAGGCCCCGAGGAGAGAGGTTTTGAAATAGGCTATCACGGCACTATTATTTTTAATGTCCATAGAAAGATTACCCGCCTTTCTAAGCATAACCACACCAAGAAAAGCAGCTTCGATAACCACACCGATATGGAGAAACTTACCATAAACAAAAATGGGACTAAAGCTACTTATGTACATCACATCATTGCCCAATGTAATACAGTGTGCTTAACAGACTGGTACCCAATAGGAATAGTTTTTGGCGGCGCTTACGCGTTTGGCACCAACTCTCGGTCTGAATTTGAACTTTGGTCAGCGCTTTCCTTACATTTTTAATAAAGATTAAGCGACCTCTCTGGGGTTTAAGCCATGGCCGATTTTCGCCAAGGCTGTGGCGGGAAACGCTTACGCAGCGGGCGCGACTACGCGTCGAGCGGCAGGGCGGCGGCCCTGCACCCACACCAGAGGGATTTTTTGCTTTACAGCTTGCACCTTGCTTGCCTAATGCCATAACCATGCGGGGCGCATGATTACGGCAAACGCAATTTTCCTGACGGAAAATAGAAAGCGATATTGGGTTTTATCATGGAGCATCGCGACATGATAATGGCGTAAGTTATCGTACGCTTTGGCGTACGATAACTACTCACCAAGCTTATAAGCATTAAGCATAACGCTTTAGGGATTGCTAAGGGACGATGTCCCTTAGCCGCCAGCCGCCACCAGCCCTGCGAAGCGTTTGCGCGAAGAAGGGGCAGGCGATTTGATTCAATTCGCTTTAGTACCCATACCAAATAATTAACCAATATAGTCGGCAAACTCACCCAACCAGGGCTCGGCATTGAGCTGCTCCATGGTTTCTGCCATAGTGATCCTGCCGTAGATCTTTCGCGTATCAAGGTACTGGCCAATATTTTTTTTACGTGCATTATCGCTAAAAATAACGTATTCATAGCGCTGGCTGCCGTCATCATAAGACATGTTCTTGAGGACTTCCTTGCGGATCAAATATGTACAGTGAATTACGGGAACCTCTACCAGCCCTTTTATCTGCCGGTGCAAGAGCTGATGATATAAAGGGCACTCTTTATAATAACCGTTCTCATCAATATCGGCGTGATAGTTTGAATACCACGTGCTCGCCCTTAAAAGCGGTCCAACTATGGGTAGATTTGTCTTAAAAAGTGCTTCTATGGTCTCAGGGAAAATAAAATTATCGCAATCAGCCACAAAGTAATGGGAATCGTGAAAGCGAGCCCAGGTCATAGAAGTTTGGCGAATCTTACCAAGCACCTTAAAGCGCTCGGCATTCCATTCATGCTGCCCAAATCGCTCAACGCGCTCAGGCAAGTCGGTTTTATCAAAATAAACCTCTTTGTAACGGGACCTATTACGCGCAAGCCAATTCTCTATTATCTCTATAGTGTTATCGTTGCAGTTATTAACACGAATATACAGGTTGGTTCGTGCGGCTGGCCATGTCTGGCACTCGATACACGCTAAATAAATCGGCAAGGTATGTGCCTTGTCTTTGGCCAGGATCGCGATGGTAATGATATCTTTTTTTTGGCGGTGCTTTTTAATGGGCTCGCCAAGAAGAGATAGGGAAACAAGGGATGCCAGAGCGCAAATCGTAAAGAATCGTTGAGCATTCATATATTTTCTCCTCAAGGACCATTTGGGTGAGTTGCGCCCATTATCTAAAATTTTTTGGAAAAATACTAGTCTCTACTAACAACCTAAAAAAATATATTGATTTCTTAATTGAAAATTGGTTATAGTTGATAATGATATTTAAAACACTATAAATAAATGGAGAGTTGCGATGGTTATCAATGAGAATGGCGAAAAAATGCTTCAAAATATCCATGGGATTCTTATGGCCGATGCTGAAATTGTTCGCAAAAACCAGGGTTGGTTTTTTGCTCTCGGTATTGCGTTAGTAATACTGGGCGTACTTGCAATTTCATCAACGTTATTTACGACATTTGTCTCAGTGCTCACGGTAACATTTTTGGGCTGGCTGCTGCTTGTTGGCGGGCTAATTCAGGCAATTCATGCTCTTTGGATGAGGAGCTGGAGTAGCTTTTTTCTGAGCCTTTTCTTGGGGATCCTCAATTTTGTTGGAGGTGGCATTATGATTTTCAAGCCAGGTCTTGGTGCGCTCGCGCTCGCTCTTGTTCTGGCTGCACTTTTTACCGTAAGTGGTTTGGTGCGCATTATTACTGCCGTTATTATGAGGCCGCACCAGTGGGGTTGGCTCTTGTTGAATGGTATAGCCACTTTGCTCTTGGGCATTCTGCTAGGATTAGAATGGCCCTCATCAAGCCTCTGGATTATTGGGGTATTTGTGGGCATCGATTTAATTTTAAGCGGATGGTCATTTATCGCCCTAACCCTTGAAGTGAGGGGATTATTGCCGCACCTCACGCATCGAGGTCAATAACTTTTAAATTTTTAAAAAGGAGAAATCCCCATGAAAACTTTTTTTAAGCTCATCTTATTGTGCTTTATGTTCCAGGGAGCACTGAGAGCGGAAGATCAAAAGTGCCCTAGCGGTTACCATCGCGTACTTGCCTTTGATAATCTGAATGATTACTTTTTTGACGAGCTTGCCAAGTATGTGCCTGCAGCAAAACGGCAATATTCTTCGGTATGCTTAAATCCCGCAAGCAATGTTGGCTATGTCGTGTTATGTGACCATAAGATGCCTGCGAAAGTGGTCCCTTATGCAATTAAAGCACTTGGCATTAGTTGGCTCGGAACCGCCAATGGCCTCAACGTATATGTAAAAAATGCTGATATACATGATGCATGTGGCTGGTCGCCGCCGGAATAAAATGGATAGTTGAAACTATGATCATATTAAAATTTAAATTACAGATAATACTGTGCGCGCTTCTTTTAATGCTTCCAGTAGCAATTTGCCAACAGGAACAACCACAAAGCGCTCCAAAAGGGGTCCATGAAGCCTTGCGGGAGATATTACAGCTGGAGCCTGCTATTTCTTCGTGGCAGCCGTATGCAGCGTGGAAGAAACAGATGAGCGAATTTTTCAAAACGAAACCATCGCTTGTTTCTCAATGGGCAGACCTGTTCAATTTGGCGGCTGCGGCGCTCAATGAGGCAAATATTGCGTCGCATCCCCATGATGCCCTCTATCCTTATAATTTTTTGCGCGAGCTTTTGGGGCTACCAACCGTTTCATCACTGGAGCACGTAGACAAATTATGGTTTAAACAAGTTGGTCGCGAAATTCAAATTTTTACACTTATAGAATTCTACCCCGGATGGGAGCTGCCAACCGAGGCTCAAAAAGAACTTATTCTCGAGGGAGCGCGGCTTCTTAAGCTTAGACAAGAGATAGTGGCTCTTTCTCATCCTACTGGTGCTAGTACAACGAATCTAGAGCAAGCTATTGTGGGCATTTGCAAAACACCCGACCTTGGCGTTCGCTTAGTCACCCTTTATCATGAATTAGGACATGTTCTTCATAATGATTCTCAGACGCTGGGCAACATATTGGCGCATAAGCAAGACCCCGTCACCGTTGTTAACGATACAGATTTCAAAGCAGATCTCGAGGACCTCAAAAAGTATTCTATGCTTGCCTTAGAGGCTCTCCCCTCATTCAAGAATACCGCCGCTGGTAGTTTAATAACAGAAGCCATGTCTCTACCGAGAGTTCAACAAATTATTAAGGAATATGGGATGCTTTGGATCCCTCCTGAAAATCAACAAAAAAAAGATATGATGATCCTCAGGCGCGGGCAAGAGCAACGAGCTGACCTTTTTGCACTGAGACAACTACTAAAATTGCAGAATATAAGCGCAATTTTAAGCAACCTCTATGTAGTTCAGATGAATAGCTATATCAAGGGCAGCACCCCATGGGCCTATAAAAAAGAAACCGCGGAAGGTCAATATTGGTTTTTTACGGAAGGCACGGCCGATAAACATGGTTCTAATGTTGAAGTAACACTCTATACGATAGGTTTTTTGATACATCATGGGTTTAATGTACCGCAGCTTTTGGATGAATGGGAAAAGCAAGGCGTCTGCTTGTCCGGCGAGCAAGCCACCAGCTATGCCAAGCTCTTTACTCCTGCCTGGGGTTCTCAAACAGAGTCCGCAGTAAAAAAGGCATACCATAAATGGCAAGAAGTAAAAATAAGTAAAGAATATAGCGAATGGAAAAATAAAAATAGCTGGCTTCTTAAGGTACCATCGAGTGTGGCATATGCTTCTCTTAAAAGTGACATCGATGAGCACTTACAGAAGCTCGAAGAAAATCCAAGCAGCCTCGTGGAGCTAAAAGAGGCCCTCTTTAGCTACAATTATTTACGCGAAATAATGCAGCTCCCAATAGTCGTTTCATGGCGTGATATTGATCAAAATTGGGTAAAAGGATTAGCATATCCCATCTGGAAAAAGGACGAGCAAGAATCATGGCAACAAAGGGCCCTTTCAAAAGACGCTCAAAAAACTGAGCTTATAAAAAATACTCTTCACGAACTAGCTTACCTCAAGAAACACCCAAATGAGGACCAAAAGCTTGCTCTTTTTAGCTATAACCTATTACGCGAAATGCTGGGTTTACCACGTGCCTCCTCGTGGCTTACCATTGACCAACCTTGGTTAGAAGACCAAGCAAGCAAAATTAAGGAAGAACCTGCAAGTTACAACTTGCCTCACCGTGAGGATAGTAATGATAAAGAAGCTTAAATTAACAATTTTGCTATTTATTATACTATCTTCCTCCCAAGAAACCTGTGCATTCAATGTTAACTTGAGAGCACCCGATAGCAGTTGGCTCGGAACCACCAATGGCTTCAATGTATACGTAAAAAATGCTGATATACATGATGCATGTGGTTGGTCGCCTCAACAAGAGGATAACTGAAACTATGATCATATTAAAATTTAAATTACAGATAATACTGTGCGCGCTTCTTTTAGTGCTTCCAGTAGCAATTTGCCAACAGGAACAAGCGCAAAGCGTTCCAAAAGGGAGCCATGAAGCCTTGCGAGAAATATTACAGCTCGAGCCTCCTATTTCTTCGTGGCAGCCATATGCAGCATGGAAAAAGCAGATGCGCGAATCTTTCAAAACGAGACCTTCTCTTGTTTCTCAATGGGCAGATCTGTACAACTTGGCACATGCTGCGCTCAATCAGGCAGATATCGCTTCCCATCCCAATGATGCCCTCTATCCCTATAATTTCTTGCGGGAACTTCTGGGGCTACCGCTTGTTCCATCATTGGAGCACGTAGACAAATTATGGTTTGAACAACTTGGTCGCGAAATTGAAATTTTCTGGCTTATAGAATTCTACCCCGCATTGGAGCTGCCAACCGAGGCTCAAAAAGAACTTATTCTTGAGGGAGCGCGGCTTCTTAAGCTTAGACAAAAGGTAGTAGCCTTCTCGCATCCATATGGCGGTTCTTCTCATGTAAGCCCCAATCAAGCATATATCGCAATTTGCCATACACCTGATATAGATATGCGGTTACATTATTTATATCACGAGTTAGGCCATATAAAGCATAATGATGCCACCATTAGATCTGATGTAGCATTAAATAAGCAAGATCCGATTGCTATTGTTAATGAACCAGATTTTAAATCTGACCTTACGGATATCAAAAATTACTTTGAGCTCGGCTTAGCATTGATACCCTCGCTAAAAACTACAAAAGTCGGCAATAAGCTTGCTCAAGCATTGGCTACGCCACAAGCCCAAGAAGTACTTAAGGCGTATGGGGAGCTTTGGATTCCTCCTAAAGATGCGCATGAGAAAGCGAGAATGATTTATTTACGAGGTACCGAGCAAAGAGCTGACCTTTTTATGCTTAATCAACTGCTAAAACTAAAAAATGCAAGCTCAATTTTAAGCGCAATAAGTAGCTATACTTCGCTCTACATCATTGTTAAAGGAGCCGATGATGTGCATCCTTCTGATGTTGAACGAGCGCTCTACATGATAGGCTTTTTAACACATCATGGGTTTAATGTACCAAAACTTTTGGATGAATGGGAAAAGCAAGGCGTCTGCTTGTCCGGGGAGCAAGCCACCAGCTACGCCAAGCTCTTTACTCCTGCCTGGGATTCTGCAACAGAATCAGCCGTAAAAAAGGCTTACCATAAATGGCAAGAAGTAAAAATAAGCAAAGAATATCGCGAATGGAAAAGCAAGAATGAGTGGCTTCAGACGGTACCAGCGAGTGTGGCATATTCTTCTCTTAAAAGTGACATCGATGAGCACCTACAGAAGCTCGAGGAAAACCCAGGCAGCCTCGTGGACCAAAAAGAGGCTCTCTTTAGCTACAATTATTTACGGGAAATAATGCAACTTCCAATAGTTGTTTCATGGCGTGATATTGATCAAAGCTGGGTAAAAGGGTTAGCATATCAAATCTGGAAAAAGGCCGAGCAAGAATCATGGCAACAAAGGGCCCTTTCAAAAGAGGCTCAAAAAACTGAGCTTATAAAAAATACTATTCACGAACTAGCTTACCTCAAAAAACACCCAAATGAGGACCAAAAGCTTGCTCTTTTTAGCTATAACCTATTACGAGAAATGATGGGCTTATCACGTGTTTCCTCGTAGCTTAGCATTGACCAACCTTGGCTAGAGGAACAAGCACGTAAAATTAAGGAAGCATCTGCAAGTTACAGCTTGCCTCCACTTGAGGATAGCAATGATAAATAAGATTAAATTAACAATTTTGTTATTTATTATATTATTTTCCCTCCAAGAAACCTGTGCATTCAATGTAACGCAGCATAAAGAGTATGAGGTATGGAAAGAGCAACAGCGTAAATCTTGGGGGGCAAAATCAACGCTTCCTGAGCAATTAGCAGCGCTTGCCAATTCGGCGAATAATGCACTTGGTCAGGCAAGGATTGAGCTCGAACCCCAAAATGCCATTTACCCCTATAATTTCTTACGGGAGCTTTTAGGGCTGCCTTTGGTTTCATCGTTAGCAGACATAGATAAGCTGTGGCTCGAGCAGATCCTGCCAGAGGTTGAACTTTTTACCGTTATTGAAGAACGGGAGTGGTTGCTACCTACTGAAGCTCAAAAAGAACTAGTATTTGAGGCTTCCCGCCTTCTTAATCTGCAGCAAGAGATTGTGGCTCTCAATTTCGGGGCTCTTGGCGGAGAAGCTATAACGAAAGGCGAAAGACGATACTTGGCGCTTTGTCAAACGCCCGACCTGGATATTCGATTAGCAATTTTATATCATGAATTAGGACATATCGTTCATCACGATATAGAAACTGCGCGTGACGTCATGTCTCACAAGCAAGATCCAATAGCGGTTGTTAATGCCCCAGATTTTAAATCAGATCTTGAAGAAATTAAAAGCTGTTTTGAGCTTGGCTTGACCACCCTCACTTTGTTAAAAAATACTAAAATTGGCAACAGCCTAACCCAAGCTCTGACTACCCCAAAGGCTCAAGAAGTTCTTAAAGAATATGGCGTGCTTTGGATTCCCCCTGAAAATCAACAAGAGAAAGACGAACTGATATATTTAAGGGGTATTGAGCAAAGAGCTGACCTTTTCTCACTCAAGCAACTTCTAAAATTGAAGAATACGAGCTCAATTTTAGCTGGCATATATACCATGGGTCTTCGCGAAAAAATAATTTTGAACGAAATTGTTACTGAAGGTACCAAGGAAAAGCATCCCTCTTTGGTTGAACGGTCAATTTATATGATAGGCTTCTTGGCAAAGCAAGGCTTTAACGTGGTACACCTCTTTGAAGCATGGGAAAAGGAGGGGATTTGTCTCGTGGAAAACCAAGCAACCGGCTATGCGAAACTTTTTTCTCCAGCTTGGGACTCTACAACAAACTCAGTAATAAAAAAGGCTTATGAGGCCTGGAAAGAAAAAAAATTCCAAGAAGACTATAGTTTATGGAAGCAAAAAAAACAAGAATATTGGCAAAAAATGGCCCTAACTCCTCTAGCGCGGCAAATAGAGCTGCTCAGAGACTGGAACAAGCATTTGACCAATCTTGAAGAAAATCCGAGTAGCAAGAGTGAACAAAGCAAGCTGCTTTTTACTTACAATTACTTAAGAGAGATGACACATCTCCCTCTTGTTTCGTTTTGGAAAAACATGAACCTATCTTGGATTCAAGAAAAAAAATATCAGATCTCGAAAGATAAATTGCAAGCAAATTGGGAAGGTCAAAAATTAACGCCTTTAGGTCAAAAAGCTGATCTTATATTTCTCCTTACGTATCGCCTCGACACTCTCAAAGAACATCCTGATAACGAGCAGCTTCAAAAGGAAGCGCTTTTTAATTACAATTTCTTGAGAGAAATGACGCGGCAGCCACGCGTTTCTGATTGGAAAAGCATCAATTCCTCGTGGGTTGAACAAGAAGATTATAAGGTTTGGAAAGAGCAAAAACAAGAAATACTGAAGGAGCAGAATCTGACATTGAAAGAACAAAAAGTTGATATTGTGCGTAATATCAATCGTTTAGTGGAGCAAGAGGTGACGGATCCCTATAACCGAAGAGAACTTATTTTTAGTTATAATTATCTAAGGGAGCTTGCCAGCAAACCACCTATACAATCAATTAAGCAAATTGACCCAGCATTCTTAAGTGAGCAACAAGCGGAATTAAATAAATAAGAAGTACCAAATTAAGCAATGGGAGCTTATTTCAGCTCAACAACCGCCTTCTTTGCCGGATACTTCTCAAAAGTTGCCATATGTTCAGTAATAATCTTCTGCATAATAGGCGCTATCCATGTCTTACGTACGATTTGTGGCTTGCGCTCGCGCGGGTCGGTGTAAAGATTGTACAAGAAAGCTTTATTGGGCTTTTCATTGACGCCTAAATTCATGCCACCCACCGCATCGTAGCGGCCATCCGCTATATTAACAATCTGGCGGTGATACTTATACTCATTCCAACGAATCGCGGCGAGCTCTCGATTATCTGACCAGTAGTACACAACTTCACGATTTGATCGGCCTGCATTGCTCAGCAAAAACGATGCTTGATCGATACCATCAATATAGCGGTCGCTCGGCACCTGATTTTTGATACCAGCAAGCCTCAATGCGGTGTTAAATAGATCAGCAAGGTCAAAGAGGCCATCCGAAACACGGCTTGGCAGAATAACACCGGGCCAATTGGCTATCCCCGGGACACGTACGCCTCCTTCCCATGTTGTTCCTTTTGAGCCACGCCACGGCGCATAGCCCGCATCAGGCCAAGTGTCTTCTTCAACCCCATTATCAGAAGCAAAGAATACAAGTGTATTTTCTGCTTGCCCCGTTTGCTTGAGCACCTCTAGGATGCGGCCTACAATATCATCGACCTCTATAATACCGTCTTTATAAGGATACTTGGCAGGAGACTTGCCGGCGTATCCGTCAGCAGGATAATTATCAAAGTGGACACGCGAAAAAGCATGAATCAAATAAAAAGGCTGCGGGCTCTTTTCCTGGCGCCTAAGAAAATCAATCGTATAACGCATAAAGTCCTGGTCGATATTGGCAAGCACAGGAATCGTAATTTCTTTGATATTCTCAAGCTTCTCTCCCCTTTTTGCTTGGACTAAATTTTTATTGAATGGTGCACGCTCTATCATGCGCCGCCGCTGTGGACTGCGAGCAACTTCTGGATTGAAGTAAGGGTCACGCCACTCGGTATACATATTGGCAACACCCAAAAATCCGTAAAACTCGTCATAGCCAACGTTTTGTGGCTGCTGGTGGACTCCTTCGCCAAGGTGCCATTTGCCAACAAGTGCTGTCTTATAGCCAACCTTGCTTAACAACTCAGCAGCGGTAATTTCACCTTCAAGCCCCCCTTGATCGCCGAACATGATGGGTATGTAAATTCCGTGCCTTATGGGTAAGCGCCCCGTCATGAGCGTTGCTCGCGTGGGCGAACAGGTTGGTTGCGAATACGTCGACGTTAAGCGCAAGCCGTCATGAGCTAAGCGGTCTAAGTGGGGAGTTGGCGCACCTACGGCATGTCCGCCACCATAAGCACCCATATCGCCCCAACCCATATCATCGGCAAGCAAAATAAGAATATTAGGCTTTTTCCCGAATTTTTTCTCAAGCTTGGCAAGTTTTTCTTGGGTTTCGCGTTCTTGCTCCGGAAAAACAAGCGCGGGTTGCTTGTTGGGAGCAACCTCTTGTGCTTTGAGTGGGTCATTCTTTTCGAGGGCATTGCCCAATGCAGAAAGCATCCCAAAGAGCACAGTGAAACCACCTACATATCGCATAATTACTCCTATTTTCGCAAGCTTTTAACACATCGGAAACCGATGTGGGCCGCACTGCTCGCCGGCTCGCCCTTGCCCCGCGCCCCCACTAGGTAGCGGTTGCAGTATGAACTGTGGCATAAGAACGAGCCCCCGCGTTGAACTTTTTTACTTGTGTGCGGCTCATAAGGGTCATAACTGCTATCGGGGCCCTGGGGATTAACGCATGTTTGTGCTGAATCTTTGTCATGGTAATAATGCGCGTGGTACCAGTCTGAGCACCACTCCCACACGTTACCGGTCATATCATAAAGGCCATAACCATTGGGCGCAAACGAGCCGACAGGCGCCGTTCCATAAAAGCCATCCTCAAGGATATTAAGGTGAGGAAAGGCGCCTTGCCAGATATTGGTGCGCCAGATGCCCTGAGGCTTGAGCTCATCTCCCCAGCTATACGTTGCTTGATGAAGACCCCCTCGTGCCGCATATTCGAATTCTGCTTCGGTTGGCAGTCGCTTGCCCGCCCATTGCGCATAGGCCACGACATCTGGCCACGCGATATGTACAACGGGATGCTTTTCTCGTCCAACAAGGTTGCTCGTTGGCCCTTCCGGATGGCGCCAGCAAGCTTCCGGCTCATAAGACCACCAGTCGTGATAGGCGGTTCCCGGTACATTCTTATCGGGGCTAAACACGAGAGACCCAGGAACGTTGCCCGCGGGCTTGCGTTCAGCAATGGTTACATAGCCAGTTTCGCTCACGAATTGATCAAATTGCTCATTGGTAACTTCAGTCTCATCCATCCAGAAACCATCCAGGGCGATCTGCCGAAGGGGACGAGCATCGCGCATAAATACGCTGCCCATCCAAAAGGTGCCACCCGGAATCCATACCATGCCTGGCTCAGATTTGAAGATAAAGCCGGATAGTGCAAGTAACACAATTAATAGGCAACCAAGATAATGGGGCGCTTTCATAGATCCTCCCGCTTTATCTTTATGTTACCGACTACGTATTGATAAAAGCAACAAGCTCGCAACATCAGTCCTTTCAAGTCCATCACCATGCGCTCTTAGGGGCTCCTTGTTTATTTTTTCTTATAGTATAAAATATTCAGTATAATCAGCCACCATAAAAACACCGTATTTGTCGAGCCCACTTAGAGGATGCTCATGATGCATTATTATAAAATTGGTATAGTTGGACTCTTTCTGCTGCTGATGAGTAACGCAGGTCTATCCGGATCCTTTATAACCTCCATAACGGAGGCGATCCAGCACAGCGATTATTATGCTGTAGAGGCTGCTATAGAGAAGGGCAAAAATCTTCTGAGCGTAAAAGAGCAACGATTTATCATAGAACAAGCAAGCAGGATCCGGCAATTAGCAGATCATAATGCCTGGTTCTCATCAGAAACAAAAAAAGGAATCTCATCAACAACATTTCTTGTCATGATCATGGCTTCTCTCCTTCTTTGTGCCGAACCTTTCAGCTATCTTTTATTCTTAATTCACCCTGAGGCAACCTTCCGTGATAGGCGTGATGCTCTTGTCGGTGCGGCAGCCTATAAGAAGTGCCTAATTGCTGCTGTTTTTCTTATGACAACAGCCGTGTTAGCTGGTTATGATTGCATAACCGGTTATTATACTGAGCGAGAACGGTATATTCTGAACTTCCTCTACAATAATCTACCGTACTTTCAGCAACAGCTACCTCCTGGAAGCAAGTGGGCCTACTAACTTAGCCCGGCCCCTCTTAAGAGCTGATATGAAAACCGAGAAAGCAATTCAAGCAAGGGATCGTGCAGTTAAAAGGGAAAAACCGTGATTAAAAAGTTTGAAAAAATCTGTTCAATAATATTTGTTGTAATAGCTCTTGCTTGCTTTGATACAGCAGCGATGGAAATGAGCGGAAAAAAGATCTCTGCTTATTTAGCCAAATGCCGTGCACTAGAAAAATCACACCCAAAAGGTTGTTGGGATAGTGCAGCTGCTAAATCACTCATTGATCTATATGATCAATTATCAAATAATAATGCCCGTGCGATAGCTAACCATAAGTTTAAATATCTATTCTGGATTGATATAGATAAAGCAAAACAACGCATTAAGGACGAAAACCTCAAAGAAGCAACGTTGAAGAATTTTAGCGAGCTTTGCGCCCAAATTGCAAAAAAAGGGAATATAAAGCAACTTTTAGCAAGTGGCAATATAGCAATGCTTGAGGACCTCCTTAGGAGCTGTAGAAATTTGGGAAGTGGCGCAGAAAGAATATTTCAGGATACTTTCGGTGCGAGCGTTTATGAGGCAAGAAGATTAATGGCCCAATCTGGCGAAGAGAGTGAAGAAGAGCCAGAAGAGCCAAAAAGGCCAGCACAACCTCAACGTGAAGAGGTCGAGGAACCAGAAGCAGAGAATGACTATATCATTTTCGAATATCAGAAACCGGTCGGCGGGGAGCCTAATCTCGTAATTACACCAAACAATAACTTGCAACAGGCACCATCAGATCAAGCTGAAACAAAAAAAGCAAATACCTCGAGTATCAACAAATCTAAACAAACTTCAAAGACTAACCAACTATATCGCCAACCAGTGAAAGAACAAAGTGCATGCGGCATGACCGCAGGGCCAAGAACGCAAGAAAATGAATATTGCTGGACGAATATTTCAAGGAGACTCCCTCCAAATTGTCAGGTTAAGCAAAAAAAGAAGCGGGGAATGCGTCATATGTGGATTGGTTGCTTGGATAACGTCAAGTCTGCCGCTATCGCCCTTGAGAGCGTTCGTCACGTATGGGTGCTTGTCCATGGAACTTGGGGCCATCAAACTCCTTCTTTTTTTGATGAAAACCATGACAATTTTCAGGAAATTCAGGCTACCATTCGAGAACAAGCGCATGAGAGAGAGAATGCGCTGCTGCTATCCTTTAGATGGACTGGCGAGAATTCCGTGGAGGCGCGTGAAAAAGGTGCTCGGAGGCTTAAGCAGTGCCTTGCCAGAATGCAGCTCTTAAAGTGGGCTACCTTGTTGACAATTGTTGCACACAGTCATGGCTGCAACCTTTCGAGTAATTTTTCACAGTTATTAGATAAAGATACAGAGCTTATTCGGACGCTTCTTTATTTTGCCTGTCCTCGACGACCTGAGGCTAAATTTCAGCCCGAAAGTTACGATAATCTTGTGTATTTTTGGGGAGTAGATGACCTTATTGCTTCCTTGGGTAGTATTGACTGGAGCAACATAACTTCAAACCTTAAATCCTCTTGGGTATTTCATGTAAGTAATCAAGCCATTGACGTAGCAGCTGCTGGCCTAGCGGCTCTTGGCTTGACGAACACGAGTAAAGGCGTTAAGGCGCTTGGGACTGTCCAGCTGGGTAATGCTTTATATATCATCTATGCGGTTGCAACAAAACGAGCAATTACGCCAGATTTTAACGTGCCACAAGGCGTTAATGCTCAAGGTACGAGCATAATGATTGGTACCAAGGTACAAATTAATGGAAGAGATATATTAAAGCCAGTCAACATTCATTCCTATATTGTGAACGCCTTGTGCAATTTACGCGCTATTTTTAGAACATTTGGCCTCAACAATACCCCGCAAAATGGGCGGTGGAATCTTGAGATGAATAGCGATGGTAGCCAATTCGACCTTCATTAAACCGCATATAACCAAAGAGCGCTAAAGATTATATTCGAAGAATTGATCAGTTGGGTAAAAGATACAAAACTCGTGAGCTTGCGGCGTCCCCGGGGTGTTTTTTAAGAGGTCATCAAGCTGCTTTTTTAACATTTGTGCCCGGAACTTTTGCGAGAAATCGAAATTTCCTAAATTATAATAATCATAAGTCGAATAATTGTAAAATTGAAATACCGAGGAATAGGGAAAGCACATGGCTTGCTGACTTTGGCGAATAGCATAATAATAGACCAACTCAAGATACTCGGTTGAGCCACACCACGAATTCGGTTTTAAGTAGAATGGGAGATCGGTATCTACAACGGCAAAGTCGCCTAATGGCGTAATTTTCACATTGCCAGGATTGCCATCACAATGTCCTGCTTGATAGAGCAAGAACTTTACTCGTTCAAATAGGTCGCTTTTTTGCTGCAAAAATTCATTTAAATCTATGTCACTGCTATACAAATTTAGAAATTCCAGCTTTTTAGCAAGCAAAATATAAAGCGTTACTTCTGCTTCTTTAATGGGGACGATGCATTTTTCTGGAATAACTATGTTCTGGCATAAGGCGGTATTTCTATCGCAAATGTTTTGCAAAATTTCACGACCCTCAAGTCGCTCGAGAGCTCCCGTAAACTTTATGACATAGTTCGGAATGTCTTGGTGTAGCGCGACAGGAGTATGCCCCTCGTTAAACATGGACATACCAGTTTCTGCTAGATTAATCGGTTGCTTCGAACTGCGGTTCCTGGCAACATCGATAATAATTCTGTTTTTGAGTATCTCGTCAATTAACGAGTCCTTGCAACGATATTTTTCGATAAGCTCTTGCTCCGAAGGAAGACCATACAGCCCAGGCTTTCCCTGATAAGACAGTCCTGGAATGGCCATTGGCGAAGCGGTATATGCGGACATGCTTATGTTGAATGGGTACGGAAACCGGTTGTGCTCAAAATATTGCCCATGCTCGCTTTTTATAACACCTGCGCTTAGTATGGCTAATAAGAAAAATATGTTACGCATTATGCTCCAGCAGAATTTAAATTGCAATTAAAAATAATAAAACAACGCTTTAATTTTATTTATTATGCTTAAGATACTTTTTTATTTCGATATTGTCAATAAACATCTAGCGCTTTCGCAATTTTACACTATTAGAAAAAATTACACTTTTCTCTTGCAAGAGGCGTTAAATGCAGCGTCTTCGCATCAAGGGCAGATTTCTTCCTGAGAAAAGCTGAATTTCCCCAAAGTATAATAATATGAAAATGGTAGCATTGAACTAACGTCGAAGCATGCACCTTGCTGATTGGAGCGAATGGCGTAGTAATAGTTCATCTCAAGATGTTCAGTCGTGCCACACCATGAATTGGGTCTTAAGTAATATGGCAGATCGGTATCTATAATAGCAAAATCACCAAGTGGCGTAATTTTCACATTGCCAGGATTGCCATCGCAATGACCTGCCTGGTAGAGCAAGAACTTTACTCGTTCAAATAAGTCACTTTTTTGCTGCAAAAATTCGTTTAAGTCTATGTCGTCATTGTATAAATTTAACAATTTTAATTTTTCAGCAAGTAATACATAGAGCGTCGTTTCTGCTTCTTTAATTGAAACGATGCATTTCTCTGGCATAATAATATTCTGACATAACGAAGTATTCCGAGCGCAAATGTTTCTCAATACTTCGCGCCCTTGAATTCGTGCAACCGCAGCCCTAAATTTTATGACATAATTTAGATTGGTATAGGTGCCAACCGGTGTATGTCCTTCGCCAAAGGTAACTATGCCTGCTTCTGATAGGTAAACTGGTTGTTTAAGGCTTACGTTTCGTGCAATATCAATAATAATCTTATTTTTGAGTACCTCATTAATTAACGAATCTTTACATCGATATTTTTCGATAAGTTCTTGTTCAGGCGGAAGGCCATAAAGATCAGTCTTGTCCTGACAAGACAACCCTTGGATTATTATCGGTAAAGGGGTATACGTGGGTAAGCTTATATTAAACGGGTAGGGAAATCGTTGATGCTCAAAATAACGTCCATGCTCACTTTTCAAATAAGCGGTGCTTATGGTGGCTAACAAAAAAAATAGTATATACATAGTCCCCCTTTAAGCATCAATTATAAAAACAATAAGGCTTGTCAAGCAAGGGCTGCATTTTATTAACTTTAAAATAGGCAAAATTTTTGTGCTCAAGCGCTTGCAAAAATCGTGCATCCAAGCTCTCAAATCTTTGCAGCCCCTCCTTAAAAGAGATCCAGTAGTCCTGTTGTTAAGGTTAATTTTTTTAAGTATGATAGGGGAAATCAAATGAGGCTAATATTATTATTGGCAATACAAACACGCGAAAGGATGAGCGTATGTTTTTTAGGCGAAGTGTTCTCTATGCTTTTCTAATGTCTCTCTCGCTCGGGCTGCAAGCCACCGGAACAGAGGCTGCATGCTCGGTGATTGAATCGGCTAATTATCCCGTACCGTTGGGTTCGACTTATCCGGTATCAGTGGCGGTTTCACCTAGTGGCTCCTATCTTGCTACGGCTAATGGTAGCTCAAATGATGTGACAATATTTACCGTAGGTTCGGGTGGGGCTCTGAGTAAGGCCGCCACTTATCTGTTACCCTCAGGTTCGACTGGTGTTCAATCAGTAGCATTCTCACCCAATGGTTCCTATCTTGCTACGGCTAATGGTAGCTCAAGCGACGTAACAATATTTACGGTAGGATCAGGCGGAGCTCTCAGTAATGCGACTTCATATGCCTTGCCTTCGGGTTCTACAGACTCCACCTCAGTAGCATTTTCACCAGATAGTTCTTATCTCGGTGTTGCTTATTCTGGCGGCGTGACAATATTTACGGTTGGAGCTGGGGGAGATCTCAGTAATGGCACCTCATACGCATTACCCTCGGGTTCTTCATTTCCTTACTCAGTAGCATTTTCACCGAACGGTTCCTATCTCGTTACTGCTAATTTTAACTCAGCAAATGTGACAATATTTAGCGTATCAGCAGGAGTTTTAAGTAATGCTACTTCGTATGCATTGACGTCAGGTGTTGATAATCCCTATTCAGTAGCATTTTCAGCTGATAGCTCCTATCTTGCAACTGCTAATTATGATTCAAATAGCGTGACAATATTTACTGTTGGATCAGGAGGAGCATTAACTGGAACGACAAGTTACACATTGCCAAGCGGCTCAGCCTATCCTTATTCGGTGGCCTTTTCGCCTGATGGGTCGTATCTTGCAACTGCTAATTACACTTCAAATAATGTAACGATATTTACCGCGAGCTCCGGGACCCTAAGTAATCCGACTTCGTATGCCTTGCCATCGGGTTCTGCGTCTCCCAGCGCCGTAGCATTTTTACCCGATGGCTCTTATCTCGCCACCGCTAATGAAACTTCAAATGATGTAACAACGTTTGCTGTAGGTACAGGAGGAGCTCTGAGTAATGCTGCATCGTATGCATTGCCGCCAGGCTGTACAGCTCCTGCTACGGTGGCATTTTCACCGGATGGCCTCTATCTTGCTGCTGCCAACGAAGATTCGAATAATGTGACAATATTTAGCGTAGAAGCCAATGGGACCCTTGATAAAGTTGCATTCTTTGCATTGCCATCGGGCTCTATATATCCTGTATCAGTGGCATTTTCGCCCAATGGCTTATATCTTGCTACGGCTAATCAAAGTTCAAATGATGTGACGATATTCACCGTAGGATCCGGTGGAGTGCTGAGTAATGCTTCATCGTATTCCTTGCCGTCGGGTTCTACCTTCCCGAAATCAGTGGCATTTTCACCTGATAGTTCCTATCTTGCTACTGCTAATCAAGGTTCAAATAATGTGACAATATTTAGTGTAGAAGCCGGTGGAAATTTAAGTAATGCGACTTCTTATGAGGTGTCAGCAGACGTGCCTTACTCAGTGGCATTTTCACCCAATGGTTCCTATCTTGCTACTGCTAATGCAGGTTCAAATAACGTGACAATATTTAGCGTAGGGACAGGTGGGATCCTTACAAGTGGTGGGACATATGCCCTACCGGCAAATACCTACGAGCCTTGCTCTTTGGCATTTTCTCCTAATAGCTCTTATCTTGCTACCGCTAATCAAGGTTCAAGTAATGAGGTAGTAATATTTGCGGTAGAAGCAGGAGGGATTCTGAGTAATCCCGCTGCATATTCATTACCGCCAAGTTCTTCTTATCCTTACCAATTGGCATTTTCGCCCGATGGTTCTTATCTTGTTACGGCTAATAACAGTTCCGATGTCACCGTATTTCAAGTAAACCCAGAGGGAGTTCCCAACCATGCTGTCTCGTACGCCTTGCCACGAGGCGCGGCAGCGCCCTACTCAGTAGCATTTTCACCTAATGGGTCTTGTATTGCTACCGCTAGCCCTTACTCAAGCAACGTAACGCTCTTTAGGCTTGGCTGCTCTAGCCCAGCAGTCTCTTATGCTTTGCCAGGGGGCTCTCAAGAGCCAGACTCAGTAGCCTTTTCTCCGAATGGCGTATACCTTGCAACGGCAAATTACAATTCAAGTGACGTAACACTTTTTGAAGTAAATTATAATAACACCATCAGCAATCTTCTTTTAAGAAGGTCTTTCCCTTTGCCAATGGGCTCATTGCAGCCTACCAGCATATCATTTTCTTCAGATAGCGCATATGTAGCAACCGCAAATAGCAATTCAAATGATGTTACCCTTTTTAAATTGCTCAATGGCAACTTAACCTCAGCAACTTCCTATGCATTACCTACTGAGTCGAGTAACCCGATGTCATTGGCCTTTTCGCCTGATAATTCTTGCCTTGCAGTAGCCAACAGTAACTCAAGTGACGTAACACTGTTTAAGTTTGCTACAGGGCAATTGAATAACCCAATTTCTTATGCATTACCGTCTGGATCGTTATATCCCGCAGCAATCATATTTGCTCCTGATGGCACCTACCTTCTAACAGCAAATGCAGAATCAAGCGATGTAACCCTCTTTCAGGTAACAGATGGCGCGTTAAATAACGGTATTTCTCAACCTCTTCCAGCTGGCTCGGTAGAACCACGGTCAATAGCGCTTATAGACGATGATAAAAATAACCTATTGTTTGGTACTGCTAATACACTTTCGCATGATATAACTATTTTTACTTTAACGGTAGGCACACTTAATAGTGGTATATCATATCAACTCCCAGCTGGCGCGCTTACACCCGTATCGCTTGTCGCTTCCTCCAATGGCGAGTTCGTTGCTACTGCCAATAGCGCTTCTAATACCATTACCCTTTTTAAAAATAATAATGGTCGCTTAAACAATGGCACCTCGTACGACCTGCCTGCTAATTCTACAGATTGCGTGTCGATAGCTATTGCTCCTCTGCTTAGTTTCAATGGAAGTACGCCTATTGCTACCGCCAATTTTTACTCAAATGATGTATCACTTTTCCCGCTGTTTGGTTCTGACATCGGAGATGGCTCATCGGGAGATGGCTCAGGAAACTCAAGCGGCGGCAATTCTGATTTGGGTATTATCCTCGGAACGATCCTAGGATTTGGGGGAGGAACTCTAACCGGGATAACTATAGCCGGCATCGCTGCTTATATCATATTCCGGTATCTGCCAAAAAGGGGAAAAGACTCTGCTTATATGCCAGAAATATAAACCATAATTCTGAAGCACGGTACTCTCATAAGAGTACCGTGCCAAGTGGTAATTATTACCGCGAGCTCTTATTTTTTGGCAGGCGGTGGCTGCGAAGAGGCCTTTGTTTCTGATACCGTTTTTCGCATTGGTAGAGGAGCAGGGGTGATCGTCTCCACAAAATCTGGCTGCCCTGGCCACCACAAGCCCGGCAACATTTCAATCTTTGATGCCCAGCCAAAGTCGCTAAGTGCAGGCGGTTGCCTTGAAGAAGGGTTGGGAATAGGATCTATTGTTACTTTCAGACGAGCCGGCTGCCCAAGGCCTATCGCACTATCTACGTTAGCTGTGACGAGTGAGCAGCCGTTGGCCATTTGTCGACCGCTTGGACAATACAAGGTATCATTGTCGCAAACAGCCAGTGAGTTTGTCTGGCAGCACATTTGTCCCGTGTTGAGCTCATAAGCTAATAGATACGTCAATGCGTAAAAAACATTGGTTCGAGCATCTCTTCCTATAAAAATCACTGGTTGACAACTATTTAAAGGGTCGCGAGCATATAAAATAATGGTTTGATAGGTTGAGCTAGTGCCATAGGCGCCTAAAGCCAGTGAAGGATAAAGATCTGTTATTTGAGGCATGAGCGCGATGTGTCGCTTGGTAGAAAGGCGATTCGCCGCTGGATCGTGTTGATTTTTTCCGTAGAGCGTGAATCTGCCATCAGGATTCATGGGACCTTCACTCTGCGCGTTATATCCGCTTGAAAGAAAAGTTATTGGATAGGTCTGACCGCCAAGGGAGATCGTTGGTTGGCTTCCTGATTGGCTAATCGCGCTATAAATTTGATTAATAAAGCCCCAAGGCGATTTGTTGGGGCCGTCGCCATTAGCGAGCGCATAGGCGATAGTTCCGGGCGCCGCCGTTTCCAAGTGGGTGTCAGGGTCTTCCGCTGCATAATAGAGCGGTGCGGTTGTTATTGCCATATCAAAGGTAACATTCGTGTTATTGACAAGAGTATCTAAGTAAACATAATCAACGGCCTGGCCGAGTGAATTTTGCTCGTTAAGGGTATCTTGGGGGCCATAATGACCGCTTAGGTTGTAATTTGGGGTTTTGACATCGAAGGTAGCATCAAGAGCAGGGCGCTTGCAGCTAAGGTTTGTTGGGCAATTCGAGACGCATGACGTCGGAAACCCAACAGGCTTCTGACACTCGAGCAAGCTTTTGGGCTGAGAACCCAAAAAAACTGCGCCGGTAAAGGTATTTGCCGGTATTTCAGCTTGATATCCCGATCCCTGATCAGACGTTACAAAAACCGAGGTCTTACCAAGATTCTTAAAACTGATGGTGCCCGTCGGGCTCGTTCCATGTGCCAGATAATCGCCTTGGCGCCATATATATGTTGAACACACATGGGTGCCGCCCAGCAAGCTTGCAGCAAATCCAGACCCTTTGGACTCGATCACGATGGTTTCACTCGTTCTCTGAGAATTATAAGAAGAATCTACCCGAATATCACTTTTAGGTAGGGATGCCCCATTAACCTCAATAGAATTATCAGCAGCTTCAAGCATGCAGCCGCCAACGCGAGGCTGCCAATTTTCCCAGGCATAATTGGTTGAACTTGAAGCGCTTATGGTAAAGGCTTGCGTAATACCAGCAGGACAATTGCCATGGCTGGGACGCAGCTTCACCGTTATTTCTTGATTGGTATTGTTGCATATCCTGGTCGAGAAGCCAAAAAGCTCGGCTGTTGATAAGCCAATGACTAACAGACCAACTACAAAGCAAGCAAATTTCTTCATGATATTTCCTTTTTTATAGTTAATTTCGCTTACGTTAATTCAATTATAAATTAACCAAAAAGAAAATAGCAAGATTTATGTGGATCTCGTAACTACTAACTTAAAATTGCTTGCGTTAAAACTTCACGCCTCAAGACACCGTTTGCATGCCATAACACACTCATTGCATGCACGGGCACAATCGGTACAAAAATCGACACATCCCTTGCTTGGCCCTAATGAGCACTGTTGAGCACACCCGCTACATATCTTGATGCACTCTTCACACTTTTGTATACATTCATTGAGCAGTTTCACATGGGCCTCATTGACCGCTTCGGCCAAATGCTGACGGCACTCTTTAATACATTCACGGCAAGCATCAATGCATTTTTTGCACGCTGCAACACATGAAGAGCAATCCATAGCACATTGCTCCCCAGAACCACAGGCAACAACCCGTTGGCACAAGCGGCTACACTCTTGGCATGCCCTGACACAAGCGTTACAGGCGTCTATCATCTTTTGCGGCATATGGTGCATGAATAACCCCCCTTATGATACTTCTGCTTTCAAAGTAATACATAATGAGCGGGCATTGCAAGTATCGTATGTTTGTATAGCTTTTTATATAAATTTCTACCATTTTTTTATAGTTATGATATTTTTATTAATATGAATCTTATTTTTTGCACTAAGGATCTGATTATGTTTATTAAAAATTTGGCAATTTTAAGCATAGGCTTGATAGGGGCATGGCCGATTCATACCGGTGGCGAGCCTTGGGAAATAGCACTTGGTAAAATGGAGAGAGCGCTTCGAAACGTGCGAGTTGAACCAGAGCCGATGCCTATTGATGATAATCTCTACGCTGAACTGATGCAGTTGATCTTTCCGCCTCAGCATAATCGTGTTAACCAAGAGGAAACACAGCTTGCTCTTGGTTTAGAATACGTACGCAATTTATCTGAACTGCAGGGGGCACGCGAAAATCAGCCACTACCCGGACGCTCTACAACGCGCTTGCGCCGCCTGCGTATGCCACGAATAAACAGCATCATCCATGAGGTTGCCAAAGCCTGTAAGCGAAAGCTCAAAGCTGACCCTCAAGGCACACACCTTCTTGACGGGCTAAGCTTTGTGCCGACATTTTATATTTCATTAGCGCTTTCTGAGCTTTTTACGCGCTATGGTTTGCCGATAGTCTATCGAGAGCATCCTGCAATATTCCGCTCCGTTATCCTGGCGAGAGATCATACAACTCCTCAACAACCAATCGTAAAGGGCCTTATTGAGCATAATGCGCCACCGCTCGCTGACACAGCCGATTACCGACGAATTCCTATTTTTAACATCGTTTATCTACGCTCTTTAGAAACGCTCTTATCCGCTGTTAGTCAGCTTGCACAGGTAATTGTTAACGAAAACCAAGACTTGCTTGCCTTATTTTCTCAAGTAAGCCAAGAAGAGATACTGCAAGAAATGAAAGTAGATCAATACGTATGGCAATGGCTTGAGACGGTAAATGCCATGCATCCAAATCTTTGGACCGCCTTTGTGCTTTATGGATTTCTTGTATCGCAAGAAAGTCGTTTTAATATAAACCTTGAAGGTGCACAGCGATTAATTCAGGAACCGGAGCTGCTGGGTGCTGGAACAACCGGCAAAATGGTCAGTGCGTACCTACGTATGGTTTATAACGAACGCCTTATATATAAGTTAATGCGAGTTTTTGTACGTCCTTATGCCGAGCTGTTTGCTCATTTCAGCGATAAACCTCTACCAGCCGATAATACTTCACTTGATAACAACGATATAGAAGAAGTACTAGAAGAATATAGTCGCGCCTTTGCTCGAGAAGGTAAAATCAGCGAAAAAGCTTCCCGTTACGCTCAATTAGAACAGCAGCAAGCTGAGCAAGAACCAAGCTCCTCACGAATTACACCCGTCCAGCCTATCTCAAGCCCGGTACTCGATGATGAAAGCATAGCTCGCGTGGAAAAAGAGCGTGAACGTAAAAAAGAAAAGAGGAAAGAAAAAGAAAAAGAGAAAGAAGAATCTGAAGAGGTTCAGCCGCACCCTCACAAAAAGCAAGAACATGACCATAAGGAGAAGCAACAGAATACCTCTTCTGAAGAGCAATTTAACGAACAAGCGTATCCGCAAGAGCGGGTTTGGTCGTTGTGGCCCACGGAGCGTGCGCGATTTATGGAATCTTTCTTCAGCGTCAATTCACATTTAGCAACTCATCCCGTCTTTCAAGCGTTCAAGAATCCTTATATTGGCAATCACAAAATAACACAGCAAAATATCGACAACTTTTTTAAACAAATCGCTAAAGCACTCATGAGCTTTTTGTTAGTTGAGCACCGTTACAGCAAACAAGCGATTGAGGCTTTTGTTAAAGATTTTTTAAAGCATGCTTTAGGCACGCGTCATAATATGCATAATGAGGGGCATACCCAAAAGCTGCCACCAAACTATATTGCCCACCGTCGAGGAGCGCTTATTATTTTTGGTGTTTTGCCCTCAGCAGAATTTAAAGCACTCGGCAAGGATGGCCAAACCTATCATGAAAAGCATCTCGCCCGCTTATTTGAAAAGAGCCAAGCATTGCCTTGATCGGCGCTTTGAACCCATGTGGATAAGAAAATAAGGATGAAGGCAGTGCTTCGAGGCGCTCGGCAAGGCGCCACTGAGCCTCGATTTCATCTCTGCTTACACTGCCCATGACGTCGCCGCCAATTATACGTGCAAGTAGCACCGTATATGCTTCCACCGAAGTGATCGGGAACCTAAGATTGATCCGGCACTGCTCCATCAAGGTATTTGGTGTTTTTAGTGGCAGGCTTAATACGATTTCCTCATGTGGCGCCAAGCGAAAAGTAAGCGTTACCGGTTTTTTACAACAGTGTCCCTTTTCTGCCAAAACTATTTCAAACTCGGTTGCTTTTTGCGCTAACTTTTTTCCGGCTCGTATAAAAATAGGGAAGTTAACCAGGCGGCTTTTCAATGTTGCATAAGCATACGTGGGGATGCTCGAATTTGGGCTCACATTGGCTTCTTGCTGGTATCCCTCGTATTGGCCAAGCATGCAATCTATCGGATAGAGTGACCTTAAGAAATTTGCTTTCTCGGCGGGGCTTTCGCCAGCTAAAAATGAAGCCATAATCTGCAAGGCATGATTTTGGATAACGTCGCTTACAACCCCCACTTTTTCGTAAAAGTTCCCACGTCCTTCTATGCCTATAGTTTCATCAAATATTACGCTGGCTTGTACGATAGCAAATTCTTTTTTGAGATACCTGATGATAGGATAGGCATATCCAATCAATGTTTTAGTTAAATAATGGTCGACGCGATATGCTTGGCTACCGTCTAAACAAGAATCGATACATGAATTAAGCTTCTGCGCCGATGCCATGTTAGCGCCAAAAGGCTTTTCATAGACGATGCGGTGATTCTTAGCCCCTCTTTTTATAAGCTGGTTCTCTAAGGAGCTTTTGGTAAGCGAGCAGAAGCTATCCGCGGGGGTTGCTAAGTACAATATTCGCTGACTGTCTAAAGCAAGCTGTTTCGATTTTTTATCAACAAAATCGCTAAGAAACCGTATATCGTCACTATCGTTGGTTGCTTTCACGTAGTAAGTCATCTTTTCCAGTGCTCTGAGCACCGAAGGATCTTTTTCAGTCATAAAGGGAGCGGCATCTTCTAAGATGTCCTGAACCTTCCCGTCGGAGCGGCCTATGCCAACTATGACACCATGCATCCCCCTTTTGACGAGCTGATAAAGCGCTGGCACCAACTTGCGCTTTGCCAAGTCGCCCGTAAAGCCCGCAACGATAAATACACCGTTAAAGGTAATTTCCTGCAATGAACTTGTGCATGATGTTGAAACACCAGCAAGTTTCTGGACAAGAGGCAGGTAGGCCTCAAGGTCATCTGATGCGGGGCATGTGAGATCGGAAAAGAATCCAGTTAAATTTGCGCTTAATATGAAAAAAAGAAAAATATTAAAAATAAAAAGTGTTCTGTTTGGCATATTTCACCTCACGTATAACCATAGCATAGTTAGCGCCGCTGGTAAAGTGAAGCATGTCATTTTAAGGAAGCGAGCTCCTTGACCAGAAAGTGTGTGAGCACCGTGCGTATAATAACAAGAATGGATAGTATACCAATCTCATAATAATCTGGCGTAACGATGGTGCGAATGATATCGCCCGCGAGAAAGAACTCGAGCCCGAGTGCGATGCTTCGCCCAAGTTCGAGTCGTATGATGTCGATGGACCTGCCGGTTGCTCGCTTGTGTATAAGGCCCTTAAAAAAGTGAGTGAGGGAATATACGGCCCCGATGATAAGGGCCCCAACACCAATTGCCTCAAATGAAGCAGCTACCCGAGCCAAAAACCAAGCATACTGGCTTTGCATAAGCCCTCCCCATTTTTCTTAGGGTACCTGATGCCATTGCACATCCGCAAGTTTCTTTTTTAAGCCTTGCTTTTGTTGCCTCTCTTCTTGTATATTACTTAAAATCTCTTGGTGAGGCCTATGTTTAAAGACAGGTTTGACGCAGCGCGGCGATTAGCCGAAAAGCTCGCGGACTACAAAAACAACCCCGATGTGGCAATTTTAGCTGTACCACGCGGTGGCCTTGAAGTTGGCTCAGTTCTATCACTCGAGCTACATGCGCCTTTGGACGTCATATTTACTAAAAAGATCGGCTATCCGGGCAATCCGGAATACGCTATAGGTGCTGTAAGTCTCGAGGGTGTTATAATCGATAAGCGATTTTTAAATTTTTCAGCATCGCTCAATGAGTATATCGATGAAGAAACCAAGCGAATTCGGGCTCTTTTGCAAAAAAGGTACCAAACCTATCAGGGCAACAAACCGCCGCTCGACCTCGCGGGAAAAATTGTTATCATAACTGATGACGGCGTTGCAACAGGCAGCACGCTTGCAGCCACGCTTGATCTGGTCAAAAAAAGTGGAGCACGTAAGATTATCGTTGCCATACCCGTCGCACCCCGTGAAGCCGTCAAGGCCTTACGTGAAAAAGCGGATGAGGTTATCTGCTTACTCATTCCGAAGGCATTTGTCGCCGTCGGGCAGTTTTACGAAAACTTTGAGCAAGTAAGTGATGAGGAAGCAATCCAGCTTCTTCATGGGACAAAAGTATGATCTTTTTTACCACTTCAGCAGGCCACTTAGCTCCCCAGATTCATTTAGCCCAGGGCAAGCTAACCGTAAAGCAATTTAGTGATGGCGAATTATACGTGCGTGTTGAAGAAGATGTTAAAAGCAAACAGGTCTGGGTCATAGCTTCGACGCCATCTGCTGAAAGTATTATCGAGCTCCTGCTTATTCTCAATGCACTGCAGCGAGAAAGCGCTTTTATAAGCCTGATTATAACGTACTTCGGGTACAGCCGACAAGACAGAGCGGTACCGGGAGAGGCGTTAGCGGCCTCAGTAATTAGTTCGCTGCTTCTTACGGCCAACGTGCAAAAAATCTTTATTATTCACGCGCATAGCGCGAGGCTCAAGCAATTCTTAAATTTTGAAAACAAGATCCCCCTTGATCTCTTTTGCATTCCGGCTCAGGAGTCCAATCGCATCGCAGCGCCTGATCAAGGGGCTTACGAATTTGTGGCAGCGATCGGCGAGCAATGCGGCAGAGAGGCGGTTGTGGTGACAAAGATGCGTCCCGAGCAAGAAAAGGTCAAAATTATGGGTGTAACTGATGCTATTGAGGGCAAGCACATCCTTATTGTGGACGACATAATTTCGACAGGAACGACACTTATCAGCGTTGCCCACGCGTTAAAAGAGCGGGGAGCGAGTACCGTTTCAGCAGCGGCGACTCATGGCGTTTTTTCAGACGGGGCGCATACGCTGCTTGATGAGAGCCCCCTCATTGAGCGTATATACGTTACCAATACGCTTGTGCAAGATACCACGTGGGACAAAATTACGATACTAAATATTGCTCCTTTTATTCAAAATATTATTGTGCAAAGCTCATGAATAATCACACGATCATTACCACTCATGCTCATCCTTGTAATTGGCGCCAACCAGAGACATTTGACCCGCTCATCCAAAGCATCGGCGACGCACGTGTTGTCATGTTAGGCGAGGCCTCGCATGGCACTCATGAATTTTACGAAGCGCGCGCCACATTAACAAAGCGGCTTGTGCAAGAAAAAGAATTTAACATGCTGGCAATCGAAGGCGACTGGCCTGACGCATACACCGTTCACCGATATATTCATGGCCAGCACGGCTCGAGCGAGAGCCCACGTGGAGCACTTGCCGATTTCGAGCGCTTTCCCTCATGGATGTGGCGTAACACTGAGATGGTCAAGCTCATTGCCTGGCTTCAGTCTTTTAACACAAGCACGGGCGCCCGGCACCAGGTCGACTTTTGCGGGCTCGACCTCTATAGCATGCACCGCTCTATGCAAGCAGTCATCGACTATCTTGAAACCGTTGATCCTCGCGCGGCCCAACGCGCTCGTGATCGTTATGGTTGTATTAACGCTTATAGCTCAACTCCTCAAGAATATGGCTACTTTGCTTCCATGAATAGTGCCTACTCCTGCGAGAAACAGGTGGCCGAGCAACTTGCCGAACTGCATCAGCAAGCTTTCGAGCGAGTTAAGCAGGCCGGCTTTGTAGGAAATGACGAGCTCTTTTACGCGCAGCAAAATGCACTCGTTGTAAAAAATGCTGAGCACTACTACCGCTCGCTCTTCGGATCGGGGGATGCTCATTCCTGGAACGTGCGGGACCGCCACATGTTTGAGAGCTTGCTGGCCCTTATTGCACATCGTGAAGCACAAGGCCATGCTGCAAAAGTAATTGTGTGGGCGCATAACTCCCATATCGGCAATGCGCATGCAACTCAAATGGCGCGTTATGGAGAGCTCAATATTGGGCAACTCGCGCGCGAGTCCTTTAAGGACGCTGCATTTCTTGTTGGCTTTACGACGTATAAGGGAACGGTATCAGCAGCTTCACAATGGGGAGGCGAAGTAGAGCGCAAGCACGTACGGCGGGCCCTGAAAGATAGCTTTGAAGACCTCTTTCACCATATGCCCCTACAAGACTTCTTGCTTATTATACGTAACAATCATGACGTAGAACGGATTCTGCGCCCTCAAAGGCTTGAGCGTGCTATTGGCGTTATTTACCAACCACAAACTGAGCGTCAAAGCCATTACTTTTACGCAAGCATGGCCGATCAGTTCGACGCCGTCATACATTTTGATGAAACCCATGCTGTTGAGCCGCTTGATCGCACAACTTTGTGGGAAGAAGGTGAGTTCCCAGAAACATATCCTTCGGGAATGTAGCATGGTAAAAATATCGGTTGACATTTTAGCCTTATTAGTTAAAAATAAAATTTAGCAAATCGTCATTTTTTGCAATTTACTGGTTTTATAATTTATTAGAAGGAAAAGCTATGAACAAAAAACTTTTCATAGCACTGATATTAAGCAGTGTTTCTGGATTCGTAATCGCTGCCAAGCATCACAAGGAAACTCAAAATCCCTCGTCACAAAAAACAGAAAATCCACTTGCTCACCTCATGGCTATTTTGCCTGACCGTGTGATCCAAAAGTTGGTAGCGGGCGAAGCTCTTCCGCAACGCTGGCTAAAAGATCTCGAAGAAAGTGCAGCGACATTTCCGAAAGAAATTATGAAAGCGTTTCGCGAAGGTAAAGGATTGCCTGAACATTGGCGACGCGACCTCGAAGAAGTTGTGGAATGGCAAAAAGTTGATGAGATAATGAACGCCCTAGCAGAAGCAAACAAAGAGAAAGGCCCCCGAACCCTGCCGAGAAAAGGGTGGTTATCGTCGTAGAATATTGGGATACTCGACTTTTATAAGTATATTAAAGAAGACTAAGCGTCAGAAGGGGGCTCATAATGAGCCCCCTCTTTTCTGCTTGATCGCGTTAAATGTTGATTTTTTAAGTTTCTATTTGATAATATTAAATCAAATTAGAATATTATTTAATACTAACACAGGTCGAGGGGAATATGCTTTATAAATTTGAAACATGCGCGCTTATCGTGGCGCTGTGCGTTATTGCCTTAGGCTATGGCAAGACATATACGCAGCAATGCACCTTGCTCAACGAAGGCAAGAAATGCGTTTATCTTAATGGCAGAAACGAGTCCGCCACGGGCACCTGCAGAATACGATCTTGTACGGTTAAAGGTCGGCCTCCGATGCCCTGCGCCGTGTGCTCACCAATATAACTTATCGAATAGAATTTGCTTGATAAGGAGCGATATGAAAAAATTTATTTTACTGGCATTACTGACTATTTACGGTGACGGACTTCTCGCTCAGAGCATGGGCTTCGGGCCAATTGACGGACCCACGGAGGGATCGATTAGCTCGGGTATACATTCCGGACCATTCGGCTATGGATATCCAATAGATACCCCGAGAACCACCCACGATGGCGGATTAGCAAGTACCGGCGCTGGCTACGCAACTGGGCTCGGACCTCAAGAAGATATGTTGAGCTCTGGTCCAGAGGCGACAATGGGGTTACCTGCAGCGTATGAGCCAGATTTCTATGATCGGTTAGGACTTTCTGAGGAAAGTTCCGGTTATCCTATGGATGTCGATAGGAACTTTGATGATAATAACGGATCTGATGGAATGCAGCCTATGGCTCGTAGTCGATTTGCTTGGGGTGAGGAAGAATTGTCAAGGAGAAGAAGCTACTGCTGCCGTAAAAGAGCGCGTTGTTGCAAAAGGAGACACTGTCACGGCAAAGGAGCGCACTGTAAATGCAGCAGAAGAGCTCTTTGTAGCTGTAGGTAATACAACAAGGCGTAAAAAACCGAGTATGTTAGCAAACTCTTGCTCTCGGCAGCAATGACCCGGTAAAATTATTACATAAGAGAATAATCATTGTAAAAAGAGGAGAATGGCAATGGCTATAAAGCTGAACGAGGCAGGCTTCGAGCACGCTAAAGAGCTTATAAGTGGTGGCTTAGAAGTAGAACGAAGAGCCGACAACTGGAATGCTCACAAAGCTACCGCTGACGAAGTAGCTAAATTTCTTGAGACCCATTACCTAGAAGAATATGGGCTTTGGTTTCTTGGTATCGATACGGAAGCACCTGAAAATTCAAAGGACCGCTATGTCTTCCCCTACGGCGACTTAAAAATTGTTCATAAGGGTGCGTTAATCGTTGCTGAAGAAGAGGCCGCGCGCAAGGGAGCAAAAGAAGTTCAAGAAGTTGCTAAAACCTTATTGGACCTTATCAACAAAAGCAAAGAGCAGCGTTAATCTTCGTGCTTTTTTTGGTGAAAACGTAGCAAAAACATGCTAAGTCCCAAGAGGATAATGAAACCGAAATAGAGGGTAGGCCGAGCGCCATATTCCATGATATTTTTATGGTAGCCGAGCGCCAAAAGCAAGCAGCTGAAAAGTGCCAAAACCGCGGTCAGCTCTATGCGTGATCGTAAGCGCCACATAAGCATGAGAAATGCTGCCGTGCTCACCGTGTAGGTGATCATCATACCAAGTGAGCATATCTGTTGAAGAGGAACCAAGCTTCCTCGAAATGCTATCAGATAAAGAAGTACCGTAAGCCCTTCAGCTAAAACGCATACAAAAGGAGCTTTGTACCGATTGAAGGAGGTTAGCGCCCGACCAGCAAAGGTATACCCGGCCTGAGCGAGTGCAAAAAGATTCCATGCGTTACTATACATAATGCCATACGCCGCGCCGAGCGATGACGTCGCAATCCCCACATTGAGCAGGAAGAAAATGAACTGATGTAATCCATGCGGGGAAGCAAAAAGCTTATTGAGCAAGGCCGGAAAGGCTTGGCTATAGTCAGCGAGTATGCCCAAGCGAGGAAGCGCGATAAAGAACAATGTTTGAAAAAGTACGGCGATACAGACGCCAAGAGCATACGAAATGATAAGCGCGCGTGGCCCGTTTCGCTCAGGGTCTTCCATAGTCCTACTCAGCGAGCAGCACGCTTCAAAACCGGTAAAAGCATAGAGCACAAAAGGCAGGGTGCCAACGAGATTGGAAAAAATAAGGTGCTGGCCAGTCAAGGAAGCACCTGAAAAAAAGTAGATGCCCGCACCAATAGCACAGAAAATCGGCATGAGCTTGACGAGCAGAAATCCATATTGGATTACTCTTCCAATCCGCAAATTAAGCATATTGAGGGCGGTAAAAAGCAGCACGATAGCACCATCGAATACTATGCTTGGTACCGTCGATAGCCCGGGGACAAGCTGGCTGATAAGCGTCGAAAAAACATGAATACCTAAGGAAGCCGACGCAAGCTTTGCGGTAAAATAGGACCAACCTGATAAGAAGCCAGCCATCGGGTGCATTATTGCGCCAAAGTCATAAAAGGTGCCACCCTTATGGTATTTCAGCAACCGGGCGAAGGTGATAATAAGGGGAAGTAGCATTATCCCCATTATAAGGTACGCTGCTCCTCCAAAAGGGCCTGCATTACGGGCCAAGAGCACGGTATTTACAAATATACCCGATCCTATCATTATATTGATATTTACGAGGATAGCAGCGGGCAAGGATAAAGCGTAACTTTTAGCCATAATGCGTTTCTTGCGAAGTTAAAACTGGTTGGCGCCTAAGTATTAATACTACCTGAAAGCTTGGTTAAATAAAAGAGGCGCTAAGTATTGCATGTCCGAGCGTGCCCGTTATATAGTAAGCGAGACGACCTAACAAGCATGATTATGAAAAAAATTCTCATAGCCCTACTTTTTATCTACCAGCCGGTTGCAAGCTGCATTACGCCACGCAAGAGAGCGTTTCGGATTGGGTACTGGGGTACCTCTAACATTGCGTGCGGCATTGCAATGTATACCACTCATCAGGCAGATGCGCTGCGCCGCCGGGGCTATATGGTCTTTACCTATGGGCATTTTATACGCGGGCAAGCATTGATTCATAGTATTTCTAACGACAAGATAAACCTTCTTAATATACAATATGAGTCCAAGATCATGCCAGTTCTCCCAGAGCTTTTAGAAACAATTCTGAAAGTCAAGGCAAGCGGAGTTAAGGTTATAGTGACGGTGCATGAGGAAACGAGCGCGGTGGTAGAGCTTGTAAAGGTTTGCGATCGAATAATTTACCATAAAAAGCCAATGTTGATCAGTCAGAAAAACAGAAAGCTGAGCATGTTGCCGATGGGAGTTCCTCTCTTTGGGCCTACAGCGAGCAAAGGTGCCTTAAGAAAAAAATATGGCTACTCGAACAACCAGATTATCATTACGACGACGGGTTTTATGCTACCCTATAAGCAGCAGCCGGAGCTCTTGGAGGCTTTGGCGCCATTTTTACAAAGAAATGACCGCTATCGGCTGCAAATGCTTACGTCGTTTACCTCCCGTGCGCCTGAATATTGTAAGCACGTTAATGAGCGCATCAAGGCAGTTATTGCTCAGTATAAGCTCGCGGGCAAGGTTGCTCACGTGACATCATTTTTGCCGCAGCACGTTTTAACGGAAAGGCTGTATCTGTCAGACCTTGGCTATTTATGGATGAATGACGATTATCCATCGACCTCCGCCTCTGCTAAAGAGTATATTGCCGCCCGCTTGCCTCTTATTATTCCTTTCTCATCGCATTTTCATGATATGAAGCAGGGGATTATTCGTGTTGATCTCCCTATCAAGGATTTTGCCGCAAAAATAATTGAGGTTGCTGCGCGCAAGCAGGTGCTCGAGCAGTTGCGCGCACAGCTCGAGGGTGCTTATAAGCGGCTGAATTACGATGAGCTGATAGGCGAGTATTTAAAAGTGATGAAAAAGTAAAAAACTGAACGTTCGACAAAATCGCGTACGGCTGACGGAACAGAGCGAATTGAATTGAAATTGAATCGCCTGCCCGGCTGGGGGCTAAGGGACATCGTCCCTTAGCAAATCCCCAAAGCGTTATGCTTACAGGCTTGGTGTGTGTAGTTATCGTTCGCCAAAGCGCACGATAACTTACGCCATTATCATGTGCGCTACGCTTCATGATAAAAATCTATTTTCCGTCAGGAAAATTGCGGTAGCCATAATCATGCGCCACGCATGGTTATGGCATTGAAAAAGAAAAGACAGAGCATATGCTACTACACATATTGGTGTGGGTGCAGGGCCGCTGCCCTGCCGCTCGACGCGGAGTCGCCCCAGCCGGGCAGGCGATTTACTCTATTTCGCTTTGTGCGCGGAGACGCCATTTTACGTAATTCGGCTCACGCTTGCTTACTTCGCGCGCGTGCCTGCAGTTCGCCCTGGAAAAAAAGATAAAGCCCAACCGTGATACCGACGATGGCAAAGTAATGCTGCCACCTAAGCCCCTCATGTAAGAAAATATAACCGTAGAGAGCACCAAAAAGCGGCGATAGAAAGCCAGCGCAGGCAACAAAATTTAGCGAGTAATACTTGAGCAGCCAGCCGTACAAATTATATACGACAACATTAGAGATCAGAATTAGGCCGGCAACCGTTATGATAAAAAAGCGCATGTTAGTGATCGGCGCGACTCCTGGCTGCCGGAAGAAATACCACGTAACAAAACTCATGATACCACCAGCAAGCATAGCAAACCCATTAATCGTCGCAAGCGAATAGCCACGATTCATTAAGTCTTTAATAATAAACCATGCATAGGCACCCGATATAATCGACATAAGAAGCACAAGCTCAGGAACAGAAAAAGATAAAAGATCCGTACATCCCGCCTCGCCTCTGGTCATTAAAGGTAATAGCCCAATAAATGCACAGCAGGCCCCGGCTAAGGATAATCGAGTAACTCTTGTTTTGTAGAGCAAGAACGAAAATATCATAGCAACGAAGGGAGTAGTCGCGTACATAATATTGACCTTAATTGACGAAACGAATTGTAAAGCCCAAAACTCTGGCACAAACGATAAATATATATGAAAAAAGGTTACGCGACCAAAATCAACGAGGTCCCGGAGGCTTGGCCGAAAGACCATGCGGTTCTTTATTGCGTAAAAGCCTAACAACAGGCAACCAGAAACAACCATCCGTGCTCCAATCAAAAAGAGCGGATCAGCATAAGCCACAGCAGCCTTGCCAAGCGTAAAGGTGAGCGCAAGAAGGGCATACAATAGGACAACTAAAAACACGACAGGCCCCCAGGCAATTAAGAATGTTGCGATCGACAAGCATCCCACATGCTTAACGCGTCATGCTCTAGTATAAAACATTTTAATACTAGGCGCGAATTGTTTTGCCGCAGGCACCCTGGGATATTGTGGTAGGCATAGTAAAGACTTAGCGGGCGCGCCGGTGCTGGCGATCACCAGGGAACTTTTGATGCGCAGCTCGGTAATTATCGACTTTGTCATCGCTGTGGCCATGCTGATGTGCTCTCTTTTTCCGCTCGGCATCGAGTGAGCGCATAATTTTGCGTAGCCTGCTTTTGATCGTTCTCGATGTTGCGATTTTTCCTCTATCGGCCATAATTCACCTTTTATTTCATCCATAGATCAAGTATAGTAAAAAGTCGAGCGCGGTTTCAAGACTTTCTTTGTTGCAGAGAGCCAGGGAGCGATAGATCAGCCGAAGCAGAAAGCCGATCATTTATTATCGAGTTGACTTCAAAATATAAATGCTTTAAATTGTTTAACGATACCTGCATTTTTTAAGTTAGCAAGTTAAAACAAGCACATTCAAGGCATTGATCATGATTCAAACAAAATTTTTACGGGCTCTTACGCTGAGCTTATGCATCCCCTTAATGTCAGCGCTCCACGCAATGGAAAACCCTTCGAGTCGACGAGTCGCGCGGTATAAGATAGATCACTTAAAGCTCGGTCTCGCTGAATATAGCCCTCAGCGCATTGTCATCCAACTGGGTGATTTTGCAAGCTATAATGCTGATCCCGCCCTTTTTATTGATTGGCTTATTGAGAAAGGTTACATCAATGCCCAAACCATAGCAGGCATTGATGGCTTACAGCCAATTCATTTTGCTTTCCTGTTAGCTCGAGACCCATTAGCCGTAATTACGTATTTGCTTACTCACGGCTTTAATGCTGATGCAGCTGATAGTAAAGGAAGAACTCCGCTGCACTATGCTGCCTACTATGGGTTAAACAATGTCATAAACGTCCTTCTAGCAGCCGGCGCTCATATTAATTCTCTCGATAATGCGCGAAGAACACCTATCTTATATGCCGCCGAAGCGGGCAAATTGCAGACGCTCATAATATTAAAGACTCAGCACAATGCTAATCTGTATGTCACCGATGCGCAAGATGCGGGCATTATACATTACGCTATGCTTAGCGGATCGGTGTTTCTTTATATCAATGTCGCCAATATCTTTGGAGTCACGAATAGATCTATACAGCCAGTTGATAGTGAAGGCCGAAGGCCTATACATTACGCAGCCTATGCTAATTTTCTCGCTATTTTTGACCAAGTCATCGCCCAATATGAAAGTGGTCGACATGATGCCACGCTTAATATCGATATAAATGTTCTTGATAGCCAGGCGAGATCCTGCCTGTTTTACGCCGACAAAGCAGGCCATGCTGGCCTCATGAGTTTTTTGCTCACCAAAATACATAAACACAGTCTTGTCGCACAAATGTCCCCTAAGGACATAGGCCCCATTAACATGATTATGCTTTTGAGGAGAAGTCTTATTGATGGGCATTGCGAAGCGGCTATTGTAAGACTCCTTACCTATGGACAACGAAGAGATCAGCTTAATTTTATTTGTAATAATCACGTAGCATCCATGACTTTATATAATATGGCTTTTGCCTATAACGTTGATATTGCGCGTGAGCTCTTGACCTGGGGAGCTGTTGCGATAATACCTGCTGAGAATAACTGGGAAATATTAAAAAAAGAGCTATGGCCTCTTTTTGGGCAGCCATGGAAAGAAGTACTGAGCCGTATTTGGACACCAATGCCACGTTGGGACCTACCAATACTGTGCTGGATGGCTTGTGATACAAATAAGCTCTTAGGCATGGTAGAAGAAGAAATACCTCTTCTTATAGACTGCTTAAAATCAGACGATACCGCGGTTGCTCATTATGCGCATAAGCTCCTCAGAAATACGCTTTGCATAGCAATGGCACATGGGCATTTGCCAATCGTGAAATTTCTTTTAGGCAAGCTTGATGCTTTTGTTACTTCAGAGATTCTGGCAGAGCTCTTTCTGCGATCGATACTTATATCAAAAGAAGTGGCAGCAACAATATATAGCGCGGCCAATACGCTTGGAAAGCCTCTGGATGAAAAAATTTTAGAATTTGCCTTGCGCATAGCCGTCGGGCAGCGTAAGTTCGATGTTATTATGTATCTCCTTGATAAAGGAGCGCCTATCCACTATTCCCTGGAACTGATACGATGCTTGATGCGGGATGTAGAGGTCGTTGAGGTAGAAAGTCCCGATGTCAATGACACACCACAAGAGAAGCAAAAAGAAAAAGAACGTAAAGATGATGGGAGCCAACCAAGCAGTTCCCGTGCGGTAGATTCGGAAAAAGAAAAAGAGCGCGCGAACGAGCAGTGCTCGAACTCATTACTCGATGAATACATGCGCATTAAAGAGCTTCTTGAAAATTATAGAAACGCGCAAAGAGGATTATCGTCTGTTAGTTTTGTCTACCGGGTACCGCCAGAGCTTATTGCTGGTTTTATGCAGTTTGTTATTGGCAGTCACTTGCATAATAAATAGGCTCAGCCATAGGGAGGAGGCAAGAAAGCCCTTTAGATTGTTGCGAATTTCATATTAATCATGAAACCTTTGCTTGTTTGCTATTTAATTGTTTAATATATAAATGCTTGTCATGTTGGACGCGTACAATATACAAGCAGGAATGTAACAATTATTAGAGGAGGGGGGAACCATGATTAAAAAAAGTAATATCCTCGCGCTTACCGCGTTACTTGTTGCAAGTGCGGGAGCAAGGGCGGTTATGACAACATCTGGCAAGCATGCTGTCGATCAGACGGGGCGGGTGCTGCATCCGGGGATAGACGAACACTGTAAAGAAACAGGCAGGCTGCCGGAGGAATATCCGATACCAGGCGGTAAAAGTACGTTGCATCACAAGAACTAAATAATGGCGCTCTAAGGGGAGGGGCTACCTTCCTCTTAGAGCATAAACAAGGCTCTATGATGAAAGTAGCCATTATTGGTGGGGGCATTGCTGGCCTTACAGCTGCCTGGCTGCTTGACGAGGACTGTGAGGTTACTCTTTTTGAACAGCAAGCTCGACTTGGCGGGCATGCTGATACCGTGATAGTAAGCACGGATAATAGTGAAGTACCGATTGATGCCGGTTTTGAGTTTTTTTCTGATACGATGTTCCCCCATTTTAACCGTTTACTCAACATACTCAATATTCCTGTGTACGCTTATCCTCTAACATATGCATTTTACAACGATCACCATACGCCCTTGTTGCTCCCACCTTTTGGTGCAGCTGCGCGCTCATGGGAGGAGCTATTTTCGTCTCACCTATTTGATATGCTCGATTTTAGGTACCTCGTTGAGGAGGGCAATCGTATTGTCGAATCACGCAATACCGCTCTTACCATTGAGCAGTTTATTGAGAGCTTATCGCTTGCCAGGTCCTCTAAGGATGACTTTCTCTATCCCTTCCTTGCAGCAGGGTGGGGCGCCCCGTTGCCCGAGTTTAAGCAATTTGCAGCTTACGATATTATGACTTGGTGTGTCAAAAATAAGCCTGGTGGCATCATGCCGAAGAAATGGAACGATGTTGTGGGCGGCACTGCTCATTATATTCAAGCGCTTGCCGCGCAGCTCACGCATGCAAAAATCAAGCTTTCTTCAGCGATAGTAAGCATAGCCTATGCTGATAATATATACACGCTGATAGACTCCAATGGAACTCTGTTGGCGGTTGATCATGTAATAATTGCTACAAATGCACACCAGGCCAAAGATCTGCTCAAGGGGATTCCGCACGCTTTAGACCGAAGTTCAATCCTTGATAACGTCCGCTATTTTAAGACGGCCATAGCTGTTCACGGTGACAAGCGATTAATGCCTCATCACAAGGAAGACTGGGCAGTCGTTAATATTCGTTATAACGGCACCGACAGCGCCCTTAATATCTATAAGCCCTGGCTCAGCAATGGTCACTCGATTTTTAAAAGCTGGGTGACCTATGAAGCTTGCCTACCTGAGCCGCTTTACGCATTGCGCACCTATTGGCACCCGATGGTTGACGTGCCCTACTTTCAAGCGCAAACCGCGCTCGGTTTTGTGCAAGGAAATTATAACTTGTGGCTTGCGGGCATCTACACAAGCGGTGTCGATTCCCACGACAGTGCTATTGGCTCTGCCATTGCGATAGCGCAGCAACTTGCGCCTCGCTCAAAAAGGCTCCAACTAATGTTGACTTTTACATGACATATTAGTATGATGTCAAGCAGGCTGAGCTAAAGGAGACCATTTATGAGAACGCTAATGCGGCTTGCGGGACTTTGCTTACTTGCCATATCGCTTGACGCCAAAAAACCAACATTTAAGCCATTTATGCTACCGCCACTTCCCTATGCAGAATGTGCTTTAGAGCCGTTTGTTGATACAGAAACGATGCATCTGCACCATAAAATGCATCACCAAAAGTATGTGGACAACCTGAATGCTGCGGTGCGCAAAGACCCTGCTCTTTATACCAAAAGCCTCGAGGAGCTTGTTAAAGAATGGCCATGTATTCGTGCAGACATACGTGAGGATGTTCGCAACAATGCTGGTGGTCACTTAAATCACTCGCTTTTCTGGTTATGGATGACGCCCACAAAGACGGTGCCTTCCGAGCGCCTGGACTCAGCTCTTATCAAAGCGTTTGGGAGCGCCAAGAAATTTAGAGAGCAGTTTGCCCAAGCTGCCGCAAAAGTATTCGGGAGCGGCTGGGCCTGGCTTTGTCTTGATAGCCAAGGCAACCTTGTCATAACCACGACGTCAAATCAAGATAATCCACTTACATCCGGCCATGTGCCGATTCTGGGCCTCGATGTGTGGGAGCACGCTTATTATCTTAAGTACAATAACCGCCGCAGCGACTATCTCGATGCATGGTGGAATATCGTTAATTGGCCGGAGGTTGAGCGGCGTTATGAAAGCAGTCGTAAGCCGTGTGCTCAATCACTATAAGTTGATAAAGACCTAAAAAGTTAAACACTGGGTCGCCTTTACCAATATTGCGTTTTTATTTTATGCTACGCCATCTAATCGTACGTTATTATCAACAATATACACATTTTTTATACCCAGCGATTTTCCTGAGGCTCCATCAATATCTATTAATGCGCCATTGAGTATATAAGGGCCTTCTGTTTCCACGTCGAAGCGGACGGGCATTTGCGTCAGCGTATTATGGATGATAGCTTCTTTTTTCACACCAATTATGGAGTCCAGCGGCCCGCACATACCGAGATCGGTTATGAAAGCCGTCCCTCCTGGAAGAATTCTGGCATCTGCTGTTTGGACGTGGGTATGGGTACCGACGACGGCGCTTACTTGACCGTCAAAGTAGCAGGCTATTACGGTCTTTTCTGAGGTTGCTTCAGCGTGTACGTCGATAAGAATGATCTTGGTCTTTGTTTTCAAAAAAGTTAACGCTGATTCTACGGCGCGCAGTGGGCAGGCGACCTGCTCCCTCATAAATATACGTCCTTGAACATTGATCACGCCTATGGTGAGCCCTTTGCAAATAAAGGTGCCAACGCCGGTGCCCGGGCATGCGTTGGGAAAGTTGAGTGGGCGTAGCAAATCTTTATGTTCCGCAAGATACGGATAAATATCTTTTTTTTGCCAAATATGATTACCGGTTGTGACCATATCAACGCCGAGGTGCTTAAAGAATTTCATAATTTTCGGCGTGATGCCGCGGCCGTCGGCGCTGTTTTCGCCATTTACGATAACAGCATCGATGGCGTGTTCTTTTCTTAATGTTGGCAAGTGCTTTTGCAGGATGGCCTGTCCTGGTGCGCCAACGACGTCGCCGATGAAGAGTATTCGTAGTTTTTCCATGTTGTTTCCCTATTGCTGCTGGGGTTGGTGCGTGCGCTTACGCAGCCGACTTCGCCGAGGCGGTGGGAACGCTTACGCAGCGGGCGCGACTCCGCGTCGAGCGGCAGGGCGGCGGCCCTGCACCCGTCGATTTGTTTTTGTTACTTACGTGCCTCATCTTCTTTACGTCTATGATGCTCTAACCATGCGAGGCGCATGCTTAGAGCTACCGCAATTTTCCTGACGGAAAATAGATTTTTATCATGAAGCGTAGCGCACATGATAATGGCGTAAGTTATCGTGCGCTTTGGCGAACGATAACTACACACACCAAGCCTGTAAGCATAACGCTTTGGGGATTGCTAAGGGACGATGTCCCTTAGCCCCCAGCCGGGCAGGCGATTCGATTCAATTCAATTCGCTCTGTTCCGTCAGCCGTACGCGACTTCGCCTAGGCTACACCCACCAAGCAGGCGATTCAGTTCAATTTCAATTCAATTTACCGCGCATACTCGATCGCACGCTTTTCGCGTATAACATTTACCTTGATCTGGCCCGGGAAGCTCATCTCCTGAGAAATCCTCTCAGCAAGATTTCTTGCAAGCGTCGAAGCCTTATCATCGTCGAGCAAATCCTCTTCTACAATAACACGAATTTCACGCCCCGCCTGCAAGGCATACGCCTTCTTGACGCCACCAAAGGCCTGCGCTATATCCTCCAACTTCTCCAAGCGCTTGAGATACGCGGTTAGCGTCTCACGCCGTGCTCCGGGACGCGAGGCAGATATCGTATCAGCAACCATAACTAAAGGGCTGTAAATCGAAGCAAACGCCAGCTCCTCATGATGCGCAGCAATCGCGTTCACCACCAACGGATCCTCGCCGCACCGCTTGGCAACTTCAGCACCAATAAGTGCATGCGGTCCCTCATGCTCAGCCGACAAAGCCTTACCAATGTCATGCAATAGCCCGCCGCGCAGAGCAATCTCCGGACGCGGCAACCCAAGCTCCTCAGCAAGCGTACGCGCAAAAATACCAACCTCTATACTATGCGTCAGTACATTCTGGGAAAAACTTGTCCTAAAATGTAATCGACCGAGAAGCATAATAATCTCTTGCTTAACACCCTGCAAATTAAACTGGAGAATGGTCTTCTTGCCATACTCCTCAATCATCTCCTCAATATCCTTTTCACACTGCGAAACCGTCTCTTCAATACGAGTCGGATTTATGCGCCCATCGGCAATTAACTTTTCTAAAGTCCGCCGTGCAACCTCACGGCGTATAGGGTTAAATCCAGAAATCGTGATAACTTCGGGTGTATCACCGATGACAAACTCCATGCCCGTCGACATCTCAAGCGCCTTAATATTACGCCCTTCCTTGCCAATAACACGCCCTTTCATCTCTTCATTAGGCAGATGCACGACGCTTGATGAATGCAAGGTAACCTGCTCTGCTACGTACCGCTGCATGGCCGTAACCAAAATTTCAATGGTACGCTCTTTAGCGCCCTGACGTGCCTCTTCTTCTACCTTCTGTACCCACTTCTCCTGAGTATGCCGAACCTCAGCCTCAAGCGTCTGAAAAAGCGTCTGACGCGCCTCCTCGCGGGTCATGCTCGCCACATGCTCTAACTTGGTAATCAGTTCATCATAAAGCTGCTTAAGCTTCTGCTCATTAATACGTAACTGATCCGCTAAGCGGGAAAGCGCGCGCTCTTTCTGCTGCAGCTCTCGCTGCGTCTCCTCAAGTCGCTGCTCTTTCTTTTCGATCGCATCGTATTTTACGTTAAGTTTCGTCTGAAAGCGCTCAAGCTCAACACGCTCGCGTTTGATCTCAAGCTCAAACTCACTCCGTTTCTTATAAAGCTCGTCCTTAAGCTTGAGCGAAGCCTCGCGCCGCTCCGTCTCAATCTCTTTCTTAATATCCTCACACTTCTGCTGCGTCTCAAGTGAAACATGCCGCGCTTTATCATGCCGTCTCTTTGCAAGAACGAGGAGCATGCCCCCCACAACCGTTATCAAAATACCAAACGCAGGCATAAACGCCGCGATCATACAGCATCTCCTTTATATAATAGTGCAATTCCTGGCGCCGTGCCGAGCCACTAAAAACGTGGCACTCTAAAGATGCCATAATCTACGACAAACGTCCACGCTAACAATCAAAAAACTTCCATCCCCAAAGAAGAAAGCTCCTGATCAAGGCGAGCAATAAGCTCAAGCCCCCTGCGCTCAGACTCCTCAAGAAGAGCATATGTATTCTTAAACTCGCACGCAACCTGAAGTGCAGCGAGAACTGCTATCCGTTTGGTATCGGCAAGCCCTGTTTTCTCTGCCAGATCGCGCATAAGACAGTCAATCTGCTGAGCCGAAAGCAAAACATGCTCCTCACGCTCATCGCTGACCAGCGTGTAAGACTCGCCAAAAATAGAAACTTTGTACTTTTTGAGCGTTTCCATGGGCTACCGCTCTGGCTCTATCAGAACATCAATACTCTTAATAAGATCATCAACAGCCATTTTGGTAAGCTCGCGCTCCTGACTTAACCCCTCAAGACTCTGGTGACGAGCAAGCAGCGCTTCCTCAAGCTTTTCTGCCTGTAATCGCAACTGCTGGTTCTCTTCCTTAAGCAGGCCAACCTCGCCACGCAAATCATCGCCCGCATGCTCCAATTGCTCCTGCATTTTAAAGCATTCTTCCTTGACCAAGACAAGCTCCTGGTCAAGCTCAGCAATGCGAAGCATATCGCTTCTTTTACTTTCAATCAGCAACGATAATTTTTTTTCAAGAATACCAAACTGCTCCATCAGTATCTCCTTGTGGGCATATCTCATTCAATATCAATCTGCCCTAGATTCTAATGGCCGAAGCTGAAGCTTGTCAAGATAATTATCGCGAAACCTGCTCAACAATCTGCCCAAATACCGCTGGATCATAGACCGCGATCTGACTTAGCATTTTTCTGTTCAGCCCAATATGCGCCTTCTTAAGCCCGTGCATAAAAGTACTATAGCTCCACCCATGCGTCTTGACCGCCGCATTAATACGCACAATAAATAACGAGCGCACATCACGCTTACGTAATTTACGGCCTGTAAATGCAAAAGCCAAAGCACGCATTAATGTCTGCTTCGCTCTCTTAAAAATGTTTTTACGCTGGCCCCAAAAACCCTTGGTCTGCTTTAATAGCCGCTTATGCCTGCGCTTGGTAACAACACCACGTTTAACTCGACTCATAATACTATTTCCATGGTTATTATATAATCACTAATACGGTAATGCAAAAAGAATACGGGCAGCGTCCGCAGGACTGACCATAAGCTTTGTACGCAAAAAGCGCTTGCGCTTCGCCGTCTTATGAGCAAGCTTCTTGCGTCGACCTGCATGGGCCGCCTTGATACGGCCGCTTTTTGACTTCTTAAATCTCTTTTTAACCCCAGAGTGGGTCTTCATCTTTGGCATGATTCCCTACTTCTTTAAATAATAAACACGATACAAAGTATTATCAGTCAGCATGTCTTTTTCCTGCTTTTCCTGAATAATATGCTGACCAATCTCCGATGCCTTAAAGGCATCATTAATTTTATCAAAAAGAGCACCACCACGCTCGCTCTTCATTGCTATCTCTCTTCCGCGGAAAACAAGCGTAAATTTCACCCGTTTGCCCTCAGTCAAAAACGCGAGCGCCTGGTTCATCTTTGTCTGAAAATCGTGCTCGCCAATCTTCGGCCGCAACTTAAGCTCTTTCACCTGTATAATATGCTGCTTCTTCTTAGCATCAGCTAACTGCTTCTTCTTGGCATAAAGTGCCTTGCCATAGTCCATAACTTTAGCAACCGGCATTCCATCCTTGCCCTGCTCAGCAATAATAACCAGATCAAGCCCCGCCTCACGAGCAGCGCGCAGCGCTGCCTCCCGCGTCACAACACCCTCATTCTTCCCATCATGGGTAATAAGCTGCATTTTGTCGTAGCGTATCTTCTCGTTGATTAATGGACCCGAATCGCCCTTGGTCGTCTTAGTTACCACCATATCCTACTCTTCGTCTGAAAGATGATCAATATTTTGGCCAGACGCCGCCTGCAGAGCATCAGCACCAAACACCGCCCTTACGCGCTCAGTCAATCCTTGCATCAAAGAGGCATCACCCTTAAGCGCGTGCACAACCTGGTCTCGCCCCTGCGCAAGCTTCTCACCATTAAATGAGAACCAAGAACCCGACTGCGTCACCACGCCAACCTTTAACGCCGCATCAAGAACATCATATTCTTTGCTCACACCCTCACCAAAAATTAAATCAACTTCAACTGACTTAAAAGGGGGCGCCATCTTGTTCTTAGCAACCTTAACTCTCACCCGATTACCCCGATGCGAACCGTCTTTGTCCTTCAGGCTCTCGATACGACGCACATCAATACGAAGTGATGCATAAAATTTGAGCGCGTTGCCGCCCGTCGTAACCTCGTTGTTAGCAAAGGCCATAGCGTTAATTTTTTGACGAATCTGATTGATAAAAATAAGCGCCGTACGCGACTTGTGCACCACCGGCGTCAGCTTACGTAAAGCCTGAGACATCAACCGCGCTTGTAAACCCATATGGGGATCACCCATGTCGCCGTCAACTTCAGCCTTAGGAACCAGTGCAGCAACAGAATCTATAACAATAAGGTCAACCGCTCCTGATCTAATAAGCATTTCCGCTATGTCAAGTGCCTGCTCGCCAAAGTCTGGTTGAGAAATAACCAAATCATTGATATTGATACCAAGCTTGGTAGCATAAACAGGGTCCAAGGCATGCTCAGCGTCAATAAACGCGCAAATACCCCCGCCCTTCTGAGATTGCGCAATCGCCTGCAATGCAAGTGTCGTCTTGCCTGATGCCTCCGGTCCATAAATCTCCGTAACGCGGCCCCGCGGAAACCCACCAACACCAAGAGCGCTATCTATTAAAAACGAGCCAGTCGAGATAACGTCAATCTGTGCAGCAGCAGACTGCCCAAGAAGCATTACCGACCCCTTGCCATACGCTTTATCTATTTGGGAGAATACAACCTCAAGCACCTTATGCTTGGCATTGATATCCGAATCCCTTACAACTTTTTCTTTTTCACTCACGCTTTTTGCTCACTCAATTAACGACGACCAATAAAAGATTTGTTAGTCTTAATTTTAGCATTTTTCTCTAAAGAAGCAATAAACCCTTGCGCAACCTGCTCCCCTTCTTTTCTCATAAGAGTATTAAAGAGCTCGGGCTTCTTCTGATTAAATTTTTCAATGTCAAGTTCGGCAAGCTCTTTAACCCCGATTACATAGCCAGCTTGGGGCGTAAGCACCGTTTTTGACTGGCCTACGGGCAGGCTGAGCAATTGCGATACCTGCTGTCTTTGCAAGCCCTCCTTCTCAAGGCTTGCCCAAACTGGCGAATCCTTTTTATCAGGCTCGATAAAGTCCGTATCAAAGGACGTAGCACCCAGCGCTTTATGCTCATTAATCCATGCCTGCCGCCCCGATGCGTCCAATCCTTTTATCGTGGTCAAGTCGTTGGCCAATGCCTGGGCTGCCTGTGCTAAGTAATAATCTTGCTCAACCGGCCCCCGGATCGTCGACAACGGCTGTTCTGCGCGCGGGTCAACCTTCGTCAATTCAACAACAAAGCCGCGACGCTCTTTGCCTTCACCAGTAACAAAAATAGCTCGCTCACCAATGTCCTTAAGCGAGAAGAGCTTGCGCGTTAACACATTATCAGGAGCTCCTTGGCTCTCTTCAGGCAAAGCAACCGGGCCAAGCGGGCTGGCCGCCCCCTGATACTTTTTAACAAACTCATCAAAGCCAGACACAAGAACCTGTTCGCCTTCAGCCAAAAAATCATCAGGAATATGGTCAAACGTCCAGACCGAGCCGCTTCGCTTTTCCAGACTCCAGTAATGATGATTACGCTGGTTTGCCTCCTGAAAGAACTTTTCAAGCGCAGCGGTATCAAGCGAAACTTTTTTAGCCTGTGCAAGATAATCAGCAATAGGCACCTTAATAAGAGAAAGCTTTTTTGCCCGATAAGCCCGATCAAACTCATCACGAACCCGAGCTATTGGCACATAAGCAGCACCTTGAGCAAACTGAAGAACAAGCTGCCCCTTGATGCGCTCTTCAACAACCTCTTCAAGACAGCGAGCCGAGACCCCTTGACGCTGCAGCAATTTAAGCAAGTCGCGATAATTAACACCCTGAGGACTTACCGCGCCAGCAGGGATCATGTCCCCCATAATTTGTAGCGCAAAATAGGGATTTTCAAGCTGATTCGAGACGTAGTCAGGCGATAACCGTAAGCCGAGCTTGTCGGCGCAGGCAAGTAAAAGTTTCTGCTCCGTTAAGGCTTTAAGAGCGCGATCCTCAGGCTTGCCACCAAAGCCAAGCGCTTCAAGAAACGCCGAAGCATTGGCACCAAACTGCTGCCTCATATAACTCTCTCGGCGCTGCTCCTGGCCAACCTTGCGCTGAAATTCACGAATACTAATTTCGTAGCCATCAACAAAGGAAACGCCCGTATCGCCAGTTCTCATAAAGCGGCGAAACAGCCCACCAATAAAAATGCCTCCCCCCAAAGATAAAATAGTAATCCATATAACGATATTAAATGCTTGCTTACTGAAATTCTTGCGTATCGTTGAAATCATGAACTCTTTCCTTGCTATCTTTGCTATCTTTGTCGTCTTTTACTAAATTACGTATCTTCTACCGAATATGATGTACAGAGAGATGAGTGAACGCGGTCCGCGAATGCGCCTTGCTTTACGCAGGCAGCGATCTCCTCGCTCTGGTTTTTTTTCCCTAAGTAGTAGCCAGCAATAAATACAAAAAGCATCCCTATAATACCAGCCGCAATTATTCTGCTAATCTGGGCATCTGACAACACAAGGTGGTGGCGGTACGCCTTGTGGTCTAAAGATGGCTCTTTGAGCTCCGACGTCCCTTTGTCATCGTGCTTATCACTCATGCAAACCTTCTTTCACATTTTCAATTTTATTAATATACGCCTCAAAGGGCGTATGGGTCAAATTTATCTCAGCAATCGTAATACCAGGGATAACAGGAAGCGCCTTTTTAAAGCCGCGCCAAAAAATTCTTTGCCGGCGAGCATAAGCGCGGGTTTGGCGCTTAATGCGCTCATGGAGCTCGCGCTCGGAGCAGCCACCCCGAACAAATTCAATAACGTCGCGGTATCCCAAAAGCCCCTTAGCCGATAAAAAAGTATGCCATGACGTCGGCAAAGCTGCAACCTCGTCAATCCAACCCAATGACATCATCTCTTCAACCCGATCGTCAATTCTTCCATATAAATCGTCAGTATCACGGTCAAGAAATAGTATATGACAACGCCCTGGCAATGCAAACGATGGCTTGAGCTGCGAAGGCAAAATACCGTGCTCGCGCCATATATGTAATGCACGGCCAATCCGATAGGTATCATGTGGGTGGATCTCGCGAGCACGTACCGGATCAACCGCGTGCAAAAGGTCCCAATAAATGTCACGCATCGGCGCAGCGACAGGTTGAGCACCCCGATCAGCCGGAGGGAAAAAGAGCGATTTCAGATAGAAACCGGTACCTCCTACGATCACCGGCGTATGCGCCGATGATCCACCTCGACCTCCTATCATCGCAAGCAATGGTAAACAGTCCCGCCGATATTGATATGCTGAGTAGTGTACCGGGTCTTTCACGATATCAAAAAGGTGATGCGCGATAGGATCATTTTTCCAGTCAGGCTTGGCAGTACCAATGGATAATCGCTTATATACTTGACCCATATCGCCATTAATTATCTCAATCGACTGCGCTTGCCCCAAGGCAAGCGAGCATGCAGTTTTACCAACACCCGTCGGTCCAAAAAGAATGATAAAAAATGGCGATGTGCCCATCAAGTCAACATCCATGATAATAATTCACCCTTTAGCCATCCTTGCTCTGCGCGGTGAAGAGAGACCTGAGCCGCTCCAAGGCACTGTGCTGCGGCAATTTCTCAACAAGTGAAATTTCCTCAGCAAGCAAGCTTTCAGTCTGGCATAATAAGCTCTTTTCACCAAAAGAGAGCTCCTTCTGCATCTCTATAAACCGCAAATCTCGATAAATCTCCGACAGTTCGCGCAGGCCGCCAGCACGCAGTTTCATCTGGTATTCTTTGTTCCTTTTGTTCCAACTACTCGCCGTAAACTCATAAGCATTTAATCGTCGCGCAGGCTGCGTCAAAATCTTCAAGGCATCATCAACGCTCTCACGAGAACTCAGCGGGCGGATAGGCACGGTGTGCATATTTTGCACCGGCACAAGCACTGTCATATCCTTGTTCAAAAATTTCAACTCATAGTAGCTCGTCTTCTGCCCAGCAACAATCTTCTCAATAACCCGCGTAATTTGCGCAACACCATGCCCTGGATAGACAACCTTATCATAGAGCAAAAACATGGGCTAACCCCTTTAAAGATTTTTACTCTTTAAAAGCTTTAAACCCACTGTTTATTATATCATCACACGCACGCCAGGGCAATCTTCTCGCCCGATGCTCGCCGTTTCATCACCACATTCTTCACCACACCCCCTCCACACCGATCCCTCAACAAAGCCCCTTCCTCTTACCTCGGACAAAGGGGCCCCAGCACACAACCACCTCCCCCCAAAAGGTGGTGGGGAACCGCTCCGATAAGGCTGGCGGCGGGGGCGCAGGGATCGCTCCAAAGTTGAGCGAACAACACTAAGAAAATATGAGCATATCACTTGACCTCATATAAACAAGATGCTAAAGTGTAACTAGCTTAAATAGAAGGGAAAATTGCAATAAATAAAGAAGGAATATAAGCATGGCAGGTAAAATAATCGGCATAGACCTAGGAACCACCAACTCGGTAGTTGCCATCATGGAAGGCGGAACGCCAAAAGTTATCACCAACCAAGAAGGCCAAAATACAACGCCATCAGTCGTTGCATTCACCAAAGACGGCAAGCGCCTCGTGGGTGTGCTTGCAAAGCGCCAAGCAGTAACAAATCCAGAAAATACTATTTATTCAATAAAACGATTCATGGGCAAAACCTATGATGAGATAAAGAATGAGACGCAGCTCGTACCGTATAAAGTTGTTCGCCGTAGTAATGGCGACTGCGCGGTCCTCATCCAAGGATCTGAATATACTCCCCAAGAAATTTCCGCTGCGATCCTAACAAAGCTTAAACAAGCAGCAGAAAGCTACCTCGGTCAAACCGTCACCGAAGCCGTCATCACCGTCCCAGCCTATTTCAATGATGCCCAACGTCAAGCTACCAAAGACGCTGGCAAGATCGCCGGTCTAGAAGTACGCCGCATCATCAATGAGCCAACAGCTGCAGCGCTAGCCTACGGGATTGATAAAAAGAAAAATGGCATCATCGCGGTATTTGACTTCGGAGGCGGAACTTTCGACATCTCGATATTAGAAATTCACGATGGTGTCATCGAAGTAAAAGCAACAAGCGGTGATACGCACCTCGGCGGCGATGACATAGATGAACGCATTGTTAAGTATATAATAGACGAGTTTAAAAAAGAGCATGGCATCGATCTCCGCAATGACAAAATGGCTCTCCAACGGCTCAAAGAAACAGCTGAAAAAGCAAAAATAGAGCTCTCAACACTCCATGAAACAGAAATTAATTTACCTTATATAACTGCTGACGCATCAGGCCCTAAACACCTCGTCATGAAGCTTACAAGAGCAAAACTAGAGTCACTCTGCAGCGATATATTCGAGCGCCTTCTAAAACCAACACAACAAGCAATGAAAGATGCACAATTATCAAAAAATCAAATTGATGAAGTTATATTGGTAGGTGGCTCAACCAGAATGCCTAAAGTACAGGAACTCGTTAAAGATTTTTTTGGCAAGGAACCTAACAAATCAGTCAATCCTGATGAAGTAGTAGCGCTCGGCGCAGCCGTCCAAGGTGCCGTATTAACAGGCGAAGTGCGCGAAGTCCTCCTCTTAGACGTTACACCGTTATCACTCGGCATCGAAACTCTGGGCAGCATAACAGCGCGCCTCATAGAACGCAATACGACTATTCCAACGCGGAAGTCTCAAATTTTTACGACAGCAGAAGATAACCAAACAGCTGTTGATATAAAAATTGTCCAAGGAGAACGCGAGTTAGCACGAGACAATAAGCTGCTCGGTCAATTCAGGCTCGAGGGAATACCGCCCGCACCACGCAGCGTTCCTCAAATAGAAGTCACTTTCGATATCGACGCGAATGGCATACTCCATGTGTCCGCACGCGACAAAGCAACTAATAAAGAACAACGCATAACCATCACCTCAATCAGCGGATTGAGCAAAGAAGAAGTTGAAACGCTTGTCAGAGAAGCAAAAGAGCATGAAGCGGAAGATAAAAATATAAGAGAAACCGTCGAAAAGCGAAACCGACTCGATGGGCTCATTTTTGAAATAGAAAAAGCAATCAACACTAATAAAGAAAAACTAGCTGCAACCGACCTCGAAACATCTCAAGCAGCACTCGATAAAGCAAAAACAGCTCTTAAAGAGCACGAAAATAACCCAGAAGAGCTCCAAAAAGCAACCGACGAACTTACGCAAACCTGGCACAAAATTGCCGCACAACTCTATCAAGCAGAAAACCAGCAACCATCTGGCAATAATAACGACGATACCTCCAATAAACCAGGAGGCCAAGGTCCTATCGACGCAGATTTTTCTTAAGTATCAGCAGGCAGGCAGTTGGACATGTTCCAACTGCCTGCACCTCCCAGAGCCTCTTCTCGCCTGCCCACCAGTGATAAAGCTTACTCTTGTATTGCTCAATAAGTCCCAAAACCGATCCATTTTTATATTTAAAAATAAAGGCCTTGCTTTTGCCATTTTATTTATATTAGTATTGATGATGTGATGAAAATAAGACATTGATCATCAAAGGAGCAATAAAATGCTTAATAAAATCCGTTACCTTATACTTGACATCTTTTTTACCATCGTTGTCCTATCGGCAGGTCCACTTTTCGCCCAAGATCAGGTAGACATAAAGCAAGTATTAGCCGATAAATACGAAGAAAGAGCAGGCTATATGATCGACAGCAGCGAGCAACAAAGCATTCATAACAAGGGCTGGTCGCCTACGTACGGCGAAATTACTCCTGAAGGTGCTTCGATACTTATCAAAGAGCTCAAATTAACCAACAAAGACCGTTTTTACGATCTTGGCTGTGGCGTTGGCAAGCTTGTATTTCAGATTTTTTTGGAGGGCGGCGTACAAAAAAGCGTAGGCATCGAGCTCTCTCCGTCACGATTACAGTATGCCAAAAAAGTGCACGCCGATATCAAACATACCATACCTGCCGACAATCGAATATTAGCGTTTATCGAACAAAACATGCTCGAAGCTGATTTGAGCGATGCCACGGCACTCTACGTAGCCTCTACCTGTTTTTCAAACGACGTTATGACCAAACTAGCTCAAAAATTATCATCATTGCCTGCAGGAACACGCTTAGTAACGTTAACCGAGCTACCTAACCTTTACAACTTCCGCTTGGACAAAAAGGTTACCATTCCCATGACATGGTCGCCAAATACCACAGCGTATTTTTACGTCCTTGATCCAAAAAAGCGCAGCTGATAAACCATAATGCTTCCTATCTTCCGTTAGGAAGATTGCGTTTGCCTAATCATGCGCCCCGCATGGTTATGGCATTGAACGAACGAGTTACAAAGATGAGCACTTAGAGCAGGAGGTCCCAAATCAACGGGTGCAGGGCCGCCGCCATGCCGCCCACCGCGTAGGTGTGCTCGCCGCACAGGCGCCCCACGCCGCTTGATATAGTCGCACCCAGCTACGATATCCATCAAGCTCAGCCAACCCACTCCTGAGCAGGTGCGATGATATTCTGCTCCTCAGTCTTCATAGCATCAATAAGACTGCTATACTGATCAACAATGCACTGGCTCGTTACGCCCTCAGCACAGACAGAAGCAAGGTAGGTATGGATAAAGCACGCTGAAATTGCCTGAAAAATATAATCAGCCCACTCCTTGGTTGTTGAAAGCGCACCAGCTAGGGCCGCTTTTGCCCCAGCCAAATGGCCAACCTGCTCAGGCGTGATAGCGCCACCAAAGAGAAAGTCCCTAAGAATACTCCGCACCTTCTCAGCAGACAATGACCCCGTAATGAAAACCGTCGCTAAATCCTGAGCCTTCTTGGTTGCCGGATCAATCGGTAAACGCTTGGCAAGATAAGCTTGAACAACCGAATCCTGTTGAACTTTTGCTTGAGCATTTTGAGCACCTGTCGACAATGCGCCCATAGCACTCGCGCTCGGGTTCACAAGAACAACCCCGCCACGCTGCGCTTGCTCAGCTATAGTTGTATCAACCGACGTTAAATAAACAAGCGCATCCAAAATAGACTCTCTTAATTTCTTACACTCATCTTTTTCATCTTCCCTAAAGCCAAAAACAATCGAGCAATCCGCCATCAGCTGATCGAATGACGAAACGCTGCCACCAGAGGATAAAATAAGCGGTGTTGACCAACGCGACTTATACCAGCCTACAAAATACTCAATAGCACCGTAAAACAAAGCCTCCAATCCCTCAAGCCCCATCCTCGTAGCCTTCTGCTCATAGAGAGCAGCCTGCTCAGCATCAACCTGCTGATAATCAGAGCCTAACGACTGGTACAGACCCTGCGCAGTATTAAAATAAGATAATGAAGCAATATAGTGTTGTTTGCTGTAGTAAGCACGCGCAACATTCTCAAACATTTGCCCTCTCTTTGTTCGCACCGCAAGCCCGCTGACGTGCGCCTGCTGATAGGCACCTTCGGCAAAGACATACAACTTGGAAGCAAGAGTAAGATAGTTCTGGTATTGCACTGCCCTAGGATCTCCCATTAAAAACGAAGCTACAAAATCAGCATGCTGCTCATAACAAAAACCAAGTAATCCTTGTGCTTCAGGCAAACCTAGCCCCGTTAGAGCACTCGGCGAAGCAGCAGTAGCCACATACGTAGCAGCCAAAGCAAAATAATCTTGTACCCACGAAACAGCGCTCACCAGTTGCTTTGCCTGTGCATGGTCAAGATTGTCAATGTCAGGTACATGCTGAAAAAATGCACGTTGTGCTACCAGCTGAGCCCGCTCTTGCTCATCAACGGTAATAAGCTTGAGCAGATCTTTAGAAACTACCCCACCACGCATATATGCTATTTTCTCAAAAAAAGCATACACTTGCGACAAATAAGCCTGCTGTATATTACGCTGCAAAGCATTTACCCGCTCCTGGGCGTACTTCTGCTGGCTCGAAGAAGCCGTCTTAAAGCTCTGGTACTGATTAAGCGCAAAAGCATAAGCCAGAACCGCCGTAGGATCTACCTGCTCACTTTTTTGCCCCATAGGCACAGGGAAAACGGGAATATTACAGTAAACAAGCGCTGGCAACCGTCCCGCTGGCGCTAAAAAAGTCAGCGTTGTTTTAATCGCAAGACCATCTAATTTAGTCCCATGCGCCATCAGGTCGGCCAAATGCGTACGATAGCTCTGCGCAGCTTGGACATAAGGCACAAAGGCTGGATCGGCAACAGCTTCAGATCCTACGACGCTCGCCACATAGTCGTGGGTAAAGCTCCCTACAAGCCCCGCTGCCATGAGATGCTGATATAAGTATGCTGCAGCAGCTACGATACGTAAATCCTCCTCGAGCGACACTCTTAAGCTCGCGTCATTCTTGTTTTTACTATAAGCCGCATAGTCGCTAAAAAGAGCTGCTGGCGTCAAAGCGGGCTTTTGCGGCAATTGAACGAGCCATGGTGATAAGAAATATTGGCCGTACACGGGAAGGCCTCCGAGAAAAGAGCTAAACCTGGTGGTATTAGGCAGCCCAACCTTAGCGGCATCAGCTACCATATCAGCCAAGGCAAGCGCACCCTCTATCTGACTTAAAAGCGCCATCTCGTGACCAAGCTGCACATTGCCAATATTGTTATAAGCTGTACCGGCTTGCGCATAGGCGCCAGCCGCAATGCCACGATAGCCCGTAGACAAGGTACATTCAGCTGCTTGCAGCGGAACCTGCGCTGCTCCAACAAGAGCAGTAGCCCGCTCCACCGCCCAATCACCTTGCTTTTGAGAAAGCTGGGCTAATTGCAGCATAAGCGACCCAAGTGGCAAAGCACGTATGTTAGAAAAAAGTGGCGAACTATATATAACATTCCCACTGCCCTGAGCTTTAACAAACAATGCCTTTAAATCAGGAACAGCCTGCATAAGCGCATCTTTTTGATCACTCAACGCTAATGAAACGCGAGCGACCAATGAATCAGCTCGCTCTTGCCATAACTGCAAAGAACGTACGGCTTGCAAGACCTCAGCATAGCCCTGCTTGGGGTCGAGGTGCAATGCAGCAGCCTGACCCGCCAAAATTCTGGCCTGCTCAACAAATTTTTCCAGCCAATGTTGCATTTTTAATAAGAGCTCCGAAACATGCGGTACCGATACGCCGCCAACTGCATCTAGGAGATAAAGACGATACTGCGCAACAACACGTAACCATGCATCAGCCTCGGGGCCCATAGCATATGACTGGACATAACCAAGCAGACAATCCCGATAAAGAGTAGGCCCATCTTTAAATAATACCGATTGCCCCCCTGCATGCCAAATCGTGTAGACAGCAAGTGTCGCACTCAGCGCGGATTCCCAAAGGGCAACCAATGATGCATTGACGTCAGACTTATTGCTTTTTGCTTGCTCATCAGCACTTTGAGCAGCAGCCAAGGCCTGACGAGCAGACTGCACAATCGCCGTAACGCGCCGTAATGAGCGCATGATATCTTGACGCACATCAGCAGATAAATACTGCTGATAAGAAAAGGCCGCGAGGTAATAATCAGCAAGCAATACCTGGTGCGCATCTCCCGTACCAGCAGCCACAACAACCGAAGCAGCAAGCACCCGGTACCGATGGGCAAGAAAGCCACCAATAAACGTAGCAAACGAACTCGACGGCAAAAATGTATAAAATGGTACAAAAACATGCACTCTTTTTGCACCAGCTATTCGAATCAAACTTTGATACGATGAGTCTGACGTAGCCAATAACGACAGAGCCGAGGCAGCGAGCTTCTGCACCTGAGCAACCACAAGAGCATTACGCTCCCCGCCCAAAAGCTTCATCGCCTGTGCTAAAAGTGAGCCAGCCGAACCGCAATTATCAAAGATAGTTTTGCCTGTCATCAGCGTAAGCTGATTACCGATGTACTGCGTCTGCATACTGGTCAATAATGGCCCATTAGAGTACAGCGTACTTCCCGTCTGGGAAGCAATTTGGTACTGAACATTGGCCCGATCATACAAAGCCCCTGCCGCCCGGCAGGCATCTGCCAGCGAACCAAAAACATCCTGAAAGGTATCTTTGTTTTTGAGATCAGTCGTTTGGATAAAAGAGGCAGCTTGAGCAAAACGCTTCTGATAAGCCCCGACGAAATTTTTAAGCTTGGTACCAGCCTGAGCAAAATATGAATCAGCCAGAAGTAAAGCACTTGCCTGCTGTATATGCTGAGCCAGCCAGGATGCACCACCTGCTTGTAACGGCGCGATAGCCTGCCCGAGAGCAGCAACCTGAGCATCAAGGCCGCCACTGGCCAACGCAGCATCAAGAAGCTTAATCGCCTCGTCCAGACTCCGGTAAAATCCCTGAAAGCGAGCTTGAAGCGCCTCAAAGTCCCCACCAGTCATTCCCTTATAGGCATCAGCAGCCAGCTTAACATACGTGCACGCTTTTTCCAGAAAAAGCCGGTTATGCGACCGTGATCCTACCATATCAGCAAGAGCAATAAGCAAATCTTCGGGCCTCATAGCAGCGAGCTGGTTCTGATAGGCATTATACGCTATCTGCGCCATTGACAGATGAAAGGACTGCAACGCTTGCTGAGCATTGGCAAAGCCAGAAATTACAAGATCTTCGCGCCAAGCACTCTGCGCCTGCTGAAAATAGAGCTGTGCCTGCGCCACAACCGATGCTGACGCGGCGGATTGCGGACGCTCAGCTAGGTCGCTCAGTGCCAAAGTATAGGTTGCCACCAAGAGGCCCTTCGTTGATGAGCCATAGGGCTGATACAGCGCATCCCAATTTTTTGCCACGTAAGGTTTTGCCCGTAGCACCGCAGTATCGTAGCGCTTTGCTTGCACCGATAGCTGATTCGCTAGACCCGTATAATCTTTGCCAACAGATTTGAAATAAATTATGGTATTTTTTAACGCTTGAAGATTATGCAAAAACAAGGACATCGTACGCTTAATTACCGAAATGACATAATTGTTGCTTACCGTGCCATCAATGACAAAATGAGGAACTGAGCCATTCATCGTGATAGCAGGATCGGTATAAGCCTTGGCAAAAGCACTAATGGCGCTTTGATAAGCACTAATAGCAGCTTGATCAATTGGTCGATACGTGATCTTAACCCCGCCAATTTGCGCAAACCCTTCACCCGTTAAGCGTATGGCTGAGTTATATGCTTTCTCCGCTTGCTGAAAATAACGACTCCGCCATAAAAAGATAATCGGTGAAACAACAGGCTTCACCTTAGACTTACCGCCAATGGTTGCACCACCAGCCCCATGTTGAATAGGTGCCTGTCCACCAATACCAGCAGGTTGCCGTGAGGCAATGCTGCCTCCCGGCGCTCCAATACTCGGGCCGATCATGGCGTGCACATCGCCATAAATAACCAAACAAATAAGTGAAAAGTAGATATAACGCATAAGCTAGCTCCTACGACGCACGTAACAAGCTCTAGCCTAGCATGATCAGATAACTTCTAAGAATAGTTTTAAAAAAAGCGGCGATCTCTTTGATAGAGATCGCCGTGCTTCTGAGAAAATACTTACAGAATTCTAAAATTTGAGACTAATTTTATAGCGTTTTCGAGGACTAGCCTTGCAGCACCATCAGAATGGCGTCGTAGCATAGCGTCATGCAAAAGCTGCCTAATTTTGAGACGCCCCTCACCAGCAGTGTAGCCTATCTGCTCACGCGTCTGTTGCCATGGAACATGCGGAAGCGAACTAAATACGGTCATCAGATCAAGATTAAGCGAATTGCGGTGATCATAGTCAATCAAGTACTCTGCTATTTCAACATTACCTCCAGCAGCGGCCTCATGCAAAGCCTTTTCCAAGGCCGATTTAACGCCTTTTCTCGAAGCATCCAACTTTTCAAGCAGAACTTTGAAATAATCTATCTTGCCCAACTGAGCAGAAAGAATAACGAGCTGTTGTAAAAATCCTTGAGTACATTCCATCATACCCATAAGTTCAGCAAGCAAATCGGCTTGAACAACTTCATTATCATTAAGAAGCTCTAAAACACCACCTGCTAGCTGTTCTTCGCTCGTCGGTTCTTTATCTTCAGCAAGAAGTCTTTTAGCAATACGTATGGTATTGGGGCTATTTGACAATAATAGCTCTAAGTGCAACCCGGCATCGGACACCGTCAAAACTTCAGGATGAGCTAATTCTCTTATGACCTGGTCAAGCACCTGATAAAATTGAGGCTCACTTGGATCTAATGCAATCAACGTGAAGAAAGCGCTTGCGTCTGCAATACTTAACATATTGCGCTCAGAAAGACGTATGCCCGGTCCTCTATGAACCAATCTCTTAAACATCTCTTTATGGCCCCAACGAGCAACCAGAATAACTAATCTCTGCCAAAATCCCTCCGACAACTTCACTTTGCTCAACATCGTCTCGAGCAAATCAACCTGACCATTCTCAACAGCGCCAATAATCGCGAGGGATAGCTCCCGTTTACGCGAATACCCTGTGTCTGCTTCTTCGGCAGCCCGCATTAACGCCCGTTCCAAGCGAGGATCCCGGAGTGTTAGTTCAAAGGCACCGCCCGCATCGGCTATCGTAAGCACGTCCTCACTTCGAGTTTCAACGCTACGAGTTTCAACGCCTTGGCTTCTCTCTTCCTGAGGCGCCTCCATAGCCATCATGCCAGCGCCACCAAGCGCTATCAAGGAAAGGCTAACTGCTTGCAATAATTTTGACATACACGATCCCTTCTTAAAGTAAACTTTATTAATTTAGTCTAAAATCCAGTCTAACAAATATTACAAATAGCGCAATAATAATTTATTGCCGTAAATACTATTTTCAAGAATCTCAGACTACAACAATTTCCGCAAACTCCTTTTTATGAAGCTTACCTGTGCTAACCTCTTTATAAACAATCTTCTCTTTGGGGCTTTCCGCCAATTTTTCTAAGAGCTCACGTTGCCTTCGCTCTTCATCCAAGCGGTCAGCCTCAATTCTCCTCATCTCAAGAAAGCGCGACTCTTCACGATAGTCAGCATCAGTTTTTATTATTTTCAGCACCGACATAAGCCCGTCGCGCATCGATTCGAGTCGGCGATACAGTGGTATATTAACCAACAAACGCCCTCCCAAACCTCCTAGATGCCCATTAACAGAATCAATGTCATCCTCAATAAATCGCGCCACCGCATGAAGCGGTGTAGCTTCGCGTGAAAAACTGTTTGATCGAAACATCCAATCAAACCAACCCTTCTTTTCAGCATAACTTGTCGTTCCTAAGTCTCGCGCCAGCGCTATGATCTTTTCATCGTCAGGCGTATCAAGAAGCTCCTCGTAACGAAGGGAGACTTGCTGGTAACAATGCTGTGCATTTTCTAAAATTTGATCATCAGATTGGTAAAGGCAACCGGGCAGAGCAAGTATGCCAAGACATAGTAAAGCCAAACGAAATAAATAACAAATCACAAAAACTCCATCATGCACAATTAAAATAAAAAACAATCTAATTATAAAGAAACGGAAAATATTTGCAAGAACATGGTAAACCGATATCACCGATTTAAGATAAACCGCTTTCTGAAACAATGATCTGCATAACGAACAAAAATAAAACAGCAAAGAGAACCGCCGAGTTTATATTTTTTTCTATCTCAGACTTGATACGCTCCGCATAATGCCTAGCGAGTTGCCTCGTATCAGCGGTCAGATTGCTGATTGTTTTTTTGCATAGGGTAAGTAAAAGAGAATAAGAACCATAATGCCAAGCAATGCTATATGCCTTCTCAAAAGCCACAAGGTGACTTAGATTATCACCAGGAACGTGCTCATGGAGTGAAATAAATGCTTCAGTATTGCTGCGTAACGCACTTACCCATAAAGCGCTCGATATTGTTATGGGCGACAAATACTTGCCAGCTTGCTCAAAAATGAGCTCGATTATTGAGACACGATTATAAGCAGCTGCTATAACCAAAAAGTCATCAAGCGTAATTGCCGGCCGAGGAAACTCGTGCTCTTTCACGCGCTCTTCGGCATGGAGCAAACCATGCAAAAAATTATACATCAACTCATCATAATCCGTTCCCTCAATAATCGCATAGATAAGCGAATTTTCACCAAAAATAGCCTTAATTTTTCTTCTTAGCGTCACATCAAGAGGAACACCAACCCTGAGCAATGCGCGAACTGCCAGGCCATTTGAGTCATCAAGTGCTCTGGCCATAAGCAAAGGGCCCCAAAACACGATATCAATTTCTTTTTGATATACCAACCATTCGAAAGATTTATGGTCCCACCATCTAGAATCTTTAAAATAGACGCCCAGAAACTGCGCCGATAAACGCACATCCCTATCGTACAGCACTTCAAGCGCATCTCTATTATCTACCAGACATGCAATATCAAGAAGCGTCAAGCCCGTATGATTTCTAAACTTATAACGCCGATCCAAATCGATAGAACTCTTCTTTAACTGCTCAGTAGCTGCTGGCAAACGAGAAGTAATAAGTTCCAACAACATGCCGCCAGGATTCTTCATAGCCAAAGCATGTTCGCAAATTAATAGCAGCAATACAAATAAAGCAATACGCATAAAAAACCTGCTCCAAATATATAATATTAGATTATCAGATTATCCGCAACGTCTTCAAAAAGCAATCAAACAGCCTAAAGCACTACATGCTCTTTGGCATGCTAATTTTCAAAAGCTTAAAGCAGAGCTCAAGAGTCAAGCGAAGCTGGGCGATCAACAAAAGACGCGCCCTGCTTTTAACGGGATTTGCCGCATCTATAACACGACATTGGCCGTAATATTGATGGAAAAAATGAGCAAGTTCAAGAATATAATAAGTCACTAAATGAATCTGATAATTGGTGCTAATATTGGCGAGCAGCTCCTTAAGCGAAACAATTTTCTTAAGAAGCAACTTTTCCTCAGAACCAAGGCCCACTATATCCGCATTAGTCAGCCCTTCAAGCTCAGGCAGTTGGGCAGCCTTTTCGAGAATACTACCCATACGCACGTAGGCATATTGCGCATAATAAACTGGATTTTCATCCGTATGCTTAAGCGCAAGATCAATATCAAACTCTAAATGGGCATCTGCCTTGCGATGCAAATAAAAAAATCGCGCAACATCGGTGCCAACAGCCTCAATAACATCCTCAAGCGACACGATACGTCCTGACCTTTTTGACATCCTGATCTGCTGGCCCGTTTCCTTAAGAGTAACGAGCTGGTACAAAATAACATCCAAGCAAGCTGGTTCATAACCAAGCGCCTCCAATATAGCCTTAAGGCGAATAACGTAACTGTGATGATCCTGACCAAGCACCATAATAAGCCGATTGGACCCTCGCGTAAGCTTGTTATGAAGATATGCAACATCTGATGCAGCATACGTAAATTCGCCATCGCTCTTGCGCAACACCCTGTCTTTATCATCCCCAAATTTTGTTGAGGCGAACCATACGGCACCATCAGCTTCGTAGAGATACCCGCGCTGGGCCAATAACTCAACCGCAGCCTCAACGGAGAGGCTTTTTTCAGAGAACCATACGTCAAATTCAATACCATATTTTTTCAGTGTCTCTTTTATATTCTCTAAAAGAGCATTTTTTGCATACTCTTCAAAAAACGTATCGGGCTTATTAAGCGCCCCCACGCCTTCACGCTTGATAAGTAAGGCTGCTAAGTCATGAAGATACTGCCCCTGATATCCATCCACCGGCAAAGCTGCTTCTTGGCCAGCAACTTGTTGACAACGAGCCTTAAAAGAGGCCCCCAGCTTCTTAATTTGCACACCTGCATCATTTATATAGTATTCTTTGGTTACGTTATTGCCCAAAAAGCGCAAGATGTTACCGAGAACGTCACCAATAATTCCGCCCCGGCCGTGACCCAAATGCAGCGGCCCGGTTGGGTTAGCGCTTACAAATTCGATCGAATATGCAAACCGCGACTGGCACGGGTCAGGCTTAAAGAACTGATCCCCCAACTCCATCAACTCTTCTAAAATGCTTCTAAAAGCATCAAGAGCAAGAACTATGTTGATAAAGCCAGGACCGGCTACAGAACAACGCTCTATAAGAGGATCCTCAATACGAGCAACAAGCTCTTCAGCAAGAACTCGCGGCTGCTTCCCCAGAACCTTGGCCAAAACAAGAGCAGCATTCGTGCTCATATCGCCAAAGCCACCCTTGGCAGGATCCGCCATTAATGATAAAGTAACCTGAGCTAGAATATCAGGTGTAAGCCCGTAAGCCTGCTGAATTGTGGTAAGAAGGCGCTGCTGAATAAGCTCAATTGTGTTCATAGGTGAAAAATCTCAGATGATGATAAACACACCAAGTATACCAAAGAGTATAAAGAAGAAAAAGATCCCCGCCGCGCGCATATCGGTTTTTACTACATGTAGGGAGTACTGTGTAAAATTTATACCGCGGCGAGGAAACCTACAATATCGCCTAGTATAGCAAAATAATCCTTATTGTACTATAATTTATTTGATATATATAAACAAACTATAAAATAATTAAGGAATAATCATGCGAATTGCCGCTCTTGTATCTGGCGGCGTCGACAGCTCGGTAGCCTTGCGCCTTCTGCAACAACAAGGGCATGACGTCACTGCCTTCTATTTAAAAATTTGGCTTGAAGACGAGCTATCATATCTTGGTTCGTGCCCGTGGCAAGAAGACTTAGATTACGTTCATGCTGTTTGCAAGCAGGCAGGGGTTCCTCTTGAAGTAGTATCTTTTCAACGGGAATACTGGGATGCCGTCGTCTCCTATATGATCTCAGAAATAAAAAGCGGTAGAACTCCGAACCCCGACATAATGTGTAACCAGCGTGTCAAGTTCGGTGCTTTTAGCCAAGTCCTTGGTGCTGAATTTGATAAAATTGCAACAGGCCATTATGCTGCGGTCAAGCAGCACCATAACGATTACCATATGTACTGCTCGCCTGACCCGGTAAAAGATCAAACGTACTTTTTGTCATATATGAATCAGGCTCAACTTGCACGAGCATTATTTCCGCTGGGCAACCTGAGCAAAAATGACGTTCGCATATTGGCGAATGATATGAACTTACCCACAAAGGCAAGAAAAGACAGCCAAGGGATCTGCTTTTTGGGCAAGATTAAATTTAGCGAATTTATACGATTCCATATGGGCGATCAACCAGGGCTATTACAAGAATATGAAACACGAAAAACACTGGGCCAGCACCAAGGCTTTTGGTATTATACCATTGGACAACGTCAAAGAATCGGCCTAAGTGGCGGCCCGTGGTATGTTGTCGCCAAGGATCCAGCAGCAAATATCGTTTACGTGTCTCGCTCGTATTACGACGTGGATAAAAAACGGAGAGAACTGATCGTTCAAGCGGTTAACTGGATACCAGAACCGCCCAAACTGCCAGCCCGCTTGTACGTAAAGTTGCGCCATGGCCCCCATCGTCATCAAGCAACCGTGCTTTCCCATGATCAAAGCGAATACAGTATTATACTCGATGAACACGACCAAGGCATTGCCCCAGGCCAATTTGCTGTCTTCTATGACAATGACCGCTGCTTGGGCGGCGGCGTCATTGCTGAACTATGCCCAAAAAGAGAGCTGGGCAACGCAATCATTCTTTGCTAGTATAAACAATATGGCATTCACAACAAGGGTGGGTATGATACGGGATAGAGTAAAACGGGAACTGGCCAACAGGTTAACACTGGCGATATTATTAACGCTTTCACGCATCTGCTTAATCCCATTTGTTATACTTTCTATTATGCTGCACGCATGGAACGCCGCTTTATGCCTATTTGTCATCGCTGCCATTACTGATATTTTAGATGGGGCATGTGCGCGCCTTTTTGATGAACAAACGATTACCGGTGCACTTCTTGACCCTATAGCAGATAAATTACTTATCCTTTCGTGTTACGGGGCACTCGCATGCAGCAATTTACCCGCTTATATAGCACCATCATGGCTCGTATTTGTTATTTTTTTAAAAGAAATTGCACTTATGGTGGGTGCGATCTGGCTTGCTAAAACGCAATCATCTTATGCCGTGCGCCCGAGTTTGCTTGGCAAAGCAGCTATGCTCGCACAAACAATAAGCGTTTTTTGGCTCTTGTTAATACTATTTACCGGAAATATTTCACCAACCACGTTACTTTTTTTGCATCAATGCGTTTTATTTCTTATACTTGCATCTTTTGTACATTATGTTTATAAAGCCCTTAAAGGAACTCGCCTATGGTACTCTCTCAAAAAGTCGCTCTATTCTTACTTCTAATAGGCAGCGTATACCACTGCTCATCTGAGCCAGCACCATCTGAGACAAGCTTTTTGATCGAAAAGCCTACCTCGAAAAATATGCGCCTTTCGCCCTCACAAGCAAGACGTGAAGCGATCGGACTTTGCGAATCCCTTGGCCATACGCTGACCAAAGAAATAAAAGCGTTAACCGAACTTTTAGACGATGTCATGCTTGCGGTCCGCGACCTTGTTGAAGGAAATGCAGAAACAGCAAGCATGAAACTCCTGCGCAAGGACAAGCAGGGTGTGCTCAATACGCTGCAAATACAACATAAATCTGCAAAAAAGCGCATCGATGAAATCCAGGAGTGCAGACACTGGCTAACGCAGATACCAAATCAGGAAAAATCAAAGCCGTAATAATTTTCAATCTTTTACTTATAGCTTTTTAAGAAAGGGGCACCTGTGGCCAATTATAATCGTATTATCATGGTCGGCAATTTAACGCGAGACCCTGAGCTCAAGCAACTCCAAACAGGACAATCTGTTTGCAAGCTCAACCTCGCCTCTAACAGAAAATACAAATCAAAAACAGGCGCTATAACCCAAGAGGTCTGCTTTATTGAGGTTGATGTATGGGGACCGGTTGCTGAAAGCTGTAACCAGCATTTGCGCAAAGGAAAGCCCGTTCTGGTTGAGGGACGACTAAAGCAAGATACTTGGAAAGAAACTGATGGGCAAACCCGCAGTAAGCATGTGATTGTGGCCGATAGCGTCGTATTTCTCGGCTCATCACCAGCAGCGGAAACAGGCAGTGAAATAAGCGAAGAAACTACCGAATTTCCGCCTGCAGCACCATCACGTCGCACCGCCCAACCAAAAGCAGACTCCCCCGTCGTCGGCGGCTCAGCTCTCTTTAAAGACGAGCCACCTTTTGAAGACGAATTGCCTTTCTAAAATATCTAAGGGAGAGGTTGAATCCTCTCCCTTGCAGCGCACTCTATCGAGACAGTTTACTTCTCTCCATTTCGGTTTTAGGAAGAGCAACGTAAAGTCTTGCTTTCCGCCTTAAGGACTTCCTCGGCTTTACACTAATGGTAATATCTTGCCCAAGGTCATTCAAAAAGCGAAAGAGCCTTTCCAGGGAAAAGCCTGTTAATTTCCCATTCATAAGGGCCGAGATTTTTGGTTGGTCGATATTAAGAAGCTTAGCAGCGCTTCTTTGGGTGAGCTTTTTTCGCGCTATAATGTCGTTAATTTGTAGAGCTAGCTGAGATTTGGCAAGTGCTTCTTCAGGCTGAGCAATACCAAGGTCAGCAAAAACATTTCCGCTACTGATCTCATATTCTAAAGTTAAGGAGTCTTTCTTTTGAACTTTATTTTTCATAATGGTTCCTTATCTGCTATTTAGCTGAGATATGGCGTAAGCAGTTTTCAATCGAGCCTTTATCAAGCTCATATCTTCTTTTGGCGTTTTAATGCCATGCTTCGATTTCTTTTGAAATGCATGAAGCACGTAAAGCGCGTCATCATACCGAACCGTATACACGGTTCGGTAGGTTCCTGAATCATCCATCTCGATTATTTCCATCATATGGGCTCCACCAAAATTTTTAAGCACCTTTATGTTGCTCTTCGTTTTTCCCGTGTTGTGCTGCATGCAAGGCGTGACCCATAGATCTTTGAATCTCATCAGGAAATTCTTTTAGATCTTTTTTACTCGAACCGATCCACACTAACTTTTTCAATGCCATTTTACCCTCTTAGTTAATATGCCAGATCTGGTATCGCTCGTCAACATTTGTCAACGCTGGACATATTTAGGTAGCTATTTAAGCTATTCATAGCTAGTAAACTATGAGCAAGCAAGGCATAAAGTGACGCAGAATTTGCGCTCTTTTAAGCCCATGTTATGCTTAATATATGAAATTTTAGATCTTTTTCTGGGCTTACCAGCACGAAGATTTCATCAAGCTACCGGGAGCAAGCCATGATTGACCTTAACCTGTTACGTGATAGGCCAGAACAAACTATTAAAGAGATCAAAAGAAAAGACCCTCATTTTGATGCTGAAAATCTTTTAGAACTTGACAAACGCCTCCGGGCGCTTAGGCAACAAGTTGAATCCCTGCGTGCCGAAAAAAATGAGCTCGCGCGGCACGCACAAAAAGGCGTCACGGAAGATATTCGCTCTCGCTCGCGATCACTTGATACTATTTTAAAAGATGCTGAAGTCGAGCTTAAAGTTGTTGAGATTCAATTTAACTCACTCTACCTTTTTTGTCCCAATATTCCGGCAGCTGACCTACCAGATGGTGGCAAAGAAGCAAACCGCACCATAAGGGTCCATGGCAAGCGCCCCACCTTTGACTTTATACCAAAAAACCACGTCGAGCTTGGCACTGCTGCGGGGTGGCTCGATTTTGAAACAGCCGCACGCATGACCGGTTCCCATTTTGCTCTCTATAAAGGGCAAGGAGTCCAGCTCCTTTATGCACTCGCGCTGATGATGCTTAACCATAATCGGGCACATGGGTACCACTTTGTGTTGCCGCCGGCGCTGATTAATGAGCACGCAATCGAAGGAGCAAGCAACTTTCCGCGCTTTAGGCAAGATGTCTACGCAATTGAAGCTGACGGGCTCTACCTCACCCCCACATCTGAAGTAAACCTGGCAAACATGTACCGCGATCAGATTCTCTCAGAACAAGAGCTACCACTACGCATGACGTCCTGGACAAGCTGCTTCAGGCGTGAAGCAGGAGGGTACGGCTCGACAGAACGCGGGCTCATACGGATACACCAGTTTGAAAAAGTCGAACTCTACACCCTTTGCTTGCCAGAAGAAGCAGAGCATGAACAAGAACGGATGCTGGCCTGCGCCGAAGAATTGCTCCAAAAACTTGGCTTACATTACCGCGTCGTCCTGCTAGCCGCCCAAGATTGCTCATTCGCGTCGGCAAAAACCTATGACATCGAAGTCTGGATGCCCGGCCAAGGAGAGTATAAAGAAGTTTCTTCAATCAGCAACTGTACCGATTTCCAAGCACGACGCTGCTCAATACGCTATCGCCAAGAGGGTCAACAGAAACCACATCTCGTTTACACCCTCAATGCTTCGTCGCTCGCTTTGCCACGGGTCATGGTCGCTCTGCTAGAAACGTATCAAACAAGCGAAGGCTCTATTGTACTGCCAGATATACTGAGATCATTAACGTGGGCATTTTGATTAACAGAAGCACCTTTTACTAAAATAAAAACTCGCTTGCCCCGCATGGAGGCCCTTATAAGCAATTTATCAACCGCCCCTCTTGACACGTTTGGTAAACTTATAATATACCCTTTTTTACGAGGACCACATAAATTTACCATAGCAAGCAAGAGGAGGCTTTAATTTTCTCCCTTTTTCTTTTCAGGTAGTGACTGGAAATTAACACCTGAAAAGAGCCAAAAGAGTAAGCGCAGGCCATTATACTAATACTATCAACCCTCAGGAGAAGGCATTATGAACGAATAGATAGGTTATTTTTAAGGAGATTGCGTTTATGGCAAAGCACGTTGGAGTCAAGCTTCCCGATGATTTGCTCCCGATACTAAAATCTGAAAAAACCGTTGCTGTCCTGGCCACCTTTTCGGAAAAAGAGCTTCCCCATACCACCCCGATTCAATGGGTCTATCCCAAGGGTGTTGACAGCATTTTGATAACAATTCATAAAGATCACGAAGGTTATCACAACATGGTTTGGCAAAAGAAAGTCATGTTATGCTTTCTTGATGGGCATGATACCGCTTATAGCGTGCTTGGGCGCGCTGGCGTTGTTCGGGCGCCTTCATTGGTACATCCTCTTATGAATGTCGTGCGACTCGATATTATCGACGTCAAATGCGATCGATCGCCAATAAGTCGTATTGATCAGGGCGTTCGCTGGAACTATACCTCCGCTGAGGCTGAAGAGCTTGGAACGGCACTGATGGACGAGCTTAAAGAGCTTGCGCAAACACTTTAACCCGCGCGCTAAAGGGGCATTTACGATGAACAAATCGATCAAAAAATCCCTATCACGCTGCATTATCAGCGCAAGCTTTTTATGGGTGATGCGCGGCGAGGGTCAACAGGCTGTTGGTGAAAAATGGCAACCTGTTGTACCTTCACATGCACCAGCATCGCCTGGTGCGCGGTTCGATGAAACACGCGGCAACTGGTATTATAAACGCGAATATTACCGGAAAGCGCGCCAGCTCAACGAAGCCATACATCACAAAATTAACGAGCTAGCTGAACTTAAAAACTCGCTTTTTAAAAAGCGAACGGCAAGCGATAAAGCAGTGGCTGACTTTAATAACACATTGGGCTTCGAAGAAGGGGAGCTCGATGAGGTTCTTAAAGAGCTTGCCGTTCAGCTATCGCAAGAACGAGAAGAGATGATTGAGCTCACCGAAGAAGAGCGAAAGATCGATCAAGAGCTCAAAGAAAAAAGAAATGCCCTTGAGCAACTCAAAACAGATATGACCACCGTTGGCGAGCTCGATCAAGCACTTGATAAAAGTATGGGCCTCGTGCTTGAAAATATCAGCAAAGCCCGCTCATATGAGGAAAAAGCCTGGAAAGATTATAATGGGATTAGCCAAACGTTAAGCGATCGAAAAGCTGAACAGCTTTATCTCAATATGCAAACGTATATGAAAAATATCGAGAATATTAGTCAGTACCTTACGGGCCTACTTTCGAATTTTATTAATACGAAGACTCATGAACTCTCAAGCCTCATGGATAAGATCCGCCGAGAGGTCGAGCGGCTCCGGGCAAAAGGAATCGAGCTTTCAAAAAAAATCGCCACAGAAAAGAAAGCTGATATGGAGCGTAAAGCTGCTGAGCTTAAGAGAAAGATGCAAGAAGAAGAGGAAGCACGCAAAAAAAGAGAAGCAAACGTGCCCTGGTGGCAGCGCTTAAGAGCTTCAGTCAGCTCGGCTTTCCAAAAGCTCTTTGGCAAAAAGAAAGAAGCTACGCCAAAAGAAACGCCCAAAAAAGCCACAAAACCAGTTGCTAAGACGCCTTAAATTTGCTAATTTTAGAATACGTGGCTTGAAAAAGCCCAATCCCTCCTTTCTATTTTTAAGATGCCATAAGCGGAAGTGGTGGAATGGCAGACACGCAGCTTTGAGGGGGCTGTGGAGGAAACTCCGTGGGGGTTCAAGTCCCTTCTTCCGCACCAAAATAAAAAGGGCAGGTAATGCAATTATCGCTGCGACGGTTTCTTTTTTCCGGTCTATCTCTCTGGTTTGTCGTCACCATCATCGGTATTTATTTTTTGGCTGACTTAAGAAAGCGCATAAATTTTGGGGTTGACCTTGTAGGTGGCACCTACATAACCCTTGAAGTACAGCTCGATAAAGCGATCGAAACAGAGATTGCCCAAAGAGCCCAATCGCTGGCTGATACATTAAAGAAAAACGGCTTTGAGCCTGTCTCTGTCACCGCTGAAAAGGAAGCAGGATATTTAAATTTTAGCGATGAAGAAGCTGCTCGCAAAGCTGAAGATTTTCTTGTTGCCCAAGATATACGCGTACCAACTGTCCGCGAGAACAAACGGTTGAAGGTCAGCTTCACCGCAGAAGAAATCAAACGACTCAAGAACGAAGCGATTGAGGGCAACATCAGCGTGCTTGAAAGGCGCTTAAACCCTTATGGCGCTGGCGAGATTTCCATTGTACGCCAGGGAGATAAAAATATCGCCATAGAACTGCCCAATGTTCACGATATACGGCAAGCAAAAACAATGATTGGCAAAACAGCTTTATTAGAAATTAAGCTCGTCGAGGACATGGCAGACAGCCGGGACGCTTTGCTCAAAAAATATGGGGGCCAAATCCCTGAAGGAAAGGTAATAGCACAAAGCAAGGGGCGCGGCGAACGGGTAGCATTTTTCTTGTTGCCCCAGTACACTGATTTAACAGGACGCCTCTTAAAAGACGCTTATAGCGATGTTGGCGGTGATTTTGGGGGACAACATGTTATTAAGTTTGCGTTTAAGCCAGAAGGTGCTGACAAGTTTTATGATTTGACCAGCGCTAATCTCGGTCGGCATATAGCAATCTTGATCGATAACGTCGTCATTACAGCACCGGTTGTGCAATCAGCTATCGGCTCAGAAGGCCAAATTACGGGCTTTGCAACTCCCCAGGAAGCTCAAGAAGTTGCAGCCCTCTTGAAATCGGGCGCCTTCGTTGCACCCGTAACGTTTGAACAAGAGCGACACATAGGCCCTTCTTTGGGATACGAATCGATTCGCAATGGTCTTGGCGCGTGCCTTGTTGGCCTACTTGCCCTCTTGATCTTCGCGATTATTATTTATAAAGTTGCCGGATTTTTTGCGTTTATCGTGCTGCTCTATAACATTCTGTTGATCTTGTTCGCGCTGGCATTCTTGCGCGCGACGCTCACCCTGCCAGGTATCGCGGGTATGCTTTTGACCATTGGTATGGCGATTGATGCCTCGATTTTGATCTTTGAGCGGATCCGAGAAGAGCTGGCAGCAGGAGCAACGTTCAAAAAGGCCGTTGACGCAGGCTTTTCCGGAGCGTTAGGAGTTATATTAGACGCAAACATTACGCACTTTTTGGTCGCATTAGTGCTTTATTACTTTGGAGCAGGGCCTATTCGAGGCTTTGCGATCACTATGATCATTGGTATTATATCAACATTGCTCACCGGTATTCTTCTGCTGAGATCGATCTTCAATTTTGTTATCGACGGCCTTGGCGTATCAAAGATAAAAATTTAAGAAGGCGACGTAGCTCAGGTGGTTAGAGCGGCGGAATCATAATCCGTAGGTCCGGGGTTCGAGTCCCTGCGTCGCCACCAATACTTTGAATATGGGTACCATCACATGAATCGTCATCAAACACTAATACTTATTTCAGGTCTTGCTTTATTGAGCTTGCCTGGTACTGCTTTCTCACGGGACGTTATCTGGGACCTCGGTGGCACGCTTATTCGAAGAAGCAACCTAAGCCAGCTTAAAGCGGTCGGGTTTTGGAATGCGGCAAGACTTTATTTTCAGCACGGCAATAGTATCTCAAAGCTTATGCGCACGACGATGTGGAATATACTTAATTTATATGAGCATAATGCTAAACCCCATGCAACGCAGGCTCTTGATCCTTCTGGAGCTCCTTTGCCGGTGCTTATGCAAGACTGGCTTATAGGTAACAAGACGAGCGCAGACCTTGCTACGATAGCTCAAGAACTAGCTGATAAATATACAGGGTTCTACAGTAATACGCACAAGAAAATGATAAAAAATACATTTGACTGGATGTTTACCCCCGCAAGCTATGCGGCAAGTTGGGTTCCTATTAAGAAAGCATTAAAAATTCTTTCAAAAGTGAAGAATAAAAAAGACGCGCAGAATAAGCCAGCAAACCGTATATTTATGCTTTCAAACTTTGATAAAGACACCTTTGACCGGATCAAACAACGTCCCCGCAATAAAAAGATATTTAAGCACTTTCACGATAATGACCTTTTTGTATCCGCACCACTACGCGACATCAAGCCACGTCGCTCTGCCTTCCAGAAGCTTCTCGACTCAAAAAATATCGATATTCGCAACGCGTTATTAATCGATGACCAAGAAGAAAATTGTAAAGCATTCGTCGAGATGGGAGGCAAGGCCATACATGTTCCTGATGGGGACTTTAAAAATGTGCGTAAGCAGCTTGAAGAATGGGGAGTGTTATAATTTATTCAGCCGGCCTACAATTCCTCATGAACAAGCACCTCTTCATTAATTTTTTTAAATCGCGAAACAAGCTTACCATCGGGACCAGCTACCAGCTCAACAAACATCTCTTTTGGGCGAGCCCACAACGTACCGATTGGTAAAGGCTTCCCTTCAGGCTCAAGCTTAGATTCATAGAGCTGTTGATAAATAACAAACTCTTTACGCGGATCTTCGCTAAACCGCGCAACACCGAGCACTCTATACCGACCACCTCTAAAGTGCTCGTAAAGACCAGGCAAAACATCCGCAGGTTGAGAACTAAGCATTGCACACCCCAAAGCACACGTTAAAATCAAACTAAGACGCATATACTTCATAGATTACCTCTCTTTTAACCAAAATGTGGCCAATTAGTATTTGTATTAATTATACTAAACGACCATAACACAAGCAAGAATTGCTTAGAGCTCAATAATGGGGGCATGAACGCTCCGATAAGGGATATTTGCTGTTTATTCATCATGGCTCTTATCATGAGGGAGACGGTGAATACTTTAGCAAAATAATGACTCGAGGGGAATAAATTTTTTGCGGAGCGTGATCAGGCCGAAGCGCTAGCTGCAAAGTCCTACATTTAGGAGTAAAATTTGAAAAAATGGTGACGCAACTATAAAAGCTCGGCGAGGCGGCTTCGTGAGAGAATTATCAGAATTAATCAAGTTTTTATTGAATAATTGAGAATTTTTATGATACTATCTTTTATAAGAGGGCATTTTTATAAAAAGGAGAAATATAATGAAGAAACTTATTGCTATCTCACTACTTGTAGTATCAGGTGCAACCCAAGCGGCTCAATGGAATTGCAAATTTTCGGAAAGAACTTCGGAAGGAACTGTTGGTTTTATGGGATCAGGGGCAACGCAAGAGAAAGCGAGCAAGGATGCCATAGCGGAGTGCAATCATGCAAATACGCTTTTTGAACATAAGCCCTATGTATGTAATCCAAATGATGTGGTAATGAGCTGCACCATTGTAAATGACTAAGCTAAGCTAAAGCACTTGGTGAAGGTTTTTTATAGAGAAGGCCGCAAAACTAGCATATGTAGTCAACAACAAATCCCAGGATTAAACCTGGGATTTTTCTTTGCGTACTTTTAGCAAGAGGCTGGTGAGTCTAAAGGAGCAAGCGTCGCAACCGAAGAATAAATACATGACTTGCAAATTACGACTACTTTTCTTGCAACAGACTGGAGCTTAAAACTCCCCGCTCTATGAGCTGCTTTTCTACGGCATATGCGTCATTATGCTCAAAATGAATCGCTTGCATGCCGCATTTAATCGCACCATCGACGTTATTTTTTTGGTCATCAATAAAGATGCAGTCTTTCGGATTCAGCTTTTCTCTCTCAAGTAAATAGTGATAAATTGCAGGATCTGGCTTAACATAACCGATAAGGCCTGAAGCATAAATATGCTCCGAGGCAAAATGCTTAAAAATAACCTGAAGCTCCGGTCGTTGATACATTTTCAGAAAAGATTCACGGTCCCAATTGGAAAGAACATACCGGGAGGAACCAGTCTTTGAACATTTTTCTAAAAGGCTCACCATATTCTGTTTGGGCTGTATGCTCTTTGCAAAAAGATCCGGGGTAAAAATCCACCTTAATATGCTTTGAACCAACTCTCGTTCTTGGCCGTCAAAATTCGGAGCAGCTTGGATCCGCTTTAGGGCCTTGGCCAACATCTCGCTGTCTGAAATAAACCCGGCGAACCAATCACGCACCAATTGGGGTAATTCCTTAACGGTCGCATAACGGGCTGCATCACCTTCAGAAAGCATCTTTGCCAACATACCATTTAACATTTCTTGGTTTAAGGCACCATACGTGCGCTGAAGGTAGAGGCAGTTATCATAACCAATATCCTGAGCAACAGCAAAGCAATCAGGTTCAACGAGCGTGTATCCTAAATCCCAGATCAGAGCAGTACGCATTTTCTACCCATATTCTTTGTAACCCACCACCAAGTATGATGGCGACCCGGGCAAAAAAGCAAGCTCACGCCTAATGTTCCAAGAAAGAGCAATCGAGATGATCTTTCATAATATGAGCAAAATCGTGCTTAATATGACCAAGGCAAGCAACATCATCACCCTCAAATCTCATGCTTAACATGGGCTCGGTGTTTGACATCCGCACAATTGCCCAGCCATAGGGCAATTGAACGCGCACACCATCAACAAGCACTAATTCTGCGTCATCCCGGTGCCCAAAACTGGTTTTTAAATCACTAATAATCGCAGCACGCTTTTCATGCTCGCAGGGAATGCGATAGGTTGGCGAAGCGACCTTGTCAGGAAAAACGGCAAGGAGCTCATCTAACGATTTGCCTGTCTCTTGGAGAATCTCAAATAAGCGCAAAGCGCTATAAATACCATCATCGTAGCCAAACAGCCCCGGGCGGTCGTTAAATACAAAGTGGCAGCTTATTTCGCCTCCAAGCACCGCATTTGCTTTCTTCATTGACGCTTTAATATTCGTATGGCCCGTCGCTGACATTACAGGTTTTGCTCCCCATAGCTCAAGCAGTTGTATTAAGCCACTCGAGGCAGAAACATCAAAAACGACATCTCGACCTGGATTTTTCTTAAGTATAGGTTCGCTAAAGATCGCTAAGAGCCGATCACCTGAAACAAGCTTTCCCGTCTTAGTCATGGGTGCCATACGGTCTGCATCACCATCAAATGCCAATCCAAGTGCAGCATCAGATGAAGCAAGCTCCTTTTTTAGATCTTCCATATACTTTTCAACCGTAGGGTCGGCGACATGATGAGGATAGGTACCATCAACTTCGGCATACATAAGCTTTATTTTTGTCCAATTCATCTTTTCAACAAGCTGTGGCATAACGGTACCAGCTGCGCCATTTCCGCAATCAATAATCGCTGAAATATCCATACCAACCAGATGAGGAAACTGCTGGGCAAGCCAATCAATATACAGCGGAATTACCGGGTGCTCACTATAGACGCCTGGCACGTGGACGCCATCGCTAAAATCTCGTGTCTTATAAATCTCACGAATTTCTTCTATCTGGGCACCGTATACTGATTGCTTATGCAAACATATTTTAATACCATTGTACTCAGCGGGATTATGCGATGCTGTTATCATAAGCGCTGCATCGGTATTAAGCACATGCTGGGCAAAGTATAAGATGGGCGTCGTACAGGTGCCTATAAAAATAACATCAAACCCCATCTTCACCAATGCTTCAACAATATGTTGCTTGATGGCAGCCGAATGAATCCTGCCATCCATGCCAAGCGCAACGGTCTTTGCATCAGGGGCCTGCTTGCTAAAATAAGTACCTATAGCACGGGCTATATCATAACAATCAGCTACCTGAAAGTCTTTATCAACGACGCCTCTTAAGTCGTACGCTTTGAACACCGTATCATCAGCCTTGGGTGAGGCAAAAAAAAAGAAACATGAGAGCGCAACCACCGACAGCAAATAAATGATATCTCCGATCTTCATCATAAGCATCCTCCTTGGATTGGTAAGTTTATGAGATAGCATAGAAAAAACAGAGAAAATGAAAAGGAAATTCTTTAGAAAAAAAGCAAAAAGCTGAAAAAAGCTACCAGCATGCTATTTTAAGATTAAACGACAAAATACCAAACTGCTCAAGCAAGAACAAAACGGCAGTCATCACGAGCGAAAGCACCACGACACCAAGAAGGCCGCGCTGCCTCACATGGTAAAAGGTACTATATAAGCTATCAAAAAAGAGAACGACGCAAAAAAAACCCAAAAAGAGTACGCCGTAAGACACAATTTTACTTATCATTGATCTTTCCTCTTTTGCTCATGGTACACCAATACGAGTCTACGCGTGATTAACGTTTGAACATATACGTTAAGATAGAACAGACCAAAAGAAAAGTGCAATATTTTTAAAACATGCTTGTAAATTAAGACTGGGTGCTTTTATTGCCGCTTAAGTATTCCAAAACACGAGAAGCATATAAGAGCTCTTCTGATGTTTCAGCAATGTTTCCCTCAGTAACATCAAGCTTGCGGTGAATTTCTTGTCGCGCTTGCTCTTCCTTATGCAAAGTCTCAATTTCATCGAGCGAAACAAGTTTATATCCTTCTTCATAAGCCATATCAGCTTCACCTTGATACAAAAGCTTGGCCAGGTTCGTAAAGCTGTCTTTGCTTGCGGAGTAACACGGGGCACCACGGATGTGCCAATTATTTCGAGCAATATCAAAATAGAAGAGCTGAATGCGGATGTTGCCATAGTTCCCATGGAAATATTTTTTGAACACAAACGCTATAAAGGGCGCACCTTCAGCGTCATAGCTTAAGAAATAAGGCTTGCCCGCGGCCAAAAAATCATCTAATGTTATACTGGTAACGAGAGCGGACGGTTTCTCGAGGAGGATTCGTCGGGTAAGATCAAAAGTAAGCAATGGCACTGCCTCACGCCACGGCATGCCAAAAGCATTTACTATGGCACGGGTAAAAGCAGAAAAAAGCTCCTGATGTTGCTGATTTGCTAAAATATTTTTAAAGACTAATAAGGCTTGATCGACTTGCTGTTGCTCAATTAGAGCATTATCTCTAATTTGGGCTACCTCGGATATATCAAAGCCCTGTCCCATAAATGGTGCTGACTCTTCCATACCAAGTAGAGAACTAACAAAGCCAACAACTATCAATAGGTGATAATAACGCACACGATGAATCATAGATTACCTCACTAACTTATACGCTTAAATAAGTATGCTTCTGGTCGTACTTATAGAGCTTAACAAGCCTTCCTGTAACATCTTCTATTGTCTGGTCTTTGATCATTACAAACTTTCTCCCTGGCTTGAGCAAGAATCATACTTAATAGTAGCATAAACTCCTTGTTTAGGCTATCTCTCGTACTGGCCCAGTAATTGGCAAGAAAAATATGCGCTCAACTATTTATCAAGTTAGTTTTGAGTGCCAAGAACACCGAGCGCTGATTTCAGATAAGCGGCAGTGGCACTTTTTTGATCAAGCGCTACTTGCTCAGGGGTTCCTTGCGCAACAATCTGACCGCCCTCCTCGCCGCCTTCAGGACCAAGATCGATAAGGTAGTCCGCTACCTTCAGCACGTCTATATTATGCTCGATCACCATGACAGAATTACCTTTATCAACAAGACGATTCAGCACCTTAAGAAGCTTTTCTATGTCGCTTGCATGTAAACCTGTTGTTGGCTCATCCAAAATATAGAGGGTCTTTTGTCCCCTTTTAGCAAGCTCGTCAACAAGCTTAATACGTTGTGCTTCACCGCCAGAAAGCGTTGTCGAAGGCTGCCCAAGCTTAAGATAATCAAGGCCAACGTCAACCATAAGTCGCAGCCTTTTAGCCAATGCCATATGGTTGGCAAAAAATGCAAGTGCCTCATGCGCGGTCATATCAAGAACCTGTGCTATATTTTTACCCTTATAAAGAATTTCAAGCGTTTGCTGATTATAGCGAAGGCCCTTGCAGCGACTGCACATAATCGTTACATCGGGCAAAAAATGCATTGAAATCGTCAGCACACCCTCACCGTTGCACTGGGCACAACGCCCTTCTTTAACATTAAAGCTGAAGCGTCCCACGGCGTAACCGCGCGCATTGCTCTCAGGCAAACTCGCAAATAATCTTCTAATTTCATCAAAAATGCCAAGATAGGTTGCCGGGTTAGAGCGCGGCGTCCGGCCTATGGGGCTCTGATCGATAACTACCAGAGAATCGAGCTGCGCAAAATTTTGAATTTTATCAAAAGTTATCTGCCGATGCTTATGAAGAAGAGCGTGCTTTAAAGCAGGAACAAGTTCTTCCATGACCAGCGTACTTTTGCCAGAGCCCGAGACCCCTGAAATACAACAGAAAACACCTAAAGGAAATGCTACCGTAAGATTCTTCAGATTATGCGTCGATGCCTGCTTGAGCACCAGAAATTCAGCCGGCTGGCGCGCAGGGCCATGCCGCTTAATAGCTTGCTTGCCTGCAAGGTACGCACCCGTTATAGAGCCAGCAGCCGTACTAATAGAGTCAGGAGAACCAGCAGCAATAACGTTCCCTCCTTGTACGCCGGCAGCAGGCCCCATATCGATAATATAGTCGGCATGGCGCATCGTATCTAAATCGTGCTCAACAACAAGCACCGTATTGCCTTGATCACGAAGCTTTTTCAAGGTAACAATCAGCCGATCATTGTCTCGTTGATGCAGCCCAATACTTGGCTCATCAAGCACATAGAGGACGCCGCTCAACGCGGAGCCTATCTGCGTCGCTAACCGAATCCGCTGGCTTTCACCACCTGAAAGGGTACGAGCAGTCCTATTAAGCGTTAAGTAGCCAAGGCCTACATCAGATAAAAAGGTATAGCGATTACGGATCTCAATAAGAAGGCGCTCAACAATAGTTTTTTGGGTTTGATCAAGCTCGAGCGCGCCAAAAAAGAGCAATGCTCGCTTAACAGAGAGCTGGCTCGCTTCGTAGATATTCAGACCACCAACCGTAACAGAAAGCGGTAATGCGCTTAAGCGACGGCCATTACATTCAGTACACGTAGCTTCAGCATGCTCCTGCTCATCGCGCTTATGCCACAGCGGCCTGGTAGGCGCAACAAAGAGAATCCCCAAACCATGACACTTTTTGCACGCTCCCACCGGTGAATTAAAGGAAAAGAGCCGTGGCTCAATCTCACCAAACGAACGAGCACAAGGAATGCACATCCGCTGCGATGAATAGACATAATGTTCCTGACCGACCATGATCTTGCACAGGCCTTGAGCAAGCTCAAATGCTTTCTCAAGTGCCTCATGGACGCGTGCAGATTCCTCTAGGCTTACATCAATGGTATCAATAAGCACATCAATGGAATGCTTATGCGTCCGCTTGAGTGCAAGCTTTCGGATGTCTTCGGGAGATTTAAAGCGCTCATGCTTCCCGTCAATAATAAAGCGGTAAAAGCCGCTTAAAAAAAGCTTTTCAAGATCAGCAACAAACTCCCCCTTTTTCTCGATAACAACCGGAGCTGAGACAGTAATTGTTTGGTTGACAAACATGCTTTGAAGCCGCTGCGCAATCGTTTCTGGCGACTCCGCTTGTACAGGCTTGCTGCAGCTTGGGCAATTTAGCGTGCCAATGCGCGCAAAAAGGACCCGAAGATAATCGTAAATTTCCGTTATGGTGCCAACGGTAGAGCGCGGATTGGCACCCACCGTCTTCTGGTCAATGGCAATAGCAGGGCATAAGCCTTCGATGCGGTCAACATTGGGCTTGGGTGGCACCCCTAAAAACTGTCGCGCATATGATGATAATGACTCGATATAGCGGCGCTGACCCTCAGCATACAAAACATCCAATGCCAACGTGCTCTTGCCCGACCCCGATGGCCCCGTGATGACCGTTACCGACTCCTTAGGAATAGCAACCGTCAGATCTTTGAGGTTATGCTCGCGCGCACCAATTACCGTAATCCACTTTTTTGCTTCCACAACCATCACCTTGAGGTATTATGTTCTAGTATAGCATAGTGCTCGATGAGTTCGAGCACCTAATTTAATTACATATTAAAATAATTATAGATAAAAAAATAATTTTGTAAATAATAATTGAAAGATTTTAGTAGGCAAAATTGCACTTAAATACACAGATTTGCTATAATATACCAAAACAACCGTAGGAACTTCCGATGATCCCTATTCTTTCTTTTTGCCTTTTAATCTTACCCGGGGCCTCCCTGGCGGCAGCCTCGAGTCCAACATTTTTTATAGAAGATGAGCGGTATATTGCTCATCTTGAGCAGGGGTACCTGAGCCAACAATTACGCGAGTCGATATTGCATAGAGACCACCAGGCGCTCCTCCAGGCAATCAACGATGGCGCCTCTGTCAACTCAATATACCAATGGGATTCGTGTCGTGGCACTCCGCTTCATTTGCTTGCCTACAGCTTTGGCGGTGTCTTGGGTCTGGCTCAACTTCTTATCGATCATGATGCGCCTATCAATGCTCTCGATCACGAAGGACTAACCCCCCTCGATAGAGCAATATTTTGCAATAACAGCGAACTGAAAGACTTTTTGGCACAGCGTGGCGCGATATCAGCCTTATTACCCCAATAACAACTAATCAGGATTGTTTGTTGCGAGCACTTCCGTAAAAAATAAAGGATATTATGAAAAGTACTCTTTTCGGATGCTTGTGCTTATGGCTTAGCGTCAATACGTTTGTTACTGGTATGAAAGCTGACGAGAAAGAAAAAGAGAAAGAATACGAAACTCCTCCAAGCAATAGTTCTCAGCATGAACTTGATGAAGGCGAGAAAAAAACAAAATCTGAGTGGAGAGCCGAAGCACAAACTGAGCTTTTTGATGCTATGACAGAAAGTATTATCAATCGAGTTTGGCAGGGAATTCGTGTAGGTGCCGCAGATGAATTACTTGATTCAGAACTCGTAGGCGCAGCTGTTGATCTCGAAAAAGCACGTTGAGCCTTGGAAAATGGCGCTGATCCCAATTCGTGGAGAGGTCTCCACTTCGGACTATTTGACCAGGATGAAGAAGAAATCTATGAAGAGGAATTTCGAGGGGAATTATCAGGACCTCTCTTACTCGCTTCCCAAATAGGGAACATTGAACTGGCCAAATTGCTTATCGAGTATGGCGCTCATATTGATTTACCTGATGTCCGCAACATAACACCGTTAGGAAACGCTATAGATAATGGTTATTATCAGTTGGCACGCGCCTTGCTTGAGCATGGTGCAGCTATTTCTTTCGAACATATATGTGCAGAATTAGCAAAAGGGGAGGACTATAAGGGTAATCCTGCTCCAACAAGCCTAGATTTTGTTAAATTACTTATTGCGTATGGCTTTAACCTTCATAATCACATTCGACCTCTATCTGCATATTTAGAAGCAATGTTGAGGTCACTTAATGAGACCATCCAGCAACTTGAGAATCCCCAGGAACTAGAAAAAAGTAGAGCATTATCGCAAACATCAAATCAATTAGGTGATGTACCCGGCTTAAGGCACATGGGCTACTTATCTTGGTTGCTCGAGAATGCCGAAGATCCTCAATTCATAGCAAACTATAAGGCGAAACAAGCACAGATATCAGACCTAGCTTGGGAGCTTGTTTCCTATGGCGCTTTTAATAGCGATGAGCTCTTACCTACTTTACGCACGCTCGTAGCTGAGCTCAACGTACCTGAACTTCTGCAGGCTATCCTTTTTGATACCGATAAAGCTCTAGAACGCCTCAAAGAATTCACTTTCTATAATCCTGATACTGATCAATCTCACAAAATTTCCCTTGTTAATGCAAGCCTCGCCTTAGCAGCCGCATATGGAAACTTACAGATCATAGCATTTATTGTTGAAAATCTAAGGTCATTTCTTACTGATGATGCCACCGATAAAGCATTCGCCCGCACAGCTTTTGCAGGGCAACTTCGTGTATTGCATATTTTAAGGCTGTTAATATCTGATGATCGCCTTTTAACTCTCATCACTGAAAACTTACAAATAATAGCTGCCCAACAGCGCGAAGACGTTGTTATATATCTTATGACGCTTGCCGAAGAGCTTCCTACCTATCCAAGGATTGATATTCTACCAGTAAGTAATTTTCTGAGCATCCTACTTCGTAATCAAAAATTACCAGACAAAACTAAGAACAATTACCTCCGGATTCAAAATTTTCTATGGAGTTACCTGCTTAATCATATTGCAACAAGCACCACACCGAGCCATTTGGGCCAATTGCCACCCGAGCTCCACTTCCACCTTGCAAAATTCATAAGCCCAGGTAAATTCAATGCAAAATAGTTAACGATTTTATAGCTTTAAATTAAGGATTTTATGAAAAAAAATGCACTTATAGGATTCATCAGCTTATGGCTCAGTGCTCATACTTTTGTTATGGGTATGGAGGATGGAAAAAGATCTGCGCCTGAGAGAGAAAAAAAGAAAGAGTACGAAACTCCTCCAAGCAAAAGATCCCGGCATGAAGTTGAAGAAGCTGAAGAAAAAAATAAACCTGCATGGAGCGCTGAAGCCCAAACCGAGCTTTTTAATGCAATATCAGGAAGCAATATCCATCAGGCTCGGTGGGCGCTTATTGGCTCAATGGACGTGACGCAGCAACTTGGAGATCTTGCACGGGTAAGTATTGATCTCCAAAAAGCACGTAACGCTTTAGAAAATGGCGCTGATCCCAATTCATGGCACGACCTACATTTTGGCCTTCTTGATCCAGGCGAAGTAGAAGATCTTGGTACAGCTCTATCGAGCCCTTTATTATTCTCCACTCACATAGGAAATGCAGAATTGGTTGAGCTCCTTATCGAATTTGGTGCCGATGTTAATGCAACATTGGCCGGAGATTTGCTGCCTTTAGAAAACGCTCTACATCTTGGTTATTATGCTGTAGCTCAAACCTTGCTTGCGCATGGCGCATCTATCGTGCCACAAGTGCTTGAGTCGTCAATAAGAGGGAATCTTAAGGATGAATATCAAGCCTTAGACTTTACTAAGTTACTTCTCGCCTACGGTCTTAATCTTCACGACTTTACTGCAATACGTTGCCTATCGAAGTTCCTGACGAAGGAGATAAGGAGCCTTCGTAAGCATGTCAAGCAACTCGAAGACCCTGAGGAAATAAAAAAGAATAAAGCTGAGTTGGCAAGGATTGAAACTCAATTATCAAAAGAAACACTTTCGGCAGATGGAAGATGTGTTATACGCACTCGCCCAGGGATGACTGAATACTCAAGCATCCTTCCACAGGACCGCAGCATTCTTTCTTATCAAATTAAGCTAGCCGAAGATCCTCAATATATCGCAAACCAAAAAACTAAACTCTCAAAATTATTGGAGCTCGCGCGGTGGCTTATTTCCTCTGGTGCATATAACGGCGATACGTTCCTGCCTCCTTTACGCATATTATTAGCCGAACTCAACATGCCTGCGCTTCTTCAAGATATTCTTTTTGATACCGACAAAGCTCTAGAAAGCCTCAAAGAATTCACTTTCTATAATCCTGATATTTATCAACCTCACGACATTTCCCTTGTTAATGCAAGCCTCGCCTTAGCAGCGGCATATGGAAACTTACGCATCGTAGAGTTTATTGTTGAAAAAATAAAATCATTTCTTACTGATGATGTCATCAATAACGCATTCGCCCGCGCCGCATTTGCAGGGCAACTTGCTGTATTGCACATTTTGAGACCGTTAATATCCGACGATCGCCTATTAAATCTCATCCACGAAAGCCTTCCAATAGCATCTATACAACAGCACAAAGACGTTGTTATATATCTTATTACGCTTACTAAAGAGCTTCCTAACAATCCAAAGATTGATTTTGTGTCAATAAGTAACTTTTTGAGCATCTTACTGCGCAATAAAAATTTATCACAAGAAACCAAAAATAATTACCTTTGGATTCAAAACTTTCTGTGGAGTTCTCTGCTTAACGGTATTGGCACAAGCACCACACCGAGCCATTTGGGCCAATTGCCGCCCGAGCTCCACTTCCACCTCGCAAAATTCATAAGCGCAGGTAAATTCAGCGCAAAATAGGTAAATGCTTTATAGCTTTTGAATTAAGGACTTTATGAAAAAAAATGCACTTATAGGACTCATCTGCTTATGGCTCAGTGCTCATACCTTGGTTATAGGTATGGAGGACGGAAAAAGGTCTGAACCTGAGAGAGAAAAAGAAAAAGAGTATGAAACTCCTCCAAGCAATAGTTCTCAGCATGAACTTGATGCAGGCGAGAAAAAAACAAAATCTGAGTGGAGCGCCGAAGCACAAACTGAGCTTTTTGATGCTATGACAGAAAGTATTATCAATCGAGTTTGGCAGGGAATTCATGTACATATGGTGGACGAACTACTTGATGCAGAACTCGCAGGCACAGCTGTTGATCTCGAAAAAGCACGTCGAGCCTTGGAAAATGGCGCTGATCCCAATTCGTGGAGAGGCCTCCACTTCGGACTGTTTGACCAGGATGAAGAAGAAATCTACGAAGAGGAATTTCGAGGGGAATTATCAAGACCTCTCTTGCTCGCTTCACAAATAGGGAACATTGAACTGGCCAAATTGCTTATCGAGTATGGCGCTCATATTGATTTACCTGATGTCCGCGACGTAACACCATTAGAAAACGCTATATATAATGGTTATTATCAATTGGCGCGCATCTTCCTTGAGCATGGTGCAGCTATTTCTTTCGAACATATATGTGTAGAATTAGCAAAAGGGAACTATAAGAGTAACCCTCCCCCAACAAGCTTAGATTTTTTTAAATTACTTATTGCATATGGCTTTAGCCTTCACGATCACATTCGGCCTCTATCTCCGTATTTACTAGCAACGTTGAGGTCGCTTAACGAAGCCATCCAGCAACTTGAGAATCCCCAAGAACTAAAAAAAAATAGGGCATTGGCGCAAAAGTCAGGCCAATTAGCTGATATGTCCCAATTAACGCGAATAGCCCATTTAGCTTGGTTGTTCGATAATGCTGAAGATCCTCAATTCATAGCAAACTATAAGATGCGACAAGCACAGCTATCAGACCTGGCTTGGGAGCTTGTTTCCTGTGGGGCTTTTAATAGCGATGAGCTTTTACCTATTTTACGCACGCTCGTAGCGAAGCTCAACATGCCTGAACTTCTGCAGGCTATCCTTTTTGATACCGATAAAGCTCTAGAAAGCCTCAAAAAATTCACTAATCCTGATACTGATCAACCTCACGACATTTCCCTTGTTAATGCTGGCCTCACCTTAGCATCCGCATATGGAAACTTACAGATCATAGCATTTATTGTTGAAAATCTAAGGTCATTTCTTACTGACGATATCATCGATAAAGCATTCGCTCGCGCAGCATTGTCAGGGCAGCTTCCTGCATTGCATATTTTAAGGCTGTTAATATCTGATGATCGCCTTTTAACTCTCATCACTGAAAACTTACAAATAATAGCTGCACAACAGCGCGAAGACGTTGTTATATATCTTATGACGCTTGCCGAAGAGCTTCCTACCAATCCAAGGATTGATATTCTACCAATAAGTAATTTTCTGAGCATCCTACTTCGTAATCAAAAATTACCTGACAAAACTAAGAACAATTACCTCCGGATTCAAAATTTTCTATGGAGTTACCTGCTTAACCGTATTGCAAACGGCCATACACCGAATCATTTGAGCCAATTACCACCCGAGCTCCATTTTCACCTTGCAAAATTCATAGGCTCAGGTAAATTCAGCAAAAAGTAGGCCAAGAGCTTTCTTTTTAAGAGTAGTCACGTTGCTATCACCATAGCGCACGATCCAACTGCCCTGCAAGCCATGTGGATAAATGAACGCTCAAGGGAAACTCAGCTCAAAAACTTGGGTCGCTCACTAAGGGAGCAGGCCCGAGTCTGCTCCCTTATCATCAAGCAAATGATGCAGGTACTGCTCTGGATTATCTACAAAAGATTTGGTGATGAGATGAGGATCATTTTCATGTGCCATTGCCTCAAAATGCCCTGTTGTAGGGCACGTTTTTCCTCGAGAAGGCTCGTATAAGAGCTCTTATGTTAAGATTTGGGTGTATAGGGAAGCCATAGTGCTATATCTCCAAGAATAGCGTCATATGTCTGCCCTAAACTACGTGTTTGATTATTCAAAGTGCTCAAGAGTGTTAGCTTCTGTTTCAGAAATTTTTTGAAGAGTAAGTTCCTTGCTTCTGTTTTTTGCTCAAGCTTTCGTGCTGCCTGGTATTGTTTCTCAAGGCTTTGCAGATCCCTGGCATAAAGACTTCTTGCTCTTGCGAGCTTAGTCCGATATGCGGTTTCAAGCTCCTGTTTGGTAAAGGTAGATTTAGTCAGGCCTAAAACTGAAGGATCATAGCTAACACCAAATGCCCCATATAGGATTCCTGATAAGAACCTTAGTCAAGATCTACCTATTCCCTGAACCGGAACATATTCAGCCCCATTTTTTGATTCACTCAGATTCTGTTTAACGCTGTTTAAAGTAGCCCGTGCATTATTTGCGAGAACCTTAGCATTAGACTCACTATGGTCTCTCCGCTTGGCGCTGTTACGATAGGAATATTTTCTGCTGCTGTGGATGATGAAGGTTCTGTAACCGGTGGAGAAGTATCTTTTTCAGTCGAGGGAGATGTCTCAGGTGAAGTAGCAGGTGGTTGTATATCTGGTTGCTTCGGCCTTTGCCATAGAGGCTCCCCAATTATTCTGGTAATTGCTTTTTGCTGGGTTCATTCATAGCTCCTAAGCTACATACAAAAAAACTAATTATTGCTAACAAAATTTTACCATAATACATTATGTTACCTCACCCTCTATATACCTATTTTTCATCATTATAACTACTAAGATAAATAAAAATCAATAGTATTATTATTCTGTTTAATATTTTTGGTTTTTTTCTATTAGATCATTGGGAGCTGCGCTAGTTCTTTGATAGGCATAAAATATTGTTCCGAGCACCTTACTGTGCCTCAAAAATTACCCACCCGAGCTACCGCTTCCATCTTGCAAAAATAAGCTCAGATCAGCACGAAGTAGACAAAGGGCTTTCTTTTTTAAGGGCAATTTGTACGTGCCGGTAAAAATAAAGCACAAGCCCTGTTACCACCAAAGCTCCGGCGATCATAACATTAACAGATGGCCGTTCATTAAATAAAATCCACCCGTAGAGTGCTGCGAAAAGCGGTGACAAGAAGCTCATGACTGTCATCGTGGTGGAACTATAGCGCTTGAGAATGGCCGCCTGTAAATGGGCCGATATGACATTACTTAAGATAATATTAAGGAAAAGCAATTGAATAAAAAGAAAAGCATTCCCCTTAATCCAGACCGACTCGGTCCAAAACGAAGCATTAAACGTAAAAATACCTGCAAAAAACATCGTTAAGCCATTGGCCAAAAGGGGAGAGCATTGACGATGACGAACCAATTGTTGCATAATAAGAAGGCTATAGCTAAATGAAAGTACCGCCATAAGTACGAAAACGTCAGCATACGATATATGGGTGACAAGCTCTTTAACGCTTTGAGGCTGCCCATTAAGAAATAAAGGAATCAGGCCGGTAAAGCCAATGACCAACCCCAGCAGTTGTATAAGGGTTAAGCGCTCTTTTAAGAAAAAATAGGTCAAAAGAGCTGAGAAAAAAGGCGCAAAATTAAACAACAATGCTATTTTAACGGCCGGTAGGTACTGAAGCGCCCATGCCCTACCGGCAGCGGGTATAACAACACCGAGCAACGCAAACTGCCCAATAAGAAACCAATCCTTAAGCCCAAGCGCCTGGAGGCGGATATTTTGCATATGCGCGTATGCGCATAAAGCTATACCCGAAATCAGCATTCGGACGCCCACAAAAAAAAGCGGCGATGCATATGCAAGCAAAACCTTGCCCAAGGTAATGGTAAAGCCAGAAATAGCATATAAGAGCACAATCAAAATCATACCAGCCCTATTTCAAAGCTTATCATTATGCGCTTTACAAGCTACCATTTTTTTTAGAATAAGTCTCCAAAAGAAAAAGATTTGCACGTATAAGTTCTTTTTAATCGCTCTTTTGGTATAATAAAGAAGAAACAGGTCCTTTATGCACAGATATATTTTTATTACTGGCGGTGTCATATCTTCTCTGGGCAAGGGCATCGCTGCCGGCGGTATTGCAGCTTTACTCGAAGCCAAGGGGCTTTCGGTTTCATTTCTTAAGTTAGACCCTTACCTCAATCTTGACCCCGGCACCATGAACCCTTATCAACATGGCGAAGTCTATGTCACCGAAGATGGCGCAGAAACCGATTTAGATTTAGGCCACTATGAGCGATTTAGCAGCACAATTCTTTCCAAAAACAATTCCACCACAGCAGGCACAATTTATGCCCAGCTCCTCCAAAAAGAGCGGAGTGGCGGCTTCCTCGGCAAAACGGTACAAACGGTTCCCCATTTTACGAACGAAATAAAAGAATACATTTATCAAGTAGGCAGAAGCGCTGATATCGCCATTGTTGAAATTGGCGGAACTATCGGTGACATTGAAAGCCTTCCCTTTGTTGAGGCTATTCGGCAAATACGACTTGATCATAAAAATCGTTGCGCTTTTGTTCATATAACCTATATTCCCTATATAGCAGTCGTTGATGAGCTCAAAACAAAACCAACACAACACTCAGTCAAGGCACTTCTTTCGTTAGGTATTCAGCCAGATATTATTATTGGCAGAGCCGAGAAAGCGCTAACCCAAGATATCAAGCAAAAGATAGCACTGTTTACGAACGTTGATACAGAAGCCATCATATCAGCGCCCGACCTTAAAAACATTTACGAAATACCTCTTATATTCTATGAACAAAAATTAGATAGCGTGCTCAGTAATCATCTTGAGCTCTCTTGCCAAAGGCCAATCCTTACCAAATGGCATACGTTTATCGAAAGCATCTCTACGCTGCATGATGCCGTCAATATAGCTATCGTAGGCAAATATGTAAATTTACCTGACGCTTATAAAAGCATAACCGAAGCGCTCATTCACGCTCAGGCTCCTAACAACACACGAGTTATGGTCAATTGGATTGACGCCGAGCAGCTAACGAGCGAAACCACACATCATCGTTTAGAAAACATGGATGGTATCTTAGTACCAGGCGGATTTGGCGACCGGGGAGTTAAGGGAAAAATCGCGGCAGCACAATATGCCCGTGAACATAAGGTGCCTTATTTTGGCATATGCCTCGGTATGCAGGTTGCCGTCATAGAATTTGCTCGTAATGTACTTGGTCTCAAAGAAGCTAACTCAACAGAATTTGATGCCTCAACGCCGTTTCCTGTCATTGATCTTATGCAAGAACAAAAAAGTAAAAAAGAATTAGGCGGCACCCTAAGGTTGGGATCATCTCGCTGTACCTTGAAAAGAGGAAGCGCTGCCGAGACTATTTATGGTATAAATAGTCTTACTGAGCGCCATCGCCATCGCTACGAATTTAATACCCAATTCATCTCACATTATGAAGAAAACGGCTTTGTTGTAACCGGCTACAACGAACTTCAACAGTTACCTGAAATGATAGAAATTCCTAGCAATCCTTTTTTTATTGCTTGTCAGTTTCATCCCGAATTTAAGAGCAAACCATTTGCTCCTCACCCTCTGTTTGTGGCATTTGTTAAAGCCGCTTCCGCATACAAGAAGAACCTTGCCAGGCATCTAGAGCTCGCTTGCTGCTTGTATTAACGGCCTCACCTTGTTAAGCTTAATGCTCATGGACTACTTAAAATAACAAATGTATAATCCACCAAGAAAGGTGTCATATTATGAAATTTAATGTTTTATTTATTTTGCTCATTGCTATATTGGGCAACCAAACCTGCCAAGCGTATCTCTATAGGTTCCATAACACCAGCAAGCAACTTGTCGAGGTAACCGTAACCGACCCTGCAACCCATAAAACGCACAATTTTAAGATTGGTTCGAATAAAATACATGATTTAGATCTACCTTCCGAACGCGAACAATATGGTCACCCGGAGATTAAGATTAACGGTCAATTTGTTGAACATATCATGGATATTGAGATCATTTGTCATCCGCCTATCATAGGCGAAACTCTTGAAATAAAAAAATCTCCTTTTGCGCCAAGCGATTGGTGGATCGACTCGGTATGTATCTCAGAATAGGTTTCCAGTCTCTTTTTTCAAATTCAAGTATATCCATGAGGAACCTGTTATAGGTTTAGCTAGAGCCCCAACCCATAGGTGATCGGGGCTCTAGAGCTATAGGCTATATTCGCTCATTGAGCTCGGCAGTAACCTCCGCTTCTATCTTCCCATGATCGGTGGTAAAAAGCGCATGTAGAGATCCCGTATAAAACTCTTGGGGTGATTTCCAGCAACCCCCCGATTTCGTACGTATAAGCAGCTGCCCATTACTATACGCGACATAGCATTCCTTCAGAATTGTTATCGTTTGCTCAATGTCACGCATGGTAAATATATCCCCCTTAACACTCAGCTTGACGGGCAATTGTGTACCTGCAGGACAGGCGACAATAAATCGCTCTTTTTGTGAGAAAAATCCCTCTATTTGTTCTTTGGTTAAATTATCCCATTGGATAATAGGCAAAGAAGCAAGGTCGTCAGCAACCGCACAAACAGGTGCGTGATTCATGCTTGCCTGATGAGCAGCAAAGAGAGAAAGCGCAATGGCAAAAACTCGCATACTATACATGATATCTCCTTACTACATTTGTAGTAGTTTCGGTAAAAAAAATAATCATTTAACAAGAAATTTTGATACTCTATCACCTACCTTTCTTAAAAGATCCAGAATTTGCCCAAAGCGACAATTATCAGGATCGAGCTAATACCAACCATATGGAGCATTTTTAATACCAAGGGAACTTTGTAGGGTATATCTTGTTTTAGCAGTGCTTCGATGCGGCACTTCATACGTTCGGCTTGAAAAAATGATGCAATCGGCAATGTCTGGCAGGACTGTTTTGCGTGTCGTGCTACCTTAACCAGCGCATCTGCCAGGTCTATCGGCGCAAGTGCAAACTTATGTATCGTACTATCACACGCTAGCTCTTGGGCCCCCTCAACGTGCTTAATCCAGCGTTTAAGCGGAATCCACCAAAGAAGGGCAGCAAGCGCTTGAAAAAATAACCGCAGCGGCGCATCATACCAGGTCAAATGATTGAGCTCGTGAGCAATAATTGCCTCAAATTCAGATTGGGTGATATGTTCGACTAATACTTGGGGAATCAATATGTATTTAGAAAGCAAGCCGAAGCAACAGGGAATGGTAACCTCTGGTGATAACATCACATGCGTGTTCGAGGACCTCAGGACCTCATTGAGCAAGGGATTATCGATATTTCGCGTACAAGCAAGCGCGCGTTGTATAAGTGCTCCTAATAACTTTCGTGAATACCAAAGATTAAATAACCAGTGCACAACAAACAATACCGAAAGTACCATCACACTTAGCACAAAGAGCTTGACCCACCATGGCCCAATGTATAACGCTATTAAATCAGCGAACGTAAAAGTTTTGCCATCGCTTAAAATAAGTTGAATCACCGTGACTGGTATAAGGCGCAAGCCAGGAATCCACTCAAGTGAAAAAAGAAATGTTCTACTGCCCGGCATAACCCAAAAGGGATTGATCTCATGGGCAAGAGCCCATTTCGAAAAATCATAGAGATAAAGATCAAGGATAACTTTGAAAAGCGGTAGTGCCAACATTAAGGCTTTTAAGCGCGGCTGACGGACGCTCAGTATCATAATAGACAAGCGAACTAAAAGTGCCACCGTTATAAAAGAAAAAAACATGTTAATAATAATGTTAAAGATATAAATCCAACCAAGGTCACTCATGAGATTTTTTCGCCTCGCGCTTACGCTTAATTGCTTCCTCTAAATGTGCCAATTCGCTCTCAGTTATCTCCTCATCTTCGTTAATTAAAAAAGCGATCATAGATGATGATTTGCCGCCAAAAACTTTATTTTTAAGCTTGCAAAGAAATCCTGAATCATGCTTTGCCTGCACCAAGTTCATAGCATATTCATATTGATTGCCATTCAAGGATCGCTTGAGCTTTCCCTTTTCAACTAACCGGTTCATCACCGTCATTACCGTTGTATAACAGTCGCCTTGACCCAGGGTATTAACAACGTCACGAATGGTTAAGGTCGTTCGATTATTAAACGTCTGCAAAATAGCTAATTCAAGCTCGCCAAAGATACGCTTTCTTTTCATAAATTACCTTTGCTTTTTGATATGCTATTACATTACTACGCTTGTAGTAGCAAGTCAACAATTGTTTGACAAAAGTTTTTTCGCATAAGAAGTATGAGCAGTTGCTTAACATACTCAACCAAAATCATAACATTATCTTAATATAAGTTTGAATTGCTTTAAAATATCGTTGGTTTCGTCGTGAAAACTAGGTGTACGATGGCCCAAAGTTCCGTGAATAAGTATCCAAACATAACGAATTTTAGAAAGATCAATTTTTTTTGGTTTGATAGTATCTAGACAGCCAATCCATAAGCAGCGTATTCCCTCATTATTTTTAGGTTCGCAATCTTTGAGAATTTTATTCGGGCAGTTATGCCAGCGCCACTCTCTTTTTTTCCCCACTGGCATGCCAGCTCCACCTGCTACTTTAATTGGCAATTGGTCAGGTTGGCGTGACGGTGAAGCAGAAGGACCTGTCTTATTTACTGTTGATGAACTTGAATCCCGTTTTTGATCTGGTTGTTTACTAGTATTAGGCTTTGGTTGAAAGTTTAGTTCAGCAGCAGACATAAATTCTATTACAGGTTCTGCATCTGTTTCACCCTCATACTCAAAAACATAATATTCTATCTCTTCCGATTCTTCAGTTTGTTTATCCTCATTATTTTGGGCTCCCTCTTGAAAAGCAGCTTGAGAGGCAGATAGACGAGCCAAATAATATTTTGATGCTTCTTTTAAATCTATACAAGGTATAGATTCGTTACCAAAGGATTGCTTAAAGTATCTTCTTGCTTGCTGCCAATCAACAAAAATGATTACTTGATTATTAGTTAATGATGCTAATAAATCGCTTGCTTCAATTATAGATATGCCAAGATGATGTTTTATAACTTGTGCTCCGCGCGACTTTGTTTTTTCATTAGTTGGAAGAGCGCTATAGAAACTAAGAAGCACCTCAAGCACACTATTCTTATTACGCAAAAAATCCTGTCGATTAGTTTTTACCAAAAATCTTTCAAAATTTAGTAAAGATATTTGCTTAATTTGATTTTTTCGAGGATCTTCCATAGTGTGAACATGGAAGCACGGAACAATAGTTAATAGAAACGCTATTAGCCAAAATCTATTTACTGTTTTATACATAAGCTTCCTTAAATGCTATATTTAACAAAAAATAGCTTTATAAATGCTATTAGATTATAGGTTTTTCGGGATCTATATACTTGGAGTGCTGGATTCTCCAATTATTTTAAACACCGCATTTTTATCTTCGTTGGAGAGGAAAGGGATACTCGAGCTAATGTATTCCCATAGCAAACCTCTGACCGAACTGTTAATATCGGATGGACTTAATTGTTTCATCATAAATGCAAGTTGCTTGTTTAATAGTTCTTTTGTTCTGTTCGTATGGGCTCCACCTAGCAATTGAGGTAATAGCCACACTTGCATATCATTATTGGCAAATGTCATAGAGAGAACGATAAAAAGGTATTGATCTTCGCTAAAAGAGTATTGCTTGTCGCTTAATGCGTGAAGTCTTTCAATTGCTTGGCAAATAAGCTCATACGTATTCGGGCTCATGGGTAAAATAGTGAGCGCATTGGTAATAGAATGGCTTAATAAGGCAGGGTCCTGCTCTTGTGAGAGCTGGTTAGTGATAAATAGGTGGGCGCTTACTATATCTTTGACTGCCAAAATATCAGGATGGTTTGCAGCTTCAAAAGCATGTGAAAGAGCTGAGTAAGTGATTGCAGAAATTAGCTTTTGTTTTTTTTGTACGTTAGTCTCTTGATAAAACTCGTATATAAATGATGGAATAAGTTCATGAGCGCCGTAGATACTTAGAAGATCAGTGATGATAGAAAAGTGCTGCTGATTGCTGTTTTGAGCTCGCTGCCATAGGTTGTTTAGCTTTAGAGAGCGAGGGATGGTGGTGTCGCCGAGGTATGCTGTCAGCTCAATTTCTAGTGAGTTATATTCTTGGGAGATATCAGTTTTTTGCTTAAGAGTTGTAGAATTAGGCCGATGAAAGAGAAACTCGTGGAAGGTAGATCGTGGTAATATTGGGGTTGGTGGATTAACTATATGTACATCAAATCCTTTAAGGTAGCAAAAATTAACAAAGGTATCACAGCGAAACATTCCTCGAATTATCCCTCTTTCGAGTATTAATCGATGTTGGGATTCATCATAAACGGGTCTTAAGGTATAGCGACCTTCTCTCCATTGAGCAGTTAGCGTATATTCTGGGTCGAACTGTATTTGATTTACACCTGCTTGGAAAGCGCTGGTTGCTTTATTAGCCTCAATCATTTCTAATGATTCAAGACCATATACTGCTCCCCAGTAAGGGCTTCGGGTTTTAAAAGTGGTTAATGGATTAAGTTGAATAACTGGTCTTTCATTTAATACCTCAAGTACAAAGGCTGTTTGGTCAGTTTGGTTACTCTTAATTAATCCCGTATGGCCAAGCCAGCCTAACCCGGGATAATCTAAATTTCTTCCTACAACGTCTGCCATGCATACTCCAGGTTCAGTTGAGCAAAAACGCCCGTATTCAGAGTTTTTGATGGCCGTGTTCCTTGGGCAGCGATAGGTGGGCTTGGTAAAGAGAACAGCTGAATCAATAATTTGGTTGTTATTATCTTGACAGTAAAAATTCCACATCTCTACTTTTGGAGCGTCATTGGGCTTTGATACTTCATAGTAGTCGCCGTTGGATGTTGGAAAATCATCCGGTACCATTTGTGGTATTGTAATCGGAGGTTGATTTAGCCAACGACAGCTGTCATGTTGAGGCAAATTTGCAGCAAACTCTTCAATAAGAGAATCCTTGCTAATAGCTTTAAAATGATAGTTAAATTGAGGAATATAACAACTATTAAATGTAGGGTTGCCTTCAGTGCTGTCATACCATTGATTGGCAAATTCAGGCAAGAGCTTTTGGCTCAATAAGTGAAAAGGTGCTATAAGAACTAAAAGAAATAGCAAAGTAACTCTTGCCGAATAGATACATTTCATAAATAAGCTCCTTGCTCAGGTTATCTCATAATTTTAGTTTTGAGCTGGTTGATTTGTTCTTAATTCACTGTTTTTCCCCAGCGGATTTTCACTATTGACTGATTATATCTCAGATAAAAAAGATCGGCAATTCATCTCGCCACCCATAGAGGTGGGAGAATTCTTGCCAATTTTCAGTTAAAAAAGAGGCACAGCTCTAGATTAACGTATATTCCTTGCCAGTATCCCCCACAACAGGATCGCAAAGATAAGGAATAACAGAGGAATACCGCTGTAACTTCTTGTATCAAATTTCTTACAACGAACAACATCTACGCTGCCGAGAAAACCTGTTAGAATACCATTGCATGTAGCTAAAAGACCTAAACGCTTAATCATATTTTTATTGCTTGTCAATGTAATGGTTTGGGACAAACATACCTATCATGCTTATTTAGTAGGACATGATTCAGATAGTGCTTTCTTGCCGGCAAACCGAAAGCTGGCGGCACATAAAAAAACAAGAGGGTACTCCTGCTTGTAAGAAAGTACTTGCAAGCAGGAGTAATGAAGAATGGCGTGTGTGTAAGGACAGAAAAAGGGACACCACAAGGAGGCCCACTATCACCGTTATTAGCAAACATCATGCTAGACGATATCGACAAGGAACTAGAAAAGAGAGGGCACAAGTTCTGCAGATATGCAGACGACTGCAACATCTATGTGAACAGTATTGCAGCTGGAGAACGGGTGATGGAGTCGGTAACAACATTCCTAGAAAAGAAGCTGCGCCTTAAAGCAAACAAGGCAAAGAGCGCGGTGGCTCCCCGTAGTGAACCGAACTTTCTTGGGATGCCGGCTAACCAACTATGGGCTAACTATAGCGTTCGAAAGCGTAATGCGAATCAAAAACACCATAAGGATGATAATAAGAAGAAATAGAGGCTGCAGCCTGGAACAAGTCAGGGAAGGTTGGGTACGATATTTAAGTTAGCTCGATGCAAAACATATTGCAGGAACTTGACCAATGGATAAGGCGCAAACTAAGGCGGATAAGAATCAAACAGCTGAAGAGAAGATACACCATAGCAAAAACACTAATCAGCATGGGGGTAAAAGAATACCAGGCGTGGATACTTACCGAAAATTGGAAACCGATAATTTTAAACGGGATATAATATAAATTGGAAGTGATCAAAAATAAGCACAAAATAATGAAGATAGAGGCTCACAAGTTTTACCTTGCGTCTTTAATTAACTGGTTATTTAGACCTACTAACCAAAGCAAGCTTCAAACTACTCCTCTATCTCTAGTTAATAGATTATCATAAAAATTTCAGTTTGTCAAGTTGAAATTATTGCCTCGAGTTTACTTCCCGGTCAGCCAAAAAAAAACTAGCTCAAGCACTAAGTCTATCTCTATATTTTATATCTTCTTCGAGAATAAACCGACCCAAAAGATAATGCTTAAAATCTTTTTTACGCAAGAGCAAGGTTCCGTAGCCAGTTTTTAAAGGCCTCAAGCTGAGACCAACAAGCAGATGCTGCATTTCTTTTTTAATGGTATCAATATTCTCGATAGACGTGGCCATTAATTCTACTTCAAGAAAAGTACCTAAATCAGCAACCTCATCTATTCCAAGGGTGAAGTGCTGTGCTGCATAAGAGATTCTTCTCTTGTCAACCACATAATGAACAGTAAAATTATTCACGCGTTGTAGCTCGGAAAGATCGGCAACGCAGATTTGATGTAAACCAAGGCTCAGGAGAAGCTCATTAATTTTTTGAAGATCAGCATCTAGAAGCGGCAGAGAAAAACTATGCTCTTCACAGTAATCCTGAATAGCAAGATGGGGATTACTTAAGCAAGCACGATTAAATTTAAATTCCAGCTTCTTGTCGTTGCGCCTGCTGAACCGCCGATGCGTTTTCATATCTCCCAAGCGTTACTTTCCCTGGCTCCCAGGGTAGATGCTCATATTTTATCAACTTGCAAGAACAATGCAAGAACGACTTTAAGTCATTCTTACACAAATTTGAAGGCCCGTATATCCCAGCCTTAAAAGTGCTGGGTTTTACGGCCTTTTTTATAAAGCGTCCCGAGAGCTTCGTCAAACAATGATCAATAAAGCTGAAATTCTTCTTTAGAAGGCTCGCTGTTGCCGCGATCGCCCCCCAATAGAAGCAGATGTTGTATAAGGGCATTTCGAAATCGCCGCCCCTAAACATCCGTGTTGTAAAATGAGCGTCATAATAGAACAATAGTAGAGGTATTTCATGACTTTATCCTTTAAAATCTAATATTATTATTTTTCTTAAGCGTATATTTTATTTAAATTTATATAATTCAATGCATATAAGTCAATAATTTTTACCAGGAGATCGCAGTGCTCGATCCGTATTCTAAGAAAACGATATAGACTCAAATACTTTCTCAGTAAATAATTGTGCTTATTTTTGAAAGCTGCTGCGCTTCTTCATAGGTAATTACGCGATTATGCTTCTTGATATGGTCTAATTGAAATCGCATTATGATCGCATCAACGTCTGGCACCTGAAATTCGGCTGCTCGATAAATATATCCCTGAAATGGTATCCGTTTATGTTTCATTGCGAGAGCAACTGATTGAACAAATTCAGGTCTATCATCAACAAAAATAACGTTGTCTGGTGTATGGCCTATGTGGTCAAGAAATGCTGCAAGTACTACACCTTTTGGATATGATGACGAACATAAAATCCCCTTATAAAAGACAGGGATACCTCGAGGCGGAGCAGGAAATTTATCAAATCGTATAGATTGTTCAGGAAAGCTTTTGCTCAAATCTATACCAAGCCTTTGTAGTCTCTCATAACGCCATTCTTCAAAGCGCGGTACGCGCCCACCCCATACCGGCCCCGTGCCCTGTGCCGTAAGAGCAATAACTTTTATACCACTTTGACATAATCTATTGATGGTATCAACCATTGATTGCTCAACTGCCCGGTATGATACCTTGGTATATATTTCAGCACTTATGGCCTCACTATAGTCTAAAGGATCCTCTTTTGTTGCTGCATGGCGAATAAACTCAGCTTGAATTTCTTTAACAACCGAATGGTTTTGGAGCGCAGCAAAGAGGTAAGGGTCGGTTGGCACAAGTATTGTTTCATCGCAATCAAATATTACTAATGTTGAAGGGTCTACGCGCTCTATCAAATCCTTAATTTCGTTAAATGAGTTAATCTCCTGTATCGATGAAAACGCTTTCTGTCCCAAAAATAAGAGCACAGCTCCCATAACCAAACTCAAAATATGCTGCTGCATTGTGATTCTTTTATTTATCATACTCGCCCTTAATCCAAACTTTAACAGTTATATATTCTAGCAAAGGAAGCCTACCGCCGTAAATAATTTTGAACAACGAATTCTCACCACCATAACTCTTGCCTACCTTACGCGCGCTCATTTAGATTGGTATAGATGTATTCAACGAAAGCGCTACCATGGTATTCACAAAAACTGAGGTTCGTATCCCCATCAACAGTTCGTTTATATATGGTGATTTAAGCCTAGCCACCTCTACCAAAGGCATTATCATTTTTGCTCATGGAAGCGGCAGTAGTCGGCTGAGCACAAGAAACCAGTTCGTAGCGGACATTTTGCAACAAGCAGGCTTTTCTACCTTTTTATTTGATTTGCTTACAAAAGATGAAGAACATATTGATATATATACTCGGGAATTTAGATTTAATATACCGTTATTGGCAGAGCGACTTGTAGAGGTAACTCAATGGATTCGGACACGCGAAGATTTGTCAGTGCTACCCCTCGGGTATTTTGGTGCAAGCACCGGTGCCGCAGCGGCTTTAATTGCGGCCGCCCTCTTTGCTCACAAAGTAACTGCCATTGTTTCTCGTGGTGGCAGGCCTGATCTGGCAGGTAGCTATTTACCGCAAGTTAAAGCTGCTACCCTGTTAATTGTTGGGCAACTTGATAGTGAAGTCATTGCTTTAAATAAACAGGCCTATAACCAATTAACCTGCAAAAAAGAACTAGCGATCGTATCCGGCGCAACCCACTTGTTCGAGGAAGAGGGAACTCTGGAAGAAGCTGCCCGCCTTACAAAAGAATGGTTTGCTCGCTATATGGAGCCTAAGCGATATATTTCATAAGTCACGCATAGCCATTTATTAAACTTACGTTGAACCGAGGCATCGCAGGGAGGTAATTCCTCATGCTCTTTACCAAACCATTTGAGTTCTTTCGACTCGTTATTACCAATAGGCTGTTCATCCCTGGTAACATGTAACAAAAAACCAATATCGTAATGGTAATGTTCTTTTTCACGCGAATTAGCAGGAATAAGGTGAATATCAATGTCAAAAATGCCACTGCTCATGGGAACAATAGCGTTTATGCCTGACTCTTCTTGTGCCTCTCTCGTGGCGACACGCAAAACATCTGGATCACCATCACAATGCCCTCCTGGCTGTAGCCATTTATCAAGCCGGGCATGATGCATCAAAAGAGCCTTCGTTTTATCTTTGCTTAAAAGCCATGCTGAAGCCGTAACATGGCCTATCGGTAGCGATCTCTCAAAGCATTCTTCGTGTGTCTCAATAAATGAAATTATGCGATCTTTGGTGAGAATTTCTTCAGATGACGGCGTATATGCCTGTAGCATCTTCATAAGCGTATATCTATGCATAGTTCCACCTGTTAAAAATTTAGGTCCCATGTTACCCAAAAAGCAGTGATATTTTTATAGCCTTCCTTCTGTGGCTTATGATCAAAGCCCTCAGAAAAGCCCAAAGCAATCGAATTTGGAAGGTCATAGAGTGAAAAACAATACTTATATGTCCCGTAAAAAGTACTTCGTATATATGGTATATTTTTTACCACGTTAGCAATACGCGGGGATATCTTCGTTCCCCATAGAAAAGTTGGGTTATAACCAGCCTCAAATCTATGATCACCCCAGGTAGTATGATGTGCAATAAATAAGTCGGCAAGGTTGCCAAAATCAAAATCATACTGGTGTACTTGGTCATCATTTTTAAAAGGCGTCTTTCGCGGGAAAAAATGAATAACCCGAGCAGCCGTTCTCATTGAATGTTTCTGGTTTCGGTTCTGCAAATACTCGAAGGCGCCATCTGCCTGTATTCCCAATCCAACATGACCATACCCGAACTGGAAGTTTTCGAGACTCAAGTCTCTATGAGTCGGAATACCGAGCAACCCTGAAAGAGTTACTATCATTCCCTCCTGCAAAGAATGTGTGTAGCCGGCTGAAAAAAGCAAATCATCTGTTTGCGTTTGTGCAAAGTGAACACCTTGCTTATCTTGAGTGATGCGCGCTACAGCAAAATCAGCACGAACATAAAAAGTTTTTGCCGAATAAATAAAGTTACTTAAATTGGCTGCAACGGACTGGCGCGTACCATCGCGTTTATGCCGAAGTTGACCAAGGGGCGTATCAGCAATCAAAATAGGATAAATATAGTGGCTGTCTAGCCTGTAATGTTTTGTCGTTTCTGCTATGCGAAGGTTATAGACAACTGACACACTATCATAGCTTTTTTGCCCAATAAGGAGACAACACATAAGGATGATGATATGTGTTTTTACCTGCATATAATCAAGCTGCCAATTGTTTTTGTTTTGTGCTCACGATATTTCTCAAGATACCTTGAGTATACACTCTTTAGGCAAGTTTACCATAGTCATCGAGTAAGTCCCTCTAGCGAAATATATTACAATCTTCGATGTAAGTATGGAATTTTGTATGAGAAATCAAATTACGATGCTATGATGCCCCTCTTACACCTAAACAAAGCACTCTTGCTACTATTGGCTTTACTGTTAAGCGTAAACATGGCAAAGCGATAATGCTCGCTTGATCAGTTTAACCGCCAGTTTCTTGAGGCATTTTTTTAGAAACCTTTACAGAACTTCGAGGCGGGCGCTTTGCTTTCAGTAACTCGCGTTTACCTTTTCTCGCTTAGGCAGTATTTCTAAATGGATAGAACTCCCTGAAGTACGTTTATTTGCAATAGTAATCTCTGCGGTTTTTTCCCACTCGGCTATCATAACAGGGCTTGCTAAAATAAAGTGCCCTTCTTTCTCCACCTTAATTACAAGGGCTTCAATTTCAACAGCACTTTCATCCTGCTCACGTATTACGAGATCGAGAAGATACCCATTTGTTGTAGCAAAGCCAAATCGTTGGCCGTCAATAAACTCAACGCTTTCGTTAATAAGCGTTTTGCCATCAATACCAAAAGTAACAAAGAGGCTGCTGGCTTGTGAGCCGGCAGACACCAATAATATGCTCGCTAGAATTGACTTAAAAATTTTCATAATTCTCCAGAGATAAATTAGGCACAACTAGCAAAAACGTACCAATTTATTTTAAGCATGTCTACGAAATAATAGGTGAAAAAGTACACCTGCGCATGCATCTTTAAAGAGCCGCATCAAAATCACGATGAAAGCGCTAAAATGGAGTAAGGCAGCTTAATGTTTTTGGGCAAATAATTTAACTAATTATTCAAACGTCATTTTTAAATTGGCCTAATAACTCTAGCAAGCATGAAGCTTCTATAAGTGTTTTATGATTTAGCTCCTGCTTCTCGTAAAGGCTGGAGGAGCATTGCCATGATTATGGCAAATAGTTCTGGGAAAAGGCGTTGCAACTGAGCAGTAATTTGGCTGGCATCAAGACCGAGCACGTTGGGGCTTAGTAGGCGTTCAGCACCTATAGAGTATATGTCGTTAACTAATACTTGTAATTCCTCTTGTTCTTCAATGGCTTTCAACCGCGCAACAGATTCTTCAGCTGATCTGGGTTGTTGATTGATGATATGCTCTAGAGCGCTTAAGCGACGATTGAGGGAATGCGTGAGGGCGGTAAGGTTGACCGCTATATTTTCATCAAGAGCAGTACTGAGGAGCCAACGCACTTGGTTGTAGCGACGTTGAGCGAGTGCGTAAGCAAGAGCCCTGTCGAAAATGCCAGTCCTATCAAAATCTATGTTCTGAGAAACGTCTTTCACAGCATCATACACATTTTGCATCGCTTTGATATTGCCTACAAGGGCAGCTCGAGCGAAGCCAGCAGGAAGGTTAACTATATGAGTAAAATTACCGAGTATAAAATTGAAAACATTATAATTGCGCTGAGCAATAGCAAGGAAAAATGCTTGCCGAAGAAGTTGCTTATCTTCCTCACTGAGCTTATGATGGTGAGCTTTTTGTAGTAATTCCTCTAAGAGCCGTAAAGCCTCTTTATTTCTCCTCGCTGTTATATAGGAAAGCAGCAATTTTTCATCTGTATAAGCTCTCATTGCAAGAATCAGGCGGGAGCTCGCGGTAGGGGTGAATCCATGTTCAAATAGCCATCGCAATACCTCTAAGGGATACGTACCTACTTTTAGATAAGGAAGGTTGAGTTGAGCACCAAGCATCATAAATTGGGCAAGCTCAAGAGGTTGAATTGCGAGTCCTAAATTAGATTTAATAAAGACAAAAATGGCTGTGTCGCCTAAGTGAAAAGGATGGTTTATTGTAGAAGGGGAAGGGGCATTAATATCAGCACCATAATCTACCAACAGTTCGATAAGTTCTAAAGCGTCAGGCATGGTTGCCGCTAAAATAATTGCCGGAAAACTTCCTGTTTCATGAGGTAAGGCACCATGAGCATTAGCCCGAGCGCCCTTTGCGAGAGCTTCTTTAGTAGTTTCTATGTCATTGGCTAAAATAGCGCTGATCAGCATATGGTCAAGCCTTTGCTGTTCTTCAGACCTTTCTTCAGAAATTATTACCCAAGAAGCCGGAGAGGCTTTAGGCTCGCCAGGGGCCTCTCCGGAAGGTTGATTATTCTGCTTCTCCATGGTATTGATGCCAGCGCTTGAGAATATTCCAAAGATAATTAATATAAAAATAGTATAAGTCTTCATTATAATGATCCTAATTATTTTATTTATTTTAATAATAATAAATTTTAAATTAAAAAATCAATATATTTATTACTGAAAATTTTATAAGGTTTTTACCAAGGGGTGCAAAATTTGCACTTCTATAAGTAGTTCATAGGCTATTGTTTCATTTAGCTTCTGGCTGGCGTCGTAGATGCTGGAGTAAAGGGGCCATGATTATGGCAAGCAGTTCTGGAGGTAGGCGTGGTATCTGAGCAGTAATTTGGCCGATATCAAGACCGAGCACGTTAGGACTTAATAATCGCTCAGCGCCTACGTTACGTATATCTCTCAAGAGGGCATTTAACTCTTCTCGTTCATAAAGGGGGTTGCTTATTTCATCCTCATTTTTATAAAAAGGGACTAATTGCTTCAGTCGAGCTTTTATGTCAGTTAATTGTTCATCTAAGGCATTTAATTCATTTTGTTCGTTTTCAGGCTGACCAGAGGTTTGCAAGCGATTTATGACTTGGGATCGCTGAATCATTAATTCTTCTTTTTGCTCAAATAAGATGGTTAGTTCATCTTGCTCTTCTTCTGATAGGGGTGAGGTAGCAAAATGATTAATGGCTATATTGTCATTAAAAGCAGTATTGAAAATCCAGCGTATGGCATCCATATGTCGCTGGGCGAAAGCGTAGGCAATCGCTCTGTCGAAGATATCGTCCCAGTTTACATGAGGTGCATCATGGTAAATAGTTTCCATAGCATGGATATTGCCCACAAGCACTGCACGTGCAAACGCTGGAGCAAGGTTAAGTCGATCAGCAAAATGATTGAATATAAAATCGAAAATAACGTCATTCTGCTGTGCAATAGCAAGTAAGAATGCTTGCTGAAGAAGCAGTATACCATCTTTGGCAAGCTCATTATTTTCTGCTTTTTGATGCAGCTGCTCGAGAATAGATAATGCGTTTTTAGTCCAAAGAACTGATAAAGCTTTTTTCTTATTGGTTACTATATAATTGCGTAGATCGTTGTTCGGATAAACGTTTTGTAATATTAGACTATGTTGGATTAATCCATGCTCTAACAACCATTGCAGCACCTTGTGGGAATAATTTCTCCAATTTAAAGGAAGGAGACTTACCTCCAGATACCCAAGATTGCACCTGCAGCTAAAAGAGTTACTAACATATTACCTATACCTAACCAAAACAAAGTCTTTTGGTTACACCATAATGCATCGCTTAATTTGATTGGTACAACAAACCCGATCCATACTAAGGAAGCTACCATCAGCCCACCATTAAAAGATACCATCCCCATATTTTTCATAAACACGGCCAATACGTAAACCATAGCCAAAGTGCCGAGGAATTGATAGATGTATACCATTCCAAGGGTCTTCTTGAGCTCGGCTATTTGATCTGCGTTCATTGTATCCATGCCAACGGCACACATAAAGTGCTTCCCAAAAAACAGCCCGTACCATAACGCTCCAATGATCATAGCTACAATAGAAGCAGCTACTACCGGTAGCCAATGTACGCTCATAATCATCATTACTTCACCTTCTTGCTTTAGTTGAATCCTAAATACCAATTCATAATCCTTAAAAAGGGTAATCAGATTCTCCTAGGCTGTCAAGACATCCAATGGGTTTTGCATGCTAAGCATAGCAATCACAGATTACCGCTATCAATGAGCCGAATGCTTGATTTTTTTTAAATAAATATTATATTTGCTAATAATTTATTAGGAAAATGATGGATAATTATCAAATGATCGCTGGCATTGATGATGCAACTAAATGTCCCTGTATAGGGAGCATTTTCCTTGCGGGTGCAGTTGCTGATGAGACCACTATACATTCATGGCAGGAGATTGGGGTTAAAGATAGCAAGCTTATTGCGCGTAAAAAGAGAGAAGAATTAGCAGGGATCATAAAAGCAACTAGCCGCGCTTATCATGTTGACCAAATAACACCTTCCATGATTGACGATAAGAGCTTTAATCTTAACGAGTGGGAGATGCTTATTGTTTTTAGGATAATTGAGGCATTGAGTCTATGTGAGCCTCAGCATATTTATATTGATAACTGGGAGACCTCTCAAATTGGCTTTAATAAGCGTTATCAGTTTTTAATGAGTGATGCTGCTCAGTTTCGGCGAGCTGAAAAAAATATTATATTGCAGCCAAGTCTGCTTGCTCAAGCGCCGGTGATTGCCGAGCATCGTGCCGATGAAAATTATACTATTGTAGGTGCTGCTTCTATATTAGCTAAAACGGCTTCTGATGAGCAATATGATCACTATAAAAAAGAATATGGCGATTTTGGCAGCGGTAGTCCTGCCGATCCCAAGACGCGTCATTTTGTTTGGCAGCATCGCCATAATCCTCCCCCTCTTATTCGTACAAGCTGGCATACATACAAAACGCTTTCTCTTCTATCACGTATAGAAGACGATCACCTTTATAAACCTAAAAACTATGCATTGACTGAGCGGTTGTAGCTTTCCGCACTCATACTATTTGATCTTCATTGACTTATTTACCTGTTAGTCTATTCTATTTAAATTGGTATTCCAGTAGATAGCTCTATCCTACGCTTATTTTGAAATAATTTAATGAGGTTGTTGTTGCTTATGAGATTTGTTGCCTTATTTCTTATTAGTATAATTTTATATGGTGCTTCTACTGACGCGATGGAAAGTACGGACCCTTCGGAACAGCTTAGGCAAGCTATTGTTCGAAGTGACTTTGGGGCTGCTCGGCAGGCTTTTATGCGTGGAACAAATGTTCCTGCTATATTGAAAAGCATGGAGATTGCTGTTGTGGAAGAGTTTAAGCAAGCATTTGCTCGAGGTGACGTTAAGGCTGTTGAGTTGGCTATCATGCGTGGAGCGGCTATGCCCGCTATAGTGCAAAGCGATGAAGCCATACGAGGGTGGTATGGTAGTCCTTTGATTAATGTTGCTGCCCGTATTGGCAATGGTGAATTAGTGCTGCTTCTCTGTGAGCATGGTGCCGATATCAATTCTTGTGAGTTCGAGGTTTTCCATTATGGGAAGCATATTGAATCGACATCGGTGATAATGGCTTTTTTGATGGCGGAGCTCAATGGTACTGAAAGCGTCGAGGAGCAATGGAAGCAACGAAAATATTGGCTTAACCGTGTCTTAATGCGTGGAGCTCAATTAAATATTGATGCGGAAATGCCCATTCAATTATTGCGACACCCTTTGAAAGAAAAATGCTTGCGATGGCTTTTCAGACATGGATATCGATTAAAGCCTGGCAATATACCTAATACCTTTATTCGTCAAGCAGTAGAAGATGCTTATGAAGATTTTCCTTTTTTGGCACTTGTTGTTCTTAGATCTTCTGGTACAGCGAAGATGTTTAATGAGATGCTTTATTTTTTTGAGCAAGGTGATGATTCCGAAGTTGATGCTAAAGAAAAAGCGAAGACTTATAAAACATTGATAATATTGGCGACGGCACAGCGAGATCGAATATTAGGCAAAATTTTGGATTCGTTAATAGTTAATGATATCCCAGAAAAAATTTTACTGAAGGCGCTTGTTATTGCAGCGCTTATTGGGAAAAGGGGGAGCTTCGGCTCATTATATCAAAAGTATATTGACAGAAGGCTTAAGCAATCAAATAAAGAATATATTGAGAGAGCGCTGAAGAAAGAGAATGAAAATGCTAAAGACAGAATGCTTGAGCAAGCGGATAGATTGGAACTGCTTGTCAGTGTGGAGGAAGTGAGGGCTTTAAGCCAAGCGCTTGGGTATGCCGACGCTCATGGACATGAGAATCTCATTGCTTTTTTAAATATCAAGATTAACGAATTGTTTATCAAATTAGTAATGAAAAGAAATCCAGCCTATACTATAATTTTAGATAAATCGGGCGATTTTCTGGAACAAAAAACTCTTCAGAAAGCATTTGATATTGCTATCAAAGCTGGAAATTGCGAGATAGTTAGAAATATTACTCGGTATGCTCATAATACGATAATGGCAAATGAAGACGAATGGCATGCTACCATCGTAACAGCTCTTAAGCATGTCATTGTTTATGGGCCTGCCATACTTATTACGCAACTTTTACTAGCAGTGCCTTCTCATGTAGTAATTCCTGTCTTTGAACAATTGTACGTAGAACTCGCATCTTCTAATCAAGCGACATCCAAAGGATGGCAGACTGCGCTGATGAGAGTCATACAGGATGCAAGCTCACAGTATTCGGCAGAGAATGAGCCGGAACCTCTATCATTTGATGTATCGTCCCAGCTAGCAAGGTTGATCGGTTTTTTGCCTCCACAAGCGCTTCCCATACTTTTCCATATTCTCATTGGCTCATGGGAGCGATGCAAAAGGAACTCAGATTTTTAGTTTATAAGAAAGATCAAGCAGCGCTGTCGCAAGCCTTTTGAGTCAAGAAAGTTATCACAGCTCGTATATTGTTTCAGCTAAATTTACTAAATTATGTAGGAAATCAAGCTATCTTTCTCAAATAGTTAACATTATCGCCATAGAGATGCCTACCTCGCCTAAAAGCCGGCAAGTCTTTCCCAAGGCTTTTTTCTGATGCGGAAAGGATGCTAAGATAATAAGAAGCTGGTTTGTGCTGTTATTTGTATATTAAGCGGCTGAATAGTTAACCATTGGGCTGGTCTATTTTCTTCATTCACATGCCCAGCAAGTATACCATACATATAAGCATATCTTATTTCAGCATCTGCTTCTATATTCCACAAAGACACTAATTGCGATAAGGCTGGATAGACAGAAAGGTTGAGCGAATGCTCGCTATCAAGGTTCAGCAAATATCTAACCATATTCTCATTTCCTTGCACTGATGCTGTTATAAGTGCCTGCTCTAGAATTCTACGGCAATCGGTTTCTTTTATTATTCGCTCTATTAAGGCCATAAAGGTAGCAAACTGCTTTTGAATGATTGCAGCTTGAAGAGCGAATTCCATGCCATGCCTGCTCATAGGAAAGCTATTAAGGATCAAATTAAGCATGTCTAAATTTCCATTTGCTGCGACAAGGTCAAGCGCCGAATCTGCTAATGCGGTAGGTGAAGCGAATTGGTTATTCGGTAATTGGGCAATAAGGTCCCGAGCTTCATCGAGCTGATCACAAAGAAGGCTATAAAAAAGAGGACGAAACTTCATATACTGTGTTAACAAAGGATAGCCCTCAGATTCCACCATAGCGATTAAAGTCTTTCTATTTTCTTCGCTTAAAGTTCCGTGCTCTAGCAGCCAAATGAGCGCAGAAGCTGCGCGAATACAATCCTCGCTATCTCTAGGGGAACTTTGATCTGCCCATTTATATGCCTCCCTAAGCGAAGCAAACGCTAAAGCAACCATTTCATCGTAATTATCAATGAGATTTCCCCCTCGCTCAACCAGGGCATTAAGGAAAGCACCGTCACCATATACGGCGCTTGCTCGCATTATTTCACCAGTGATGCTCGCTCCATTCTTAAGTAGAATATGAGCAGCCTTTAAATTATTTTGAAGTAGGCCCAGCAAATCGTTCTTAAACTCGACGACCTCAAGTAAATCGGATTCTTGTTCCTCCATCAGATTTGTGCTATTAGGGGGAAGAATAAACCTACATTGAGTACGACTGGTCGGTACGCTTGCTGTTTTATTTTGATCTTGGGCTGGATATTTTTTTGTTCTTCCACTTTGAGCAGAAAAAGGCATGAGTAAAGAAAAACTAAATAAAATAATATGTACGGCCGAGTATATCATTGTTCCTCCGAAAAGGCATGGAAACTGGGCTCTTTAGAGCGCAGAGGAAATACCCTGTTAAAACTAAAACTATAACCATGAGCAGCTGAAATGATTTTACAGAAGCGGTAACTAATCCCCTGAACTGTTTTGGAAGGGGTAACAATATTAAAAGAACCGCTTGTTCTGATAGCAACCTTACCGAGGTATTTCCCTTTCTTTTTACCGTGTGGTACGCGAGCACAAATAATATCGCCTGTTTGAAACCCAAAACATTTTTTGGCAGATTTTGCGCTAGTACGAGGAAAACCATACTTATCTACTCTACACATTTGTCGGCTACCATGACCTATTGCTTTTATCAGGAGCGGATTAACATGATTCACCATGAGCTGCGATGGTGTAGATGCACCAACACAAGCAGCATCGAGCCAATGAGCCTTCGGTAAGTTTTGCAGATTTCTATTATATTTAGTTCTTCCACCGGTACCTGTTTCTACGGGTAAGCCGAGAGAACATAACGCATGGTAAAGATGCCAACGAACGCTATTCATCGCCGCGGCGTCTCTCAGTGACGTCTTGCCTAACTCATGTACTTCAGGATGACCAAATTCTTGCACAGTCTTATTGCCTTTTGCCTGATTGCATGAAGTACACGCCAGAGTGAAATTTGAAATACGACTGCTACCTCCTCTGCTCTTTGGTATTATATGCTCTATTTCAAGAGGGATCCCAGATTTTTTACAATAGACGCAAGATCGGTGAAACTTTTCGAGCAAATACTCGCGAACTTCATAGCCAGCCAAGGTTCCTTGTTGATATTCGACACCCGTAATATGGGCATTTTGCATAAGCTGCGTATCGAAACGTACCAATTCCTGGCTAATAGCGCCGATAGGACAATAACGTATAAGCTTATGGACCCATGTTATGGTATTATCTATCCTACTCTGCAATGAAGGGGCAAGCCAGCCGGCAGGCCGAGTTCTATTATCAAATCGAGATTGGCGATATCGCGTCTTTCTATTCCTTCTGCTTCTACGGAGACTTCCTCTTGCAAGAAGTTGATCGCGAATGGTGTTTCCTCTGTGCTCAATCTCTGCCGCAAAGGCTACTTGGCAGGGGTTACAGGGTTGCTTATTCTTGTCTACGACAAACACTAAGGACATGACACTCCTAAAAATCTCCCCATAGGGGGTAAAGTTTGCCTCGCTCATGTTATAAGGCGGCGTATCTAAAAAGCACTGACTTAAACCCTCGGTCTGTTTAACCCTTTAGTTACAGAGCTTGGTCCGGCCTTCGTAGCCACATTACCAGCTAGAATCTGGTTTACAGCAAACTTCGGCGGAGTAGGCAACTGGCAACCCCCTTCGCTAAAGCTTCGGAGGTCAGGCGCATCCCAAGGTGTGATCTTAAGCCCTTCCTTATAACGTAGCCGTCTTCGCTCAAGAGCTACATCGGCTAAAGCTGGTCAACCCGGGCTTCTACAAGCCGCGGCCTAAAGGCCGCTGGTTAGTTGACTGAAGTTCCTAACTTACTAAAAATCACTTGCCAACGACTTGCTCCCCAAGATAACAAATGGCAAAAAAAACGTCAAAAGGAAAAAAATGATAACCTAGCTTTGTTACAGCTGAGGAAATGTCACCAAGAGGCAGGAAACCATGAAAGTGAAAATGAGCTCTTCTGGGCAAGAAGCGAAGGAACTTAAAATCGGAGGAACCTATGAGCATTATAAAGGAAATCGCTATAAAATTATCATAATAGCTCGCCATGCCGAAACATTGGGAGGAGCATGTTGTTTACCAAGATCTTAGAGAAGCCCAAAAAATATGGATTCGCCCTCTTAAGGTATTTCAAGAGGAAGTGCTGCGAGAAGGCCTAAGCATTCCAAGATTTCGGTATCTACAGAAGGAGCTATCCGAATAAATTTTGCTTAAGAGTTCCAAAAGAAAGCGTAGAGGTTATCTTTACCAAGCGCCCAGTTTGCCAAGAGGTCATTGTTCGTCCTTTCACGGCCTCAGCATTTATTAACGTCCAAGGCGTATGGGGGCGGATTTCCGGCGTTCAGTAAAGCGCCATAATACCTCCTTATTCTTGCTTATCCCAATACGCGGAGTTGCTGTAAATCTCACGGGTTTCATTGGATCCAGGACATAGAGTCTGCTTGTGATACTTGTTATGTCCAACCCATTATCAGTAAGTGTAATGCCAAATGCTTGCCCTACTTTGCCAGGACCATTGGTTAAGTTTCGTAATACCAAAATTCCTCGTTTTTCTTGCATTTCTTCTATGCCTTCAATTGGTTGAACAGCTCTTATAAGCACTCCTCCAGCCGGCACATCTGGAGGATGTGCTACAAGATTAAGGCAGGTATGTAGGCCATAGATAAGGTAGACATATGCAGAACCCGACGGGCCAAAGAGGGCTGCATTTCGAGGAGTTTTTCCACGTGCAGCATGACTTGCTGGGTCACTTAACCCACAATAGGCTTCAGTCTCAATAATGTAACCGCTCAAACGCTTATCGGAAACTGGGTCTTCATGAACAAGAATTTTGCCTAAAAGTTGACGCGCAACAGCCACTGTGTCGCGCTCAAAAAAAAAGGCTTGTAGCCGCTGCATAAGCAAAGCCCTTTCTTATTGGACAATCTTGCTTTGAGTGTAGCTAAAACATCTTAGGGCAGCAATGGAATCTTCGCAGGGACGTTATGGATTTTTCAAGGAGTTAATTTTGAAGAAAAGAATAATCTTGAAAATTATAAGTACTTGCTAAAAGCAAATGTGAATGGTTATCATACAGGTAACTAACCAACTATTGGTTGCTGCGTCATACGCACATTTATTGAAAAGATTACACACCTAAAATAGGAGCTTGCTTATGCTTACAAGATACAACCCATTCTACTTCACTGCACTACTTGTTATACTGCAACCAGTGTATGCCGGGGTTGACTTTGCTGCAGTTACATTGCCAGCAGCTATACAAAAGGAAATGAGTAATATACAAGCTTACATAGAGCATAGAGCAAAAGGAGCAACCTTTGTCCCTCAAAGTAAAAAAAACATGCATATCACGCTAAAAGAGTTAACTGTACTCAACAATAAGCAAAGAAATTCACTAAAGCCAGCTTTGGTCAAGGTTGCTCATAAGTTTAAGCCGTTTAATATTAAGAACGCGGTTAACAAAGGGAAGTTAAAAATCTCGGCTAAGGACGGCTTAACCACTCTTACCTTAGCTCCTGACCAGTTGCTTACAAAACTTGCTTTTTCTATTCAGGCTGCTGCCAATGCCTTGGTTAAAGCAAAAAAAATACCGCCTATTTCTAAGCGTATTGATTTTCCCTTGCATGGCCATATTACTTTAGGGTACCTTATCAAATCACCAAAGACTTCTACGCAAGAATACAAAAAGCTTATCAAAAAACTGACAAGTAATTTTAAAAATGCCGCTAACACTAAATTTATAGTCGATAAGTTTTCATTATTGCAATCTAATGCTCCCAAGTTACCCCGTGTCTACTATAATAAAGGATTTTTTCATTTTTAAATGCCGCAAAAGATAGAAAATGTGGCGAAGATTCCAGCCGCTCAAGCTCATCTTTTTGAGGAAGCCCGAGCATCCAATGGGATGCAAAAGTAAGCATCTTTCTTTACTCTGATCCAAAAAAGCCCGCCCGCGCGCTCGTATAGGCTGTAGCGCGCGGGCTTAAGACTGTGCAATTAAAAGCATGCTTGAAAAATCGTTAAAGATTTACTCATTGAATAGAAGTAGAATCCCTCGGTACAATAATCAAAACAGCACTGAGGGATCTTTCACGTAAACTTAAATAAATTAAGCTCAAAATCATTCACCGGCCATGCCAGCAAAGAAAAACATTCTAAAAATTCTAACCATTACCAGACCAAGCCTAAAATAGATCCCTTCGATATAGGCGCAAAAACACGGCTATCATCATGCTGTGCGCTGAGATTGTCGGAGAGCACATATACATGACCAAGCGGAATCTGAAGCGGCTTAGAAATGGCATAATTTCCCTGTTTCCAATCAGACCAGTTTCTGCGAATTGACGCATCTTGAAGTGCAACTCCATTCAAAATTAATTTATCTTCGTCAATTTGTATTGTATCTGTTTCCAGTGCTACAATTCGGGATATCCATACTTTTTCTTTATGATTGAATAAAACAATATCATTTACTCGATATCCTCGTAAATAGGGCAACGACCTATTCAAAAAGCGTAGCTGCCTGTCACATTGATTATAGCATTGATAATTATAGCGCAGGCATTTGCCTGGCCCTACCGGATTCCCACCACTTTTTTACATGCTTTTTTAAATGTCGAAAAAAGAATTCGAAATCCTGACGTTCCTTGGCATCTCGCCGCGTGAACCATCGCCGTCGTGCCGCTTGGCAATAACTGCAGGATAGGTCGATGTGTCTAAAAGCAATAGGCTCACCCATTTCATCATAGGCACATTGTTCTGAACCGAACGTATCCTCAGGACACTCACATTTCCCGCGCTTTTCAGTTCCCTCAAGTTTTTTATTCAGCTCATAATAAAAATTACTAAAACCAAAACACGCTAATAATTCCTCAGCTACTTTCATATCCCGAACGGTTTTTTCATATCCAAGATGCCGCTGATTTTTGTCGATTTCTTGCCGTATACGGCAAATTTTAAACCGCATAAGCTCAAAGAGGTAGGCTTGATCCCAATCTTCATCTCTCCATATCACAGGCAACCATGCAATAAGCCGCTTAAGCCTTCTGTATCCGCTTTGAAAATAATGCCATGGAAATTCCATATTCCCCCCATTAAGTTAAAATTACATCTTTGGAAACTACCAAAGTCTTTTTTGAGCAAAAGCATGTCCAGAACCCAATTTTAGACATTTTTCGAACGCTAGAGCTTTAGGTTTTTCATCAAAGCAAATATATGTTACTAGCTTCCAAGGCCTAAAATTAGCAGTATATATTGATGCGCCCGAATTATGTTTTTCCAATCGTTTCGTTGAACAAGATTAACTGTAGAACCTATATAGGTTTTTGTAGAGTCTTTTAAAGACCTGACTAGGTAAACGTAATACATCACTGGTGCTCGAGTTCTGCTTTTGTTTTATTTATATAACAAAAAAGCTTATAGATAACAAAGAATGGCTCTACTACGCTCTTTCAGAGCTACGAAGGGCATACTGCGCTCTACGCTTAGTGAAGAGTTCAGAAATTATTAAACTAAATCGTTAGATATGACCAGCCATACGTAGCTTTAGCGAAGTATGGCTGACGTTGATCGATATGTTTAGGAACCGAGAAATCATGTTTGATTTTAGCTTAAGCAATATCCACGGGCTATTTTCCTCCTTTGAGCTAAAACTCTACATCTGAATAAATATTCTGCTGAACCAAGATACTCTTGTTTTGAACCCTACATTAGGTTACAATAAATGTGACTTACTGTGGAGTTATTTTAGAATGCAACCAATGAAAACTTTAAACGACTGGCTACTAGCGAATGCTCATAGTGAACGTTACTTGTTTACATCACAGGACTTGAGGAGTCTCTTCCCTAATTTATCTAACGGGGCTTTTAAAACGTTGCTTTCTCGAGCAGGTCAAGCTGGTTATTTGGAAAGATTATGCAGAGGATTATATGCCTACAAAAAGGCTATTCCATCCCATGGATTATTGTTATTCCATGCAGCAGCGCTCCTAAGAAGTAAAGAATTCAATTATATCAGCTTAGAAACTGTTTTAAGCGATGCAGGTATAATTTCTCAGGTACCTATAAATTGGATTTCTATTATGTCATCAGGAAGAAGTAATAAAGTGATTTGTGGCAGATTCGGTACAATAGAATTCATCCATACTAACAAGAAGCCACTTGAGGTTATGGACCAGTTAACCTATAATGCACAGCGCAAATTATGGCAGGCGAATGTGCAGCTTGCGATCAAGGATATGAAAGCAACACATAGAAATTGTGATTTAATAGATTGGGATATTGTTCATGAATTTATTTGATAAGTTAACGGAAGAAGCATTAAAAAATCAACCAAATTTCTCACATTTAAGGATAGTCGTCGAAAAAGAGTTGTTACATCACGATATCTTAAGGGTGCTTCGTGATAATAATCTAATTTCGAGCCTTACTTTTATAGGTGGAACCTGTTTAAGGAGCTGTTATGGAGGAGTAAGGCTTAGTGAAGATCTGGATTTTACCGGAGGTGCCGATTTTTCGAGAGATACTCTTTCTGCAATGGGAGAAATACTAACCAAAAGCTTGTACGACAAATATGATCTACAGGTTACCGTAAGCGAGCCAATAAAAGATAAACAAAATGTTGATACATGGAAAATCAAAATTCAAACAAGACCAGAGAGCAATAATATACCTTCCCAGCGTATTAATATTGATATTTGTGCATTACCTTCCTATGAAAAGCAACCTATGATGCTGCTGAATCCTTATGGCGTAGATATGGGAACATCAGGGCTCATTATACAAGTGCAAAGCCGTGAAGAGATTTATACTGACAAACTTATTGCATTTGCGTTTAGGCCAAATCGTATCAAATACCGCGACCTATGGGATATAATTTGGCTTAATGAACAAGGAATAAAACCAAGGTTACCTTTGATCCCTAAGAAACTTAAGGATCGAGGCCACACCAAAACCACTTTTTTTAGTTTATTTGAAAAACGCATCCAGCTACTTAAAGAAAGACCTGAAACAGCATTAGAATTTAAGCATGAAATGCAACGCTTTTTACCAATAGAACACGCTAACAAAACGCTCGAACAAGAACATCTATGGAATTTTATCATCTATTTAATAGAAGATTTAGGAGCTCAGATTCGAAAAAATTGGAATCAAGTTTGGCGAGAAGCCATAGTTAAATGATGTAAACTTTTCAAGCCTTCTCTATACCTACTAATGAAAAAGTGTTGGTAGAGTTACAGTAATCTATTTCCACAACTGAACAGTTTGGTATAGGTTCAACTCGTTCAGTAAGATGAGTAATAAAAAGTTTGATAAGACCACCATGAGTTACGACAGCAACGGTTTTACCTTGTTGACTATTCGCAATATTTTTCAAGAATGTTTCTATCCGAGTAAATGATTGTGCTTTATTTTCAGCGTGAGGAACAGGCGTATGGTGCCACCGTTCCCATCGATCAGAATACCGAGCTAGCAATTGCTCATAAGCGGAAGCATAACGTTTATTAAACTCAGACTCTAGCATACCCTCGGCATCCCCATTATATATTTCACGAATATTCGAATCAGGAATAACAGGTTTTTCAAAAGCTATAGAAATTTCATGTGCTGTAGCCAAGGCCCGCTGAAGATCTGATGAATAGATAGCATCTATTTTCCTTTTGTTATTCAACAAAAGTTGTGCAACACATTTCGCTTGACGTATTCCTTCTTGGTTAATAGGAATATCAGAAAGTCCTCCTTGAATTCTTTGCTGCGTATTCCAATCAGTTTTGCCATGACGTATGAGTAAAAATTTTGTTATACAAGACGAGGTATCTTCTTGAGCATTGTTATTTATTTGGTTGGATAAAAAGTAGGCAATGATTATCGCCAGAATCGACAGAAAAGCAATGTGCAAAGCTCGTGAATAGGTCATAGTTTAATTTTTTTCTAGAATTATTCTATAATTTTATTAAGTATAGCATACTGGCAAGCAGAGGTAAAATCTATTTTTGAAAGGCACGAGCTTATTAAAATTATGGCCAAATATGCTACTTAGTTTCGTGCAGCTCTACCTGGACGAGCAACCAAGGGTGGTATACCTTATTGACGCATTCAAGAGCAAACATGCTTTAATATTACATCAATTATTTTCGTGACTATAGCCGTTTTTTCCTTTTCAGGTTTTTTTAAATTTACCTGCTTTGGCCATTTAATATGTCCGGAAATATGCCCGGTCCTCAATAAAGGCCCACCTCAACGGAGGGTTCTCTATTTTCTGACTCCTCAAGGAAAGTAAGCAAGCAAAGGATTTTTGGTAGTTTCGTAATCAACCCTGCCAGTTTTTGCTTCAGGGTTTTGCAGGGTTCTTAAGTTATGCCCCAAAATAGCAAAGTTACAACTTTGGAATGATCATCATGCTCATAATTAGCATAACCATATCCTTTGCTGATAATAATTTTTCCATCTCTCGCAACTAGGACTACGCCATTAAAATTACCGTACCTTTGTATATAGGTATCGATTTTTTGAGCAAGCTTTCGATGAAGACTAAATCTTCCGATTTATAGGGTATGCTAATTTCGTATAATTGAACTCATATCCAAATTAAAGAAAAGAATTTCTTTAAAACGCACCTAACTAAGTAGCAAGCGGGTGGTCACCTCGAATGGTAGGTTAAATTCCTTTTATGATATGCTTGTGTGCAGAGGAGCTTTAAATAGCTTCCTTTTTTATGAGAAAAAACATCTTAACGCTTAATATTCTGTATTTAGGAAAGATAGATGATACAAATATTTTTCATATCAGGTTTTTTGCATCGGTTAACCCTGTTAGCCTTTGCTATAGACATCACACTTTAAAAATAGACTAAAACGGTAAACTGTTTTGGCAAAAGGGAGTGTTTTAAAATGCCAAGACAGATTGTTTTAAACCAAGCACAAATTGAAGATCTTAAAGCATTTTCAAAAAACAAAGAAACAAACACGAAAGAATCGCTGCGTAGCCAAGCGATTTTAATGCTTAATAGAAGATTCGATTTAGGAATTATTGAAGAGCTAACTGGGTTTAAAAGAAGTTCAATATTTACATTGCGAAACAATTTTCTGCGGAAAGGAATCGACGGGATTAGGGACAAGCGTAAAAAAAAGACTCGATCACTGCTGACTAAAGGCCAACGAACACAAATTTTAGAGACGCTCAAAAATAATACTCCTCGAGATTACGGATTTGATGAGGATTACTGGACAACTTGGTCATTAGGACATCTTATTCGCGAGCAATATGATGTAAAATATAAATCAAAAACCTCATTGTATCTTATTTTTAAAGAAGCGCGTTTTACATTTCACAAGCCTGGAAAGGTTTATCAGAAACGTGATGAACAGCAGGTTCAGAAATGGAAAGAAGAAGTAATGCCTGTAATTAAAAAAGCCTGGAATAGTGATCAGATCGAGATATTCGCTGCTGACGAAATGATTCTTTCATCAACAACAACATTCCAAAAAATTTGGTTGCCCGCCGGCGAGTACCCTAAAATTGAGGCCACAAGCACACGAGAAAATCGGGCATTTTATGGGTTTTTAAACATAAAAACAGGCCGAGAACATGCTTTCATCACAGAAAAACAAAACATGTATATTACGGTAGATGTGTTAAAGCAGCTTAGACGTAATTATCCGAAAAGCAGATTGCTTTTGATTTGGGATAATGCAGGATGGCATCGAGGGTCAGCCGTCCAGGAATTTTTAAAAGGAGATAAAAACATCGATTTAATCTACTTTCCAGCATATGCTCCTGAAGAAAACCCGCAAGAGAAGGTTTGGAAAGCTGCTCGCAAAAATGTTTCACATAATCGTTTCATCGATAATATCAAGCAAATATCAAATGATTTTGCTGAATTTTTAAATAACACTTTCTTTGAGTACAGTTTGCTGGGCTTTAAGTCTAAAACCTAAATGTGATGTCTATAGCTCATAAGTAGATACGCCAAGAATTCGGGGGTACCTAAGCGACGCATTCGGGAATAGATAAATCAGATTTTAAGGTAATCAAACAACCTATCCTAAAACGGATCAATTTTCGCCTTTGGTTGATCAGATCGTTAAAAAGCTCTCTCAAATACTTGCTTTTGTAACATAATAATGTTACGATTATAAATCTTAAAAGTCTTGTAGAGGTGGCAATGGCCAAGAAACATATAGTATATACTGGTCGAGAGTTTACTATAGAATGGTATTACGATGAACGAGGACAAAGCGGAGCTCGCGACTACTTCGACAATTTAGTTATCGAAAGAAGAAAGAAAGCATTTTATTTATTCAGGACGATGGGAGATCTTGGAGAAATCTTAAATATTGAAAAATTTAGGAATGAAGGAGATCAGATTTACGCATTTAAGCCTAGCCCTGATAGATTCCTTTGTTTCTTTATTAAAGGGTCAAAGATTATAATAACTAATGCATTTCATAAGAAAGGCGATAAATTGCCTCAAGGTGAAAAAGAAAGAGCTCTTAAGTATAAAGAAAGTTATCTCAAAAGAATTAAACTAGGAAACTATTATGAATAAAAAAGAGTTAAGCAGCTACGATGAGTTTATTGAAAGTCTTAGCCAAAAGGACCGTGAAAACTTTGAGAAAGGATATAGAGAGTTTTTGCTATCTGAGCTGCTTCTTGCCATCATGAGAGATAATGAAGTATCGGTAAGAAAATTAGCAAAAGAAGCCGGAGTTTCCCCAACTATCGTACAAGAGTTACGATCGGGCAAAAGAAAAAATATTACTTTGCAAAACTTTGTAAGTATTCTTAGCTCATTGGGATACTCACTTATCGTTGAAAGACGGGCAAGACAAGGCTTAAAGAAGACAAGAATGGTTCTACATAACCCGCAAAATTTTAGCAATCAGCTGTCCAAAAGTAGATAGCACATCTATTGTTCAAGTCTATAGGTTTTATGGATAAAAAAGATTTATTACAGCTTATTGGCCCGCTCCCTATCAAAGTTAATTTAAACGCAAAAACAGTTGAATTAGTAGACTGTGGGTCTTATATTCGTGAAAAAGTAGAATATAGCACTGAAAATAATGATAGAATACCTGCCTACATTCTTATACCAAAGAACTTGAAATCTTCTATGCCGGCAATCTATTGTCATCATCAACATGCAGGCAACTTTAAACTCGGAAAAAGTGAAGTCGTAGGGCTGGCTGGGGATTCTAACCAAGCATTAGCTGTGGAACTTGTAGAGCGTGGGTATATTACTTTTGCTCCTGATGCGATTGCTTTTGAGGAAAGAAACTGGACAGAAGATAAGTCGGGTAGAGCAGAGTATTTTGAGCTAGCTACTCGTATCGTAAGAGGCTATACCCTGCTTGCAAAAGTTTTACATGATATGTCGGTAGGACTTGATTATCTAAGTAGTAGGGCAGAAGTGGATGCAACGAAAATCGGCTTTATTGGCCATTCTTATGGCGGCCGAATGGCTATTTGGTCCCCGGCATTTGATAAGCGTATAAAAGTTTCAGTCTCAAACTGCGGATGTGTGAATTATAAAGATTCTCTCTCAAGATATATTGGAATTCAAATGGAATTTTGCATTCCAAATATTATGAGATATGGAGACATCGAAGACATAGTTAAATTAATAGCTCCGATACCATTCTATATTTCAGCTACCAATGAGGATATATGGAGCAAGGGAGCTGAAAAAATCTATAATTATGCTAAACCCTCATTTGTAGATACTGAGTTAAAATTAAAAATATGGCCCGGTAAACACATCTTTACTAGAGAAATGAGAGAAGAAGCATATTTATTTTTAGACACATACCTTAAAAAGACTGAATAAGATTCATTCCATATTGTGAGCTACGACTCGTGAGCATTTGCTTACTTTGTAAAAAGAGGCACTAAAATTATAATGATGCTGGCCTTTTCGCTGCAGCTAATACGAGACCCCATTCGTGACGTTGGCAAAGAAGGTGATGGTATATATGCTTTTAAAACTCACTATGATAGATTTCTCTGTTTTTTCTTCGAAGGCGCAAAGGTAATCGTAACTTGCAGACCAAAAGGCAAGCAATAAGATGACTCATGCAGAGAAAAGCAAATCGCTATTTCGCAGAGAAGATTATAAAAAAAGGGTAAATTTAGGAGGATACTATGAATAGGAACGAAAATAAGGGTACCGTTGATTACTTCTTGAATCTTTAACTCCCAAAGAACGACATAAGCATGAAGAAAGTTACAAAGATTTTCTTGTATCAGAAATGATTATTGCAGCTATGGAAAATGACGATGTATCCGTAAGAGAGCTTGCAAAAACGGCTGGCATTTCACCCACAACGGTACAAAATCTTCGGTCAGGTATATCAGACTCAGGAGTTAAAAGTTTGCTTAAGACTTTTAAAAGCCTTGGCTACTCAATATTTGCCGAAAAGGGTGATGAAAGATTAACCCTTGTAGAAGCCGCAACACCTAAAAAATCTAATTTAGCTCAACGGTCAACAAAGGCTACTAAAGCAAAAGAAAAAACTAAGGCATATAAGAGAGAAATAGAAGAAATATCAACGATCGCTCCCAAAATAGCTAGACGCAAATAGATAGAAACCTAAAAACCTTGTGCTTTTATATGACTTGATGAAAGCAATACTTATTGCTCGCCTAAGCACAGAAGACCAAAGAAAAGCAGGCAACTTTTTGCCCGCACCAATTACGCGACTTGAAAAATACTGTCAAAACATAAGCTTCGAAATCATCCCAATATGCAGACTTTAATGAAAGCGCTTATTCAGATGAGCGTACAGAATTTGACCGTATTATTGATCTTATTTTAAAGCAAAAAGAGAAGATAGCTGTTTGTTGTGATAAAGTAGATCGCTTATCACGTAATATATTTGATAAGCGGGTTCCTATCCTGTATAAGAAAGCTCTACAGGATCAAATTGAGATGCATTTTGTATCTGATGGGCAAATAATTACCAGTAAAATATCAGCTACTGAGAAATTCCAATTTGGGATCAGCCTCGGACTTGCAAAATACTATTCAGATGCCATCAGTGATAACGTGAGGCGAGGTATTGAGCAAAAGCTTCGTAAAGGAGAATGGCCTGGCAAAGCTCCTTTTGGGTATAAAAATATTGTCTTGGAAAATGGCAAAAATGATATCGCTGTTGATGATTATAACGCAATAGTACTCAAGCAAGTATATGAGCTTTATGCAACAGGTACCTACTCAATGCAAACCCTCCGCAAAAAGTTTGCCGACCAATATGGTATTAAGTGGTCGAGCGGCTTTATTGATATGGTGCTCAAAAATCCGTTTTATTACGGTGTTATGCTAGCAAAAGGTAAACTTTATCCGCATCGATATCCTCCTCTTATTACTCACGCATTATTTGACCAGGTTCAGAAAATAAAAGCCTCATTTAATAAGAAGCCGGTGAAATTCGCTGGACGCCCTTATGTCTACCGAGGACTATTCCGCTGCGGCGAATGTGGATTGTACATAACGCCAGAAAAGCATAAGGGCTTGGTGTATTACCATTGCACTCAATACCATGGCAAGCATGGTGCAAAATGGTTCAGGGAAGAGACAATAACGAAGCGGTTAGGCGAAGTTTTTAAGCGTTTACAGATGCCACCCGAAATCGTAAGCGAGATAACGAGCACTCTCGATGAAGTCCAAAAAACTAAGACAGAATTCTATGACAAGCATTTGAATGAGCTCAAGAGAAAGCAAAAAGAAAACAACACCATGTTGGACAATCTTTACCTTGATAAACTCAAACGGAGAATTACTGAGGAGCAGTATGACAAATTTTACACAACTCTCCGCGAGGAAGGTGAAGATATTGCCATCAGGCTTGAGCAATTACAGGAGGCTGATGACAACTTCAGAATCACCGCAAAATACGTTCTGGATCTAAGTAATCGAGCGCATGATCTTTTTATAAATTCAGGATTTGAAGAAAAAAGGCAACTTATTAAGCTCGTACTATCGAACTTGAGAATGGAAGGCGAAAACATCGTCTACGACGTTCAAAAACACTTCGATGTGATAATAAAAAATGGGGATGATATGCTATGGCTGGGGCGGAAGGATTCGAACCTCCGAATGCCAGGACCAAAACCTGGTGCCTTACCACTTGGCTACGCCCCAAAAATTAATTTCTATAAAACGGCTATATCGGAATCGCCAAACTCTTTGAGGACCGATTCCTCAATATGTTTTCGCATATTCGAGTTAAGCGGATGGGCAACGTCGCGAAATGAGCCATCTTTTCGTCGCCGCGAAGGCATCGATACGAACAGCCCTTTATGGCCTTCTATAACTTTTAAGTCGCGTATAATGAAACTATCATCAAAGACAATTGTTGCGTAAGCTTTAAGCCGACCCGTCTCTTTCGCCGGGTAGACCTTAACTTCGGTAATTTCCATTTGCCCGTGCCTTATCTTCATCGTACTAATACTTTCTTAAATTGTACGCTGAATCGCCCATGTTGTCAACATGCTAAAGTTGCTTAAGCTCACAAGCAACTACCTATATGCCCGAGTGGGATTTGCGCTCACCTGCGCGTAAGCGGGCCGATCGGGCTGAAGGATTGTACCGAATTTCTTCAGGTGTTGCCTTGACCGCTTTTGCCGTTAGCAGGTTAAAATCATGTCGATGATCCCGTAAAAAATTTTTAACGAGACGGTCTTCAAGAGAGTGAAAACTAATGCATACAAGTCGTCCCTGGGGCGCTAAGACCGTGAGGCTTTGCGACAGAAGCGCGCGAATATTATCGAGCTCATGGTTGACCGCGATCCGAAAAGCTTGAAAAACGCGTGTCGCAGGATGAATGCGACTACGCGGGTTTCGCCCAATAACCGAGGCAATAATATCAGCTAGTTGCCCCGTGGTTTTTATAGGGCGGATTCGCCGTGCCTCGATTAATGCTCTGGCAAGACGACGGGATTGCGGTTCTTCGCCATATTCATGAATTATATAAGCCAATTCTTCCTCAGAAGCCTTGTTAACCAAGTGATAAGCCGTATAGCGCTGATGGGCAGGTGACATGCGCATATCAAGCGCTGTATCATGAGCAAATGAAAAACCAGGCTTTTGGAAAATTTGGTAGGTCGATGTACCGAAGTCAGCAAGAATGCCATCTACTTGTCCGATTTGATGGCGTTTAAGCAATAAACCAAGCTGGGAAAAACTTCCCCATATGGCTTTAAAGCGCTGGCCAAACTCTTGCTCAATGGGAGGAGCATTTTGTTCAATCGCCGTTTTATCCCAATCAACACCTATAACTTTGCACGCGGGTTGTTGGGTTAGGAGGGCGCGAGTATGCCCTCCACCACCAAAAGTCGCATCGATATAAGTTCCACTAGGCTTCGGCGCCATATAATGCACTACTTCTTCTACCAAAACTGGTTTGTGATAGCTTGATTCGATCGTTTCCATCTACTTACTCGGTAACCTCACGAACAAGATTTTCAAGGCCCAGCGAGTTTGAACCCTTAACAAGAACTACACACTCATTCGTGAGGCGCGCTGTCAGGCAGCTTAAAGCTTGCTTCCATGTAGGAACAACCTCACAGGTTACATAGGTAGGCATAGTTTTTTGTGCCCACTTAACGTTATCTCCAACTAAAACAACATGTTGCAATGAAGGCACTTTACGTAAGAACCTACCAAGTTGCCTATGCCAAAATGGAGCGTTGACGCCGAGCTCAAGCATGTCGCCCAAAACCGCAATTTTATGACCTTTCTCGTCAAGCTTCTCAAAGGCAAGCAATGCTGCTTTCATGCTTTCGGGGCTTGCATTATAGCAATCGTCTATGAGGACACCCTTTTTTGCTTTTATAAGCCGCCGCTCAAACCTGCTTGGCACCGGCGTATGCGACTGGAGCCCTGCAATAATCATCGCTGCAGGTATCCCAATAACATGGGCAGCTGCGCATGCCGCAAGACCATTCATAACCGGTCCCATGTGGTTGGTTGACATCGACACGCGTAAGCGATCACGATAAAGCTTTAAAATGAAATTTGTGTTTTGACCAAGAACTTGAATCTTACGTGCCTGGACCTGATTGGTCATCTTACACCCAATTCTAATAACAGGATGTGAATATGCAATCGACGTGAGCAACGGCTGGTCGCCGTTAATAATGCCTATACTATCTTCTTTAAAATATTTAAAAATATCACGCTTTTCGCTCGCAATGTCGTTAATCGAGCCAAGTCCCTCCATATGACTATGGCCAATAGCGGTAATAATAGCGGTTGTTGGTCGTACCATTCCAGCAATAAGCGACATTTCTCCACGCTTGTTTATACCCATTTCAAAAATTGCAACATCATGGTCAGCTCGCATCTTCAAAATATTTAAGGCTGCTCCTATAACGGTATTTTGGTTGCCTGATGATGCTACATATTTTTTTCCAGCCTGCTGCACTATATGGGCAAGCATCTCTTTGGTCGATGTTTTTCCTACCGAACCTGTAATGCCTATGATGGGATAATTAAACTGTGCTCGCCAGGCAGTAGCAAGCGCTTCGAGGGCTCGACAACTGTCAGGAACAACGGCTATAGCAAGACTTGCCTTTTGTTCAGCACCAAGCTTTTGTAGGCAGTCTTGTCGGGATTGGCTTACTATAATCCCCCGCGCACCCCGCGCAATAGCCTCCTGCATAAAATCATGGCCATCCAGGCGCACTCCCTTAAGAGCAACAAAGATCTCACCTGGTTTGATCACCCGAGAATCTACAGCAAACGAAGATTCTTCAGGAAAGTCTGTACCGTAAAAAATTGCTTCCGGAATTACCGATTTTACGAACTCTCTATTAAAACGCATTGGACATTCCCCATTGGTTAGTATGCTCATATGGTACGACGTACAAAAATGATCCCATTTTGTACATTTGTCAAGAAATAAGTTAAAAAGGTTTTAATCATAACGTGGTTGATACGAAGAAAGCTGAGTTTCTTGCCATATTTCTACAATAATTTTCTCGATATCTTGATCAGTGTCGGTGGTTAACGTTTCCTGCAGCTTGAAGTTGATACATGAGAACGTACGGCGAACACCCAGAGAAGGCAGAGGTATCGAAAGCGGGCCCAACCATGAACATCCGAGAATAAGCACCAATGAGGCCCACAAAAGAGCGATTATCACTATATTGCCTAAGCCATTGCTGATGGCCAAGCAACCAAATATAAAATCACCGAGTGCACCTCCATCACCTTTTTCGCTTGTTAGAAACCATGCTAAACTCGATATTATAAGCGTAAATCCTGCGAGCCGTTGCATAAGGTCATGATAATTCGCTTTGCCTACAAGCATTACACCTATCAAAATAAGCAATACGTAAATGGTTTGGCCAAACAAAGCAATCAAAACGCTTGCCATATAAGCGCCACCTGCGCCAAGAGCATTATTGCATGCTCTTGGCATACTATCTTCGTAAAGCCACGATTCGTCATGGGGATTATACGTTATAAGCGCGATGATGCTCAAGCATAACGCAGCGATAAGCACGCAGCGGCCTACCATAAACACGTACTCGGGTATTTTTCGTAAAGGATCAAAAATGCGCATGAGCGTTTCCTTTCTTATGTTCACGGCAGTGTGCTCAATTTTTGGTAGTATATACCGACCTGCTTTAGAAAAAAAAGGAGATGAAGCAAGGCACAATGAGGTAAATTCCAAAATGCCACCAGGTTCCCTGTAATGCCATCCGGTAAGTCATCCACAAGGTAAAATACGAGATAATGCCTCCCACAAAGAGGCACAGAGGTAACAATCCTCCAACCATGCAGGGAAGATCATTATCACACATGCTTTTTAAGAAAGCCACCATAATCAACGGCCATTCGATCGTCAAAGAAAACATAAAAGACGTAGAAGGCGCAAGGCCCAGCCAACGCCCCATGCTATAGGTCGATCCCAAGCGAGAAATTCCCGGGAGCAAGGATACCCCTTGGATGCAGCCGATAACAAAGGCTTGCCAAGGCTTGATAATCGTCATACCTTGACGACCAGCCCTATCCGATTTAATCAGCGACAAAGCAGCGAGCGCACTTATGGCAAAACCAAACCACAAAGAGATTGTTATTGCACATGACTTGAAAAAAAAATAGCATATGACCGTAGGAATTTCAGCACAGACACCAAGTGTAAGCAACCACATGAGGGAGGCCCTTGCGCGCCACGGATGCTTAAGCATCAAAAGCCATCGCCGCTTTAAAAATAGTGTTAGAATTATAACACTTGGACCATGCAATATAGATTCGCAATTTGATAACGAAAAAAAATTAACAATCTGAGCATCCCCAAAAAGTTGTACGAGAAGTCGCAGATGACCCGAGCTGCTAATCGGTAACGACTCGGCAACAAGATGAAGAAGAAATAAAAAGCACAAAATTTTTGTAAACATAGACTTGATCGATCAATTGGCTCAATATAAAAGTGGTTTTTATGCGTATTTCACCCAAATATCTTTGTATATAACAAGAACATTCTACGATTAACTGTTGCAATCTCAAAATCTTTTGTCTAAATTATAGACCGACTACTAAATAGATACCATCAATTATGGTCAAAAATTTTGAGAGAGGTTGAAAGGGGGTATAAAAGATCAACAAGCGAACACGTATAGAAATATAATTCAGCATATCGGTTGTTTCTCGATTAGACGGTAATCGAGTTAAGTCATACATAGGGAGTACTTAAATGAAACAATTCGCGAAACCGTTCTTATCTGCCTTATTGCTTCTGTCAGTTGCAGCAGAAGCTGTTGAATCAGGCTCAGGGTCTGGCTCAACAATAGCGTCAACATTTTCTGGTGGCACCGGATCAGGTCAGACACAGAATTCCGACGGCGGCAAAAAAGCCTCTGGACGGTCTGGCTCTGAACGCTGTGGCGACAAACATGGTGGCCAAGCATGCAGCTCAACCCTCTTCCTTCCACGACCACAGGGTTCGAACGAAGCACGCTTCTTAAATCCACTGTGGTATGGACCTGATGGCGAACAATGTTTGTATCTTGACATTGGCTACCGCTACCGCCAATCATGGAAAGGCGATAGAATCGCTCGATGCATTTTTGGCTCCGACAAGATTGAGTTTGCTGGAAGCCAAGCCGATCATAAAAAAGGCGAATTTCTTGCAGACAACATCGGCCTTGCACCTAACTTCCGTGGCACCTTAAAACTAGAGCCAAGAATCCGCGATCACATGTTTGACTTTGAGACTCGCTGGGAACTTGGCAGCTGTATGGAATGTCTCGAGGGTGCTTACTTTAAATTAAGGGGTACTGTTGTACATACACGTTGGGAACTTCGTGAATGTGAAACCATTACTACATCGACCAATACAACCTTCTCTAACTTCGCACCAGGCTACATGTCCTCGGTCGAGTCGAGCGATGGATCGCTTCCAGGAGTTAACGCAACAGATAGCATAATTACCGCCTTAAGTGGTAACTTTACGTTTGGCGATAACACCGAGCCATGGAGATTTGGCCGTTTTAAAGGGCGCGATAATACCACAAACCTTGCCAACCTTGATTTGATGCTTGGTTATGACTTCTTGCTCTGTGATGAATACCACCTTGGTGCCTATATCAAAACAACGGCGCCAACAGGTACGAAGCCTAACAGCCAAGAGGTATTTCAGGCTATAGCTGGTAACGCACATCACTGGGAATTAGGTGGTGGTCTTGATGCCCACTATGAATTCTGGAATTGCGATGATCAATCGTTAGCTGTATGGTTAAATGGTTATGTTACGCACTTGTTTAAGGACACACAATGGCGCTCATTTGACCTGAAAAGTTCACGCGACAACTCTGGTTGCCTAAGCCGCTATACCTTGCTCAAGGAATTTACCCCTGACAACAAATATGCAGGTCACTTGATCCCAGGTGTTAACTGGCTTGGTCGTCGGGTAGAATCCTCATTTGCAGTACAAGGCGATGCAGCACTTCGCTTGCTCTATCGTAGCTGCGGATGGGCTCTAGGCGTTGGTTATAACGTCTTTGGACGCACCCATGAGAAATTGGAAAATGCTTGCCAAAGCGAGTGCACTGATACGCTGACACGAAGAGTTGGCATCAAGGGCACAAGCGATGTCAGAAATCCATCAAGGGCCAGCGCAACCGACTCTAGGGTTTCGTCAGCAACACAAAGCCAGCACCGTCCTATGGGTGACCATACTGTCGGCATAGACAATGCAACTCCGCTTAACGATTATGTAACAGCTGCAAGCGCTCGCACCGGCGATGATCATCAGGCTCATGACTCGCTTTCTGGCAGTGAAAATCAAAAGCGCGAGCCGAAGTTGCTCGTATGTGAAAGAGACATCAACTTTGGTGGCGAAGAGCGCGTTTCTGGACGCAAGAACAGCAAAGATGGCAAAGCAGGCAAAGATAGCAGCGAAGGCGAGCTGAAGGAAGAGCACAGAGAACATCGTGGCGTGCGCAGCTACCTTAGCCACAAATTCTTCGCGACTATCGACTATCAATGGGAAGAGTACTGTGACGATTACAGACCGTTCCTTGGTGTCGGCGGTGAAGTAGAATTTGCACAAAATGGTGAATGCCATGTATGTACACCTAACCTTTGGGGTGCTTGGGTACGTACCGGCGTTAACTTCTAACTTTGGTTTTATTAACCAAGTTCAAACAGGGACTGCTTGTTAGCAGTCCCTGTTTTTTTGTAGAGCACTCTTCCTATTTGTTGATAAATGCGGTAGGATAACCTAGCACAACAAATGGGGAGTATTCATGTATAGCAAAATTAGGCCTTATCGTCTGTTTCTCGTACTATCTTTAATAAGTATTCAGCCAATTCGAGCGGCGTCATGCGCAGAAAACCGGCGCGGTTCGGCTCATTCTTTTGATTGTAGTGATTGTGGCCATGAGACTCCTAATGCTTCTTCAGAGTCTGGATGTGGTAAAAGTTGTGTGGATGGTGTCGGCACGCCATTCTTGCCGCGGCCTCAAGGGCTAAACTCGGCAGCTCTTTTTAATCCTTTCTATTATGGGTGTGGCATTGAGGATCGCTGCATGAGCTTTTCACTCGGCTATAGGTACAACCAAATCTTTAGAGAGAGGCGATTAGCTCGGTGCCTCTTTGGTTCGGAAACATTGCGCTTTAAGGGAAGTCAGGTTCACCAAGCGCTCCACGACAACAAAAAAATATTTTTAGCAGATAATTTTGGGTTAGCCCCTGACTTTCAGGGCAAGCTTATGGTCAAGCCAAAGATCAAAAATCATATTATCGATATTATGACGCGTGTTGAGCTGGGCAGCTGGGCAGAGACTTTTGCAGGAGCGTATTTGGCATTTAACGCATCTGTTGTTCATAGTGTATGGCAACTAAATCCCTGCGAAACGAGGCAAACCGCTACGCGGGTTGATAACACGTTTGCTCAATTACCACCATGCTACATGGCAAGCACTACCAACTCGAGTATAGAGCCTGCAGGAGACCTGAATACTGCTCTGAGCGGAGATTTTCTCTTCGGGGACATGCAAAGCGTGTGGCGGTTCGGACGATTTGAAGGTGATGATGGTCGGCAGCGAAGAGATACAAAGCTTGCCAACATTGATATTATTCTCGGTTATGACTTTGTTGGCGAAAGTTACCATGTAGGCGGGTTTCTTAAGGGCGTAGCCCCCACGGGTACTCAGCCTGATAGCAGGACCGTATTTCAAGCAATTATCGGGAATGGTCACCACTGGGAATTCGGTGGCGGTGTTGATGCCCATTACGACCTATGGATGCAGGGCGATCATTGCTTAGGTGCGTATCTTAACGGTTGCGTTACACATTTGTTCAAAGATACGCAATGGCGAACGTTTGACTTCAAGAAAGCTAAGCATCCTCATGTTTCAGGGTTTTTTAGCCGTTATGTTTTGCTTAAAGAATTTGATGCCAGCGGTAATTACGCTGACAGGTTAATCAATGCTGTTAATTTTACGACACGCCGAATTAAGTCGTCATTTGACGTTCAAGGTGATGCGTCACTACGGCTGATCTATCGTTTAAAACGATGCGAAGACGAGGGCGAGCTTGCTATTGGGGTAGGTTATAACGTCTACGGTCGTAGCCAAGAGGATATTAGCGGCCTTTGTGATTGCTGTCCCGAATTTTCTAATCGTCGCTTTGGAATAAAGGGTGTTAACGGGGTATGTGCGCGAGAATTTATACCAAATGTCGGCCTAACAGGAGAAACACGCAGCTTATCATCAACTTCACACAAAGCCCGCATCTTTGACGACCGGCAGGTTCTTAAGCAAGTAGATCATGCGGTAAAGCTTGAGAGCCCATTATTTGTGGCTTGGAACAGCCCAACTAATCCCGAGACACCTGAGCAAGACCTGATCGTAGCTGAGGACTCGGAGATCGATGGGGCGCCAGCGCCAGTTTTAGTTTCTCAAAATGATCTTGATATTAAGCGTATTCCTGGGCAGTTAACTCACAAGGTCTTTGCACATATTGATTATCAATGGCAAGATTGCTCGGGTTGGCAGCCGTATTTTGGTGTCGGCGGTGAGGCTGAATTTGCCGATAGCAACGACGCTTGTCGCTCATGCACGGCAAATCAGTGGGGTGTCTGGGTCCGCGGCGGTGCCAATTTCTAAATCGAAGTGAACTGAATCGCCTGCGCGGCTAGCGGCTAAGGAACATCGTCCCTTAGCAATCCCGATGCAATATGCAAAGTAAAGCATGCGGGTTAGGCTTGGCAAGTAGTTATCGTACGCTTTTGCGGACGATAACTTACACCATTATCATGTGCTGCATGATAAAACTCAATATCGCTTTCTATTCTCCATCAGGAGAATTGCGTTTGCTATGATCATGCGCCCCGCATGGTTATAGCATTGAAACAGAAAAACATAGAGCAATTAAGCAAGAGAGACAAATCGACAGGTGCAGGAGCACGCTCCTGCTGCCCGCTGCATAGGCGCGCTCGATGCGTAGTCGCACCAGCCGTGCAGGCGTATAATATTTGCTTAAATAGACTGCTTGAGTTGGGCGACGTAATCGATAACTTGCCCAATGTTATGAATCTTCTCTGCCTGCTCGTCGCTGATCTCGATGCCAAAATGCTCTTCAAGCTTCATAATGATCTCAATGCGGTCCAAAGAGTCAGCGCCCAGCTTTTCAAGCGTATCATCATCATGAAGTGCCGTCACCGGCTTGCTGAGCTGCTCTGCGATAATCGAGAGGGCTTCTTGACGAATACGCTCTTTGTCACTCAACATACTGCTCCTAAGACTCGTGAGGGTTTATAAGAAAGACCGCTTGCAGCCGCTTTATAACCTCATCTCTGCCAAGCGTTGTAAGCACAGCGTAAAGGTTCGGGCTTGTAGGCTTACCCAATAGCGCAATACGTAACGGCAACGCTAGTTCCGGCAGCTTAACCTTAAAGCGCTGACAAAGCTCCTTAACCACCATCTCGCTTGAGGTGACCGTTAACATGTCGACATCTTTACATGCCTGGACAAGCGCATCAGCGTACTCCTCAATGAACAATGGGTACTCTTTAAGCGCTGCTAACTCCTCAGGCGTGGGTCCCAGAGCGAGTGCTTTAATATGCCCCATTAACTCGCCTAAAGTTTTGCTACGGTCTTGAAACAATGCGATATAGGAACATAAATGCTCATCGGACAGCCAGCTTAAGCATGCTTGAAACCCTGGATCACAATCACGCAAAATAAGCCGCAAAAGATCATGCGAGGACGCTTGGCGAATATATATACTGTTCATCCATTCAAGCTTATTAATATCAAAAACAGCACCCTTCTTGCCAACCCCATCAAGCGAAAAATAACGAATCAGCTCGTCCTTGGTAAAAATCTCTTGATCGCCATGCGACCAGCCAAGACGAACCAAATAATTGCAAAGCGCTTCTGCTAAAAATCCAGCACGTTGGTAATCTATCACGGCTGTCGCAGCATCCCGCTTGCTCAGCCGATTACCATGAGGACCCAAAATTAATGAAAGATGGGCAAACAAGGGGACATCAAACTCACATGCCTGATACAGCAATACCTGCTTGGGCGTGTTAGAAATATGGTCCTCACCACGAATAACATGCGTTATTCCCATGTCAGCGTCATCAACCACAACAACAAAGTTATACATGGGCGAGCCGTCGGACCTTACCATAATAAAGTCATCAAATTGCTCCCTTTTAAAGGTTACCTGCCCACGCACCAGATCATCAAAAGTTATTTCTTCAAAATCAGGAACCTTAAACCTAATAGCATACGGGAGAATGGTAGGCTCACCGACTCGGGAACGACAAAGGCCATCATATTGCGTATAGCCTTCACCTTCAGCAGCACTCTGACCTAACCGCTGCCGAAGCTCTTGCGGCGTGCAATAACAGGCATATGCTTTGCCTTGGGCAAGAAGCTTGTGCGCGACCTCAAGATGCCGTTGCTTGCGTTCAGACTGTATCACCAATGGCTCGTCGCCTTCAATGCCTACCCAACTTAACGCTTTAATCAGCGCCTGCGTGTATTCGACAAGCGAGCGCTCAAGATCAGTATCTTCAATACGAATAAGAAAAACACCGCCATGATGACGAGCAAAAAGCCAATTAAAAAGCGCCGTTCGCAGGTTGCCAATATGCATGTACCCTGTTGGCGATGGCGCAAAGCGCACCCGAACTGGAGATGCTGCCATAAAGCCCCCTTATACGCGTGTGACGAGCGCTAATTGCCGTTGAGCGGAAATGGCCCACACAGAGTTTGATCCACCACGAGCCGCAAGCTGCGCCCATACCTGGTTTGCTCGACCTTTATTGCCGACTGCCAGAAAATACGCACCAAGCTCATAGGCGGCCCAATCACGTTGCGGATTTTTAATGTCTGACGCTAAATTTTCAAGATCCCCCAACCCCTGCTCACGCATGGCTTGATCAACACCGTCAATTTTCATAAGCGCCAACTTCGTAGCATAGAGGTAATATAATGGCGAAGACTTCTTTGCGCCGTTTACCACGTGAGCCGTTACTTCAAGGGCAGCCTCAGGCTTATTCGCATAAAGCAAAGATTGAGCTTTGTAGGCAAGAAAATAAGGGGCAAATGGCGTACCGCCGTACTTTTGATAACCAGCATCAAAGGCCGATATAACTTCCTCCCAATGCTGCATTGCTCGCTCAGCTTGCACGTTTTTTTCAAATTCGGTCAAGGCCTGCGAAAAAGCTTTCTGCGCTTCTTCTACTTTTTTAGCTTCAAAATAAGCATAAGCACCCCAGATCGTTAACCCAAGAAGGGCACAACATACCAAAAACAACAAATAGCGAATATACTTATTTTTGTGGAGCGTAAAAACATAATCTTGTATCAGAAGCAAATCCATACCTTAAGCTCTCCCCGTATTTTGATAGTACCATAATTTTCTTATTCACCCGGAGCTTCAGGCGCTTGGTTTGACGATGCCGCCTTTTGCCGCTTCGCTATAGCCTCCCGCTCTTCGCCACGTTTTAAGGTCCGATCAAGCTTCGTTTTTAACACCTTACGACCCTTGTAAAAGCCACAGGTGGTGCAAACAACATGGGGCATAAGCGGCGATGTGCACTGCTCACACGCGGCAAACACCTGGGGCCGCAAAAATTTACACGCAGAACGTTGGTCGCGGCGAGATTTACTTGTTTTACGTTTAGGTACTGGCATGATAAAACTCCATTTATTAAAAGCTTTTTAATTTACCGCAATATCTTAAGTTTATAGCAAATTATCGCTTATGGCAAAGCAGATTACGCCCATTGCCACAAGCCCATAAAATTCTGCTCGACTTTTCCTCTCAATTGTAAAGCAAAGAGCTGCTCATACAACTGATCAGGCGCTACATTCGCTTTCTCTAGCAACTCATCAAATGAGATCGGCTTTTGGCATAAATCCATGATAGCGACCAGTTCCGGTGGCACTATAGAGGGCTTGTCCTTTAAGAGCGGCTCAATTCGCTTGGTATCAAGAGGCACGTCGGGCTTTCCCAAAACCTGCGAGACATCCTCTGCGCATGTAACCAAGTGCGCGCCCTCAGCAATAAGCGCATGGCAACCAGCACTCAGAACATCATCAATCGGGCCGGGAACCGCAAATACCTCACGGCCCTGCTCGAGCGCATAATGTGCAGTAATGAGCGCACCACTTCGTGCAGCTGCTTGCAAAACAATGCATCCCATGCTGAGACCAGCAATAACCCGGTTACGCGCAGGAAAATTTCCTGGTACAGGCTCAGCAAGCAGTGAAAATGGGCTTACGACCGCTCCGCCACGCTCGTATAAATTAGCAAACAGCGACTTGTTCTCAGCTGGGTAAGGCTTCAGCAGGCCAGAGCCGATGATCGCCATTGTAGATCCATGAGCCTCAAGTGCTATTTCATGAGCCATTCTATCGGCTCCGAGCGCACCACCGCTTACGATACACCATCCTTGGGCTACCAAGGGCATGAGCAATTTTCGAGCAAGCCGTCCGCAATAGGCGTTAGCTTGACGCGAACCAACGACTGCCAAACATTGAGCAAATTCGGCTGGGTGCCTCCCAAGCCAGTACAATACAAGGGGCGGGAGATACGTATTTTTGAGCTGAAGTGGGTAATCTTGGTCAAAGGAACTTGTCCATGAAACATTGTGGCGGTCAATACGCGCCAATTCATCATCTAAAAGCCTTCTATCAGCAAGCCCTGCAACCAAGCGCTCAGCGCTTTGCAAGGAAATACCCAACCCCTGCAAGTCTCTAGCCCGTGCTTGATAAAGATCGCTCAGCGGATAATCGCCCAGCTTGGCCGCCAATTTTTCAACCATCGATGGCCCAACATGCGTTATAAGAGAAAGATGCAACGCAACGCCACTGCTCATCACGAGCCTTTCATGATTCGGTTGGGCAGCCTTCGCCAGTTGCTTCCTGGCTACATACAACAAGCGCGGTCAACTTTTGCCCTGAATCAAGCTTAATAAGTCTAACACCTTGTGCCTGCCTACCCATCGTACGGATCTCTTTGGGCAAGAGCCGAATAATCTTACCTGAGGCCTCAATTAAAAGAACACTCGTTACGTCGTCAACCACCTTTAAGCCAATAACTTTACCGTTACGCTCATTGGTTGGAATTGTACGTACGCCATAACCGCCCCGATGCGCAATACGGAAATCGCCTGCACGAACACGCTTGCCATAGCCACGCTCGGTGGCAAATAAGATATCTTTATCATCTGACACGACTGCCATACCTACAACATAATCAGCATCACGTAGCTTAATACCGGTAACACCAGCAGCATTTCGTCCCATCGAGCGCACCTCTTTTTCATTAAAGCGAATGCCTTGCCCTTCGGCTGTCGCGATAACAATCGAGTCCTCTCCCGAGCTTAACGAGCAGAACGTAAGCTGGTCGCCCTCGTTTATCGTTAAAGCGCGAATGCCAGCCGAACGGATCTTCGCAAATAACTGAGCTTCGGTACGCTTAATAATGCCTTTTTTCGTGAGCATAACAAGATACTTGCCATCCAGGTCCCGGGTACACAAGAGCTTAACAACATGCTCTTCAGGCAAAAGCGGAAGAAGGTTGACAAGCGCACGCCCTTTTGCCGTTCGCGACGCTTCCGGTACCTGAAAGACCGATAAGCTGTAGACGCGGCCTTGGTTAGTGAAAAAGAGAAGCTCATCATGCGTTCGCGCCGAAAAGACATCCTGAACAACGTCTTCTGAATCTTCAAGATCATGCATACCCATCTTGCCCTTGCCACCTCGGCGTTGGATGCCATAGACTGACAGTGAAACACGCTTGACATAACCTTTACGTGTCAGCGTAACAACAACATCCTCATCCGGAATTAAGTCAATCTCACTCAAGAGATCTATAGGGCCTTCAAAACGCGTACGGCGCGCATCAGCATACTCTTGCCTAATAAGCGTAAGCTCTTTTTCAATTTCTGCTAAGAGTTGCGTACGGTCCCCAAGGATACCGGTCAGGAAAGCTATTGTCTTCTGTATTTCACGCATTTCTTCATGTATTTTTTCTTGCTCAAGAGCTGTTAACCGCTGCAGACGCATATCGAGGATGGCACGCCCTTGGTCATGACTTAAGCCAAAGTGCATATTAAGATTTTCAAGAGCCTCGTCTGGGGAGCTCGCCGCTTTAATCTGAGCAATAACCTCGTCAATCTTAGCTAAAGCTATGATAAAGCCCTGTAAAACATGCTCACGCGCCTGGGCTTTTTTTAGATCAAATTTTGTACGCTTATAAATAACATCTTCGCGGTGAAGAATAAACTGTCGGATAAGCTCGCGCAGGGTAAAAATGATCGGGCGATTATCAAGCAATGCCAACATTAAAATAGTAAATGTTGTTTGCAGATTTGTGTGCTTGTAAAGCAGATTAAGAATGAGCTGCGGTGACTCACCGCGCCGCAAATCAAAGACTAAGCGCATTCCCCGCTTATCTGATTCATCCCGAATATTGGTAATACCTTCAATAACCTTATTACGTACCAGATCGGCAACTTTAACTGCTAGGTCAGCCTTGATAACCTGATAAGGCAGCTCGGTAATTACGAGAGCAGTGCCTTTGCTCGTTTCTTCGATATCAACAACGCCGCGGACAACACAACTGCCGCGCCCAGTCTTGTACGCTTGCACAATGCCGCCCCTACCGCATATTATGCCGCCCGTCGGGAAATCAGGCCCAGGAACTAACCCAAAGAGCTCTTCATCGGGAAGTTCGGAATTTTTAAGATAAAATAAACAAGCGTCAATAACTTCACCCAAGTTATGGGGAGGAATCGACGTTGCCATACCAACAGCAATCCCCGCGGTTCCATTAACAAGAAGGTTAGGAAGCCTGCTTGGCAGCATTAAGGGTTCGACGGTTGATTCGTCAAAATTGGGGGCAAAAGGTACGGTCTCTTTATCAAGGTCAGCAAGAATTTCCTGCGCAATCTTATCCATGCGGATTTCAGTGTAACGCATCGCGGCAGCATTGTCGCCATCAACTGACCCCCAGTTTCCCTGTCCATCAAGCAAGGGATAACGGCGTGCAAAGCTTTGAACCATGCCAACCATCGTATTATAGACAGCTTGATCGCCATGTGGATGGTATTTTGCAAGCACATCACCCACAACACGCACTGATTTGTGGTAAGGCCTATTATGAAAAAAGCCGTTTTGCTGCATAGCGTATAACACGCGCCGGTGCACCGGCTTTAACCCATCACGTACGTCAGGGATTGCCCTACTGACCACAACCGACATCGCGTATTCAAGAAACGAATCCTTCAGCTCATCCTCTATAAGGACAGGCTGCACGTGTAGAGACTTAATATCTTTGTCTTGAGATGCTTCCATCAACCAGCCTCGCTCGGGTAAAAAACGGGTTTAATTGGTATTTATTATACCTTAAAATCAGCGTTTTATCAAATGAGGGTCCAGGGCCGGCTCACTTAAGTCAAGAGAAATAAAATCAATTTAACCAAAACTGCTTTTTGAGCTACAGATATAAAATATATTAAAATTAGAAAATATTACCAAGAAAGGCCTAGCGGCCTCTGATTAAGTTAGAATATAAATTTTTGCGAAAAAAGAGCCATTGATTTGCTTTTATAGTTGTTCTTGGTTTTATCAGAATATAAAGAATTGCTTTAGATGGGCCGGCCCTGCCCTGGTATCATCCCCTGTTGCTACGATCAATTTTTTGAAGTATGATTGATTGAAATCAAGCTAATATTATTAGCAATATAAAGATAGGAAAGGATGAGCATATGTATTTTAGTCGAAGTACTCTCTACACTTTAATGGCTCTCTCCATCTGGTTCAAAGGCTCAGAAATACAGGCCGCATGCTCGGTGATTGATGCTAAAAATTATGCGTTGCCACAGGGTTCTACGGATCCTGGATCAATGGCGATTGCACCGAGCGGCTCTTATCTTGCGACCGCTAATTTGCAATCAAATAATGTAACACTGTTTACCGTTGGCTCGGGCGGAGCCCTCGGTAATGCGAAGTCTTATTTGTTGCCTTCAGGTTCTTCTTCTTCCTCAGTGGCATTTTCACCTGATAGTTCCTATCTTGCTGCCGCTAGTGTTGGCTCAAATAATGTCACCATATTTCAAGTAGGATCGGGAGGAGCATTAAGTGGAGCAACTTCATATGCATTACCATCAGGTTCTACTTATCCTCAATCAGTAGCATTCTCACCTGATGGTTCCTATCTTGCTACCGCTAATGTTGGCTCAAATGATGTCACCATATTTCAAGTAGGATCGGGAGGAGCATTAAGTGGAGCGACTTCATATGCATTACCCTCGGGTTCTTCATTTCCTTCATCAATAGTATTTTCGCCTAATGGTTCCTATCTTGCTACCGCTAATTCAAACTCAAGTAATGTGACAATATTTAGCGTAGGAGCAGGAGGAGTCCTATCGACTGGAGCAACATATGCATTACCATCCGGTTCTTCTTCTTCCTCAGTTGCCTTTTCACCTGATAGTTCCTATCTTGCTACTGCTAACTATAGTTCAAGTAACGTGACAATATTTACTGTTGGATCAGGAGGAGTCTTATCGGGAGGAACATCATATGCCTTGCCAGGCGGTTCTACAAATCCTAGCTCAGTAGCATTTTCCCCCGATGGTTCCTACCTTGCCACAGCTAATTACCATTCAGCTAATGTAACCGTATTTACAGCAAGCTCAGGAACTCTCAGTAACCCGATTTCTTATTCATTGCCGTCAGGTTCTACCGATCCAGCAGCTGTAGCATTTTTACCTGATGGCTCCTACCTTGCCACCGCTAATGAAACCTCAAACAATGTAACAACGTTTGGCGTAGGAACAGGAGGGGCACTGAGTAATGCTTCATCGTATGCGTTGCCACCAGGCTCTACGCTACCCTTGTCGGTGGCATTCTCGCCTGACGGGTCTTACCTTGCTACTGCAAACGAATATTCGAATAACGTGACAATATTTAGCGTGGGGGCAGGAGGAACTCTGGATACAGCAGACTGTTACGCATTGCCTTCGGGTTCCTTTTATCCTATAGCAGTAGCATTTTCACCCAATGGTTCCTATCTTGCTACGGCTAATGGTAGCTCAAGCGACGTAACAATATTTACGGTAGGATCCGGTGGGGCGCTGAGTAATGCAACTTCTTGCGCGTTGCCGTCAGGTTCTACAGCCCCTGGCGCGGTGGCATTCTCGCCTGACGGGTCTTATCTTGCTACGGCTAATACCGGATCAAATGACGTGACAATATTTACCGTAGGAACGGGCGGAATTTTAAGTAACGCAACTTCTTATCAAGTCGGGGCATCCTCCCCTTACTCAGTGGCATTTTCACCCAATGGTTCCTATCTTGCTACCGCTAATACAGACTCAAGTAATGTGACAATACTTAGCGTAGGAGCAGGAGGAGTCCTATCGACTGGAGCAACATATGCATTACCATCCGGTTCTAATTATCCTTACTCAGTTGCCTTTTCTCCTGACGGGTCTTACCTTGCTACTGCAAACGAATATTCGAATAACGTGACAATATTTAGCGTAGGAGCAGGAGGAGTCCTATCGACTGAAGCAACATATGCATTACCGCCAAGTTCTTCTTATCCTCAATCAGTAGCATTCTCACCTGATGGTTCCTATCTTGCTACCGCTAATGTTGGCTCAAATGATGTCACCGTATTTCAAGTAAACCCAGAGGGAGTTCCCAACCATGCTGTCTCGTACGCGTTGCCACGAGGCGCGGCAACGCCCTTCTCCGTAGCCTTTTCCCCTAATGGGTCTTGTATTGCTACCGCTAGTCCTAACTTAAACACCGTAACGCTCTTTAGGCTTGGCTGCTCTAGCCCAGCAGTTTCTTACGCTGTGGTGGCAGGAGGCTCTCAGGAGCCAGATGCGGTAGCATTTTCACGCAATGGCGCATATCTTGCAACAGCAAATTATAACTCAAGTGACGTAACACTTTTTGAAGTACATAATAACAACACCATCAGCAATCTTTTTTTAAGAACGTCTTTCCCCTTGCCATCAGGCTCACTACAACCTACCGGCATAACTTTTTCTTCAGATAGCTCATATCTAGCAACAGCCAATAGTAATTCAAATGATGTTACCCTTTTTAAATTACTCAACGGCAACTTGACGGCAGGAACTTCCTATTCGTTACCTGATGGATCAAGTAACCCGATGTCATTAGCCTTTTCGCCCGATGATTCTTACCTTGCCGTAGCCAACAGCAATTCAAGCGACGTAACATTGTTTCAGTTTGCTACAGGGCAATTGAATAACGCTCTTTCGTATCCGTTACCTACCGGGTCGTCATATCCCGTAGCCGTCATATGTGCGCCTGATGGCACCTATCTTTTAACAGCAAACGCGCAATCAAGTGATGTAACCCTCTTTCAGGTGACAGGTGGCGCGTTAAGTAACGGTATTTCTCAATCTCTTCCATCAGGTTCGGTAGAACCCCGGTCAATAGCGCTTATAGGTAATAATAGAAATAACGTATTGTTTGGTACTGCTAATGCCCGTTCACATGATATAACTATTTTTACTTTAGCATCGGGCGCGCTGAGCAACGGTATCTCATACCCGCTTCCCGCAGGCGCACTTACGCCCGTATCGATTGCCGCTTCCTCTAATGGAGAGTTTGTTGCTACTGCCAATGGCGCTTCTAATACCATTACTCTTTTTAAAAATAATAATGGCGCTTTAAACAATGGCACCTCATACCATCTGCCTGCTAATTCTACTGACTGCGTATCGATAGCTATTGCCCCTCTGCTGAGTTTCAATGGAAGTACGCCTATTGCCACCGCCAATTTTTACTCAAATGATGTGTCACTTTTCCCGCTCTTTGGTTCCGAAATTTTTGCAGGAGATGGCTCATCAGGAGATGGCTCAGGAGGAAGTTCAAGCAGTAATGCTGATTTGGGTGCTATTCTAGGCACAACACTCGGAACAACAATAGGATTCGGAGCCGGACTTACTTTAGCGAGCATTGCTACTTATTTTGTCTATCGGTACTATAAAAATCGCAGTGGCCTTAATAATTTTGCTGACCCACAAATATAACTGATAATTATTAGCACATCTTCTTTTCTAAAAAAGCCCCCTAGAGTGCCATCAAAAATGCTATAAAGCGTACAATTATTGATTTAATGGCAGAATAATGGCAAAATAATGGCAGAATAACGGCAAAAAAGGGGGCCTATGTTTAGCCCAGTTTTCTCTATCACACCCCAGATTGCTTCAGACTTGATGCGTATAGAGGCTATCAAACAAGAATTTGTGAGTCTACCATTAACTCCTGCTGTATTATCGTCACTCAAAGAGACGGCCCGCCTCGAGTCAATTCATTACTCGACGCAAATCGAAGGCAATCGGCTCACCGAGCACGAGGTCGCTCAAGTTATCAAGAAATCTGCTCACATTCCTGGAAGAGAAAGAGACCAACAAGAAGTACTGGGGTACTACATCGCCCTTGAGTACGTAGAGCATACTGCTCAAGAGGGAACGTCTATAACGGAGCACATAATACAGAAAATCCACGCGTTACTCATGAGCGCAGGCAATAGAAGAGCCAAGCCAACCCCTTACCGAAGTGGACAAAACGTCATTCGGGACAGCGCGTCGCACGCCATCGTCTACCTACCGCCTGAAGCCCAAGACGTTCCCTTGCTTATGCATGATTTTTTTGAGTGGCTGGAAAGCCCTCGCCTTGAAAATTTCCCGCTCCCGCTTAAAGCAGGGATTGCCCATTACCAATTTGCCACTATTCACCCTTACTATGACGGCAATGGCCGAACAGCGCGCCTGTTAACGATGCTTATTCTCCACAAGAGCGGCTATAGCCTTAAAGGGATCTACTCCTTGGACGAATATTATGCAAAAAATTTACCTGCGTACTACGAAGCTCTTGACGTAAGTCCATCCCATAATTACTACATGGGCCGTGCAGAGGCTGATATTACCCGCTGGCTTGAGTATTTCTGTGCCGGCATGGTGGAAAGCTTTAGCAAGGTTAGAGATCAAGCCCTAAAAGCCGCTGCAAGAAACGAAACCGACCAATCGCGTGAGCTAAAAAAGCTTAATGCTCGCCAACGTAAAGTTTTGTCGCTCTTTGAAACATCAGCAACTATAACGGCCAAAGATATGGAGCAGCTGCTCCATATCAGCGCACGCAGTGCCCGAGCGCTCTGTCAGCAATGGACCACAGAGGGGTTTCTTGAGCTGGCAGACACAGCAAAAAAGTCACGAAAGTACAATCTTGGTTATATTTGGCAAAATTGTCTGAACCAAGCCTGCGACTGATAGCTCAAACACCTAATTATCTGGCCGGGTAGCCAAAAAAGCCGATTTGTGATAGAGTAATATCATATTACCTAAATCTCTCTCACCCGCATATTTTAAACAGCATGGAACAAAAAAACATCGATTTATCAAACTTTCCTCCCGAGCGAATTCGGAATTTTGCCGTAATTGCCCATATAGACCATGGCAAGTCTACCTTGTGTGACCGGCTTCTCGAATTTACCGGAACGCTTTCTACCCGTAATCGTGTTGACCAATTTTTGGATAAACTCCAGGTCGAGCGCGAGCGAGGTATTACCGTCAAAGCTCAGAGTGCATCAATGTTCTACGAGTACGAAGGGCAAACCTACTTGCTCAACTTAATTGATACTCCTGGGCATGTGGATTTTAGTTATGAAGTTTCACGCTCATTGTATGCAAGCCAGGGAGTACTCTTGTTGGTTGATGCTACCCAGGGCGTTCAGGCTCAGACGATGGCCAATTTCTATCTTGCCTTTGATCAGAAGCTCGCCATTATTCCCATTATCAATAAGATCGATTTGCCAAGCGCAAGCCCCGATCGTATTGAAAAGGAACTCAAGCAGCTTTTCGAATTTGATGCTCACGATGCCATTCGAGCCTCGGCAAAAACGGGCACTGGTATAAAAGAGATCCTCAATGCTATCATTCAGCGCATTCCAGCGCCGCAAAGTGATCCCAGCCAGCCTCTGAAAGCACTGCTTTTTGACTCCTGGTATGATGATTACAAAGGGGTGGTTTGCTTGATTGCCGTTAAAAATGGCATGATCAAAAAAGGAGACATGATCACCTTGGCGCAAGCAGATGCCTCATACGAGGTGCTTGAGCTCGGCATACTGCACCCTAACGAAACACCTCAACCGGCGCTTTACGCGGGGCAAGTAGGATATCTTATTACCGGCATGAAAACGGTGCGCGAGGCACGAGTTGGCGACACGATTTATCATACCAAAAAACCGGTAATACCATTCAGCGGGTTTCGGCCGGCTAAGCCTATGGTCTTTGCCGGTATTTACCCCGTTGAAAGCGATGATTTCGAGCCGCTTCAGGATGCTATCGAAAAGCTCACTCTCAATGATGCAAGCGTAACGCTTGAAAAAAAATCATCGGCTGCGTTAGGTCTGGGCTTTCGGTGCGGCTTTCTTGGGCTTTTGCATATGGACGTTTTTAAGCAGCGCCTTGAGCAAGAGTATAACTTATCAGTAATTGCCACCGCGCCAAGCGTGCTCTACAAGATCAGGCTTAAGGATGGCGAGACGGTAGATATTGAGAATCCGTCCGATTTTCCAGATACAACCAAGATAGAAACCATTTTTGAGCCCACCATTAACGCAACGATTATTCTGCCTAAAGAGTATCTTGGCGCCGTTATCAAGCTGTGCCAGGAAAAACGTGGCCAGCAAAAGGGGCTCGATTACTTAAACGAGGACCGGATCATCTTGACCTACCACTTACCTCTTAATGAGATAGCAACCGACTTTTACGATGAGCTTAAGTCGATCAGCTCAGGTTACGCAAGCTTGGACTATGAAGAGGGCCACTACAAAGAAGCTTCTTTGGTCAAAATGGATATCTTGCTCAATGGTAAACCAGTTGATGCTTTATCTCTCATCGTGCACGTGGATCGTGCCTATTATTTGGGGCGTGAATTGGCTGCTAAATTAAGAAAAGTTATACCACGCCAGCTTTTTGAAGTCGCTATTCAGGCGGCGATTGGATCAAAAATTATAGCCCGCGAGACTATTTCTCCCCTACGCAAAGACGTAACCGCCAAATGCTATGGAGGCGATATAACGAGAAAAAGAAAATTATGGGAGAAGCAAAAAGAGGGCAAGAAAAAGCTTAAGCGCGTAGGTTCGGTCGAGGTTCCCCAAGAAGCATTTTTAGCTATACTCAAAAAAGATTAAAAAGGCGAGGTTTTGATGCCAGAACATAACATTATGCAGGCAAAAGCACCTTTTACCGGAAACATTTTTGCATTTCACAGCTTTGATGTAGGGGATGATATTGATCTTGAGCACATTAAGAGTTCCAATATCTTGATTGCTAAGCCTCTCCTTCTCTCAAAGTACTTTAAAAATTATCATATACCGCTTGCTGTCGAGCTACCCCATCCACAAAGAAGCCCTCGTTGCGTAAGCACTAAATTGCACAATTTTGGCGTCATTACTCTTCGCTACCAGGTGCCATTTTCAGCTACCTTTGAAGATTTGCGCTCTTATATTAACACTATTGATGAGCAATATCGCGAGCAAAGCGTAACAGATGCTGGCACGCTGTTCCAAAAAATTAAACATGAAATCAAACAGCCAAAATTTTTCCACTTACGTAGCTCGTACATGCTTATCCAGGTTAACACCGATCCCGAGAAAAATGATGTGGTCAACTTTAAGCATGAGCATGGTAACCTGATAGCCTCGATGGTACGCTTTGAAACCGAAGCACTTTCCGAATACCAAAAGAACGAGATGCTCGAGTCAGCTATTGGGTATTATCAAGGCGATTTGATTATCGTTGATACCGATGCAACATTTGCCTATGATGACGAATACGAAGATAAGCTTGATATTTTTGAGTTTGCTAACATTCAGCACCTTGAACTCCAGTACTTTGACCGGGTCCTTGATAAGCGCCTCAATGTCTTTTACGAACGAAAAGTTAAGTCGCTTTCCTGGAGCGCCTATGTTCCTGTTATCGGCACAGCGCTTGCGGAGCCTATCAGCGAGCTTGATGAGCTTCAGGTCGATATCTCAGTGATTACTGATCGGCTGGAAAATAGCGTCAAGCTTGCCGGCGACCCTTACTACACAGAGCTTTATTCGCTGCTGGTTGAAAAGCTCGACCTGAAAAGCTGGCGTGAGTCTATCCATAATAAGCTTGCCATTGTACATAATATTACCTCAGTTCACCAAAATAGAATTGATAGCGGGCGTGGTGACTTTCTGTCAACCATCGTCATTATTCTTATCTTTATCGAAATTCTCATAGCTTTTTATAAGTAAATAACCTGTGCAGCGAAATTATCTCGCTGCACAGGTTATTTGTTCTTTTACTATCAGCGAATACTTAACCCAACAGATTCTTTATAAATTGCTTTTCGACTGGATACAGCACTTTTGAAACCTGGCGGGTGAGTACTCCCGTGTAGATACCCTTTTTCATGTCCTTAGGCGTAATAAGATGCTCATCTGCATGCTTAAGTGTATCAAGCAACCACTTATCGAGCTCGTCAACAATATACAGATCGCTATATCGTCTCACGGTTTTTTCTATAATAAGACTCACTACCTTGGGAAGCTGGGGCCCGAGGAGGTCAACGGCAACCCTTTCCGCTAACTCAGATCCTAACTGATAGGAAATGATGGCAAACACTAACCCGGCAGAAATCGTCGATGTTTGTAAAAAGAGGCGGCCAAGATTTATTGCTATAGCATCGGGATTTACGTCTATATCATGCTTGACTTGATAATATACTTCCTTTTCTTTCTGCATCAAACAATAAGGATCTTGGAGGCCACACGTAAGCGCTGTTCCATGATATGGCTTAATCGGATATGATAAGTCAGAAACCGGCGTCCCCTGAGTACTTTTGATAAACTGGTTCCAGGCCTCTTCGAGGCTACTCGCCGTGCCGACAGCATGGGCAACCTCTAAAAAGTCATCAACAGCTTTTTTCATGTTGCTCAATGTTGCATAGCCAGTCTGTTTGATAAGCTCACCGCTCGTCATAGCCATGCTGGTCCCTAAGTGCCAGCTACTTCGTAAAAACTTAAGCAAGAGGGGGATTTTTTCCCCTGCGTTGAACGCGCCCATGAGCGCGCTCGCAGAGGAATAAGTAAAACCAGTTTTTTGAAAGATAGCCCGCAGCGTTTCGGCCAAAGAGCTCAATAATGCCGTTGTTAACGATCGCGCCATTATTTCTCGCTTATCAGGTTCGCTAAGATTTTCTGGCAATTTTTCCTCAAGAGCACTTTTGATTTCTGGATTCTCTAATGCAGCCTTGGTATAGCCGCTTATAAAGTAGCGAGCACCATAACCTAACGCAAATAAACTAAGCTGTGCGGCCCGCGTAGCAGACGGATTTTGTGCCTCAACAATATTACCTGATACAAAAGAAAAGATCACAAATAAAAGACAACTTTTGACCGTCATAGAAACCTCCTGACTAATGGCTCAACATTCAGCTGCTCAAATCTTGCATATTTCTATTATAAATTATATCAGAAATTTAAATCAAGAGATAGCAAAATAAACCCATCACAAGTAAAATTTCTAAGCATTTTTTGAGCCCGAAAAGTATTATGGCCGCCCATACACGAGACGTGCAACCATATGAGCAATAGGCGTCAGTTCTTTCGTGAGGCCTTTGAGGGCAATTTTTTTTGCTTTTTCGCCGAGGGCGATCGCTTCTTTGAGATCTTTTGAATCAGGCAAAATTTTGGTTCCAGCATTATCTTGCTTGGGCAGATAAAGCTCGGCGGTATGAACAATAAGTGATCTGGCCAGCTCCAGCAACAAATTATCTATTAAGTACGCGGTGATTATTTTAACAATCAAGGTTAATTCGAATGCGTCAATATACGCGAGGTGTAAACTAATCTGCTTGCTATTTTGCGTAACCATGTTCGTGAGAAGATAAGCGGCAAGCGCACACAAGCTGCCCAAGCCTATTCCGGTCAATTCGATACCAATGCCAACAACTAAACGAGAAAAATTAAGTACCAGTTCTTGAGGATGTATACCACTATCATAAGAGGGCACTTGGTGCCTCGAGCGCTGCATCCGGCAATAAAGATCTTGCTTGCCACAATCAAGCGCTGTCGCATGAGTGCTTACAAGTGGATACCCCATCGCATACTCGTGTGCCAAATTCCCTTGACCACTAAAACCATTGGTCAAACCACGATAGCTAAATTGCACGCCTTCCATAACGCTCAAAAACAACTCCTTTACGAGCAAAACAATAGGTTTGCCGATATCTTGATAGACATCAGCGCCAGCCTGCAAAACATCTAGAATCAAGGGCAATTGTAATCCTGCTCGAAATGCTTTAAGATAAGACTCGATAACCTCCTGGTCCATTTGAGCTTCTTTAAGCCAATCTTCAAGCCTACTCGTCGCGGTCTCTTGAACCACCAGCGAAGATGCCTTGAAGCTTATATTTGGTTTTTGTTCAGGGTAGGTAGATGTCGGCTCGAGAATTTCCTCGCTCAAAATTTTGCTCGCGTGCTTTAAGAGGGCTCCCAAACCGTAAAAAGCGCTTATGATGGTGGTCGCTTTAATCAGCTGACTCATCTTGGAACCTATCGCAGGTTTTTCCATCGCCTTCGCCTGACATGGTAAAAAAAGGAGCAAGAATATGAAAAGCCAGGTCTTTTTTTTGAGTACAGGAGCTAGGTTGCTAAATGAATGGTATGATTGAAGCATAGAGCCCGTAAAATTTTCCAAAGAGACAGTTTTAGGTTATTCGAAAAAAACCGATGAGTCAAGCCGTAATAGCTCAAAGTTTTACACTTACACGCGCAGGACGCAATAAATGCCCCTTATAAACGTATCCTTTTTGCAATACCTCGACAATTTCGCCGCTTTTTTGGGCCGTATTCTCAACCTGCACAACAGCTTCATGCAGCTCGGGATCAAATACGGTATTTTGGCTGATTTCAGCCACCTGGAAAGTTGCCAATAATTTTTTTAAAGATTTATACGTTAGCTCAAACCCGGCCAGATAAGATTCGATTTCCGGCGTGTGACTCACTTGAGCAAAAGCCCGTTCAAAGTCATCCGCTAGAGATAAAAGTTGCCGTAGAATATCCATTTGAGCAATTTCTATTGAGCGCTTACAATCTTCATGCACCCGGCGGCGGAAATTATCAAAGTCGGCCGCGAGATATCGGTTACGCTCTTGCTCATGCTCAAGCTTGCTCTTCAGCTCGTCTATAAGAGAAATTTCAGTTGGGTTTGCATTTTCAACAGTTTCTTTTTCATCCATGCCGTGACCTTCGCTGATAAAATTACGTTATACATATTTATTTTAACCTATTATTGGCAAAAGAACCACCATCCCAAGGCAATATTGTGATGAGAAAGAAAAAGCCGCATAAAGCGGCTTTTTCTGGGCAAAAACTTTTAAAGAAAAATATAAAGAATTTTTATGCACTACCGTGCTGTTCTTATTGACTCCTTAAGCTGCTTGCCTGGTTTAAATTTTGGAACCCGCGTTTCTGGTAAATTAATACGCTGCTTTGTAACGGGGTTGATCCCAAGGCGCGCTGGTCGCTTAGCAACACTAAAAGTACCAAAGCCCGACCATTGTAGCCTATTACCTTTCTTAAGCTCACGAACCATGATACGCACGAGCGCATCAAGCACACGCGTAATATCGCGCTTGCCAAAGGTTGTTTCCTCACTAAGAGAATTAATGAGCTCTGTTTTGTTCATTATAACTCCTTGATATTAGATAGAGTAGGTATTGGTTAAGTTAACAAACGCCGCATTGTTGTTAGATATACTAATTCGGTTTATAGCTTTGTCAATTGATTACCTCGATACCATACTTATCTGGTCGATAGCCAAACTTTACAAAAGGGGGATGAATACGATAACTTGGAGTGTATAAAATTCACCAACCAAAAAACCGAAAAAGGAGATTTCTATCAGCTCATATACGAGCTTACCAGGTGGAAGCAAAACTTTAACAAAAACGGGAATTAAGCTTATGAAGACAAGAGCAAAAGAAATTCGCATATCCTTGATACTTTCTCTTGTATTAACCATCGGCAGGGTCGCGGCCCGCCCCTTAGAGAAAATTACCGAGGGTATTACTTTTTATAACGGACCTAGCCGGGAAGAATCGCTCATTAATATCAGGCAGCGGAACTCGCCAACAAGCAAGGCTGCATCGCCAGTTTATCATGACAGTAGTGCATTAGATGAGCACAATAATACTTTTACGCCTGTTAAAAGTTTCATTGGAGCAACGTTGAAAGACTCGAAGTTTATTCCTCCTGATGGTGACGGAGCCGTTGGTCCTTTACAGTACGTTGTTTGTGTGAATGGTCGCATTAAAAGCTTCGACAAAAAGTCAGGATTGCCTGATGGTATTCTTGACGCAACAACCAATGACTTTTTCAGCTTG
>CAVRKK010000002.1:0-1268486 GCA_963722385.1 uncultured bacterium
AGCCTATTACCTTTCTTAAGCTCACGACCATCAAACGCACGCGCATCAAGCCACGCGTAATATCGCGCTTGCCAAAGGTTGTTTCCTCACTAAGTGCAATAATGAGCTATGTTTTGTTCATTATTTAACTCCTTGATATTAGATAGAGTAGGTATTGGTTAAGTTAACAAACGCCGCATTGTTGTTAGATATACTAATTCGGTTTATAGCTTTGTCAATTGATTACCTCGATACCATACTTATCTGGTCGATAGCCAAACTTTACAAAAGGGGGATGAATACGATAACTTGGAGTGTATAAAATTCACCAACCAAAAAACCGAAAAAGGAGATTTCTATCAGCTCATATACGAGCTTACCAGGTGGAAGCAAAACTTTAACAAAAACGGGAATTAACTTATGAAGACAAGAGCAAAAGAAATTCGCATATCCTTGATACTTTCTCTTGTATTAACCATCGGCAGGGTCGCGGCCCGCCCCTTAGAGAAAATTACCGAGGGTATTACTTTTTATAACGGACCTAGCCGGGAAGAATCGCTCATTAATATCAGGCAGCGGAACTCGCCAACAAGCAAGGCTGCATCGCCAGTTTATCATGACAGTAGTGCATTAGATGAGCACAATAATACTTTTACGCCTGTTAAAAGTTTCATTGGAGCAACGTTGAAAGACTCGAAGTTTATTCCTCCTGATGGTGACGGAGCCGTTGGTCCTTTACAGTACGTTGTTTGTGTGAATGGTCGCATTAAAAGCTTCGACAAAAAGTCAGGATTGCCTGATGGTATTCTTGACGCAACAACCAATGACTTTTTCAGCTTGCATACAAGCAATACTATACATGCACGAGTGAGGTATGATTGTTTTACCAATCGCTGGTTTATCCTAATGACCGACAATCACCCTATTGGCAATCAGTGCCATCTTGCCGTAAGCGATACGGGCATTATAACGCAGGCATCGCGATTTACATTCTTTACGTTTAGTGCTCGCGACACTGAAGCCTTTCAGAATTTAGTTTCTTTTGGGCTTGATGAAAGCGCTCTCTATATAGGCACCAATGCGTTTACCAATCGTGAAGGCACCTATATACAATCAAACGCTTTTATCATTCAAAAAAGCTCATTAAATAATAGCGCACTTGCCATCACCGAATTTGTGATCTCACCGCAGGGAAGCAGAGGCTTTACGCCACAAGGGGTTAATAACTATTTCTACACCGCGCCAGCTTATGGCTTTTTTGTAACAAATGCGCCCAACAGACTGATTCTCACTGCCTATCAAAATACCAACACCACGAATCCTACGTTTGCCTTTGAGGCAATATTGCCTCTCGACCAGGAAGACAATCCGTCGTCTTTCATGTATGTGCCTGCTCAGGGTAGCGCGTTTCCTTTAGATTCACTTGATGACCGCTTTACGCAACCCCATATCAGGCCGTCAGATTCGGGAGCACCGCAATTGTGGACTGCTCAAACTATCGCAACGGATAAAAAAGGAGTTTCACGTCAAAGCATGCCACCCAATGATCGAATTTCCCTTCGGTTTTATCAGATTGATCTTTCACGGCCGTGGGCACCCGAGCTTATACAAATGGGTACACTTTTTGATACGAAGCCAACGTCGCGCCACGTTAATTATTGGGTACCAGCTCTTGCAACGAATGGCCAACTTCATATGGTCCTTGCCTCAAGTGTTGCAGGAACTGCGCAAGCCGCTAGTGCACAATTTACGGATCGGCTAGCAACCGATGCTCTTGGCACCTTGCGAGAGCCGATCATTTATGCCGCTGGCAAGCCGGGATACAATATCCAACAAACCCACCCACAACAGTGGAGCGAGTTTTCGAGCGCTGATGTTGATCCGCTTGAAGACATGACTATATGGACCATGCAAGAACATACTAATAAAGAAAGCAATACACAATGGGCAGTAAGTGTTGTGCAGCTCATGGCACCGGAATTGCCAGCAAGCGCCACCGAGCAGATCTTGTTATCGCGTGAGCTTTCCAGCGTTTCGGTAACGATCATTGGACAGCAAGCTATTCCGCAAAAAGGTGGCTATTATGACCCCGGTGCGGGGTTTCCCCGAAGACTAACAGCAAGCAGTCGCGGCGTACTCATTAATAGCATCACGTATAATTCTCCTACTTCTATTACATTAGATATATCAACGATGGGCTCATTGCCTGGTGTTTATGACATCACCATCATCAATCCCGACCGTCAAGCAATTAGCTATGCTCAACAAATCATGGTTATTTAGTGCTTATGATGGAAGCGAAGCTATCTTCGCTTCCATCACGTTAAAATTAAGCAAAACGGTAAATAACAACGGTATTATTATCAAAACCAACCGCCAACCGATGAGGAATTGAAGGGAAATCAGGGCTTACCTGAAATTTAGCAATACGTACGCCAGTAGCTTCTGGCGCAGAGATGGTGACCAGAGGCGTTGTATCGACCTGGCCTATCGTATCTATTGCCCACAGCTTTGCTGTACCGTCCTGTGAAGCAGTAACCAGAAAGCCGCCCTGGCCTTGACCTGCTTCCATTGCACCCATCCAATTAACGGTCTGGTAATGCGCGGTAAATTCTTGCGTTGTTCCATCGCTTTTTTTCAATATGACGGTGCCGTCGGTATATCCTACAAAAATTTCCCCTAAAGTTCCTTCATTATGGTGAATGATCATGGTGGCAACAGCGCCAATGGTATTTTTGCCTACAAGCGCGTCGATCATTTCAAGCTTGCCTGATGCCATTTTTGAGAAGAAAGCGGTGAGACCGCTGTTATTAATACCAACTAAATCAACCGACAGTCCTTTGGCTGAAAACAAGCTTGTTGCTGGATCAGCAAATACCGTGGTTGTCCATGAAAAATGCGGAGCATTGCCCGTTGCCACCGGATAGATTATTTCTGGGGTTAGTGGCTTAGCTTGGGGATTAAAAACATGCAGCTCGCTATTTGCTGTACCTCGAACGGTGACGACAACATTGGCGGCAGGCAGAGCAAGAGCACCTGATTCAATAAATTGCGCAGATTGAACGTTTTCTTCAATAGCATATTCAAATGAAGGCGCTGGCACTCCGTGAGCATGGGCGGACCACACTTTGGCCGAGCCATCGTTTGAGCATGTAACAATCAGGCTTAAGGCGCTCGAATACATAGCAGTGTTCATCCGGTAGTGCGGCCTATGCCAAAGGACTGCTACCGGACTTTCGGGTACAAAAGGTTTTGAAAGCTGCTCAACCGGCCAGATAAGCGCATTATTGGTGCATGAGCCATCAGAATTGGGAACAACAAACTTATAAGGTTTCGTTGAGCGGGGGTCCCAATCTACCGAAGCACCACCAAGATGCTCTAGAGGAAATGTCGCGATGAGCTCCTTGCCAGCTAAATTCCACAGTTGAACAGATCCTAGAACGCTCGTGAGTAGTGCTTGCTCAGAGCCAGGCGCTCGCCCAAATGCCAAGTCTTGAATGGCTCCCGGTAAAGTGGTAAGTGTTTGTTCATAGCTCCATGTGCCACCATAATTGATTGTTGAAGATAACAGCAATATAAGAATAAAGTATGTCTTCATCAGAATCTCCTTTTAATCAGATTTTTTACTTTTGAAAGACGCCAGGCATATCTAGAGCGAGTCTGGCGATTCTTCGACGCCACCAAAATTAATACTGGCTCTCCGCGTCGATGGATGCAAGTACTTATAAACCAACCAAGAACCCACTGCAGCAATAACTGTCAAGCCAGCAAGACCGAGAGGTATACCTATGGTAGTTCCGATAATAACTCCTAGCGGCAGGCTACTACCATCCCCTGACGAACCCCCAAAGAGCGCAATAACGGATACGTCATTCGAGCCGGGGTTTGCTGTTGCGATGGCCGTTGCTCCATTATTTAGTTGTGTTAGGGAAAATGCTATTGCTACATCAGTATTTGACTGCGCAGGCAAATCATATGAAATTCCTTGATCTAAGGCGCTGCCGTTGAAAGCAAAGAGCGTAATACTGCTTGAACCGGTATTGGCGGTAGCAAGATAATTTCCTGCCTCTGAAACCGCCACTGAGTATGGATTAACAGCAGCTAACGGCAAGGGATATGATTGACCTAAGCCTAACATACCAGCATTGATGGGAAAGACCGTAACATCATTCGAATCGCTATTAGCGGTAGCAACAAAAAGCTCACCGGTAGAAGCTGCTATAAAGGCAAGTGAGCGAGGCCTATTAGAGCTCCTTGGTAAGGCTTGAGAGCTTCCATTGCTTAATACGCCAGTGGTCACGCTAAAAAGCGTTACGTCGTTTGAAGCAACATTTGCTGTTGCAAGATAAAAGCCATCTGGTGAAAATGCTACTGATACCGGAGCTGCTGACCCTAGAGGTAGCGCATAGGAGATTTCATTCGTCAGCACTCCTGCTGTTACGGTAAAGAGAGCCACATCGTTTGAATTACGGTTCGCTACGGCAAGATAGCCATCACTCGGTGCGAAATTTACCGAGCTTGGATTTGTTGAATTAAGCGGCAAGGCATATGATGTGCCTCCTATTAATTGACCTGTTCCTGCTTCAAACAAGGTAACGTCATTCGATTGACTATTTGCTGTTACTATATATGACCTATCTATCGAAAACACTATACCTGTTGGAAATACTGAACCTGACGGCAACGCATACGATGTGCCACCGTTTAATGTGCCTTCTGAGCTTACCGTATAGATTGTTACATCGTTTGAGTTATAATTGGCTGTTGCAAGATATTCGCCATCTTTCGAAAACGCTAGAGCGTCTGGTTCTTGAGAACCAGATGGTAACGAATAAGAACTTCCTGAACTGGCAGAGCTTGGAAAACAATTTGATGCGGGAAAGACTGCTATATCCCGAGAAATACTGTCAATAGTAGCAACAAATGCACCGGAAGGCGAAAAGAGTATGATAGAGGGATTTGCTGATCCCGTCGGTAAAGGGTATGAGGTCCCGCCACTTAAGCTTCCTCCTGTTCCTACCGTAAATACCGTAACATCATTCGAACTAGTATTTGCCGTAAGCACGTAGGCGCCACCAGGCGAGAATGCGAGTGAGCGCGGGGCTGTAGATCCTGCGGGTAGAGCGTATGAAGCACCTCCACTTAAAGCTCCTCCTATTCCTATAGTAAATACGGTAATATCATTCGAACCAGAATTGGTGGTAGCTACATAAGAACCATCGGGCGAAAAAGCTACTGATTGGGGAGCTAGCGAACCTGAAGGCAAAGGATATGAAGTACCGCCACTTAACGCTCCTCCTGCTCCTACGGTGAAAAGAGTCACCGTGTCGGCAGCCGCATCACTCACTGCTAAATATGACCCTGAAGGTGAAAATGCTCCTGATACAGGATTGATAGAACCAGCGGGCAAAGCATATGAGGTACCGCCACTTAACGTACCACCTGATCCTATGGTAAACAGAGTGATATCAAGCGAGCCGGCATTAACGGTTGCTACATAAGATCTTGATGGTGAAAATGCTATAGAATAAGGCTGAATAGAGCCTGCTGGTAAAACATATGAGGTTCCTCCACTTAATTCTCCATCTGGTCCTACCTCAAACACGGTTACATCATTTGAATCATAGTTGGCCGTCGCTACATATTCTCCTGAAGGCGAGAATACAAGTGATTTAGAATTTTCAGAGCCTGTTGGCAAAGCATACAAAACACCAGAACTTAAAGCTCCCCCTACTCCTACTTTCAATACCGTCACACTATTTGACTTGCTGTTAGCAGTGGCCAAGTATGCACCTGACGGTGCGAATGCCCCCCCCAATGCCGCGTTTGCTCCCACGGAAGCATTTGCAACAGCGGTTAGCGTTCCGCCTGTTCCTACCGTAAATACGGTGACACTATCTGAGCCTTCATTAGCAGTAACCACGTATGAACCAGTTGGCGAAAACGCTACTGAAACAGCGTCCATAGAACCAGTTGGCAAGGCATACGATGTTCCGCCACTTAAAGCTCCCCCTGCTCCTACCGTAAATACGGTGACATCACTTGAAGTATAATTAGCAGTAGCCAGATATGCACCATTCGGTGAAAACGCTACTGAAATAGAGGTAGTAGAGCTAGCTGGTAAGGCATACGATGCTCCGCCACTTAAAGCTCCCCCTGCTCCTACCGTAAATACGGTGACATCACTTGAACCATAATTAGCAGTAGCCAGATATGAGCCATTTGGTGAGAACGCTACTGAAGTAGGATTAATAGAGCCAGTTGGCAAGACATACGATGCTCCGCCACTTAAAGCTCCCCCTGCTCCTACCGTAAATATGGTGACATCACTTGAACCATAATTAGCAGTAGCCAGATATGAGCCATTCGGTGAAAATGCCACTGAAAAAGGGGTGGCAGAGCCAGCTGGTAAGGCATAGGACGATCCGCCACTTAAAGCTCCCCCTGCTCCTACCGTAAATACGGTGACATCACTTGAACCATGATTAGCAGTAGCCACGTATGAACCATTCGGTGAAAATGCTATTGAAATAGGGCTAGCAGAGCCAGCTGGTAAGGCATAGGACGATCCGCCACTTAAAGCTCCCCCTGCTCCTACCGTAAATACGGTGACATCACTTGAACCAATATTAGCAGTAGCCAGATATGAACCATTCAGTGAAAACGCTACTGAATATGGTTGTACAGAGCCAGCTGGTAAGGCATAGGACGATCCGCCACTTAAAGCTCCCCCTGCTCCTACCGTAAATACGGTGACATTATTTGAATTATAATTAGCAGTAGCCACGTATGCACCATTCGGTGAAAACGCTACTGAAATAGAGGTAGCAGAGCTAGCTGGTAAGGCATACGATGCTCCGCCACTTAAAGCTCCCCCTGCCCCTACCGTAAATACGGTTACATCACTATAATTAGCAGTAGCCAGATATGAGCCATTTGGTGAGAACGCTACTGAAGTAGGATTAATAGAGCCAGTTGGCAAGACATACGATGCTCCGCCACTTAAAGCTCCCCCTGCTCCTACCGTAAATATGGTGACATCACTTGAACCATAATTAGCAGTAGCCAGATATGAGCCATTCGGTGAAAATGCCACTGAAAAAGGGGTGGCAGAGCCAGCTGGTAAGGCATAGGACGATCCGCCACTTAAAGCTCCCCCTGCTCCTACCGTAAATATGGTGACATCACTTGAGCCAAGATTAGCAGTAGCCAGATATAAGCCATTCGGTGAAAATGCCACTGATACAGGATTGGTAGAACCACTTGGTAATGCATATGATGTTCCGCCACCTAAAGCTCCCCCTGCTCCTACCGTAAATACGGTGACATCACTTGAACCATAATTAGCAGTAGCCAGATATGAGCCATTTGGTGAGAACGCTACTGAAGTAGGATTAATAGAGCCAGTTGGCAAGACATACGATGCTCCGCCACTTAAAGCTCCCCCTGCTCCTACCGTAAATACGGTGACATCACTTGAACCATGATTAGCAGTAGCCAGATATGAGCCATTCAGTGAAAACGCTACTGAATATGGTTGTACAGAGCCAGCTGGTAAGGCATACGATGTTCCATTACTTAAAGCTCCCCCTGCTCCTACCGTAAATACGGTGACATCATTTGAACCATAATTAGCAACAGCTAAATATGCACTATCTGGTGAGAAAACTACTGAATATGTGTGTACAGAGCCAGCTGGTAAGACATATGATGTTCCACCACTTAAAACTCCTCCTGTTCCTACCGTAAATACTGTTACATTATTTGAATTATTATTAGCAGTAGCAAGATATGAACCATTTGGTGAGAGCGCTACTGAAATAGGAGCAGCAGAACCAGCCGGCTCACTATACAAAGTTCCTGACTGCAAAGAACAAGTAGCAAAAGATTGTAAACTCATCACAAGTGATAATAATGTGCTGAGTAAAATAGCAATTCTCATCTGCCCTCCCCTTTATACTTAATATATAGATGTACCTTTACTGTAATGGCAATCATATCTTTGGTCAAGTCATCATTGGTACATGGGTCGCACAACAATGATAATGTCGTCATGAGACAGCTAGATCGCATCTTTGCAGGGCGCTCAGGTTTCTGATAAGGTGATAGATAAGCCCTTATTTTTTTGCTCGGAGAATAGTACCAATGTTTATCGACACGCACTGCCATCTAAATATTATGGTCAAAGATAGTTTTGATTCTCTCCTCACATCGCAAGAGTTTACTCATGCCGAGCCTCTTATAGCGGATGCCGTGAGCGCCGGCGTAAAAAAGCTTTTGTGCGTCGGTACGAGTATCATCGAAAGCATGAATTGCATTAAGCTGGCAGTGGGCTACGATCCTGTTTTTGCGACAGTGGGAATACACCCCAATGATCTCGCGATGTCGTGGCAAGAAGATTTACGTCAGATAGCTTTATTAGCGAAAGAATCTCAAAAACACAAAATTGTAGCAATCGGTGAGTGTGGTCTCGATAAGCACTACCCGGGGTATAATATTGCACAGCAAAAAGATGCTTTTAGAGCTCAAATTGAGCTCGCGCTTGAGTACGATCTTGCTCTTGTTGTTCATACCCGCGACGCAGGTGATGAGACTCTAGAGTGTCTTGCAGAATATAAAAATAACTGCCCCAAGGGAACCATTCACTGCTTTTCAGAAGACCTTGCCTTTGCTCAAGGTGCCATTCAGCTTGGCTTTGTGCTTGGTATTGGGGGAACCATAACATACCCAAAAAATAGTAAGTTGCGAGAAGTCGTGAGCAAACTCGGCATTGAGCATATTATTTTGGAGACAGATGCTCCTTTTCTTCCCCCACAGCCCATACGTGGCAAAAAAAATAGCCCCACACAAATCCCCGTTATAGCGCAGGCTGTAGCGGATTTATTAGGCTGCTCGCGAGAAGAAGTAGGAGAACGTACAACGAAGACGGCGGAGAGCACCTTTTACCGGATAGCTCATTAACCAGAGTTATCCGGTAAAAGACATAGTATACTTAGATACCTACGATCAGTGTTGGCCAAAAACCTATCGATCTGAGGATGAAAATAACAACCGCAAAAAATACGATAAGCAATATGAGGTCCTTGATCGACATTGCTGCTCGTTGAGTTCCCGTTAACCCCGGGATTATTAAATCGTATACAAAAACTATCAGACCCAATACTATACTAAAAACAATGATTGATAATATTGGTTGATCCATTATAATCATGCGTAACCTCCTTGAAAAATGAACATGCCATCTGTTATATCCTAGTCACAAGGTTGTGCAAAAGCAAGAATTTTTAAATGCTTAACGAAAAAGTGCTTTTTAATACAAACGCCGCCGCATTTTTGTCAAAAAGCGAAACCTTTTATATCCTGCAAATATGCCATGGCCATCCAGAAGTAGGTGCGAAACAGCACCGAGCCAAAAAAATAACGCGTTTGAAAGAATCATTTCTTGGCAATTAGAAAATTGTGCACACAATAAAATACTGCTCGCCAGGGTAACCCCGCTAATAAAGGCAAGTGAATGGAGTAATCCCCTATGGCGAACCAAAAGAGGAATCGTAGCGATGAGCATCATGACGGACATAAAGCGATAGCATTCGTTAAATATGAGGACGATCCCGATAATAAAAAGTGCTCTAAAAAGCCATTTCTGCCCCATGCTTTTTATATCGAGGTCTGGAAACAAGCCCCCAATAATGGCTGAAAAACACCACATTACCGCTTGCAGCCCAGAAACGTACCGTAAAAACAGAACTCCTGTCAGGCCAACCACCCATACGATAAAAGCTCCGGTAATATGACCCCGATAGCCAGGCATTAGACAATCCCTTCCACTTTCATGAGGGTGGTACCTGGATAATAAAAGCGCAAAATACGCCTGCAGTTCCAGTCTCTTTCTGCCATGCCTTGGGCGCCCCATTGACAAAATCCGAACTGGTGGCCATAACCAGAGCCCTGAAAGAATATTTTATGGTGCCGTTTGGTTATGGAAAAAGTACAGCTTTTAATCCCCTTGACCCGTTGGCTGAATTTTTGAGCAGAGAGCGTTATCCAGTGGTTGTTCATCTTGACATCAATAGATTGCACGGCGCCAGCTTTATCGCGCTCACCAATTTTTATATCAGTAAGCGGTCCTTGCAGCTTGAGCCATGGCTCAAGCCTTTGGGCCAAATCGTCAAAATCGTAATCACATGACCATTTGTAGAGCTTACATTTTTGACAATAGGTACATGCATACCCACGAGCTAAGTAAGGTGCTTTTTCAAAGTCCATGCCGCAACGATAGCCAGGAATGCTACCCCCGCAGCAGGCATCATAAAGGGCAATAATAGGCTCAACTACGGTGCCCTTACTATGGGTCAATATAAGCCCCGCTGTTGATTTAACAGCATCGTGAATGCATGCACATGCGTGATGCCCTTTATAGACCTGATGGACATTGGTGCAGCGGATATCATATCCCTCATCCCTTTTTTTCTTTTTAGCTTGGGCTCGCGTCCTCTGTATCGTCCAGACAGCATAGGTGCGGTAGGTAATCGCGCCAGCCTCTAAAGCCGCCTTTTTCCATCGGGGAAGCATTTCCCAGCGAACGCCAGAAGCAACGTAATCTTCGAGCTCAATGCGATTTACCAATTGGGCCTTGCCGTCCTTTTTGCGAACAAAAAAGCTGCCTTTATACTCATTTTGTCCATAGGCAATATGACCCTGGGCGGTATCAATTTTCAGCCAATCAGTGGTAATCCTTTTCCCGTTAAGCGTAAGCGATGAGCTACATCCTATAATAAGCTTATTTTCTTTGATGAAATGCTGGCGCTTTGGGTCATTACCATCGGATAGCAAAAAACCATGAGCATTCTTGAGTACCCAAAGCTCGCCGTCAGCAGCTTTCTCGTCTAAGAGGACGCGTACGTGAAGCGGGGTCTTTTTTCTCGTAACGCGTGAGCTTGCAAACAATGAGGCTAAAAGTGGGGAAGGCAAGCTTCCCAGTATGAATGCGCTGAACAGTAACGTATATTTCATGAATTTTCATATCGCTCGCAAAATTGTTCAAATTTGCCCGGTGGCTCCGTTTGCCGGTTAATACCCAGATTAGCGAGCTTATCGGCAGCAGCATTATTGTACCTCAGAATGTGCTCGAGTACATAATTTTTTTTAAAAAGAAAATTTTTGGCACAGGTATAAAGCGGCACGAGTGATGCCTCTTTTATCTTATATATGCCATTAAGCTGTCGGACTAAAAGCTGAGAGTCAGAAAAAACGCAAATCAGGTCATCTTTTGCGAGAAGGGGCTCAAGTAAGAACAAACCAAGCAAAAGCGCCAAGTACTCGGCCTGGTTATTGGTCTTAGTTCCAAGAAAGTATCCCTGCTGCAAGAATGGCTCACCATTTTTGAGCAAATAGATACCAGCGCCAGATGGCCCTGGGTTATTGCGCGAAGCGCCGTCTATAAAAAGGGACCATTCTGTTGTCTGCTTCATCACCCTTTTTCAAGCTCCTGATAGAGGCAGGTATAATTTACGGAAGCATTCACTGCATGTTACTAAAATGTGGCGACGAAGCATGGCTAAGTCGTGTACGGTGATTTGGCTATAGCAGGCACTGCAGTGATTTTCGATAACCGGTACTACGGGGTTAGGGACAGACTCTTTTGATCGGCGAAACTCTTGCATATACTCAGCTGGGGCTTCTTCCTCGTAGTGCACTTGCTGCTGCTTGAGCAGTTCATCCTCGCGCTGAAGGCGCTCGCCCAGTTCCCTCTTTTGTACAATCGCCTGCTCCTGGGCAAGTAACCATTCTTTAAATTCATGGTATTGCTTATCGTAATCAAGCTGTGCAGCTTCGTAGGCTTGCCACGTTTCGATGAGGAGGTCTTCGTTAGCTGCCCGAGTGCGCGCGAGCTCTTCAAGCTCGCGACTTAATGCGGTATATTCTTTAGGGTTGGTAATGCGATCGAGCAATAACGTAATTTCTTGTCCCCGATCTTGCTTGATGCGCCCCTCAACCTCTAGTGAATACATGTGCTTACGCATTGACTGGACATTCGCTTTGAGCTTTTCAAGACGCTCTTGTTCTTGATTGATCGAGACAGTAAGTTGTTCAATTTCTTGAGTGAGCAGCTTTTGTTGTTGCTCATGAGCCATCAAGCTCAGATCAGCCTCGACAAAACGGATAAACTGAGTAAATGGGTCCGTTTTCATAAAGCTCCGCTATTTTTTGGTGGGCCCACCAGGATTTGAACCTGGGACCTTTCGGTTATGAGCCGACTGCTCTAACCCCTGAGCTATGGGCCCAACTCCAAAGATTGGTATTAGTGTACTGGTTATTTCCATTTTTATCAAATCTGGTAAAGCCTGGCTGCTGAGTCGCCTCCCGTCTAACCTCACCAAGGCTACGCGAGGGCTTGCTTGGACGAAAACCTTAAGTACTATTATTATTATAAAATTCGCACGGAGAAAACCTAAAAGCATGGTTGGTATAAAAATGTTTTAGAAAAAGAGCTAAAACGGCGCCACTTTTTTATAAGTTATATAAATTTTTTACGAAAGCGTTGTTTTCTAAATTCTAAGTTTGTCATAATAACAAGCGTAGGCCTACAGAAAAGTAAAACCAAATAAACAAAAGGAGACGCTATGAAGAAGTTAGTCGTAGCAACAGTACTCAGCCTGCTCGCCGTCAGCAATGCATCAGCTTTCTTGGGCGGCCGTTGCAGCCCATGCAGAACACGTCGAGCCGTTGAAGAATGCGAAGCACGTCCACTCTGCTACAAGATGGTTCGTAAAGAATGTCCAGCAAACAAAGTGTGCAGAACGCAATGCCACTATGTTTGCCCACCTGATACCATCAGGGAAGAGTGCCCAGACGAAGAGTAAGCTCTTATTAACAAGAGAAAAAAGGGATGCGATAGCGCATCCCTTTTTTATTGCTCGATTAAGCAGCGGGCTTAGCTGCAACTTTTTTGGCCAGCCGAGACAGCTTACGCGATGCGGCATTGGCGTGAATGAGCCCCTTGCTCTTTGCTCTTCCAAGTTTTGAGGCAACATCTCTAAAAAGAGTATCGATCTGAGCGGTTTGGCCACCATCAACAGAGGCGATAAGCTTTTTAATAGCCGTCTTAAGGGCTGATCGACGTGCAGCATTGCGCAACCGATTCTTTTCATTCTTGCGCGCATTTTTTTTGGCTGAAGCAGAATTTGCCATACGTAATATCCTTACTTTAATAAGATCCTATACGACCTTTTCAATCTTTTTTGCCTTAACACACTTTGTACAAACATTTCCCGCATGCACTTTGCGTATGGGCGCATTGGCCAGCACAAATCGAATCCTGTGTACATTGGGATATACCCACTTTTTCACACGGTTATTGGCATGGCTCACAATATTGCCAACCTGGGGCCCCTTGTTACAAACACAACAGATGCGTGACATATGATTTATCCTTCATTTTTTAAGCACACGTTAATTTAACCGAACTTCAACGCGCGGTGGGATATTAAGCGCTTCGTAAATATCCTGTGCATGTACTGTTTCTTTTTCAAGCAGCAATTGAGCAAGCTTATCCAACTTATCCCGGTGCTGGACCAGCAATTCTTTCGCTTTATCATAGCATTTCTGCAATATTGAGCGAACTTCCTCATCAATTTTGCCAGCAGTTTCCTGAGAATACTCCGGCTTACCATAAGCAGACTCCTGGTAGATGACTGGTCCAAGCGTATCGCTCATGCCATAAACACATATCATTTGGCGAGCCATATTGGTAGCAACCTTAAAGTCGCTTGCCGCTCCTGTGGATAGCGTATTAAAAACAAGCTCTTCAGCCACACGACCTCCCAAAGCTGACATAATCGAAGCCAATATTTCTTCTCTGGTGGAGGTATACTTGTCACGGTCAGGAAGCCAGTGAGTTGAGCCAAGCGACATACCTCGAGGAATAATCGTTACCTTAAAAAGCGGGTCGGTAACGTCGGGTAATAACAACCGAACCAGCGCATGTCCAGCCTCATGAAATGCCGTCATCTGAAGCTCTTTAGGCGTAAATATTATCGAACGCACCTCTTTACCCATAATAATTTTATCGCGTGCCTCATCTATATCACCCATAAGAACCTTGTCTTGATTTTTTTTCGAAGCCGCCAGTGCTGCTTCATTAATCAAGTTAGCTAAATCGGCACCAGAAAAGCCCGGCGTCCCCCTTGCTATTTTATTAAGATTAATATCCGAAGCCAGCTTAATACGGCGTGCATGTACTTGCAAAATTTCTTCACGGCAAACGATATCAGGAAACGGAACAACTACTTTACGATCAAATCGCCCCGGCCGTAAAAGTGCGCTGTCCAACATATCAACGCGGTTGGTTGCCGCTAAGACAATGACGTCTGACTGCGCCGTATCAAACCCGTCCATCTCAGCCAAAAGCTGGTTGAGAGTTTGTGAATACTCACCCACGCTTGACCCCTTAAGACGCTGGCCACCTACAGAATCTACCTCGTCGATAAAGACAATGCTCGGAGCATGCTTACGAGCCTGGGCAAAAAGTTCACGTACTCGCGACGCACCAACACCCACGTAAATCTCAACAAAATCCGAGCCACTCACGCTAAAAAAGGGACACTGCGCTTCACCCGCAACAGCACGAGCAAGCAAGGTCTTGCCATTGCCTGGCTCGCCAACCAATAAGACCCCACGCGGTATCTTGGCGCCAAGTTCCTTAAATTTGGCTGGTCGACGCAAAAATTCAACCACATCAAGCAACTCCTCTTTGGCATCACGCACCCCTGCAACATCCTTAAAGGTCGTCTTGACCTGGGAAGGCATAAAGAGTTTAACATGGGCTGCACCGCGTGTTTGCAATGCTCCCGTCGCGTTATTGGTCTCCTGAGACTTAAATATTTTAAGCCGGGCCTCCTCAATGTCACTAGCCATAATAGCATCATGGCCCTTTTTAGAAGCAATCAAGGCAGCCTGGTTAATAAGATTTGCAAGCTCGGCACCACTAAAGCCAGCAGTTTCCTGGGCTAGCCCTTTGATATCCACCGTCGGTGCCAATTTGGTATCGCGTACGTGAATCTTAATAATAGCTTCGCGGCTTGCTAAATCAGGGAAAGGAACATTAATCCGATGATCAAATCGGCCAGGCCTCAAAAGCGCCTTATCAAGCACGTCAGGTATGTTAGTTGCTGCTAATATCACCAAAGGCACGTTTTGGCTTTCAAAGCCATCCATTTCGGTCAAAAGCTGATTAAGCGTTTGTTCCCGTTCATCATTCCCGCCGCCTAAGCCAGTACCACGCTGACGACCAATAGCGTCGATTTCATCGATAAATATGATGCTTGGCGCATGCTTACGCGCTTGGGCAAATAAGTCACGAATACGTGCTGCACCAACACCCACAAATACCTCAACAAAATCTGATCCGCTCACCATAAAAAATGGGCAATGCGCTTCCCCAGCAACTGCTTTTGCAAGCAAAGTTTTGCCATTACCGGGCTCACCTACAAGAAGAACGCCCCGAGGAAGCTTTGCTCCGAGGCGCTTAAACTTGTCAGGATGCTTAAGTAATTCTACAATATCAGCAAGCTCTTGCTTAGCCTCTTGAGCACCTGCTACCGAGGAAAAATTAACTTTTACCTGCGTTGGCAAAATCATTTTAGCGCGGCTCTTGCCCATGTTAAAAATTGTGCTCCCTGAACTTCCTGAATTACGAGATTGACGAACCAAAAACCACACAAGAGCAGCAAAAAAAAGTAAACCACAAATGGCAAACCAGTACCATCCCAAAGCAACACTACTTTGCTCAGATAAGGTAACTTCAACATGATGCTTATTGAATAAATCCCATTGCTGGGGGTTATTTTCCGGTATTACCACCTCAAACCGCGTTTTGCCATCACGCAACCATCCATATGCACGCTGCCCCGCTACGTGAACCGATTTTACCTTGTTAAGCTCAATATTTTTGAGAAAGGTGGAATAGCTCATCGGCTGAGTAACCCGCGAGTATTCAGTCAGCATAAGTAAGATTCCAAGGCCAAGCAGCGCCGCCATGAGTAAGAAGATGAACTGACGCGGTCCCGCCCGAAATTGCTTAAAGTACATTTTTTGTTTCATGAGCATCCACTTATTAAAAAGCTATACTACTAATTATTAAACACTAGTATACCTGAAACTATTGTTTTGTCGACGTGTCTATCTGAGAAAGCATAAAGTGTTCAACATACCAATAACAAGTCACCAGGAACATCTTCACGCGCCTCAATCAATATTATAAAATTAATTATACCAAAATATCAAATAAATATACAGCTATAGTAATTTATAAAGGCATATGGGTCAATGGCGGCGACCAAGCAGGATAACGACAATTATCCTTACTTGACGTTACAAACGTCATATAATGAGTCTTAATGTTGAGAATCGCTATACGACTTTTGCCTTTGTCTTCGACACAAAATGCGAGCCAGGTCCCACAGGTCGACCAGGCTGGGTCAGTCTTATCAGATCGATCAAACGTTAGCTGCTCGTGGGTCTTGGTCTTCCGATTATAGAGAAATAGTTGCATATCACCTTTTACGCGCCTTGAAAAGGCAATTTTGTTGCTTCGCTCATGGCATGCCGGGCCAACATTATATCCCTCACTTATAAGCGTTTCACGCGCACAATTGTGCGAATTATAGCACTTGATCTTCCCCTGGGAGCAATAAATAATATCCCCATTAGAGAGGATCGTTGGAGAGGCGCACGCATCTGGCTCTTTGATAAGTAGAGTATGCGTTGCCTTGCCGGCTACTGGATCATAATGATATCGCCAAATACCTCCGGACCGCCCATAAATAATATCAGCGCCATTTGGTTGGAACGAAACCCCAGCAGTCGTCCCATCAAGATCGAGAATAATGCGGCGGTTTCCATATAAATCGACCGAAATAAGTCGGACGTTGGCGTCGGTAAACTCTGAGCAAACTAAATACGGGCTTGTTTGAGCCAAGCTCCAATAAGGGGCAACGGTAATGCGGTTATTGCTCAGCAGGATGCGCTCATTATCACCGGCAACACTCCCAACACACAGTTGGCTTATCGATCCAAGTCGCGTATGGGGAACCTTCTTGATATAGCAGAGCCGGCTTAAAAATGGGCCGGCGCACCCCATAAGCTCAGCCCACATATCATGCGCCAGCATGTGGGCCCAATCTTCAGGATTCCTACCTATCTTAAAGCATCGCTTTCCTCGTTCCATAGATGCCTGCGTTGTATTATAGAGCCGCCACTCAAAAGCTTTATTATCATCGGTGCTATTAATAAAAAATGCTAACACATAGCCCCGGTTATATAACTCAGTAATCTCGTTTTTAGTCTTAGGCAAGCCTTTATGTTCCAACGTCACCGAAAACTGTCTGCCCAACTCAAGATCGGCCTTAAGAAAGGGCATCATCAGCATAAGATCTTGGTCTTCACCGTTCAAAATGCCCATGAACAGCTTCATGCGCTTTGTCTGGTCTCCCTTCTTTGCAGGGTTATCAATGGTAATTGATATAACCTCGGCAGGTTTAAAGAGCGCTAAGCATCCACCCGACACCGTCGCTATCATTATACCTACTATGCTGAACCACTGCATGATGCCTCGCTTATTGCTATTTAAAAGTAAGATTAAATTTTCTGCCATGCGATTTCCCCGATTGTACAATAAATCGAGCGATACTCATCGCTTGCTGGTTTTTAGCAGCAGCATAGGACTTCGTTACAAACTGCGGCTCGTGTGCAACCTTATTCCCTGGCTCCACGCTAATAATAACCGGTCCCGCTTCTTCCCAGCCCGCCAATGGCTCCCATGCTTGCTTGATTGTTTCGTAGATATCATGAGTAATCGCATAGTCGGCATCCGCTGGCGTTATCCCTTGTGATGGAATTACGTCGGTAAATTCCACTTGAACCAGATTCTCCGCCTCGCTCAAGGGTTCCCGGCCAGGCTTGGCAAACTTTAAATCCCCTTTCTTTTGAACTACCAGCATGTTATGAGTTATTGGCTTTTTTTCAACATGTCTGGGTACTTCTTTTTTTGCTCCTTTGGCCCCAGCAGATTTTTTTGACACGGGCTTGGTGGATACTCGTGGTGTTTGTTTTTTAGGAGAATCCTCGACTGGCAAGGATTTCTGCGTTGGCTCTTTTGCGATCTTTTTAGGGACGACCTTTTGTATTTTCTGAGGCGAAGCCTTTTTTGTTGGCTCGTTCTTCTTGGCCGCTTTAGGAACACTCTTAATTACAGCTATTTTCTGCTCCTTGATTACCGGTTCAGTTTGAGGTGGTACGCAGGGTGCGATATCAAAATGGGGAGGTACCGATGACGCTACAGGAAAGATTTCCCATTGAGCAAATAACGATACGAGCTCTTCAGGCAAAAGATTATCAAGTACCACCGGCCCTTTCGCTGGCGGCTCCAGCACTTGCTTTTTTGAGCTTTCAAGCGCTGGTTTTGGCTTCGCCAGCTCCTGCGCTTGCTTGATCGGTAGCTTTTCTTCAATAGCTACATCTTGATTCACATAAGGAATTGCTGGCGCGCTCATTTCTCTTTTAAATATAAGCGGTAAAACGTGAGGTCGGTCCAAGGAAAAAAAGCAAACCAAGCATATAATCAGCACATGTATGCCGAGAGAGCACGCAAAAGAAAAAAAAAGGTGGTTATAATCGACTCGATTACCAGAAAACAATTTTGACACCATGTATCTGCCTGATAATATCAATCACGTGGTGAATGAGCGATGAAGGGCTCGCGGATTCGGTCTGAATCCGGACGGTTGCTATAGGCGACTTTCCAATACCTTGCATGATCCCCTGCCTTAAATGAGCCTCAGTTGTTGGTACGCCATCAATAAAAAGCTTTCCCTGCGCATTAACAGAAACAACCAATGCTGTGTATTGTTGCTTATTAACCGGTTTATCATTGAGCTCAGGGCCCGTAGCGACAACCGAGGGTACCGTTATTAATTGAATGGGAAGCGATGTTTTGCCAGGAGAAGTAACCATAAAAACGACGAGCAATACCAAGACTGTATCGATAAACGGCGTAAGCGTAATGTTGGGCAAGTCTAGGGCTTTATTGCGTGTTTTGCGACAAAGGCGTCTCATGTACTATCCTTATTCCCTGCGGCAGCGAGGTAGTGGCTTGACTCGCGTTAATAATCCATTCACTTCTATCAGCGATCGCACGTAACGTTTCTTCAAGCTCAGCTATTTTATGAGTCAACAAGTGATACATTACAAGCGCGGGTATAGCGACAAACAACCCAGTGAATGTAATAATTAATGCTTCAGCGATCCCGGGGGCCACTGTTGGAATATCGGCAATTTGCTTATCGCTAATTTTATTGAAAGCATGAATTAATCCCCAGACGGTACCAAAGAGACCAAGCAAGGTTCCCGTTTCTGCGCTTAGTTTCAGCATTGCCATATTGCTTGTCTCATGCTTCATTACTGCCATAAAAGCTTCATCGATACTAAGCGCAAGATATTCCTGCTCATGCTGCATCAGAAAATTCCCTGCTTTTTCTTGGTGAGCTTTTGTTTTCCGTACCGCCGTGAGACCGGCATCCAACAAGGCACCCGTAACTGTTGCTTTTAACGCAGTAGCCAAACGCGTGAGCTCTTCTAATGTTGTTATACTCTGCAGACGTGCAAGCGTAGATTCAGCTTGTGCTTGCTTTGCTGCAAAGCCATACAATTTATATATAAATACCCACCAGCAACCTACAGACATAGCCATGAGTAACCAAAATAAACTTTGACTCAGCCAATCAGACTGCCAAAGGAGCTTGAGAAAAATATTATTAGTAAGTAATGAGGGCATACAATTCTTATCCGCATAAAAAGTCTCAAATAACGTCTTCAATAATACACGATTCATGATAGTAAATCTAGAAAGAAGATGATTTTGTGAGAAACATACTTTTTTACGCTACGTACATTGCATAAACGGTCGAGCTTGACCTCTCCTGATAGCCAGTCGCCCTTTTTTAGTACGGCAATAGCTATCTTTAAGATACTTACGCGTCATTTTGAAATACCAATCCATATAGCTCACATATCCCAATGTCTCGCGCAAGCCGAGATTAGTTGGAAAGTGCTCAGTATCAATAAATACGGGCTTGCCCGTTTGCTTTTCAATCATATAGTTGGTAATATTAGGATCTAACCTTTCTTTTAACCAGCGGGCAAGAGAAAGCACCAATTCAGCATCATCTTTATTGTACATTGAAAATCCACGCTCCGATTCTATCGCATCGCTAACGATAGCATAGGTCGCTGGCAACCTGATGCGCTGTTCTTTTTGGCCGTTGACTCCGTACCCAATAACCTCAAACCAGCGAGTCTCCGAGGGAAGCCAAAACCATTTACGTATACACGGTGCCATAATCGACGACCAGTAAGGGCTTTTCTCTATGCGGTGCTTCATGTAGTGTAAATTTTTAACGCGGGTAAAACCGACCAAGTATCGACTAACGCCACCTGCCATATTAAAGAGGCAATTTTGCTCGAGGTCCTTGTGAAAAGGCCTTACAAAGAGGTGAGGAGTCTCGGTAAAAAGTTTGATTACAAAGCGGTCATACGGGTGGGGCTTTGGTTTGAAAATAATCAGCCCCGTTGATCGTTTAAAATTAAAATTATTTTTTTTAAGCACGGTAAAGCGCTTATAATTTTTTTTAGGTCTCTTTGCTTTTTGGAGCTCAAGAAGGCACTCACCAATAAAAGCGTCGAGAAACTCGCCTCTGGCATATTTATCTTTTTCATTTCTCAGATTTATAAAGCCTTTTGGCAGAAGATTTGCCATAAAATAGTCACGATCAAAAAGTTTAAAGATAGTACTCGCTTCAAACTCATGGCCCCTTAATGAGTACTCTTCGCTTTCGTCAGCAACCCAGCGGGTTCGTATTTCTGCCATTGTTGGATCGGCAGGTCGATGAATCCAACGAGCTTGTCCTCGTGCATTCTCCTGTCTGCCGACCAAGACAAGAAGAATAGTCACCCTAGTCAACCAATAAGCGTACTGCTTCATGCGTCCCCTCTCCCCTAATGATAGATAAGCTAGCATGCCGCTCGTATTAGCCGCAAGAGTTCACAAGTCAACTTCAAGAGAGTTGATTTTTAATATTTTTGTCTGGTAATCTAGTCATGACATTTTATTTAAAAGTGTTAGCGGTGACACGTTATAATCTTAACAGGGAGACCTTTACATGAAGCCCCAAGCATTGCCCCGACATCTCCAGGTTCTATCCCACCTGAGTCGGCTGCCACGCAAAATCATCGCTCTTTACGGAAGTGATCATATGAGCGAGTTCACGTTACATGAGCTCTGTCATATTGCCTGTTTCAAGCTTGAGAAAGCAGCTTATTTCGTCGATAATCCTGATTTTGATTGCTTCCAAGGAGTAGCGGGGTATGACCATACCGAGCATAACGACTCGTTTGTCGATGAGCTCAATCGACCGCAGTCATTTTGCACGCATTTACGCTCGTGTAAATTTAATCAACGCGTACGCGCGATAGGAAGCATAAGCTATAAAAGAGCAAAAAGGACCGAGGCTGACATACTTAAAGTTCTTGCGCCAGAGCTCACTATTAAAAATCCATGTTGCTATGTTTGGCCGCTCAAACATGGTAATTACGGCATATTAATTTACGAAAAAGGTAATAGCCAGGCAGAAGAATTAAAAGAGCACATCGAAAATGGTATTCATCTCTTAAGCTTTTGCAGCCTATTTTAGGTCAGCTTAAAAACGATTTTTACCATCTCTTTTAGTTCCTTGAGCAACGGTTAGCCCACCTATACCTGCTTTAACAAGCACTTCCAACTTTTCTGCTATTTTCTTAAATCTTGTCTTGGCTTTTTGCTGATATGCGACAGGGAGCATAGCTCCTCGCCGCCCCCTGCCGGGCCACCCCTAACCCTGCGGCGAGGTTAGCAGCCTGGTAGGTATAAGCATAAAAAATCTTAAAAGAGCAAAACAAGAAACTTATATCAAGAATCTAATTTGCCAAAATTTTCTGCTCAAGCTGCTCAAGAAGGCCAGCTAATGCGGCATCTTGATTTCGTTGCTTTTCGATTTTGGCAATAGCGTGAATAATGGTTGAATGGTCCTTGCGATCAAGAAAGAGTGCTATTTCTCGCAATGAGCGATCAGTAAGCTTTTTCATAAGGTACACAGCAACATGTCGTGCCAGTGCGAGCTCCTTACTTCTTCCCGCCGATTTAAGCTCACTTACTGCATAATTAAAATTTTGAGCCACATGTTTTATAACATTGGGCAAGTCGGTTACGCGCTTCTTTGACTCTTTGGTATGCGCGAGCACTTTATTAACAAGCTCAAGCGTGATCGGCTGATGCGTAAAAGAAGCGAAGGCAAGAACGCGTATAAGCCAACCCTCAAGCTCCCGCACACTATGCGTAGTGCGTTCAGCCATAAAATCGGCGACTGCACAATCGAGCACAACATTATGGAGCGCTGCTTTCTTATGTAAAATCGCTGCCCTCGTCGCCGTCGACGCAAGCTGGATATCAGCAACCAACCCGCCCTCGATACGTGATCGAATTCTTTCATGAAGGCCGGTCATATCGCGGGGTAGCGCATTACTGGTAAACACAATTTGCTTGCGCGCCTGATAAAGCGTGTTAAAAATCTGAAAAAAAATTTCCTGAGTTTGTTCCTTATTGGATATGTACTGAATATCATCCATAAGAAGCACATCAGCGCCTTTGTAACGGCTTTCGAACTGGTATACACGATCAGCACGGACGGCTGCGATAAACTCGTTGGTAAAGCGGTCTGCTGATTGGTACAAAATGGTAGCTTTTTTATTTGCCATGCGCAGATGATTGCCGATGGCTTGTAGAAGATGTGTTTTACCCATGCCTGCTGCACCCCATATGAGGAGAGGGTTATATAAGCCACCCGGATTTTCGGCTACGGCGTGTGCTGCTGCATATGCCAATGAGTTATTGGCGCCAACAATAAAGCTGTCAAATTGGTGGTGGGGAACGAGAAAGCCGCGAGGAGAGATTGGTGCGCGTGCCGGCATAATTTTTTTTGCTATGTCCGCGCTTTGGTTACGAGTGCTTGGTGATAAATTTCCTGCAGAGCGCGCTGAAGCTGTTTCTACAAATGAGATATTGAGCGTTGTTTCATTAAGTAAGCGGCCGAGGTGCTGGCTAAATAATGGACGGTAATGCGACTCAACCCAGTCTTTAACAAACACGTTCGGCGCCGTAAAGTACGCAGTTTTAGTGTGGGCATCCCAGCGAACTAAGCCGATGGCCTTGAACCACGTCTCCACAACGCGGCTGCCAACTTCAACAGAAAGAATTTTGAGAAACTCTTGCCATAGCGTGTCAAGAACCACAATCTTTCCCGTTTATTTATAACTTTTTGAATCGCTTGTTTTACAAGCTCAACTTCCCCAGCATTTTGCTGCAGAATTTTTAGATGAGCATACATAAGCATATCAAAAATTGTGGGAACTACCATGTTGACTTTATAAAACATTGCATCAGTGACGTTATTCGAAAAACATGATGGAATCGAGATAATCAATTAGTAGGATGTCGCAACTATAGCATCTGGCTCGCCTACGCGGCGAGCGGCAGGGCGGCGGCCCTGCACCCATTGCTCCAATTTACGTTGCTCTACACGCTTGTCTTTTACCGTTCGATGAATGCTATAACCATGCGAGGCGCATGCTTATAGCTACTGCAATCCTCCTAACGGAGGCTAAAAACGAACATAAAGACGAATATAGGTGAATTAAGACGTGGTGCGCCCGACAGGAATTGAACCTGCGACCTACAGATTAGGAATCTGTCGCTCTATCCGACTGAGCTACGGGCGCTCATGCTCTATTATAACCCAGAAGAAACAGATTGACGAGCTCTCTTAATTAATTGATCGCGCAACGCTATCGCCTCTGCCGGCGCAACTCCTGGTATGCGGCCTTGAATAGAGGTAACATGCTTGCCATACCCACTAACGCCAGCCGTGCGAATTATTACGTCAGATAGCCCCAAGAATCGCGCTATAATCCCACGCCGAATGTCAACCGACTGTATACGCTCATAAGGGATAGTTAATGATTCATGCCATATAACACCGCCTTCCTGATGAAAAGCATTATCAAGCAACTCATAACGGTAATTCTTGACGTCCAAAAAGGCCCATATAAACAGCACAATGGCCAAGGCAGAAATCGTAAGCAGAAGCCACCAGAGAAAAACGGGAAACGTCTGCCCGAAAAGGCTTTTCGGTTTCACCACAACGATAAAAAAGAATTCAAATAGAGCAAATATTAAAATAGTCGGAATAAGCGGGCTCGAAAAAAGCAGCCATACAGCCCGTGGGTCAAGTTTTTTCATAAATCAGATCTCCTTCGAATGATTAATGAGCACGCACTCAAGTTAGCAAAAATAAGAGTAACAGTGCCAGAAAATAATCTTGTTGACAGCAATGTTCAAGTTTGTAAAACTTAAAAGACTATCACAATCCAGAGACTCTGAGGAGTAGGGCAATGGAAATTACGGTGTCCCCCAAAATATACTAGAGCGAATGCGCTCTAGCACTCCCGCTAAAAATCTAATTTTTTCTTCAGTTAAACTTTTGCTCACTTAAGATTTGAGCACATGCTTTACTGTGTTATCGCATAAAGGGATGCACTATGTCTGATATTCTCCTCAAAATTATAGATATTAAAAAAACATATTACCGGAATGGCAAGCCTGAAAACGAGGCTCTTAAAGGCATTTCGTTAGAAATCAAGCGCGGAGAAATTTTTGGCTTGCTCGGGGTAAATGGAGCCGGCAAAACAACATTGTCGTCCATTATTGCTACCTTACATCCACCAACCTTCGGCGATATCGAAATTAATGGCCAATCGATTTACCGAAACCTTTATGCCTATCGCTTACGCCTTGGCTTTTGTCCACAACGCCCAAACTTAAACCCCGCGCTGAGTCTCGAAAACAACTTACGTTTCGCGGGTCGATTTTATGGAATGTCAGAAGCTCGTATCGAGCAACGCCTAGCCGCTCTCGTCGATCAATTTGAGCTTGGTCATTATTTATCCCAGAAGCCATACGTGCTATCAGGCGGGTACAAGCAGAGGTTTATGATTGCGCGTAGCCTAATGCATGAGCCCAGCCTCATTTTGCTTGATGAGCCGACCGTTGGCCTTGATCCGCACATTCGACGTCAGCTCTGGCAAAAAATCAAAGAGCTCAAGGCACAGGGTATCACGATAATCTTAACGACTCATTATCTGGATGAAGCAGAGCAGCTTTCTGATCGCGTCTGTATTCTTGATCAGGGTCAGGTAAGGCTTATTGATACGCCTGATAAACTTCTCGCTGATTTTAAGAAAAAAAATCTTGAGGACGTTTTTGTAGCATTACTGAGCGAAAGCCAAACTTCATTGATAAAGTAACAAAGGATTAGTATGACGACGTCATTTTATTGGCATGTTTTCAAGCAGCTTTTATATGCTGATTTGATCGTTTTTTATGAATCATTTAAAGATAAGCTCATCGACCTTTTTATCTGGGTTGCTATTACGCTGTTAGTGATGGGATATATCATGCCCGCTTTTGGCTTGACGAATTTTGGGTCCTTCCAGCTAGCGGGCACGATAGCAAGTGCGGGGCTTTTTGAAGTGTTTCCCAGTGCTATGGCCTTAGTAAGCGATTTTTCAGGGGATCGCACTATTTCTTATCAGCTCACGCTACCTGTTCCATCATGGCTGGTATTAGCGAAGATTGTCACTTACTATGCCCTCAATGCGATTGTTTTAAGCATATGCGTTGTCCCGATGGGCAAAATTGTACTATTAAATAAGTTTGACATGGCACGAATTGACCCAATTCGATTTTTCTGCTTAGTCATATTGCTTGGCATATTCTATGGTGTATTTACGCTCTGGATCGCCAGTCGCGCAGACACAATCGCTAAAATGAATGGCGTATGGGCACGTTTTATTTTTCCCATGTGGTTTTTAGGAGGTTTCCAGTTCTCGTGGCTCGCCATGTACGAGGTTGCGCCTTTGTTGGCTTATGTGGGCCTTTTTAATCCTATGACCTACATCATGGAAGGGGCGCGTGCTTCAGTATTAGGACAAGCCGGCTATCTGCCCTTTTGGCCTTGTATGCTTGCTTTAGTTGGCTTTAGTTTTCTTTTTGGGTCGCTGGCTTGGGGTCGCCTCAAAAAGCGCCTCGATTTTATTTAGCATAGGAAATCGAATCGCCTGCGCGGCTGGCGCCAAAGGGACATCGTCCCTTTGCAATCCCCAAAGCGTTATGCTTACAGGCTTAGTATGTGTAGTTATCGTCCGCAAAAGCGTACGATAACTTACGCCATTATCATGTCGCTACGCTTCATGATAAAAATTTAATATTGCTTTCTATTTTCCGTCAGGAAAATTGCGGTAGCCATAATCATGCGCCACGCATGGTTATGGCACGAGAAGAAATAAAAGATAGAGCAATAGAGCAAGAATAACCAAGCAATGGGTGCAGGGCCACTGCCCTGCTGCCCGCCGCACAGGCGCGCCCGCTGCGCAAGCGTTCAGCGGTATAGGCAACTCAGATCTTACTGGTGCGCCCGGCAGGACTCGAACCTGCAACCAACGGATTCGAAGTCCGGTACTCTATCCAATTGAGCTACGGGCGCATAACGAAAGAAGATACCTTTATCATAGCAAAAAAATTAGGTAAGAACTAGCTGATTACGGTCGTCACTCTCCAGCCATGCTCATCGTAAAATACGCTAAAAATTCCTTGTTACCCGAAGCACCCGTTATGGGCGATTCGATAACACCATGGCTAACAAAGCCATAAGATTCAATACCAGCTACAACACACTTGATAACACGTTCATGGACAGCAGGGTCCTTAATAATACCACCGCGACCGATTTCTTGGCGCCCTGCTTCAAATTGTGGCTTAATAAGAACAACCAATTGCCCACCCGGCTTAAGCAAAGAAACAACTGCCGGCATAACTTTGAGCACTGAAATAAATGAAAGATCAAGCGTAATGATATCAACAAGCTCGCCAACGCTGCTCAATGAACGCAAATTAGTCCGCTCCATAATAACCACGCGTGGGTCCCGGCGAAGCTTCTCATGCACTTGACCATAACCAACGTCAATGCCATAGACTTTGCTCGCCCCATGCTGTAGTAAACAATCAGCAAACCCACCCGTCGATAGCCCCGCATCCAGAGCTGTCATGCCCCTTACATCGATACCAAATGCCTCTAGCGCTTTTTCAAGCTTGAGACCAGCACGTGATACGTAGCGTGGCTCTTCAACATTTACCCGAATGCAGGCATCTTCCATAACAGGGGTTCCTGCTTTGGCAACTACCGTATCATTTACCAACACCAAGCCCTGCATAATCCAGCTCTGCAATTGCTGCCGACTATATTGGGGATAAAGCTCCTGTAAACGAGCATCAAGCCTTTTTCTTTGCTTCATCGCTTAATCTTTGCCGCTCTACCAAAAGCTCACTTATTAACGCAGAAAGCGGATAATAGAAATGTTCCGAAAGCCGCTTTTCCTCATCAAGAATTTGGTTAAACGGCAGGACTGCAAATATGTTTTGCTGCGTCTTAATGGTCAAGAAATTTGATTTTACGCTATCTTTAATCGCGTTCCTAAATTCTTCGAGAGTTTTAACGGGCTTGCCATTAACCTCACTCAAAATAGCCCCGGTGCCAAGAGTCCGCGAACGGGCTGCTGGCGAAGTCGGAAAGACATGCGTCACTATAAGCGCACCATCCATTTGGTTTTGAATCTCTAAATACCGCGTAAGCTCAGGAGCAACCTGCACAAGGATCGGCAAATGATTGAGCGCGAGCGGCATAACAACCAATCCACCAATCACTTCATAATCGATTTTTTCATACCCTGGGTACATGCGTCGAATTGGACCAAGCTCAGACTCGCTAAAATTAAGCGCGACATGCCGCTCAGTTCCCTTACGATACGTACGTAGATTTACCTTGTCCCCCAACATCAAACGCGAAATATAATCAGTAACCGCAATCTTGTCTTCGCTCCAAGGCACATTCATCTCGCCAAAAAGATCGAGCCGGTAGCCATCGATTTCATAAATCATATCGCCTGGTTGCACACCAGCTTTTTCCAGGGGGCTATTGCGCTGTACACCAGCAACGTACAAGCCACCCGGTTGTGGATTGCCTAAAAAGCTCGTCAAGCTCTCCGAGGCAAAATTAAAGAGTATTCCCAAATAAGGCTTGCGTAAAAATTTAACTTTATTGGCATCAGGCATCTGTTTAATATGATGCAAAAATAGCTGTACTTCATTACTTGGGATAATATAGCCAACATTTTGGGCACCAGGAACGCCTGCAGAATTTACCCCGATGTACTCACCCTGGCAATTAATCGAAGGGCCTCCCGAGCTGCCCGGATTTATAGGGGCACTGATTTGAATCATATGCTGCCCACCAATCTGCTCGCGACCACTTACGATGCCGTTTGTGCTCTTGAGCGATTGCTGACCCAAAGGATAGCCAAGCGCCATGATTTCATCAGCCCGATGCACGGCATCCGAATTGCCTATAGAAAGAGCAGGAATTTTGTCAAGTATCATCTTAACTTCCTCAAGATCCTTTGGCTTAAGACAAATCAGTGCTAAATCTCTTTCTGCGCTTACACCCTTGAGGTCAACCTCGAAGCGCCGCTTGCCAAATGATGGAATTTGGATACTAACGGCTTTTGCCTGATCGACAACGTGAGCATTGGTAATCATGTCACCCTGCTCAGTTATGAAAAAACCGCTACCTGATGAATTATATTGGCCGGGTGACTTATAGGGCTCGAGCCAGTTAAACTCGGCAACCTCAGAAAATACCTGAACTACCGCATCCTTCAACTCGGACTGCAATGATCCCCAGGTCTTTACCGGCTGCCCGCTTACGCATGGCAAAGCAGCGGGTTTTTGTATCTGCTGCAGATGTTCTATTTCTTTTTTAAGGGACTCAAGAGAGAACTTCAGTGATTCGGCTTCGCGGCTACGGTCAAGATAGATTTTATGAGCTAGATAACCTACACCACAAAAAGCCGCTATCAATAATAACTTTGTTATGCTGCGCATAGCGATTGTCCTTATCCTAAGAATAAAACTGATAATTCTTAGTTTAGCGGAAAAAAAGACAAAAGCCACCCGCGTAAGACTTAAACACCAAATAACCGAGGGTTTTCACCCTCGGTTATTTGATTAATGTTCGTTAATAGCGCTTTACTTGGCAGGCACCACAGGCGTCGCCGGTGTTGGCGTTGCTGTCGATACCGATTCAGCCGCTACCGGCAAGGCAGGCCGTTCAACTGCTTTTGGCCGGCGCATAAGATAATATGCAAGAGCCGCAACAGTAATTAAACCTATAAGCGCTGGCAATAGCCATGACATATCATTTTTGTTTTTCATTTCGTAATCTCTCTTTTGAGGTTCGTTGTCTCTTCCATTAGTCATTATATCTCCTTTTCGCTTTGTTACAACATGCTGCACGCTTTTTGCTCAAATCCCATTTATAATTATCATAATAGACTATATTATTTGCAACAATCAAGAGTTTTTAAAAATTTTTTCTATTTTCGCTGAGCCTCGGACTGCCCCCCAGAGGAATTTTGTCTAATCTTATTTAACTGCTCGCTAATTTCCTGCAGCCCTATTGGGCGTGATCTTTTATAGGCAACTCTATTAGCGTAAGCGTCGCTAAAAAAAGTTACGAGGTCGTGGATATGTTCACGATCACTCACTCTTTTAAATACGTACGTGTTTGGACACATACACTCTGATGGCCATGCTGTACTAAATCGCCGAGTACCCACTCTGAAACTAACCTCATTATACGGTCGATCCAAGCACTCTTTCATGGCTTTAGGGCTTATCCTGTTGGCAATGAATACATCTTCAAAAATGTTGAGACCCTTTGGCGGAATACCAAAGCAATCTACATCGCTCTGGCACGTTAACCTTTTAAGATGAAACAGTTTAGATGACGACAATTGAGGACAGGCAAAAAAGCTCTCAATAATCTGCGAAAACCTATGTCCTGGAGCACTAATACTGGCAAGAGTATGCACAGCCTTGCCGGGTATCATAGAGACGAAGGCAGGTTCTGCGCTCAGTGGTGCAAGAGCAAGCGTACCAGCTATATTTTGCCAATCGAGAAAAATAACATCGGTATCGCCAGGCACCGTAATAAGAGCACCCTGCGTACCCGCCTGCCAGCGACTCAGTGAAAAGAAAGATCCCTGGACGTCAATAACACGAAAAGATGTGGCAAAAGGCAACCTAATAGACGGTATATTTCTCACATGCTCACGCTTGAGCGGCCGATGGGCACGAGGAACCCTAAAAAAAACCTTTTCAAACCATCTACAAACAACTCGCCAGGCCGTTTGGCAATAAGCTTTCCATGAGCACGTGAACACCTGCGCATCCTCGAGCGGCTGCTTACTAACAAGCAGCGGGCTACAGCAGCCCAACAAGTCCTTGAGTGATCCCGCGGTAACAGGTTCGCATCCTGCGCGATCAAAAAACAACCGCAGCTTATAAGGGCTATCGATGGCAAGAGCTTGACGTTGGGGATCGACGAGTGCGCTATAGGGTATATCAAAAAATTGGCCTTGTAATCGATCCTGATAATAGGATAATAGTATGCGAGGAGCAACCAAGAGAGACGGCGCTTCGGTAAGCACATCGGCAACAACAGTAAAAGAGAGCGTCAGAGGTTGGTGATGGCGAGGGTCCCAGTAGGCATCAAGAAAATGTTGCCCCCCTGCCGAGCAGCTCGAATAAAAGAACAAGCGAGTCATAAGCAACCGATCAAGAAATCTCAAAAATTTGGTAAATTGGCCTCGGCTAAGTCCAGCAATATTATTAGCGCTATTTAACAAGGCAATATTACTTTTGGTCACCTGTATATTGCCAAGGCATTTTTTAATATTCTCCTGACATAGTTGCACATTGCTTTGAGCTCGAATATAGCTTTCAGCAACGTAAGTATCATAATTTTTACCCTGCCTATCAAGCACTTTTTTTAGGTCACCGGTTTTTGCTTGCCATGCTTTTTTCTGCTTTACCAACGTACGCAAATCACGATAGCATGATTCCAGCGCTTTTTTTTCATGAGCAATACGTGCGGGAGCTTCTTGGTCAAAACTGCCATGGCCTATCATGTAAAAAATCCACTCGCCTGCTACGTGCGCGGGAAAGCGCTCTTTTGTGATGAAAAGCTCCCGCATTAAAGGCAAGAAAGAGTCATGATAGGCCTGTACAGAGTCAGAAGAAAGTGGCTCGAGGGAGAACGGCTGCATTACAAATGGGTACTGCTCATGCATAATACCAAGTACGTATTCCTCATGGCTGATGCGATCATCACGCCAATCAATAACGGTTCGTTCTTTTAAGCAATGCGCTCGGTAACTATGTGGGATAAAAAGGTAAAAGGGAGCTTTTTGATGCAGTGGGTGAATTATGCGCTTTAGGAAATAACGCTCCAGAGGAACATATGAACATATTAAATAAAGCCACAACTCTTGCCAAAGCGGACTAGCTAAGTTCTGCAGAGCTGGCGGTGCGGAAGACTTATCAAAAAGCGGATCAAGCCTGATCAATTTTTCAAGTTGCTGTTGTTTAGCATCACTCAATCGAACAAACTCCGAAAACCGTTTGTAGAGGCGATCAAGATACCGGCAACAGTCCTGAAATGAAGCACAGGTGTCTTGACCCTTAAAGCGGGCTCGGCACGCATATTTTTTTGTCAGTTCTGCATAATCAAGGGTGACAAAATCATCAAATACTCTCTTATGCTCAACAATCGTCTGCCACAAAGGCACTGGTACTATGATCGGCGCGGCCTCTTGATAGAGCGCAGTAAGCAACATACCCGATGCTGCCCCAAGCCCCGCCGGTTGGTTGCATACCTCTGCCCCTTCCATAAGCGATTTAGCAAGAGACTCGGTAGCACCGCACTCATAAATTATAATCATTTCTCGCGCAGAAGGCGACGCGGCAAGCAACAAAGTTCCTACAACAGAAAGTAGCACAACCAAGGCACTAGAGAGCCAACTATAAACAGAGCCTATGAGCATGCTAACCGTCCCACGCAGTAAGTTACCGCATTTGCCAAACATCAAATTCGCAGTATACTAAACTAATGATTTAATTTGAATTTTTAGGTACGGCAATACTTATGGCTATAACCCCCTCTCTCGAGACCATCGTTTCCCTTTGTAAGCGACGCGGCTTTGTGTTCTCATCAAGCGAAATTTATGGTGGCCTGAATGGCGTCTATGACATGGGGCCGCTCGGCACACTCATGCGCAACAATATACGAGCTGCTTGGGCCCAAAGCTTGCATGATTTGGATTACGATATCCTCTTTATTGATGGTGCCGTGCTCGGTCCTTCGGCGCTATGGGAAGCTTCCGGTCACGTTGCCCATTTTCAAGACCCACTCATTGACTGCTTAACGTGCAAGCACCGCTATCGTGCTGATGATATCGACTTGACCAAAGGCTGTCCTCATTGTGGCGCACGAACTTGGACTGAGGTACGACAATTTAATATGATGTTTCAGACACAGGTAGGCGCTTCGGCCGAACAGGCAAGTATTGCCTATCTTCGCCCCGAAACAGCACAAACCGTTTTTGCCAATTTTAAAAACGTCATTTCGTCGAACCGTGTAAAACTCCCTTTTGGCATTGCGCAGATTGGCAAAGCTTTTAGAAACGAAATAACGCCTAAGCAGTTTATTTTTCGGGTGCGCGAATTTGAGCAAATGGAGCTTGAATGGTTTTGTGCTGAGGCCAAGGCGCTTGAATTTTTTAACTTCTGGCGTGATCAACGTCATCACTTTTTTCAAGCAATCGGCATAAAACCAGAAAATATTCGCGTTCGTAATCACGACAAGGGAGAGCTTGCCCATTATTCGCAAGCCACATCGGATATAGAGTATCTGTTCCCTTTTGGCTGGAAGGAGCTTGAAGGGGTTGCATATCGTGGTGATTTTGATTTAAGGCAGCACAGTGCTCATTCGGGCAAAGACTTGAGCGTTTACGATGAAGAAACGCAAACATCATATATACCCCATGTTGTTGAGTGCTCGGTTGGCATAGATCGGCTTATGTTAGCACTCCTTTGTGATGCATTTGATGAAGAAGTTATTGATAGCGAGGTGCGTACGGTTCTACGCCTTTCCGCACAGATTGCCCCTATTAAGGCTGCTTTTTTACCCTTAACGAAGGCTCAGGATGAAAATGCCCGAGCGCTCTATACAAATTTTAAGCGCAAAGGCTACGCTGTCCAATACGATGTTTCTGGTTCCATTGGCCGTCGCTACCGGCGCCAAGATGAGATCGGCACGCCCTATTGTTTTACGTATGACTTCGAAAGTAGCGCTGATAACTCGGTTACGGTCCGACATCGCGACAGCATGAAGCAGGAGCGTATTGCGATCGATGCAATTCAACAATTTTTAGATACTTTTATCAGAAAATAATTATGAAAAAACTGTATATATGGGCCCGGGAAAAAGTTCGTAGCCCATATGCGCTTATTGTCTTTGCATTTCTTGCTTTTATTGAAGCTGTCCTTTTTATGCCCGTTAATACGCTGCTTATCATATACGGCATCGAATGGCCTAAACGTGCGTGGACCTATGCTACTATTGCTCTCGTGGCTAGCGTCATCGGGGCCGCCATCGCTTATGTTCTAGGATTAACGCTTTCATACGCCGGGGCACAACAAGTGCTCTACTGGTTTTTTTCCCCAGCCAAGCTTGAGCAGCTTGCTCACCGGTATTGCCAAAATACGATAGTGCTTGTTTTTACCTATAGTTTACTGCCCTTGCCCTTTAAGCTTATTACCTTAAGCGCCGGTTTTTTTCATGTTCCTTTTATTCCCTTTATCTTGAGCGTTATTGGCGCCCGTTTTATTCGTTTTTTTAGCATAGCTCTTGGCATTCGGCTTTGGGGTGAGCGCATTCAAAAAATTGTTGATCGGCACTTCATGCTTTTTGTATGCTTAACCATCGTAACTCTGGCCATCATGATCTGGTTTTTTTATTTTTATCCGTGAGCATTTATGAAAAACTCTTTTTTTACCAATGTTCTGTGGTGACCCGTGCCCCTCCAAAAGTCAGCACGCTTAACACCATGGCGCTTGGTTATGCTCGCTCTTTTTATTACGCTAAGCTGCGGCGTACTCCTTTTGTCGCTACCCTGGGCGTACACACAACCAGTTGCTCTTATTGATCTTATCTTTACCGCCGTATCAGCAACCTCTGGCACCGGCCTTTTAACGGTGCCGCTTGAGTCTTTTACAATGTTTGGCCACCTGGTTATTTTAGCGCTTATTCAAATTGGGGGTCTTGGCATCATTACGTTCAGCATTTTTTTGATTTCATTCTTTATGGAGCTTGGTTTAGGGACACAGGTCATGGCCGGGAGCTTATTAGAGCTTGAAAGTATACGTCGTGCTCGCAAACTTATTACATTCATCGTCATCGTTACGCTGTGTAGCGAGCTTATTGGGACCCTTCTTATTTGGGCTTCCATGCCATCACCCTCTTCCGGAGCATCACCCCTTTTTCATGCATTATTTCACTCAGTATCCGCATTTTGCAATACAGGAATGACGTTTTTCCCCTTGACGCAGCCAGCTCTCAGGAATAACAGCGTGCTTCTCTTGGTAACAGCGCTCTTGGCGACGCTCGGCGGACTGGGCTTTATAAGCTTACATGATATTATTATGCGTATATGGGCAAGCTATCGAAAAAAGCGCGCGCATATTTCACTTCACACTAAAATTGTGGTGGCGATAACCTGTTATATTACCGTAATTGCGTGTTGCTTGATCTGCTTGCTTGAATACAGGGCTGGCTTCGCGCACCTAACCATTCCTGCCAAGCTCGTCAATGCGCTCTTTGATGCTGTTTGTGCACGAAGTGCCGGTTTTACCACACTTGACATAGCAATGATACGTTTGCCTACCTTGCTTCTTATTATTATGGTTACGTTTATCGGGTCATCGCCTGGGTCAACGGGGGGTGGTATTAAAACAACAACATTTGCAATTTTATATGCAACTATACGGGCAGTTATTTCTGGTCGCATGACGGTAGAACTGCGCGAGCGCACCGTTCCACCGGACCAGGTTCTTAAAGCCATGGCGGTATTTTCGCTTAGTTTAACGTGGATTTCAATCGCGTTATTCTTATTATTAATCACTGAAGAAGGTTTTGGGCTTACCAACTTGATGTTCGAAGCATTTTCAGCCTTTGCTAATCTCGGCCTTTCAACGGGCATAACGCCCCACCTGTCCCGCGCAGGCAAGTGGCTTATTATGGCACTTATGATTATCGGGCGAATCGGTTCGCTAACGCTGATTTTTGCGCTCAGACCGCGTCAAGAAAAGGTTGGTTACCGTTACCCCGAAGAGCGTGTTGCGTTAAGCTAGCAATTTAATTATAAAAACTTGACCTGGTTTGCACCAAACCAGTATCCTTTGGATAATTACCCACGAAACAAAAGAGCAATTATGATGACCTTTGCCGATTTTAATCTTTTGCCTGAAATTCAGGAAGCCTTGAACATGCTCGGTTTTACTCAACCGACGGAGATTCAAAAAATAGCAATTCCGCTCCTTTTATCTGAAAAAAATATAGATTTTCATGGGCAGGCGCAAACGGGTACCGGTAAAACGCTTGCCTTTGGAATTCCCCTTTTACAACGCCTCGATCACACTAAAAAGGTACCACAGGCATTGATTGTGGCTCCTACCAGAGAGCTTGCTGTCCAGATTTACGAAAACATTTCGCGGGTCTCCAAAAAATTACCGATCAAGCTCGCTGTGATTTATGGTGGCGTCTCCTTCGAAGAGCAAAAAAGAGCAATTGCGCAGGGAGCCCAAATTATAGTTGGCACCCCTGGCCGTCTTAACGATCATCTCCGTCGTAAAACCCTGTCCCTCGGAGCTGTTCGAACGTTAGTATTAGATGAAGCTGATATCATGCTCGATATGGGCTTCAAAGAAGAAATCGACGAGATTTTAAGCTATCTTCCTAAAAATCGGGAAATTTGGCTTTTTTCAGCAACCGTCAAACCTGGCATTAGCGAGATAATGAAGTCACATATGAAGGACACGGTTTCTGTACGCGTTGCTCCGAAGCCCGTTGAAGCGCAAAAGACCAAGCAATATTACTGCATTGTACCGGTAAAATATCGATTACATGCGATCACCCGATTTATCCAGAGTGCTCCTGATTTTTATGGCATTATTTTTTGTAGGACAAAAGAGCTCGTAGCTGAGCTCGCAGCCCAGCTGCTAAAGCATGATTATAGCGTCGAGGCGCTCCATGGCGATTTAAGCCAGGTTCAGCGCAACCGTGTTATTAAAAGATTTAGGCAGCGGGAGTTTTCCATCTTGGTTGCTACAGACGTTGCTGCACGAGGTATCGATATTGCGGACCTAACGCACGTTATTAACTATTCAGTCCCTGAGGATTTAGAAAGTTATGTTCACCGGATAGGAAGGACGGGGCGGGCTGGCAAAGAAGGTATTGCCATTACCCTGATCAGCGCGAACGAGCAGCGGATTATCAGGCATTTAGAACGGAGATTTTCCCTTACGATCGAGCCTATCGATGTACCATCGCGCCAGCAACTTATTGCCACACGACTTATGCAAGCGCAAAAGTACCTCAGCGAGCTCCCTGATACTATTGAAGGCGCGTATAAGGAAGTTGAGCCCTTTATTATGTTTTTGCCCGTAGAAAAGCTTAAAGTGGCAGTAGCGAATCTACTCTATGCCAAGTTCTGCGCAACGCTCGATCTTGAGGATATTTCATACACCCATGTCGAGGTACCGAGCAACCAGTTACAAGAAATTTCTATTACGGCAGGCTCTGAGGAAGGTGTTACGAAAGAGATGATTTTGAGTTATCTAGACAAAGCCGGCATGCGTGCTGACCAGATCAAGACGATTCGCATTATTAAGCATCGAACGTTTGTAAAGTTGGCAGCAGAATGCTCGCCGGAGCTTCTTAGTGCATTACGAGCAACGGGGCTTGATAATAAAAAAGTACGCGTTAGCCTGACATGCGTCGTTCCTGAAGAGGTAGCGGAAAGGAAAAGAAGGTTTAGGCCACGGCGGCGGCGGTAAGAGAGAATCTCGACTACACGGCTGACGGCGCCAAGGCTACGGATGAGAATGCTTACGCAGCGGACGCGCCTATGCGGCGAGCACACCTACGCGGTGGGCGGCATGGCGGCGGCCCTGCACCCACACCAATATGCGTAGTAGCGCATATTGTGTCCGTAGCAGCCTTTGGTAACAAAGGCGCAAAGCGAAGGGATTTTATTTCTTGCTGTATATGCTCATTTTTTGTAACTCGTGTGAATGCTCTAAGCATGCGATGCGCATGCTTAGAGCTACCGCAATCTTCCTGACGGAAGATAGAAAGCGATATTATTTTTTTATCATGAAGCGTAGCGACATGATAATGGCGTAAGTTATCGTACGCTTTGGCGTACGATAACTACCAAACCTAACATATGCGTTATATTGCGCATCGGGATAGCTAAGGGACGATGTCCCTTAGCCGCCAGCCGCGCAGGCGATTAGATTCAACATTACATCGCCAAAGGAAGCAACTCAAGGCAGTTCGTGCTTATCAAAAAGGGCTAAATTGATTAAGCTATTAAAGTAAACAAGAGTTTTTTGAGGAAATATATGAGATTTTGTGTTATCGGTGTTGGGCGATTTGGCTTTCAGGTCGCTACGACCCTGGCTGACCACGGCATGGAGGTCCTTGCTGTTGATAGCAACGAGTCGATCATAGCGTCTATTCGAGACCGCGTGACGCATGCTATCTGCATGCAGATAGGGGATGAAACATCACTGCGTACTATTGGCGTTGAAGATATGGGCACGGTAATCGTCGCAATGGGAGAAAATTTTGCCCAATCAATTCTGGTTACCGCGCTCTTAAAGCAGAGACTCCAAGTCCCACGCGTTATAGCACGCGCCGTTAATGAAATTCATCAAGAAATCCTAACCCTTGTTGGCGCTGATCAGGTAGTCTTACCCGAACAGGAGATGGGCGTCCGCTTAGCGGACACACTGAGCCTCCCCTTTAACGTTGCTGCCCGCTTAGCGCCCACCTACGCAATTAGTCAGCAAAGGGCACCTGAACGATTTGTAGGTAAAACTATTGAGTCACTCGATCTGTGCTCGATATACCACGTTCAGTTTATTGGCCTAAAAACGGATGACGGGGTCATCAGGTCTGAGCCAGACTATATTATTCAGGATGACGACGTTCTGCTTATCGCGGGCTCAAATAAGGAACTTGCTCGAATAGCAGCCCTTTAGGAACTTTTCCTCTTCTTTTTGAGCGTAATAGAATAAGTGCTTTTGTGAGCTTGCTTGGCATCTTTCAAATATTGATCATCTAAAAGCGCTATGATGCTCGGCAATTCGCTGAAAAAGTCTTTCCGCATAAAATCAAGATGTCCTAAGGCTCGGTTGCGCCACCGTATTTTTGCTTGTTTAATATTGCTCGCCGGCGCAAGCTCACGCCATGAAAAAAACGAGCTAAGGTGCCGTTCTCGTGGAGCATAAAGCTTCTGTGGATCAATAACTTGAATCAGGTCTCCCCCCGAGTAAAGGTTATAAATTGCTTTAAAAGCAGGAAGGTAGGCATACTGCTCAGTAAAGTCCTGTATCGGACAACCGAGCAAAACCAAGCGATCAATAAAGTAATTCTCATCGCCTTTGTTGCGAGCATGTGAAGCGCTATATAAAATTACATTACCACCGTGGCTGTGACCAATAGCGGTTATGGGACAATCTTTAAACTCGGGATTATGGCGCAAGCCCATTACCACATAATAAAGGGCTTTGCCAGCTTGCAAGCGACTTAAAGGGCTCAAATTTCCTGACCAGCCATAGAAATAAAATTTATCAAGGCTGAACAGATCAGGATGTGCATCACAAACTGCCTGCGCAAGCTCAACAAATGCATGGTGAGCGCTGAGCTCGCTCACGTGCTTAAGCCCCTCAGGTGTCCCCAAATGGCGCGAAAGCATGCGATGAACAAAGCTCGACCCATCTGGCTTAAGAGGAATCAAACGGGTTCCGTGCACCAAAATCGTAATAGGATCCCGAGCGTTACTTTCAGCCTTTAGCGGTTTTTGAACAGCACCCTGAACATAGAAAGCACTATGCGCTATAATAGCCAATATGTACTTCTTTACCATAAATCTACCCTAAATTTTGCTTTTTTATTCTTTTTTTGTAAAGCAAGATGAGAAAAAATTTTTTTAGGCTCAACTTGCTTGCTAGTGTTATTACGTGCGCGCGTCACTAGATTAAAATGATACAGGGCTTGTTGTTTTTGCGGCAAGCTCTGGCATAAACTTGGCTGTTCCAGCGAATAAATAATGGAAGGGAGCGCCTGAAAAAAGCGCTTTGTCACAAAGTCCCTGTGATGGAGACTGCGCCCGTTAAGTGTAATTTTAACCTGCGTTAGGCAAGGTGGCTTAATTGCACAGAATGTTCGACTAGGCAAGGCCCAGCTAGAATACCAGGGACTCTCTGGCGTACTTAACGAGTTACTCATATCCATCACTTGTACAAGATCAGCGGGGGTATAAAAATGGTAAACACGCTTAAATATAGTTGAATTGATGTACTGCATCGTCGCTCCTTGCACCGGGCATGCTAGCATAATTAAACGATCAATAAAAAGCAAAGAATTATCGCCTTTCTCTTGAGCAATGTAGGCAAGATTGACCGCGACGTTGCCTCCATGACTGTAGCCTATCAGAGTTAGGTGGGCATCCTTATAACGAGGTTCTTGCCGCAAGGTAAAGATCGCGTCGTAAAGTCCACGAGCTGCCTGCTTGCGCTCATCCGCAGCTAACTTGCCCGACCAATCAAAAAAATATGTATGTTCTAGAGGAAAATGAGCTGGCCACGTCTCGTGGAGGGCTTGAGCGAGATGTTTAAACTTGTGACCGTTTGCATGAGCAGACTTGAGCCCCTTGGGCTCAAGTGAGGTTTCGAGGCCATTAATTAGTGATAAATTCGTACCGTGTATAATGATGGTAAGCCGCTCAGCCCGTATTTGCTCCAGACCTTTCTGGATAAAAGCGTCAATATCAAAAACTTCCCGTGTCGAGGAAGAAGCAGCATAAACACGTTGCCGCCTCAAACCCTTACGCGGGGAACATGCCACCAGCATTAATAAGGGCAACAAGATAAGGTAAAGATTTTTGACAATTAAACGGATTGGTTTCGGCATAATAATCACAAAGTAAATTATTAAATGATAATTAATGATTATTACATCACAAAATTACTTTTTTGTAAATTTAAAATAGAATTGTGTTGGGGGCTTAGCTAACAGAATACAGCTTATTTGTGCTTGTGCTCATAGAGGCGACAAGAAAATTGTTCATAAAAAACGCTTCTTTGCTATGCTTAAATTAATTGCTGAAGACTTTTACAATCTCAAAATAGGCAAGCCTGTGAGCTTTTAGCATTATTTATTGAGGGAAGTATTTAATGAGATTAGTCAAATATGCCATAACAGCGACATCGGTGCTATCATGTATGATGGCTCCTCAGGCATTAGGTACTTACCGAGCAGTAAGCTATTCAAAATCACCTGCTCAAACTGCTCAATGCGCAACATTACCCTTATGTCATGAGGGTCTCGATGTTTACCAATTAAGTAGTTCTTTTGCCAACGATAATCAAAGCGCACATAATTTCACTGCATTAACGATGGATGAGACAACCAAGCCTCTCGCGCGAGGCCTGGGTTCTGTAGGGACGACGCAATACATTGTTGCAAGTGATAGCTTCATCAAAAGTTTTAATAAAAGCACCTGTCAACCAGATAATGCTCTTAGTTGCTCAGTCAATGCCTTTTTTGCTCCGCGCCTTTCGGGTCAGCATGCCCGAGAGCTTTGTCTCAAATATGACGCTTTCGCTCATCGCTGGATCATAGCAGCACTCTCTAATGATCACCTATTGCTTGCAATCAGCGATACTGAGACGCTAACGCACACTACCAACTGGGCATATTATTCCTATGCTCACCAAGACGATCGTCTCGCCCAAGGCCTCACCCTTGGTGTGGACAAGCATGCACTGTACTTGGGTGCTAATCTTTTAAAAAATGACAATAACCAGAGCGCATTTTCAGCAGGAGCCTATTACATCATACCAAAAAGTCCTTTGCTTGCTCGTGGCTCGTTGCAGGTGGCTTATTTTGAAGATCCTCGTGCTTATGGGCCACAGGGAGTTGATAACTTTGATCACGATACTTTGCAGGGATATTTTGTCAGCATACACGCTGGCTTGAATGACCAACTGGTTATTCAAGCGATTAACCATCCCGATAATACCCCCAGGCTTGGCGATGTGACCCTTATTCAAACGCTGCCCTTCGCGCAACCAATCAACATTCCGCACAAAGCCACTCCTGAGCCTCCTCATCGCCTGGTAGGTCTTGACGCAAGCCTTTGCCCCAGTCATATAAGAAATCGGCGCCTTTTGACAGCACATACAATCGCTATCAACCACCGGGGAATTGTAACACCCGATTCGGCGCTAACGCGTAATGGCTGTCGCTGGTATGAGATCGATCTCGAGAAAAAGTCGATTAAACAGGCGGGCCTCTTGCATGTCCCCTCCTTAACCGACCATCTTATGCAGCGCCATTATTTCGCTCCTGGGATTATGACCAATGGCACTCACACCCTCGCTATTGCCTGTAGCAGTGCGGGATATCAAAAATATATCGATGCTGCTTTTACTCAACGATTTTATTCTGATGCAGCAGGCTCACTACGCGTGCCGATACGTTATACAAGCAGCACTGAATCTTATACTACCCAATCAATAGCACCGTGGCCGCCATTTTCCTCGGTAAGTATTGATCCTGCGGATGATATGACCATGTGGGCTCTTGCTGGATTTTGCGATAAAACCGGCTCCTTTGCACTACGTGCGCTTAAGGTTGCAGCGCAACCGCCACCAATGCCCAATCTCGCCGTACCAAGCGTTATCAAGCGGCGAGGGCGAGGCATCGTTGAAATGCGTATCTACGCAAATAAGCTCGCTGGTGAATTCTACCACCAATTGACGGGCAAGAGCTCCCACAAGCTCAAGGTAAGTATCGGTGGCGCCATTGAGGTGCTTGACGCTAAATATGCAAGCCCTCATAGCTTAACGGTGCGTATCACAACACGCAGAGCACGTAAGGGTAGCTATAGAATTACTATAACCAACCCCGATGGTCAAAGTGTAACAAGTAATCCTCTTATAACAATAATTTAATGATAACATACCTATGAAACTTTCACCCCAAGAACTCTGGTTAGATTTTGCGCAACGCTTAAAGCTTAATGATCAACAGCTTGGGCAATTTCAAACCTATTATGAGCTCCTCATCAAAACCAATCAGCTTTTTAACATAACCGCAATTACTGACCTTAGATCGTTTATCGCCTACCATTTCGAAGATTCGCTTGTAGCTCAGAATTTGATTGACATAGGCAAGCTGGACTGTATTGCTGATATTGGTTCAGGTGGCGGGTTTCCTGGTGTCCCCATCAAAATTATGTATCCGCATTTAGTGCTCATACTTATTGAAGTTTCCCACAAAAAAATTCAATTTTTGAACGAACTCTGCTCAGCACTTGAGTTGCAGGATGTTGAGCTTATTGCGTACGACTGGCGTACTTTTTTACGCAAAACCGCTTACGATATCGATCTTTTTTGCGCTCGTGCTTCATTATCGCTCGATGAGCTTATTCGTATGTTTAAACCTTCCTGTCCCTATAGAAATCAGCAACTTTTATATTGGGCGTCAGAAAGCTGGGCTCCCGATGAGCATATTGCTGCCTTTATAAAAAATGAGTATGCTTATAAAATTCGGCATAAAAAGCGTAGGCTGGTTCTCTTAAGCCGGCCTGGCAAAAATGGTGAAACAGCGCAGTGAATTAGTTGCTGACTCTGGTATACTATTTATGACTGTCCACGCTGCCTAGTCTAGGCAACAACCTCGCCAAGGCACCTAAAGAAATTAACGAAAGCCAGATGATGAAAGCACAACTCCCCGCTTCGCATGGAGAAAACTACCGCCGAATCTTAGGGTATTTCTTTCCTGAGCTCATCACCGCCTTGGTAAGCTATTCTCTTTTAACGCTTGTTGATGCCAAGCTTATTGCTGACCTTAAGGAGACAGCAATGTACGCGACCTTGGGAGTAACGGGAACGCTCACTCACTTTGTGACCAAAATAGCCGAAGGAATTTCGGTGGGAACGATTGTGTTGTGTGGCCAATATAACGGGCAGAAAAATTTCAAGGCCGTTGGTATTGCGGCAATGAGCTCACTCTGGATAACGGTAGCTATTGGTGGCTGTATCAGCCTTGCACTATATTGGGGTGCTCCTTGGATTTATGCATGGTATGGGGTTTCGCCAAGCATGGCTGAGCTCGGCATTCCCTTCTTGCGGCTACGCGCCATCGGCATTTTTTTTATGTTTCTTTATTTTTCCTTTATCGGCTTCTTGCGCGGCATCAAAAATACGCGCGTTCCCATGGTATTGTTTGTTATTGGTGCGGGATTCTTTATATTTTTTGACTGGGTACTCATTAAAGGGCGCCTGGGCTTTCCCGCGCTTGCGCTTAAAGGTTCGGCAATTGCATTTGTTATTCAGCAGGCCGTTATGTGCTTGGGCGCGTTGCTTTACCTGCTCTTTAATAAAGAAGTAAGAACCTATAGCATGGATATTCTCCGCTCATTCCGCCGTGGCGCTGCTCGAGAAATTTTTACGCTCAGTTGGCCAGTAATGCTTGACAAGGCAACATTGGCCTGGGCAAAAATATGGCTTGTACCCATGATTGCACCAGCCGGAGACTATGCGCTTGCGAGCTTTTCAGTGCTTAAAGATATTGAGCAATTTGCTTTTGTTCCCGCTATCGCTTTTGGACAAGTCATTACCTTATTAGTAAGCAATGACGTAGGCGCTGGTAATTGGCAGGGCGTTAAGCAAGATATTAAAAAGGTACTCATTTTATCGGTCGGGACCGTCTCGATTATTCTGCTGCTATTTTCTTTGAACGCGCACACCTTGATAGCTACTTTTGATCCAGAAGGCCATTTTGTTGATTTTGCCGCCCGCGCCCTCCCCGTCATTAGTGCGCTTGCGCTTTTGGATCTTCTCCAGCTCATATTATCGGCTGCACTTCGAGGTGCTGGCGACGTCAAAACGGTTATGCTCGTACGTGTATTAGCCTGCTTCTTATTCTTTGCCCCGCTTTCTTCGCTATTTTCTCGATTTACCTTTGATAGCGATCTCGTCAAATTTATCTTAATTTACGGGTCTTTTTATTTTAATGATGGTATTATGAGCTTAATATACGTAAAGCGACTGAGCGGTAAAAAATGGTATCACCGTATTACAGCGTCTCGCTAAATTGAGGAACATTATGGCAATCATAACCACTGATGATGTACGCAAGTTAGCAAAAATATCGGCGATTCATATCGAGGAAAGTGAGCTTGAAAATCTCACTGAGCAATTAGGCGCTGTTTTAACCTATGCGTCATCGCTCAAAGATGCAGCACGTACTGTTTCTCCTAAAACAGCTTTATTGAGCGCCGTTAATATAACGCGCGAGGATATCCCTCAACCGTATAACACTACATTACTGCTTGAGCAAGCTCCCCAACGCGAGGGAGACTTTTTCGTCGTGCCCGTCATTGTTAAGCAGCATTAGGTTTAGAGAGTGCCATGAATAAATTAGCATTTGCTTCTATAAAGACGTTATCTGATAAGCTTGCCCGTAAGGAATTTTCAGCAGAGGAGCTGTTTGAATTTTTTATAAGCCGTTTTCGAACCTATGACCAAAAAATAGGTAGCGCTCTCGAGATTTTTGATAAAACCGGGCTTATTAACGAGCTGCCTCAAAAATCCACTCATAGGCTCTGGGGAATTCCCGGCATTGTAAAAGACAATATTTGTCAACGCAATCGGATTACGTCATGCGCATCAAAAATTTTAGCACAATATCGCGCTCCTTATGATGCAACAGCTGTCAGTCGCCTAAAGATTGCAGGCGCATTAAGCCTTGGCCGTGCCAACTGCGACGAGTTTGCTATGGGCAGCTCGGGAGAAACATCTGCTTTTGGCAAAACCAGCAATCCATGGGATACTTCGCGTGTTCCTGGCGGGTCAAGCAGTGGGCCAGCAGCTGCCGTAGCTGCTGGATTTGTCCCATGGTCATTGGGTTCAGAAACAGGCGGTTCGGTGCGGCAACCGGCATCTTTATGTGGTATCGTCGGCATGAAGCCGACATATGGGCTCGTATCTCGCTATGGCTTAGTCGCTTACGCTTCATCAATAGATCAGGTAGGAACACTAACGCGCACCGTCTACGATAATGCGCTCGTGCTTTCGTGCATCGCTGGCAAAGATCCTCAAGACTCGACTTCGCGAGGTAAGCAACAAGACTATACCAAATCACTTACGGGCATGCTTAAGCCTAGTCTTAAAATTGGCATTATTGAGAATGCATATAACATTGAGGGTATTGATCCTGAAGTTCGCTTGCTGCTCCAGGGCGCTCTTGACCAATATCAACAGCTCGGGGCTGAGCTTGTATCTCTCAAGCTACCTTTGATGGACCTTGGCGCCGCTATCTATTTTATGGTCAGCCGTGCGGAAGCGGCATCCAATCTTGCTCGTTTTGACGGTGTACGTTATGGTTTTCGTGCTCAAGATGTTCAGGATCTCACGGATATGTATGCTTATACACGAGCTCAAGGATTTGGCAACGTTGTTAAACAACGCATTTTAATCGGTAATTATGTTTTATCTGCCGGCCACGCCGAAGAATATTACAATAGCGCCAAAAAAGTGCAGTCGCTCTTGCGAGCCCAGTTTCTTGAGGCACTTAAATCGGTCGACGTTCTCTTTGCACCCGTTTCTCCCGCGCCAGCCTTTCAGTTTAATCAGGTTAAAGGCCTGGAACTCGATTTACAAGATTACTTTACTGCTCCTGCCAATTTGGTTGGGATACCGGCGCTTGCGGTTCCCTGCGGCTTTACCCGTGCTGGATTACCGGTAGGATTCCAATTGTTTGGTGCAGATTTTACGGAAGAATTATTATACCAGACGGGCTATGCTTATGAACAAAATACTGATTGGCATCGCCGCTATCCTACGCTTTAACATCCAAAAAGTTGGTGAATGCGAACCAATTTGCTATAGTTGAGAAAGTACTTGGAGAAACGTCGTTCATGAAGAATATAATAGCTCGAGTCTTATGCGTACTATTTATCATTTCATTCCTCTATGCTACGCCACGGCTGATCAAAGCGCGATTTTCTCGTCTTGACTCGTGTGTTTCACTCCTTGCTTATCCTTTTCTTCTTATGCAGCATACGATCTCGCCTTTTATCTACAACAAGCTATCACAAGGATTAGCACCTAATGAGCTCACCGAGAAATATACCCGCTTGCTGCATGAACGAGAAGAATTAATAAAACAAGCTATCGAATTTGCGACCCTGCAAGATCGGTTGCAAGGAGTTCAAGAACTACAGGACTTCAAAAAGCGATATAGTACGTCCTTCTATGTTATGTCGGATGTAATATTAAGAAATTTTTCGCCCCAGGAGCACTTTTTTCTCGTGGATGCTGGATCCAACCGCTCGATAGAGAAGGATATGGTTGCCGTCTATAAAAATTGCCTTATTGGCCGGGTAACCCAGGTATACCCTTATTATAGTCGAATTACCTTAATTACTGATCCTCGCTGCAAAATATCCGCTTTCTGCCCTCGGACGCATTTCCAGGGGATTCACCAAGGTTCCGCTCGACTCAACCTAACGCAAGTAACCGCAGCTGGTGATAACGAACTCAAAAAAGGGGACCTTATCGTATCAAGCGGCGAGGGCTTGGTATTTCCCAAAGGGTTTGGTCTTGGTAAAGTTTGCGAGATTGAGCGAGAAAATTTTAACTATATAGTAACACTTAATCCTTTGATCGATCTGCAAAAGATTCCCTATTGTTTGTTAGTGGCCAAAGGTGCCGAATATAAGCATGCTGCACCTACGATTGCAGATGATATCCTGCTATCAGTTCCAGAATAACATGGGCAATCTGGCGTATGATTCCTTGGGTAGACGCATGCATTTCAGACTCAGCTGACTCGCCCGTCCCAAAAAGTCGCATAACTATGCTTGGGGTTGGGGAAGTAATCCATACGATTTCCCCTTCGATAGGGGCCTTCGCTCGTAGAGCACGCACCAATGCAGCTTGAGCGCCAACGCTATCAATAAGTCCGAGCTGAAGGGCTTGATGGCCAGTAAATGTCTTACCATCGGCCCACTTTTTCGGATCAAGGGCAGCCAGCTTTGGCCGGCGTTGGGCAACATCACGAATAAATTGTGCATAGGTATCGTCGGTCAGCGACTGAAACATAGCTCGCTGCTCGGGCGTAAGGTCCTTAAAGAAAAGAGCGCCGCCTTTGAAAGTTCCTGTTTCAATAGCCGTGTATTTAATCTTAAGCTGCTCCATAAGGTCTTGGAAGTTAGGATAGGCAATGACAGCACCGATATTACCCACCAGGGTGGCTGGCTGCGTGACTATGTGGTCTGCAGCACATGCTACATAATAAGCTGCTGACGCACAGACATTTTCGCTATACGCAATTACCGACTTAACATGCTCTTGCTTGAGATCATTAATTTCCTGAAAAAGCGCCTGCCCGGCACCCGATGTGCCGCCTGGAGAATCAATTTTTAACACAATAGCTTTAATTTCTGGATCTTTGAACAGTTTTCTTAATTGGCGAGCATAAGGCTCTGACTCCGAGATGGTTCCTTTAATAGAAACGACACCAATCTTAGTCTTTAATTCGGTTGCGTCAGTGTAATACTTTCGTAAAGTTTTAAGAAAAGGAGGAAAAATTTGAACTAAAAGAACAATCAAAAAGATATTTTTAAGATAACTTGAGAAACTGGCCATGCCTACCCCTTCTTTTCATTAGTATCAAAATCGTATATAGTATACCTTTTTTGGCCGAGATTTTCTTTGACATTTTTTACTAGTTTAACTAGACTGTAACAGTAAATAAAGGTTTTTATGGGCGGCATATTCCGTTGTCTGGGCGGTTAGCTCAGCTGGTAGAGCATCAGTCTTACAAACTGGGGGTCGTAGGTTCGAGTCCTACACCGCCCACCAGAATCCAGACGTTTTCCCCGGTAGCTCAGTGGTAGAGCGCCCGACTGTTAATCGGTAGGTCGCTGGTTCGAACCCAGCCCGGGGAGCCACTTAGATAGTTTGACATAAAGCTTCAAGTTGGGAAAAGGCTTGCCAGAAGAATCTAGAAGGGGCTATAGCTCAGTTTGGTTAGAGCGTCCGCCTGTCACGCGGAAGGTCGCGAGTTCAAGTCTCGTTAGCCCCGCCAGCTTTCGCCAAGGCTGTCGACTCCGCCATGGTATTGTCCTAGAGCAATTCCTTGTTCTAGTAAGGCTACAATGGCCGGATCAGCTGGTACTTAAAATCAGGATCCGGTTGGACATTTGCTTTCAGGAGATTTTGGCATGGGTTGAACGTTGAGCACATAATAGCTTTAATAATGTAGCGCTTTGTTGATAGTTTAGAAGTTGAGGGAACTTTCTAATCGACAATTTTTATGCTTATTGAGTTGTTATGGCAAACCTTAACATTCTTCATCGACATTGCCATTCCGGAATGATATCATAATGTGTCAATTAGCAATTTAACTTTTTTCACTCAGGTGTTTTCATGAAATACGCTTTAAAAATATTTTGTATGAGCATTTTTTTTATGCATTTCCTGCAAGCGACGATCAACGGTGACACGTTAAATGCGGAAAGTATAAAGGCCCGTGTCATGTCTGAAAGAAATCTTAGGGCAGCTTCGCCCGCAATAGAAACTATGGCTCAAAAAGCCTTAGACGATTGCGGGATTACTGAGAATGTTATAATTTTAGAGAGCGATGAAAATGGGGGGAAAGTTGCCTATAGTTTCAGGCGAGATGAGCAAGCATTTTTCGTATTCGCATCTGAGTCAGAGCACAATCAAGCCATAAAGGTCTTTGCAGCTTATCATGAATCGGGTCATCTTTATCATGATCATGCTAGACAAAACACTATTCTTCCAAATATGCTATCCGCAATTTTGGCCATATCAGCAAGCTATTTGTTTTGTAAGTCCTGTGCTAATTTTAAAGAAGGAAAATCATTAGTTGGTTGGGCTTATCAAATGGGAATATTATTTCTATGTGGCATGTTAAATTTCCCTGCGCAAGTTATTCATAAAATGCGCCAAGAAAGAGAGGCAGATTTATTTGCTTGCCAACAACTTGTGAAAAATCGTAAATCCGATATTATACTTGCTATGATAAACGACTTTGAAGCTCAAAACGTATTACCTAATTTTGTCGTTAAGGCAATTGCCTTGATTATGGGTATCCCACATTCTACCCCAATGGAGTCTTTAGAGCTTTTGAAAGGTTGCTTAAATAAAGATAATTTAGAATAATCAATAGGTATATTCGTTTTCAAACTTTGAATTCTACTAATTTTCATTTACGACTATAATCTCTCTTTTTCTGAACGCATCAAGAAGATATAGCCAGTCGCTGGCGACTCCGCCATAGCAGTAGTAGCCAGACGAGATCAGTTGGTGCGCAAACATTCTGATAATACAATCAATATAGGGCTAAAGCTTGAGCGCTAGAAGTAGCTATAAAAGGCGCAGGAGACAATTGTTACGATTTCTTGCAAAATACCATAAGCTAGAATCTAGTAGGTAAATCTATGGTGGTCAAAATGAAAACATTTTTGTTATTTTTGTGTTCGCTATCTGCAGTTATAATTCATGAACCCTGCTTTACTCAGGGCGATGGCTTGTCTACACAAAATCTAAAGAAACAACTTAGTGAAGAAGACATCAAGACTAAGCTGAGTCAAGGTTGGAAATATTATGAAGACTTTGAAAACGCTGCAGGGTGTTGGGAGTCTTTGGCAGATCTAGGTATAGCTGAAGCTCAAGCTGCTCTAGGTTATGTTTATTAGGTTATGTTGATTACGTTACTAACAAATTGGTTGAGGCAGAGCGTTATTTTAAAATGGCTGCAGCTCAGGGATTAGCTGATGCGCATTTCCATTTAGGAGATTTGTACAATGATCGACGAGACTCCAAGCAAGCACTGATTCATTATGAGGCGGCTGCTTATAAGGGGCATCCTGAGGCCCGCCATTCTTGACGATCCGAATAATTTAGGATGAAATCAAATGGCGATTAAACATCATAGAGCACTTTTTCAGCCTCTCGTTCGATAGTACAAGTTTCATAACTTGCCGTTTTTCTTCTACTTCAGAACTTGTAAATAATTCAGATGCTCGATTTGCTAGGCCTAGAAGGCATTTTGCGCTGAGGTAGTAGTTATCCTTGGCCTCTTGGAGTTGCTCAAGGCGAATGGTAACATCGATAGCTTGATGTTTAACTGTTTGGTAAAATCTGTCATAGTCGCTCTCGGTAATTCTCCCTTTGATCTTATCAAAGTAGAGATTGTCCATCATCTTAGTAACCATTTTCTTATCAGCAGTAAGCTTATCAAACTCTGCGTTATGAAAATTAATTTTATCTCGATGGAGAGTATCGAGGGTCTGCATGATGTTTGATAAAATGTACTCGGGTATTCGGAGATTCTTGAAAACCTTGCTTAATTGCCTTGTAATCTCTTCCTCGCGCAGCATTTTGCCCCATGCTTGCCCTTGCATTGGGTGCAATGGTAAAAATAGACATAGCCTTTATGTTTTTCGGGTGTTATGGCCAATCCACAGTGGCCACAGCGAATCAGCCCGCGGTAGACATACGGTTGGCCAGCATATTTATGTGGCTTTTTCTTAAAGCCATCTTTGACTTGTTGTACGGCTTCAAAGAGAGCTCGGTTGATAATGGGAGGATAGCGATGTGGATATTCCTTGCCCTTGATGATTATGACACTGTGATAAAAAGGGTTATCAAGTATCTTGCCAAGAGAGCCTTTCGGCCAGTTAATACCGTAATCAGCCTCGAGTTTTTTGTGTAGGAGATCCAAAGAGAAAGCCCCAGTGGCATAAAACTCAAAGGTCTTTTAACGATCTGTGGGCCATAATCATCAACGATAATATCAGTGCTCCCATTTTCGTGCTTTATGTTTTTATAGCCGTAGGGTGCTTTTGGCAACCATTCGTCCTTGCGAAGCTTTTGCTCTTGGGCTCTTTTTACGTTGTCGCTGATGGCATCTGAATAGTATTTGGCAAGCCAAGGCTGATACTGAACTGGAATTTTTCTACGGCTGAGATGCGACTGTTGATAATGTGCCCTTGCGAGTGCAGACAATCATTAGAATAAGCGCTTTCATCAAAGCTGCTAGAACTTCGAATCCTTTATTTTCGCAATAAGTTTTGAGCCGGGATGTTTGAGCTGGCAATGAAATGCCGGCTCCTTTTTGCTCTTCAGTGCTTACGTGGGCTAGGAATATGGTTTCATTGCTCAATTAACTAGCCGCCTGCCTTTGCTTGCTTTTGAGCCATTTCACCCATTAGTTCTTTTATCGGCAAGGCAGTCTTAGTGAGTGCTTCACAAGAACTATTTATAAAAATTAGTTTTGCCAAATTGGCATCTTTATTATCTGCCGATCCAGTATCCTTGACAAAAGTGTAACCTTTGGGTTACAATTAATATCATTGTGGAAGAATTGTTATGAATTACGAAATACTTACTTACGAGACCGAAACTGGAAAAATTCCCTTTGATGAATGGTTAGATGACCTTGATGTTACGCAGGTTGCTCTAATCGCTCGCCGCATCGATAGATTTAGAAAAGGAAATTTTGGAGACCATGAAGCGGTAGGCCAGGGTGTTTATGAGGCAAGGATGCATGAAGGGCCAGGATATAGAGTTTATTACAGTGTCGTCGGTAAAGCTGTCGTGCTTCTACTATGTGGCGGCACAAAAAGAAGACAGGCAAAAGATATTACCAAGGCTCATAAATATTTAGAAGATTATAAATTGGAGAAGGAGAAATATGGCAAAAAAATGGGATGACATCTTAATAGAAAGGCTTAAGAATAAGAGGCAAGCGCTAGCCTATCTTAATGCCGCACTGGAAGATACTAAAGACGGTAGCCCCGAGAGTCAAGAATTGTTGCTTATTGCCTTAAGAAATATCGCTAAGGCTCAGGGTGGATTCACGTCGCTATCAAAAAAAACTGGTCTAGCTAGAGAAGCTCTTTATAGATCGTTGTCTAAACAAGGGAACCCCAAAGTTACCACATTAACAAATCTTATATCAGCATTGGGATTTGAGCTCCAGGTTGCAGCTAAGAAGAAGCATTAATCAATATCATCAGTAAGATTTATGGCTACAAGGGATAAGGAAAATTGGTAGCTCTTCGAATTGTGTCACAGCCTGTGCCATAGTTCCAAAGGCAAGCATGTCAGGAATGTCTGTTTTGTAGGAATGTTTCTGCTATCTTGCTTCTCTATTCCTTTACTTGTTGTTTTTCGGTTATGATTTTTCCAATTGGTCAGCAAAGCTTCACGACTCTTTATTGGAACCAGAAAAACACGGTTTTTATAAATGCGTGCGGTTAATTCTAGATCTAGTTTTGGGTTAAGCGAGATGAAATCATACGAGCAACACGTTCACCTGATTCGCAAGCTGCTTCCAAAGTTCCTGATGCTTCAAACAAAATCGAAGCATGTTCTCCTGCAAAGTAAAGGTTGTTATCGACGGAGCAAAAAGCGTCTCTTTATCTATCCCGATGACTTTTACTTTGACGAACGACCTGATATATCAATTGCTTGTGCAGACGATGTGCATGATTATGGCAAATGCGGCATTCTTGAGGACGACATCCTGAATTAAGTTAGTAATAATATAGCTATTTTTTGGAAACCCATGAGAAATAGTCCAAAAATCACTATTTCCTTAATTTTATTGGCTCAAACTTCATCAAGTGCTTACGCATGAAGCTAAAAGGATTATGCGATAGAGGTAGTTCTATAGCGTGCGCGTCAGCAATAAGCCTTTGCCAAGTTCTTGATGGGCACCTGGCAAACATGGTTCTTAGTTCACGTGATGTAACCGCTTCGAGAGCTTTTTTTAGGCCAAATGCCTGTATTATGTGCTTAGCGCTTCGTTGTGGGTTGTTGAGAATTAAAGCGGCAAGGAGGCCCTGGTCGCTCGTTGGTTTGTAGTTGAGCAAAGCCGGCCTCTTGCTCTCTATCTCGCTTAAATAATAGAGCAAAACCTTTTTCGGAATGGCCGGCTTGCAGAGCTTTTTGAGCGTGAGGTCTGAGGTGATACCTATAATTTGCAAAAGTTGTTTAATTTTCTGCCGCTTGGTAAGGTGCGCTTCCATACGTAAAACTTCAAACATTTTTCGTTGGCGTAATGTGTCGAAAAGGTGCAGCTGTAAAGCATTATCCTTTTCCAGAGTCCGTTTATCGCTTTTCTTAGCTAACTCTAAATCTTTAATTTTGTCGTAAAAGACGACTTTATACGAATTTGCATGCCACTTATAGCTATGCCCATCCCGGTAATCTGTTTGGTTGATATCAAGCGAAAGTTGTACATTAGCCTCTTTAACTTTATTAATAAAATGATACGGTATAGAGCCATCAGTAAGAGGGATATTCTTGGAGTAGAGGATGGCAATAAGAGGCGCTTGTTCAAGAATCTGCTGTGTTACGACTACTCCCCATTGTTTCGAGTGTCTGAGTTAGTTTCTGTGTTGCAATCGTAATATCTCTATACTTAAGTTCGGTGAAATTATTGCCAAAAAGCAGTTTGGGTAATGAAAGTTCGATTTTCAGCACTATCTCTTGCTTACCCAAATGACTAAATCGATGAAAAAGCGTAAGCCGGGGCTTATAAATGCCGACTAATAGTTCTTTTTTGGTTGGGTTTTGCTTCGATTGTATACCATAAAGTGCTGGGGTTGGGTTTGCGACCCATCGAGCGGAAGGCACGAACTTATCAAGGTCGTTAATCTGATACATATCGTGACTAAGTAATAAAACAATCGTATCTACCATTACTTATTTTTTTCCGAATAGCTCAAAGTGATTTCTGGGTATAATTGCACAGCAAGACAACTTATAGTAGCATATTTGTCCAAAGCAAGAAAAAGCGCATGCGATGAAAACACGAAAAGGTGGTTAAACACATGAAGAAAATAAAGATTTTCTTAGCCCTATTTATAGGTATTTTTAATTTTAGGCTTTATGGTGCAGCGGCTGTAACACATGCATTTCTGGCTTTGGAATGGCTAAGCCTTAATAAGCCACTCTACTCAGAGAGCCAAAAGCTTTCTTTTTTGAAAGGAACCTTATTTAACGATATTCGCTATCTAGCAGGTCTTTCACGGTATAGCACGCACGAGGAGGGGTTAAAAATTACAGATATTTTTTACGAACAAAATTGCTTTGAAGCAGGTAGAAAGTTTCACGCATGGGTTGACGAAACACGGGATGCATTTGTAAATCTGCATGGTCCTATGATTGTTATGCTGCTCAAGCAAGAGTTTCAAACTGATTATTTAGCACAAACATATTTAAAATTTATAGAGGATGAGCTTCTATTCAACAAATATGATTGGAAATTCCTTTCAGAAGCATTGCTTACGGTGGATCCTGAAGAGAGCAAATGGCATGTTACACAAAACATACTTGAACAATGGCATCAGATCCTTATTCGGCGATTTACGAGTCAAAATTTCTTTGCAGAGCTTTGTAAAAGCGAAAAAGATTACGGCAACCTTTCGAACGATATTCTCTGTCTATGGGCCGATCGCATTGGTTATCATGTTCAGATGGATTACATGCAAGAACATATGAGGAAAATGATAGCTTATTTTTATCAATTGTTTGAGCCGATCAAATACTCTGTTCACGAGGAGCTTTAGGATTCGACGGGCTGCGACTATTCCTAGCTTAGGGAAAAAAGATCTACTTGAAACCAAGAGCGCAGATGTTTGCTGATATAGTTTCCCGATGGTGCAATAATCCAGTGGACTTTAAGCAAAAAAGGCTTAAATATGATATACGTTGCTCATTGAAGAAATAAAAAATCTCATATAACACTGAGCTCCTATTGCTTAGTTTTGGTTTCTTTGATGGTTTTGATTCACGCGCATCTTTCTTGTTATTCTCTCTCCTTTGTACGGTGGCCAAGGTTAAAAAGAAGGATGCGATTCTATTTTTTTCGTGCGATGATAACGATCCCTCACCGGTGGCAGGAGTATCTCTTTTTTCTAACATGATAGCTATCCTTTAATGCGTGGATTCTCGAGCGAAAGCTTAATTAATCCTGGTGTATCGAACGACACAAGAGCAAGCGACTACTCGAACATGTAGTAACGTAATTAAATAATGCGTACTAGCAAGCCTCATAGCTTGGCCAAGCACAAAGAAGGAAAGGGAATTTATCTTAAGACTTGGATAAGCGCATATCTCGAGCCTGCTCGGTGCGCGGAGATTTGATAGCACGTTCATCTGCTTATCCTTGGTATGAGAGTTTGTAAATAAGGCAAAAATCAGTATATACGGGTGGATGTAGATTGCAAGAGCTAAGCAAGCCGCTTTCTTTGCCTTTAATGCATGGATGCAATTTTTCTCCCTTTATATTGTTCTGGGTTGAAAATACTGTATCTAATTGCGCGAAAGTACTCAACTTTAGATATTATATAAATATATGTAAGATTTTGATTGACTTTGTATTTAGTTGGTATATAATGTTTATTGTCTTCATCAAAATAAGGTGGCCGCGAGCATGAAACATGGCCGGGTACCACCTGAACAGGCCCGCTTGCAAAGGCGGGCTTAGTTATTTGATAGGATTGAATAAAGCTGTTTTGTTAACGCATGGGCTGGTGTTATTTTAGAAGGTCAAAAGCAGATTAAGTATGGGCCAGAACTATTAATGGAGTAGCTTGGATGAAATTTGCACAATTAAAGGCGCGTATAAATGATGGCGAATCTAATACTTTAGAATTTAAGAATTCAACAAGCAGTATTACCTCGGGTATGCAGACCATTTGCGCTTTTAAATAGTGAGTATTTCCTTTATGTCTTTAGCTTTATAGCGAGCAGGAAGTTTTGGGATCTCAATAAATTTTGAACGGAGATTTAGTTTTCCTTGATCATGCTCAATTGCTTCTTGAAAACCTGCTTTTAAAGCTTGAAATAATTTACTCATGTCATGAATTTTTTTAAAATAGCTTACCAAATCTCTAAGAATTTTCTTTTCTTCTTCTGTTATGTTTTCTTACTCATTTTTTGCAAAGATAAAAAACAGATTTATCCGTTCTTTTGCTAGAAAATAAAAAATTGGCTCGATCTTAGCTTCTCTGCTTCTGAACGCGTCAACCAAGTACCGCTAGCGCTTGATTAAGCTTCTGGTAGGTGTTTCCATAATAAGCACGTTAAGCAAATGCTAGCTAGTATGATTTGGCAATTAAGGGCTTATTGAGAAAAGTTTGATCTTCTGATTTTCGATAAAGCATAGCGTTTCAAAGGCGCTGCTTCTTTTTCTTTAGATATTACCTATCGATTATTCGCTTTTTAAAACTATCAAGTAATAGGCTCTATTAGAACCAAAGCTTAGCTTTTTTGCCCATGTTGTTGGGTATTCACGAACATCAGAGGATATTAATTTTTTAACATTAATTGTTTTGAAACCATATATCTTAAAACCTGGAAGCAAGACATTTTGAATGTATTGCTTGTCTAAGACAGGCAAAGAGAGACGATCAACCTCTTTTTTATCATGCTCTGTATTATAACCCAAAGTTATCTGAATAAGGGCATTTTTTTTACAGACTTTCTTAATATTCTGCCAAATTAATTCATTAACTAATCCAAGGCGAATGGTAACGTCAATGGCCTGATCTCTAACTGTCTGGTAAAATCTGTAGTAGTCGCTCTCAGTAATCCTTCCTTTGATCTTCTTTGACAGTAATTCTTAGGGCGTGATATTTGAGCAGGTAGCGAATTACCTGCTTCTTTTTGTTCTTCAGCGCTTACGCGGGCTATGAGTATTGCTTTCATTATTTCACTTCTTGTCATGGTATAATCAAGCCAATATTTTAAAACTATGTAGATCTTTAATCAATGGGAAAGAAGCAAAAAAGATATTAAAGAACGCTGTAATTGCCTGAGCTCTAAAAGAGTATAGTTAGCAGCTTGTCAGGACTATTGTTCTTAAAATATATCAATGCATTTGCTTATATGCGCATTTGTGCTAGACTACTTATAATCGATAATAAAAGAGGTTTACGCATGAAGAACGAAGAAACGGTAAGACTTACCCTGGAGATTCCTAAAAAGTACCATAGAAAGCTGAAAAGCTTTGCTGCTATGCATGGCAAAACTATCAAGGAAGTTGTCGTTGATTCGACGGGCTATATTATGGCCCAGGAAGAAAAAGCTCAAAAGTGCGACCGTTGCCATGAGCCAAATGAAGAGACCATTCGGGTTCTTGAGGAAGCAAGACAAGGAAAAGGTTTGGTCAAAGCTAAAGACATTAAAGATCTGTTCAAAAAACTAAGAACTTAAGTGTTAACTATTATTTATACCAAAAAATTTAAACAGGGCTATAAAACAGCTAAAAAGCGCGGTAAAGAGCTAACTAAGCTTGAGCATATAATTGAATTACTCATATATGAAATTCTTTTGCCAGCTAAAAATGATAACCATAAGCTAAGTGGAAATTATGAAGGTTGCTGGGAATGCCATATTGATCCTGATTGGCTTCTTATTTATAGTAAAACAGCAACAGAAATCGTGCTGCTTAAAACGGGTTCGCATTCGGATCTCTTTAAATAATAAGCTTTATTTTTGCGATTTATCCCTTTATCTCACTTCAAAAGTTGAGTCCCACCACCTGTGGGACTTTTTGATATATCAAAAAGAGCCCTTCGCTCTTACTGCTATTTACAAGCTACAGAGTCCTATTTAACATTATTTAGCTGGGATGGCAGCTTCAAATACACCGCGAATATGGTAAGTATCATATATAATTTTTAACTGCTTAATTTTGATTTTTTGCGAGAAGGTGAAGATGTCAACACATTCAAAGTTGCCCGGTGGCCGCGAGCATGAAACATGGCCGGGTACCACCTGAACAGGCCCGCTTGCAAAGGCGGGCTTAATTATTTGCTAACTATGAAAAAACCAAATGGCGAGTGCAATTTTTTATAATATGAAGAAAATGATAGCCTAGAGTTCAGTTTTTTCTTTTTCCTGTTCTTTCCTTTGCTTAAGGATTGCCCTTAGAAGCAAAATGTAATTTAGAACATTTTTCTTTATCTGTTGTGCCAAGTATAATCGCGGCATTCTCAACATATATACCATGGCTTAAGCGTGTTTGTATTGAACTCCAGTATGGACAATAGATATAGTTGCCACGGCCAATGTCATCCATGCCTTGCTGATTAAGTATATGAACGTCGCCCTCATAGATAAATTGATCACCTGCTAACCTAAACACTGAGGTTGTTGAAAATGCGTGTTGAGGGTTGGATTTGCTTTCTTGGATCAAGTGCTTCAGTAAAAATTGAATAATATCGGTTCGTCCACTATCCAAAGCATAGTAAAGAGCATCATGCCCATATTGATCCGCCGCATATATAATTGCTCCGTGCTTGAGCAGAATCTGAGCGATTGGCAAATGTCCTTTCTTAATCGCAATTAAAAATGGTGTAGTGCTATTCCATTTTTCCACCTGGTCAGCCTTGGCACCACGGTCAAGTAAAATCTTAGCTATACCACCACGACCTTCGCTTGTTGCTATCCATAAAAGAGGCCTATCCCATATTAATTTATTAGGATCAGCGCCATGATCAAGTAGAAGCGTAACAATATCCTTTCTTCCATAACTTATAGCTGTCTCTAGACAATTAGACATGAAGTATCCAGATCCTTATTACCAACAATAAGTGAAATTGAGGCCGAGCTAGAGAGACAGGAAATTGTTGAAAAAGAGCAGAGTAAAAAGGAGAAGAAAATAAAGAATAATCGAAAGTGGCTTGCTAAAGATGCTTCGATAAAGAAATCTGTTAAAAAAGACAAGCAAAAAAAGCTTAAAATCGTTCCTACTTTTATCTTGCTTCAGCTAAATGTTGCCTATGGCTTTGTTGGCAACAAGGGATGTGGGTATCAACGAAGGCGTTAAGTTCTGGCTTGGGTATCCTTATGTATATGTAATAGAGACTAGAAGATGTACTAATTCCCTGAAGCATTGGCAGCAGCGTATCCAAAAACAACCGTGCAATTGTGCATAATACATATGGTACGTAATTAGCTAAGTACATTAGTTGGAAGGACAGCAAGCCATGGTCGCCGATCTTCAAAGAATCTATCAGTCCGTAAATCATTTTCGCAGCTAAGAAGCACTTGGGCGACTTCAAGAAAAAATGGGATACAAAGTATCCGATCGCTCCAGGTTGGGAGCGCCGATGGTTAAACATTATTCCTTCTTCGGATTCTCTATTGAAATCACAAAAGTTGTTTATACGACCAATATGATGGAATCGCTCAATATAACTCTAAGAAAAATTCTCAAAAAACAAGTATATCCCTCAGATGATGCCGTTCTTAAACAAAAACGTTTCCCACCGATGGACCATGCCTATACACAATTGGGACCTGCAGCTTGCTGTTCACCTCAAAGGAAGACTTCCTTTATAACCTATCACCGTATATACAAACTTATTGCAAGCTCCCGCTTCTCTGTTCTTGAATGCGTCCTTTACTTTGCTTAACCCGCACAGCTTGCTCAAAAAGCTTTCTGGTTAAATAGGCTTAATATCCGTCATCAAACTCTTCTGGTAAACTTAGGAATCCTTCATCTTTTTTTGCATCCTGGAGACGTAAAATATCACTCCTATAAACTTCTCGAATTCACCTTCAAAAACCTCTTGGCATACCTTATTAATCATCTCGCGCATATAATCTTCTTGATTGATCAGTGCTTCTTGCCATCTTTTAGCTATATTGATACCATTCATAGTGGGCTATCCTTCTTTGTGTTTCGTTCCATTTTTATCTTAACACGAAGGTTGATGGCCCGCTTACGCTTCCTTAAGCTTTTACCTTTTTACACAATTATACGGACTCTATCGAAAAAAGTTTCCAAGTGGTTTTACCCATTGGGATAAAAATACTAAAAATGCTGCTGAATCACTCATTATCAAATATGATGAGATAGCGGCAACAAATATAAAGGGACGAGCAAGAGCTGCTCAGCTTTTTAAAGCACTTTTTCGAGTTGATATAGAGGAAGCAAGGCGACGAATCCAAAATAATGAGGATAAACAAGAGGAAAACAAGAGCATACCACCCATAAACTGTTCTCCAGTTGCCAAATTCCAGTGGTAGCAATCTCCATTGACAGCCTGATTTCATATAATACAATATCCCAAATATAACTTTGCCAAGATTGTGTCGTCTTTTTCCATGTTTTTGCACGCCAATTATTTTTCTGATAAACTTTTTAATGAATTCTATAAACAGCTTCAGCTTTTTAAAATTTCCGTACACCGAAATAAGCATTTGAAGCATTCTTTGCTTCATTTTTAATCCCCGATTAAGATTTTTTGCGATTTCTTCTTCGGGGATTTCTTAGCTCTGTTTCAATCTTTTTTCAATTTTTTTCTACCCAATAATCAAACAAGCTCAGATAGAAAATAATTATATTGCCATTAAACATCCTCTCTTAACCCTAGATATCACTGCCAGCAAAGAAAAAGATCAGGAAATCGCAAAGGGCTATCCCGACAAAATATCAGCCCGCGTTCTAAACCCAAATATGTTTCGCAAAACCGACACTAGCAACTGAAAAAAAGTACCTGGTTTTAGGGGCTCTTCTATAAAGGTCATAGAAGAATCGAGATTCGCCTTTCAAAGCCTTCTTTCAGGAAAAATTAACGGAACCTGTCCTCAACCGATTCCTATACGTATAGTACTTATAGCTCCCAAAAACGGCAAGAGAAACTACGGCTGCTATTGCTGTAAGACCAAGAGGTACGCCCACCGTCGTTCCAATAATCACGCCCAAAGGTAGACTGCCACCATCGCCTCCTGCACCTGTACCTGAACCTAGTAGTGGAGCGATTGACACATCATTCGAATAGAGATTCGCCGTACCAATCGAACTACTTCCATCACTTGCTAATAGAAATCCAATTGCAACACCATCAGTCGAGTTACCGGGTAAAGTATATGATGCTTCGCTATTCAAAGTTCCTCCGGAAACGATAAACAGAGCAATGCTATTTGATCCACTATTAACAGTTGCAAGGTGGGAGCCATCGGGTGATATTGCCAGCTGCTGGGGACTTGCATTTCCTTGAGGCAGACCATACGACTGTGAGCTGGTAAAAGTACCGGCATTTATTCTAAAGATGGTTACATCGTTTGAATCACTGTTACTTGTAGCAAGAAATAAGGCGCCCATTGCATCAGTGAAGAAACTGAGTGATTGAGGCTTGCTCGAATGAGCCGGTAATATTTGGGAAATACCATTGCTTAAGATCCCGCTGGCAAATTTAAAGAGTGTTATGTCATTCGATCCTGCGTTTGCCGTGGCACAGTAGGTACCGTCAGGGGCAAATGCGATTGCTACTGGATTTGAAGAATTACTCGGCAATATATATGAAAGAGGTCCAGTTAAAGAGCCCCCGGCAAAGTTGAATACTGTTACATCGTTTGACTGGCTATTGGCTACGGCAACGTGCATATTATCAGGTGAGAACTCTACCGAAACCGGATTTTTCGAGCTTGCCGGTATATTGTATGAGTGAGGGCCGGTTAATTGGCCACCTACCACTTGAAAGAGAGTAAGATCATTTGAATTACTATTGGCCGTTACCAGGTACGATGTATTGGAAGAAAAAGCTGCTGCCAGCGGGCTGGTGGAATTAGTTGGTAGCGGGAAAGAGTTTCCTAAACCAAGTGTTATTTGATTGTTGTTTTGGCTGACAGGAAAAAGAGTTACATCGCTTGATTGATAATTTGTTGTGGCAAGATAGGATCCATCTTGGGAAAAGGCTATTGAGCTTGGCTCAATAGAATAAGTTGGTAAAGAATAAGAAGTTCCCTGCGGCGCAGGGCTTGAACAGATCAGTGTAAAGACCGTTACGTTATTGGAAGTCTCATTGGAGGTAACAATATATGAGCCATTAGCCGTAAATGCTATTGCTGAAGGATTTCGAGCACCAAGAGGCAATGGGTATGATGTTCCAGTAGCAAGAGTTCCCGCCGAGACATGAAAAATAGTTACGTCATCTGAGGTATTATTTGCCGTAGTCAGCAATGAACTATCAGGTGAAAACGCCAGCGAGATAGGAAAACTGGAGCCGGCAGGAAGAGGATAAGAGGCACCCCCATTCAATACGCCCCCTGAGCCTATATTAAATATCGTCACGTCATTACTCGAATTAGCAGTGGCAAGGTGGAGGCCGTCAGGTGAAAAAGTAACTGCATTAGGACCATTTGAGCCTGAAGGCAGTAGGTATGATCTTGCATCATTGAGTATCCCTCCCGGCATTACAGAAAAAACAGTTACATCACCTGATGCATAATTAGCAGTAGCAAGATAAGTACCATTGGGAGAAAATGCTATTGATGTAGGGCTGGCCGATCCGGAAGGTAATGAGTATGACGCGGCTCCACTTAAAATACCTCCTGCTTGCACACTAAACACGGTTACATCACCGACATAAGAGTTTGAGGTATAGTTAGCTGTAGCGAGATACAAGTTGTCCGGTGAAAATGCTAATGATACTGGCTCGGTAGAACCAGAAGGCAACGTATAAGATGTTCCCGTACCGGGAATGCCTCCTGCTTGCACGTTTAACACTGTTACATCACCAGCAAAAGCATGCGAACTATAGTTGGCTGTAGCAAGATATAGGCCATCTGGTGAAAATGCTATCGAAACAGGCTGTGTAGAACCAAGCGGTATATTGAACGAAGTGATGCCACTTAAGATGCCTCCTGTCCCTAAAAAAAATAGTGTTCCAGCATCGCCACCAAGTAAACCCTCATTAGCAGTTGCTACGTACAAACCGTTGGGCGAAACTGCGATTGAATTGATTTGTGCATTAGCATAATAAGGTACCAAGAATGGTCTGCCGTGGCTCAGAATGCCTCCTGCCGCTACTTGAAATACTACAACATAAGGGTACCCACCACTAGATGCAACAAGAAAAGCGTCATTGGGCGAAAAGACCACAGATGTCGGCTCACTAACACCGCTCGGCAGTGGATACGAAACACCACCACTCAACACACCTCCCGTTACTTTCATCACGGTCACAACGGATCCATTAAATCCGGCAGTAGTAAGATAAGCACCATCTGATGAAATCGCTACGGATTGGGGGTTGACAGAGCCAGTGGGTAATGCATATGATACCCCCGCAGACAACACTCCTCCTGTTACACCCCATACAGTCACATCATTTGAGGTGTAGTTAGTGGTAATAAGATAAGCGCCATCCGGCGTAAATGTGATTGCTTGAGGATTTGTAGAGCCAGCAGGCAATGCATATGGGGTACCGGCTGTAAGAACTCCTCCTGTTACGCTCCATATCGTTACATTATTTGATGCATCATTAGCAGTGGCAAAGTACGCACCATCGGGTGAAAATACCCCCGACTGAGGACTTGTAGAACCTGCGGGCAATGCATATGATGTACCATTGGTAAGGACGTTACCTGTTACGGTAAACACGGTTACATCATTGGATGTAGAATTAACACTCGCAACATACAAGCTATCTGATGAAAATGCTATTGAGCAAGGCGCTGTTGAACCAGCTGGGAGAGCATAACCATTACCGCCACTCAGAACCCCGTTTGCCCCAACCTCAAAGAGTGAGACATTATTTGAATTTATATTAGCAGTAGCAAGGTAAGCACCGTTTGGTGAAAATGAGATTGAATAAGGCCCTGAAGAACCATAAAGAAGTCTATTCGTCGATAGAAAGGTGAGGGATCCTGCTGAGTCCACCTGAAACATTGCTACCGAATCCGAGTAGTTATTAGCAGTGGCTAGAAATGAGCCGTTCGGCGAAAAAGCTGCTGATCGAGGGGGGGTGGACTGCTCAGGAGGTAATGTATAATTAATTCCCGATAGGGCAGGGCACGTAGCTTGTACTTCCATAGTAAACACAAAAATAGCAGCTAATACTATATAAGCAGCATTATTGAGCACCAAAAACATAGCGAAATCCTCTTCACCTTATAATACAGGAGCAACGACAACTATTACACGCTTCTTAACCCAAGATGCCCAGCAAGACACGGTCAAAAAGACTATGGCTAAAAACCCTCGAGCCCCCATTTACTGAGGATAATGACGATGTCGTTGTCGAATTTGATAGCGATGTGATAGTAAAAAGTGTAATATCATGTGAAACAACATTAGCGGTGCCTAGATAAGAACCGTCAATCGAAAAAGCTATTGATTGAGGAGCCTTAGAGCCAGGAGGCAATGAAAAAGAACGCGCCCCACTCAGTATTCCCTGTGCTCCAACAATAAATACGGTTACATCACTTGAGCTGATATTAGCGATAGCAAGATAAGATCCATCGGGTGAGAACGCAATTGATTTCGGGTTTGTTGAGCCTGATGGCAGTTTATAGGATATTCCACCAGTCAGTGTACCATCTGTAACCTGAAATACGGTTACATCGTTTGAACCAGTATTAGCAGTAGCAAGATACGCGCCATCAGGTGAAAATGTTAGTGAACTAGACCCTCTTGAACCAGAAGGCACATGGTACGAAATACCGCCGCTCAGCGCGCCCCCCGCTCCTACACTGTATACCGTTACGTCGTTGCTTACATTAACAGTAGCTAGATACAGGTTATCTGGTGAGTAGGCTACACAACAGGGCCCAGTAGATCCAGTAGGCAAGGGATACGATGTACCAGCACTGAGTACTCCTCCTGCTCCTACGGCAAAGACACTTATATCATTGCTCGTATTGGCGCTCGCAAGATATGAGCTATTAGGCGAAAATGCTACCGCCGTCGGATTTTGCGAACCGGAGGGTAAGGCATAGAAAATTTCTCCACTTAAGACGCTTGTTCCCGCGTTAAATATACCAACCGCAGGTCCTAAAAGAGCAACAGCAAGGTATAAGCCATTTGGTGAATATGCTGCTGAAGAGGTTCCCGCACCACCACCATATGAAGCGGACCCACTTGAGAAGCCTCCCGCCGTCACATTAAATACCGTTTCAGATGACTGGACGTTATATAAACCTCCGTTAGCAGTAGCTGCGTATAAGCCATTGGGAGAAAACGCAATTGATTGCGGAGCCGCAGTAGAGTTAAGAATCACAGGAATTACTCTTGGGCGGCTCAGAATACCCTTTGTTCCTACATTAAACGCGGTGATATTTGTCGAAGTGTTATTAGCAAGAACAAGCTGTGTGCTATCAGGTGAAAACGTGAGCGGATACGGCCCGGCCGCCTCGTGAGGTATTGGATATGAAGCGCCTCCTGTCAGAGCACCACCTGTTTCTACTTGAAATATTGTTACCGTTCCTTGATTTATTGTATTATTACCACTTGCTAAATAGGCTCCATTAGGTGAAAATGCTATTGAAGTTGGCGTAGCAGAATAAGCGGGTAATGGGTACGAAACGCCATTGCTCAAGGCTCCACCGTTTGTAACGCTCAACACGCTTATGTCACTTGAATCTTCATTAGCAGTAGCAAGATATGCGCCAGTTGGTGAAAACGCTACCGCTTGGGGATTGCTAGATCCAGCGGGTAATACATAGGATATACCGGTACTCAGCGTACCTCCGATAACATTAAATATAGTTATGTTATTTGAGGTGGCATTAGCAGTAGCAACATATGAGCCATTGGGTGAAAATACTATTGAAACGGGGGCTGTTGATCCCGCTGGCAGAGCATATGAAACACCTCCACTTAAAACGCCATTCATGCCAACGCTAAATAATGTTACATTATCTGAACCGTTATTAACAGTAGCAAGATATGAGCTATTGGGTGAAAATGCAATTGAGTATGGCGCTGTTGACCCTGCAGGTAAGGGATATGACTGAGCTCGAGTCAAGACTCCCCCGACTCCAATAGTAAATACAGTTACATCATTTGAAGTTAGATTGGCAGTAGCAAGGTATGCGCCATTCGATGAAAATGCTAGTGAGTAAGGAGCGCTCGAACCGATGGGTAAAGCATATGAGCAGGGCAAACTAAATACCCCGTCTGACTCTACGCTAAATATCGTCACACTGCTTGAAAAATTATTTGCGGTTGCTAGATATAATCCATCTGGTGAAAACGCCACTGCATGGGGCGGCGTGTAGATCGAGGCTGGCGGCAACTTATAGCTAGTTCCCGATAACGACGGATATGCAGCATACATTGGAGAGGATGCGCAAACAATAACTAATAGCGTTTGAATACGTAGAAAAACAGTGCTCAGCCTAGAGAACATAGTACAGTCCTTACCGTAATTTTTTTCAACTGATCAACTTATTATAACGTCCGTTATTCTTTTGTCAACTACTCGTTACAGTCCAAAAAATAGCGATAATGGAGATTGAGAGAAGCCTTAGGAAATAATAGATAGAGAAAGTCAAATACCCATAGCTGAACGATTGTCTTAAAAGTCAAGCATGACTTGCATCCCATATATTGCCTCCTTTTACCATAACATTAAGTATGATTATAAGTTTACGCATAACAGCTACCACAGCCACTTTAAAAGTTTTACCTGCTTCTCGCAACCTTTTATAAAAAGATCTAAAAACAGAATTACATCGAATAGCAACAAGAGAGGCCATATATAAGGTTGATCGAGCTCTTTTTCTACCTCCACTAATAGCTGCTGTACCTTGGCTTTTGCCACTTTGTTTGATAAAGGGGGCCACTCCTAAAATTGCTCCGATTTCTTTGTTGTTTACATTGCCAAGCTCAGGAACTTCCGCCATTAGCGTATATACAGTAACCTTACCAACGCCCGGTGTACTGATTCGATAATCTTAGCTTTGGTATTAAACGCCTCGGATTCGACTATTTGGTTAATTTCTTTCTCAATAGATTCAAGCTGTTTTTTCATAAATGAAATATGCTGCTCAATGAATTCCTTACAGTATCTTTGTTGCGGATGTTGCAGTTTGTTATTTTCTTGTGTGATATTAGTAACAAGATCCATTCTACACTTTACTAATGCTCGCAACATTTCTTCATCTTCGGAATGGTTAGTCGACTGGTGCTTTGACTGCTTTTGAGATGCAAACAAGGCTATCATCCGAGCATCGATCTTACCAGTCTTTGCCTTGATGCCTTCAGCAACAATAAATGCCCTAATTCGTTTTGCTTGAACACGCCATACCGCATAGTTGTTTTTGGCAAGTTTCTTGAGCATCAGATATTCATAGCCACCTGAAGACTCACATACGATTTGAGCAATTTTATGCTTAGATAGAATTTTAATCAGCTTGCTTAGCCCTTGCTCTGTATTGTCTATTCTTAAGTCTTTTTCTAGTGGGTATAGATGGACATCCAAAAACTCTTTAGATACATCTACACCAACATAAACTTGTGATACAATAGGTTTCATATAGTGCCTCTACTTTGTATACGGGATCAAAGTCCCACTCGATTGTTCGAGCTGTACTATATATGCTAGCAGGTCCTACGTTTTAGAACGGTTTTTAACCACAAAAGGGCACAGGCTCCTGTTAGCCTTTCTAAATTTAGCGTCCCAAACTTAGAAATCAAATTCAATATACAAGAAAGGGCCTGCAATGGGCTTTTCGATCAGTTATATGTTACTTTAAAATTATCGAATTTAGCTTGTTTGAAAATAACCAAATAACACAGTATTCTATTAAAAACAGTGTATCTATGTTCATGAAGATAGCACATATGTTGAAAGTGCTTGATGGAAGTTGAATGATTGTGTGAGGATTTACATGAAGATATATTTTCTTTTGGTTTGTATGAGTACCGGCTTAATTTTTTATACTGGGTATGCTATGCAAGAGCCGAGCCGTCAAGCAACTGAAAAGCTTGCGCAAGCAATAGAAAATTCGGGAACATTGGTAAAAGATCAAGAAAGGGCATTAGCCGAGGCAACACAAGCAATTGCACAAGGTGCTGATGTTAATGCTTTAATGACGTTTTCTGCCTTTGATGGGACGCATACTATACCAATGATAAATGCTGCGGCAAGGAAAGGCAATTTTTACCTTATAAGGCTTTTGTATAACCAGGGAGTACCTATTAATTCTCAGGAGCCACTTAAACGAGAAAGGACTCGTTGGCAACCAACAAGTGTTATTTTTGGCTACTTGGCAAGTCAGCCGGGAAGTTCTACTCTTGATGAGGCAGGTAGATGGCTATTGCTGCATGGTGCTCGTTTAAATACACAACCGGCATCTGAGCTTGCTCCTCTCTTAGGCAGACGTTACTTTATATGGCAATGGCTTTTTATGCATGGGTTTAGCATAAGGCATGCTTCTAGAGCTCAAGATGATGTTATTGGTACTTTGATACAAGATACGTATGAGCACCGGCCTTTACTACAAGCTATTATACTTAATCACGATACGCATTATCTTTTGAAAAACATGGCAAGTCAAAAAAGCCTTAACGAAGGGAAAAAAAATGAGCTTCGTTATGCTCTTATGCTTGCAGCTGCTCAGTGTAGCTCAGCTTTGCGCTATATTTTAGAACATAAAACTTTAGTATCTCAGCTTTCGTTACTTGATTTTATGGACGCAATGAGCAAAGCAGTCCTTGTAGGATACCTTGACGGTGTTAAAATGCTTTCTAAGGTACCGGGAAGCTTGCTTACTGTTCTTGGACAAGGCTTATCAAGAGCAAAAATAATAAGTTGTATTGAAAATTTTATTCGCTATGCCTACGTTCAAGAACATACTGACGTTGTTGAGTATTTCCATACAATAAATGACGAGTTCAAGCTCGATATTAACTTTAATGATGTTCTTGAATCGATACGGCCACAGCCTCATCTTATTCAGGCAGAAAGTGGAGAAACGCCGGGTGGGGACAAAGAAAAAGAGAAGGAAAAAGAAAATACTCCTTCAGTAGAGAGCCAAGATGATTTTAATGAACAGCTTACAAGAGCGCTTGCAGCACATGATGTGAAAGAAATTGAAGCATGGCTTAGACAAGGAGCTAATCCTAATAGCAATGCTGCCCAAAGGGCACTTATACGTGCTTCAACACAGGCGAATCTTGAGCTTATCCAGCTCCTGTTCAGCTACGGCGCTTCGCTTAATGTGCGCTTTGAGCCGGCCAATGATAGCTACTCTAAGGAGGTAAATCTAGCTGGTTGGATGCCGGGAGGTAATCTCGTGTGGGGGCTTGTTCAAGCTGCTACTTGCAATAAATCAAAGCCTTTGACTGATAGGGTTATTGAAGGATTAAAATGGCTTGACATGCATGGCGCTGATCTTAATCAACATAATACCGCTGGGTATTCTGTTATTTCATCGGCTTCGCGATCTCAGCCGAAAATTATTAGCTGGTTGCTAGAGCATGGAGTTACTTTTGCACCACAGGCTTTCTCTAATAAGCAAAAACGGCAGCGGGTCAGAGAACAAATAGAAGCTGCTTATCCAGATCAGCCATTATTACAGGAAATCGCATTAGCTCAATCAGGCAACCCGAGCAAAGCTCAAAAGCAACAAAAAGCTCATTCTCTCATTGAAGAATTAAACGAAGAAAAAATGAGAGATAGTTTTAACTTAAATGATGCAAAGCTCATTAATCATGCATTTACATTAGCGGTAGCCCAAAATAATAACTTGTACAAAATGATTATGGGTATTGAAGGGCGTAATCTCTCTAATCCTACTTTACAGCAAGCATTGATTACCGCCGCTAATCGCGGCAACAGTGAAGCAGCTGAAGCAATTATACATTATGCTCACGCAGATATTCGAGTAAAAGAATCAGATTGGCATGAAGCAATTTTAAAAGCGCTTAATGGCGCTATCCTTCATAATAACTTAGATATTATTAACCACTTAGTAATAACATTACCTGTAGAAGTTATTAATGAGGCTATTGATCGTTTACAATTAGCTGTCTTTTCCACTTCAACCTCTGAAAGAGAGCACCCTCATGAACTTATCGCACTACTTGCTCGTATACGAGAAAAGGAAACCGAAAACAATACTTTGTATGGCAATTTTAGTAACTTTTTAGTCAATGTAAACTCCCATATTTTCCCTGAGTTCTTACCAGCTTTGTTTACCATAATGGCCACTTTATGGCAGCGTTCTAGCCATGGTTGATATGCAAGTATGCCTAAAAATTTTAAATAATTGTTAAGAAACAGAAAAAAATTGAAAAAAGCATGTTTTAAGGATCGTCCTCCCGCTCGTATACTCTAAAAACATTCGGTTATAAAACGTCTCTTACTAGCCCTGCTACTAACTGATTATCTGGCTCTTGTTGCTCAACATTCATTGTCCTCTTCAAATAATAAACAATATGCTTTTGAGCAACTTGAGGTGCCTGCTTTTGCATAATACTAGGCTCTTTTAAAACAAGAGCAACAACTAACTGACCGAAAAGAGCATCAAATATCCTAGATAATGTTAACAAAGTTGGCTCACTTCGCCCTTGCTCGAGCTGAGAAATCGTCGGCTGCGGAACTTGAGCATGTTCTGCAAGAATTTTCTAGGACATTCTTAATTGCCTACGAATAAGCTTCACGGGTCTCACAAATCAAGGGAATCTGGCGCCGGACTAATTGAAAAGAACTGTAATGAGCTCTTGATGCAGACTGTGCCAAACAATACTATCAATAAGAGCGCTTTGTTGCTACATAGTGAACCTCTAATCGAAAAAATTCCCGCTGCAGGTCAGAGATCTTCTGATCGGATTTTGTTTCGGAAGATCATTCCTTTTCATCGGCTGATTATTCGTCAGTTGAGTGTTCACCCTCTCGCTAACTCAGTTTTCACGACCAGGGTTTTTCCTGGTTCGACACGATTGCTGGAAGTTATTATAATGCTCGTTAATGACAAGTTCGATAAGGAATCCCGTGAAGAGATTAATCATCGTGGTACTGTGTGTAACATTAACGAGTGCTGCCTTATTGCGCTCGTTTCCTATTGCGACGGATGTGAAAGTGGGGATTGGACCAGCAGTCAACCAAGTTGTTGGCATAAATCACTTTACACTTGCTGCTAGCAATAAAAAAGCAAAAACCAAGATTCTCAGCCTTGATAATCCTTGTGCGTTGATTTACGGCTCCTTAACGTTTCATGCGTTTGATTTTCTCTTTTCAAAGCTTATTGTTGTCAATGTACGTGGCCAAAATGGCTATTTTACGAGCAACAGTTCCGAGCAAGAATCTCCATTTACTGTTCAAGCTAACCTTGACGGTTTGATAAATACTAATATTTTTGCTATTGCACTGCTTGAAGGAATTGAATGGGATATCTTAGACAACCTCTCATTACTTGCTGCTCCTGGTTACCTTCATGTCCAAGGTGAGCGTTTTATCGAGTTTTCCGGGACCACAGCGAGCGCTCACACCAAAAGTACTTTTAATGCAGGAGGCTTTCAAGTAGGGGGGAAAATCAAGCCAAGCGAAGAAACAGCACTGAAAGCATCGTATTATTTTTTTCTAGGTCCCCTTTCAGCACAGATTTTGAATTCCCCCGGTACGATCATCACGCTTTTTGCAACCCCCCTTTTTATGTTTAATGGAGTTGCTATAGAGTATGACTATCAAATTCGCGAAGATTGCTCGGTATTTCTTCTTGGTGGTTGGTCAGTATCACAAAATATTAAAAAACTTGATGTCAAGTCTCCTCTTTCGGTTAACGCTCTGATGAGGCATCAAAGCGTTCCTCTTTTTAGATCGCAATTTTTAAGCCTAATCATTGGCTTACAATGGAAGTTTTAGCGATAGCAGGTTATTTGAGGGTTGGGTAGCTCACAGCATAAAAGTTGAGATTAATTAGCGGTTTATCGAGTCCACGATAGCGTTTTTTGGCGAGTCCTGCTTGCAGCTCGGCAATGTTTTGCCTTACTTTTGTCCAGAGCCTTTTCATCATACCGCTCGCTTGTCTGGGTAACATTACATGCTATTTGAGCGGGCAACTCATATATCTTGCGAAGCATCTTATAGCAGTTTTTCTGCAAGAACTTCTGATTACTCGTTTTGCTATGTTCATAAGCATATTTGCTCACACAATTTGCTCCATCACAGTACGCCAAGCTGCATCTGCCGCAAGAGTCTTTTATGTTCCTTCGTCGTATGTAATTTTAATTTGACCGCAACAATTTGCTTCATAGCGCGATTAAACCATACCTTACATAATCTGCATTGTAGGCGGCAATTTGCCGCAAGTTATCCGGAAGGAATTAACGAAACAGCTGTTTCACAAATTCTCTGGGGACATAGTATTATTCTCATACAAAAGACTCCCAGCAGTGAAATGCAGCAATGGCATACGAAAAAGACCATAAAAAATGGCTGGATGGATGTTTCCCTTTTTAAATAGGCTAACAAAACTTGCGTTCAACTCACCAGCAAAAGTACAATAAAAAGGTATACGTGAATGAGGAGGAATGTATGGCACCTGATCAATCCCATAAGCATGGAGCCTTTGCAATCGCCACCCTCGCCGGAGGTTGCTTTTGGTGCATGGTCCAGCCTTTTGAAGCTATCCCTGGAGTTATACGTGTTATTGCGGGATATGCCGGAGGCAGCGGTAAAAATCCAACCTACCAGGATTATGCTCAAAAAGGTTATGTTGAAGCTGTTCAGGTAACATACGACCCAAGCAAAGTAGATTACTTAACGATTTTAGATGTCTTTTGGAGGCAGATAGATCCAACAGATAGCGGTGGCCAATTCTTTGATAGAGGAAAACAGTATGGACCTACTGTCTTTTATCAAACGCCCGAGCAAAAAAAGCACGCTGAAGAATCGAAGCAAGCGTTAGAAAAATCAGGTAGATTTCCAAAAAAAATAGTGACTGAGGTCATACCATTCTCAACATTTTACCCTGCAGAACAATACCACCAAGAATATTACAAGAAAAACCCAGAACGCTACGAAGCATTTAAAAAAGGCTCTGGACGAGAAGCGTTTTTAAAAAAAGCATGGGGCAAAATCCAAGTGAAGACGAGATACGCACAAAATTAACACCACTCCAATGCGATGTTATCCTATGCGGCGGAACTGAACCTCCCTTCCACAACGAATACTGGAATAATAAAGAGCCGGGAATTTATGTTGATAGCGTGTCCGGCGAACCACTCTTTAGCTCGCTCAATAAGTACGATTCAGGCACTGGATGGCCAAGCTTTACCAAACCGCTTGAGCCAGATAACATCGTAGAACAAGAAGATAATAAGCTCCCTATCCCTCGCATTGAAGTTCGTAGTAAACAAGCCGATTCGCATTTGGGACATGTCTTTCCTGATGGGCCCCCACCCATAGGACTACGCTATTGTATCAACTCAGCAGCGCTTCGCTTTATCCCCCTTACAGAACTTGAAAAAGAAGGGTATGGGAAGTATAAGGAACTCTTTAACACTGCCAACTCTCAAAAGCAGTAACAAGGCTTACCTTCGTTCCTCACGAGAAGCTTTTCGATCACAAGATCTCGCCAACACTAAAACAATCTACTCGGATATTAACACGGATGCTACGAGTATGTTAAAGTATATCCTAGCTTACATCCTAGGCAAAAAATAATCTACCTCAAGCCTAATTTCTCTATTCCTAAATGCATCGCTTCGGTACCACCTTGAGAGAGAAATTGATTAAAGACGATATCAGATAGTAGAGTCTTCATAGTATATAACAAAATAAGAAAACCACTTAGTTTTTCATAGCACGACCTTAGATACAAGAAATGCGCCATTAAAACCTACCATCAGCATCAGATGTATTTTTATAACTTTCGTTTTGCGTTGTATTAGCTATGAACCGAGCTAAACTAAATCTGTTACCAGGCAAATTATAGACTGTTATAACTAAGTTATCATCTTTTTGCAAAGCGGCTCCGCTTGCAGTACCTGCTTGTATTACTTTTCCTGGCTGGTTGGAGAAAGGGCTGAATGTTGTATCAACGGTACCATTTGGCCAATAGCGAACAATGCCTATCTGGTTATCTAGGCTTGTTGCTAGGGCAATAATTTTTTGAGTACGTTGTACGACAATATCTTTGGGTGTAGCAATTTTTGTATAATCAAACCATGTTTCCACCACTCCTGGTTTAGGAGAATTGTCAGGATCATACCATGTTGGATCAAAGAGACCAGATGCAAGTAGTCGAGCGATAGCCATGGTTGAAGTGAGTGGAGAATACATAGCATGGCCACCTATGAATATTTTTTGGTCGGGCTGTAGAGCCATACAAAGGCCAGCACTCTGCGGACCGCCAAAGTCTCCAATAAGCAATTCTGTGTTCTGTGGGAAAGTCTTTACCGCATCCAAGTGACCGTTAGGTCCATAACGTATTAAGAAAAAATGGTTAACGTGGTAACGGTCACTTGCTGTCCCGAGTACTACTATTTTGCCATCTTCTTGAAGCGTGACATCAGATACCCCGTTAATAGTGTAATCCGGTATAAAGTTTACAGCACTACCTGAAGCGTTGAATTCTTTATCGAGCATGCCATCTTGAGTAAGCCGGGCTATACCAATGCCTATTCTTCCATTGAGTGTCGTTGTACCTGCTACCACAATTTTGTTGTCTGGTTGGATAAGGAGTCCCTCTAGCGAGGTATTTTCGTTAGGACCTTGAAGTATTATAACCCTATAGCCGTGATGAGTATCTGAGGGAAATTCCTTATCTAATGAGCCATCTTCATTGAAGCAAACAACAAGAAATTTGCGTCCTGCTTGTATTAGAGTACCTGCCACAATAATTTTATGAGTTGACTGGAATCCCACTCTTGATGCTGATGGATTTTTGTAGGCAATTGTTAAGGGAGCAGTTACCCAGCCCTGTTGGTTAAATGACATATCAAGCGTACCATCAGGCAGGTAGCGCGCAACGACAAACGATCGTGTCTGGTTTACACAGTTGTAACTTCCTGTTGCTACAAGTTTTTGGTCTGGTTGTACTAAAACATCAAGAGCTTGTGCACATGTTGTAAAAAAATTACTACTGGCTATGCCATCATTTCCAAAGCTGGGATCAAGTTGTCCATCATATAAAGCGCGGTCCATAAGCGAAAAAAGTAAGCATTGAAGCATAAGTAAGAAATAAACATTTTTCATATGAGATCTCCTTTATAAGAAGCAGCTAAGCAACTTGGATGCGCATAATTTATAAAATTGCTGTACTATTAGCAATGTAGCGAGCTAAAGCAAATTGAGCTTTGGCTTTAATGTACTCTAGCGCAATCACTAGATTTCCATCTCGCTGTAAAGAAGCTTTTCGAGCAAAGCCATTGTACGAGACAGTTCCTGGTTGTGTACCTTGAGGATTAAAAGATGTATCAATGGTTCCGTTTGGCCAATAGCGTACTATTCCCATGGAGCTTGGGGACTCACAGAGAGCAAGAATTTTACCATCATGCTGAACAAGAAGGTCGATTACTACATACATAGGAAGACCGTTAAATTGTGTTGTAACAACCCCGGGAAAGGGTGATTGACCGGGCACATAAAATGATGGATCGAAATTATCACTTCGATTTATACGGCCAACACTTGGTATGTAATTTGATCCCCCGCCAACCAGAATCTTGCCATCTTCCTGAACTTCAATGGCATAACCATCGTTAGCGCTCCCTCCAAATTGGCCGAGAAGCATCTCTGGGTTTGAGCTTAACGGAGTTATAGTGTCAAGTTTGCCATCTTTTGTACACCGTATTACTATAAAAAACTTTCTAGTGGTGATTTCTGCTGAGCCAATAACGTTGATGCTTCCATCAGCCTGAAGGGCAATATCTTGTATGCTCGTAATCTTAAAATCCGTTGGATATATATCGAGGATCCCACTGTTATTAAACGATGTATCAAACACCCCATCGGGCTCGAGCCTGATAATACTTACCCCACTTCTTTCCCTACCTGAAAGGAATCCTGCTACCAGAATTTTACGATCCGGTTGAATGATACAACCAGCTAAGCTTACGGGATCAGCGCGGGGTATAATGATATAGCCCTCGCCACTATGAAGAGGAAACGTTTTATCAAGTGTACCATCTCTATTTAACCGGATAAACAAGAACTCTCTGAGGCCTGAACGATCAACAAAATCTCCTGCTACAATAATTCTGGTATCCTGTAGGCCAATTGCTTTTGCGTTTGATTTGCCATTTATAGGTAGAATAGCGCCTGTAATCCATCCTTGCTGATTAAATGATGTATCCAATGTACCATTAGCCAAGTACTGGGCTACAACAAAAAGTGATTGAGCACTACAATTAACACATCCTGTAGCTACTAGAGAGCCATCGGGTTGAGGAATAACCGCTTGGGAACGCTCAACAGGCGTACCAAAAGAGCTCATTACAATACCTTGATTGCCGAAATGAGGATCTAGTTGACCATCGGTGATAGATAGAGTTTTTTGAAAGGTAAATAAAAGAAGTGCGATACTTACAAAAAGTGTCTTCATATTTTCTGTCCAGTTACAGTGTTAAGAGAAAGCACTATCTCAAGCAGCTTTGCATAAATTAGAGAAGAAATCAATTTGCGCAAACCCTTATAATTTTTCCTTTAGTTAGGGCTGATAACCCCTTCGTGCTCTATAATCTTGTCTGGGCTGCGGCTGGAATAGGCCTACTGTTTTAAGCATCCCATCTGTGGATCTAATACTATAGCCTCTTTTGTATAAAAATTGGAGCTTTAGGATAAATAACCGCTGCTGTTTCTTCAGCCTTGTCATAATATTCAACGATGAGGCATAAAAGGCTACCTAGATCAGGCAAAAAGCAATAAGACTGTGCAAGAATTTGGTCATCCTGAAGTACATGAGTTAGGCAAGACGTCACCGAGAGACGCAGCAGCGATGAATAGCGTTCGCTGGCATCTTTACCATGCATTACGCTCTCTCGGCCTAGCTATGACCCTGCAGTTTTAGGCTTGACTAAATCTACCTTTACCAAACAGGAGCTTGATAACGCCTATAATGCCAAGAAAGCAAGAGCAAGAAATCTCTATGACAAGGGTCTACAAAGCCTTGAGCGACAAGCAAAAACAGATAAGATGCCCGTTAAAAAATTTCTGCAAAAAAAGCTCGCCCTCATGCGCACTTTTAATAATCAAACAGGTCGTTTACGGCAAACTTATAACGCTATTAGTGCAGATATAGAACTATGGCTTCCTTATAAACCAAAATCTTGACATCGGAGCTCTTATAGTCTCCTTGGTGTAAGAGTCTTGATGGTTGGTATCCTTAGATTGGATTAACTTGATACACTCTGGAGAAAAAGCCACATGCACATTATCCTAGAAAAGGCATATGTAAGGCAATCTGTCTTCGCAATTCTATAGGTAAATGGATGATTAAGGTTGATTGAGCATCGGTTCGGTTTTGCGTTGTTTGTTGAGCTTCACGCTCGATATTGGCTCGAGTTATTTTGTATAATTCATAATCATGTAGAATCCGACGAATAGTTTTGTAATTATTTCTTAACGTGTCTGATAAAGTTTTATCACGCAAAAGCAATTGTAAATGATTAATAAGTGGCTTGAAATCTAAGTAACTTTGTGCACTACGGATTACATCCTGTTCTGCTTCAATTGCTTGCATATCAAAAGCTATCATTACTTGGACCATTTCTATATGTCCCTGCCCAGTCGCCATCATGAAAGCTTTATTGAAATCTTCCCTACCTTCTTGTGTTTTAAGATCAAGCAATGGATGGATCAGCTCAACGCTGTTAATACAATTGTTGAGCATTGCATCAGTATAAGCTAATTGTAAAAAATATGGCTTAATATAAGATCTAAAATGAGCGATCAGTTTAGCAAGAATAGTAACATCATCATAACCAGCTGCCATAACGAAGGCAACGTTAAATTCATATATCATATCACTGGTTAATTCTGCCTTCTTTAGCTCATCTGCAAGTACATTTATCCTTTTAGAAATACCTAGAGTAGTTTCTTCAATAGTCTCTAAAGCGGTTTTTTCTGTCTCAGAATCATGTTGTAGGTTCTTGCCTGTTAATTGAGCAAGTTCGGCCATTTGCGTCCGCATCACAGCTCTATAAAAAAGATACTTTCCTAATGGGAGTAAATACCTAAAAGCAAGAGTTTCCATACGAGAAGAATCTAGTTGTTTTGGGACAGCACCTAACATAATTAGGATAAGAATATGTTGAGACAACATGTCTTCAGGATTCCAGGAAAAAAGCGCTAAATCTATTGGCGTAAATCCCGAAGGAACCTTGCTATTTAGGCCAGCTCCATGCATTAATAGAATAAGGAAAGAAAAAGTTGGAGGCTAGTCAGCGCGATGTATAAAACTACTTGGGTGTATAACGAAAGGCGATACTATGGAGGAGCTTCAGAAGAATATGCAAGATGCTCTTGATCTCTACATTGAAGAACCTGAGACTTCTAAAGACCTTGCACCATTACCTGATGCATCAATCAAACTGAAAAAGGACATTGTTGAGGTAACTGTACCACCACAGATCGCCTTTTCCTTTATGGTTAGACGAAACAGAATTTTGAATGGGCTAACTCAGCAAGAAGCTGCGAAAAAAATGGGTTTTGATACTTTGTATAGCTATCAAAAGCTGGAAGCTAGACGCGCTAATCCGACACTAGCGACTCTGACCCGCGTGAAAAAGGCTTTTCCAGATTTCTCAGTTGATGGCATCATTAGTACTTAAAAGCGCAGGCTCATTGCGTAGTTCCCAAATCCCTAATTATTTTTTTGACCTCGATCCAAAAAATTCTGTCGAGATATTGACATTTTCAATTAGTTAAATATACAATTGTAATTAATTATGTCCTATTATAGCCTGGCAGGTAAAAGATGAGAAAGATTATAATAATATTTGTTATGATGCCCTATGTATGTCTTGGAAATGAGTTATACGACGTATGGAAGGAAGTTAAAGAGAAGCAATGGGAAAAAGGCAATATTGTAACATTAGCTGCACGGGTTTCAGATTTGATAGAGAACATCTTAACCAATCTTAATCAACCAAAGAATAACTTGAATGAGCTTGATCACAAAAAAGACGCCTTGTTTGCATATAACTTTCTTAAGGAAATGTTAGGTCAGCAAACAATAGAAGATGCCAACAATATCGATACTGTATGGCTTAAGCAAATTGAAGAGATTGTCGACCCATATGACCTTATCGAATCACAGGGCTTGGAAGTTCCAACGCAAGTTAATCTTTTGAAGCAAGCCCAAAAAATACTAAAATTAGAGGACGAAATACATCTTTGGTCTGGGCCAATACCTCTCTCGACCGAAATTAAGGGGAAGTATCATATTGCTCTATGCCAGACACCAGATCTTGATTTGCAACTATGTGATTTATATCACGAACTTGGTCATATAGTTCATAAGGATAGCGCTAATACAGAAAAAATGCTAAATAAACAAATGCCAGTCGAATCGTTAATAACAATGCCCGATTTTCAAACTGATCTTGAACGTATTAAACGGTATACAAGGATTGGGGAAAAAGCATTTGACGCAAGTACACCAACTGGTAAGAGAATAAAAGAAGCGCTTTCTCAAAATGCTACGTTTTGGATTCCTCCTAAAGATAAAGAAGCATATAACGAGATGGTTTATTTAAGAGGAACCGAGCAAAGAGCGGATCTTTTTGCTTGCGATAAGCTTTTGGAGCAAAACAATACTAACGCTCTTTTACAAAGGATAGCCACACTGGCAAGGTCGAGTTATTACGTTGCTCCATCAGAAGGAGAGGCGCATCCCTCTAGTTTGGAAAGGGCTTTATATACCGCAGGTTGTCTCGTTGATAAGGGCATAGACATTAATAAGGCACTTGAGACATGGCATTCTACAGGCTTATGTATTTATTCGCTTGATCGGCCAGCAGAATCCTTATTTCAAGAAATAAAAGCAAAGAAATTAATGGAGACGAAAGGTGCTCAAGATTTTCTAAAAACTTATAGCCATTGGCAGGAACAAGAAAAATTGCAAAATTACCAACATCATATCATTCGTGGTACTACCAACAAAGGAATGGCAGACTGAATTAATACAATATTTGAAAGAATACAAAGAAATCAATCCTGAGCAAGCCCAAGATTTATGGAACATTAATTACATCAAAAACAGCAGCTTTGTTCTGAAAAGCTCTGAATGCAAGCAACTTCAGTATTTACCTCAGAGCCTGCGTTGCTGCTCATAAAAATTGCTTCGCGCCCCACTATAAGGCCTTTATTGCAAACCTTGTTTCAGCCTAATTTCTCTGTTCCTGAATACATCAACCTAGGCACCAGATGATTTCCTCAAGATACCTCCAAGGCATAAAAAATGATCTCATATTTTTCACTTAGTTAAATTTGGAGAATATTTTTACGATTAGTGCAATTTGTGATTATTAAACCCTTGAAATCTCCAATTGTAATCATTTATAATATAAACTGTAACTGGATTTTCAACTCAATTTCCCTCTAAGAAGACATCATATTCAAAGGAGAATCTATGAAAAAAGCCTTATTTGGTTTAATGCTTGTTACAGCAACAGGCCTTATGGCACCGCAATCATGCTGGTACAATGGTGAAGAATTTATAAACCCTTATTATAAGAGCGCACGTGAAAACCGTGAGATTCTTGACGAGGGTATTATGACCTTACATCCAGATAATCCTCGTCATCCATCATATCAAGAAAGGCATCCTGAACAAACAGACACTAACCCTCTGCATCATATGCCTTTTTGGTATCCTGGCTTTGAAGAGGATAAGGCTCGTTATGATGAATGTCTTGAAAAGAAGGCAGACGAGTTTAAAAACCTAGAAAAGAAACAACCACCTATCGAGATGTAGAGCTATTATTTGTTGAGAGATCAAATAAGGAGAAGAAAAGCTCCTATTTACTTTATGCTTACCGTAATAAGTATAATAGGAGTTTTCTTTTATTACTTGTCTGCACGAGAGCCCCTACCAGATCCTCTCATCGTGGTACTTATGGTCAAAGATGAAGCTCATGCTATTAAAGATTCTTTGTTTTATCTTAGATACCTGCCGAGCCTTTGGTACGTATTGCCGAACAATATCTATTAAACAATAATAAGGCTCGTTGCTACTTATTTGCAAAACAGGCTTGTTCTCGACAGCGGATTATGCGTTTGTTGAGCAAGACTTGTGTCGCTATGTGTTGCTCAGTAATTGCTCTTCTGAGAAAATTCTTACGCATCCTGAGAGCAAAAACCTGGAAAACTAGCCCAATAACTCAGCAGAAGAGTAGCTTAGTGTTTAAAAAATCCAAGAAGCCCAACCCGTTCGATGTTTTGCAGTATTTCTGGATCAAACTCAATAAGATTTTGTGGAAGACGATACGCAGCATGCCCCGTGTTTGGATCAATCTGAGCCGGATTATTTTCTCGATAGTGTGTATTATGTCTCAAAATTATGTCCGAGCTAAGACGATTTTTCATATATGCTCTTAATATATCGAACGTTACTTGTGCATTTTCAGTCAAACCCCCATTGTTTTTCAAAACATACAGCACTTCTCCTGGTGTTCGTATATCAAGCGTCAGATTATGGAGAACACCAAGATGAAGTATAAACGTGACCACCTTCTCATGACCTCGTACTGCAGCAAGATGAAGAGCTCTATTAAGCGCAGAAACCCACCCTTGATCATCTTTTAGCTCGCCGTCTATAGCTTGTTCATAAATCCAGTTGAGAATAGCTATATGTCCTTGTGCTGATGCACGTACAAATGCTGATTGATACATCTCTTTTGCTAAAGGTATGCTGCTTTTGTCTTTAATTTGTTGCATTGTATTAAGCTTATTATGGGATGCTGCTAAATCAAACAATACCTTGCAATGCAGCTCATCTAAAGGCAAATAATCAGGACCACTCTTAGAAACCATACTATAAATGCTAATATTATCTGCATCATTAAGCCAATTCAAAAAAATTGCGACAGTCGTCCGATAATGATTTTTCTTGATTTCCAGGTCTACATTAAATTGACTTCCTACACAATCACTTGGTGTTAGACCATACATACAGAGGCCCAATTCAGTCAAAAGCCAGTTGTTCGCTAAATACGGTAAAGGATTACCCTGCGATAAACTACGTAAATCACCTGTACTAAAGTTCATGCTATACAACTCAATAATATCAAGAAAAGATCGTACATACTTATACCCTATCTCTCTATCCTTGCGACGAGGCATGCCTTGATGGTGATTGGTTTTGTCGATAAGGTTAAAAAAAAGATCTACAAAAGTTTGACCCGGTTTGGCGTTTAAACTGAATGGCGCACCATGGTAGAGAAGCGCTTTAAGCATATTATGAAAACAATCAACTTCCTTTTCAAGATCAAGCGACTTAAGTGCTCTTTCCATTGCTCCACACAGAGCAAAATACATATAGTCCGCTCCTTTTTTTGTAACTGCTGAAGCACAGGCCCCCTTGGCTAAAAGAAACGAAAGACATGCAACATTTCCATTAAAAGCTGCACAGTGAAGAGGTCGCCAACCAGCATTGTCACAAGCTTCAAAATTCGCTCCTCGCTTAATGAGCTTTTTAAGTAAAGCAACATTACCTATGCTTGCCGCTAAATGCACTGCTTGCCTTCCATCACCAAGTTGTATAGCAACATTCGGCTCATGATTTTTCAAAAGAGTCCATGCCAGATTAGTATCGTCTTTAGAAAGGGCATATATAAGCGCCCTTCCCATTGCAATTTTCTCATCCATAATCTGCTGAGGCTGCGAATAATTGCAGTCTTCGCAGAAAAATGAATCAGCGTTTATTTTGCGCTTTTTGCGAGGATCTTTTTCTTTATCTGGATATTTTTCGCGCTCTTCTTTATCTATGCGCCCCTGGCGTTGTCTTTTACGCTGTTCATTATTTTTCTCATCTGGACATTCTTCAGACTCTTCTTTATCTATAAATTCTTGCTCTTTCTCGCGTTCTTTTTTGGGTTGTTCACCATCATCGTGCTCCATGCCTCTGAGCGCACCAGGGAGTACAAACACCATACTGCAGGTAAGAAGCGTAAAAAGTAATTTATTTTTCATGAAATAGGACCCTCTCGAAGCCACTCTTTACTAAATTAACAATTTACAATTGTAACATAATTTAAAAAAAACGCAAAAATTAATAAAAAAACAATTCAAAATTGATAGGTATTCTTGGAAAAGAGGTCAATATATACCTTCAGGGATCTCAAAAAACAAGTTACCAATGTTTAAGTTTAGTTAAGAGATCAATAATTTCGGTCTGAAATTTCTTGCAAGATGAATGCCATGACTGCCTTTTTTTAAATTAGATGACCTAGCCAAAGAGCGTTAGACGTAACGCTCTGTTCCCAACTCATAATAAAGGTTTAGCGAAATAGAAGACCCGCCCTGTCATCTGATAACTTTTTAGCAACAACAGCACCAGCCATTCCTGCCCAACAACATAATCGCAACTAGGCAACTTTTTTTGGTAGTTCCCGAATCTTCACTTTCCTAATTCCGAGAAACTGCGCTACTACCAGACCAAGGGGAAGGGCAATCAGGCTTAAAAGAGCTCCCATTTTTGCAGCTCCCTGTGTATAAGGATCAGTAAAAGCTTCACCAGCAATAAAGAGAGCTACGGTAAAACCAATTCCAGCAATAATACCAACGACCGCCAAATGGCGCCATGTCATGCCCTGCGGCAAGGGAAAGCCAAGTTTTTTTGCGAGGACTCCCATTAAAAAAATACCGATTCCTTTACCTAAAAGCAGTGCGCTCAGAACAAGGAAAGTCGCTATACCAGCAGAAGAAAAAGTAATTCCTGCATTCGCCAGGCCAAACATGAAGAGGCCACAATCAACAATAACTTTCCACTCCTGCTCAAAACGCGCTAACGGCGAATCATCTTTTTTATTTTCCTCAAACATATGTTGAGCTGTGCGACGAGCATGTGGCAAAAAGGGAATAATGAAAACGAGCGCTAGGGCTGGATGAAGGTGTGCTTTATAGAGCCCAATCCAGCTTGAGAGGCCGCCGAAAAAAAGGTAAAGCCAGTAATTGTGGACAGATTTTTTTCGTAGTATATAGGCGCTTACCATACCCAAGGCAGTAACCAGTAGCCATACAGGTGCTACAGGAAGAAGCGGGTTAGGATAAAATAACGTAATAATTGCTAAACCAAGAGCATCATCAACGATAGAAATAAGAAGCAAGAAGGCAATGACAGGGTGATTGCTGCCAAAAATCATACGCCCTGCAAGCCAGGCAAAAGCAATATCTGTTGCCGTCGGTATGCCCCATCCCTTAGCTAAAGCAGGTGAGCCAATTAAAGAGTTGAAAAGCAGATACATGATAATTGGTCCAGCTACACCGCCTACTGTTGCTAGCAGAGGGTTGATAGCTTTACGAAGAGGATTTAAATCGCCTCCAGGAAGGCAGCTTTGGGTTATCTCAGCAGTAGCAATAGCAAAAAAGAATACCATAAAGATATCATTGGTGATGAAATGAAAGTTAAATAGTCCTCCACAATGACCATAGTTAAAGAGATAGTAGCTTTCAGGAGAAATGGTATTCCATATAAGGGCAGTTATAACCCCTGCCAGAAGGGGAATTGAAAATTCGCGTAAAAGATTTATTTTTTTGATCATAGATTTCTTTGCAGTAGTTTATAGAGCCAAAAAATAGTTTACTAATTAGGGAATCTAATAGCAAAGCTAAGATTACAGAATCAATACCGGGTGTTATCAAATACATGTTTGAGCTAATTCTTTTCGTGTTATTCATGATTTTTCCCCTTGCATTCTAGTATAAATTATTTTTTGTTGTTTGTGGCAATTAATTTATTGTAAGGTCAAATTATCTTATTAAATTACATTCTACACAGGAGGTTCACGTGGAGAAAAATACATTATCTTTATTAGCACTTCTCGCTTTATTTATAACAGGCACTAGCCAGCTCTATGGAGCGAAAGAAGAGCAGCATGCAAGAAACCCTCAGCTGACCTTGGAGAGGAGTCACAGCGATAAAAATTCTCATACCTGCTGCGGAAAGTTAAAGAAAACTAATTGTAAAGTAAAAAAACAATGTATATCTATACCTGCCAGGGGGTCGGTGCCTGCAGCAGAAATTTATGTCAAAATTCAAGGTAACCGTAATTCGGACAAACCGGTCATTTTATTTTTCCCTGGAACTTGTGAGACAAGTGATACGTGGGCTTGCCAGCAAGAAGAATTTTGCAAAGAGTTTATCACTATTTCGCTCGATCCGCGAGGCACGGGAAGGTCGACCCATACAAGCCCATCTCGTGTTAAATATACGTACGAACTTTATGCGGATGATTTGCATGCCGTTTTAAAAAAGCTTGGTATTAAAAAATTCATTTATGTTGGTCATTCGATTGGAGCAAATATAGGCATCGTTTATTTTAATCGGTTCCCTGGTCAAATTACCAAGCTCGTTTTGGTCGCTGGCGATCCCTTTATTGTTGTACCAGATTGTGCAGTATTATCAACTTGCAGTGTCCCAACAACTTGTTCAGCGTGCTGGCCATTCCCCTTGGCAACTGTTTCTGGCATAAAGGCGCTAGAAGCTCAGATACCCAAGATTGGCTTTGACCAATTTGCGGCAATGTTATCTAAAAATCTTTTTTATAATGAATCTTGTCAGTCAAAGCTCGTTAAGGCACAAGCTTTAGAAACTGAGCAATTGATTAGGTCAGGACCACAAATCTTTAGGAGCATTGTACGTAATGCATGGAGAGAAGATATAAGGGCTCTTGTTCCCAAAATTACGATACCTACCCTTATTTGCGTAGGCAGCCTAGACGCGGTTTTGCCACCGGGTGCTAGTTTATTCATGCATGATAACATTCCTTCTTCAATATTGAGAGAATTTGTTGGCAAGGGGCACAATTTAATGATTAGCGATTACAAGCAATTCAATAAAGCGCTTGTAGAATTTATTACGTGTAAGTGTTGCCAGCGCAGTGACTCTGTTAAGGTATTTGGTCCTTGCTGCGTATGCCCACTTGCTAAACCGGTTCATTTTAAGAGCTGCCGTTCTAAGAGCTCGTCAGATTAGTGTTTGGGAGTGACTTCTGCGTACATCGGCTGCTTAATAAGGCAAGAACAGCTAACAGAGCGAATTGAATTGAATCAAATCGCCTGCGCGGCTGGCGGCTAAGGGACATCGTCCCTTAGCAATCCCGATGCAACGGGCGAAGTAACGCATGCCTGTGTGTAGTTATCGTACGCAAAAGCGTACGATAACTTACGCCATTTATCATGTACGCGACGCTCCATGATAAAAACTATCTTCCGTCAGGAAGATTGCGGTAGCTATAAGCATGCGCCACGCATGGTTATAGCATTCATCAGCAAAAAATAAAGACAATATAGAAAGAAATAGAGATTAGCAATGGGTGCAGGGCCGCCGCCATGCCGCCCACCGCGTAGGTGTGCTCGCCGCATAGGCGCGCCCCGCTGCGTAAGCGTTCCCGTCGTAGCCTTGGCGAAGTCGGCCGCGTAGTCGCGCTAGCCGCGCAGGCTGAGAGTCATTATAAGAACAAATCTTAGGGCGGGTTGCTCACGTGTTGCTTTTGTGCTCATGGAGTACCAAAGCAAGCGCTGCCATGAACATTTTCATGACGTTAAGCTTATCTTTTAAACTTATTCCTGGTATTTTGTCTAATAAGCTCTCGAATAAACTTTGCTGTTCTTTTTCAATGCCATTGAGATAATCGGCAAGCCTTGCTGCCAGTCTATTTCTTCCCGTTAGTTCGGCAAGCTTGATTGCAGCGCTTAAAAGTGGTAATAATTCTGCCATTTCTCTTGTTATTTCCGGTTGAGTTCGAGGCGCTTCCGTTTGAACATGTGATAATAAACGACTAACTTCATCATATCCTAGTTGGCGTGCATGTCTCATCGCTACCTCAAGTATTGGCTGCAGACTTTCATGTGCAACTTCTTCTTCATGAAGACCAAGATATATGGTAGCTTCCCTTATAATATGCACAGCTAATGGATTAAGAGTCTCTTGCATTTCGCGTAAATAATGCATGCGACGGGTGGGAGTTCTGAATAACGCCGGCTTAAAAGCCGGAGGTTCTAGGGTCGCGGTCATTCAAACAGCGTAGCCCTTTTAGGGATTTCAGTGAGCCCGTTGAACGCAACTCTGTCTGCGTTCAATTGATCTCTGCCCATGACGCATAGCTATGTTGAATGAAGCATTTACGTCAGCATGATCAAAGTGCCTACAATGAGGACACTTAAATAGTTTACCCTGGCGATTACCTCGTAGATGGCATTTACTACAATCTTGAGAGGTATAGCTTGGATCTACGAGCAAAACAGGAATCCCAAGCAGCTTGGCCTTATACTCTATCTGCTTTTGCAGACCATAGTACGACCAACTGTGCAAAAGGTACTTGAAAGATATGCTTGCTCGTGCTCTCTTTCTTATTCCCTGCAAATCTTCTAGTTGTATTCCCAATCCATGTTCTTTAGCATATCGTACAATAGTTGTACTTGCCTTATGTGTTAGATCTTTTACAATTCTTTTTTCTCGGTCCTCAAGCTGCTCAACCTTGCCAAATTTGCCTTGTTTTTGGAGGCTTTTTCTTTGAAAGCTATATTTCTTGTGAATATGAGCAGCTTTCTTGCCAAGCTTGAGCACTTTGCCCGTTTGCGGATTGGCCGCAACAGCACAATGTCCCGTTGTGTTAAGATCAACCCCTAAATAGCCTGATACTTGTATCTCTTCAGCTTCGGCTATCAATACAGATACGTATGCGTATTCTTCATCTATTTCTATCTGGTTGATCTTCTCAAAATCGTTTCTGAAATAATACTCGAGCATAAGCTTTAAACAACGTATCGTTATTATCTTTTCTTGGCGATCAACCTTGATAGCCTGCCCAGGTACCGTTAGCTTCACTCGCCGCACTTTTTTTATCTTCTTATTACTCGAGTACTTCTTCAATATTTGGTTAGAGATCGCTGAAGGTAGCCCCATCTCCTTAACATCTCGCGATGTGCGGCTTCTTGTTTGTAACCCAAAACTCGCTACCTGCCTCGCTTTTTCTAGCTCTTGCCTAAAATCTCTTTTATGCTTTATCTTATACGTTAAAAGCACTTCCTACTAATCCTCTTTTCCTCTATTTATTAAACAATCCTCAAATGTTTAACACATTTGTACTTTGTTTGCAACTCTTCATCCACGTGCTAAAGCACGTGGCTTTCCGTTGCGAAGTAAAGAAATCCTTAGATTTCTTTTAGGCCAAGGCGCAACGGTACAGTGGCGAGATATGCAGCTAGCCACACATGAGGGTGTTCAATGCATAATCGATTTCATAGAACACGGAGGTATTTTTAATGATTTCGAAGCATTGCTGGTATTTCTTTAGAAACCCAAAAGCATCCTAACGCGCAATTCAACTTGTTCCATAGTTTCATTTTTGATAGTACCCAAACTAGAATCTGAGAACCGCTCAAGAGAGACGGTGCGTAATTGATTGCATATGATATATGAACGTTTTATTATACCTCCCTCAGGAGGTTCAAGAGGCACAAGCCATGATAGCGGCCTATATTGAGAAGTTAACGGTACAATTACAGCAAGTTCTGCTGGCCCCATATTAAATTGTTGAACAGAAAGCACCAAACATGGCCTTTTTTTAGCTTGTTCATGCCCACGGGTAGGATCAAGATCCACGACCCATATGCTACCTCGCATGATCGTTGACTTACTCATAGATCTCAAGCCCATCCTCGAGGGTTGTGTCCCATTCTTCTTGTTCTTGCAGGTACTCTTTCCATTTTTTTCTGTCTTTTTTTAAGGCAATATATTCTTCATTAGTTTTTTTAAAAAATTGTTCCCTAATAAAGGCTTCGATAGCTTTTTCAACGATAGACTGCTTTGATTTACCGAGAGTTTTGGCGAGCACATTTAAATGTTGATCTATGGCAGTACTAATTCTTATAGTCTTGGACACAAAAGCTTCCTATGGTTAATACTAGCATGCAAAAAAGTATACTAAATTGTGGTCAAAATCGCAAGCAAAAAGTGTTCTCTGCTCTATATGCATTGAATAATATTCTGGCGAGCACATTAGAAAAAAGAAATTAGAAGTTAATGATATACTGTCCTTAACTCATTTTTGCAGAAAAGGTCTGCAAATTGGTTATTTGCATAGCGCTATAAACGATATGCTCTGTAACCATGAATAGTTGATTTAAGAGGACGCTAGTGAACCTATTAAAAATGCTCTGTCTATTTACCATGGTAATAAATACCTTGCTTAAAGCAGACAATTATAAACCAAAAATTGCGGTTATTGGAGCTGGCTTAGCAGGGTTAACAGCCGCATATCGTTTAAATCAGAAAGGTCTGAATGTTGACGTTTATGAGGCACGAAATCGCGTCGGTGGTCGCATATTTACCGCGGTCATTGATAACAAAGTTGTAGAACTAGGGGGCCAAAACCTAAGGGATGGTGGTGATGCTCACCATATGTTGAACTTGGTCAATGAGCTTAAGCTCGAGCTCGTGGAATCTTCGTACCCTTTTGGTAGGCAATATTATAAGCATGGTGTCTTTGTTCCCGAAAACCGCTATTTTGAGCAACATAAATTCGATGCCGAGACCCTTGATAATCAGCTTAAAGCACTCGCTTTAAAGTCAAAAAATATGAAGGATGTTCTCCTCGGCCTGTTTAGTGAAGATGAAGATATTTACCATATTTTGAGTACGCGACTAGCCGGTTATGAAGGAGACTCGCCTGAAAAATTGTCGGTATTTTATATTAATACTCTCTATCATATGCTTCTTGGTGGGGCGTGTGCCGCACATCCGGCGAGCGGTATCGCCTATCAAGAGCTCATTATAAAAGGTGGCAATGGACTTTTACCCGAAAAGCTCCGTCAAAAAATTGGCAACCATGTTCATTTAAATATGGTCCTTGAGTCGGTGTCGAAAAATTCTTGTGGGTCGTTCATACTTACGTTCAAAAATGGGCAGCGCGTCGTTGCGGATATCCTAGTGTTAGCAGTTCCTGCTACTGTTTTTAAGGATATCGTGTTTGATCAAGATGTGGCCCCTGAAAGCCGACTTTCTACTATTCAAAAAATAGAATGCGGTTCCAATGCTAAAATTTTGATACCCGTTACATGTTCGCTTGGCGATAATGGTCGTTACCTCAATGAGCGATTGGGTACGTTTCCCGATGCTAACGGTACCGTTCTCACGCTTTATTATAGAAGTGAAGATGCTTGCTTCTCATCCGAAAGCATTACCGATAGATACCACCTAGCGAAAGTTATGTTAGAAGCTGATTTGCCAGCTCAGTGTCTGCCGGACTTATTACCTATAGTTGCTTTTGATGAATCTTTTGCGTGTTATGCAGGACCCATAGGTCACAGCTGGCCAAATGATCCGTATGCTCGCGGTTCTTACTCCTATATTGCTCCAGGACAAGAAACCTTACTAACCGAGCTGAGTGAACATGAAGGAGAAACCGTAAAAGTTCTTTTTACCCCTGTTGATAACAAACTTTACTTTGCAGGCGAGCATACATCGACTTTGATGGAGGTACCAGGAACTATGGAGGCAGCTTGCGAATCAGGTGAACGTGTTGCTCGTATGATTCACAAAGCGATTAACAGGACCTTATTTACGATTTACCCGATTTTTCAACTTTTTTGTCTTCATTTTCAGAAAACCTCTTTTTAACATATTGACTAATATTTAATTCAACTGTTAGAATAAGTTAAAATAGTTAAATCATTCCTTAGAGCTTGTTTGATTATTGTGTAGAAAAAAATTGAAAAAAGATTGAAACAGAGCTAAGAAATCCCCGAAGAAGAAATCGCAAAAAACCTTAGTCGGGGATTAAAAATGAAGCAAAGAATGCTTCAAATGCTTATTTCGGTGTACGGAAATTTTAAAAAGCTGAAGCTGTTTATAGAATTCATTAAAAAGTTTATCAGAAAAATAATTGGCGTGCAAAAACATGGAAAAAGACGACACAATCTTGGCAAAGTTATATTTGGGATATTGTATTATATAAAATCAGGCTGTCAATGGAGATTGCTACCACGGAATTTGGCAACTGGAGAACAGTTTATGGGTGGTACAGTCGCATAAACAAGCTTGAAATCTTTAGAAAGGCATGGGAAGTGATAAATAAAAGGGGCCGAAGCAATAGAAATGGCTGAGTTCCTTGAGTGGGACTTTCTTCATGGGGGAAGTAGAAGCCTACAGTGCAACGGGAAAGCATTTAGGAGCTATAGATCCAATGACTAAGTTTATTTATAAAGCTGCTGAGTGTGGTCGAAAAATTGATTTGTAAGGCTAGGTTGCCCTCGAATATGTTGAAAATGAATAGAGAAGATATAGCAGAGTCGCACTGCTGTAGAGAAATGAATGAGTATTTGCAAGACAAACGAATTCCTATTGTATATTCCCCAATGTTTAGGGAATATGCTCTCCCTTTAGGATATGGATCATCTGCTAAACAATGTCTTTTTTTCTGCCCTTGGTGTGGAAGTAAGTTACCTTCTGGTCTAAGAGATATTTTTTTTGAAATTTTAGAAAAAGAGCACGGACTTGAGCCGAATCCTGAAATTTTGCTTGATCCTCGACTACCTGAAGAATTCAAAAGCGACCTGTGGTGGAAGAAGAGAAAATTGTAAATTTGCTAAATTGAAAAGGCTATTTCATGGTTTTTTATTATAAAATTACGATAATCACGCTCTTTGTCATCTTGCTCAGTGATAGCAGTGCTCAAGGTTCATTTTTGGGCAACATCAAAAGCGCTCTTGATCGGCAAGATTATTATGAGCTAGAAACTGCTTTAGCACAGGTCAAAGAACAGTTGAGTGTTGCCGATCAGCGTAGTATTATCTAACAAGCAACCGTTCTTAGTTGGCAGAAGAAAATGCATGTTATTCGTCAGATACAAAAAAGGCAATTTCATCGAGCGCCTGTGTTATAGCGGCCTTAATTGCCATAGGATTAGTTATCGGTCCGGTTCAAAGCTTGTTGCTTGTTATGTTACACTTTGATGCGACTGCTCGTGATAGGCGAGAGTTTTTTCACGCAGCATCTATGTATAAGCTTCTTTTGTCTGCGCTCTTGCCACTAACCGTAAGTGTTGTGACAGGATACGACAATATGACGGGCTACCGAAAAAGAGCGATATATTCTGAATTTTCTTTACAATAACCTGCCATACTATCAAAAACAGCTCAAGCCAAATGAACGGTGGTCGTATTAAAACAACGTACCGAATTTATATTTGATTAATTCGAGGTTCTTGGGCTCGAGTGAACACATATTTTTGTTGTGGCGTTTCGAGAATTAACTGCGTAATACCGTCATGCTCTTGAGGCAAGACTTCTTCTCCTGCAAAAGGTACTTGTGTAAGTATAAGTTTGATGGTACCATCTTTTTCTTTTTTTTGCCCAATCGTGCTTTGCCATTCATTGGTATCAAAAACAAGGTCGTTGCCAACTTTACGTAGAGTTACCGTGCCCAGGCTATCATGCTTATAAGTACCTATAAATTGACTGAGCCATAAAGCATCTGGCGAAAAATTGACTTCTTGAAGCATCTTATGTTGCATGCTTTTCATCAGATCTACGTTCTGTTTTGTTATTTCTTGAGCTTGTGGTTTGCCATCAAATAACAATTCCATAAGTCGCCGCTTGACTGCTTGGGTAAACCCGGAGTCTCCTCTTGCATTGGTGAGCACAATGAACCCAATATTATGTTCCGGTAAGAAGAACATTATCGACGTAAATCCCATCGTTCCGCCATCATGGTGAATCACCTGAACACCATGATCATCCTCGATTATTAAAGCGAGGCCATAGCTCGCTTTGTCGGTAATTTTTGTTTGCGGTTGGCGACGCTTCAGTAAGTTTGTTTCGCTTATAGCTCGTTTCCCATCCGGAGCAACCCCCTTATTAAGCTCAGTGATGATATAACGCGACATATCATGCACATTTGACCATGCTCCGCCAGCAGGTCGCAGTGAGGCTACCCAACGTTCATCATTGACAGATAAGGGGACATAGTTGAATTTTAAATCTTGCCCATGCGGAGATGCGTGATTGGCGTGTTGCACCTTGTTAAAGTCAAAAGTAGTTGATTTCATACCAAGAGGATCAAATACTTGCGACTGCATCACGGTATCATACGCATCGCCGAGGGACATATTGGGTTTGGCGACATGCGCTGCAATATACCCACCAGCTGAAACCATGGCATTACTATATTGGAACGTTTCTCCAAAGCCAGTCGTTGGTTGCATTGTTGCCATTTCGGCCAAACGCGCCTCAGGAGTTGCTTTGTCAAAGTTGAAGAAATATCCTACATCTTGTCTGGGTATTCCCGTGTTTGCTGCAACCATATATTTCATCAGTAATTGCTGAGTAGTTGCCTCAGTGCCCAATTTAAAGGTTGGCATAACGTGTGTTACGGGTGTATCCCAATTAAACATACCTTCATCAATTACTGATGCCATCATAAGTGTTGTCAGTGGTTTAGTTACTGAACCAATCATAAAAAGCGTTTCTGCGGTTATCGGTTCTTGCATGCCCAACCTGCGAACGCCAAAGCCTTGTTCAAAAATAAGCTTGCCATCCTGTACTAAGCCAACGGCAGCACCAGGAACTCTGCATTCTTCCCGTGTCGCTTCGATAAACGTAACAAGCTCTTGCAGTCGTTTTGTGTCCATTTTGTTCGCTGTTTTACCTGCAAAAGATTCTTCTTGCATGCCCGGGACCTTAAAACTGGTTAACACGGTCAGTATTTGAGCCAGACGGCGATCAAATGCTCCCTTGGTGCCATCTACTAACTGCAGGTACCATGTTTGTCCTTTTCGGCTAGCTTTTGAAATCACTAAGCGGCTTTCTGCTGTTGGGGTATCATGCATAAACTGTAGAGTCTCGTCCCAGCCACCTTGAGCGACATCGGGTATGATATGCGCAATAGGATAGTCAAAGCTCGGCTTAATCTTTTTCCATGCTTCCTCGACTGCTTGCGGAGCTGTAAGTTCTGTATTTTCGGTCAAAAAGAGTAATAATTCCCGATCAGGTTCCTCTAAAAAAATCATGCCATTACGCTCTATTACATACCAGTCTTTTGATGCGGTGAAGGTACAACCTGATGGCGTCGTAAGCTGCGTATCTTTATTAAGTTTATGTTGTGTTGTCATAGTTTTGTTACCTTCTTGAGTTATTTGTCGGTGGTACAAAATGCCAAACCCTGCTACAAGAGTAATTATCATAATTTTTATGTCATACATGTTGCGCCCTTATGTCTGTTACCATTTCGCGAACGGCATCAACGATAATTTCTGGCTGTTCAAAAACGATCATATGTCCGCTCTCTTCGGCAACTATTTGCTTGCCGCATATCGATTTTGCTACTAAATCTTTTTGCAAATCATCCCAAGCAATAGTAAATTGATCTACAAGTTCCTGTGAATAACCAGCTTTGGTAAGATCTGAAGATTTGCCCGCAGTTATTACCGTCAATGGCTTATTGGTCGATCTATTTTCGCTATTTTTGAGTTGCTTGCAACTATCTTTAAATAATACATGTTCTTCAAAAGTCGTTTTCATGCGCTTGGCCACACAATTTTCAGTTGACCATACCTTTTTAGCATCTGCTGGAAGTGGAAGCTCCTCTACAGCACTTCGATTTTTGGGTAAATAGGTCATGAGCCGGATAAATCCAATAGCGTTCAGAAATAGAAGAAGCGGCTGATTGAACGAGATATTCGTCATTTCTTCGGGAAGCTTTTGTAACTGATCTTCATGTGATGCATCAACGAGAACAATGCCAGCAACTTCGTCAGGGTACATGTTTGCATACAAACGAACATTAATACCACCCGATGAATGGCCAACGAGGATATAGGGCGCTGGAATATGAGCATTTTTTAATAGCTTATGTAATTCTTGTGCGATATGCTCACTGGTACGCGGCAATGAACTTGTATCACTCCAGCCCATACCTGCTCTATCGTAGCTGCATACGCGGGTAAATTTTGTTATTTCTGGTTGCACCAATGACCAGCCTAATGAGCTACATCCCATTCCGGCATCGAGCACCACCGTTGGGCTGCCTTTACCAGAACAGTTAATATGCAAGCTATATCCATCAATATCAATCATCTTGCCAGCCGCAGGATATGCGCGAGCATCTAATTTGGTGGCTATAAACTGATAGGCGGTGCCGCATAGTAACAGGCCTGCGACTAAAACGAGCAATCCAACAATCATTCTTAAAATCACTATTTTCAATAACATGTTAATATCCAACTGATTATGGTAGTTGATTTTGCTTAATCTTCTCGATAGCCTCTTCTATCCAATCAAGCTCGGTCTGATAATGTGCCAATACTAAACGGTGGTTTTCGTCGATATGTTTCGGTAGTGTCATATCCTTAAGCGCCATAGGCAAAACGCGCTGGGAAGTTTTAATAACATGGCGCCACGTATCAGCGCGATGCTCCAATGCCAAGAGCAATTCATCTTTGGGTAAGTATTGCATAAAAGTGAGCGCTACTTGAAAAGGATCAACCGTTGGTCGCAACTCAAGCCATTGCTTGCGAAGCATCACCATAAAAGCGCCGCTTCCCGTTTCAGTAATCTGGTAGACTGTTTTGTCTTGTTTAGCCCCTTGATCTTCAAGAACCTTAAGAAGTCCCTCTTCGGCCATTTTCTTAAGTGCAAAATAAATTGAGCCATACCCTACATTTGCCCATTTCTCTACATTCCAAGACTCCAAGACTTGCTTGATTTCATAGCCATGTCTCGGCTTTCCGTCATTAAGTATTCCTAAAATTAAAATACGAGCTGCTGACATTGTGCCCTCTATTTAGCATTCAAATTTATATAATATTTATTATATATGTGCTCGTGCTTTTGTAAAGCATTTTGTTTGGTGATTAACTTTATCGCCGGCTCAACGAAATATAAGCAAGCGTGCATTTTGCTTGATGCCATGGTACAGTGATCGTTGCCAAGTAAAGGAGATAGTTATGTTTGGCAGTGATTTGGCTAAAAGGACGCTCAAGACGAAATGGCTTAATGCCTATAGGCTTTTAGAATTATTTTTCAAGATCATGCTCATCTGTGTTTATTCTTGTTTGTACGCCATGGAGCCTCCCAGCAAGCATGAAGAAATAGAACCGGCAAGCGATTTTTTAGAAGGCTTTGTTGTAATTCAGCAACCTGAAAGCATGTCTGGGGTCGTGCAATCCGAGATTGTTCTACGTGTTGATGATCAGATAATGAGCGGGTTGATAGACACGATTAGGGCTGGGCAATTGCCAACCGTCAAAGAACTTCTTGCTGCTGGGGCTTTGGCAAATTTTGATGGTGGGCACCTACCGCTTATCGAAGCGGTCAAACAAGACACCGGTGAAAATAACAGAATGCTCATAATATATGAACTCTTAGAGTGGCTAGATTCTGATGACATCAACAAGCCTGATTATCTTGGGAGAACGGCGCTCTATTACGCTATCCTGAAAGGAAAAGATGAGGTGGCAAACGCCTTGCGGTTACATGGTGCTTTTGGCAACACAAAAGCTATGTGGCAAGAGGGTCTCAATGACCGGCTATTTCAGGCTGTTCACCGTACTGGACAAAATCTTGTGCAAATCAGCGATCTTCTTAATATGGGAGCTTGTCCAGATTTTGTAGACCCAGAAACAGGCTATACGACGCTCACCTTAGCAATTATGTACCGACACCCTGCCATTCCGTTATTGCTAAAGCATGGCGCTGATCCTAATCGCCTTGATAATCAGGGGTATCCACCCTTACAATTGGCTATAATTCTTGCAGCATTTGATAATGACGAATATATGGCAGGTATTGTGCATCTATTGCTTACCAACCAACTTCCCGCATGCGTCAATGTTCTCTATAATGGTTTGGCACCGCTCCACTATGCAATTTTGGGCAAACAGACGGAGCTTGTTGCTCAACTACTTCAGGCAGGAGCAGATCCTGCTCTCAAGTCCGCTCAAGGCGTAACACCAAGCGATCTTGCTCTTCATACGCAGCAGCTAGCTATTCTAAAGCTGCTCAAGGAAGTGAGCCCTCGTGAATGCACGGTTTCGTCAGTTTCGTCAGGCATGATACAGTTTTTGAGCGAGCGAATGAAGCCGGCTATTATTGACAACAATCGAGATGCTTTAGAGCAATTGCTCGATTTTGGCGCTGTTCCTTATAGTAGTGATCTCGGTATTGCAATAGACCTAAACCGCGTTGATCACTTTAGATTGCTTCTTAAGTATGGTGCTGATCCGCTTGTCCCTCTCGCAAATGGATTTACACCATTACTATGGGTAATTCGTTCAAACAGGCCAGAGATGTTCAAGCAGCTTCTAACAGCTCATCCTGGTCTCGTGAACTATACGGATGAAAACGGTTATACTCTGCTACATTGGGCGGTGATATACGAATGCCCAGCAATAGTAATCGCGCTTTTGGGCCACGACGCGAGCTGTTTAGCCCAAACAGCAAAGGGGCTATCAGCTGTTGATCTTGCGCGCAAAAAAAACAATAAAGAGATTTTAGCGTTGATTGAGCCAATGGCACGGCTCCAGGCTGCGAGCCTATCTACCGGCGACGCTTTATGGGGGCCGAACTGTACCTCTACGCCTTTTTCGCCATCTATCACACTGGTAATGCCAGCTGTACCTGAAAGTTCTTCTCAAAGGAGCTAGTGTGTTTGCAAGAGATTAAGTGATTTTTTAGCTATGAGCACAATTTAAATATTGATAGCAATTTGATAATATGGTAGCACATATAGAAATTCAGGAGATTTTTCGTGCTATTATTCTTATTGCTTTTGTGTGGTTATTGCTTTGAAAGTCTTGCTCACTTTAAAAAAGTCATGCGTGACGACCCGAGATTTGTTTTAGCTGGACAACTTGCGCCAAGCGCAAAAAGGTATGTCTCGTTAGATAAAAAACAGCAATTTTCCTGCCGTGCTTTTCCTCTAGAACGGGAAAGCTTGTGTGAAGGGAAACAGCCGCCTCAAATTGAACATGTTTTGCCAGAAACTTTTGTTCTGGAATTGGAAAATGCAAAAGTATCCGGTAACAATGGTTATATTATTGTTACTCTCCCTGATGGAGAAAAAAAATTTTTACTCGATACGGTTTGGGATTGGGAAGATGTTGATAATTTTGCTTTTCAGGAAAATTTTAATCGTGAGCAAACGGTAAAAAAAATTCAGGGGCGCGTTGCCGTGATAGCCCAATCGGGTTCATATAACTATTATCACTGGGTGACAGAAGTTTTGCCACGGATTGAACTTCTTAAAAGAGCAGACGCGGAATATGATTATCTCTATGTGCCAATACTCAACTATGCATTCCAGAAGGATAGCTTGCTTGCACTTGGTATCGATATTTCCCGGATTATAGAAGGAAATGATAGCACGGTAATTGAAGCTGACTTGTTAGTGATTCCCTCTTCGCCTTCGTATTCGACGATTTCGCCATCCTGGGCAATTGATTTTATAAAAAAGTCACTTCTTGGCAAAGAGTGCCAAAAAACTGATTACTCTAGAAGAATCTTTATTTCGCGAAAAAATGCTCTCTATCGGTTCCTTCCCAATGAGAATGAATTGCTTGATTTTCTAACAGGTGTCTTTAATGTGCGACCCGTTTATCCAGAAGATTGGTCAATCGAGGAGCAAGCATGTATTTTTTCGCAAGCAGAAGTGATTATTGCTCTTCATGGTGCAGAGCTCACCAACCTTATATTTGCACGTCCGGAAACAGTCGTTATTGAAATATTCCAATATCATTTGGATGAAACTTTCTGGATACTAAGCCAACAATTAGGGTTAAGGCACTACTGCTTACTCGGTTTACATCAAAAATCGATTGAAAAATTAAAAGACTACGTATTCGCCGACACGGAAGGAAGATATGCAAACGAAGCAGTGGATCTAGAAAAAATCAGAACAGAGCTCTCAAGGCTTCCTATTATCATGTAATGCTTAAGAGTTTATCGTGAATAAAAGCTTTCTGGGTTTCAGTTGCGTAAATATTTAATTATTTCTAGATTAACGCAATAGAGTTTAATAAGGTGCATAGCTTGCTGGGGCATCGTATTTTTTTCGATAGCCATCATGCTGGTTTCTATCGTTTTTTCCAAAATTCATAGGCACGACTTTCAGAATCGCCCCGTAGTTCAAACGCAATAAGAAACATTAAAGTAAATCTTGAAATATTCATAATTCTCGAACATATTGTTTATTTTTAAAATATCATTTTTTGAAATAAAAATGTCAATTGATTAATTGAAGGGACGAAAATTCTTGTACTTTATTTTATGAAAAGATCTTTAACTGTTCCGGGAGCCTTAAGTGAGAGAATATTGCTCATTGTAGACAATTTGGCTCGCTTAGCAGTTAAACCAGTGTGCAAGAAGTGGAAAAACGACCCTTTTCGATAGCAGAATACCCATAAAAACGCTCGCAAAAATTATGAAAAATCGCTTCTTTTTTGCTTGCTCAATGGATTGCTCAAATGCGGCCCTCAACAAAATAGTGAGTGCGAGATTAATACTTATTATGCATAATACGTCAGAAAGGAATGATACAATGGTGGAACAGGTCATGTTTTCCTTTTTTCGCTATTAAGGCTCTTCAGATAAAATCGCATTAAGAGTATAGGCCAATAATAAGCTATGGTTCAAGAATTTTTTCCTGCAGGCTTTCTATTTATTCAAATATCAAAGTCTTGATATTACGTGCGGTTAAAACCTTTTTTTCTAAAGCTAAAAAATGCAAGACGCCTGCATTTGAACATTTTTAGTCATTAGTATGATAACATGTATGATTTTTTTGGGTTTGTGTGGCATTCGTAAGTTGGGTAATTTGACAAGTTCGAGAGAAGTATAATAAGCTGACAATGTTTATAAGGAGAAGCTCGAGTCAGCGATTTAAGCAAAATAACTCCAAAATGACATATTGCGATATTTGTCGCCAGCATTACAGGCAACCACAAAAGTAAGTGAATTTGCAAAGCGATGGATGCAAAGGGGCTAAACATCTCTTGCTACGGCTTTCGGACAAATCGCGCAATCAACTATGGCTAGAACGTTGCCATAAAGCATTCATTATCGCAAGCATTGCTGGTAAGAGCTCCGGAAAAATATGATAGTTTATATTAACTAAAAAGTTACTAAAATTGCCATAAAGTCTACTGCTTCCAGGTTCTTCTCGCATACGGTCAAGTAATGCGGTAAGCTCGTGGCTAAAATGCTTCATCTCAGGAGTTGATGTGGAAGGCACGAATGACGGTAAACGATCAATAGCTCTATTAATAACTTCTACAGGCAATGTTCTTATTAAATGATTGGTGATGACCAAGTCATTATGAAGAATAGCACGATTAAGCGCTGTTAAAACTGCTTCATGCCAATCTGATGCTCCCGCTTGAATAGCTGCTTGAGCATAGTGTGTAATTGTTTCAACTGCTTCACTGTTACCGCGTGTAGCAGCAGTAATCAATGCCTGCTGCAAAGTAGGATCAAAAAGATTACGTCCCTGAATACCCATAATCATTTTGTACAAACTATTATTTTGGGCTACCGCTAGTATAAATGCATGATTAATTAACTTTGCATCATTTAGGCTAAAACTATCCCCTAATTTTTTTTGAATTAACGATTTAATGATGAAATGTGCTTTTTGTTGCTCGTCAGCCTCGTGCGGGTTGCCTAATCGAGCTAAAGCAATTGCCCGTAATAATGGTTGATCTGGATAAGCAGCTTTTATTTGTTCAACGACCCTCTGCCATTTTTGCCTAGCAGAGAAAGCGTCTGGCACAAAAGTAACTCCATGTTCGAGCAACCATCTAATAATTTCCGGCTGAGAACGAGAAGCCGACGAAATAACAGAATACCCAGCAGTATTACGTTGATTGAGATCAACACCGTATGTATTAAGCCATTCTAACCCCTCAATAATCTTATTAGTCTGAGACTTAGATTTATCATGAGCAGCAGCTTGAACAAATCCCCATACTAGATTACCTCCTGGCATCCAACCAGATAGATTTACTTCTTTAGAATAGCTATCATTAGTCGGCTCAAAGCGCACATTAAGTGAAGTGCCATAGCTGAATAGAAGCTTAATTAGCTCAAGATCAGCCTGTGTTGAAGCACGTATAAGCGCCCTTTGGGCAGCATCGCTATTAGGATTAGCTCCTTGCATAAGCAATGCCCGAATCTCTTCTATGTCGCGAGCTGCTAGCGCTTTTGCAAGCTGTTTGCTAAGCTCATCGGGCCTTTTTTCTGAGGGAGCACTTTCTGTTTCTTTTTCTTTTTCCTTCTCTTTTTCTTTTCTCGCGCCTGATGTTCCTCCAGTTTCTGTCTGAATGGGTTGAGGCTGAGGCCGTATCGATTCTAGAACATCATTAAAGTTGATATCGAGCTTGAACTCATCATTTACTGCACGGAAATACTCAACAACATCACTCTGTCCTTGAGCGTAGGCATAGCGAAGGAAATTTTTAATATATCCTGTTATTTTTTCTCTTGATAAGCCCTGTGCAAGAAGAGTGCGAAAACTCCCTGGTGCTTCATAGAGCATTTTAATACCATCAAGATACCCTACAAGGGCTGCTTTGCTCAATGCTTTCATAAAATCATGTAATGAAAGTTGAGCTACCAAGGTTTCTTGTTCTAAAATATAGCGTAAAGCTGGGCTATGCTGAGCAGCTGCAAGAATAAAAGCATAACGGAGCTCACTTTTTTTCTCTTCGGTAAGACTCTTTTGACTTGCCATGTTTTTCAAAAGGTAACGTGGATCGTGATTAAGTATAATTGCTTGCACCAAAGGTCGACGGATATACGTATTTTGTATCAAACGAATAACATCTCTTTGAGCTATATTAGCATGCCTTATGCTAAAGCCATGTGCAAAAAGCCATTGCCATATGAAGTAATTTCTATCGAAGAGACTAACAAGCTCCGATAGGGGTTGTGTATTTAAACGAGCACCATGCCGCAACAGCCACCTACCCACCTCATCAAGAGTCGAACTTTCTGGGTGACTTGCCAAGTAGCCAAAAATAACACTTGTTGGTAGCCAATCTGTCCCCCTCTGCTCACGTGGCTCCTCAGAATTAATATTTGCTCTGTGGTTATACAGAAGCTTTATAAGGTAAAAATTGCCTATCCTTGCTGCGGCATTTATCATTGGTATATTATGCGTACCACCAGGTGCAGAAAACTCCATTAAAGCATTAACGTCAGCACCTTGTGCAATTGCTTGTGTTGCCTCGGCTAACGCCCTTTCTTGATCTTTTACCGATGTTCCTGAATTTTCTATTGCTTGCGCAAGCTTCTTGGTTGCTTGAGAGCTAGGCTCCTGCATAGCATGCCCACTATAAAAAAATAAGCCCGTACCCATATAGACCAGAAGAATATATATCTTCATGTAGTTCCTCGCAAGTATATTATTTATATTTATTTATATTATATAAAATTATAGTAATAAAGGTCAAGATTGCTTATTATGCGCAATAGATGCTTTTGCAAACTTTTAAGCATGTAATACAGCCTAACAAGGCATAGGCCTCTTGCCTCTTTTTATGCGAATCTGTTATTTATTATCGCTAGTTTTGCAAGAAAATGATTATAGAGAATTGAATGAATCTTAAGCAGCAAATATTCGTTTATTCCAATAAGCACGTCCTTCTTCATTTAGGTATCAAAGTCTTGATATCACGTGCTGTTAAAACCTTTTTTTCTTGTAAGGCACTGGCTAATAGTGCCAGGGTACTTTTATGATTTAAGAGGAGCTGCTTGGTCTCTGCTTTGAGCATATTGATCATGGTATCAAGTTTTTCTTGAGACTTGCTGAACAAAGAGCATTGGTCCGAAGTCCTCTGATCGTCATGACTATTGGTACATTTACGTTTGAGCGCGTCAAAATAGATTTTGGCATGCTCGAGTGCTCTTTTTTCATCATCGACGTGATATGCTGCAATAGAATCATGCACGAGAATATCTTCAGCAAGAGGACCCGCAAAAAGTACTTGGGCAAGCTTTTTATGACCTTCAATGTTTATCGACTCCCGTTCCTGGCTAGGTCCAAATTTTACGATTTTCCCACATTTATTATCATCTTTTTCCTTGATCGAAAGCTTGCCAAGGGTAACAAACTCAAATTCGAAAGGTGACTTTAGCACATGGTGTACTAAGACTTGGCCAGCAAGATAAGCAGCAATAAGTTTCTGATGATCTTGGGGAAGATCACAGTCTCCTATAATAGCGTGAGTTAACAAATTGATCTGTTCCTGGATTCGCTCATTCAATGTTTTTCGTTCAATTTTGCGAAGAGCATTTCTAATAATTTCTTCGAGCTGTGCATAATTAAGGCCCTCGGTTTGTTGTGCAAAGGACTTAACATGGATTTCGTCGAGCGTAAGTTTATATTTATCAGTAATCTCTCGTTTAAAAAAGAGGTAGCGCTGCTTATAGTTGGGTAACGTAAACGATATTTCTTTGGTAAAAAGATTCCTTAAGTCATCATCAACGCGCAAGGCCTCAACGGTCGACCCGATGATAAAGACGTGAATGCTTGGGTAATTTTTGAGCTCATCCTCAATGTGCTGAAAGTTTCTAAAAATTGCTTTCCCTTTTTTGGGTTCATAGAGATGAAGGTCATCAATATACAAAATGCTCGGCTCGTAAAACTTTGCTTCTTTATAAGCCTCAAGTAATCCAGTCTCACTAAGGAGGTCAGCTAATTTAACCTCTATAAAGCGTAAGCGAGTATTGTCATGGGCTATCTTATAATTTTTATTGATCGTGCCAGCGAGTGCGCGTGCGATAAGCGATTTTCCCGTTTTGGGAGGGCCAGAAAAAAGAATGAGTTTATTGGGCGTTTGATGCCGTAAATCAAACATCTCGGGGTTGGTTAGGTATTCTACAACATCTGAGAGTTGTTTCTTTTGTTCTTCAAAGCCGATTGTTGCTGGATCATCAAAGGTAACATCCTCGATAACTTTATACTTTTCGGGAGGTGGCACTTTTCTTTGCAGGGACAGCCAAGAAGCGTGGAGCCACTCAACGAGGTTATCCCAGGGGCGTGCTATTCCGAATTGATTGATAATGGTTTTTGGTACCGTCAAAAGGTTATCAAGTAAAAAGCGCAACATGTCCAAGGTGAAGTACGTTATACCAGCAAGAGATATAAAGCCTGCAGGCGACCATTCGAGGAGTGGGGTCCTGCCGTGTAGTCGAGCCGCAATACCTTTAATCTGAGCGGGATTCTCATGATAGAGGCGATATAAAGCGAGAGGCACAACGGCGCTTAAAAGAGGAGGCATATATGTTTTTAATGAGTTAAGAGCAGAATCGAGCAACCGAAAGAACTTTTGAGAAGCTGTTAAGTGCATGAGTTCACTTATGATATCGTCAAATTGATCCTCGAATTGGTCCATCTTGTCGTTGGTTTCATGGAGCAAGGCGATGCTGGATTTACAGGAAGGGCTTGTTATAAGCGGTGCTTCTATGAACGAGTGCCGCATCATTTCTGCTACATAGCCAATAAAGAAATTAAGATCATAGAGCGTGAAATAAAGCTTATCGCGTTGCTCGGGGAGAGAATCGCGCGTTGTGCGCAATGCCCGCTGCGTCGCTGCGATCCACTCTTGGACCTCTTGCGAACCGCCAGGGCCTCTTTCCACCGTATACGTCTTATTTTGAATATGGTGTGCTAACATTGCTAATCGTTCAATGAGCCGCTGGATAATATGCTGAATTTGATGAACTTCCTCAAGTGAAAATTGCCCCTCAGGATGGGGACACCGCTGCTTCGGCCGTTCGATGGTAAAAAGCGGCTGGGCCTGTTGAGCAAGAGATAATTCAGCAATGCCAAATATGGCGCAGCATGCGAGAAAGCGACCAAGGGAAAAAATAATACTCATACCGCCATGACCTCGTTTTTATAAATTATATACTTCTAATATAAATTTATCTGTTTGTTTGTGTCAATGCTAAGAGTGAGTTTTGTTAATTTCATATTGAATTTTTTTCACAGCATGCTAGAATGAAAAGCATGTGATGTTAGGTTTTTGACAGAGCCCTACTTCTGAGGTAGGTGAAGTGAAAGAATTTATGAGCATTTTTTACCGTGACCCTAGAGCTGACAGGGAATAACTTATTTCGCATTATAAATAAAAATAGAGCAAAGCTTTATCTAATAAAAAGGAAACTATGAACACTGTATATTTAGTGCTGATCTTAGTGCTTGGTATTTTTTCCCCGAGGAGTTTTGCTGGCGGTGAAAATTGGGAGCAAGCATTAGCATCGATGAGAATTGCTTTGGAACCTACCGAGGAAGATGAGAAAAAGCAACAAATTCCTTTGGATGAAAAAACCCTTCAGGCAATGTTAGTAAGCTTGGGGATTCAGCAACCTCAAAGACAAGAAATTCATGATGCCTATGATCCCGTGTTGTTACAGGCACAGCTTGATATTAGTAGGTCATTCATGAGGGATCATATAAATGCGAAGGATGACGAACTGAGCAACATAGAAGCACTGCAAGGAAGAAGTAGTAGATTTATCGAAAGCAGGACCTCACCGTCTGTTAGAGATTTGAGTGCGGTTAATATTGCTCAAGAGAATACGGTTTTTAATGAGCTTGGTGATGCCATAGAAAATATCGAGTGTAGGTCAATGGCTCAAGCTTCTGGGGAAGATACGATAACGATAAATGAATTAACAGATGAAGACTTTGTGTATTTGAATGTTCCCTATGATGAAGCCCGGCGACTCCTTACATTTGATATAGGCATGACCATTTTCGAACACAGGGATGGCCATATTATGCTGTGCGGGAGCTGTGATGATCATGAGTCTTTAAGAGAAAATAAAAACACCAATATTTTTGCTCGACTCTTGAAAGATAACCTAGGTGTTGATGCAGATAATGTTTGTTATAAGGTGCTGTCTCATTGCCGTTTGCCAAGCCTTTCGACCATTTTTACCGCTATTTCCCAAATCGTAGAGTTGCTTGATAAAAGCAATGACATTCTTGAGAAAGAGATTAAAAGACAATGTCAGCTAACACGCAGTCAGACGCGGCTGATCGTTCTCAATAAGCTTCTTAATGATATGCAAAATGATAGAAGACGTTGGCGAAATCTTCAGAATGTTGTGTTACTTCATCCCAATCTAGCGAATGCCTTTGTAGTTCATAGCATATTGTTGCATCTTATGGATGAGGTTGCTTCTCCTTATAGCAGTCCTATGCTTTTGTCGCTTAAAGACAAGTCATTTTATGAAAAAATGCTTGGACGTTTAGTTAGTGAGAAGATGTTGTCTATAGCAAAAAAGGAAGGTTACTTTCTCAGGTTCATGATGGTAATACTGAGGCCGTATGCCAATGTACTGCTATCGCTTTATGAAGTTGAAGACCCCCCATCGAGAGAAGAGCGCATTGACGGCGGTATGGATGGCATTATAGAGGAAAATAGACGTCATTTTAGAAATATAGCCATCCAAAGGGAGCGTGAATACGCTGAACAGCTTGAGCGCAATGAACGTGCCAAAAATCGTGAAAAAGAAAAAGAGAAAGAACGCGAGGATTCTGTTGAGCTCGTAGAATCTTCTTCTGTTCTTACTGATGAGGTTATTGAACGGGTACGTCAACGGCAAGAAGAGCGAGCACCGAGATCTGTTGGTGATGCCGAGACGTTATCATCAAACAATTGGAAAGAGCATACGAAAGAAAAGCGAGAAAAGCGAGAAAAAGGGAAAGAAAAAGAACGCAAAAAGGTTGTTCAGGAATTTAAAAAAGAAAATACTAAAAAGAAAGAAAAAAAATTGGCCGCGCAGGATCGAGCGAGCCAACCTATACAGGCCCTTTGGCCAACGGAACGCGACCAATTTCAGGAATTTGTGAGGGAAGTAGGCCTTGCTGATCATCCGATCTACCGAGTTCTTGTGGACCCGCGAGATAGGACTGGCGTTGTTACGCATCGTGATTTAAATATTTTTTTCCAAAAGCTCACTGAGCTTTTAAGAAAGTTCCTGTTACAAACCGATACATATGGTGCATTACAAATAGATATGTTTGTTCACGAAGTGCTCAACGATTTGCTTGCCACCGAGCATGCGGTTCATGGGACGGGTGATGGCGATGATCTTCCAGATAACTATATTACCCATCGGCGCGGCGCCTTAATCTATGCAGGCCTTTTTTCAGTTGATGTGATGAAGAAGGTTGGCAAAGATGGTCGTGGTTATCATCAGAAGTATCTTTTACGGCTTATGAGAAAAGCGCAAGACTAGGCAACGAACTTTTATTCCTCTTTTTTAGTCCCTGAGCAAAAGAAGCTTTTCCTTGGTCGTTTAAAAGAGTACTGCGATAAATTCGGCCTAAGCATCGAGGCAGCTTAGGCTATCACCGCTCGCTAAAAAGTGAAGGTGCCAGCAATCTACGCCTTGTTTGCGCCCGGAGGTGCGAGAGAATGGGCGTTACCAGGTCATCTCTCGAGTAAACAGCAATTTGACAATTTTTATAAATAGACTTATAATTAATTTATAAATTATAATTAACTCCAAATAGAAAATAAAACAACGGTGACTTGCTATGTTTATGGGAACTAACAAATTTTTTGTTGCCTGCTTATTGCTGGGTTACAGTTGGGCTGGCTTGGCGTCTGTAGAAAGTAATCTTAAGACCATTAAAGATATAAGTTCGGTAATTTTGCATACGTCAAAGGTGTATGGGTCTACTGAAGCTACGCTCAAGAGATATAACCAGCTGCGGTTACTGCTCAAGAAACCGATTGCTGATACCATTGATGATATAGACTTTAGCTGGATAGAGGAAGTAGAACAGGAGGCCTCCCTGTTATATGAAGAGGAGAGCGCCAAGTTTATGCAAGAGCTCTGGCGGGAATATATGCCGACAGGTAACACGTATAGCTCGGTAGAGGCAGCTAATAATGCAACCAGGGCGCTTATTAATGAGGCTCGCGAGGCCTTGGGGATCAAAGAAGATCTTATTATGCTTTCGGGGCGGTCATGGGCTATCGCGTCTACGCATGATAACAGCTCACCATCGGTTATCTCTCTTGAAATAACCGATAATATTGATAAAGCGCGATATCATGCTTATCATGAACTTTCGCACATCTTTTTCAAGCATATGAGAATGCGCTGGGATGCTGGTGAGCATAACCGCTATTCTGTTTATCTTGAAAGGCCAGAATTTCTTAAAGCAACACAACAGGCTGAGCAATATATTAAGCTTGCCCGTCAAGCGCTTGATTCCAGTACGACCACGGGTGCAAGGATCAAAAAAAAGATAGCCGACAACCCACCTTTTTGGGTACCATCCCCCGGTCGGCCAAACTATCAAGAGAATCTTTTAAGAATTAACATCGAACGAGAGGCTGATCTCTATGCTTTTGAAAAGCTTTTTGAGCAAGGGCATATAGGCTCTATCTTATTCGTTATTGATAAATATAGTAGGTTTAAAGTTACTGATTATGGTGAGTCTGATCACCCATCGGCTCTCGAGATGGCGCTTTATGCAAGCGGGTTTTTGATACAAAAGGGCCTCGATATTAATAAAGAGCTAAAAAGTTGGGAATCGAAGAGCCAGCAAAGCAAGCCTATCGAAATAATAAAATCTAAAGGGGCAGAAGATCTGCTAAAGGCCTACCATGAGTGGCACCAACCGTCACCAGAAACAAAAAAAGTCAGCCTTGCACAACCAGTTATTGATTTTGGCCAAAAAACGGTAATACTTTAGCGCCAAACCTTGGCTGGCACATCGTGAGATGCAATTGGTTGCTTATTGGCTATTGCTGCTTTGCCAAATTTCGTTAAGATAAGAACTGAGTGGCTGCTAAAGCCACTCAGTTCTTATCTATTTTCTATGACACGAATCACTTATGCCAGAAATTACTTTATGATTGGTTGCAGACATGAAAATTGCTGATAAAAAAAATTCGGAATATCTCAAGGCGTCACGGCTCGATACACCGCTTGGTCCCATGGTAGCAGTAGCAGATGAGGAAGCGCTTTATCTTTTGGAATTTAGCGACGGGCCTGGGCTTAAGAGCGAAATTGAGCGTTTAAGACAAAAAACAACCGCAACAATCATTGCTGGTTATACGCCACCACTTCATTCAATTAAAAGCGAGCTAAGCCTCTATTTTGACGGCATGTTGACGGAGTTTAAAACACCATTGTTTCTCTCTGGCTCAGGTTTCCAGAAAAACGTTTGGGAAGAGTTAAGAAAGATCCCTTTTGGACAAACAAGACCTTACGCAGCCATAGCTGCGAGGATTGGCAAGCCTTCGGCTTTTAGGGCTGTCGCTCAGGCAAATGGTGCGAACCAGCTTGCCATTGTTATACCCTGCCATCGTGTCATAAACTCAAATGGCGGCAAGGGTGGCTATAGAGCTGGCTTGGAGCGGAAAAAATGGCTCATTAATCATGAAAAATCCACCACTCCTGTCGAGTATGTGATTTAACTTCTGCGTTACACGGCTTATCTTCTCAGCAGGAGCAATTGAATTCTACCAGAATCTTGTTCCGTCGAGAGCTCAAAATTCCGCATAATGCTTCGAGCATGAATAGCGGCATTGAAACACCTGGCTTAATATTACTAAATATGCTATTTTTAGATGCTCGTTATACAAAGGTCTTGACGTATGTACGATTCAAAATGGCTTAGTCTTGTTTTTAGCGTTTGTATAGTTCCCGGTCTATTTCCTTCCTGGACAAGAGAAAAAAATCAAAATCAGCTACATCTTGAGCAAGAATATTATGCAACCTGGTCCTACGAAAATTGGAAAGAAGCTCTTCAGCAATCATGGACAACGGAAGGCATCATTACTTTATCTGCGCAAGTATCTCATTTGGTATATCTTCTAGATTTTAACATAAGCGCTTTAAAAAAAGACGAAAATAATACATTTTATCGGAATTCAGCATGGTGTGCGTACAATGCACTAAGAGAAATGCTTGATTTTCCTTTTATATCTACCTTAGACCAAATAGACGATGACTGGGTTAATAATCAAGCTTATATATTTTGGAAAGAAGAAAAAACCAATGCCGGCAAACAACAAAATAGCAATTCCTTATCGCACCAGCGGTATGAAATCGCGTGGTTTACCGAGCACCATCTTAGTAAATTACGCCAAGAACCCCTAAGTATATATGATCGTAGGCAAGCTCTGCATGGTTATAATTTCTTAAAAGAGCTCCAAGGCCTTCCTGGTAATGCTCAAGATTTAGAAGATATAGATAGCCAATGGCTTGATGAGCAAGCGTATGTTTCTTGGAAAGATCACCTACAAAAAGAATGGTCCAGCAATAAGATTGACGAGTTTACAAAACAAATAAACAATATTTTGCTACGGCGAAGTCGAGCTTTAGATGACTTAAAAAGCCCCGACAAGATGTATACTCAAAAAGTGGAATTATATAGTTATAACTTTGTAAGAGAATTACTTCATTTGGAAGTAGCTAAAAGCTATGTGGATGTAGATCAGGACTGGCTTAAAGAGGTCCAAAATGAGACGAATCTTTACAGCTACATTGAACGATTAAACCGTGAACTACCTACCATAAATCAAAAGGAACTTTTAGCAGAGGCGCGAGAACTATTACATTTAGAGGATGATATTATCTTATTAAGCTGTAAGGGTAAAGGCAGTTGGGCTCGAGCACCGAATTATCTTACTTTAACAACAGATCCTGATCTTAATCGACAGTATTATTACCTTTACCATGAGCTTGGCCATATTATCTACAAAGATATTTTTCACCATGTCGATAGTAATACAAGTGAGGCAGATATCGACTCTTGGATAACTGATCCTCTCTTTACCAAAAGCTTCCAAGACATCGAGGAATATATAAAAATAGGCAAAAAGGCATTTGATAGTACAACATTCTTAGGTAAAACTATTAATGATATATTAACTCAGCAGTTGCTTTTATGGGCACCACCTGCTCGTCAAAAAATATATACGAGAACGCTCTACCTTAGAGGGTGCGAGCAGAGAGCTGACCTGTTTGCTTGCCAAAAGCTTTTAGAACAAGGAAAACTTGATTCCCTCTTAGCAACAATTTCCGAATTCGCGTTATCAAACTATATTACTGCCTATGAAAATAAAGATGATCATCCTTCACACTTCGAACGTGCGCTCTATATGTCTGGCTTTCTTGTTGTACATGGCATAGATATCAACCAAGCATTCAAAGAGTGGTATGAAAAAAAACAGGATACTTACCCTCAGTTAGTTCCACGTAGCGCACCTTCGACCAAAAATGACGGTGCTCATGACTTTTTGAAAGCATATGATATTTGGCGCATCAACGTTGAAAAACAAAATTACGAGCAATGGAAGTCAAATATAATGGCAAGATGGCAAACCGAGGGTATATTAGAATTTTATGAAAAAATAAGCACACTTGATGCATTTATTGTTCAACAATGCCGACTTGCTAAAGTTGAGCACGAAAAAGTTATTGAGAAACCAGGGGGACATGAGAAACAGGCTCTTTATGCTTACAATTTTTTTCGTGAGCTTCTCGAGCAAGATACGATTAAAAGCTTTGTAGATATTAATTTTGAATGGATAAAAGCGGAACAGTATAAAATTTGGAAAGGCCTTCTATTAGATACTTTTAACCAACAAAAAATAATTACCTTATCGGCGCGAATTACGTTCTTAGTCAAAAAGCTTGATTCTCACTTTGACCAGCTTGAATACAATAATATATCAGCGTATTATCATGAGCAAGAGGCTCTCTTTTGCTATAACTTGCTGAGAGAAATCCTGCAATGTGACCAGATATGGTCAATAGATGGAGTCGATTATGACTGGCTAAGGCAGCAAAGGATGGCCTATGGTGAAAAAAGAGCTTTTCTTACAAAACTTCTCCAAAAAATCAACATCATATATCGAAAGTGGATGATTTAATACTCTCTTGAGTAGGTTTGACCCGTCAAGATAAGCCAGCAAGGAAAATATGAAAAAGTATATCGACTTACGCAGTGATACGGTTACAAAGCCTACTTCTCCAATGCTTAATATGATGATGAGCGCTGAGGTGGGTGACGATGTTTTTGCCGATGACCCAACCGTAAATGCATTGGAAGTTATAGCTGCAGAGATACTTGGCAAAGAAACTGCCGTGCTAGCACCGAGCGGTACACAATCAAACCTTATGGGTTTTATGGCGCATTGTCAGCGTGGCGATGAATATATTGTTGGACAGCAAGCGCACACCTTCAAATGGGAAGGTGGCGGAGCAGCCGTGTTGGGAAGCATTCAGCCGCAGCCGTTAGATTTTGAGCCAGATGGCACGCTTTCACTTAAAAAAGTTAAAGAATATATCAAGCCAATCGATTATCATCATGCCAAAACGAGGCTTTTGTGCATAGAAAATACCCAGTCAGGCAAAGCTTTACCAATGAGCTATCTGAGGGACGTGCATGACTTTTGCAAGCTTACGGGCTTATCATCACATCTTGATGGAGCGCGCTTGTTTAATGCTGCAATACATCATAACGTGGGCGCCCAAGAGATTGCTCAGCATTTTGACACGGTTTCTATTTGTCTATCAAAGGGATTAGGAGCCCTATCGGGTCGGTACTCTGCGGTCCGCGCGAGCTTATAGAGAGCGCACGCCGATGGCGCAAAGTTCTTGGTGGAGGTATGCGCCAAGCCGGCATTCTTGCTGCAGCTGGGATATATGCTCTTAAGCATAATATTCAAAGGTTGTCTGAAGACCATGCCAATGCAGCTCTCCTTGCTCAAGGGTTGCATGAGATAAGCGAAATTCAACATGTTTCCCATCACACCAATATGGTATTTATTCAATTATCAGAATCACGTAAGGCCTTTAAAAGAGTATCTTAAAGAAAAAGGGATTATAATCTTAGCAGGCTTTGACACAAGATTAGTGACTCACTTGGATATTGATGAAAAGGATATACGTCGTGTTATCCAAGAGTTTAAAAACTTTTGGATAACACGACGTACTAAAATTTGTGGGCTTTCTCCAAATTAATTCTGAGAATGCGCTTATATAGTGTGTAGTGCTGGGCAAACGTTTGGCTGGATTCCAAGAGCATGCTCAATAAAATAAGCGAAATCGTGCTCTCTCCATTTTTCATGAAAAGCCTCTTCCATTTTTTCGATTTGAGTGATTAACTCTGGAAGCGCTTTTCTTGCTTTGTTAAGCAAATCTAAGAAATCCTTTGCTCTCTTTTCATCGGACTCTACTTGCTTGAGGAGATTTTCCGCTCTCATGACATGACCCTCAGCTCTCGCAGCCTGCCATTTTCTATAGACCGCTAGGAAACAGGTCGTTAACCCAGTCGCCAGACCCAATATTTTGGTATCAAGCCTGTCATTATGTCGATACATTCCAATAACTGTTCCTATAAAACTCGTGAGCGCTGTCGCGCTGAGCAAGTAATACATATATGAAGACTGCTCGAGTATGTCATAAGATTCCCGTATTATGTCAGAAGACTCCTTACGCCCATGGGAAGCTTCTTCTATTATTTTAAAGGCCTCTTTGCTTTTTTCTGGGGATTCTTTTTCGACTTTTGCTAAAAGCTCTTGAGCTCTTTCTCGGGTTTCCTGCAAAAGATCTTTGACTTCCTTAATTTTTTCTTTATTATCTTCTTTCTTACCTTGAATTTGTTGAATTTCTTCTTGAATCATTTCCAGCTTGGTAATTAATTCATCGGATATATCTACTGCTTGCGTTATAGCTGCGGGGAACAGTAACAAGCACATTAAATATTGTATTCCTAATTTCATAGTAGTCCTTTCATTTAGCAATCAATCATAAATTATACTATATAATAAAAGTATTAAAATGCCAATGCTTTTCCTTGGCGTTTTAATACTAAAATATACCAGTTTCGGTATACCTTAGTATTATATTATTTCTAAAAGCAATTTTTCAAGGGTTTTGTTTTGAGATTTGGCGCGTCATACTGGCCTATTAAGACGCATAACGTTTATTGACCAGATTGAAAAGAGGGTAAAGTTGTATCTGTTTTGCTCACGGATCGAGTTTTACATGTTCAGAAATTGCCATTCATGAGCAAGATATTGCTGAGTAGAAGGATAAGCTTGATATTCCCGCGATGAATGAGCCGATTGTCCATTGTTACCAAAAGAGCCCCGTTGATTGATCTCATTGAGAAGAGTATTTAGTTGAGTTGATGCATACGAATAGTAATAGTAGGCAAAAATAGCATCTAACCAACACTTTAAGCCAAATAAACAGCACCTAGACGTTTCGCAAGGATCAGTAGTACAGCAAGGAGCATTAACGTCGATCTCTCTGACTCCAAAGGCCTCCCTATATGCCTGCTTGAGACCAATGTTGACGACAGAAATATATTTCGATAGTTTGCCTAACTCAGCTATCTTGTTAACAAGCAAATGGGCTACCTCACTCTGCTGAGCAGGGGCAGACTCGATGTCCGGCATTTGCGCTCGTATCTTTGTTATGACTTCATCAAGCTGAATACAAGCATCATCATGCCATGGTTTGGCATTTGGTAGAAGGTTTAGTAAACTTTCTATGCTATCACTTTCAGCAAGTTGCTCGTTGTTTTCAATCGAAGGTCGAGTTCTTTGTCGGCATTCCATCAAATACAATGTATTGGTGAATGAAGTAACCGTTACTATAAAAAGCACATAACGCGTTAGTTGAATCATTTGACAACTACCTCCCAAGTTAATTACTGCTATTGTAGCAATATCGCTCAATTATGTCACGGGAGGCGTTCTGGTACATTCACTGGACATAATCGACTTCAGGCTTGTTCTAAAATAGCCGTACTTATATCTGAAGGTAATATCTCTCTAAACTTTATGAATGCTGGTTTGTAAAAGATAGGGCTTTATACACAGGGATGTTTGCTCAGTAGATTGAAAAACAACGTGGAAGGGCGTTGGATTTCTTATGAGAGCACCGTAATGCTGGCCATGTGCCCATGCATCAGCTGTCTTCTGGAGAAGCGTAATAAGGACTTTTTTATCGTGTGGCGCTGCATCAAGGACTTTATCAAAATGTTTAATAATAACCACATAGGCGGGAGCAGGAAGCCACTGTAAATCATTGAGACATTCATCAAATGCCTCCCAATTATGACCAAAATAAGAGGGAAAGGCCATAACCGCTGCCCATTCATCAAATAAAGCGTCTTTTGTCTTACAATGTAAGCCATTAATAAGCTTTACCAGGGGTTGAACGGGATTTTCCTTAAGAAGCCTACGAAGTTGATTGAGCTCGCGAGCACCACCTTTCAAAACATGCAGAAAGGGAGGACATAAGCAGGTAAGACATTTACTATATTCCACAAGCGACCCCTTGCTATTTAAGTTTTATAAACGTTTTGTAATGGTCAAAAGTATACCAGGCGGAGCCGTCATTTGCTCGTATCAAACGTTCGGCCCCTCGATTTTTGCCAGGTACGAAAGGATGAACGTCATACTCTTGATAGCGGCCAGACGAAGGCAAGACTACATCATAGTTGCCAAAGGTTCGACCACCTACATACCCTGGCGGTGGGGTCCCATTATGCAGTTCAATCTGATGCAAGACTGAAAAAACATATTCCGGTACCATTTTGCTCTGGTCGTCAATCGTTAGATGATTTGCTTGCGTGCTTGGAAGACGCCACCATGACGGCCGCTTCTTATGGTGTCGCTTCTTTTTCCAAGGCTTGTTTCCAAGATGATAGCATATCTCAAGGCTACGTCAATCAAGCCGGTCGCGTGAAGGGAACATCTTTTAATTATCAAAGTATTGTGTTTCAGGTAATTTTTACGACCTTGGCGAACACATACTTAGGAAGATTTAAAATAAACGCTATTGACAACACTCTTAATTCAGCGGGGATATAGCGCACTTCTTGCCCCATAAATAACCGATCCACAGCAAGGGACAAATAAGAACGGCGAAAACAATATGTTATACGTCTTCATAGACCTATCCTGTTTAAACTACTTCTATTATGTTATTAAATACTAATTTAGCAAAAAATTAAATTTTCAAGCAGAGTCTTGTATTTGATAGTATGTTAAAATAATCAGCTGCTTGTATATCCACAATCTTTGGATGGGCAACTCAGTATAGTATCGCCGAGCTTGCTCATGCGCTTGAGCAGATAGGGTGATTTACATTGGGGACATGCGGTTTGTTCGATATCGCTCGCTATGGTGAATTTGCAGGCAGGATAGCCTGCGCAGCCCCAAAAGATCTTCCCCTTCCATCTTCTTTTGACTACCTTTTGGGCGCAGCTAGGGCAGGCAAATGCGGCGGTCTCTGGCTGTATATATTTGCACTCGGGATACCCTGAGCAAGCTACAAATGGGCCAAACTTACCGGTAATTTGCCGGAGCTGTCGTGCACATGAAGGACATTGTTGCTCAAGTAATTTTGGTTCCTCAGCTTGTTGCAGGACAATCGCGCCATCGTCAGCACGTATAAACTTGCTCGTAAAATTACAAGCAGGATATTTATTACAACCAATAAATGAACCGCTTTTGCCAAAACGGATAACAAGGCCCCCTTCAGCACAGCGAGGACAGGCAAGCTCGGTGAGCTCGAGCACTTTTTTGGTTTTCTCGCCTGCAAAAGCCTCAACATCTTTACTGAAATTATTATAAAAATTCTTGAGCAGACGATCACGCTCAAGCGAACCTTGGGCAACGGCGTCAAGGTGCTCTTCGAGCGTGGCGGTAAATTTTACGTTCATGATCTTAGGCAGGTGCTCAACTAAAAGCTTGGTCACGAGCGTACCCAAATCGGTCGGCACGAAGCGCTTTTTAGCATCTAAACTCGTATATGAACGAGCTTGAATGGTTTTTAAGATGGTCGCATAGGTACTTGGGCGACCGATGCCTTCTTTTTCAAGCTCTTTAACCAATGACGCCTGGGTATACCGTGGTGGTGCCTCGGTAAAATGCTGCTTAGGCGCTAAGCGTAGCAGGCTCAGCATCATTTTTTCACGCAGATCAGCTGGTAAGGCTGTCTTCTTTTCTTGCTCATCAGCCTCGTCAACCTCGTGATAGACCCTCAAAAAGCCGTCAAAAATAAGCGTTGATCCGGTAACCTTAAACATATAAGGGCCACCCTCGATGGTAACCTGGCGCTGGGCGTATTGGGCTGGCTTCATCTGAGAAGCAACAAAGCGTTTCCAAATAAGTTCATAGAGGCGCGCGGCATCCCGATCAAGATAAGGAACAAGCGTTTCAGGCTCAGCAAGCACGTTAATCGGCCTAATTGCTTCGTGCGCATCTTGGGCGCCCGATTTCGCGTAAGAAACACTCTTGCTGGGCAAGTAATCATCGCCATACGTTTTATCAATATATGCTCGGACACTTTGTAATGCGCTATCAGCAATACGCAGCGAGTCGGTACGCATATAGGTTATAAGTGCAACAGGCGTTTTGGGATCATCCAAAGGAATACCTTCATAAAGCTTTTGAGCAAGCAGCATCGTCTTGTCTACCGAAAACCCAAGCTGGTTATAAGCAGCTTGCTGGAGCGTACTCGTCATAAAGGGCGCTGAGGGATTTTTGAGCCGCTTGGTATCTTTAATAGAGGCTATACTAAATTGCTGCTGGTTAATATCAGCAACAAGAGCATCAGCTTCGGCTTGTGACGGAATCGTAAGCTTCTTCTTATTTTTGTGTGTCAAGGCAGCGGTAAGCTGACTTCCTGTATCGGTCCTAAAAGTGCCGTCTATGCTCCAGTACTCGGTGGGTTTAAATGCCCTGATCTCCTCTTCGCGATCGCAAATCAAGCGCAAGGCTACCGACTGCACGCGGCCGGCAGAGAGCCCCTTGCTCACTTTACGCCACAAGATAGGTGATACCTCATAGCCTACCCACCGATCAAGGACCCGCCGTGCTTGCTGGGCAGCTACCTTGTTTAAGTCAATATGCTCAGGATGGGCAAGCGCAGCGTCGATTGCTTGCTTGGTAATCTCGTTAAAGGCAATACGGTAAATTGTCGGCGTAGATTTTTTAAGGTACTGCTTGATCTCCTGCTCAACATGCCAGGCAATAATCTCACCCTCACGGTCAGGGTCAGGAGCGAGAAATATCTCGCCCGCTTTGGCAGCCTCTTTACATATGTCTGCTATGACTTTCTCTTTCTTATCCAAGGTTACATAGGTGATGTCAATCCCCTCGTTTACCGTCACCCCAAGCTCACGTGAGGGCAGGTCTTTAATGTGTCCCATGGTCGAGACGATCTTAAAGTCTTTACCCAAAAACTTGGTAATAGTCTTAATTTTGGCAGGAGACTCCACCACCAATAGTTTTTTCATTCCTTTACCTTGATTTTTCAATGCTCGTCTATATTCTGTTTATTTTATAGTAAAATAGATATTTTCAAAAAGTCAAATACAACTTGGCTTCCACCAAGCAGTCTGAAGCGCTTACGCAGCGAGCGCGCCTGTGCGGCGAGCACACCTACGCGGTGGGCGGCATGGCGGCGGCCCTGCACCCATTGATTTTATGCTTCACTCTACTTGCTATATCTTTTATCTCTTCTCGTCATAACCATGCGGGGCGCATGATTATGACAACCGCAATTTTCCTGACGGAAAATAGATTTTTATCATGGAGCTGAGCGACATGATAATGGCGTTAGTTATCGTACGCTTTGGCGGACGATAACTACTCACCAAGCTTATAAGCATTAAGCATATTGCAACGGGATCCCAAAGGACATAGCGATGCGGAGTAGCGCAACGCTTGTCCGTAGCAGCTTTTTGTAAAAAAAGCGATCAGCGGAGGCGGGACCCCCTTTGGCGCTCGCCGCGCAGGCGATTCGATTCAATTCAATTCAATTCGCTCTGCTACGTCAGCCCCGCCCGACTTCGCCGAGGCTAGGCCGGCCAAGCAGCGATTCAAAGCTTGTGCTATAATAAGTCTAGGTATTAACCCAACAGGAGAAACATCATGCTACGATCACTGGCCGAATCATGGAAAGCCTCGATGGCCTCATTTCAGCGGCCGAATGCCCGTTACTTTTTTTTAGAATCCCTTAACGCAACCTGGGGCATATATAAAGCCTGCATATTCGGCGCCTTGTGGTTGATCGCGCTTATTATTTTGTCGTTTAAGTTTCAGCTCGGTGCCATAGGCTTGCTCCATACCATGCTCTTTTTCGTAGCCCTTTGCTCAGCACGCTCCTCTATCGGTATAAAGAATTCCACTTATTTTTTTGAAAAAATCGCTCACTACTTTTTAATCTACTGGCTTATGACGTACTTCGTCATGCAAGGCTTTATTATGGCCACTCCCTGGCTCTTACAAGCTGGAGGAGAAGTGCTCAAGCAAGCAGTCCTCATTAACTGCTCGATTTTTCTGACTCTCGCTGGCCTCTGCTTGATTGATTCGGGATTCTGGCTTAAGTCGATGCTCGAGTCCCCCCTGCGCGCACTGCGCCTGCTCGTCTATAACTACCCAGCTTTTATATGCTTGGAATTATTGAGGACAGCTGCAGGATTTTTGGTGCTCCGCGCCACATCTACGCTCATTGATACCAATGCAATCGGCTTTTTTTGGTCCAGTATGATTGATTTAGCAGCGTGGTTTGTGTATGTTCCTTTTTATATCGCGCTTGTTGCCACTCTTTATATAAGGCGAATCTATGAGCAAGGAAAATATTATTAAGCAACTTTTGCTCATTGCGCGCTGCTTACTGGGGTATGTACTCATCGGGATCATTGGGCTCATTTTTTTTACGCCATGCCTGGTGCTTGTCTGCCTGCCCCCTCGCTATCGTTACGCTAACCGCCTTTTATTTTGGCTACTCAATAAAGCATATAAGGGAGTTTGCGCTTCTTTGATGATGCCCATTACGGTACAGGGCAGAGAGCACCTACCCATTAAGCCAGCCCTCTTTGTAGCAAATCATCAATCAGCGCTTGATATACCGCTCTTGGGGATGCTGATGAACGGCCACCCCCACCTCTGGTATGTTCTAGCCTATTATAAAGATACCTTCATCCTTGGGTTCTTCGTAAGGCGGCTGGGGATTTTTATCGACCCCAAAAACCCGCCCGATATCGCTAAATCGCTCTTACGCGGCATGCGCATCGTCAAACAAGCAGGCTCCCACACCATCGTTTTTCCCGAGGGCGCTCGTTTCATTGATGGATACGTCCATCCCTTCTTGCCTGGCTTTAGCCTGATCGCCCGCAAGTTAGCACAACCGGTAATACCAGTTTTCCTCCATAACGCGGGCGCTGTCTACCCACCCGGAGCCTTCTTAGCACACCCCCATCCTCTATCTGTTATCATAGGACCGTCATTTCATTTTTTAGAAACTGATACGCTTGAGAGCTTTACGGGCCGAGTACACGCTTGGTTTGATGCCCAGCAACAAAAAATGGGGCGGGATGCTTACGCAAGCACACTACATCAATCTCCGCCGTAGCGAACGGTTAATTACTTTTAATGTGAAAAATTTGCTGGCCTTGCAGTTGCAAAGCTCTCTTCGCTTCGGAATCGGCGAGTTGCCCACATATTGGATCGCCCATACGAGTAATGCAATAGCGATATATCAGTTTAATGGCGTCGTTTGATTCCTTTCATGTAGTTAAGATGAGCAACTATTATACTTCTTGATTTTTAATCAACCTATTAAAAATTTTATGCATCATCATACTGTAAGATGAAATATGTTGCATGATCACCTCGGCAACTTCTTCATGATAGCTATGTGAAGCCTGATTGCGATCGGCCACACAAGCTATAAGCAAGTCGAATTCATTTTTATTAATTAATCCTTCGTTAAGTGAAGTACGTAAAATTTCACGAGGCGTACCATATTCAACAGTAATATTTGCTATTTTTTTAAGATATGCTTTTAGAAATTTTCAGAAAGCATCGATGCTGTATTCGAAACGTTGAATTGCTGAATCTCTTAAGGTTTTATATATTTCTTGGTAGCATTGGCTATTTATAAGCTCCAAAGCCTCATTAAGTGTTGCTAAAGCTTGATTAAGAGTTTTTGTTTTTATAGCTAATTCTTCCACAACGTTCCTTCCTGCACAATCGACTCCCTCATGGCGTCAGGCGCTTTGCGAAAATCAACAATTTGTACCTTATAAGGTATATTGGTAGCCTCAAGTACGCTTTTCGCTTCGTCTACAACAACGGTAGGCAACGCTTGGCCTGCATCAAGCGCAAGATCTATATCAGACCACTGTTCATGCGTCCCCCGTGCTCTTGACCCGAACAAATAAATTTTAGCTTCTGGCACTAAAGCATGAATCAACATAATAATTTTTTGCCTGGTTTCTCGATCTATACCTTCTGTACCATTAACACTTTTCATAAATTACCCTCTTGCAAAACCGCTATTCTATGAGCATCTTAAGACAAGTTCACTCTTTTCCAAGCAATAAGCAGCTTATCTTTAACGCATCTATATTACCATAAATACGTCAGCATAAGATCTTAGTAATTTCTAAATTATCGCTTTTTAAAGATTTTTAAACAAAAGAGCAGAAACAGTAACGCGAAAACGGGAAAAGGGATACAGAAAGGCGCCAAGAAGAAGGCAACCGCAATTCCCGGTATAAGGCTTAAGGCTGCCAGCACGGCAACTACCAACCAGATGCCGAGCGCCAGGATCGAGCCCATTATCATACAGAGAAAACAAAAAAAGATTATAAGTAATAGAGGCAAAGAAAAAATCATAGAGAGAGAATTCCTGCTATCGATTGCGCATTTTAATCATATCACAAATAAATTTTTAGTCCACAAGAAAGATGTACTTATTCTTGAAATTTCATGTATCCTTAAATCCTATAACGATTTGGCAAACGGCGTAACCCATGAAATTTATCAAATACTTTTCTGATATTACCCATACGGATACCGGCTTAGTCGGTGGTAAAAATGCTGCGTTAGGCTTTATGATACGGCATGGTCTCGGGCACGGCATACGGGTACCTTTTGGTTTTGCAGTTACCACCGAGGCGTATTGGCACTTTATGCACGAAAACAACCTTTTAGCAGAGATTGGGAACCTATTAAAAAAACTAAATATCAACGACGTCGCTCACGTGCACGAGATTGGCTCTGCAATACGGGCTTCAATTCTTGCAGCATCTCTACCCCAAATTATAAGCACGGAAATATTAACGGCGTACGCTGAACTCAGCACCCAGTACGGCCAACAAGCATGTGATGTTGCCGTACGCTCATCGGCTAATGCGGAAGATCTGCCTGAAGCCTCATTTGCAGGACAGCAGTCAACATTCCTTGGCGTTCGCACCCAACAAGGGCTCTTGGACGCATGCAAGCAATGTATAGCATCCCTTTTTAGCGACCGGGCACTCGTTTACCGCTCAAAGCACCATTTTGATCATCTGAGCAGCGCGCTTGCCATTGGTGTCCAAAAAATGGTGCGGTCAGACCTCGCAACTTCCGGCGTGGCCTTTTCGTTAGAAACAGAATCGGGCTCGCCGCAACTTATCACTATTTCAGCGGCATATGGTCTTGGCGAGCTCGTGGTGAACGGCTCCGTAACGCCTGACGAATTTTACGTGCATAAGGATCGACTTTTACAAGGCTTTAAACCAATTGTGCGCAAAATGCTGGGCACCAAACATGAAAAGCTTATTTACACAGCAATGCGTACTGAGCGCATATCAGTTGCCGAAGAAGATCAGCAAAAATTTTCACTCGTCGACAAGCAGGTTCTTGAAATTGCCCATACCGTGATGGTGCTCGAAGAGCTCTATGCCGCGATTTACCAACGCTCAACGCCTATCGATGTTGAGTGGGCGTACGACAGTGACGGCATACTTTATATACTGCAAGTACGTCCTGAAACGGTGCACAGCCAAAAAACAAGAAAGACACAACTCGTCCAGTACAGGCTTGAGCCGAGCGTGACCTGCCCGATTCTTGCACAGGGGCAGAGCGTTGGCCAAAAGATTACGCAGGGCAGAGCTCGTATTTTGAAAGATTTGCGCGATGCAGCGTCATTTCGCCCCGGCGATATTCTCGTGACTCCGATGACTGACCCGGACTGGATGCCCATTCTTAAGCAAGCGGCGGGTATTATTACCGATCGTGGAGGCAGAACGTGTCACGCCGCGATCGTAAGCCGGGAGCTCGGTATACCGGCGTTAGTGGGTGCCCATACCGCTACGCAGACGATATCTGAGGGTCAAGAAATAACTCTTGATTGTAGCCATACCAGTCATGGTTATGCCTATCATGGCATGGTGCCCTATCACAAGTCGGTAGCTGATTTGGATGTATCGTGGGCGCTGCCAACGCAGCTTATGATTAACCTTGCCGACCCGGGACAAGCGTGCGAGTTTTCACGGTTGCCGACAGCCGGCGTTGGGCTTGCTCGCCTTGAGTTTATTATTGCCCACATAATTAAGGTGCATCCTTTAGCTATTGCAAAGCCATGGCTCGTTCCGGAGAGTGTGCGCGCCGAGATAGCTGTTCTTGCCCGTGGCTACGAAAGCCCCGAGGCTTTTTTTGTTGACAGCCTAGCTCAGGCAGTAGGGCTTATTGCAGGTGCCTTTTATCCTCGCCCGGTTATTGTCAGGCTCACTGATTTTAAGAGCAATGAATATAGCCAGTTGATCGGCGGTTCTTATTTTGAACTGCGTGAAGAAAACCCCATGCTTGGTTTTCGAGGGGCGGCACGGTATGCGAGCTCCACGTATAGTGCTGCCTTTGAGCTTGAGTGTCGCGCGCTTAAAAAGGCTCGTGAGGAGATGGGCTTTGACACGATTATCGTTATGGTTCCCTTTGTTAGGACCGTTAAAGAAGCAGAAACGGTGCGCAACGTGCTTGCCAAGCATGGTCTTAAGCAAGGCGAGCAAAATCTGAAGCTTTACATGATGGTAGAGGTGCCTTCTAATGTGCTCTTGATTGAGCAGTTTGCTGAAATTTTTGATGGGTTTTCAATAGGCTCGAATGATCTAACGCAGCTCACGCTTGGGGTTGACCGTGATTCGGGGGTTTTAGCGAGCTCGTTTAACGAGCGTGATCCTGCAGTCACAAAGTTGCTATTAATGGCCATCGCTGGTGCTCGCCGGGCGCAGCGGCCCATTGGTATTTGCGGGCAAGCACCTTCAGATTTTCCCGAGCTTGCAGCGTTGCTCATCGATGCGGGCATTACGTCGCTATCGCTCAGCCCCGATGCTCTGGTACCATTTATACAAAACTACCAGTACGCTGGCGTTAAGTTGGGTAGCACCGTGGTTGACAATATCGGGTAAACACGCTACATTATGCCAGGAATTTGAGTGTGAATTCAATTGAATCGAATTGAATCGCCTGCGCGGCTGGCGGTTAAGGGACATCGTCCCTTAACAATCCCGATGCAATATGCTTATAAGCTTGGTGAGTAGTTGTCGTCCGCAAAAGCGTACGACAACTAATGCCATTATCATGTGCGCTGCGCTCCATGATAAAAACATATCTTCCGTGAGAAAGATTGCGGTAGCTCTAAGCATGCGCGGCGCATGGTTATAGCATTCACACGAGTTACAAAATATAGCATACAGTAAGAAATAAAATCAATGGGTGCAGGGCCGCCGCCATGCCGCCCACTGCGTAAGTGTGCTCGCCGCATAGGCGCGCCTGCTGCGCAAGCACCGGAGGAAACAAGAATGCTTAAAAAAACTTTACTTACCCTCGCGATTATTACTCATATACCTGCTTACGGGCAACAGCTTTATACTGAATCTGAATGCGAATCCTTAAGCAGCTACGTGCTTGATGCCATCAAAAAAAATCATGCAGCCGTGGTTAAAGACCTTACGTCTCATTTACTAAAATGCTCGAAACTTGACCGCTTAAAGCGCGGCGTAGATTTCATAGATACTAATGCGGGACTTCTTGCTGCTTACGTTCTTGCAACTATCGGCGCAAACTTAGACAATGCCCTCCCGGCTGCAATATACTGGCACAATATACCGACCGCAAAATACCTGCTTGAAAATGGCGCCTGTGTTAACGGCTTAATTGACGTAGCTCCTGATATGTCCCCAGAGGAGCTGATCCCGCTCATGCATTACGCTATTCAGAAGGGCTATAGCGAAGAAGTTGAACTGTTAGTGCGTTACGGGTATGACCTGAATAGCTTTTTTGGGGATATGACGCCGCTTATGACTGCAGCATGGTATGGCCAAAACGACATCGTGAAAATTCTACTCGAACGCGGGGCTGACGCGCGAATACGCAATAAGGACGAGTACACCGCCCTGGATTATGCCTTTAGATGGCCAAGCGCCTTAGGCTGGTCATGCCTTAACCCAGCTACTCTTAGATTACTCGAGCAAGCAACTGCCAACCAAGAGGGCTGTCGTTTTTAAGAATATTCTGTTGGCTTACGATAATGGCTACAACGCGAGCAGGCGCCAAATTCTGATTGCGGATAAGGCTCACAAGGGCACGAACAATCAATACTGCGTAAAAGCCCCCAGTAACCCCGCTGCCTCGTATCCATGCAACCAGGACTAGCCTCAGCTTTACTCATTGCCATTAGTAAGGCTGCCATCCCGATTATTTGTATTATCTTCATCGCTTTCCCCCTCTGTAAGCTTAAAGACACTCGACCTTAACGGGCACTTCAACAAGAATAAAGGCGGTTTATAAAAGATGGTAAATCGCTGGGGATACGTCCCCGGCCGCGTCACCAAGGTAGGACAGCCCTGGATACCACCAAAAATAACAAGAATCATAATCATAATGCGTTTCATAAAGCCCCTTGTCCCATTATGCCCTGTGATCATCTTAATTGATTGCTGTTCAAATATGCAATAATATTGTTAGACTGAATTAATAATTAATTACTTATTGCGTTTATTGAACATGTGCTTGAAATGGCCATAAATTTTGCACGTGCTCCTACGCAGCCGACTTCGCCAAGACCACGACGGGAACGCTTACGCAGCGGGCGGCATGGTCGCGGCGGCCCTGCACCCATTGATTTTATTTCTTGCTGTATATGCTCATTTTTGTAACTTGTGTGAATGCTCTAACCATGCGCGACGCATGCTTAGAGCTACCGCAATCTTCCTCACGGAAGATATGATTTTATCATGGAGCTTAGCGACATGATAATGGCATTAGTTGTCGTACGCTTTTGCGGACGACAACTACTCACCAAGCTTATAAGCATATTGCATCGGGATTGTTAAGGGACGATGTCCCTTAACCGCCAGCCGCGCAGGCGATTCGATTCAATTCAATTCGCTCTGCTACGTCAGTCCGCGCCCGACTTCGCCGCGGCTACGTCGGCCAAGCAGGCGATTCAATTCGCCAAGTTGCCCAAATCCACACGCGAAGTTCCTACCACTTGGTTTTAAGCACATTTTGGTGTATAATTATAATTATATAAAACTTCTTAAAAGAGGCTGCTGATCAAGCGGAAAGGGGACTACAGAACATGAGTAACAACTACTCGGCAGGATCTATACGTATTCTTGAGGGGCTCGAGGCGGTGCGCAAGCGCCCGGCTATGTATATTGGATCTACGGGCACCCAGGGCCTCCACCACTTGGTTTATGAGATCGTCGATAACTCGGTTGACGAGGCGCTCGCAGGCTACTGCGACCGAATCCTTGTCACCCTGCACCCTGATGGCTCGTGCTCGGTAGAAGATAATGGCCGCGGCATCCCTACCGATATCCACCCGACCGAAAAAATCTCGGCAGCCGAGGTCGTCTTTACCAAGCTACATGCCGGGGGCAAGTTTGATAAAGAAACCTACAAGTTCTCAGGCGGCCTGCACGGCGTCGGCGCATCCGTCGTCAACGCCCTATCTGAATGGCTAACGGTCACTATTTATAAAAATGGCTCGATCCATACCCAGCGCTACGAGCGAGGCAAACCTACTGATAAGCTGCATACTATCGGCACAACCGCCAAACAGGGAACCACCGTACGCTTTAAGCCAGACGCTGAAATTTTCCAAGAAACCACCGACTTCAACTTTGACGTGCTCTCAGCACGACTGCGCGAGCTGGCCTTTCTCAACAAAGCGCTTCACATCGGCATCGTCGACGAGCGTACTGACAAAAGCCACGACTTCTTCTTCGAAGGCGGCATCGCTTCTTTTATTGAACTCGTTAACAGCAAAAAAACACCACTCTTTTCTGAGATTATCTCGTGCCACCGCCAGGACGAAAAAACCATTTTCGAATGCGCCCTCCAATACAATGACAGCTATGGCGAGCAACTGTTTTCATTTGTCAATAACATCAATACCATCGATGGCGGCACGCACGTGACCGGCTTCAAGGCGGCACTTACTAAGGCCTGCAATAAGCGCGGCCAGGAGCTCGGCATCTTTAAAGACGGCGACACGGTCTCCAGCGAGGACGTCAGGGAAGGCTTGGTTGCCGTTATCAATATGAAGGTCTCTGAGCCCCAGTTTGAAGGACAAACAAAAGCAAAGCTCGGCAACAGCGATATCAAAGGCATTGTAGAATCATGGTTTTTTGCCTGCCTTGATACGTACTTCGAAGAGCACCCGGCCATCGCACGCAAGATCCTCCAAAAAGCACAGCTTGCGCTTCACGCTCGCGAAGCAGCGCGCAAAGCGCGTGAACTGACACGACGCAAAACAGTGCTTGAGTCGACCGTACTGCCAGGCAAGCTTGCCGATTGCTCGAGCGAAAAGCCCGAAAACTCCGAACTCTATATCGTTGAGGGTGACTCGGCAGGCGGCTCGGCCAAACAAGCACGTGACCGGTTTAATCAGGCGATTCTACCGCTGCGCGGAAAAATATTGAACGTTGAAAAAGCACGCTTAGATAAAATACTTTCCAATGAAGAAATCAAGGCACTCATCGCTGCTATCGGCGGCGGTATTGGCAAGACCGAATTCGTACCGGAAAAAGCACGATACCATAAAATTATTCTGATGACCGATGCTGACGTTGACGGATCACATATCCGTACGCTCCTTTTGACCTTTTTCTACCGGTATATGTTACCACTCATTGAAAAGGGATACTTATACATCGCGCAGCCACCACTCTATAAGGTAAAAATTGGCAAGAAAGAGCAGTACATTAAGGGCGATCAGGAACTTAAGGCGTTTATTCTTGAATGGGTGCGAGAAAATACGACGCTCAGTATTAACCACGTGCGCGTCAATAGCAAAGAATTCAATGAATTACTGGCAAAAGCCCAGATTTATAGCCAAAAGCTCGAAGAGGCTTCTCATAAATTTAAGCTTACCCCTGATCAGGTATTGTTCTTGACAAATTTCATTACCCATACCCCTCAAGTAAAAAGCATGGGGCCAGAAGAGCTCAGAACAGCACTCTGGCACTATAACCCATCCGACCATGCGTATGTCGTTGATGAAAATATTCGGGATACGGTGCGAAGGACCTTGAATCCGCTGAAGACGTATATTGGCTTCAAGCAAACCAATTACGACTGGTACGTAAGTACTGACTTCTTCACCGCGCCTGAGATTGAACAGCTCAATGCTCTTGCTGAACAGATGCACTTTCTTAATCAGGCATGGTCGCTCTCCGTCATCGACAAGGGTCGCTCAGTTGAAGGAACCACGCTGCTTAGCTTTATCCAATCATTTACCAAAATCAGCAAGCCGTACATGAGCATTCAGCGCTATAAAGGTCTTGGCGAGATGAACGCTGACCAGCTCTGGGAAACTTCGATGGACCCAAAAAATAGGATACTGCTACAGGTTTCTGTCGGTGATGCGCTTGAGGCTGACTCATGGTTCGATACCCTCATGGGCGATGACGTACAGGGACGGCGAACGTTTATTGAAGAAAACGGCCATTTTGTCAAGCACCTTGACGTTTAAAACATTATGTGCGCCCGCGATGCTCTCATTGATAATACCGTAATCGAACAGGTATACGAATTCATTGAGCAGAACGTGCTTATACGCCAGCGTGATACGCTCGTGATTGGACTATCAGGGGGGCCTGACTCAGTATTTTTACTCCACGCGCTTGTTGCGCTCAGGCCGTCCTACAACCTCACGCTGATCGCTGCGCACCTTGATCATGGCTGGCGCCCCGAATCGGCCCAAGATGCGCTTTTTTGCAAGGAGCTTGCGGAATCATTGGGCATTACCTACGTTGGCAAGCATGCACAAGCGTTGGCTTTGCCCCCATGGACGGGTTCTCGTGAAGAACTTGGCCGCACGTTGCGTAGAACTTTCTTAGAAAACGTGGCGCATGAATACTCGGCGCAGGCCATTGTGCTCGGCCATCACAAGGACGATCAAATCGAGACATTCTTTGTACGCCTCATGCGCGGAGCGGGACTTGCAGGGCTTTCTGGCATGCGGCCACGATCAGGGCTTTATATTCGGCCACTGCTTGGGGTTTTCAAGGAGCAGATTCTCGAGTACTTGCACGAGAAAGGATTTGCGTATCGGCAGGACTACACTAATGAGAGCCCTTTATACTTGCGCAACCGACTCCGTAACCTGGTGATACCAGAGCTTAAAAAGAGCGATCCACGCTTTGCCAATAACTGTATCAGAAGCATTGGTCATCTCCAAGAAGCTGCTGACTTTCTTGAGCAGCTAACGGAAACGACATTTGACACGGTGGCCTCCTACCAAGACGATCGCTATGTCATCGATTTAAAGAGCTTTCGCCTGCTTGATCCCTTTATGCAAAAACAGATACTACTTGCCTGGCTTTGCCGCGAGAAATTACCCTTCACCCCCACGAGCGCATTCTTTGACGAAGCCCTACGCTTTTTAAATACCCAGCGCGGCGGCTCACATACGCTTCACCCTACCTGGCACCTGATAAAGCAAGGGAATCTGGCATTCGTCCAAAAAATTGGCGAATTTTAAACAAGGTTTAGCTGTCCAGCTGTTCCAAACCGCCTAAGGTAGCTAAGTGCTTGCTGTTCAGCAGCTCCGATTCGCTCGATCGCTCCACGCGTTACGGATCCGCTGGTCTTTAATTTTGTCGCAATTTCATTCCTGAAAGCTTCTGCCTGCTTCGGCGTTAGGTAGTCTCTTTCCTCATCGCTCATACCCGTACCAACCAAGGCAAGCATTTGCTGCAGAGCATATGCCTGAACATCTTCCATAGTTGGATTTTTTTCCATAACAAGGCCGAGCTCACCAAATGCTGCTGCATAATTAGGCTTCAGGCGGAACCGTTCTACTGCTTTTAATAATGATATCAGCGCACTACGTGCAAGAGCACCGCCACTCCTCAAGGCTTTTTGAATCACCTCGATAAATTTATCCAATGCTCCCTGGAGTGATTTACGCTCCTCTTCAGGCAAGGTATCAATTTGTTCCGTGGACAACCGCTGATTCAAAGCGTTAACCGTAGTTTCAGTTTTTTGCACCGCATTAGTGTTCGATCCATCGAGGCTTTTTGACGAATCATTAAGCGTAGTTACAACAAACGCAGCAGGGACTGTTTGGGGTAATTGTTGGGACACCCATTGCACCTGGTCGGTTGTCATTTTCGCTTGCATTTCAGGCGTGAGCAAGAAATTTATTTGGTCATCAGCCAGCTTGTATATGACATTTCTATCTAACAATGCATTTAATTGTTCGCTTGACAATTTTCCTATATCTTCTGCCGTTAACGATCTTAGTTCTTTTCTCGACAACTTCTTTATTTCCTCGGGAGTCCGTTCGGCAACAGGCACGGTGGTGACCACAGGCTCGTTTGATCCTCCGCCGGTGATGACGGGAACACCGCCCGCGGCTTCTGCCGCGAATTTCTTCAGATATTCCTTAACTTTATCGGTCAACATAGCATCCTTTTGAGCTTCTGATAAGCCGCTTAGTATACCTGACGTCCACTGCCTCGCTACGTATTGAGGATCCTTGTCTGCCAGTGCTGTTATCTCTTCAGGCGTTAAATCACGGAGTGGCTTGAACGCCGGCGGGGTCACGGGTGGAGTACCAGGTACAGATATTGGTGGCGTCGGTTGTCCCGTAGGCTCACCTGGCGGCCCTTCGTGTTCCCCAGGTTGTTCTTCGGGTGGACGATACCCCACGTCCATGGCGCTCAGAAACGAAGCGGTTAAAAGAGCGCTTAATATTACCATTTTTCGATTGTTCAAGCTCATGACACTTCCTTTTTGAAAATATTTTAATATAGTTTTTTATTTTAAAATAACAAATTATATTTACCAAAATCAATATTATTATTACATATAGCTTGATATTACAAAAATGGTCTTTGAGCTTTGCAGCGATGAGATCAAAAAAAAATGAGCAGAGATTAAGAGCAGAACAAACAAAGACGGCAAAAGAGAGGCCGCTTATAACAGCGGCCTCTCTTTAAATAATCAACGTGCTAATTAGAAACTAACTGCAGCCGTCACCCATGCCAAGGCACCTTGGAATGCGTTCGATTTCGCTTCGCGGTGTGTTCTATTGAAATCATAGCCAACACCAACGCCGAGAGTTGCAGGATTGTCGCAAATAGTCGTGTTGTAAGAAGCAGCCACGTAAGGAGTTGCACCAAACTTAACTGTTTCTGGGGTCTTCAACTGTTCGCTCTTGATGCCAAACTTGTTGTCTGCATCTGCTGGCACCATAATCTCTGCGGAATTTCCCTCTTTATCTTCACCATGGAAGCCAACTTGCTTGCCAAAAGTGGCGGTAAAGGCGCTACCAAGCTCAACATTCCATGCATCATAAGCATAGTGCAGGGCTGTCCAGCCGTTAACGGTATGACCAGGGGTAAGTCTAATTTCAGCGCTTCCAGCTTTTCCGTCCTTTTCATCAGCTTTGCCACTCACGCTAAAGTAGCTGGTTGGGAAAGCATAGTGATACTGAGCATCAAACATCCATGCAAGGTGATGATCATCACAAGCATAAACGGTGAAGCCACTATTAATACCACCACCAACACGATAGTGCTTGGTACCGAATTCTGGATTTTCAACAGCTAAGAAAGGTACTTGCTTAATTTCTGACTTCTTGTCCTTATCTTCCTCAACATGGGAACGTAAATTCCTTTTGGTTGGAAAGCCTGCCATAGCATAGATGCCAACATGGTCATCGCTATTAAAGAAGAAATCATAACCGGCCTTGACAATTATGTCATCAATGCCAAATTCTGATCTATCTTTTCTCTCTTTGTCGACCAGAGTTGCTTCGTCGCCACGGTTTTCTTTTATATAACCAAAGATGGTATTAGCACGAACCCATAGATCGCCAAAGTTAACTTGTCCTTGAAGAAAAGAACCAACGGCATTAACGGAGCGCTTATCCTTATCTTCAGCGCCTATCGTTTGCCAATGCTTATAAAATGGATTGATGTAGAAATCAACCATTTTGATATCGCATGCTTTAGGATAATAATGGTGATAATCACTCAATGCATGTTCAAGAACCAGGTTCCCCGGCTCTAACAGCACATCTTGCTCAGGGGCAAGCGAAATAGTTCCTCCCTGCGGATAAACCACGGGGGCGCTTAATAAAAGTATAAGCGCAAGACGAGATAAAAATTTCATAAAAAAACTCCTTGTGGGTAATTGAGCAGAAAATGTATCTACTTAAATTTTTTACCACAAAAATGCTGAAAGTAAAGCTATTTTGCACAAAATAGCAATATTCTCTATATTTAAACACTCTTTGTTATTTTTAAGATTTTAATTTATTATTTTTATGTATAAGATTGAAAAATCAAAACTATATTAATCTCTGAGGATGATGCTATGCTTAATTTAAAAGATGAGGCGTTCGATGATTGACCGTGATATTATGTACATGCGGCAAGCGCTCGCCTTGGCGCAACGTGCTGCCACGGCTGGCGAGGTGCCTATTGGTGCTGTTGTCGTATCCGCGCATGGCGAAATCCTTGGCGCCGGCTATAACCTGGTCGAGCGCTATCAGTGTCAGCGGCATCACGCAGAAATACGCGCCATTGACAAAGCATGCAAAAAAATAAATAATTGGCGATTAATAGGATGTACGCTTTACGTAACACTTGAACCATGCATGATGTGCGTAAGCCTCTGCGCGCTCAGCCGGTGCGAGCGGATCGTATATGGTGCCGATTCACCGCTTTTTGGCTATCGTCTTGACAAGGAAGGCGTACTTGCTTTATATACTAAGCAGATCAAAAATATCACTGCCCATGTTTTAGCAGATGAAGCAGCTGCAATACTAAAAAAATTTTTTTCAGATAAAAGGGAGAGCTGTGATGAATGAGAGCGCAATAGCAACAATAAAAAAAAAGTTGCTCACTCGCAAAAAAGAGCTAGAAGGCGAATTGACGCGGCTATCTCGCGAACATATACCGGACAGGCAATCGCCTGACCCCTCAGACCAAGCATCAGCCTCAACCCTTGAGGACCTCAATATTTCGTTGCAAAATACTGAGCATGGGGAGTACCGCATGATTATCCGTGCTCTCGAAATGATCGATGAGGGAGTCTATGGTATCTGTAGCGACTGCGGACAAGCCATTTCAGAAAAGCGCCTCCAGTTATACCCTAACGTAACACGCTGCCTTGCCTGCCAGGAAGCCGCCGAAGAACGAGGATAGTCACTTTGAATAGGCTGGTAAATATGCTATACTAGATGGCAAGGTCTGCCGATGTAGCTCAGTGGTAGAGCAACTGATTCGTAATCAGTAGGTCGGCGGTTCAAGTCCGCTCATCGGCTCCAGTAGTTGTTTAGTATATTTACAATAAGGTTAGTTATGGAATCAGCAAAGGCTCAAAGCAAGCAAAAAGCCGCTGCAAAGGCTAAAAAAGCTCCTCTCGCTCATGGCGTAGGCAGGCGTAAATCAGCGGTTGCACGCGTATGGCTGCGTCGTGGAGCAGGCAAGGTGCTTGTTAATGGAAAAGAATATTCTACCTATTTTGATACAGATATCATGCGTGCGGCGGTAATAACGCCATTTAACGTAGTACCTAAAGCAGCTACCTATTATGACGCCGACGTTAACGTCCAGGGTGGTGGGCTCTGCGCCCAGGCCGATGCAGTTAAGCTCGGTTTGTCGCGAGCACTGTTTGCTGCCAATGAAGAACTCAAGCCATTATTGAGACAAAATGGTCTTTTAACGGTTGATGCGCGCGTAAAAGAACGCAAAAAGTACGGGCGCCGTGCAGCACGCCGCCGCTTCCAATTTGTAAAGCGCTAATTACTCGCAAGCCACAGCCCGATGGGTATTGTCGCTTATATTGGCGCTGGTTCAAGCCGATCCCATGTTCTCGAGGGGCTATCGCTCCTTGACCACCGAGGCTATGATGTCGCGGGCTTTGGTTGTCTCGTTGACCACAACATTGTGACATATAAAGCCGAGGGCGTTGACCGCCTTATTCAACAGCTCGATCAGTTTTCTATTGATGGCTCTCTGGGCATAGGCCATATGAGGTGGTCGACGCATGGGCTTGCCGCCGACCTTACCAACGCGCACCCCCATAGCGATTGCACACAAAGTATTTCTCTTGCGCACATCGGTATTATCGAAAATCACTATGATCTGCGTATAATGCTCAAGCAGGCGGGTCATGTCTTTTTGTCGCAGACTGATACTGAAGTTATTGTGCATCTTTTTGAATCGCTTCTTTTAGCCCATGGCATCGCACGAACCGCACTTACAGAGCTCGTTACTTATTTGGAAGGAGCGTATGCCTGCGCCTTTATCGTGCAAGGGATGCCCGATACGCTCTTACTTGTGCGCAAGCGTTCGCCGCTCTGTATCGGGCTGGGCGATAACGAAATGTTCATCGCTTCGGATCCGCTCGCATTTGCAGGCAAGACAAAAAAAGTACTTTTTATGCCTGATGAATGCTTTGCACTCGTTAAGAAAGACGGCATAGAGCTTTATAATTTTGCTAGTCAGCCGGTACCCATTGAGACTGAAGAGCACTTTTCTCAAGTTTCTTATGTGGGCAAGAATAACTATGAGCACTTTTTGCTTAAAGAAATTTACGACCAAAAAAAGGTGATCTACGATACCGTGAGCTTTGATCGCCAACAAACGATGCGCGTATGGGATCAGATGGGCCTTTCGGGTGAAACCGTAAGCATGCTCAACTCGATCACCTTAATAGGTTGCGGGACTTCATGGCATGCGGCCCGGGTTGCGCAATTTTTTTTTGAAGCTATTGCTCACCTACCAACGAAAGCATACTTGGCATCAGAATTTTGTTACAGGCCCTTATTTTCTCGTGAAAATAGCATCTGCATTGGGATTTCACAATCAGGCCAAACAGCTGATACATTGCAGGCTTTACGGATCGCGCAAGCAGCAGAAATACCAACGATTGGACTTACCAACGATGCAGCGAGCACAATCGTTCGTGAAGCAACAGGTTTTTTGCTTACTCACGCGAGTCCTGAAATAGCGGTCGCCTCTACCAAAACATTTACCGCCCAATTAGCAACGCTCTTTTTGCTTGCCCACCATATTGCTCTTGCCAAAGAGCTCATCACAGCCCGCCAGCTTGAGATAGCCCATGAAGAACTATTAATCGTTGCCGAGGTGCTTGAGAATGCGCTTGAGAACTATAAGCGATCCATAATCGTTGATGCGCCATTTTATGCGACTTTCAATCACTTTATCTTTTTAGGCCGCCATATTAGTTACCCGTTTGCGCTTGAGGCAGCCCTTAAGCTCAAAGAAATAGCCTACCTCTTTGTTGACTGCCCGCCGGCAGGCGAACTTAAGCACGGGCCTTTGGCGCTTGTTGATAATACAACGCCGGTATTTATCTTCTCCTGCCTTGATAGCGCGGTGTACCGCAAGCTCTTGGCAAATGCTCAAGAGGTTAAAGCACGGCAGGGCCATATTGTTGCTTTTGCCTTTAAAGGACAAGATGAGCTGATCGCTCTTGCTGATAAAGTTTTTATACTGCCCCCGGTTAATCCCCTCTTAGCGCCTCTTGCCATGGTCGCACTTATGCAATTTTTTATCTATCAGATCGGCCTTTCCCTAGGCCGCCCTATCGATAAGCCACGCAACTTGACCAAAATGCTCGAAGTTTAAGCTTCGCAGATCCCGTATGCAAGCCTCATTGCGCAGCTAAGGCGCCACCTTATTTCTAAACATTTTTTGCGAAACCGTGATTTTTATACATTTTTTTCCACATTTAACCTTGAATTTTAAACAAAAAGGCCTCTATTAATGTTTGATTTTTCTGCATAATTCTTCTATAATAAGCCTGATTTTTATACATGTGCAGGGGACAACATGAGAAGAATTATCGATTACTTTCTTTTGGAATGGAAAAAACGGAAGATAGGAAACCTCTTTTACTCCGTGGGGCGCGTCAGGTAGGCAAGACATATGCAGCGCGAGTCCTCGGAAAAACATTCACTACATTGGTGGAAATTAACCTTGAATCGAACGAGGGCGCGCGACAAATTATCGAAAAAGATCTCGATGTTCATAGAATCGTTCTACAACTTTCAGAACTTGTACAGAAAAAAATTGTACCCGGATCAACGCTCCTTTTTTTTGACGAAATTCAAAGTTGTCCGCAAGCTATTATTGCACTGCGCTACTTTTACGAGCACTTTCCAACCTTGCATATCATAGCTGCTGGGTCGTTACTCGAGTTTGCTATGGAACAGATTGGTATTCCTGTTGGACGAGTTTCTACACTGTATTTATATCCCGCGTCCTTCCTTGAGTTCCTCATAGCACTTGGCCATACAAACTGGGCAAGTACCATACTCCAGGCTCCTCCGGGATCATCCCTCAGTAGCCCTCTACATACGGCACTTCTTGATATGGCGGGGAGATACTTGGCTATCGGTGGTATGCCTGAAGCTATTAACGAGTGGATTAAAGCGCAGTCATCACGTGATGTTAAAAGAGTTCATGCTGATCTCATTTACACCTACGAGCAGGACTTTGGCAAATATGCACGGCGCCACCAAATAAGATATTTGCATCTCATTTTTCTCAAAGCAGCTGAACAGCTCTCCCACAAATTTATGTTTTCGCGCGTTGGCGAATATCAAAAACGGGAACTTGCTCCTGCCTTAGAGTTACTCGAAAAAGCAGGACTTCTCTACAAAGTAATAAGGAGCGCAGGGCAAGGGATACCTATCGGCGCTCAAGCTGACCTTAATTTCTTCAAAATTATTTTTTTAGATGTAGGCCTTTGCCAAGCGTTGTTAAAGCTTCCTATTGCACCCTGGTTTACCAATCCCTTAACCACCATGATCAACAAAGGTCAAATAGTAGAATCCTTCGTTGGCCAAGAATTGCTTGCCTACTCAGACCCGATGCATAAAGAATCTCTTTTCTATTGGCATAGAGAGCAGCGAGGTAGCAAAACAGAGGTCGATTATCTGATACAGCAAAAGGAACATGTTATTCCCATAGAAGTTAAGGCCGGCATAAGCATGAGGAATAAGAGCATGCAGCTCTTTTTAGTATCACATCCATACTCGCCTTATGGGATACGTATTTGGGCCGGGCAAGCAGAACAAGAGGAAAAAGTATACTCATTCCCTCTTTACGCTATAGCCCATTTACTTATCGATGGCAATAATACTCTCCGAGATGCATTTCGGTTTCTGATAGCCGACCCTGACTCTGTTTGAGCCACCAATTGATTCTATTACCTAGCCTATCGCTTTTCCAACTAAGACTGTAGACCGAAGCTCATAGCCTGCGGCATTACCTTGCATATATTTGATGCTTATCACAGTCAGCTATGGCAGAAAGGAGTTAATGCAAAAAGCTCGAGAAAACAGGTGCATACAACGGACAAGCTTTAACGTACCGCTGAGTTCCTCATGCAAAAAGATGGCCATCTTTTTGCGTTTTTTTGTAAAAACATGACCATCTTTTTACAAAAAACAACATTAAATTGAAAATATCTTCACGATAATGGTATCTTTTAGGCCAAAGGAATTATCAAATGGTTACCATAAAAAAACTAATTATGCCCCTGGCCTTATGTGCAGAGATCGGCCTTTTTGCATTTTTTTACTTTACCAGCCCACTTGGGTTCAAAGCCCTTACATCGCTTAAAAAAGACAATCGAGAATTACAAAATTCGCTCACGCTTATTGAAAGCAATATTGCTCAATTAAAAAATAAGATAAATGAATGGAAGAAGTACCCTTGGTACACGGAACAGGTAGCACGCCAAGAGCTCCAGATGGCATATCCAGGCGAAGAGATATTTTTGCTCGAGAGTAACACGCCAGCGCCAGCTACCGGGCCGCTGAGCGACCAAACAGCCCAATCTTCGCCTTAATTTTTAAATATTCGCCATTATTATTTGGTGGCTTGAGCGCAGTCTCGGGGGTTACCGGCTTGCCCGGCGGTTTCTCACGCGTATCAGAAAATGCCGTGGAAGAATCTAGAGGTTTTTGTACAAGGGGAACCTGTTGATAAAATGCGCTCCAGAGCATAAGGCAGGGTAAAAGAAGGGCGCTCTGACAAAAGGGGAATAGTGGCATGATTTGCTCCTGGTCGTTCGTTGATATCAAGCATATTTTAGCATACCTGTTTGACATTCTTAGGCAAATTTATTGAGCAGGAAGACTTCCAAGCAAATTATCAAAAAAACCTACCGATAAATCTCTACGAAAAAAGCCCCGCTTGAGCCACCTATTGCCGTTGGGGAAGCAAAAATTCGCCTCGCCATCCCAGCTGTAAAGTCAGCTTGCCATTAATAGCTATTATCAATCCATAAAAGAGCTTGGACTTCTTTGGCTGAACCGCCAATGCGTTCATAGCAAGGAGCCCTATATAAATGGATTGATAATCTCTAATGTATTTTCAACCATATGCAAATGATGCATATCTTCTGAATAAATAATTGAGCAATTACCTATAAGCGCCGAAGCAAGCATAAGGCAGTCAAAGTAGGAATAACGATATTTATCTGCCAGTAAGAGTGCTTTTTGAATAATAGTTTGATCAATGGTCACAACTAAAAATTGCAAAAAAAGTTCGTTAACAACTGCCGAAACTTGTATAGTATCCAACATTTTCTTTTTTGTTGTAACGTTAACAAACTCATTGATTGTTTGAGTACTAATGATGATTACTTCGTGCTCATTCAGGATGGTGTTAACAATTTTTTGCTTTTTGGGCTCATCAACAGAGTAAGCATATATAAGAATGTTGCTATCAATAAAAACCTTATCTGGCATTTGCTTCATCTCTATTAAATTTGAAGCCCTTTGTTTTGATTTGTGCCGCGGTCAAAGTACGCTTCTTCCGAGACGGTTTTTTTTCGGGAACAAAAGCTTCTTGAAGAATAATAACTCTGAATTGGTCTTGCAGCTCCCCTTGATATTCTTTAGGGATTTTAATGGTTCCCTTTTCAGCTTTCGCCACAAATTCTATTGCTCGCATTTTCTCTGCTCCTATCTGTCTAATTACTTTTTATATTATTAAGTATAACAATAATCTCGCGAGAAAGGTAATAAAAGATTGACACTCCCCCCATGGATAAAATAGTGCCGAAGCACCCAGGGGACTCTTGCTTCATCGAGTGACCAATGCCATCTCTCCACAAGCATTGTCAGCAATAGCTTGCGCCATAGCTGATGTTAGGACGGACTGTCCGACCGCCCTGATATTTATTGCCGCATTCAAATCTCTATCCATCACCATGCCACACTCAAACCTTTGTAGGTCAAGTCAAACGTTTCTTTTTCCCTACCCGTAACGTCTTCTTTGACGGTTGCTTTTAAAAATTCGGTGACACTTTGCTGAATAGGCAACATGCTTGGTACGCGTAAGTGCTGAAATGCTGTATCTTTCTCACTCATGGCAAGCCATTGCTCAATCTCTTTAATAATTTCGTATAAAAGAACAAAGTCTCCTCGTTGGCCATGATAAAAAACGTAATGGTCTTTCAACGCGAGCTCTTGCCGTATCAAATTGGGAATTATCCCCAAGTACTGCGCAACGTGTTCAATGCCATATTCTTTTTCAAGCTTTTTTATCAAGCGATCAGCAAGCAGCCTCGTAGATGCCATACTTAAATATGCCTGCGTCTGCGTAAGCACCTCACCCGATTTTTGGCTAATAACCGGAAGTCTCAAGCCTAGCTGCTTGACGGGCTTGAGCGAAACTTCTGAAACGCTCATTGGCTGAAGATTGCCAACCCCGATAGCAAGAGACAATTGGCTCAGCATATCATCAATTTGTTTGCGCAGTGCCGGCTGCAAAGGAAACCGGTGACCGTATACGTCGTAGAGAATTGATAAGCGCGTATGCAACCGACGTGCTTTCTCAGAAGATTTGGGTTTGAGTCTGACCAAGCACCAATTTAGCTTCGTTCATGATTGACTGCAGCTTGCTTTCAAACTCCGCTTGGCTGGTAACCGCTAAATCTTTGCTCGCAATTTCTTCAGCCAGAGGAACATCACCCCGCGTCATCCATATTATGGCAAGCATTATAGCAAAGCAAAGATAACGAAAGTTCATAAAGCACCCATAAGTTATGCGGCTTGATGACATTATTCTAAAATAGCTTATTTACGATTGTCAATAATCAAATAAATAGCGTACAGTCAATAAAGCTTTTAAATCTCTACGGAAGAACTCCGCTTGAGCCCCCAATTGCCGTTTGAGGAGCAAAAATTCGCCTCGCCATCCTAGCGGTAAAATCAGCTTCTGGCTGTGCCTGGTACATGACCTGCTGCTGCAACTCAACAGGCAAGCTTCTTAATAGGTTATGATCACTATTTTGTTGGAGCAAGAGTCGCGTATTGCGCCGCAGAATAATATGCTGAAGCAATCTTTTTCTAGCGCGTCCATACCATGTTCGCAGCTCACGATTAAGGCGCAGATCTCGTAATGCCCTTGTTACATGTAACCCAGCACGGTTAAGATCAAGGCTGAAGTTAAAATATACCCTGTCCTGAAAAAGAATATAATCGAAAACAGCAGCGTGGCCTCCTATGGTTGCTTCGTATAATGCTTGGTTAAAAGCGGCACATAGGCGGTCATCACTAAGCCAACCTGCGAGAACACGACGAAGAAGCTTGAGAACAAGCATATGCTCCAATCGTGCAGCACGTACGATTGCCTGATAGAGCGCGTTGCTGCCAAGCTCAGGAGCTAAAAGCGCCGATGCTAGAATATAATCAACAACATCGACATGCCCCTGGGCAACCGCCCTTAGAAACGCTCGCTCAATTACCCGCCCAAACGCGCTATCGTCGGTATCAAGCGCGGGCAATAAAAGCCGAACAAGCTCAAGATTACCAATCCCCGCGGCAGCTATAAACCCATCCTGAATGGCATGTTGGTCGGCAACACGATTTAAGAGTGCTTCCACAACGGCAATTCGCGCTTGACCACAAGCAAGGCGTAGTGCTTCGCAGAGAAGATCGCATGAACCATCCTGCACCAATTGATCAATCAGCTCGATTGCCTGCTGATCATCAGCGAGCAGTAAGGCACGCCGCATGGGGTGCGATGCTATAAAAGTGAAGATCTGAGGATAATTATTAAGATCACCCGCTATCCTGCCACCATTCATAAAGAACCAGAGAATCATGGCCTTTTGTGTGGGGTATGACAGTATGCTAATGGTCGTTAAACACGTGCTCGTGGCTGGTATAACGGGATGCGCACCATGCTCTAATAACCAGTTGACAAATTCGCAACCAATAGCTGCGGTATTAATCGGGTCGGTACCAGAAGCATTACGCACCGTTTCTGCCAAGAGTTCGTAAAGGTGGGGATATGCTCTTTGGAGCAGCGCCTTCCATTGCTGTTGTTCGGCAACAATTTTTTGGTTGAGCTTATAGAAATTAAGCCAGGTTCGGCCCTCATTATAATCACAGAAAAAAGTCTTGCCATAATCCGCATCAGCAAGCGCTCTGCCAAAAATTGTCTCTCCCGTATCAGACAAACAGTTAATATTTGCACCTGATTCTATCATGAACAACAAGGAAGCAAAGTCGCCCCTACCCAAGAACCGAATGACTGCCAATTGAGCCAACGGCAACTTCCCATAAGTTATATCAAGATGCGCCCCCCTGCTCAATTGATGGCCAACGGCATCAAGATCAGATTGCAGTAATGCATCATGCACTAACCGGTAAAAACGTTTTTTTGCAAGCCGCTGCCTCTTGCGAGCAGGTGTTTTATTAGGCAAAGAGGTATCATCTGCCTTCCTCTTGTCCTCCATGCCAGACACGCCTGGAGAAAAAATTAAAAAAAACAGCATGAAGGCAAAAAAGATTTTTCTGTTTTCCATAGCAGCTCAATCTCGCAATTATTAGATTTCGTAATAGAATATCGACTATTTTAGTTTGCCATATTATTTAAAATAGGCAAATAAATTTCAGATTTTTTAAACTTTTAAATTCTGAAACTGTAATTTTAATAAATTTAAAGAAGGCAGAAGCTGGTCATGGCCACGTGGCCGATATGTAGTAAGCAAGGTAAATAAATAGAATAGAATAATATCCGCCTACGCGGCGAGCGGCTAAGGGACATCCCGCCTCCGCTGATCGCTTTTTTTACAAAAAGCTGCTGCGGACATAGCGATGCGCTACTACGCATCGCTATGTCCGCAGCAATCCTGATGCAACATGCTTAATGCCTATAAGCTCGGTGAGTAGTTATCGTAGGCTTTGCGTGCGATAACTTATGCCATTTATCAGGTACGCAGCGCCATGAGCAGATAATGCGCCCTGCTCATCGGATAAGAGGCGAAGTAATAATGGTTTACTTGGGGGTAGCGAGCGAGGATATTAATTGCCAAAGTCTAATTGAAATCGCTTCAACATAACTTATCATATAAAATAACTAACTATTTTTTTGAATAACTTATGAAGGGAATGCGCCTACGCGGCGGCCGCCGCCCTGCCGCTCGACGCGCAGTCGCGCCCGCCGCGTAGGCGCCCGCTATAAACTCAGCAACTATTGACGATTGGACCCGGTATCGCTAATCTGGTGCAGTTACCAGCTACAATGCGATGTACTCGAAGAGGAAATATGTTTACGCTGCCGCCACTACCTTACCATTTTGATGCCCTTGAGCCGTACATTGATGCATTAACGATGGAAATTCATTATACAAAGCATCATAAAGGATATGTTGACCACCTCAATGCTGCGGTGGAAAAACATCCCGAATTATTTAAGCAGACGGTAACTGATTTGGTAAGCCACCTCGATCTCGTTCCTGAAGATATACGGCTAGCGGTACGCAACCAGGGCGGTGGTCATTTTAATCATACCTTTTTTTGGCCGCTCATGAGTCACCAACCAACCCGCCTCCATGGCGGTCTCGGCAAAGAAATTGACGTAGCTTTTGGTGGCATTGAGCAATTTAAATTACTTTTTTCAAAAGCAGCCAAAGAGCGCTTTGGCTCTGGTTGGGCGTGGCTCTGCTTAGACAAAGCTGGTAAGCTTGTTATCTCATCAACGTCAAATCAGGATACGCCCCTGGCAAGTAACTTGAAACCTGTTCTGGGCCTTGATGTATGGGAACACGCATACTATCTTAAGTACCACAATCGCCGCGTTGATTATATTGATGCTTGGTGGCATGTGGTTAATTGGGAAACCGCTGAGCATAATTTTCAAACGGCGTGAATTTAGGGCATACCACTACCGCCAGCTCCCTGGGTGGCTGTTGGACTTAAACCGGCAGCTCCGGTATCTATTGAAGCGCTGGACCATCCTACATTATCAACCGTTGCCGTCGGCCCTACCAATCCGGATGTTCCCGTGCCTACCCCTACGCCAGGGTTTATGTACTTTTTCCGCCTCGTTATGAAGCGGGTAGGTCTTTGAGGTAGCACCGTTTCAAACTCTGTTCCTGGTGCTGCTGCTTTTTCGGTCTCAGCTGCTCGTTCAGGCTCATGAGTAAAGCGGGTAATAATGGTTTTAGTTTCTTCTACGGGGGGACTTGCCTCTGATAGGGACTGCGGTTGAGGCGTTGATTCTGGAAAAACAGCTGACTCGGGTGAGGGCACCGTTACCATCTGTGGCGCTTGGCCACCAGGACACATCCAGGCAACCATCTGTCCACAACTATCACGAGTGCTTGTACACACACTCAAAAAGATAACATAAAGAGTAACATACCTATTCATATGGTCTCACACGAGTGAGAAAGCGGTCTATTCCGCTTTCTCATAACTTATTCGTTACTTCTTTGGAGCTTCGGCGCCTTCGCCAGATACACAGGTCCATTCCATTTCAGGCGTCTTATATGCGTGACAATTTTGGAAGCACTTGTCTTCGGTCTTGACGCACGCCTGGCCACCTTCTTCGGCACCAATCCCAGCACCGGTTAATGTACATATGGCATCACCTGATTGCATTTTATATACCTGACAAGCATCTTTGCAATTAAGAGCAGTTGGCTTTGAATCATCCCAATCCGCAGGGTGGGCAACAAAGCAGCTTCCCAACATAAGTGCAAGCGCTAAACGTTGAATAATCATAGTATCTCCTTATTTTAATAATAATATATCATTATTTAATGTAACAATTTGAATTATAAAAAATCAATACTTTTATAACTTGATAAAATAAAATCAGCTATGGCTCCGACCAATCCGCGTGCGCGTGAATTCACCAGGCAAAACGCAATATGGACCCGCAAGGCCGCCAATAGGTCGACCCAATTCAGCCATGTTTATATTGCATCGTTGCGCACTTACTGCATTGGGCATAACAGGTGCTGGAAGGTAGCAATTCCACACCATTGAAACAAAAATAATTGCGTAAAAATACCAAAAGCTCATGGGTCACCTTACTTTTTTAATCATAAGAAAGGGTGCCACCATAGAAATGGTGCGGCACCCCTCGCTCTTAAATTATTTCACCTAAGGCTTCACCGATATCTTCCACAACATTACCGGCGCCCTCAATGACCTCGCCAACCATGCCAGGTTCTTCGACTAAAACTTCCTCGGAAGGCTCACCATACATGGCGTACCTATCTGCTTTGATATACGATACGCTTGATGCAGATGCCAACAATAATGCCAGCGTTATATACATGCTCTTCATGCGTTTTCCCCTTTTGATTAATAGGATTATACGATTAATTATTCAATTATAAATATCTATAATTATATATATCTAATTGACATACAAGAATGCAATAGTTTTATTAAAAAGTCATATCTTGCCAACTTTGGCAGCATTTATAAAATAGATTTTAATGAATAAACTGCTCGTATTTTGCGTAATTGAGGCTCAGCTTCGGCACAAAAGTATATTGACAGAGCTCTTAGGCAAGAAAATAAATTTGTTGGAAAATTTAAGGGAATTTCCTAATTATAAGGCTTAAAAATGATTTTCCGTTGCTTTTCTCTAATGTGTAGACGTGTTATAGTAGGAGCGCGCTTAAGAAAGGGTTGATCATGACATGGTGCAACAGATTATTTGCTATTTTTTTGTTAAGCCTCTTTTTGCATTCGAGGACAGGGGAACAATCTTATCAAGCTGCCTATCAAGTAATAATCAAGGGCATCAGCGAGCAAGATATAGCAACGGTAAAAAGGGCTCTCGAAGAAAATAAAAGCAAACTTAGCAGCAATCAACGAAGAAAAATAGTGGCTTATGTGGAAGAAATAAGCCAAGAGAAAGAAAATGAAGCTTGGTTTTCTTTCGAAAGTAAAAAAAGCATATCATCTACTTTGTGCGTGATAGCGGCCATGGTAGCCTTTGGATCACTGAGCCAGCCATCCATCGATCTCCTAAGATTAATTTTATTCTACAAACATGTGGCCCCCGCAGAGTGGAGAAACTTTCTTTTAGACCCAACGGTACAAGCACTCATAGTGATCGCTTTTGTTTCGTTCGGTATAGCCATCATAACTGGATATGACAATATAACAGGCTATTATAGTGAACCATCGCGCTATATTCAAGATCTCGTCGAACAGCATATTCCTGGCGAAATTCGATCATTTGGTTAAGCTTTTTAGAAATCTCGTGTGGGAAATTTGACGCGTCAAAACTGAAGGGGATAAGAACCTTTGCCTGCGTTAGGTCGGATAAGAAACTACTTACCCGACCTATGGATGCTCACATAGTCACTTTGCGTGCACTGTAGGTGACGCCATTGGTGCCTTCACGCATGGTGGCGCGCCCTGCATGTGGTTCTTCATTATGATAGTCTGGTTGATCGCGAACTGCCCAGGTTGCCCAACGTTTGTGCCGCCTTGGTATACGGCCTTTTTCGCTACTTCGTCGGGTTCGCCAGCCATTACGCCTTTTGGTTGTAATAGGCTCTTCCTCATAGCTTTCCGACCCCTTAACGGAGAGACTAGCCATGGTGAGGCCTGCTAATGCAGCACCTAAAAGAAAACTTCTGCCTAGGTATCTCTTCATATGGCCTCCTATTTAAATATGCTGACGAATAACAGGGAATTAGCTCGTTAATTTTTCATCAACCAAGGTTACCGTACCACGGATCACTCTTTATTTGCAACAGTACTACCACGTTGTTCTTGCTAAGATATCTTTATGCAAGAAGCTTGACCCCGATGAGTATAAATCCATAAGAAAGTCGTAAAATAGAGAATCTATTTTTTATTGAGTTTAATACGCATTGACGTAAGAGAGGCAAGCTCACTGCTTGAGAATTTTTGAAGAAAGTTATAGGTGTTGGGTGGAAAAGCCTGAGCGTGCCATGATAACTTATAGCCGATATAGGTGGTAAACGTTGAATTAGTCAAATCTTTGAATGCTTGTGCAATAGGTTTATACTTTTCATCTTTTTGAAAAATGTCCGCCATCTTTTGCGCAAATTCTTGCCAGGATATGCTGGTATCATTGGCATCAACAAACTTTTTAACAAGGCTCAGCGCTTCGTCATCGATGCTCGCCTTTTTTTCAGAAGGTTGTTGCTTTACGGGGACTACAGGGGGTAATGATGATGGCTTGGGCTCAGGACTGGGTTGTAAAGGCGCTTTTGGCAATAGTTGCGATTGAGCTGCCGGTAGCGACTCTACTTTTTTTGGAGATTCACTCAATAATGGTATATTCAATAAGAAGGGATAGGTCACTAATAATAATAGTATGTTCTTCATGAACTATCAAACTTAGGGCCAGAACGATAATTCTGGCCCTTGCATTAACTTAAAGTTCGCTTTTTAATTTTTGACAATTTACTTGGCTATTGAGTTTAATACGCCAGTTAATCATATTTTTGAGCCAGATACGACTGTAAGCGGCAAACTCAGCACTCGCTTGTTCAGGAAGGTCGATATTTGCCAGGGCCTCACCTATGTCAGCAGCGCTTGCCATGCCGATCGTTTTCTTAAACGCAGGAGCAAGCTTTCGAAGATTTTGCTGGCCAGAATTTTCTAATATCGTGGTCACTGCTTCAGCAAAGCATTTCCAGCTGATGTCTTTCTTGTTTTCATTAAGAAGATGCTTAGCGAGCTTTTTAATTTTCTGTTCAGCAGCCGGAGCTGAATAGATGCAGCCACCCAACAAAAGTGAGCTTGCTATAACTAATGATGTTATGGTTCGTTTCAACATGATTGATTCCTTTATTATTGTAAATAAAAGCGTTTACAAAAAAATCAGCCTTAAGCTTAAGGCTGATTTTTTTGATCGGGCTCATAGATTGAGCTTGAGAAGATGCTGTCAAAAACATCGTTATTGTCATGAGTGCTTGTTGTTGTCTCTGGTCGGCATTCAGGTTGCTCAGCAACAGATGACGTGCAGCCTGATGTTATTTCATTCTCGATTTTTTCTGCTGAATAAGCATTAAGTGCCATCAAGCACATGCCTACAAGCAATTTTGCGTTTGTATTCATAATCAAATCCCATATTTCATTGGTTATTGCATGTTTACAAAATTAATTCTAGTTAATTTAAAAATATATGTCAAGTCGAATAAGTCTTCTCGAGGGAAAAACAACCCTTATATCGCTCTATTTCACAAAAAATCTCTGTTTTGAAGCAATTTTCAAAAAGAACTTAAGTGCAATACATGCACATCGATCTTACGCTAATCTAAAAAGTAGATGCGCAGACGAAACAGCTTGCGCGTTAGGAGAAGAAGCCCGGCTAAAGCGGCACACAAAGGGCCGACCCATAACCAAAACCCATAGCTGTCGAGAAAAAAATGGGACCAACCTGCTGGCAACATTGCGATTGCTCGATAAAGCGCATAATAGGCGCTTAAAAAAAGAGCGCTTCCGAAGAAAAGCTGAAAAATAACGCGTAATAAGAACACGCCAAACGTACGTATATACAAAGAAATGCCATGCCAATAATGGAGCATCCCTAAAAACAAGATTGTCTGGAATGCTCCAGCAAAACTCGTCGCCAGCGCAATACCAACAGCACCCCAATACCGCATAAAAATAACGTTAAGAACAGTATTACACACCGCCCCGGCGAGCGTTATCACCGTGGGTCCGAGAGAATTGTGAAGTGCGTAAAAAATGTTTGTCAAAATTTTGTTTAAGGCGAAAAAAAAGAGCCCTGTTGCAAAAGCAATAAATATACGCGATGCCTGCTCAACACTTTCAAGCGTAAAGGAATTAGACAATAAGAGTGTGTAAAAAATCTTATAGGAAAAAACCATCATCAACAGCATACTAGGCAGCATAACCCATGCTACAAGCTTCGAGGACTCAAGTAAATAATAGCCTAGCCGCTTGGGAGCGTAGGCGCCGATGTTGGTCATGCGTGAGAGCAATATCGTTGCAAAGCCCGCAACCAAAACGCCCAAAGGCACCCGCAAAAAAGCAGAGGTGTACGATAGCAAGGCGATAGAGCCGCTCGGTAAATATGACGCTAAAATGCGATCAATCACAAGACTTATTTCCATGCTACCAGCGGTGATCAGGCAAGGCAGAAACTTTTTCATCACCAGCCGGAACCAAGCAAACGTGGTACGTGTTGGCCAGGCAAAAGAAAGGCCGGCATAACGATAGCCCATAAGGTGGAAAAGAAGTAAGACGAAACCATCAAATACGATAGCATAGGCAAACCAGCTCAAGGATAGCTTGAAGTGAAGGCACATGAGCAACTGGACGATCCACAAAATATTATTGAGCAAGGGACTATTGGCAGGCACCAGAAAGCGGTGGGCTGCCTGGAGAGCACTCGCAAGAACTGCCGAGCTCGATATAAAGAGTATAAAAAAGGCCAATATGCGCGCAAGCTGTCCGCCCAACGCCACCTGATCACTCGTAAAGCCCGGTGCACTTAAGCGTATGATACCCGGTGCACATACACTCATGCCTATACAGAGCACGAGTAAGCAACTCTGCGATACCAGCAATGTCAACGTCACAAGAGCGTTGCCCTCGCCATGCCCTTCTTTCCGTTCTGCAGCAATCAGCGTCGGCCCAAGGGCCGCACTTAATGCCCCTTCAGCGAATACTTTACGCAACGTATTGGGAATCATAAAGGCCGTGTGAAACGCGTCTGCCAGGGCGCCAGCTCCCAAAAAACGGGCTAGGAGCACCTCCCTAAAAAAACCAAAAAAGCGACTAAGCAGCGTCGCTGCCCCCAAGTGGAGCGTCTTCACGATGATTGATTTTCTGCCAATCATCATCAAGCCTCAGGGCTCTTGCTGCCTTGTACCACCAAGCGACCATCCTGTAAGGCATATTGTATATCCATACGCTCGGCAACACGTGAATCGTGGCAACTAATAATAAGCCCCATGGATAGGCGCTTCTGGTAATCACCTAAGAGGTCCATTATTAAGGATTTATTGACGTCATCAAGATGCGCCGTTGGCTCATCTGCCAGAAGAAAATCTGGATCCAAAAAAAGGGCCCTGATGATCGCTACGCGCTGCTGCTCGCCTCCGGATAACTGAGCAGGAAACAGTGACGCTTTATGCTCAAGCCCAACTTTCTGCAAAAGATCATTGCCACGCTTTACGCATTCATGAACAAGCTGGCCAGCCCGCAGCCCCTTGAGCATGACATTCTCGAGCACCGTCAGCTCAGGCACCAGCCATGCCGATTGAAATACCATGCCAATGCGCCGGTGAAAGAAATCGCGATAGCCGCTTGCGATAACTGATTCAAGAGAGCGGCTATCCAAAAGCACTTGACCACTGCTCGGTTTTTCAAGCCCGCTCATGATAAAAAGCAATGTCGATTTACCAGAGCCGGAGATCCCCGTTATACCATAAGAAACACCCTGGTGAAATTGTGTCGACAGCCCATTCAGCACAGGGCATGGTTGCCCAGCCTGGTCAAACACCTTGGTCACGTTACAAAGCGCGAGCGTGCTCATCATGAACCACTCCGCTGGGTTGAGCATACGTTTGAATAAAGTCTTGGACAGCGTTAGCTAACGAGGAAAAATAAGCAGGATCATGCTCAAATTCTTGATCAGCGTTTAGCACAAGCACCGGAACATCGCTCAGCTCAGGCAATCCTTGCTTGTGTATTAAAAAGCGCTCATGGCACTCATGTAATTGCTCCAGGTAATGAAGCGGAATGCTACCTTCGGCTGCACGGGCGCGTGCGTTAACGCGCTCAAGCGCTTTTTCAGGCGAAACTTGCAGATAAATAAAGCCCTGAGGGGGACGGCAGGTATGCGCCGTTAAGAACGTAAACCATCGCGTGTACATATCCCACTCAAGGTCTGACATAAATCCTGCCTGATAGCTATTACGCGCAAAGCAAAGGTGCCCGGAATAAATAGAACGCTCCATGATACGGCTCTGGTCAGTGTTATTTTGCTCACCCATATGCTCCTGGACTCGCCAAAGGAGCGTAAATGTTTCCATCGAATAAGCCCACCGATGAGGATCCTGGTAAAAGTTGGCCAGAAGGGACTGCCCCTCTACGTGCTTCTGCCATTGATCCAATGGCTCATATCTCACCCGTAACTGCGGCACTCTCTGAGCAATAAGCTTCAAGAGCGTTGATTTGCCAGCCCCAATATTTCCTTCAAGAATGTACATAGCCTAAAACCTCATAGAGCCTACCAAAAACCTCGCCCATAACCTGTCGCGCAAGCTAAAAAGCATCAAGCACAACATCATTATAAGTATACGTCGTATAGGCCACTTTGTGAATCTATATAGATTTCTATTAATAGAGTATTATTTTTTATTACAAGAACAATTTATTGCAATTTTAGTTTGCAATGTGATAGCTTTATTTTATTAAATCTTAATCTAAAAAAAAGGAATATGTTATGGCTTTGCTCAGAAAACACATATTTGAGAGCCCTGAGGAACTTTTTGAGGATCTTCACCTTGCTGTTTCCTCCCAGGGCGATTTTGCAACCGATATCTATCAGGACAAAAACTCAGTTATCGTAAAAATGCACGCTCCGGGAATCGACAAAGACACTATTGATATAACGGTCGACGAAGACCGCTTGACCATCGCGGCTTCACGTGAGACAAAAGAGGAAATGAAAGGCAAAAATTTCTTCAGGCGAGAAATACGGTACGGAAGCTTTATGCGCACATTATCGTTGCCTTGCGCTGTTGAAAAAGACCAGGCAGTTGCTGAATATGACGACGGGGTGCTCACCATTACGTTGCCCAAGAAAAAAAGCGCTGAGCCGAGCAAGATTAAAGTAACCTCGAAAAGCGCATCAACAAACCAAACTACGGTTACACCGCCACGAGGCGCTTGATAGTAGGGTTTATGCGCGTCAGAATCTCATTGTTAATCATACCTGCCTGTAAGGCAAGCTCGTTAACGGTAATGCCAGGCTGATCTCCCATCAACATAACAGCAGAACCGCGATGAGCTGATGGGATATCGGTCACATCGGCAGTAATAACGTTCATGCTGACTCGGCCGACCAGGGGAGCATGCTTGCCTTCAATAATCAGCGAGGCTTTTTGCAAGCTGCGCGGATAGCCATCGGCGTACCCCAGAGGTATGCAGGCGATGCGTGAGGGACGGGTGGTAACGAATGTATGCCCGTAACCGATCGGTGTCCCTGTAGGCACCTCGCGGACATCAACAATACGTGCTTTCCACGCAAGCACAGGATTTAGTTGGATGCTCGCTCCATGGGCAAGAACGCGTTGTTTTTGGCGCTCAGATTTCCAGAGGCCGTATACATGAGTGCCAAGTCGGCACAGATCGTACTGGTAAGGACCGCGCCCTGACTCGTTAACCAATGAATGGGGAAATGCCGTTAAGACGCCTGATGAAAGAGCATGCGTTAGACCAATTGTTATGCCGCTCTTGCACATTTCGTCAAGCACACTATTAAAAACGTCAAGCTGCTCACACATTAACTCCCGGTCACCACTGCTCGCATCCGAGACGTGAGCGCCAATGCCCACGAGCTCGATAGCAGGATACCGAGACAACATAAGTTGAGCGAAACCAGCTACCGCGTCCGGTGGTATGCCCCGGCGCGAAAGCCCGATGTCAACCTTAAGGTGAACACGCGCCTTCGATTGCATACTTGCGGCCGCGCTTTGTAATTCGCTAAGAATATCCTTATCATCAACCATTATGTCGATTTTTTGCTCAATTGCCTCACGGGATACGCCGTCATTATAGGCCATAACGAGAAGATTCTTCCTGCAGCCATCGGCCCGCAATGAGAGAGCTTCATCAATGCTGGCGGTGCAGAGCCACGAGACGGCAGGCTCGTTTTCGAGGAGGGAGGCAATGAGTCGCATATCGTGACCATATGCGTTACTTTTGACAACAACGCCAAGCTGTCCTGGGCCTTGGAGATGCTTAAGTTGCTCAATGTTAGCAAGCAGAGCTGATTGACTGATTTCTATCCATGTTGGTAACATATTTGACGGGGCTAGAAAATGGGTAAGGGATGGTTGTATGCCAACCATCCCCATGATAGCTTACTTGAGTGGTAATGCGCGTTTTGTCTGTCGGGAGCCGAGTTTCAATGTCAGCGTGCCATTTTTGTACTCAGGCTGAGTGGTCGAGATGGCGACGCGATAGGGAAATGACTTCACGTAATCATTACGAGCAACGTAGCTTGAGCTGCTGAGAATGGTGCCTTTTTCATCCTTCTTTTCATGGATGATCTTCTTCTCAACTTCAAGTGCCAGCGCTGTTGGGAATATACGCATCAGAACCTTACTTTCCTGATATGGGAACGTAATATCAGCGTATCCTTCGTCTTCGTCGATTTCGATCTTGATATCCTCTTTTTTTGCCGTTAGATCTTTAACCTCAAGCACTAAAGATCGGCCATCTTTATTCGGGTTAATGGCGACCTCGGGAATCTTCACCGCCTGATTGTCAAAGACAGGAAACTCTTCTTTAGCACCAACCATAGGCCTCTCAAAGGCCATATTAAAGCGATGCCACATGTCATCAAATGATTGCGCAATGCTCTTAAAAGCGTTCCTCCTACAGTGGCCACATCTCACTTCTTCTTTGGCTTTTTGCTCCGCCGCACCAACTGCATTAAAGCCAGCTAATGATGCGAGTGCAAATGGCACCAAAACCAATAGGGTTTTCTTCATGAGTTTGTTCATAAGAGAGACTCCTTAGTTATCTCGTTTACTAGAACCAAGTCCTTCTCTAGCTTAAGCAAAATCAGAAATTTTTCAACCCGGCACGATTGAGTTCTCATATCTTTGCTTAGCTCGTGAGTATCTTTTTTGGTATAATATAAAAAGTTCTTAAAGAGAAAAAATGAGAAATAAATATCTTGGACCAAGCTTTGATTCTTTTTTGAAGAAGAAGGCATTTTGGAAGAGGTAACACTCGGTGCCATAAAGAAAGTTATTGCTTGTGCCCTCATTGAAGCCATGAAAAAAGAAAATATTACAAAAACGGAGCTAGCTAACAAGCTTGGCACCAGCAGAGCTGCGTTACAGCGCCTGCTGGATCCTCTACCTTGCTCACTCTGCATAAAGCCGCTCAAATAGCCGGTAAGCAATTGGAAATTACGTTATCTGGGCCAGGCAGTCTTAATAATAAGAGGTAATTTTCAGAATTTTATAGGACTGCTAACTATCTCTTAATCACCCTTAATTTGAAATGAAAAATGAATATAAATAAAAATGAGCGAATAATCTTAGCATCTCAATCGAAAATTCGAAAACGCGCTCTGGAAATTTTAGGAATATCTTATGAATGCATTCCGGCAAATATTGACGAAAAAGCTATGCGGGATGCAAATCCAATAACGATGGCAATAATGATTTCTGAGGCTAAAGCCCATGCAGTTAGCAGCAAAGAAGATGGTATTATTATCGCTTCTGATGCATTTTGGTTTTTGATGAAAAAATTCTCGAAAAACCTAACTCTTTAGGTGAGGCATATAAAATGCTCAAAGCTCTTTCAGGCAATAAACATACGTTTATCACGGGACTGGCTGTTTACGATTCGCAAACAGGCAAAATGCGTTCTAGAGCTTCTACCTGCAACATATATTTTCGATCCCTCTCTGATGATGAGATTAAGGATTATTGTAACCGGTACCCAGTTCTTACATTTGCTGGTTCACTTGAAATAGATGGGGTCATTAGGTTTTCCGAAAAAATCGAAGGTAATTGTAATTTTGTAACTGCAATGCCTCTGCAGCACTTGGTTCAGTTTTTACGAGAAATAGAGCAGGATAGGGAAGAGCGTTTTCACTTGATGTTCTTTAGAGGAAGGTCTTCAAAACAAAGCTTACCTCTCACTAACCGCACTAAAGCAAGCGACCATAAACATTCAGGCTTAAAATCGTGTGCCAATCTACGATTCGCACACGATTTAACAATTAATCGCTAATCAAGCGGCAGCTTCGGCTTCTGGGGCTCTTTTAAGCGAGAAACTTTTGCAGGTTACCTCAGAGCCTCTTTTTTATGTCTTGATAATCTTTATCTACTATTTTTTTGCGGTCTTCAAGAAAATCCAAGGCGGTCCAGCCTCGGGGGTCTTTCATGGAAGGATCAGCACCGGCATCAAGAAGTAATGCTATCGTGCGCCTATTTAATCGCCAAGCAGCGGCCATAAGAGGCGTCAATCCATCAGCATCTGCATTCGGGTTAGCACCCGCTTTTAGCAATTTCTCCACGACAACAGGGTGCTTATGCCAGCTAGCAGCAAAGAGCGGCGTGCCGCCGCTATCATCAGCAAGGTTAACGTTGGCACCCGAATCTATTAAGTATTGGACGAGATGCCAATCACCATTAGACGCCGCAACAATTAATGGCGTCCAACCAAAAAGGGGGCTTTTCTCATCAACATCGATTACTTTTTTCTCAAACACCTCTTTTGTTAAAGCTAGAGGCATTCCTTCGCGAGGACTAAATTTGAAATCCCTTGCTTGAGCAAGCTCAGCACCTATCACCATGACAATGCTCAAAATTTTTAACGATTTATACATTTTATCTCCTTTTTGTTTTATATCGTATTAGCATTATAGTCAATTTTTTTCAGGAAAAGCAAGAGTCCAAGGTGATTTCCTTGGTAGATTAAGATCATCAAGAGCGCTTCAAGTCGCGAAATTCTACGATGAAAAAACTTACTATTGACTATAGTGACATTTAGTGTCACTATTAAAAAAGATCCTGCTTCATTATCACTCAACGGCAAGAAAGGCGGTAGGAATGGAGCTACATGAACAATAAACATAAAAAGACAATTGATGCGATTTTCACGCTTCCTCCTTCTGCTAATATAAAATGGGATGATATTGAATCACTTTTTATACATCTTGGCGCCGATGTCATCGAAGCAGCAGGCTCTCGAGTTTGTATCGTGCTAAACGGAAAGCGGTCCGTTTTTCATAGACCTCATCCAAAACGTGAAGCAGGCAAGGGAATGGTAAAGTCTGTACGCATTTTTTTGAATAATGCAGGAGTAATATAAAGATGAAGTATAAAGGATATATAGGCCACGTTACCTATGATGACGAGCTCAAAATCTTACACGGAGACGTAATCGGCTTAAAAGACGTGATCACTTTTGAGGGAACGAGTGTTGAAGAAGTAGAAAATGCATTTCGTGATTCCATTGACGTGTACTTAGATCTCTGCAAAAAACGGGGCGAAAAACCAGAAAAAACATTTTCAGGAGATTTGCGCGTCAGAATTGCCCCTGACTTACATGCACGCCTTACACAAGAAGCTGCGATGAGTGGACTTAGCCTTAATTCGTTCATTGCTGAAAAGTTAAGAAAGTAAATGGCGTACCAGAAGGGGTATCAGCCAAGAAAATCCGTAAAACGTACCTTTATTAAGTATTGGACGAGATACCAATCACCATTGCCTTGTAGTGGTGATATTTAAATCATTCCAGGCGATTATTCGAATTCAATATATACGAGCAAGTCGCAGGCCTTCTGGTTCGAGGTTGAACGATGCGAGGGCAGGTCGATAAATTTTTTTTATCGCAAGCCATACATCAATAAACGAAGTCTTAGAACGGCTTCTTAAACATTTGAGAAAAAAATCTGCGTTATATTGGCTTTTATCCACAGAGATCTTCTCTCGTAAATTTCGAAGGACATATTTCGCTTTTGCGAACTACCTAAAAATTTTACAAATATCAATCCGTTAAAAAGTATAGCAGCCCCTAGCATTCAGTGCTAGGGGCTTTATAGCCTCTGATGGCTTTTTTATAAGCCTCTCTATTGTTTTATTTTACAGGTCGAATTTGAGTACCGTCGTAAATTAGATTTTCACATCCTGTTTCTTGTGAAGATTCTACACCTCTAAGCATATAATAAACTACCTTTGGGCTAGAAATTATGATTTCAGCTTGCTCGTTTATAGCCATTGGGCCTGACAGTGAATTTGTTTGCCCTGGCTCAATAAAAAAGCTTCCTGTTAAATGTTCTCCTCCTGCTCTACCTACTTGAATTGAGCCGGCGACTCTTTCGTGAGTATCATTGAGCAATACCACGCAATAATTTTTCCATTCATGATGGGGGGCATATTCACCGCCAAATTGATTGAAAAGGGCATTGGTTGATATAAGTAAGCCTGCTAAGACAAAACTTTGTAAAAATGAATTATTAAATTTCATGGTATACTCCTTTGTATGGTTTAAAAAATATTTAAAAAAAGATTATAAAATACTTATAGCTTATTTTTTCAATAAAAGTCAGCACTTTTGATCCCTTGGCCTATGGTGCCAGCGGCAGGTATACTTGCGTAAGCACCATCAAGGCTATTGGAGTAAGTATACCGTACCTGAAGGAAAATTTATGCGAAGCGCTGTAATCAGTCCCGTCAAGCTCATAATATTCTTGCTCTTAGATTTTAGCACTCTGTATGGCACTTCATCAAGCGTTAAGGCTTTGATAGAAGCAGTGCGTGAAGGTAATCTAAATAAAATTAAAAAACTTGTTAATAAAAGTAATCGCGTAAATGAAAGAGATGCTACTGGCTATACCCCTTTGGGAGCTGCAGTTGCCAATGGCGACAATGATATAGTTGCTTACCTTTTAAGTAAAGGAGCATCACCTGATAAAGAGACAGCGGCTTATATCTCACAGCCTGAGGTGCCAGATTCCGTTATAATAACATATTCGCTTATTATAGCGGCAAGTACCGCAAATGATAAAGCTGTATCGCTCTTATTATCTTATGATGCTGATCCAAATATCATGAGTAAAATGGCGGTAGTTCCTGGTCATGAAAAGACAGGTGGTGTACGCTATACTCCTCTTATGTTTGCGGCTATTCATTGTAAACGCTCTATGGCTCACGTACTTATTAAAGCTGGAGCTCGTGTTGATGCTCAGGATTATAAGTGGAGAACTGCCTTGCATTGGGTAGCAGAAAATAACTGCCTTCCCATTGCTCAAGATATTCTCAAGAAGGACCCGAGAACCAGTACGGCTGTAAGTTGGTCTATGACACGTAAAAAAGGGAAGATCCCCTATGAAATTGCACAAGAATGGAGCAATAAAGAGATGATGATGCTCTTGTATCCTTATTTAAAAGCTAGTCTTTTAGTGCAAGCCGTACAAATAGGTGATCTTGATAAGGTAAGAGCGTTTATCCAAAAAGGTGGTAATCTCGATTGGGTTGATAGTGATGGTAATACGGCCCTGGGAGCAGCAATTATTGCTGGGCACAATACTATAGTAGCTGAGCTGCTCCAAGCTGGAGCTTCACCAGATGTGCCAACAGCTATTTCATATGGATCAAGCGATCGACAACCACCGCTTTTTCTCGCAATACAGCATTCTAATGAAGAAGCCCTAGCATTATTATTAGACTACCATGCAAAGGTAAATATGATACCGCCAACGAGCTCCACCCCATTAGGCGAAGCTGCTGTTTATTGCAAAACAAGTATGGCTAAAAGACTTCTGGCAGCTGGCGCTAACCCCGCCGAGGGCGATTATTGGCAAACAAATGCATTACATCAAGCAATTGGCCATAACTGCATCGCCGTTGCATACATAATTCTCGATTTTAAAGCTTCTCTCATGTATGTTCGAGACAGTTTCAAGCGAAGACCATTAGATCTCGTGCAGAGCGACGAGATGAAATTATTATTAGATTCTTATAGAAAACCGCTTGCTCGTTGATAGGCGAGTATAGCCTCGATCATAGAGCGCTATTACTTAGCAGAATACCGATGAGTATTGTCCCTTGGTTGCTTGCAGAGAAATCTCTTCTGCTATCAACAAAGCGGCTGTCTTCATATGCAAATTTCCTTTTTTCGATTTGCTCATTCGTGAAAGACTTTACAACTCTAATTCCTGCAAGAGTATCTTCGACTTGTGAATTGATATCTCCAATCCTATCTTTGCTTTTTCTTAAAGCTATGTTCATTCTTTTATTAAAATAAAACGCATAAACAATCATGATTGGCAAAAAAAGTATGATGATTAATGTAAGTTTAACATTAATATTTATTAATATAATGAACGCGCCGATAAAATTCAATAATGAAATAACAATGTCTTCAGGACCATGGTGATATAATTCGGCAAGCGCCAGCGAATCGTTTGTTAGCCGCGACATTAACTGACCTATTTTCTGTTCATCATAAAAATTAAATGATAATTTTTGATAATGATCAAATAACTCACTCCGCATATCTCTTTCCATGAGGGCGCCCATGACATGACCCCGATATGAAACAAACACATTACATATTGTATGCACTATAACTAATGCAAACAATATAGCGCTCATTGCATATATTTGATTGAGCGCATCAGGCATATTTCCTGCTAATATATTTTTGGTTATGTAGCTTATACATAATGGCAATGCCAATGTGGTTGCCGATAAAATGAATGCACATCCCATATCTGTAAAAAACAACCCTAAATAAGGTTTGTAATAGGATGAAAATTTCTTTATTCGATAATATCGAGTAGGATACTTAGTCATTTTTTGAACAATCAATCTATAAGCGTTTAGCAATTTGGAAAAAAATTTATTTTGATAAAATTTTAGCCTTACTGATTACAATGTCAAATCGGCTACACCATACTGACTGATCCAATCGCTTCCAGCGGTCGAAGGTTTTTTCACCTATTTCTTTAATGATCTGTTGAGCAATTCTTCCCACGACTGAAAGTCATCGGCTTCCTTGCTCCTTTTCTCGTGAATTTAAATCACGATCTGGTAGAAACCCATATACCATAAGGGCAAAAAAGAAAGAGGTTATGAAAATTTTTCTCCGGCAGGAGAAATGCTAAAGTGCCTAGCCATGTGCCCCACATGGGTATGGCATTCGTAGGTATTGAGCTACAGCAAGATAAAGCACTTAAACAAAAGAACCATTACAATGGGTGCAGGGCCGCTGCCCTGCTGCTCGCCGCATGGGCGCGCCCGCTGCGCAAGCGTTCCCGTTGTACCTTGGCGAAGTTGCTGCATAAGCACGCTCTTACTTCAGCAAGCAGGTATTGCTTTGTATCCCTTTGGCAAACTTAACTTTTCCCAACTATTAAAAGCCCAAATCAGCAAAGAAAGCATCGCTACGAGGCTCACGGCCCAGGAAGTCACGAAGAAGCTGAGCAGGTGGCTTGCTGCCGCCCTTGCTCAGAATCGTTTCGACATAGCGCTTTCCTACCATTTGATCAAGCAGGCCGTGCGCTTTGATATATTCAAACAAGTCGAGTGCATAGACTTTTGACCAGAGATAGCCATAGTACCGGGAGCCGTAGCCTGTCAAATGCCCAAAGGAGCACTCAAAATGGTCTTCAGGCATACGCGCCATATAAGGGCGTATCTTTGCTTGCAGCTCGCTAATAAGAGCATGCATATCCTCAGAGCTCCTAAATGCCTCAAGCGACGTTTTTGCCAAAACAAGCTGACGCCGCACAAAATCCCCCGAGTCAAAATTCTTGAGCTTAACAAGCATATCAATTAAGTCATCAGGTAATGGCTTACCGGTTTTATAATGCTTGCTAATCTGCTTAATCGTATCCTTGTCCCACATCCACTCCTCAAGCATTTGAGATGGCATCTCAACAAAGTCCCGCTTTACGTTGGTACCAGCAAAACCATTCAAATGGGTGGCACTCAACAAAGCATGAAGCGCATGCCCAAATTCATGGAAAAAGGTGGTAACGTCGCTATGAAGAAGCAGTGCGGGCCGATCTGCTTGGGGCTTGGGAAAGTTGGCAATCACCAAACTTGCTCCTGGTGTATGCTTCCCTTTTTCTTCCAAAGATGGTACAAGAGTTATGTGGCAGGCGTGCGTATACTTATCTTTGCGGGGGAACAGGTCAAGAATAAGGTAACCAAGCAGTGTCCCATCAGCACGACGCGCTTCTATAACGCTCGCGTCGGTATGCCACGGCACGGTCGCTGGTACACGCTTGAGCGAAATACTGAGGAATCGCTCATAAATACCAAGCAGTGCCTGAATGGTGTGGTCAACGGGAAAGTACTCGGCAACAATACGATCATCAAAATTAAACTGCTTCTTGCGATAAGTATTCTTTATAAATCCCCAGTCCCATGATTTGATATCTCCCTGTGGCGTCAACGATACGCCCGGGGGCAAATGCGCTTTATAGCGCTCAACTTCCTCTTGTGCTTTGGTACGTGACCTCTGCTCAATGTCCTGTAAAAATGCATCTACCGTTTCGGGGTTTTTGGCCATCTCCTCATCAATGTCGTAGTGAGCATAACTCGCGTAACCAAGCCTACTCGCCAATGTTTGGCGCAGTGCACGAACTTCGCGAAGCGGGTTTTCATTTATTGGATAAGCACGGCTAACGTACGCTTGCCAAAGCGCTTTACGCGTGCTTTCAACCACGCAATTTTCCATGACTGCTGAATAGGTCGGATAATCTACACCGAGCTTATAGAGCCCTTCCGGTGTTTGCGCTAAACTCTTTATAAAAACAGGGTCAAGACCGGCAAGATCGCTTGCCAAAACGCTCACAAATTTTTGCGTAGCATCCTGGTTAATATTAAGATCAAACACCTGCTCTAATTCCGCGAGTTGCTTCTTAAGGGTCTTAAGCTCATTCTGCTGTTCATCAGGTAAATCAAGCCCATTGTGCTTATACCCTTTTAAGAGTTCAGTGCAATAATAACGGTCTTCCTGAGTCAGCTTGTCGAGTTGGCCAGGCTTTTCAGCATATGCCTTAAGCGCCCGGTAAAGTTCTTTATTTTGCTCAAGAACCTCAACAGCAAACTCTTGCAGTTTAATAACATTCGTACGAGAAGCGGCACGGAGCAATTCGTCCGGACTGACATTCATAAGCGCTTGTAGAATTCCTGCCTCGCGACCAAGCTCGCCGACCGCATTATCATAGGCCTGAAAGGTATTTGCAAATGTCTTCTGGTCATCCGATAAGCTTGTAATCTGGTTCACTATTTCACGGATATTTGCCATGACGGCATGTGATCGCTTATCGATTTCATGGGGGTTAGCAGGAAATAAAAGCATAACGTCTTCGACTTTATTTATCACCGGATGCATAGCGCGGCGCCCTCCTCTTAACCAGCCTAGACACCATAAAACAAAACAAAGAACGATAGCACAATAAGTTAGCGAGCGCGCCGTTTTTGCGGTCATGGTCCAAGCCCTCAATAAAAAATGTTACTGAGCAAGTCTATCAGAGGAGCTTTTTAAGTTCAAACCATTCATCGCGCAACTTAATGGCTGTTTCAAATTGAAAGCTCTCCGCCGCCTTATCCATTTGTCGCTCAAGCTCGGCAAGGCGATTAAGTAAGTCAGCTTGATCAGCAATCACTTTCTTAGGCCGTCCCTTGCGTGCCGCTTCCGCGATCGCTTTTTGGAGCGATGAGATGCTCTTGGTCACTTCGCGTTTAACGCCCAATGGCTGGATATCATGCTGCACATTATAAGCTTGCTGGAGGGACCGGCGGCGGTCAGTCTCATCAATAGCTTCCTGCATTGAGCCGGTGATCTTGTCGGCATAAAGAACCACTTTAGATTCGGTATTACGCGCAGCACGCCCAATAATCTGAATAAGCGACCGCTTATCCCGCAAAAAGCTCTCCACATCTGCGTCCATAATGGCAACAAGCGCTACCTCAGGCAAATCAATGCCCTCTCTCAGCAAGTTAACCCCCACCAAGCAGTCAAAAACACCAAGGCGTAGCTTATGTAAAAGCTCAGTACGTTCCGGTGTTTTGATATCATGGTGCATATAGCAAACTTTGATCTGTTGCTCCTGCAGGTACCGGGCAAGCTCTTCGGCAAGCTTTTTGGTTAAGACCATAACTAACGAGCGCGACCCTTTCTCTTTTGTCTCATTTATAGATTCGATCAAGTGGGTCATTTGACCTTGGCGCGCATGCACTTCAATGGCTGGATCAACAATGCCTGTTGGTCGGATAATCTGCTCAACAATCGTATCGCTTTTTTCAAGCTCGTAACGGCTTGGCGTTGCTGATACAAAAATAACATCGTTAAAGTATTGCTCAATTTCACCAAAACGCAATGGCCTGTTATCGCGCGCTGATGGCAACCTAAAGCCAAAATCGATGAGCGTCTGCTTGCGAGCGGCATCGCCAGCATACATCCCCTTAAGCTGCGGCAACGCAATATGCGATTCGTCGATCACCACCAAGAAATCATCAAAGAAATCCAGCAAGCAATAAGGTTGCTCTCCTGTTGTGCGCCCGTCAAAGTGGATAGAATAATTTTCAATACCGGGACACATGCCCAATTCATAGAGCAATTCGATGTCATGGCGAACGCGTGTTTGAATGCGCTCCTGATAAAGCGGATTGGCAAGCTGCGGCCACCATGTTTCAAGCTCGGCTTCAATACTATTTATAGCAGTTCGACGAGCATCCGGGGTTATAACAAAGTGGCGCGCCGGAAATACAAGCGCATTGTCCAACTCGGATAAGACGGTGTTATCATGCCTGCTTACCCAAACAAGCTTCTCAATCACCGAGCCCGATAGCTCAATGCGCAGCTTCTCTTTTTGGTAAGGGAGGATAACTTCGATCGTTGAGCCAAATACCTGAAAGGTCCCGGGTGCTTTTTCAATGTCATTACGAGCATATTGAATCAATATAAGCTGGCGTATAATATCAGCACGGCTCATCGTGTCGCCCACCTTAATCGAAAGCGCCAAATTGCGATAGTCGACCGGGCTGCCTAATGAATATATACACGATACTGACGCAACCACAATGGTATCTGGCCTGTTAATAAGGGAAGCCGTCGCTTCGATACGCAAGCGTTCAAGCTCACTATTAATTTTAGTTTCTTTAGCAACGTAAATATCTTGAGCGGGCAAGTATGACTCGGGTTGATAATAATCGTAATAGCTAACAAAATAACAAACTTTATTTTCAGGAAAAAAGAGCGAAAATTCCTCGTATAACTGAGCTGCAAGCGTCTTGTTAGGCGAAAGAACAAGAACGGGTTTCGTCTGTTGCGCTATAACCTGCGCAACGGTGTACGTCTTACCAGACCCCGTCACCCCCAAAAGCGTCGAAATCCCCGGCCGCGCCGCTAAAAGCTTATCAATTGCTTGGCCCTGGTCGCCAGCAGGAGGAAATGGGGCATGTAGCTTAAAAAGTGCCATAATCACCACTCTGTTTTATTTCAGTTATATTTTTCAGTTATATATTTAGAAAATGTTTAATTTATTATAGCACAAGCAAAAAAATTAGCCACCCAATAAGAACTCCAAGCCGGTGCGCTTTTTTCGCATAACAACTTTAAGTACATGCTCGCCCGAGTTATTTCTTTGTCTATTTTGCATTTTTGTTGGCAAATTTTAAATTTTAGCTATAATAAGAATAGATTTGATTCATCTATGTTATTGGATTTAAAGCTCACCGTTATTAGATAGGGAGATATACCTAATGAGACACCCACGAGGCTTTGCTTTCTTAAGCTTAGTGCTTAGCTTCTTCTGCGTAGCACTTTCTGCCAATCAAGAATTTATTCGATTTGACGAGCATGGCCACTATGCCGGCCTCTCCGACTACGCTAAAAATCTTATCGCTCAATCACGAGATACGTTACGACGACGCAAAGAAGTATTCAGCAAAAAATTCAAGCAATTTGATGCTATTTATCATGCAGCCCATGTCAATCGCCTCGCCCGCGGAAATATGTTTCTTTTTGGGCCACCGGGCGGTGCAAAATCAGCATTCTCAAGCTGGCTTTTTAGTCATGAGCTTGAGCCTGCCTTCAAGCTTCAGATGCACCAGATGATGACCGAGCAGGCTTTTGTGGGCGGCCAGAATATGAATAAGGCACGCGAAGGCCTTTTTGAAATCAACACACAGGGAAGCCTTGTTGATTTTAAGGTTGCCTTAGTTGATGAGCTTGATAAAGGTAATCCAGCAGCTTTGGCTGCGTTATTGAGCTTGCTCAACGAGCGCGAAGTACTTATCGGTAATAAGGCCGTCAAGGCAAAGCTTGAGACGCTTCTTTCGACGAGTAATGCCAACCGCTACGAGATTTTTGAGCAATTTGCCGAAAACGGCATGCGCTCAACGGCAGCTGCCTTACTAAATAGGTTTACCACCTCGGCCTTTGTTCCTAATTGGCTTGCCAAAGCTGACCAAGCAGCCATCGACCAGGAATACCTCGCTTCATTTGATACAGTTTTTAATCGCGCCGATGGCGAAACTACGGTTGCCGATGAAAAGTTAACGCTTGATTGGGAAGCCCTCCGCAAATTAGCATATTACCTTTTGCGTCCTAACGAGGAATTTTTCAGCGTTTCACGCGAGTTTGTCGACGCCCTCCGTGCAAAAACTATCGAGGCAGTCCAGGAGAAGGTCTATGAAACCTCAGAAGATACTCTGCCCTACTTCCCGACAGCTGAATTTACCGAGCGCCTCAGGCAACGAATACATGAAATAATCATTATGTCAGTGTTTCTTGATTTCTTGACCTCGCGCGTTGCTGATGATATCCCAAGCTTGGAAAATGCGCTCAAGCTCCTTCCTCATCACCGCTTTGAAATAAGTCCGCTTTCTCTCTGGCGAGCGTACTTAAGCATAACAACCGTAACAGCAGGCAAGGTAGCTCTTCGCTACCCTACAAAAGATGCTGCACAAGATCTCTCGATTGATTTTGGCTCCGTATTCCGCCAAAAATCAGGCGTTACGGCAAAACCTACCTACAAGGCAAAAGATAAGCGAGAAGAGCAAGAAATCATCTACGCCCTCGAGGAACAAGATCGATTCAACCGCCTCTTCGTAACAACCATGAATAACCACAAGCAAGTGCTTGAGGATTCCGCCTCTTTTGGGGGCATGTTCTCTTGTCTGCTTGGCGACTGCGTTATTAACAAAAACTTACAAGATGTAGAACGACTTCTGATGGCGTTTGGCTCATAACACGCGCAAAACGTTAAATAAGCAAAAACGCCTGCCGTATTAATTAAGCGGCAGGCGTTTTGTTGCTCCCGAGGCCTCTTCGTTCTTTTGCTGCCCCTTGATTTTGCTTGTCTATTATTAAATTTCAGATATAATAGTTTATGTATATTATTTTATTGAGCTCCTTATTGAAGATGTAATGAAAGAGTTCCATGAAACTGATGCCCTTTCTCTTACTCCTTTTCTGCTTTAACTGCCTGGCACCCGACATTGCTCCATTACCTGAGCAATGCTCTGATTACCAAAGCTTCGTTGAGCGCTTTAGCGCACTCAGCGCGTATTATGAAAAAGCTTTGGGGGTGTACAAAAATCCTTTTTTGTTCACCTTTACGACTGAAGAGGCAAACGCCATCTATAATTCTCTCCTTAGGCGCCCTAACGGCTTTTTCTGCGAGGAATCATCGCTCTTTGCAATTCAAGAAGAAATCAAAACATCTAAAAATTATCGTATTGCCGACCTGAATAAATTACTTCTTGAAAAAATTATCGAGGATTCGCGGGACGTTTTGGCGCGTAACGAAGCTTCTTTGCATGAACGCCAATCTCTTTTGATTGCCGTAAAAACGGCGCTTGAGTACTTAAGCCGATTCTATGAGTGTTATGCCGAGCAGGTGTCTGATACGCAACAAAGCAAGAAGCAAGAAAGCGAGCAGGATGAGCCTGACTTCGATGAACCATCAAACGAATATACGCCATACACCAAAGATCTTTCGAAGCTTGAAAAGAAAAACACCAAGAAAATTGTTGCAGAGGTCCCTTTCAAGACCCCCGTCTTTGGTAACGTTATTTATTCCTTCATCGCGAGAAATCGCCCCTTGCAAACAAGCGCATTGCTCGATGAGAACATGCTGTTGCCAGCGGCAGTTACTGGTGAATATACCACGATGCTCGTGCGGACGTGTCCGAGCAAACAGTTTCAACTTTTACTACCTGCAGGATACGTACCGGCTCAAGGACAACTTGACGGCGCTATTATAAAACCTGATGGCAAAGGCTCTTATCGTGTGCAGCTTGAGCGCGATATTGAGCAATTTACCGTCCCGTTAAAAAAGCGCATAGGCGATTTGTCTGACTTTCAAAAAGAGCTGTATACAAGGCCGGTTGGCTTTGCTCTTGAGGAGTGGCCCGATGATATTCAGGCTAACATCATCCATAAGTTTAGCCCCGCAGAGCATAGCGCTGCAGAAATTGCCCAGGCAATTGTTAAGCATTTTGGCGAGCATTATACCTATAGCATGAAAGCGCAGCCTGAAACCGACCCGATCGACGCCCTTAAGGCGCGGTCATTTCAATGTGATATGGCTGCTTACAGCATGGCAAGCTTGCTGCGCGATGTTTTTGCTATTCCTGCCCGCATCGTGGCTGGCTATAGCGCTCAGAGAAAAACCAATAAAAGCTTACTCGTTTTGCCGAACACCGGCCATGCTTGGGTTGAAGTGTTTCACGATGGTGAATGGCATACCTATGACCCAACGCCACCAGGCGGCCCCGATGATGCTGAAGAAACGGAAGCCTCGGATGACAACCAGAGCCGCACCCAAGAGCAAAGCGCGGTACGAGAGTGGCAACCTGCGACAAATATAACTGAGCATACGCAAGATAACCAAAAGCCAGATGACCAACCTCAGACAACTGACGACGAATTTATTTTTCCTGAATTGGCTAAAGTGCTTGAAGGGATCGACTTTTCTACCTTCACGGACATGAACGTTTTAAGAAAGCATATTTTAAAAACCCTGCTCAGAGAACTCCTCAATCCACTGTTCAATTCAGAAGAAAGCTCCCACAAACTTAACTTATTTAAAAGCCTTTTAACCAAATTTACGCCAAAAGACGATCTGGTCTTTCAAGCACTATTGCTTCATAAAGAGCCACACGACCGGCTCCTTAATTGGCTTAAAGATATCGAGATGAGGCTGTTTGCACGTGATATCAATCTTACCTATCAGGATCTTGCAAGAATTAGCCGTATTTTAAGCACGTATCAAAAAGTAGCTGAGAATGACGTGCCCAGCGCTCTTATCGATCAGATTGTTCACAAGCTCCAGATGGCGCTCAGCGAGCTCTTGCCGCTCAAGGATGCCGATGCATGGGCAATGGCTTTAGCAGAGGACTTTAAGAAACAATCACCTGCCTTGCTCTGGAAAATGTTGCAGCGGGACTACAGCTTGACGGCGGTCGGTCCTAATCCTGAAACGATCGCCTTTGCGCATGACGTTGAAGATGGTAAGCACAATGACAAGAGGCTTATTAATGAACTTTATGACTATACCAACTTTATTCTTAACGCCGACACGCGCAAGGGCAGTACAGAAGTAAAAACGTGGCTCCGCGACCAGCGCAAACCTGGGCTTGATGTTTTGCCGCTACAAAGAATCGATGACTGGCGACGCGGCATCTTTACCCGCCATGACCTCGACCCGTTTGAGAACATTGCAGGTGGCTATGCGTACTTGCTGGCCAAGCGAAAGAAAGTTACCTTGCCTACCGAAAAAAACAAGCAAGAGACTGAGCGGATAACGATCGTCGGCTTTGATACATCAGGTAGCATGTCAGGTAATAATGCTGAATTTCAGGCAGGGCTTATTGCTGCTTTTGTTTGCCGAGCACTCAATGACGTGTCACCTTCAGGTCGCCAGCGCCACCGCGTATTATTGGTACCTTTTGATGATACGGTAAAGTCGCCTATCAAAGTGTCAACCACGCAGGACGCGCTGAATCTTATTAGGGACCACCGAGAGCTCTTGGCCAATACGGGAGGAGGCACTGATATCCAAGCGTTCCTCTTGCAGGCCATCAAGCTGATCGCGGATGCACAGGATCAAAAGAATCCATTTGACATCGCCAATATCATCCTTATGACAGATGGGCAATCGCCGCTCGATTATGAAGAGCTCAAGCGCGCTCGCCAGTCGATACATCGAAGCACCCCTCTTCAAACTATGTTTATTGCTATAGGCGACACCAATCCCGAGCTTATCAAGTTTGCGACTGAATCGCAAAAATTAGGGGCACAAGAAGGCTCATACAAAGAATTTTTGGGCCATGAAATTGATACGATTCTTAACCGAACACATAAAGTAGATCGTGGCGCCTATAACGATTACTTTTATAGCTCAAAATCCGCTGAGCAGATCCCTTTTAAAACGCGCGAATATATTCACGGTGCGCATCAAATGGCAAGCACGCTGGCTCTCTACCTCCAGCAAGAATCAGCTCACGGCACCAACTATCGTGAGTTCATAGAGCCGCTTAAAATACCCCATGCAAAAGAGCTCTATTCAAAAAGAAGCCTAGAGAACTGGATCCACGAAGTGCGACAAATGCTCGCCTACCATAAGGGTTTTCACGATGAGCGCATATTGAGCCTTGTTTTGTATAGCTTGATGCAAAACTTTGAAAAGCTGGCTGGCCTAAAGTTTTCTGACTTAAACCATTACGAAACCGAGCAATTAATACATCTGCTGGAAACTCCACTTGCTGAGGCTTAGTCTCATGAAAGAAAATAGATTACAGACTTTTTTATGCGTGGGAATCATCGCTTGTTTGGTTGGTATATCGCCCCTTTCTGGTACCGACAATACGCGGCAAGATAATAGGCCTAGGGCCATGCTCATCGCCTATTTTGATAATCTTATTGCTAAAAATATCATTAATATTGCTGAGCTCAAAAACCTGCATGAGCGTGATCACTTGATTAATCCTATAGATGCTGCTCAATCAAGTGCCCATTATGTGCACGCAAAGCAGCTTGACCAGATGCTGAGCCAGGTTAAGAAGCATAAGCAGCTTGATCTAGACACCCTTAAAATATGGGTAGTCCAGAAGATTAAAGAACTAGAAAATCAAGCTTCTACACGGGAACACATACATGAAAAAACGACCGCTCTCACGTATCCCTTAAGTTTTGTTGCACTTCCCGAAGGGACCTATAGAAGCCAACTTGACCAACGTGAATTTATTATTGAGTCTGGTATTGAGATACAAGAAACTCCCGTTACCCAGTACCAATGGGCAAGCATTATGGGCGATAACCCCGGGCATTTTTCAAGTGGTCTGCAAACACAAGAAATAGTAATCAATGGCAAAAAAACAAAGATGCAAGCCAACTGGCCGATAGAATCCGTTTCTTATGCTCAGGTGCGAGAATTTATCAATAAGCTTAATGAGCACGATTCAGAATATAGGTACGATCTACCATCTGTTCAGGAATACGAAGCATTCTTACAAGCAAGCTTGGGCAAAGATTGGCTAAAACAATTACCGCATCTTACTTCTGCGCAAACTACGCATGATGCAAGAAGTGGCTTTTATGGTGAGCTTAACAAGCAACGTGTCTGGGGAATTATTGGCAACGTTTGGCAATTTACGAGAGATATGGTAATGCTCAACGAAGATACCCAAGGGTTTCTCGTTTTTGGTGGCTCATACGCTACTAACAGCGCACTTTCTTGTGAGCTGTTAAGGCCGGTACTGAATGGAAAAAATAGTATAGGCAACATACTTGGCTTCAGGCTTGTTCGCTCTAAGAAGTGGGTACCCGAAAAAGAAGCAAAAGTATACGACAACATCGTCTGGGATGAACACGTTATTGAGCAAGATCCCCATTGGCATTGGCACCGTAATGGAATATTTGAAGGACCTTTATTCTATGATGACATAATCGAATTCATGCTCAAAAATCGGCAACAATATCCTTTGGTAACCCGGCGGACCCTTGGGGCTTTAGAACCAGAAAACCATATAAAGCCTAGTCTAACCCGGTTGGTAAATCTTTATGGAATTGGTATACGAGACCTAACTCCTCTGAGCTACCTGATTAACCTTGAAGAATTAGTGCTTGGGGAGAATGAGGTATACAATATACGACCTCTTGCTAAACTTGTTCACCTCAAGCTTCTAGATCTTTCTGAAAATCATATAGAAAATATTGAGCCACTTGCTCATTTAACCAAATTGCTCACCCTTAATCTTGACGACAATAGAATCAAGAATATCGATGCTCTTAAAGATCTTAGTTCTTTAGAGAACCTAAATCTTGACAATAATAGGATCGACAATATTGAGGCCCTTAAAAATTTAACTCACTTAAAAAGTTTAACGCTTAATAAGAATCAGATTAAAAACATTACTCCGCTCCATGACGTTATTCAACTCGAATATTTATCTTTTGCCGATAATCACGTAGCCAATATCGAACCACTCAAGGCTTTAACGAATCTCAGAACCCTTTACCTTGCTCGTAATCAAATTCGCGATATTAAGGCACTGGGCAACCTCACGAAACTTAATACACTTTATCTTAATAGTAACTACCTTCAAAATATTGATATTCTTGAAAAACTAACCAATCTTGAAGGATTGTATCTCCAACATAACGCTTTAACAGAGGTAAAACCGCTCAAAGGGTTAACAGACCTTTATGAATTATTTCTTGATGACAATGAAATAAAAGATATTGAACCTTTAGCAAATTTGCAGAACCTCGATTCTCTCAGTCTTTCTCATAATCAGCTTAAGCATGTCACGGGTGTAGATCAAATGACTGATCTCTCAGAGCTCTATCTTGATGGTAATCCTTTAGAAAATCTTACAGGATTTAATAATTTAACGAGTGATGCAAGTTTTCAACTCTATCTTGACGAAGAACAAATTGATAAATTTGATGCTCTTGCGTTTTTTAAAAATATTAGCCACGATATTAAAGTGATAGGGGTACCTAATGGACCTGAGGACCAATAAAATTTTAGTTTCTATGTCACGCTACCTTGGAAAAGTGCTTTTTATATTCGCTCTTATTTTCATAAGCTTTAGCGCACGAGCAGAGAGCGTTAATGCAAATAAAGCAACCGATCTTTTAATCGCTTATTTCGATACACTGATTGCTAAAAATATTATGAATGCGGACCATCTCAAAAATATTGGTGAGCATCACGACTTAATCAACCCTCTGACTGAAACCGATGCGGCTCAGTCAAGTACTCATCATGTTTACGCTAAACAGCTTGACCACATTATTAACCACCTGAAATGCAATGATGTACTTGACCACAAGACATTTAAAGCCTGGGTGGTTTCGAAAATCGAGGAACTCGAAACCCACCTATCAACGCGCGAATTAATCCACGAGGAGACTATTAATACCCACTATCCCTTACGCTTTGTTGCTCTTCCTGCAGGCACGTATACCAGCCAACTCGATCACAAAGAGTTTATCATAAGCGATGGCATCGAAATTCAAGACAGCCCTGTCACTCAATATCAATGGGCAAGCATTATGGGCAAGAATCATGCCCATTTTTCTCAGGGCAAAGATTCCTATCAAATAGCACTGAACAGCGAGAGCGTCAAGATACAAGCTGACTACCCCATTGAGTCTGTTTCTTATGCGCAAATACGCGAATTTATCAACAAACTCAATGAACAAGACCCTCAATACCTCTATGATTTACTCTCAATTCAGGAATATGAAGCATTCTTACAAGCAAGCTTTGGCAGTGCTTGGGCTGAATACTTAATCAAAGTCGATAAGAACGAACAGCAACCTCATGCTGTGACCGCGCAATTTTATGAGATGAGTGGCCAACGAGTGCGCGACCTTCTCGGCAATATCTGGCAATTTACGCAAGACAAAGTACACCTCGGTAACAATATTAATGCATGCGTTGTTTTCGGCTCTTCATACGCGACCAAAAAAGATGCTTTAGGAACATTGAGAGATATACTGAGGCCGATTATCTATGAAGATAGCATTGGCAAAGACGTTGGATTCAGGCTTATTCGGTATAAAAAAGGTACATCACAATGAATAGCAAGAATATATTCAAAAGATGAATTGAACTGGGATAGGCAAGCAGTTGAACAAGATGCAAGTTGGCAGTGGCATCACGACTTCGGCTTCGCGGGCCTTTGCTTTTACGACGAAGCTTTGCATTTTATGCTGGACAGGAAAAGGTATTATAAACCAGATGTACAACAAACACTCGATTGCTTATATTACAAGAGTAGACAATTTCGATGCGATAAAACTCATTGCTTCACCGCACTTTCTCTTTACGATAAATACATAACAAACCTCGAGCCACTGGCCTATCTTCAAGATCTTTGGTTCCTCGACCTTGAAAGCAATCGTGGCATACGCGATATTCGCCCCTTGAAAAACCTCACGAAGCTTCGCGAACTGTTTCTTGCCTACTCATATGATATTGACGACATCAGACCGCTTGCTACTCTTATTAAGCTTGAAAAGCTATCGCTTCAACATAATAAAATAAGCAATATTGAACCGCTTGGTCATTTAACAAATCTTAAAGAACTTGATCTTGCTCATAATCAGATCAGCAGTATTGAAAGCCTAGCTTCGCTGAAAGCTTTAAAAATTCTGAAGCTTTCCAGAACCCGCTCCAAGATATAATGCCCTTAGCCCACCTCACTAATCTTGAAGAGCTCAAGCTTGATCCTGATCAAATAAATCGATTTGACGCCAGATCATTTATCAAAAACGTAAACCCTCATATTAAGCTCGTTGAGAGTTGGTGATAAGAATTGCCCGAAGCTCAAGCTTTTGCCGATGCTAAAAGCTTAATCTCGAGCGTCGTCACTTTAGGTAGCACCTTGTTCGTCACAGCAATGCCTTTGGAGCCAAATGATGTATCAAAGCTTCCATCAGAATTAAAACGTGCAATAGCAAGAAAATCGTTGCTAGAACCGGCGATTAAGATTTTGTCATCATGCTGAATAATGACATCATCAGCTAAGCACCACTCATGGTGAGCAGCAAATTTGCCAACCACCATACCGGGAATTTCGCCATTTTTGAATGATTTATCCGCGGTGCCATCAGCATTATAACGAGCGATTACAAAATAGCGGCTTTTGTAGTTATCGGCTTTTTTAAATGCATAACCAACTACAATAATTTTCCCATCTTTTTGCGTAACTTTTTGGCGCACGCGAGGAAGGGTATAACCTGATTCAAAAGCATCAGGCACAACGAAGCCGAAGTCACTAAATGATCGCGTAATAGGAATAAGGGTATTCCAATGTATAACCGCAAAGGCTTGAGGGCGTGATGTTAAAATTTTCCCATCTTTACCAATTAGTATTGAACAGGTAAAATTGCTGGTTGCCGAAGCAGAAGCATCTTTCAATGCCAAGCTCGAATCAAGCGCGCTGCCAAAGTTAGAGATAGCAAAATATAAAAGCACCATTATTAAAGCATAGATGTTAAAATTGTGTTGATCATAATATTGATTCATAATATTCCCTTGCTGGAGTCGACGATGCTAACCAGTTTATACACTCAAAGATTTTAATCAACAAGCGGCAAAGGCGTGCCCTGCGACCTCCTCGATCTGAAATTATTCGCTATTTCGAATATTTAATTGCTTTGCCATTATTGCTTATATTTCCGTTGGCAAATTTTCAATTTTTGCTATAATAAGAATATATCTTTTACTGTATTAGATTTAAGGCTGGCTCAGCTTAGGAGAGGCCGAGTACTGCACCTCGTTTTACCATCCTGATGCAGAGGAGGCATGAGAGATATGCTATCTAGAATCAACGCTTTAAAAGCAATACTTGCGTTATTTATATTGCCAACCCTTCTATTAGCACAAGAGCAACCGGACCAAGCTACGAGCCTATTGGTCGCCTATTTCGACAATCTTGTTTCACAAAATATCATCGCCGTAGATCATCTCAAGCATATCCACGAACATGAAGAATTAACCAACCCCCTCACTGAAGCTGACGCTCTTACCTCAAGCACTCATTACGTTTACTGGAAGCAGCTTGAACAACTTATTAACCAGCTCAAGAGCCATCATTGCATTGATAAAAAGAGCATTAAATTATGGGCGGAACACAAAATTGCAGAAGTCGAGAACCAAGCTGCAACCCAAGAACTGGTACGCGAAAAAACAGCCAATATTTACCAGCCCCTACGCTTTGTTGGCCTTCCTGAAGGCATGTATACGAGCCAGCTTGACCAAGCTGAATTCGTCATCGAGTCTGGTGTGGAAATACAAGAAACACCTGTCACTCAACACCAATGGGCAACTATTATGAGCGATAACCCCGCGTATTTTTTCTATGGCTTTGACTCAGAAGAAATAGAGATCCATGGTAAAAAAATTAAGCTGGTCGCTCATAATCCAGTAGAATCTGTTTCTTATAGTCAAGTACGCCAATTTATCAATAAGCTTAACGAGCAAGATACTGAGTATACGTATGATTTACCATCGATACAGGAATATGAAGCCTTGCTTCAGATAAGCCTTGGCAACGATTGGCTACATTACCTACCAGCATTTACAAGTACGGAGCATACGCAACCGGTAATTGCAAAAGCTTGCGCGCTTGATAACCACCACCGATTAGGAAGTCTTGTTGGCAATGTTTGGCAATTTACCCGAGATATGGCAAACCTGAGCCATGATACTGAGAGACACCTTGTTTTTGGAGGCTCTTATGCAACGGTACTAGACTCCATAAAAGACATAAATAGCTTACTGAGGCCATTATTTTGGAACAGCATAAGCACCGGCGTTGGATTTAGGCTTGCCCGCTATAAAAAGAGCGCGGAGGCAAAAGAAGCAAAAACCTACCATGATATCAAATGGGATAAGCAGATTGCTCACCAGGACCCAAGCTGGTATTGGCATACCAACGATATCTTTGAAGGCCCTCTCTGTTATGCTGAAATGGCATCGTTCATGCTTATTAACAAGCAACATTATCCTGAAGCAACACAACGTACGCTTAATGCTCTCGAGGAAAATGTCGATAATTTTTATAGCGAAATTCAGGAGCTCCCCGAGATTTTTCTCAGCAAAAAGCAAATAGATGACCTTACGCCCTTGAGAGGGTTGGTTGCTCTTGAAAGACTCTTCCTTGATACCAACCAAATAAACGATATAAGTGCCCTTAGCAAATTGATTAACCTCAAGGGCCTCGATCTTTCAAGCAATCAAATAGAAAATACCAAGCCGATCGGAAATTTACCAAGTTTGCAATGGGTCAACCTCGCTCATAATCGTATTCGTCATATTAAAGCCCTTTCTGGGCTGATCAACCTGAAAAAACTCAATCTTTCTCAGAATTATATTTCTGATATTAGTTTTCTTGAGAAATTGCCTAATTTGTCACAGCTTTATCTTAATATAAATGCTTTGAAAGATTTGACGCCACTTAAAAATCTAACCAACCTAAACGTGCTTTATCTTACTAACAATGATATCGATGATATTAGCCCGCTTAGAAATTTAATTAATCTTAAGGGTCTCGCTCTTTTTGATAATCAGATTCAGGATATTACTCCTTTAGAAAATATGAAAAATTTGGAGTGGCTTCATTTAAACGGCAATCCCATAGATGATATAGCACCACTTACAGAACTTACTAACCTTCGACACATTTATCTTGATAAAAAGCAAATCAAAAAATTTAATGCTCATCATTTTTTTAGAAATATTAACCCAGATATCGACGTGCATGAAGTGTAGGACGTTATGAATCACCTATCTATTACTGCTAATATCCACCTATTTTTTCACCAGTTTCTAAGAGTAGTGCTCGTTATATTTCTATTTCCGAGCTTTGCCGTAGGTATACAACGAGAGTCCAATACCACAAACCTCTTGATCGCTTATTTTGATAACCTTGTTTCAAAAAATATCATCGTCGTAGATCATCTCAAGCATATCTACGAACATGAAGAATTAGTCAACCCCCTCACGGAAGCTGAGGCTCTTACCTCAAGCACCCATTACGTTTACTGGAAGCAGCTTGAGCAACTGATTAACCAACTGAAGCGCCATGGCTACCTTGAAAGCAACAGCATTAAAATATGGGCGGAACATAAAATTACGGAGCTCGAAAACCGGGGCTCCCTCAGTGAACATATACATGAAAAGACAGCCAATATTTATTATCCCTTGAGTTTTGCCGCTCTTCCCGAAGGGACCTATAGAAGCCAACTTGATCAAAAAGAATTTGTTATTGAACTTGGTGTTGAGATTCAAGAAACGCCGGTGACCCAATATCAATGGGCGAGCGTTATGGGTAACAACCTCGCGCATTTTTCAGATGGGTCGGAATCGCAAGAAATAGTCATCAAAGGCAATAAAATTAAGATGCGCGCTAACTGGCCAGTGGAATCTATTTCTTATGCTCAGGTGCGCGAATTTATAAATAAGCTTAATGAGCATGATGCAGACTATATTTACGATTTACCCTCTCTTCAGGAATATGAAGCATTATTACAAGCAGCCTTGGGTCAAGACTGGCCAAGCCGATTACTTCAACATACTCCCGCAGAAAATATCCATGACGTAAAATTGGGGCCCTACGGGGAACTTCACCAGCAACGCATTTGGAATATTTTTGGCAACGTTTGGCAATTTACCAGAGATAGAGTAATGCTCAATGAAAATACCCAAGGGTTTCTTGTTTTTGGTGGCTCGTATACCACCAAGAGAGATACTGCTTCATTTCATAACGAATTGATAAGACCGGTCCTGAATGGAGAATATAGCGTAGGTAACACACTGGGATTTAGACTTGTTCGCTACAAAAGGGATACGTCAGAAAAAGAAGCAAAGGTATATGATGGTATTGTCTGGCACAAACACGCTGATCATCATCAAAACTGGCAATGGCATCGTAATGACGTTTTTGAAGGACCTTTATTTTACAATGATATAATCGAGTTCATACGTGAAAATAGGCAGTATTATTCTGACGCTATTCAGCATACGGTCGATTCTTTATACATTTCTAGCAAACCAAGCTACGTATTTTTGATATCTCTCCAAAACAAAAAGATACAAAATTTGACGCCTTTAAGTTGTTTTATCAAGCTTAAAGGCCTTGAGCTTGGTCGCAATCAAATACGAGATGTAAGTCCCCTTAGCACACTCACGAGCCTTAAGGAGCTTAATCTTTCAAATAATGAAATAGAAAATGTTAATCCCATCGGACGTTTATCAAATTTGCAAAAACTCTTTCTCAAAGCTAATAAAATTAGAAATATCGGAGCTCTTACGGACCTTAGGCATATTGAGCGCTTGGATCTTACTGACAATGAAATAGAAGATATTCAAGGCATTGAAAAGTTAACGAATTTACGAGAACTAGTTATTCAGGAGAATAAGCTTAATAACATTGAGCCTTTAAGTAGCTTAATCCATCTTAAATATCTATATCTTGATGACAATCAAATTACCACTATTGAACCTCTTGAAAATCTCGCAAGCCTAGAATGGCTTAGCCTTGGGCATAATCCAATTCGCTCTATTAAGGCGCTTCCATCTTTAAAACTTAGGATGCTCGATCTTCATAATACCTTTCTTAAGGAAATTAATTTTCTTAAAAAATTAACTAATCTTACGAATCTTAACCTTAATAACAATATGATAGCAGATGTAAAGCCACTCAAAAACCTTACTATGCTTGATAAACCTTCTCTTGGTCGCAACAAAATAAAAGATATTACCCCCCTTAAAAATTTAACTAATCTTCGGACTCTTTACCTTTCTCATAATCAAATTCGCGATGTTACTGCCTTAGAAAATCTGAAACACCTGGTCGAGCTTTCTTTAGACGGCAATCCTTTGGAAGATATAACACCACTTAAACAGCTTGCTAATCTTGAAGATATTTATCTTGATAAAGACCAAATCGAAAAATTTAATGCTCATGAGTTTTTCAAGAATAGCAATCCCGCTCTTGTGGTGCATGAGGTAGAGGAGATATAAGCATATGCTCAATAATTACTTATATTTTTCGATACTTTTTAACTGGCGCGCTGGCGATAGCAATTTTCCAATCAGCTATACTACAGCTCAAGCAGGCAACACAAGCAGAATATGCAGCAACTGATCTTTTGCTCGCCTATTTAACGTAGAGCATCTTAAACGTCTGTATGAGCATGATAAATTAACGAACCCCTAGACAAGTGTAAGCAGTTTGCTCAAAAAATTGTTAGTTATTCGGCTCACAAAATGATAGAAATTGAGCCGATTAACTGCTATAATCGGCTCACACCTCAACAGAATAGCAAAAATCGTTTAAAAAGCTTTGAGGCATATGTTATATTAAAAACAAAAATTTGAAATTATGAAGTATATTTGGCAAAATAAACGCTGGCCACATTTCGAATACGATATTACCGGCATACAAGATATACTCTATTGCTATGCTATTACGACGGGTTCTTTGACAGCTAGTATGAGCCACCTGCCTAATCACTTAAAGATCGATGCAACCATCGATTTACTGGTATCAGAGGCTATGAAAACATCAGAGATTGAGGGAGAAAACCTTGACCAAGAAGATGTGCGGTCATCTCTAAGAAACCAGTTAGGCCTTACAAATAATACTCTGCTTATTAAAGATCCCCGAGCAATAGGCATAGCTCAACTCATGATTGCTGTTAGAAAAAACTATGATCGGTTGCTTACTAAGGAAGAATTATTTTCATGGCACGCTATGGTGCTACCTAAGCCTTTGAGTGGAGGCATGGAAGTAGGTCATTGGCGGACGGGTAATGATCCCATGCAGATAGTCTCTGGCACTATTGGCCGAGAAACAATTCATTATGAAGCTCCTCCAAGTTCAAGGCTTGATAATGAAATGGAACAATTCATCGCTTGGTTTAATGCAACAGACCCACATAAAAGTAACCTAAATATGCCAGGCCCCGTAAGGGCTGCTATTGCCCACCTTTATTTTGAATGTATACATCCATTTGTCGATGGCAACGGACGGGTAGGCCGAGCTCTTGCAGAAAAAGCTCTATCCCAAGAGCTACAACGGCCTGTTTTGTTTAGTCTTTCTACCACCATACAGAAATATAAAAAAGAGTATTATCAGCAGCTATCTATTGCCAGCAAAGACGACATGAATATTACTGGGTGGGTCGAGTACTTTGTAAAAACTATTTATTCTGCCCTTCTAGATTCTCAAGAACAGATTGTTATGGTAGTCCAAAAAGCTCAATTTTGGAATCACTACGCATCAAAATTAAATGATCGCCAATCAAAAGTAGTAGCTCGAATGTTTAAAGAAGGGACAGCTGGTTTTAAAGGTGGTATAAATGCCCATAAATACATGGCGATAGCGCACTGTTCGAAAGCTACCGCAACAAGGGATCTTGCTGAATTGGTAGCTTATGGGTGCTTAGAAAGATTACAAAGTGGCGGTAGAAGCACAAGCTATAAAATTAAGCTCCCGTAAAAAACAAGAAGCTAGATAATGCATTATCGCAATGATATTCTATATGATGGATCAATTGCTTTAAGCAACTGTTCAAGCTTATCGAAACCCGGCACATGCTTTCCTTGCTCGTATTGGGCATAATCATTAATTGACTTAGCATTTAGGCGTGTTTGAACATCCTCTAATTTCATTTTATTTTTTAGTCTTTGCCTTTTAAGAATCAAGCCCATTAACTTTTTGTCGTCATTTGACTCTACAAATACATCTCTTCCTGCTATAGTAGAATCAATCAAGAATGCTGGGTCATTTACCAGTGCTTCTATAGCATCCTTGACCATTTCAGGGATCTCTTCTTTGCTCTCTGCTTGAACCATGAGATTTAAAAGAGGAATTTTAGCGAGCCAGAATTGGTCCTTTCTGCTCTTCCATACGTTGCCTGATACTATCATTTTTTCCCTTTGTTTAGTTTTTCCCAGCCGCCCTTAATATACTTCGAGCAAGCATCTCGTTTACCTCTCTATGCCAAGAAGATCTCTCTTTCGAGTCTACACTGCTTGTTTCTTAGGCAGGAACACCACAGATTTCAGCGCGAATTGCCTGAATATGTTTAGGAACAAGAATCGTGTACTGTTTTCCTTCTAAATATTCTTGCAACGACTTAGTATAGCAAGAGCACGAGTCCTCACCCTTCAGAGAAGGCAAGTGAGCAGCACCAGCCATAACAAATATAGTATTATCGGCCGGCAGTTCAGCATCAATTGTCTTAATAACCTCAATCATGTCATTATTGCGGGTAACAACTAAAAAGGGGAAAACTATTTCAATAAAAAGTTGTTTAATTATTTTACTAATCCCCGTTTTCTCGAAGAAAGCGGTATAATCCAGCGCTCCAAGAACACCCCCTATTATAAGCAGCGTTTTTGGTGAGAAGAGCAAAGGAAGGACAATACCCGCAGCAATAAGGGCTCCTACACTAGCCCACACGGAGAGGCCGATGTTACCGCTTTCCCACCCATAGATCGATACTTTACTTGGTAATGCCGATGAGCGCTTAACTGCTTTATTAAGAAGCGCCTCGCTATCATCGTCAAATAAAAATCCTGTGAGGCCCTGCAAAGTGCCTGCAATCTGTTTAGCTACATCGCGCGGCTCCTTACTATTAAAATCGAGACCCTCTAAAAGAATAACGTCGCCCGGCTTAGCTAAGCTTTCCATTGCTTTAAAATTGAGCATAATGCATTCTAAATCGTTATGTACTTCGCCAAGAAACACAATTCTCGATTTTTCAGGAACCGTTGTGCCTCCTTGTTCAAAATGGAAGGATAATGGTTGTGTTAAGGGATGAAGAAGTTTGCCGCCTTTGCCTTCATTTTCGAGTAGTTTAATAACGCCAAAAGAGTGTGTTTTAAGAGCATATTCTAGAGGTGATTTATCAAAATCATCCACCACATCGTTATTTTTGTTTGTATGGGAAGCTATGGTGCCTAGTAAGGCACGGTAATGAGGATACTCTTCTTTAACCGAGTCTCCAAAAGCATAGCTATACAGATAAGGACTTAATCTGTAGATAGCATATATAAGTGCCCCCAATGCAAATATCTTAGTTTTGATACCAGGCACATTTTTTAAAATCAACGTAATAAAAAAGGGAACGACGCCGAGGGGGAGAAAAATTGTATTAAGATTAACGTCATATTTGGATTCGGGAAAGGGAACCGACGCTGCTGCATGATGCATAAGGGTCTTGCCCTCGCTGTCCTTCATGGTTGTGAGGGATGGCATCTGCTTAAGTATTGTTTGCAGTTTTACCACATCATGGTTATTAATAGCATTACGTGCTTCCTCATACTGCTGATGTTCGTGAACATCGGCTGCTTTGAACACGCTCGTTGTACTCAAAGATGCTATTGCTACCATAAAAGCTGCTCTACAATATGCTTTATTCATAAGCGTCTCTTTAGCTAGATAGATTATTCAAAACTTGACTACACTATTATACTCTTTATTGTAAAAATTGCAATATGTAATAAAATTTCAACATGGACCGTCCTTGGACATTTTTAAGACATGATATCACGGTAGAAGGCGGCGTGGGCTTAAGCTCATTGGCATGCTATACTAGAAAACAAATCATTTTCTAAGGCATATTCATGCGCCAATTGCTTTTAGCGCTTTTTGTACTATCGTTACCCTGTATGCTCAAGCTCTATGGGAGCGTCGACTGCCAGCTTGATCTCCTTGACGATAGGTACCAGGAGGCTTGTGAAGGCTGCGTCCATGAGCTACCCGATTCATTTGTTGTTGAGCAGGTGCGCTTGATCAATGATATTATGGTCGACAACGAAGAGCTTACCACGCTCATTGGCCTTAAGCAGGGTGCAACCTTAAGCCGCCAAGAGCTCGCACGTGGTTTGCAAGCACTCAAACGCAAGCAAAAATTTAAGACAGCACACATTCAGGCGCATCAGGGAACCACTGGCTGGGTCTTTACCCTTACCTGCACCAGCATCCCCACCATACGCAAGGTCACCTTTACCACTAATGTCAGCTTGCCAGAAAAGTATCGCATGGTGTACGCCGTAGAATCTGGTGAGCTCTTTGATGAAAATAAACATAAGCAGCTCCTTGAGCAGGTGAAGATGACGCTCTACAAAGATGGCTACTTTGAGCACACACTGACCTCCCGCCTTACGTATCACCCCAAAACAAAAGAGGTTGACGTTATAATTAACGTGGCTTCCGGAAAGCGCTTCACTATTGACAAGATCAGCGTAGATTGTACGCCAGAAACTGCAAGACAAGAACAAGAAGTCACGAGCACGAAAATTTTAGAGCCTGGCCTCAGATACGAATATTTCACCCAAGCGCTTGTTAAAGAGCAGCTCGCCGTTCTCCACAAGCATTGGCAGAGCGAAGGGTACAGCTCCCTAACCATGAAGCCGTCATTTAAGCTTAATAGAAAAAAGCATACCATTAATATTTACCTTTCCTTGACTCTCGCTGAGCATAAGAATTACACATTTTCTGGCAACCAGTTTTTTCAAGCGGCCACGTTACGTGAGGCAGCGGTGCTTTTGGGCCCATCAGTTCCTATCTTACCGCCTGCGATCGTTGCAGAAGAAATCATACGCCTTTATCACCAGTCAGGCTTCCTCGATGTTACGGTTACCCCACAAGAACAAGAAAGCGCTTATAACTTTGCCATCGTTGAAGGACCACGCTGCAAGTTGTTAGCTCTTAAATTCGAAGGCATAACAGCCTGCAGGGACAGCTTTGTCCAGACATATTTTGCTCCCGTCATTGATAACGCTTATTATGATGCGCATATACTTCAGGAATGCTGCGACAGCCTTGCCCAATGGTACTTGAGCCATGGGTATTGGGACTTTGCATTTGCCGATGAGTCGTTTGAGCAGGGAGAAAAGCCAGAAGAAAAAATATTGGTGATACAGGTGCGTGAGGGCGAGCAACGATTTTTGTCGCGCGTCGACCTTGATAACTTTCCCGAAATTGCGCACGAAGAAATTTTTAAAAAATACCAGAAGCTTGATAAGCCGATTCCTTTCGATATCTATATTATTCACGAGCAACAACAATGGCTGACCAAATATCTCCACAAAAAAGGGTATCTCTATAGCACCTTTAAGCCAGACTTTGTGCCTGAAGAAGGCGGCATCATTTTACGTTGGAAGCTCGCTGGTTCGCCAGAGCCTGTCCGCTTTGGCAAAACGATTGTTTTAGGGAGCACCTATACCGTTGCCCATGCTCTTTTACGTGAGCTCGAATATCGCGAAGGGGACGTGTTTAACATCGACCTTGTGCATCGATCCATAAGCCGCCTCAAGTCTCTTGCTCTTTTTGAAAGCGTTTCTCTTCAGCCCGCCGATCTCTTCAAACCAGAGCCCTACAAAACAATGCTCCTTAAAGCCACCGAAGATGATCCATTTGAAATAAGGACCCGCTTAGGCATAGCATTTATAGGACGTAATATAGAATTACGCGGTGGCACCACCTACCGACTCGGTGCATCTTTTTTATGGAAAAGCCCTACCAGACAAGCAGATCTTTTGCGCCTCGATACCGACGTCATGCGGTATATCCGAACAGCCACGTTGAGCTATCGCTTGCCCTGGCTATGGCAATTTCCCATTAAGACAACGTTTAAAGTCTACACTTCTTTTTACGAGCAGCCATTTGTTATCGGCTCGCGCGATATTTTATATAACGCATTGCATTCAGGGTTTTCTGCGCGATTTGAAGGCGACTATCGCTTTTTTGACTGGGGGCTCAATACAGGCATAGAGTGGATGAAGCTCGAGGGGCTTTCTGAGCGCCTCGCAAAAAAATTGGAATTTGAGCCCGATCTGATCGATCGGTCATTTCCGTATCTCGTGTGCGAGCCAAGCATCTTTTTTGATTACCTGGACAATAAGCTCCAACCAACGCGGGGAATTTTGACCATGATTTCACTACGCGGGATGTTTCCATTTACGCTCCGCGATGCTTGGTATATTAAGCTCCTCGCTGAACAATCATGCTTTTTCCCGATCTATAAGCGTGTCGTACTTGGTTTACGTATCCGCTTCGGGCATATTTTTAACGGACGCTTTGAGCGCATCATGCCTACCGAGCGCTTTTATTTAGGCGGCGCTTATTCATTGCGCGGCTACGAGCCGGATCATGCGCCACCACTTAATTTTTACAAAGACTCAGCAGGACAAACTCATTTGGTACCCATCGGTGGCAAGTCCATGCTCAACCTAAATTTTGAAGTCCGCTTTCCTTTGTACAAAAATATAGGTGGCGTGCTGTTTACCGATATAGGCATCCTTTCAAAGCACGGCATGCCGGATATAGCACGACAAAATCTCCTCGGCTCGTCTGGATTTGGCCTTCGTTATGATACCTCGGTCGGCTCGCTACGCTTTGATATCGGCTGGAAATGGAAGAAGCGGTTTAAGGATGACCGATCATTTGCTTGGTTTCTTACCCTGGGACAGGCGTTTTAAATATCACAGTTCAAGCGTACGGCCAGCCTGCGCCAGAAACTCGAGGACTTCAGGATCATGCGTAATTTCGCTCTCTAATGCCGGAAGATGCCGATCAACATAATCAAAGAGCTTTTCAAGTGATTTCTTTGCTTGATTTGCTTTAGTTTTACCAAGGATATACGTAAATATTTTACGAACAGCACTTCGATTCAATGAGCTTTTCAGGTAAAAGCGCACAAAATAAGCTCGCTGATCATGGGTCAAGTCGGGTATCAATGCTTCGGTACGATCCGCTACCTTTTGGCCCAAACGCGCTTGAGCCAAACCACCTATACGATTTTGGTCTGCCATTTGTGAAACGCGAGGTTGATTGCTCCTAAAAAAATTTTTTGAGGATGACCAATCTTCGACTTCTCTTTTTTGAAGATCAAGCTTAAAGAGCATCTGGCCATAGGCTTCCGCTTCTTGACGTGCACCTTCTTCAAATATATTACGGGCTTCCCCATGGCCTATCGGCGTAAATCCCTGCTTGAGATGCCATGCACGTCCGATAGCATTTGAAGGCTTAACGCGCGACAGGATAGTTTGCACTTGTCCATCTTTAATTAATTCTTGCTTCCATGAATTAAAAAGTTGAACGCCAAGGCCTTTTCGCTGCTCAGAAGCATCAACGCCTATATATGAAAGCTCAGCATACGTAGGATCTTCATGGATACCTTGCTCTATAAGCAACGTAGAAGCAACGACCGGATGGCTGTGGATCAATATGCCGAGAACCTTGCCTTTATCCGCCAAAACTTTAATACCAAGACCTTCCGCATCTTGAGGAAGCAGTGAAAAGGGTGTCATATGTAGCAATAACGTCTCAAACGTACCACTGCAAACAGCATCATCTTCATCAAATTCACGCCAATGCTGTGTACAAATAGCGTGCGCAGCCTGGTAATCCTTCGCAGGATTATACTTTCTTACTATTATCGCATTTGAAGATAAGCAAGAAGCAAGCGCCAGATAATAAAAAGCGGAAAAAACTATATTTCTAACTGTAAGCATTATCATGACCTCTATTTAAAAAAAATTATGTTTCACAATATAAACTATCCAAAATTTCGCTATTTTGTCAAGATTATTTCAATTATACGCAATGCCAATCTTAAATTTTACAATTTTTTTGGCATATATATAATTAATATTGATACATTTTTCAGCGCTCGTTATATAAAGTGGCAATTATGAAACGTCTTCTATTAATTCTATCAGCATTCACGATATTTTCATCATCAGTAACCGCCTTTCACCAAGAGATTACTCTCAGGATAGAATATTTTACCAATTTAGATAATCCTGATAGCACACAATGCTGCCTTCAAGACCTTGCAAAAATCCTTGACAAAACGCCTTATGGGCTCGTAGCTGCTCCTAAACTTATTGAAGCAAGCTTTATGCGAGAGCCTGAAAGCATAATTTCGCATCTTGGTTCATTACCATTTTGGTTTAAACAAAGTATAGGGCAACTTATCGGACTTGATCAGCTCATCCCTTTATTAACTCAACGTATCGCGAGCAATGGTAAAGTTGATTGCTCCGCTATACGTAAGCAACTCCAAGAAACCCGCATAAAAAAGCGCAACGAGCATAACTTAATACTTGCCGCAGGCCGCGTTGCCTGTAAAACAATGGCCATTACGGTATTAACGGCTTGTACAACAATCCTAGCAGGCCTATTAACCTATCGCCTTCGGGCTCGTTCAGGTTCAACGGTGAGTATCGGAGCAGCGGCATCAGCAGCATGATCGAAAATCAATTTAATTAACATATTTTAAATATTTCAAGACATTACCCAACTTGAGGCCCTTGATCATGGCCGCATATCATTTTTATTAGAATTGGTGGCTAATACCAAGCTGGCTGCTCATTTTTTTGCTTTATATGAAAAAAACTTTATATTCATAAGTAGAATACTAGTATATGGGTAAAAACACTGGATAAAAAAAATGAATGAAGAGCGCTATCATGACCACTCGCATAAAAGCCACGAAACTTCCATTTTAAGCGAGATTGGTTGCCACTTGCCGTGGGCGACCTTTTCGATAGCTCTTGGATTCGTACTTTTAAGTATCCTGCATTTCATAAGCCTCGGCATCTCGCGATATGGAGCAGCCTCGCAGGGCTATCATATTCTTTTTCACTCATTCCATTACCTCCACATAGTCTATGCGGTAGTTGGTACATTTGTGACGTTTTCTCGCTTTTCAAAAGCATTAGCACCCGGCATCATTTTATCTATTATTTCGCCTTCCTTTTTTTGTACGCTCTCTGATGTCGCCCTTCCAACGCTTGCTGGCAACATTTTGGGAGTTAAAATGGCCATGCATATTTGCTTTATAACAGAATTACATAATATCCTGCCCCTGCTTATCATGGGGCTTGTCACGGGATTATTTTTGCGATCGCACCATGAGTCATTGCTCAGCTTTTTTTCGCTTGGGTCCCACTTTGTTCATATACTCATCAGTTCGCTCGCGTCCCTTTTTTACATGGTATCTTATGGCTTTACCAATTGGCATGAGTCAATGGGACTTCTGTTTTTATTTTTGGTTATCGCCGTAGTAGTCCCCTGCACCTTATCAGATGTTGTTGTTCCTTGGTATTTTGCTCAAAAGAAGTTTGCCCAAAAGAAATGAAAACCATAAGCATTAAAAATGTTACTAAAAGTTACCATGGCGAAGTGGTGCTTGATAAACTCAACTTGACGATCCCGCTCGGTAAGTTTTTTGCACTCTTAGGCCCAAGTGGCTCAGGTAAAACCACCCTCTTGCGCCTCATTGGCGGCTTTGAAAAAGTCGATGCCGGAAAGATCTATCTTGCCGATGAAGACATTACCGATAAGCCAATCAATAAGCGCCGCGTTAACACAGTTTTTCAGAATTACGCACTTTTCCCTCATATGGATGTGTTTGCCAATGTTGCCTACAGCCAGGTCCTCAAAGGCTTGCCTCGAGAAGAAATCCAAGAAAAGGTATACAAAACCCTCCGCAGCGTTAATTTACAAAGCCACATGCACAAGTCCATCAATCAGCTTTCAGGAGGACAACAGCAGCGCGTAGCACTCGCACGGGCCATTATTAACGAACCAGAAGTACTCCTTCTTGATGAACCCCTGGCAGCGCTTGATGTCAAACTGCGTGAAAAGCTGTTGATTGAGCTCATTGAGCTCCAATACAAGCTTAAAACAACTTTCATTTATGTAACGCATGACCAATTTGAAGCGCTCACAGTTGCCGACCAATTGGCGATCATGAACCATGATGGCGAGATTGAGCAGATTGGTACGCCCAAAGAGATTTACGAGTTTCCCGTCAGCTCCTTTGTTGCCAAATTCGTCGGGACAACCAATATTATTCAGGGTAAATTGCGCCTCCTCGACCATGAACTCGCCCTTGAAGCAGAAGGCCTTGGCAACTTTAAGGTTGCTGGCGCTCAGCCTAAAGAGTGGCTCAAAGATGGCGCCACGGTGTATATGAGCATCCGCCCTGAAAAAATTCTCATCAGTAAGCTCCCTAAAGAAGGGTTCTCGAACATGATCCGTGGCATTGTCGAGTCGATTGTTTATCACGGCCGGTCAACCCAATATAACGTACGTTTAAAAAATGGCAGCCGTCTTCAGGTATTTGAGCAAAATGACGAGCACTTTCCCCAGGAAGTAATCGATTATGACAACGAAGTGTACGTATACTGGCAAAAAGAGAATGTAGTACTCCTTCAACGATGAGATTTTATGCAAAAATTAAAAAATGCTCTTTTTTCAGCAATGGGCGCTTTTTTTGGCATCCCGGTGGTGCTTTGGCAAATTCTCTTCTTTTTCTTACCCTTAGGTGTCGTGCTGCTTCTGAGCATCGTCAATTTGCAGCAGGGGTTGAGCTTTGCTTCGTTTCGTACTTTTTTTACCCCCACGTACGCTTATGTCATTGGACGATCACTCGTCCTTGCCTTTACTAATGCATGTCTATGCTTAGTAATTGGCTATCCGCTCGCTTATTTTTTAGCATTTAAAGCAGGCAGGTTCAAAAACTTCTTGCTCTTTCTTTTTATTGTGCCTTTTTGGACCAACTTTCTCCTGCACGTTTATGCCTGGTTTTTTGTGCTCGAGCGAGGTGGGTTTTTAAATACGTTTTTGCGCTACCTCGGCATTACAAAGGAGCCTTTACATATACTTAATACGCTCTATGCCGTTTCACTCATGATGGTCTACTATTATTTACCCTTCATGGTATTACCCCTCTATACGTTATTAGAAAAGTTTGATTATCGATTTATCGAAGCATCACTCGACTTGGGCGCAAGCTGGAGCCAAACAGTGCGCAAGATTATGATACCCATTACGCTCCCCGCGATCTTATCCGGATTTTTCTTGGTCTTTGTTCCTTCATTTGCCGAATTTGCTATACCGGAGCTCTTAGGTGGCGATAAAGTAATGTTTGTCGGTTCGGTCGTCTCACACTATATTTTAGGTGGCACCACCATTTCATATGGCGCTGCCTTTACGGTCTTAAGCTCGGCTGCCCTCATCCTGAGTGCGCTCATACTTTACCCCTGCCTTAAAAGGCTGGCCAGAATGCTATAAAATTGAAAGGGAACGCGCGTGACGAAAATAATGAGCACCCTGACACGCTATAACCGCCGCTTCTTTTGGATAGGCTTGATAGCTTGCTTGTACACTTTTTTATATATGCCCATTATTATTTTGGTTGTTTTTTCTTTTAATACCCAAGCATTTCCCGCTCCATGGCATGCTTTTACCCTCCATTGGTATAAGGAGCTCTGGTATAACTCTGCCGAGCTCTGGAGCTCACTCTATAACTCTTTGCTTGTTGCCGCGTCAACGACCGTATTAAGCCTTGCCATGGCGGTAGCCCTTATTTTTTCGGTCATGCAAAAAGCAAGCATTAAAAAGTTCTCCCAAGTTTTTTATGCCAATCTTATTGTTCCTGAAATCGTATTGGCTGTTGGCCTCTTGAGCCTCTTTGGCCTCTTTTCAATTTCCTTAGGCAAAATGACCCTGATAGCGGCCCATACCGTTTTGGGGCTAGGCTACGCGGTGCCGATCTTACAGGTGCGCTATCATGAGCTTGATCCTCGCTTGCTCGAGGCATCGGCTGACCTCGGCGCAACGACCTTCCAGACCCTTCGGCGCGTCATACTGCCCTTGTTAAGGCCAGCGCTGCTCGCTGCCGGCTTGCTCGTTTTTATTATTTCATTTGATGACTTCGTGCTTTCTTATTTTTGTACGGGACCATCCTCTCAGACTTTGCCAGTCTATATCCTATCGCTCCTTCGGGGGGGCGTTTCACCCGTTGTAAATGCTTTGTCGACAGGGTTGCTGGTGCTCAGCAGCTTATTGGTCGTTCTATTTTGCTCGTTAGCGATACGTCTAAAAATATTTTAAAGGATAGATTGATGAAAAACGTATCGTTCTCTGCTGCTGGGATATATATGCTCATGGTTCTCATCTGGCTCGCCATTATTTTTGGCTTACTCTTTGTGGGCCATTTCTCACTTATACATCCTACGCAAAAAACTATCAATATCCTGACCTGGGGCAGCATATTTGATACGAGCACTATTTCGTCATTCACTGAACGCACCGGCATTAAGGTAAATGTTAGCTACTACAGCACCAATGAAGAGCTCCTCGTAGCACTTAAGTCTACCAAGGGCAGCGGCTATGACTTGATTGTGCCTTCGGATTATGCGGTGCCCATTCTTAAGGAGCAGGGCCTGCTCAAGAAACTCGACAAGTCCCGGTTAACATTCTTAAGCAACCTTAATCCATTACTAACCGCCCGGAGCTTTGATCCTACTAATGATTACTCGTTGCCATATATGGTCGAAATTTTTGGCCTCGGGTATAGCAAAAGCTTTTTTGGCGGTAGCTTGCCTAACCCCTCGTGGCACTTGATTTTTACCAAGCCGGCAGGTTTCAAAATTGCCATGGTCAACGACCCCGTCGAGGCCATCGATCTCGCCGCTTACTACCTTTTTAAGCAAGCTAACCGGCCGCTCACTGCCAAGCAAATTGAAAGCGTAAAACAGCTCCTCGTGACCCAAAAAGCATGGGTCGAAGCATATACGGATTTTCGCCCCGACTACTTCTTGCTAACGGGCAATTGCCCGCTCGTCGTTACCCAGCTTTCAAGCGTTATTCGTGCACAAGAGCAGTCATCTGATATCGGCTTCGCCTTACCCCACGAGGGAACTTTTATGAGTATTGAAAATCTAGCCATACCCACCGGCTCGCACAATAATGCCGTATACGATTTTATTAATTACGTATATACTCCTCCTATTACCATAAGCCATTTTGAAAAACTGGCCTCAGTGCCGGCAACAAGCGACGTTTTATCCCAACTCCAATTTAAGGATGATCTTCAGAAAACGATTATTTCGCTCTTGACCATGGATCGCGACCAGTTTGAAAAATTTGCCTTATTTTTTGCACCAATAATGCCCGAAAACACCTTACACAATCTCTGGGTTGAGGTTAAGTCGTGATGTTAAAGGCGAGGAAACATATGCCAAGCGAAACCAACAAATTTTATGTAACCACACCAATTTATTATGCCAATGCAAAGCCACATCTGGGGACCCTGTACTCAACCGTGCTTGCTGATGTGGCAGCGCGTATCAATAAGCTCGCGGGCAAGCAGACCTTTTTATTAACCGGAACAGATGAGCATGGGCAAAAAATAGCCCAGGCAGCCGCCGCATTGGGCAAGAGCCCCCAGCAATTGGTCGATGAACAGGCACAGGAATTTAAAAAGCTCTGGGATACCTACGAGATTGGCTACAACCATTTTATACGCACAACCGACGAAGCGCATAAGCGTGGCGTACAGCTCTGGATAGAAAAATTATTGGCACAAGGCGATATTTATAAAGGTACGTATACCGGGCTCTATTGCGTCCCTTGCGAAACTTTTATTGGCCAACCAGAAACCTACGCAAGCCCAGCGTGTGCTACCTGTGGCAGGCAGGTCATTGAGCTCTCCGAAGAATGTTACTTCTTTCGGCTCTCAGCGTATGCAGATCGGCTTCTTGCTTTTTATCGCGAGCACCCCCACTTTGTTACACCCGCTGAACGCTTACATGAGCTCGTCAGCTTTGTCGAGTCAGGATTGAAAGACCTGAGTATCTCCCGAACAACGGTCACGTGGGGAATTCCCTTCCCTGGCGACGAGCGCCACAAGGTCTACGTCTGGGCCGACGCCCTCAACAACTATATCACCGCTATCGGCTATGGCGACCCGCAACGCGCGGAGGAATTTAAGCGCTGGTGGCCAGCAGATCTTGAGGTAATGGGTAAAGACATCATCAGGTTTCATGGCGTGTACTGGCCTGCTTTCTTAATGGCAACCGGTTTGCCGCTACCTCATCAACTCTTAGTACATGGCTGGATCAAGGTTGGCGAGCAAAAGATGTCAAAGTCGCTCGGCAATGTCGTAGATCCATGGCAGCTCGCGCAGCGGTATGGAGCTGATGCTATTCGTTATTATCTGATATGCCACATGTCGATTGCCCAAGATTCCCCATTCAGCATTGAAGACCTGGAAAAGCGGCTCAATGCCGACTTGGCCAATGACCTCGGCAATCTCTTAAATCGCATGCTCACGCTTGCGTCCAAGCATGGCATCAATGTCGTGCAGGCACCCGGCCAGCTCCAGGGGCCAGAGCTTGATCTACGCGATAAATTATGGAGCACGCTGAGTGACTTTTCAAGTGACATGGAGGAATACTTCTTTCACCGCGCCTACTTACATGTCTGGAAATTTATAAGTCACGTTAATGCGTATTTCCATAGTCAGGAACCGTGGAAACTAGCAACCAGTGAACCGGAAAGGTTTAAGGCTGTGCTGTCGGCGACCTGTCACAGCTTGTATGCGGTGGGCGTGCTCGTTTGGCCGGTAATGCCAGTCAAAATGGAAGCATTGTTAGCTTCTCTCGGATTTACGATTGAGACAGGGACAAACATATTTGAGCGACTTTCGGTCGATCCCTGGCTCAAAACTTTTACGCTCAAGCCTATCGCCCCGCTTTTTATGCGCTATGAGCCCCAACCGATCATCATCGCCGAGCAAGCGCCGCACGTAGAAAAAGTACGCGAGATATCATTTGACGATTTTTCACGTATCGACCTACGCGTGGGCACCATTATGACCTGCGCTGATGTGCCAAAATCAGAAAAGCTTTACCAACTTCAGGTAGACTTTGGCACCTTGGGAATGCGCACCATATGTAGCGGCGTCAAGCACCACTTTCAGGCGCAGGACCTTGTGGGCAAGCAAGGGATCTTCGTCGTGAATTTGCCGGTACGTATGCTCATGGGTATTGAGTCGCAAGGAATGATGCTCTTCGCAAAAAGTGAAGATACTGGTAAATTTACGCTGGTAACGGTTGAACAGGGGGTTGCCAACGGGTCTCGGGTAAGTTAGGATTGCAACGATGGTAAAAAAGCTTCTTTTTTTGAGCATCTTGTGCTCTTTGGTGACTACTCGTGGCAACACGTGCGCACACAAGCCACGTATTTCGATTCTTGTCAACGTACCCGCAGAAGAAATACGATCGCGCCTCTTCATTGAGGATATACTCAATTTTAGAAATTTTGACACTTATGAGCTCGTGCTTATTATTCCTGGCCATTACGAACTTCTGCCGATGATACAGGAATATGCGACACGATTCCCCAATATTCGTTACCTACCGCTCGAAAACAACCCAGGCGTAAGCGAAGCCTTGAATCAGAGTATACTCACCGCGCGCGCCGACCTTCTCACGATGTCGTCGGTTGACGACCGGCTCAATGCTCAGATGCTTGATGAGCAGATACGCTTTCTTGAGGAAAACCAGGCCATCGATCTTGTTTATACGCGCTTTATTATTACCGACACCGTTCAGGAATCTTTTGAGAAGTGCCCGCGCCAATTTATAGGCGATGCATTGCCATTTTCACCCGCTGCCATGAACCATGACCTTGTGGGGCCTATGCCCGTCTGGCGCAGATCGATGCACCAACAATATGGCTATTTTTGCGCTGATCTTTGCTCGCTGCACACCATAGAGTTTTGGAATCGCGCGGCGAGCAATGGTTCGGTATTTAGTCAACTTGACGGTTACGGCGCTTGTTATCTAGCAAGCGCTCTGCCCGATCATGCACCATATGCTCGCGAGCTCGCTTTTATAAGAAAAACCTATAGCGCTTATTGGAATAGTTTTGGTGATCGCCAAAAGAGCGATATCACGAAAACTATTGATCAACCAAAGGTTGCTGCGTGCTCTGCTCAGCTATCAGAGTTGTGTCCGACTACTTTTTTACGCGATGTGAATACGATAATATTGCCGTAAATCCCAGGAGGCTCTTTTACCACCTTTCTTAATTATAATAACAAAAAACCATCAAGCTTTCATGTGTATCATGTTAAAATTTTTGCAGTTCTTAAGCTTCATATTGATAATCACCACGAGTATACAAGGATCGGCACAAAGTGCTGATTTAATTATCTTCTCATTTGACCGGCCTCTGCAATTTTATGCGTTAATGGAGTCGATTGAGCGCTACGTTACCGGGCTAAGGAGTGTAAGCGTTTTATATCGGGTCAGTTCGCCTGAGTTTAATCAAGCCTATGATAGCTGCTTTGAGCGATTTAAGCATTTCAACATTTTAATTCGTGCGGTCAAACAAGGCGAGAACCCTCGGGCAGATTTTAAGCCACTTATCTTATCACTCATGGAACAAACCGGCGACTATATCCTCTTCGCTGTTGATGACCTGTTAGTTAAAGATTTTATTAATCTTGATGAATGTATAACGCATCTTGAAGAGCATAAGGCCTATGGCTTTTATTTAAGAATGGGCAACAATATCACCCACTGTTACTCGGCAAACATGCCGAGCCCTGTCCCTCCTTATGAGCTCCACGACAACCTCATAAAATGGAAATTTGGTGATGGCGTTGGCGAGTACTCAGAATGGCGCTATTCAAATTCGCTTGATATGACGCTTTATCGCAAACATGATCTGCTTGGGACTTTTAGGGAGCTCGACTATGTTTCTCCAAATGTGCTGGAGATGGTCTGGGCATGGCGAAGCCATGAAAATTTGTCAAAACAGGGGATTTGCTTTACGGTCTCAAAAACAATTAACGTTCCGCTCAACTTGGCACAACAGGATTGGCCCATATCGCTTAATATGGGATATACGCTTGCGCAGCTTCTTAAGCTATTCCAGCTTGGGTATCGGCTCAATATAAAGCATTATTTTAGGCTTGAAAATAGTGCGCCACACGTCGAAGTGGTGCCGCATTTGATTAGACATTTTTAAAGATTTTAATGATATATTGTATTTAATTTTACTATTTGTTGGTTCCGTTATTAATCAAACGAATGCTGCTAATTTTGGATTAGCACGGTATAACCAAGACGGTTCGCTCGATACAACTTTTAACGCCGAAGGCCCCCTCCCACAGCTCCGGAGGCCTTGCCCTGGCCGGCTGACGGAGGCCGCGCCCGGCCGAGAGGGCGCGTGTGCTTGCTGTAAGGAAAAATTGTTGAGACCTGGAACTTTCTACGCGCGCGCGTGCATACGCGTGAATATTAATTTAATTAAATAACGCGAATTCGATGGAAGGCTTTTTTGATCTAAATGAGTAAGCAATTAGAGAAGAAAAGATGGAGGCTAAAAAGTTGATAGACTTCTATGCTCAATAGAAATGGAAGACTTAAGGACACCAATAGCAGACTCCACGAGCCATAATGCTTTTTTAATTAACTAATTTAGTCCGTTCTTCCAAAGTATTTTTGAAAAAGTGCTTTTTGAGTAAAAAGATACCGATTCCAGCGACAACAGCTAAAATGACGGCTCCTGCGCCGCCGCCAACACTCATTCCTATGATACAACCGGTACCGCAGCCGTCACCAGAATTAGCATCTGATTTTAAAGATGCTATGGTTATACTACCTGGGCCAACGAAAAGCCCGTTTACTGAAGCAAGGTAGGCGCCATTAGGTGAAAATGCTAGTGCTTCGGATGTGGTATCGTGCGTATCGAAGACATAAGAAATTGCCTTGCTTAAGCCTTCATCAGTCACGGTAAATAGAGTCACATCATTTGAATACGCGTTAGCGGTTGCAAGGCAGCTACCCGTTGGTGAAAATGCTACTACCAGAGGCTTGTCAGAACCTGATGGTAAAACATAAGAAGTTCCTTGAGTGAGTATTCCATCGATTAACCTAAACAGGGTTACATCACTTGAGCCATAATTAGCAGTAGCACAATATAAGCCGCTCGGTGAGAATGCCACTGACTGTGGCGAGCTCGAAGTAACAGGCAAAGGATACGAAGTGCCGTTGCCGAGGATCTCTTCAGCTTCTACCTTAAAAGCGGTCACGTCGTTTGAAGCTTGATTAGCCGTAGCAAGATACGAGCTATCAGGAGAAAACGCTACTGAATAGGGACCAGCAGAACCAGAAGGTAATGGATATGAAGTACCGTTGCTCAAGGTGCCTCCTGTTTCTACCTTAAATAGTGTCACGTCGTTTGAAACTTGATTAGCCGTAGCAAGGTACTTGCCATTTGGTGAAAATGCTACTGAGTAGGCTTCTGAAGAACCCGGCAAGAAGTAGTTCCTTGCGTTTGGGTCTAATGTCCCATCCGGATTTACCGTAGATATGGCCACACCACCGGAACACGTAGCAAGATATAAGCCATTTGGTGAAAAGTCTATTGACTGGTCGCTATCACGTGGATAGGTAGTCCCTGCGTTTAAAATTCCCTTAGTAAGCGTAAACATGGTCACACTTCCAGCATTAGCGGTAGCCAGATAAAGTCCATTTGGTGAAAATACCATTGCTGCAGGGCTTATAACATTATCATGTAGAGAATTGGTCTATGAAGATGAGACTGAACAGGTCTGGGACACCACATTGCTTGCAAAAGAAAGTGTTAGAATTAAGAAAAATAGTTCTTTCATGTATCTCTCCTGAGAATCTTGAGATCTTTTCTACTCTAAGAGATTAACCGTATTTATTGCTGTTATCAAGTCGAGCGGTTGCATTGGTCGTCACAAGAAATCAAAGCCGTGGCCCATATTTGTTCGTATTTTAAGAAATGGCTGAATAGTAGTTCATCAAGAAGTAAAGCACGGCCGGCTTAAAAGCCGGCGCTTTCTGCTTCGAGATTGAGGCTCTATTGATTTTTAATGTATTCTCTGATTTTGTCTTCGCTAACTTGACCCGATGTTTCAGCAAAATATCCATCTGCCCAAAAGCTTTTACCCCACAAAAATTCTTTTAATTCAGGGAATTCTTCTCGAATTACTCTGCTGCTACTACCTTTGAATAGCTGCACCATTTTGCTTACGCTTATTTCAGGCCTCATTTCACAAGTACATATACATGATCTTTTTGTATATTTAGCTCTTCTATTTTCCATCGCCGACTTCTCCTTTTTTTGGGTTTGAATTTTAAAAAAGGATAGTACTTTGCTCGTTTTTTTCTACTTTTTCTTATGTCGAATTCGCGTTAAATAAAACATTTCAGATTTGATGCTGCCATGCCGGCATCTTTATTGCTAATTTTAATTATGTTTTTTCTTGTGTGAAAAAACTTTACTTTTTAATAGTTTGACTATTTAATATATTTATACTAACATTTTAATATCCAATGGCACTTCTTAAAAGAGTAACAATAGAGAGCAATGTGTGTCAAAGGTGAGCACAGCAACACAATAAAGCACGCTGGCCAAACTAAATCAAAATATTTTCTACCACTCACAAGGAGTAATCATGCACAATGGTATACATCGAGTGCTCATATTTTTATCATGCAGCGGCTTTGCAATGGCTGCCGGAGCAGAACCAGCTGAGAACTTATTCATCGGACTTAAAGACGTTATTGATGCTGGAAAGGTATATGCTGAGGATACCGATCGCATGACCGACAAGCTAGCACTGTATGCATGCGCGGATCAATACGTCGATGCCCTGACGTTTCAGCCTACGAATAAGGAAAAAATCTCTGAGTATCACGCTTGTTTAAGAACAGTCAGCGAAAGCGAGTATGCAGAGACAAACAAGCAGTTTGTGGGATTTGAACCTTATTTGATTCAATATGAAGACGAAGAAGAATATAATAAGCGATGGGCAATCACCAAATTGCTGAGCAAAACAACGGTGAAACTTCCCCACCCTTTGGCACTTCTTAAAAAAGCCGCAGAAGACCTCGGAAAATTCGCTTTTGTCAACGCGGTCGATGAACAGAAAAACTATAAGCCTCGTGACCGGTTTGTTGTTACCATAAAAGATGCGATGTTACTCGTTCTTGATCGCCAAAAATACGGCAAGCAAACTTTCGAAACCAAGCTCAAAGAAAAACTGGCTATTTTAGCTGACCTCTGCGCAAAAAATACGGTCTTCCAAAAAGATGAACTCGCCGATAAAAAAGATGAGCAACTTGAAAGTGAGTACTCATCTGAAACTCTGATCGACCTAGGCCAAAAAATTGGCTCGATCTTAGCAAGCGCTGGCGGCCAGCATGTTCTTCCTTATGAAGAGAGAATTAAATTGGGCGTTGAGGTAGCTCAAGTGCTGTTTCCCGTCTATAGCTCAATATTAAGGGCCAATGCTGAAGGCAAAGATTTAAAATTGGGCATGAGTGAGCTCGTAAAACTTGGCGATGAGGAAATTCAATCTTTCGAAAAAAATAAAGGCTCGTTGGAAGGCGATTTCGACGCCAAATTTTACGCTATATCGATGATCTTATTTCAGCTCAATAAACTACAAGAAAGCAAATCAACCAAATCGGTAAAAAAGGCCGAGTTCAAAGAAAAAAATCCGCTTGAAAACGCTTTTGTGCTCTAAAGAGTAAACAAATAACAACGTGACAGGAATTTTATGAAAAATTGCAATCAACTTATTTTTAGCATCGGTTTGTTGTGCTTTGCTGCGGCAAGCTTTGGCCAATCAGATGTGGTAATGAGGCAGGATATCCTTGCTCATGATTCGAAATATATCGTAGGAGACGAAGAGACTGAAATTACGAAAGAGTACATAACTGCGCTGGCCCTTGATGGAATGCGCCGTCTTTTCGAATCTGGCCTTGAATTTCTTAGCAGAGATGCAAAATCAACCATGAGCGAAATTGAAAGAAAAGAAGAGGCGGTCGAATGCGCCTTTAAGCATGCTCTCATCTCAAGCGAGAATGACTATTGGAGTGATCATTACATAGCATGCGTAAAGGCTACCGGTCAACTCGGCGGCAACATACGTAAAGACTGCGCTGGTAACGGAATTTGCATGAGCCGTTCGAGCCCGACTTTTAAAAATAATAAATTCTATAAACCATGTGGATGGCGTGATTTTTCGCTTACGGGATTAGCTTATGACGATTGGTATTATCCTGGGCCTCTTGCAGTCATCTACTGGGCAATGGGAAATGTCGGGAAAGTTGCTATTGACCTGTCTAAAGATCCAAATACAGAACAAAAATTTCTTGACGATATCAATGCCATTCTTGAAATTATTGAAGCACGTAACCGTATGGGGCGCAAGGCCTATATTGCTGAGATGGACCAACGCTTCCGTTCTGTCCAGAGCATGATCGATGCCCACGCAAAATCTAAGGTCAATCAACAAGCCGGAATTCTTAATCTGATGAATCTTCGTTTAACCGAAGAAGGGGCAAGTAAGTTAGGTCAAGTTGCTTTTGAAGAAGTTAATCGCGCTTATGCATCAAAGCCTATCAGCGCTGAAAACGCAAAGGCGCTCGCTCTTTTTGTTTTGAGCAATCCCATAATATCCGAGTTGTTACAAAAGCAAAATGGAGAAGACCTCCAGGATTCTCTCGATGAAATAATTGAGGCTTATAATCTCATTTTCAACAAATACGTAGAACAAGGTGCTTCGAGCAAGGCTTCAGTGCGCATGTCAGAAAAAATGAAGGTAGCAACCAAAACGTTGGGGGCATACTACCTTAATGATATGCATGGCTTTTCCAAACAGGAAGTTGAGGCTGATCCGTTGAAAAATGCTTTTAAGATCGGTCGCATCCTCGGCAAAAATGCGCGCACCGCAGAATATGATACAGAAGAACGATCAGCTGCTCGTCTTACAGAACAAGGCAATCGCATCAATGAGTATCAAAAATTAAGCGAGCAACAACAGCGGCTTTCGCTCGGCGATGGTGCAACACTGGCCCCTAAGCTCAACGAGAGCAAAAATACGATTAAAGACGAACTTTAAAAACATTAAACATCTATGTTTGGAAGGCGCCTCAGTTGCAGGCGCCTTCTTTCTTAATGGCCCCGTCAGCTTTTGCTCCTGGGAAATGTCCACCACCACCTCCTTCTCATGGCAACCATATCGAGTTATAACTTTTTTGGAAAGGTGGAAATTAGCTTTGTTTACGACGCAGCAATTCACGTCAATTATCTCGAGCTTTGGTGGAGCTATATTTTTTGTATTATTTCTTCCAAGGCTCGAATAAGCCCTCCCGAATATTGCCAACTAAGAACTTTAGCATCACTCCAGCTACGATTTTCCGACCCACCATAGACGACCAAGCTCTGCTGCGGAGTTTTTGGTGCAATTGTTTTCCAGTAATCAAATTGCTTGAAAAAGTCAGAAGCAACCGTTTTAGCAGCCTTAATTTCGAGAGGAATGGTGTACTGCGACTCCTCAATAATGCAGTCAATTTCGTTTCCTTTACTATCCCGCCAAAAATAAAGAGATGGTCGGCGATCAAGATTATAATATTGTTTGAACAAATCAGAAATAATAAATGTTTCTACCAGCGCCCCTCGCATATGATGATTCATAACTTCTGTAGAAGACCGAATGTTTAATAATGAACATGCAATGCCGGTATCAACAAAATAAAATTTGGGCGATTTGATGAGCCGTTTGCCAAAATTTTCATAATAGGGATAGAGCAAAAAGATAACGTAACTTGCCTCAAGTACTGAAATCCATGAGCTAATAGTCTTATGGTCGACACCAAGATCGCTGCCAAGCCCGGAAAGATTAAGAATTTGCCCAGTTCTGCCGGCACATAGTTGGAGAAAACGTCTAAATAAGTTTACTGATGCTATGTTTTTTATCTGGCGCACATCGCGCTCAATGTACGAAGTTATATAGTGGGAATAGACTTTGAGGGGCGGAAGATTTTCTGCGTACACGATGGGATACGCTCCCTGAAATACCGCTTCCTCAATTTTTGAAGGTAGTAATGATGAACCGCTCAATTCGTGAATAGAAAGAGGAAAAAGCGTAAATAGTGCAATACGTCCAGCAAGCGTTTGAGTTACCGCTTGATTAACAAGAATATTTTGAGAACCGGTAATAATAAAATACCCTTTTTTCTTTTCACGATCTACCATAGTCTGAATATAAGAGAGCAAGCTAGGCACATGCTGAATTTCATCAAGAATGATCCCTGCTTCACTTGCAAAATCATTGAGAAACCGGCGAGGGTCATTCGTGGCAATCAATCGGTTATCGAGATCTTCGAGCGAAACATAGCTATGCTTGCTAAAAATACTTTGAACAAGAGTGGTCTTTCCCGATTGACGTGGACCCAAAACTGCAATCACCGGGAATTGGCTTGCGGCCTCTATAAGCTGATTAGTTATATCACGAGCTATCATATTAGCGACCCTTCTTCGAGAAAGCTGGTACAAATTGGGAATCCAATTCCCAATTTGTACCAATATAGCTCATTTCACAGAAATTTTCAAAAAGATATGCGCTTTATTCCTTTATTGCTCTTGCTATTTTTCTTGTATTTGTTAAGCTTGCACCGTAATTTATAAAACTCTTATTGCAAAAATACTTTACCCAGCTAGAAATAAGGAGAAGCTGTGTTCAATTTTTGTTTTGTTATTGTGGTATTAGTTTTTTTGGTAGGGTCATCTCAAACAGAGAGTATACCTATATGTACCGTATCCAGTAGTACCAATACTCCATTGCCAAATGGTTCGGGCCCTACTGGGATTACCTTTTCACCCAATGGACTCTATCTTGCTGTTGGTAATACTGTCGCGACAGCTGTTACTATGTTCACGGTAGGAATAGATGGTATCATTGACAGTGGCATTTCATACCCTATGCCGGCAGGATCTTCTTTTCCTCAGGTTTTAGCTTTTTCGCCTGATAGTCATTATCTTGCTACAACTAATAACAGCTCCAATAATATTACTATCTTTACGGTTACGAGCGGAGGTGTGTTAACTAATGGTACCTCTTATGCATTACCTTCTGGTGCGCAATTAGCTGGTGCACCAGTCTTCTCTCCTGATGGGCAATACCTTGCAGTGACTGCTGAAAATTCCAATCAGGTAGTCATATTTACGGTAGGATCAGGAGGCGTTTTAAGCAATGGCACTGTCTATGCTATGCCTAATGGTGCTTCACCAGACATACCCGCTTTTTCCCCTGATGGATCATACCTCGCAATCGGTGACGACGCTAATAATGCAGTAACTATGTTTAAGGTAGGAAATGGAGGCATTCTCAGTAACGGTGTTACGTACGCCCTACCCTCAGGATCTACGTCTCCAAGCTCAATCGCTTATTCTCCTGATGGTAGCTATCTTGCTACTTCTAATTTTAGCTCAAATGACGTAACTGTTTTTACGGTAGAGCCTGGAGGAGTATTGAGTACTGGTATTTCTTATCCGCTGCCTTCTAACTCTTACGATCCAAATTCTATAGCTTTTTCCCCCAATGGTTTATATCTGGTAACTGCTAACTCATTTAGCAATAATGCAACGCTTTTTAGTGTAGGAGATAATGGTGTTCTTTCTCAGGCAGTTTCTTATAGCTCTGGAGCTCAACAGCTTGATTATCTAGCTTTTTCTCCCCGAGGGCTTTATTTTGCAACATCTAATTATGGTTCAACCAGCGTAACGATTTTTACTTTATCTTGTTCAAGTGCTGCTACTTCATACCCTTTACCTCCCGATTCTCTCGATCCAGATGCTGTGGTAATTTCAAAAAATGGCTTGTACCTTGCAACAGCAAATTATAATGCAAACAATGTGGCTTTTTTTAACCTAGAATCTACGGGTATACTTAACAATGGAACGACTTGTTCTTTGCCATCTGGCTCGCTTTGTCCTTCTGGTGCTGCGTTTTCAGCTGATACAGCCTACCTTGCAACTTCTAACAGTCAATCCAATGATATTACTCTTTTTAAAATTATGGATGGTCAGTTAATTGCTGGTACTTCTTATCCGCTGCCTTCTGGGTCTATCAATCCGGTATCGCTTAATTTTTCCCCTCATGATGCCTATCTTGCTGTTGCCAATAACAACTCAAGTGATGTAACTATGTTTAATGTTGAAGCGGGTAAACTTGTGGATGCTCTTTCTTATCCTTTGCCTCTACCATCTAAAAATCCGACAGGAGTAGCTTTTTCCGCTGATAGCTCTTACCTTGCTACAGCTAATGCTGGCTCAAATGATATAACGCTTTTTAGCGTGATAAACGGAACTTTAAAAACGTTACTTTCAAAAAATATACCCGCCCAATCCTCTAACCCACGTTCGCTTGTCTTTGTGCCTGATGCTCAGAGCGAATTTTTCATAGCTACCGCTAATAGCGATTCAAGCGATATAACAATCTTTCCTTTCCAGGAAGGCGTACTGGGTAATGGTACTTCTTATACCTTGCCTGCAGGTGATCTTAATCCTCTCTTTATCGCTGCTTCGTCCGATGGTGTTTATCTCGTTAGCGCCAATAGTGGATCTAATAGCATTACTATTTTCATTGTTACTGATGTTGCCTTAAGCCAAGGTGTTTCTTATAACTTGCCTGCTCAATCAAGTTATGATGTAGCAGTCGCGTTTTCTCCTGTTCTATCAAATAGTGGATCTATGGTAGCAGCCACCGCTAATAGTTTATCCAATGATGTGTCTATTTTTCCTCTTCTTGGATCAGGAACAGGAGATGGAGGCAGCAGCCTACCGCTCGGGCTCATTATCGGAACGACTGTTGGCATTCCTCTGGGTATCGGGGCTGTGGCACTCGTAGGCTTCCTTGGCGCCTTTTTGTTCTATAAGTATCGGCAATGTCAACGTGGAGGAGGAAACGTTAGCTTTAGTGGAGAAGAGTCTACTGATACGCTTTAGCAGAACCTATAATCAATTGACCTCTAATTGCCCTTTTTGCCCAGCCAATTGAAGAAGCTGCTAGCCTTTTCATTACGCTGCCGCCTTTTCAAGAAAGATCGCTAGATCGTTATGCTCCATAAATCGCGCGTAATCTGCCGGCGTTTGCCCTTCTGCTGTTTTTTGAGCAGGATTTGCACCATGAGCAATAAGTATTTCCGCAGCTTCCTTGTTTCCCTTGAGTGCTGCCTGGTGCAAAGGCGTGGACCCGCCCGCAGATAACTGGGCGTTTACGTCTGCACCTGCGGCGATTAAAAGCTTAAGCACCTCTGACATCTTTTTAAAATTGACAACCCTGAAGAGTGGCGTGGTACCGATTTTGTCCCGTTGATTAACGTCTGCTCCATAATCAAGCAAAAGTTGCGTTAACGCTATGTTAGGCTCGCCCTGCGAGAAGCTATAATAGAATGGCGTGTTGCCAAAACGATTAGCCTTGTTTGGGTCTGCACCAGCATCAAGCAAAAGTTTCACCATGGGTACATTGCTTTTGAGCACCGCATAGTGTAATGCAGTATAACCATCATCGTCTTGGGCGTCGACCGCCATGTTCTGTGCAAGAAGTGTTTTAACCAGATTAATATCTTGTGCTTCAGCAGCTTGAATCAGCTCTTGTGACGGCTCGCCTGCTGAAACTTTATCAAGCCCATTCTGACCTATACAGGTCATCCAGCTCATAAGAAGAAAAGCGAACAGTACCTGTTTCTTTCGGTTTATTAACATAGCACGCCTCATTAATTTACAAAATTATAATATTGCTTATATTATATTATATTATATCAATGTTTTATGGCTAGATGCAATATTTAGATAAGAAAACTATTTTCTGGCATCCGAATCTTTGAGGTGCCTGACGCCTGAAAATTAACCTATCTCAGGATTTGCATTAAGAAGGGTCTTATCAAGATAATTTATTAATCGCTTTGTTGATGTATAGCTCTTGCGAATTGCTTTTTTATGTTTAACCAAGCGGTTTTTAAGCTCATTTCTTAAACTTTGCTGCTCAAAAAGCCCGGCCTCATGGATGAGTTTAACAAAATCGCTGAATAATTGTTTTGGTTTAAATTTAGCTACCAATCGCGCCAAAGCATGACGATATTGTTTCAATGCTTGAATTTCGAAAGCAGAAAAACTAAAATCGGAACATTCGAGATCTTTTAAATTATGAAGAGCGAAGATTGCCAGGTTTTGCTGAAAACCAGAATTAAAATCGATACCATATATCGTATCCGTTTGCTTATCATACATAAAATTTGGGCAACCTCTATCGGCCGCGCCGACAAACGTATCTAAAGCAACAATAAGGGGCAGCGTTGGATGTTTCGTCATACTCTTAATGACACGTTCGCTTAAGCCGCACAGCCCCTTGCACTTACCACCTGCGGGTTGCTGTATTTTAACGTGTGGCCGAAAGGTGCAGCCTGACCGTCCAGGAATCAAGGTATGGAGCGTCGCAGGACTATCTTTATAATGCTTGTACTCTTTACCCTCGCGGCTCCGAATCAACTTTACCTCATTAGAGGGGATACCGAGAAATTTAGCCATGCGGGCGCCTAAGATTTCTTTGACGCACATCATCTGCTCAGCAAGCGAATTGCCTTTGCGCTGTTTTAAGAGCCATTGTGAGCCATCTTTTTTTTCGAGAAGAAACATCCGGCTGCTTGCAGCGGGAAAGGGAGTCTGCGAAACAAACATAGGCTTAGTTGCTTTGCCATAGGCAGATTTAAGCATCGCTAAGCTGAGCAATAGTGCGCAATAAGTAACTTTTTTAACCATAGGCCACCTTGCGAGCTACCCAAACCTAAAGGTTTTGGGCTTCCTGGGCTGAACCGCTAATGCGCTTTCATATTTCCCAAGCGTTACTTTCCCTGGCTCCCAGGGTAGTTGCCCTCATATTCTATCAACTTGCATGAATTATGCAAGAACAACTTTAAGTCATTCTTACAACAAATTTGAAGCCCTTATATTCCAGCCTTAAAAGCGCTGGGTTTTACGGGCTTTCCTATAATAATCCGCCTGACGATGCGCAACCTTGCGTAAATACTCAGCTCCCGCTTTAAGCGTACGCTTAAATGTTGTGCGATCAATAGCGTAGAGCCCAAATTTTTTATCGTAGCCCAGGTTCCATTCAAAGTTATCAAAAAGCGACCAAGCGCAAAACATCCTTACATCGACTCCTTGTTTTATGGCCAGACTTACTGCATAAAGATAGCGCTTATACCAGAGATCACGCACTTCATCTCGTGTATCAGCAAGGCCGTTTTCAGTAATATAAATTGGCTTGCCAAGCGGCGCCAATTCTATAAGCGCCCGGTAAAGTCCCTCGGGATAGCAACCATACCCCATATCAGTTTTGATTTCACCGTCCTCGGGGCGCAACGCCGGCTTCAGATGATGCCAGCTCACGAGGACATGTGAATAATAGTTCAGGCCAATATAGTCTTGGACTGATTTAATGGCGGGGTACTGCCAGGTTACGGTGCCCGTATATGTTTTGAAGCCAAGGTTGCCGGTAAGCAAAAATTTTGTAATGTTATCTGAATAAATCGATCGCAAGAATGATGACATAGCCTGTTCAAGCCAGTTATTGGGGTGATACGGCTCAAAATGAATAACGTTATGAACGATACCAATCTGTGCTGCCTGACCACCTGGCATCTGCTTAAGTGCCTCGTAAGTCTTCACGTGCGCCATCATAAGATGCTTAACTACCATTGCCGCGCCATATAAGCACATTCCTAAGCCTAAGTTGCAGGGAAAGCCAAGATTTGAGCTCATCGGTCGAGGAAATGCGTGAGTTACGTAGGTTTGTGCAGCATAGACGCCCGGTTCGTTGATCGTAACCCAGTAGGGCACTTTGGCACCAAACTCGGCAAACATCCGCTGGGCAAATGCCACAAAATAGGCGATATTTTCCTCTTGCTCAAATGCGCCCTTGTCCTCGAACCACCCAGGATTAACAAAATGGTGCAAGGTAACCATCGGTTTAATCTGGTGAGCGCGCAGCTCATCAAATAACTCATGGTAGTGCTGAATAACCGCAAGATCATAGACCCCTTCGCGCGGCTGGACGCGCGCCCAGTCGATAGAGCAGCGATAGACGGTCACGCCTAACTGCTTGATGAGCGCAACATCCTCTTTGTAACGATCCCAATGGTCAACACCGCGGCCGACGGGCTCAATAGGAGCAAGCTTCTCATAACGCGACCAATTAGAATCCGGGCATATACTATTAAAGCAACTATTACCTGAAATTTGATATTCCGATGTTGCCGCACAAAATTGAAAGTTGGCAGGAAAAGTTGCTGGGCTTACGTCAATAGTACGCCAGTCCCATCGCAACTCTTTTTCAGCCCCCCAAAGTATCACGAAGTTTCCCAGAATCATGAGATAGAAAAATTTTGAGATCAAGGTTGCCTTTGGATTACGCCTCCCTTGCGGAAGGCGCTTAATGAGCTCTGTCATGGCGCTTAGCGCTCTGAGTGATAAAGCAGGAATGCGCTTGTTGGCGTTAGCACAGCGTCCGCAGGCACCATCGTGGTACCTCCCAAGGCACGAAGCTTGGTAGGGTCAGGATTCAGCAACCGTTTGTTTACCGAATCATAAACAGGGCCAGGAATACCAACTGACTTATCTCCTAAGAGTAGTGACAGCTCAGGATAATTGAGCGCGCCACCTGTAGGAATACCGTGCACATCATAAAAAACACCACTACGTAAATCAACATAAGCCGGTTGCTCGGTGCCGACCGTTGTACCGGGATAATATATCTTATTGGTGTCTTCAGAGCCGTATTTATAGAGGTAGCGCTTTTGATCAGAATCGTACACGAACTGCTTGCTCGTTATAAGCCCTTGTGCGTGTTCTCGAGCGCTTGCTGGCACATTTAAGATAGCAGCAACAGGACCGAGCGCGGTCATCAAAAGTGGCTTGAAGATACCAACGTCACCAAACGCCGTTATGCTTATATAGTTCTTGAGCTTATACTGAATATCGCGAATTGTTTTGCCACTTGTTGATTGGTAAGCAGGAATAAAGAAGTGAATACCGTTGGTATCTTCAAAAGCGACATAATTGGCGCCGGTGTTGGCATCAACAAGCCCATCATAGAAAGTAACTTGGTAGTCGGACGTGGTGCCATCAGGCAACTTGACTGCCTGCATCGTAAGCTTGGATCCGCCTTTTGCTGCTCCTTGGCATTCAATATACGCACCAAGTGGTATCTTTGCTGATGAAAGTCGGCTATCTCCCGTTGCGGCCGGAACGAAGAGCCGCTCCACAGTAAACGCATCACCTTTCTTAGTGCCAGCAACCACGAGCAGGTTACCCGCATAGTTAGCATCCCACGTCGCTCGGGCAAATTCAAATACGGGACTTGAGCCAGGCTTTCTCGAACCAATATAACTGTAAGGCTTGATATATTCAGCGCTTGATTTATAAGTGGCTCCTTTTGGATCAAAAGCAATGACACCACTTTGTTGCTTCTGGCCTGCCTTAACAACCCACGGCTTGGCCAGGTCAAGGTCTGCGGGATCTATGGCAAGGTATTTGTCAGCATCACCAAGGGCGTTAAAGCCTTTATAAATTAAGTTTGGGTTCTTATTCGAGGTAAAGTCCATATAGTACGTATACTGGTAATAGTAGCCTCCAATATCGGTACCGAAAGCCTGTGGCATACCGCGATTATCATTGCCAATGAACGCAGCAAGCCGGTGATTGGAATCTTCAAGTGCCTGGTACTCAGCAATGCGAGCATGCCCATTGGTATCGAACTCTGATCCTGAATACAGATCTATATAGAAAGAGCTGCCTTGAGATGGTTTGGCGAGCGCCATAACGCGTGCACCAGGAATACGTGCATTAGTATATTGCTTAAGCGTATAGGTTGTATCGCCGAGCGTAATGGTGGGTATACTACTTGGGTAATCCTGCATCACCCCTTTTTTGTCGCCAAGTTCAATCCCTGGCATCGTATGTGGCACGCCTAAGACTTGCGAACCATCAGCATTCACCACGACGCCTGCTTTTTGGCGCGCAATATCAAGAAGTGCCCCGCTATAGATAGTGGCAGGCAAGCCTTTACCGTTATAAAGGATACCTACTTCCTGCTCTTTGCCTTCGGGGCCCTTCATAGGGTGCGCAGCGTAATCGAAAATAGATGCAGGTTGTCCATTAACGGCGTCATTGGCTGCTCCCGTAACAGCATAATACTTATTTTGATAACGTTTAAGATGCGTAAAAGGTGATGGTAAATAGGCAAGCGAACCAAGAAGCTTGCTTACCGTCACCTCGTCAAGCTGTATCACCGGTGCTGGCGGCGGCGTTGGCTGCTTCACCGGCGTTTGTCGCGTAATAAGCATGTCGAGGGCTTTTCGCAAAGCTGGCCGAACTTTGCCCCGAAGTTGCGTTAATAAACTACCAGGCGAAGAAACAACGAGTGAGGGGAAAACGCCCTGCGCATTATAAACGGTACCCGTCACGAGGCTAATAATATATGCTGGATTACTCTCAAGGGGAATACCGAGCAATTCAGGAGTGATATTGCCTTTTGCATCCTGGTTGGCACCAATGAAGAAGTCATCAACCTGGCTCAATTTTGGTGGAAATGCCGAAGTTGGTAAAGTCGTAACGTCTTGATACACATACGTGTTATTCTTGGCATCTTCTGGGTCAATCGTCAACAAGAAATTAGCAAAGCTATAGTGCTTCCACGGCAATTGCGTTACATTCGTGGCTGCTGTGCCGAGCATACTTCTTAACGATGGACTTTTTAAGCTTGCCCTAACCGCTCCAAGGTTGCTTAACTGAACCGGTGTGCCATTTTCATCGGCCACGATGGTTACCTGGTCTTGGCTATCACGATGATAGATCGTGCCCGTTATTAAGCTTATGAGGTAGGGTTGCGGGTTCGTAGCTTCGAATGGCTCGCTCCCCACAACGGTGTTATTGGCCCCAAGAGTTTTGGCGACAATAAAATAGTCACCCGGATAGCTCGATGATGTGTAGACAAAGTCGCCTGCCCGTATGTCATCAATGCTGGTAGCTTGCAACACGATGTTTGGTATCAATTTTGAGGTAAAAGCAAAGGGCCCCATGAGCTCAAAAAGGAGCCATTCAGATTGCTTTTGCCCAATAAGCCAGAGCTTCCACATCAGATGGGAACTCTTTATGGCGTTATTGAGTGCTGGGGAATTTGTCTCAAGGTACGTGCCGAGCAATGAACCGGTACTGTCGGAGACTGGTCCAAGATTAAGCCCTTGATTATAGAGGTATAACGGCCCGACGGGTATAAAACCATCAACGGCAAGTGTATGCTGGTAGCTTGTGCTTGGATCTAGCCCAAGATTTTGAGCAAGCCCATCAAAGAGTGGTTGGGCCGCTGCGGACAGTTGGTCTTTGAGTGATGTACCAACCCCTGCAAATGCCGTGGCAACAGCTGGGTTAGTGGCGGCGCTCAGTACTCTATCAAGATCAGCTGGTGATGCTTGGGCAAGTGAGTGCGTTATTACTCCATTTTGGATACCGTCGCTAACTGCTTTCGTTATACGATCAGCCAAGGTTGCACCAACCTTATCGAGAGCTGTCGGCGAAAGATCCTTGATTATAGTAGGATTCAATCCAATAGTCTGAACGAGAGACCCTACAACGCGCGCCGCTGCGTAAACGGCGAAGCGGCTGAGCACATTTTTGGCAGAAGAATAGACAGGATCATTCGAGCTTTCAATGGCATGGGCGATAGCTTGCACGAGATCAGGCACCACCTTTAAGCCCTTGGTATAATTATAAGGGTTTACGTCATATTCTTCATAGAGGCTACCGAGTGCCGTGCTGAGATCTGAGCTCACAACTTCCATATTAGCCTTGCTTTTGAAAACCGCAAGCATATTGGCGGTGGCTATATAGGTCTCCCCGGTTGGTGTGTACTCAAGAATGCTAAAATCGATTGGCGTCTTGACGAGCGCCATGTCCTGGTCATAGATACGTGAAGTGACGACGCTCACAAAATAGGCAAGCTTGCCACTCGGTAGCCCAACCGGGCTAAAGTACTGATCAACCGGAACCAGGTAGTCAGTTCCACCATTTTCTAATGTTGTCTTCTTGTTATTATTCTGTGGTGCACATTCATAGAGGGAGACATTAGAGGCAAGGTCTTTTGGCCTCGTAAGGGTATAGCCGCCATACGTAAATGGACCCTTTCCCGTTCTTGTTTCTATAGCGGTCTTTAAATTTTTGAAAAATTGCGATATTGCATCAGATGGCGACTTAAAACTTGCCGCGGCTTGTGCGAGCAGACTGGGATTTGCCTCAAGCTTGCCCATCGTTATATCGGTAAGAGCGTTATCGATGAGGCCATAAATATATTTCACCCGTGGATTGACAGACCATGTCACGGAGCCAGGCTGGACTGCGGATATACCCTTCGTTTTTCCACGCGCCACCACGGACCCACCTAGTTTGATTTCAGCAGTACCGCCGCCTTCATTGACGCAAGGTATAAAGCCAGGTAGAGGGTTCATATCCCTATCAAGGCACATGACATAATCGTAAAGGTCGCTTGCCACTTTTACGTCAGACGATGCCTCTTGCGCTTTAAGACTTTTACGGGCTAAGAGGGCCCATTGCGTATCAGGCGTTTGATAAATGAATATTCCCTGGGCATTGAGCGGCATGTCAAAAAGACCCTTTGATAGCAATGGTGTCGGTGCTATTTCAAGTACCTTGCTGGGATAAGCCATAGCTTGCAAGGTAAAGCCGCCCGATAGTTTTTCGCCACTTGCGCGAACCACGGGTGCGCCTAGATTGAAGATTCCTGACATGGCTTCATAGGTTGATGGCTGCTTGCCGGTAGGACCGCCGCCGCCTAGATTTTTGCTAATTTGGTCCGCAGGAGTTAAAAAGAGATTTGTTTTTTCAGTTTTAGTATCATACAATGTATTTGCTAATGATTGCCAGTATTCAGATTCCTTTTTGCCTCCGCCGCTTAAAGCTTCAGCAGCAGTTCCGCTTGCGCTGATCATACCGATATTACCGTTTTGATCGTACGTTTCAGAAAATGCTATTCCCGTATATAGCTTACTTGCCATAAGGCGGAGAAAGCGCAACATATTTGTCGCGCATTTGTGATAGGAATCAGATGCCGTTAGAGGACCTAACTGGCGATAAGGATACAAGATATCGAATGGATCACCTGCACCTAAAAATTCGAGGCCGGTATTGAGGTGAAGCATTTGGCCGGTAAACGAGTCTGATGGGATACCCCCAACGCCCCATGAAAAGGGGTAATCGCAATCGTTGTAGGCACCCGCTGTTACAAAAAAGTTTGTATTATCTACGACTTGCTCGCCTGTTTTACCCGTTAATTGGCTCCACTCGGCTTGCCACGACCCTTCGGTAACCGATTTTAAGTAAGATTCAGCTGCAGCAGGATCTTTAACAAGGGAGTAAATGTAAACACTTTTTGCAATATTGTCTTGATCAATAAGAGGCGCTAGTGGCGCTAGCCAGAGGCCGCCAAAATATTGAGGTGCCAGAGCTGTCGTAACCTGGGCATCTTTAGCGAGCTTGGCCTGAATGGGACCCATGACCCAGTTAGGAACCATGAAGACAAATGCTGACACAATAGTCAGGAATACATGTTGGACAAGAAAATTCTTGATAGTTTGTCCCCATGTTTCTGGTGTAGGTGCGGCGCCAGCTTCCTTGGCAGCCTGAGAAAGCTTTTCATCGGCATTATTAACCGCATTAGCTTCACTTTGTGCATTTGGTGATTCATTCTCAAGATTTTTGTCAGTCAAATTAGATACTTCAGTATCCACTTTGCCAACCATATCTTGTGATGCAGTCTTAAAAGTCTCCACCGTTGCTTCAAGCTCACTGGTCAATTCGCTGCCAGCCTTGCCAAATGCTTGTAAGTTTACGTCCTTTGCTAGATCTTCAGGAAGCAGCTTTTTTAAATCAGTTCCCAGATCAGAAAGCAGATTGCCAACTTTTTCAAATTGCTCAGGAGTCAGCTCCGCGATAGTTTCTGCCCCTCCCATAACGTCTTTTAATCCCTCGCCAAAAGTTTCAAAGACCCCCTTTGCATCAGTCCCTAATTGCTCTAAAACAGCTGAGTCGATGCCTTTAAAAGAGTCTTCGATAGCAGTATTAGCGAAACTTTTTGTCAGATCAGCCATGGTATTTCCGCCAATGACCTCCCCTAACGAGCTGCCAACGGCTTCGCCTAGGTCACCTGTGAGAGCTTCCATACTACAGACTCGCTGGAAGCCGGTTCCTACAGCAATTACGAGAATGGCAAATCTCATGAAGCGGTATAATTTCAAGGCTTTCATATGCCCCCCTTACTTTTTCAGTTATTTGAATTTTTAAGCTTTAACAACACTATAATATATTTAGATCTGAAAATTCAATATTTAAGCTTTAACAGAAAAAAGAGGCATCGCTTGCCTATTGCCGGCAACGTGATACGCTCATAGACAAGCATTATTTACTATAAACTTATTATTAAAATTAAGGAAAATCATGAAAAAGCTGCCTATCTTTCTAATGTTTATTACCCTATTACATAACCTGGGCGCGATGGAGTCTAGTTTTAAAAATGAAAAGCACGGGGTAAGCATTACGCAAGATAGCGCTCATCAGTTTGCCAAATGCTGGCTTAATGAACATGGTGGCGAGAAGGGGGACAAGGCCCTTGCCTACCTTCTCGCTCTTGGATACAATTTTGCCGCTGAGATAGCAAAAAAATTACCTGGGCTTGATAGTGAACGAGATAGTTCTTTGATTTATGGCATACTTTTAAGACAAAATGATGTGGTCGAGAACCGCCTGCTGCGTTGGCATGCGGGTTTAGAGAAAACTGATTATGATCAGTTAAATCGTGCTTTTCTGTTTACCATTGGGCTCAAGCAAAATAATTTACTCAATTCTATTATAACGTATATGTTCATATTTATAACTGAAGAGTCACGAAGGACTGGCTTAGGTGTTGCTGCCGCCGTTAATAATGTCGAAGCATTTTCATGGCTTTATGGAATGATGCCCAAAACAACCGTGCACGATGAATCAGAATTTTCGGGCGCTCTTGAAAGCGCTCTTTATTGGGCTGCAATAAGCCGAAATTTGCCTATTTGTCATCATATTTTACAAGCCAAGATTTCCGGTGATGCACTAAAAATTATTTTGAAAAAGATAGAGGATTATACTCTTGATAGTGAATCCAGTAGATCTTTAACACTAAAAGATAAAGAGCTATTGTTTCGCATTAAGCAAAAGCTTATAGGTGCTATTACTGCTTTTGATATAAGCATTTTGAAGCCAAATTTCGAAACGCAGCGCCATAAGCAGCTAGTACGCCCTGCTCAGCAGATGAGAGTCAAAAGTAATAATGGTTTATTTGGAAGCGAGAACTAGCGAGCGAGGATATTAAATCGCCTGAGTCTAATTGGAATCACTTTAACATAACGTATCATATGAAATAACTAACTATTTTTTTTGAATAGCTTCTGAAGGGAATGCGCCTCCGCGGCGGCGACATCCTAAGAAATACGCCTGCGCGGCGAGCGGCAAGCGGGGTTCTCGCAAACCCCCTTGCAACCCGTGCGCCGCTTTCCCCGGCCCCTAATCCAAGCGGCCCTACTCATGCACCTAGCGTTCCGGAAGAACGCGCCGGGCCACTACGGAGGGCCTCATCAGACTTTTATTTATTAAAGATTTTGGTAAAAAGATTGCTGCAAAACAAAAATCTATTCTCCGTTAGGAGAATTGCGTTTGCCATAATCATGCGCCCCGCATGGTTATGGCATTAGAAGAGATAAAAGATATAGCAGATAGAGTGCAGACATCAGAATCAATGGGTGCAGGGCCGCCGCCCTGCCGCTCACTGCGTAAGTGTGCTCGCCGCATAGGCGCTCTCTTCTATTCACCCACCCTTCACTCAAGCTCGTCTGGATCAAGCGTGACGTACGCAGCATAGCGCTGCTTGATGGTCCCATCAAAGGCTTTTTGGATGAACCGGCGAACTTTGTAGATATACTTTTCGGGATTATAAAAATACGAATCAAAATGCGCCCTACCATTAGTAATCCAGAGGCGCTTATACCCCTTGAGCGCATCGTAAATGGCCCGCACTGCAGAAACAGGTACTTTCTCATCGCCCTTGCAACCAATAACCATAACAGGAATCGCTATTTTCTGGGCTGCTTCAACGGTATCAATCGGCACGATACACGTCTCCACCTGAGTGGCATCCATCTTGGCAATTGTCTTGAGCGCAAACTTGAGCCACGACTGAACATAAGGATTATACGCATACCGCTGCAAGAGCGAGCGCCCCGGCAATGCGAGATCATAGCCTAGCATGGATAACTTCAAACTGCTCACCGCCCGCCCTATGATATTCTCGGTCGATTCAAACGGACAGTCCCAAATAGCCATATCAAACAGCGTAGGATCGTCCGCTTGCGCTAAAAGCGACGCCACAGCACCCATCGAAAACCCATATGCCACCCGCTTGGTATTCTTAAGCTCAGGATCCGATTTTACGTACTCGACGACACCCATAACATCATATTTCTCATCATGGCCGAAGGAGCAACACTGCCCCTGAGCAACCTCGCCATGAGCACGAAAATCAATGGTAATCGTGTTAACCGGCTGCCCATCAAATGGCTGACTAAAAAGCGAGTTTGTCAAAAACCTTATATCATTTTTGTTACACATAAACCCGTGAAATACAAAAACTGTCGCCTTTGCACCGGGCCTGCGAATAAGAAACGCCTTACGTGCAAGGACGCGTGACGATTGCCCATTTTCACGGGCAAAAAACGTAATAGTCTCTTCAATACCCGTGCGGTACCGGCTCTTCTTATCGCCCAGTAATTGCTTAGGCGGACTTTTTTGCCAATGAGCTGGCCAGAAGGCTGGCGCATCCGATAACTGCCGAAAAACAGCGTAAACAACAATGCTGAAAATACAGAGAACGCCTACTATTACCAGGAGCCCCTTGCCCTTAAAATTCATCCAGCCACCTCAACGCTGCAAAAGTTGTTTATAATAAGAAAGTTGCTTATTAAATACGCTCCGTAGCTCCCCTTCGGGCTTTATCGGCTGACCATAGGGTGCCCCAGGAAGGCTCGCCCAGATGTTTTTAACCTTGCTAATCGCGGCGGGTAGGTCTCCTTGCTTAATAAGGTCGAGTGCGCCTGCTTCCTTAAGCATATAGACGGCGGCACAGTCCTGGTGCACCGGGCTAAAGCTCTTCATACCGACCGTATCGGCAACCTTGTCCCAGGTTTTACGTAAAAATTGATACCTTCCCGACGCACTTGAACGGAGCTCCTTGCCACCAAGCTTGGCGGTAATAACACAACGAGGATGGTCCTTAAAGCTGTCAAAAATATGCGCGCCAAAAAGCATACGGTATCCAGTATCCTGCAACGTCCCCTCAGCATACGCAATAGTGTCTAAAAAAGCCAGAACGGCCGGATTATGCAAGTGCTCGACAAGTTCACAGGTTGGCGCATAAGCGCATGCGCTTATGAGATAGATTACTAAGTAAATATGCTTGAGTATCATAACTTTCTCTCTCCCACAGATCCCTTTTCTCAATATATATTATTCAAATCAAAAATTAAAGCATACGATTTAATAATTTTTTCTGAAAGATTAATTACCGTTCGATTCTCTGCGGGGGCGGGATAAGCTCGGCTGAAAGCCTCTGCATACGCCCAAGCGATTCTCGAGCATCTCTGGCATTCGCCGCGTTGACCTGCATGTTATCGATAATGGTTGGTACGAGAGAAAGCTTTTCGAGAGATTTGTCATATACTTCTATGATAAATAAGAAGGATCTATCATTTCGTTGGCTAGGGTCGATGGCATAATCGTCAACAAAATCGCCCGTTTGATAAAGAATAAGTTTATCTTTGTACCATTCAATTCCTTGGAACACATGATTGCTATGCCCATGTATGACATCTGCTCCTGCGTCAATCATTGCATGTGTTAGATCTCTAAAAGCTTGCGGTGGCCTCTCTTGCCAATTGGGTCCCCAATGCAACGTAATGATTATAAGGTCAACTTCTGGCTTTAGTTTTTTTATATCTTCTTGCACTCGCTGCCGGTCATGTTCTATCGAAATATAATTAGTTCCTGGCTTATTGGCTCCGGCTTTCCATGATGGCTCATTATCCGTGTAGCCAAGGACGCCAATTTTTAAACCATTTTTTTCAATAATTGCCGGCCGCGCAGCCTCCTGCGCGTTCAACCCAGCCCCAACATGCAATATTCCTGCCCGATCGAGCGTTTCAATCGTTTCTTTCAGGCCTTCGATACCAAAGTCTAAGACATGGTTGTTGGCGTTATTAACTACGTGAATGTTTCCAGCAATTAATGCTTGCACATGCTTTGGGTCTGCCTTAAAATTAAACACCTTTGGTACCCGCTGCGTGCTTCGCGTCAGGGCTGTTTCCAAATTGACGATATTTACATCATTGCTGCGTAACGTTGGCAAAAGGTCACCCCAGATATACGTAGGCGCCACCCGATTAAGCTTTTCGTTTACAAGCCTGCCCAGCATCACATCGCCCCCAAGGCCAATGCGAACCACGCCATCAGTGGAAATGCACCATCCAGCAACACTCGCTAAAAGAAGAAAAAAACATCTCTTTGTTAACATAATAGCTTTAGTTATATTGGTTATTTACTAACTAACATAACTCATTTTAAATGCTCGTTTCAAGATTTGCCAAAGCAGCGCATTGCCGCTTCGGCAAAATAAAAGCACGTTCTTAACTTTGATAGCCAATAAGGCCTGTTGGGCCGATGTCAGTGCGGCATCCCAAAGCGCGATAGAGCTCTTTGAATTTTTGAACAAGCTCTCCGGTAAAATCCGCGTTACGACGTGGTTCAAAAAACGCCATAATAGTATTTTTTAAAGGCTTGAAAGTTACGACAAGCCATAAAAATGCCAAAATGGTCCTATATGGCTTGTCGTTCAAGCTACTTTGAACACACAACCACCAATAAACCGGCAGCGTGAGGGCAGAGCTAACAACTAATTCGCCTATGCCGACGCCCGCAGATTGCGACCATTGTATCTCACGCAATTCAGCAAGTGCGTTAAGCGTCTCAAGGCATACCGCATCACGTTCTTCTTGGCTTATAGAATCAAAGAACTCCTGAAACTCATCAAGATTTTTGAATTCGGAGAGAAAATCAACACGGGATGTCGGAGTCAATGCGGCGCTACAGCCCATAAGCATGACAATAAGTAAATACCTAACAAAATGCATTGCTTCTCCTTACTAAGCAGGGGTTTAAAAATATTTCGTATATTATTAAACCCTGTTCACACAGATTGTCAATTTCTGACAAAGCTCTGGAGATACTCAAGAAGCTCCTGCCTATTCATGACCTCAGTTGATCTACTCAAAAGCTTGCCCTCGTGCATAACAAGCATGGTAGGAACCATGGTTACTTCAAACTTGCGTGAAAGTTCATCGGAAGTGCTGATATCTGTCTTGAGGAACTTAATCGTATCGCCTAAAGTTTCAGCTACTGACTCAATGACAGGCAACATCGCTACACATGAGGTGCAGTAAGGCGCATAAAAATCTATAACAACGGGTCGCTGTTCAGCACCAAGGTGATCGGTAAGCTGTTCCAGCGTCTGCACCGATTCTAACGTATGGTGACGAATAATTTGCGGGTCGTAGTAACGGCCCGGGAGCTTTTCAGACGGCTCCAAAGTTTCTGATAAAAATGCATCGGCTTCAAGGGCCGCTTTAATGCCTTCGCCGGCAGCAACACCCGCTTGGCGATAGCGCGGATCGGCTACATCCCCAGCAGCAAATACTCCTGGCTGGGAAGCTGCTTGGCTACGCCCTTTAAGCTCAATATACCCGAGTTTGTCGGTTGCCAAGGCCCCTTGAAAAATTTTGGTGTTGGGATCATGGCCTATCGCCAGGAAGACTCCTTGCACCGCAAGAGAGCTCGATTTGCCGAGCTCTTTGATCTCCATACCTGTTACCTGGGCCCCATCTCCTTGTATACCGATGCTCTGGGTATTATAAAGTATCTGTATGCGAGGTTGCTCATGGAGCCTTTGCTGCATAATAGCAGATGCCCGCATAGTGCTTGCTCGTACCAATAATGTTACTGATCGTGCAAAACGGGACAACTCAAGCGCCTGTTCTGCTGCTGAGTCCCCGCCTCCTATGACAGCTACATCGCGGTCTTTATAAAATGGCGCATCGCACACCGCACATGTGCTCACCCCACGGCCCCAATATTCTTGCTCACCCGGAATATTGGTTGTTTTTGGCGTGGCGCCCGTAGCAATAATTACTGTATAGGCATATATCTTAGTGCCATTATCTGTCTCCAACTCATGAGGATATCCCTTATCGAAATCTGCGCGAACTATAGTTGATGAATCAAATCGCGCGCCAAAATGACCGGCCTGCTTTTCAAAATTTTCCATAATGTCGGGACCGCGCTGCGTGCCAACTCCTGGCATATTTTCAACATCAGACGTACTCGTTAACTGGCCCCCCGGCATTGGGCCTTTAAAAACAACCGTGTAACGATTCATCCGGGCTGCATAGAGGGCTGCACTCAAACCAGCCGGTCCTGAGCCTATAACAGCAACTTCAACAATATTGTTTTTTTCTAAGTCCCTTTGATCAAGGAAGATTGCTTGAAATTCAGATGGCGGCCAGATCGGCCAGAGAGAATACCATAACGCTCCCGTAATAACGAGTATACAACAGGCAAGAAATGGCCAGGGTTTAAAAGGCATGTCAGTTCCCCTTAATCAGTAGGTGTCAATTGATTGCGCATTTGATACTTTATGCGCCGAATACCTACTAATTATACTCAATTAGAAAAATTTGTAAACCCATTTGTCTATTACTGTTCTTATATTACTTTTTTTGTCACATAATGTTAATAGTATGATCGCACCACTTCTATGATGAACTTTTCAAAATGACATTTTAGATCTATAATTACTGGGCAATACCTAAAAACCCAACTGAAAGGAAGTTTATGCGCTCACCGTGTTTACGATTACTCGTCCTTGGTGCAAGCCTTACGTGTCTGCAGGCAAATACTCTTACTGCTGCTATAAAAGAAATCGTAGGGGCACCTCTTTATTTCGCCTTAGGCCATTATACGAATAAAGCAAGCAAAAAAGCAGGAAATTGGACAACACATGATCTCCTTGGTATCAAGCAATCTCCTGCCAATAAAATCTTAGCGCTTGACTTCAAGTTTCTTTTTAACGAATTTGGAAGAGAATTTTTGGCGAGCAACCCATTGCCCTCAGCCCTCACTTTTCCTCCTATCAAAGGACCTCTCATCCTTGCGCCTGCACGCATGAACGCTTATGAGGCCGGAATTAAGTATCTGACCATTATTGAGCTTTTTAGCAAGGTTGGCGAAGCATGGATTGAATGGGAAAAAATGCACGGATTACTTCCACAGAATAGCACCGTCAAAAGTTTGCCGCTCAAAAATGGAACGGTTGCTGGATCGCTATCACAGCTTCCTGAAGATATAAAAGCGTGGGCAGTTGATTACTACGTAAATACCCCGGTAGAATATATGGAAAATCTTCCGGATCAATTGCACTACCGGTTTTCTGAATTGGCAAAGGACCAGCAATCAGCCACCATCGCGCTTGGCTATTTTTTAACAGCGCTGGGAACAACGGTGCTCACGCGAATGTTCGGTAAAACCTCATGCAATGCCCTAAACCAAAAGTGTGGTTTTAACCTTGGTGAAAATACACCCTATAAGCTAACAAGAAGCTTTATTTCAACATTTATTGGCTTTGCCACATCATATTTTATAATGCCATATAATATATATTGGCTTGAGGAGTTATCAGATTATTTAGGCTATTATGACCCGAACGCTACAAAGCTCAATCACGCATCATACGTTGCTGCGTTCAAAGCACCGTTTGCCTGGGAAGGTGTGCGTCAACAAGCAATCGCCATTGCCAGCTTGGTAACCGCGATTGCTTTACAGATATCTAATGGCAACCAAAATGTAATCACCCATCCTGCATCACTGGTTAAGGCAATCCTTGCGGTAACCGTAGCTGTTGCCGCTTCGAGTGAGTACTATTTTGCTCCCGGTATTGTCAGTGATAATGCAAGCAAAGCTTGGAACAAATTGATAGATGTTGCACTTCCTTCCTGGATAGGCTTTCTCAGTTTTTTGATCGCTCAGCTTGAGGAATCAGACGAGCAAGCTGAAATATTGTTTGCGCATAGCAACAATACCCATGATACACAAGGTGACCAACGCGAGGAACAAAGTCATCGTGATCAAAATGACCCCGCTCTCAAAGATGAGCTTTAGTCCCTCGATCATAGACGAGTTAATGTGCTCTACGGGGCAAGCAGGCTCTGCTTGCCCCGTACTTACTCAATTTTTTCTATTAACGATAAGCGTGCTGCATAATGATTCTTTTTAAATTGGCACGTAAGCGCTTGACTGAAAATCCTATATGCCTCTTCATAAGTAAGATAATCGGCAGGGAAGACAAGAATATTCGCATTATCATCTTGCCGAGATGCACATGCTATAGAGACATCCCATACGACAGCCGCATAAACACCGCTAAAGCGATTAGCCGCCATAGCCATACCAGAGCCCGTACCACACATCAAAACGCCCATATCGGCAGCGCCACTTTGAAGAGCCCGAGCCACCGCCTGGGCAAAGATAGGGTAGTCAACACGCTCATCGCTCATCGTTCCCTTGTCGAGCCATTCGAATAAGATAGCTCCATCAGACGTGTGCTTTTTAAAAAATTCTTTCATGCCAAAGCCACGATGGTCGGCACCAATAGCAATAATCATATAAAACCTTCGCGTAAATAGTATTTAAAAGCTTATAATAACTTGATCACAATTTTAAAGCTTTGATCATGCAGGCTTGGACTTTTGTTTACACACGCGTTAAAAAATGTGATAGGATATTCAAGCTTATCCGATATAGAGCAAAGGAACATAATGAAAAACTACTTCTTGGCGATTGTAATAGCTCTCGGCATGCAAGTATATACCCCAACTTTTGGCATGGCCGCTATCCAAGACCTTGGCAGCGCCCTTGTCTACTGGAATGCAGGCAACGCAGCGAACTGGCTGAGCGCCGAATTTGGTAATTATACCGCCACCGAAATATTCCAAGTCAAGGGCCTAAAGCACCACTTCTCACGACTGAACGTCAAAAATATCTATAACGCGCTCTTTAGGCACTTGCTTGCCCTGCGATTCGGCTTGTTGCCCAAGGCTATAGCAGAACCCACAAAAACGTTGGAATTTTTCTGTTACGAATCCGGTCGGCAATGGCTCACTTTTTACGAATTTTTAAAATCAGGCCATCAGCTGGGCACCCATTTTTTTGAGCTTCATGATGCCGACTATAGACGTAGCCTCGCTCTGCCAAAAGAGCCTTGTGATGCTTTGATTGAGGAGCAGGGCGGCGGATGCTCGATGCAAGAAAATAGCTTCAAAGATTTTATAGAACAACTGCCTAGCGGTTCGATCACTTTGGAGGTTCTCGAGGAAATACATATGCTGACGGTCGCCAGCCTCTACTTTGGCGTTGGTTATGCGGTGGCATATCTGGGCAGAGCATTGGCAGAATCATTCCGGCAGATAGCAACGAGCCGCGGCGTACATTACATGGAAAAAGAGCCGACTAAAAAAATTACCGAAACAACGCTCAGCGTTACCTTCGCTCAATTCCTCAAGCCCTTAGTATTTCACCACCTGCACGAGGGGCTCTCGTTTTTTTACTTATATGACGATCGTTATATCAAACTCAACGAACTCGCTTATCGAACCGGCGACAAATTTTTGTGGGCTCAACAATGGCTTGTTGATACCAAAGAAGTGGCAAAGAGGGTTTGGACGGGTCAACCGATCAAAATTCTTTCAACCAACACCGCTACCAATCATGGCACAGCAGGTCCACTAACAAGCGCTCTTGTTGAGGATTATGGTCAAAACCAGCTCATTGTCGAAAGCATAGTACAACCTGATATTGAAAAATTAAAAAAACAATAATGTGGACACTCTTATTACTAGCACGCCGCTTTTTATGGGGTACAAGGGAAAAGAGTATTGCCGTGATGACGGGTATTTGCTTTATGAGCATAATTCTCGGATCATGTGCCCTTGCGCTTGTTGCCGCGGTAATGAGCGGCATTGAAAAAGAGACGCGGGCGGTTGTTCAGGGAATCAACCCAGACCTTATCATGCTTGGCGAGGGCAAGCCGCTCAATTATCCAAAGATTCAAGAATTTATCGCTAAAAATTATCATGATTCTATTGATGGTATCAGTCCGAGCATGCAAGGTCACGCGTGTATAAAAGCCCCTGATATCAATGCGATAGCAGCGCTTGTAATGCTCACGGCAATCGACCCCGACACCGAGCAGTCTGTCAGCAAGCTTCCCCTGCTGATTAAACAGCCAAAAGCAGCGTCCTTGGGAGCTGTGCTCGAAAACGATCAGCTCTTAATCGGACAGTCGCTTGCCTCTCTGCTGGGAGCCAAGCCGGGTGACCCGATTACGCTCCTCTTTGCACCTGAGGTTGAAAGTCCCGAAAATGTTATGCTTGAGCAGCGCCAAACACATATAGGTGGCATATTTAAATCAGGTATCGAAGATATCGATGCAAACGTAATTTTTTTAAGTATCTCGCTGGCCAAAAGCTTATTTCCCGACAAGGGAATTACGCACATCGGTCTTAAGCTGCGTAATCCTGATAAGGAAAAAGAAGTGATGGCATCACTCAAGAAAGCACTCGGCCTCGCCGTATTTTCATGGAAGGATCTTTATCCGGCGCTCTTAGCTGCCTTAACACTTGAAAAATATGCCATGCTTTTTATTTTATCGCTCATAGCAATGGTAGCAAGCATTAACATAATGGCGCTCTTGTTCATGTATATTGCGTATAAAAAGGCGGAGATTGCTGTCTTGCGAACCCTTGGCTTTACGAGCAGAGACGTAATGCTTCTTTTTTTATTAATGGGTACGGGTATAGGCCTTGTCGGAGCAAGTATTGGCGTCACCCTCGCATCTATCGCTAGTTTCTTGCTCAATCGCTACCCCTTCATCCAGCTTCCTGACGCGTACTACGTTTCACACCTCCCGGCGCACATGACCATGCCTATCGGCGCAACCGTAATTATCCTTGTACTCGCGATTAGCTTTATAGCAGCACTTATCCCAGCACGCTATATCAGTAGGCTTGATACCGCAGCGCTTTTAAAAAGAACGGTTTGAATCGCGAAAGTAAATGCCCCCGAGCACTTAGATAAGCAGGGGGAAAAGGCTCTTAGGGGCAATTTACGTTTTGTATCCTATTTATAGCGATTAATGCGCGAAAGGTCTGGATAGCCAAACCAACGAGGCCCGTAAAATCCACCGACCACGAGCTTGTTCGCCTTCTTCTTATAGCTGCTCAAGCCTTTGCTCCGGAGCCCACCGCATCGGTGGCAAATATGCGCTTTTTTCGAACGCGCCGCTTCTAGCTTACGATTAAAGTTTCTCATGGCAGCTTTCCTTTCTTTCTTATATCTTTATTGTAAAATATTGAATATAAAAATTGCAATAATTTGTTTATAAGTAATTGCTTGATGAGCCAAATCACCTTAAAGATAGCAGAATCCAGCTCATTTGCAAGGCTACCCCTCATCGCTTGACTTTGCACAAAACTGCTAATAGGCTGGTTACGAATATTAAACCAAAAACTCAAAAGGAGAGTTTGCGATGCAAAATTCTATGAAAAGCAAGTTTTTACTTGCTGCCAGCTTATTAGCGGTCTTGGGCACTTCCACCAGCGTAATGGCTGGCAAGCATAAGAAGGGAGATCGCCGTAAAAGCAGTAGCGAGAATTATTACACTAATACGAAAAGGAACGTATTCTGTACTCAAGTTAATATTGATGCTGACTTCAATTTCTCTGTTGCGGTCGCCGTGATTCTTAAAACAGCTGGAACATTGGCAGCACGAGGCCTGCTAACACCGGAAGTTCAACAAGCGCTGGCTGATTATGCTAAATCCGAAGCAGCCAATAATCCAGCGGCGAATGAAGAGCTTGTCAGCTTCATTGAAAAGCTGAGTGCGCTCCAGAATGTCCAGCCTGCTGAGGCAAACAACAAGCATACTGAACTATAGCAACGGCACTTGATTTGCAAATAAAAACCCCTTGTTGTAAGATTATCGCTTACGCAAGGGGTTTTTACCGCCAAAAAAGGGAGATCTATGAGACACATCATACTATTGAGCCTGCTCGCAACTTCCCTGTGCCCTGCCGTCGTTCAACGTTACTCGATTCTGGCTAAAACCGAGCAACCACGAGCCAAAGCAATTGTATTCTATCATGATAAGCCCAAAAACGAGCAGCTTAATATCGACAAACAAGCAACTAAGGCCATTGCTGTTTTTAATGAAGCACGTGCAAAGAGGATTTCCGCTCAGTTTCTTATCGAAGCTCCTCAAGCGGCTCCGTATGCTCTGCGATCAAGCCTACGCGAAATGATGAGCAGCATTTATCAGAAATCGTCGAGCAATTACTGCTTTTTAGACCGGCTGCATGATAGCTTATCTCTGACTTCCTCGCCTTTATGCCTTGACACGCAATCTCTCATAAAAGAGCTTATCAATACGAGCATCTTGGCGGTGGCAATGAACAATAAGCAACGGCCCGACACCGGCTTACAGCAAATTCATGAGCGGCTTTTTTCGTGGCCTTGTACGGTTGAGCAGGTGCTCAACGTCATGGAGCAGTCATTTGATGAAGTTTTGTCTGATGCACGTGAATTGCTTAATCTGGTCCAAAACTCAGAGAATATCGCGTACGTTAGTGACGTTATAAGGGAGGCCGAGCTCTATAAAGAAGACTTCGAAGAAGCCGATGCGTATTTTGCCCTCGATAAAGATAAAAATTGGTTTCAAGCACTTAATGACAAAGCACAAGCGCTTTCTTGCCAACCAATTGAAGAACTCCTCCAGGAGACTATGGGGCCTCTTGGACCTCTTGTCCACTATGTCCGCGCAGAGCTTGATTCAAAGCTCGATGACGAGTATCAGCTGATTCACGTCGGATTCTTAAAGCAGCTGTTGTTACCATCAGCACCGCGCTTGTCCTTTGTCGCCGCGCACGTCGGCCATATCGATTTTATGCAAGAATTTCTCAAACGTGAAAACTTCACGGTCATGCACGATTCGGGTTTCTCGATCGTAGTCCTGCCAACAAAAACTATTCAGATACCAACCTATAACGAACTCAGAGAGCGAGGGATCTTGCAAGAACCGCTTAGCGTCAAGCCAGTAACATTCGACATTATAAAAAAAATGCTCAAAAAGCTTGTATAAAACCGAGCAAAATTTCAAGACATCGAAATAATACAGCTACCTAAAGAATTCGTATATACTAAATAAGATCCTTTTAGTAAGAAAGTATGCTTCATGGCGCTCCTCGCTTTTTTTCAATGGCTTAACAACTCCATCTTGGTGATCCCCTCGATCATCCTTTTTTGTGGCGCTGGTATCCTCTTAACCATAAAAACGGGATTTTTACAAATTCGTGGCATACCGCGATTCTTCCAATTAATTACCCGTGGCATTCGGCAAAAAAAGCAGGCCGGACAGCTCCAAACGATTTCTTCGGCGCACGCGCTCTTTACCGCAATGGCGACGACCATTGGAATAGGCAATGTGGTCAGTCCCTCGGTAGCCATCATGGTTGGCGGGCCGGGAGCTCTCTTTTGGCTCATTCTTTATATCATCATTGGCTCATCGGTCAAGTTTACCGAGGTCGTTTTTGCCCTACGTACACGCGTTAAATCGCCTGATGGCCAGGTTGTTGGTGGCCCTATGCTCTATTTGGCTCTCGTGAGCCCTTGGTTGGCATGGTGGTATGGCAGTGCCATAGCCGTACTTATGGCTGGCTGGTCAGCTGTACAGGCAAACACCTTGGCATCCATTTTAGCACAGGAGTCTATTCCCCTTTGGGTAACAGGCTTGGCGCTTGCTAGCTTTGTTTGGGTGGTATTGCAAGGCGGCGCCCACCGCGTGGGTGACGTTGCGACCGCTCTGGTGCCTCTTATGTGCGCATGCTACGTGATTTTTGCGCTCAGCATTCTTTTAAGCGATGTACAAGCACTGGTAGCTGCTATTAAGCTCATCTACCGGGGTATCTGGTCACCCCAAGCAGCCGCGGGTGGCTTAGTAAGTATTACCTTTATTCAGGCACTTCGTACCGGAATTTATCGCGGTATCTTTATAACCGAATCGGGCCTTGGTACCTCATCGATTTCTCATTCTCTCGCTGACGTAGAGCGACCGACCGATCAAGGGATCTTAGCCATGTTCTCAGCAGGCGCTGACGCTCTTCTCTCTTTGCTGTCAGGGCTCATTGTTCTTGTTACAGGCATATGGACGCAGGGAACATTTCGCAGTACCCTTGTTTACGAAGCTTTCAAGAATCACGTCCCCTATATTGGCCGTTGGCTTTTGGCGCTTACCATTGCGTTATTTGCCTTGACAACCGTCGTGGGCAATAGTTTCAATGGCCGGCAAAGCTTTGCTTCCTTAACCAATTTTCGATGGGTTTCTCTCTATAGCGCGTTTACCGTTCTTACTATCTTTCTTGGATCGCTCTTGCATGTGCAATTGGTGTGGGAGATGATGGATACACTCTTAATGTTTGTTGCTTTGCCAAACCTCGTTGGCGTGCTTTACCTCGCCTATGCCAAACCACAACTCTTGGAAAATGACGTTCTAAAATGAGGCGAAAATTTGGGTAAAGTACCAAAAGCCTTCTTTATTTTTATAAACGCCAATACCACAGTATTTATAATCGCCGATTAGATTTTTTAGGTGGCCGGGTGATTTGACCCATGACACAACGGCAAGATGGGGAACATTGAGCATATGATCGGACATATATACGTTTTCGGAGGCCGCTCGCGCTTTTAGAGGGAGTTTGTCGAGCCGCTTATTAAAGCCATGGTGACCAAACTCGACTTTATGAAGCGCCATATTAATCGAGTGCTCTCGGGCAATGTTGGCTAAAGCTTGGCTCCATGCCACCTTGGGCAGCTTTTTTTTAGCACGAAATATATTAGTTTCATCAAAGGCTTGCTTAGCCATCTGCCAGCAGATAGTGTCTGAAGCTTTGGGTACACCAGATAGATTAAAAGATCCTATGATCAAGAAAAGTATCGCTATTTTTTTCATATTAATCCCCATTTTGTCATCATTTCTTATTTAGTATGCCCTTTTTTTGCAATCAATCAAGTATTGACGCATCAGCATACTCTAGATCCCACAGGGCCGGCTCACTTAAAAAATTAAAAAACTAAGATATAATGGTTCTCAAAAAAAACCGGGAGAACCAAGATGGAAGACAGAAATATTAGTTTTTTGGATTATATAGGTGAACTAGAAGACCCAAGAATTGAAAGAGGAAAACTGCATTCAATGGCAGATATTCTTTTTTTAACTCTGGTAGGGGTTATAAGTGGGTGCGAGGGTTGGAAAGATATCGAATACTACGGAAAAGCTCGATTAGACGTACTTAAAAAGTATCTACCATTTGAAAATGGGGTACCAAGCGATGATACGTTAAGGAGATTTTTTAGAGCACTTGATCCTAATGAGTTTTCTAAAATATTTGTAAAATGGGTAAGCGATTTAGTAGCATCAGTAAGGGATAACAGAGACACTGATGATGCAAGAACAGTAGCCATAGATGGGAAAGTGACAAAAAGAAGCTTTGATCAGGGTGAAACAGAAGATAAAGAGCCTCTTTATCTAGTCAATGCATTTGCGACAGATGTTAGAATGGTCCTTTGTCAAAAAAAGGTAGAAGGAAAATCGAATGAAATAACGGCTATCCCGCTGCTCTTGGACTTAATTGATATCTGCGGTGCGATAGTGACGATTGATGCAATAGGGACCCAGAAAAAAATTGCTCAAAAGATTATTGACAAAAAAGGGGATTATTTGCTTAATGTAAAGGGCAATCAAGGCAATCTTCTTGAAGAAATAAAAACTTTCTTTGAAATAGAAAGCGAATCAAAATATATCAATATTAAGCATGATACATTTTCAGAAACAGAAAAAGGGCATGGTCGAATTGAGATTAGGACTTGTACAACAACCGATCAAATAGGCTGGATTTCTAAAAAGAATGATTGGGTCTCACTAAAGAGCATTGCCTGTATACAATCAGAGCGATTGATTGGTAAGAATAAGACTATAGAAAAACGTTACTACATAACAAGTATTCCTGCATCAGCAGAAAGAATATTGCGCGCCGCAAGAAGTCACTGGTTAATAGAGAATTCGATGCATTGGGTACTCGATGTTTGCTTTAATGATGATCAATCGAGAATTCGAAAAGGTAATGCTCCTCAAAATGTAGCGACCATCAAAAGTTTGGCGCTTAACTTGCTCAAACGAGCCCAGCCATTGGTTGATAAGTACATCAGTATCAAATGTCTTCGAAAGCTGTCTTGCTGGCAACCTAGCACTTTGGAATTAATTGTCAATCAAATTTAGATGAGCCGGCCCTGAGAATCAAAGCGCAAATGTTGAATTTGAAATTAATAAATGATATTCTGTATAATAGATTACTATAATTTTATTAGGAGATTTCAATGAAGTATGTTTTATTATTATTTGGCTTAGCATGCTCCTTTCTTGGGGCACAAGAAACCTCGAGTACGCTATCGCGTATTACTGGATTAATCAAGCAAGGGCAAACATTGCTTGACGCGCAGCAAGCCAAGAACATTACCATTGCAGCTGGACAAACACCAGCAAATCTCATTTATGATAACCTTGATCTCGAGCTTACTGAGTACGAAAAAGAACCGAATCCTGACGCAGCACTTATTGGTCAAGCTGACCAGGTCTTGTTCAAGTTGTCAAATTACTTTGACTTACGAACGCCCGCAAAAGAGCTAGCAGATCAGTTTAAAGACATTGTAAATACTCGTTCTGCTGAATGGGAAAGTAAAACAGGTGAGCATTTGACACCTGAAGATATTGCTGATCCAGCCAAAAAAGAAGAGGCTTTATCATATTTACAGTATATATTTTCAGGACTTGGCCATATTGATGTGAGTAAGATTTTTGTCATGATGCCCTACGTTTTGAATGTGAGCTACGATAAAGCGCGTGAATATGCAAAGAAGGCTTTTTTGTCAGCTGGGTATGTAGAAGCGTCACTTCTCAATCAGCAGCGAGTTGCTCAGGCACTCAAGCAAACCGATTATAAGCATGATGTAATAGTTTTGGAAGATCCTAATCCAAATGTGCATTATGGTGCTATAACTTTGCAGACACCTCCATTTAAGTTCATTGTTTTGGCATCAAAATACTTTAACGACGTCAATTTTGATGAATTTGGGTTATACCACGAAATTGGACACCTTTATTATAATCATCCTCTTTTAAAGATGATAGATTCTTATGCGGGAATTCTTACAGCTCTGTCTACAATTCCTTCTGTTGCTGGAAGTTTGCTCGGAGTAGTATCGCTGAGCACCGTGGTTCATTTAGCACTGAGCTCTCTTATAATTACCGCTATTAAGGGCTTTTCAAAATCAGCTTATTCGCGCTCTTACGAGCGCGATGCGGATCTTTTTGCCTGTAACCAACTTATTAAGCAAGGACGCTTAGATTTAGTTTATAGTGAGCTTCACGGCATCCGTGGAAATCTCGAACATCATGAGTTAACCTACCAAGTGAGGCCCTTCCTGACCGAAACTCACCCAAGTTACCCCGCAAGGCAGCTCTATCTGAGGGAATGCTTAAAAATGCATGGTTTAGCGCAGCCTAATTTACCATTACCTCAATTCTATTATGATTGGAAAGAGATGAAACAAGATGAATGGGAAGTGGCAGGCAAGACAAGTGCAGCGCAGCAAATTCGCGATTTAATTTCTAATATTAAGAGATGGTATCAGCAACTTAAAAGTACCCCACACGATATACATTATAGATTACTCATGTTTAATGGTTATAATTTGTTGCGGGAGTTAATGCACCTTGAACCAGCCACTTCGCCGGCTAAAATTAATGAGCAATGGCTTGAAGAGATAATACAATAAGGGTTACTACTGGGAGACATGCCAATTATTCTTTGGTATTATTTCAGGAAATTTTTTATGGATATTTCTCCTACGGTTACTCCCAGGGCAGATTTTTCAGGCACTCATTCTATAGCGTAATGCATTAGGCCACGCTCACTATGCCGAGCATTTTGATCTCAGCACAAAGCTATAATGCCATATTCGTGCATCACTTAAAGAATCTCGCTATAACATTCTTTGTGCTTAATGCGAGTGGCATCTTAAGCTGCTTTTACATAATCTTAATCCCGTAAAATAGTACGCTACGCGCACTTATTTTACGGGATTTCCTAATAAACCTTTGTCAATTTTTGACTTATTTTGCAATTTGATTACAATAATTTTGTTATCCTTTGCAATATTATCTTACAAGATGCAAGCGTACACATCCGCGCGATGGGCAAGGTCATATGCTCTTACATCGAGCAAAGAGGCCCGATATTCATTTATTTAAATGAGAATACCTGTTAAACACTTATTTACTTAAGCAAGCAACTTATTTTAACCGAAAGCTATACTCCATGAAAATTAAAAGCTTGTTTGTTCTTTTAGCAGGCTTATCAATAAGCTGCAGCTTTATACAAAGCACCGAGGTCGATGACACTCCTCAATTAAACAACTCTCGCAAATCAGACGCTGTTACACTTATTGCTGCATTTCTTGCCGGTTTAGGCAAAGTAGGAATCAACATGCCCTTGCAGGCCCTTGAAAATGCATACGAACAGCTTGCTGAGGTGCTGGGGGTAAGCAAAGATGGAGATTTTGGAGATTACGAAAAATTTACGGAATGGGCTGAAAAATTTACGGAATGGGCTTTAGCAGATAAAAGAGAGAGAAAAGGTTTCAGTCAATATTCACCAAAAAGCACGCTTGCTTTTATGGTAGCCAACCTATTAAGCAATCTCTTGATGTGGGCCTATTTAGTAGATAGGTTGGAAAAAATAATGCCTGGTCATGCTCTCTTGCCTCTTGCAGTCGCATTTTTTTTAGGAGTAGTCTTAGTCAAAGGGTGTTATTATCTAGACTTGATGTGTAATCCAAGACCATATGCAATCAATGGCTCATTAATAAAAATGGCAATAGCTGGTTTTCTTAAAGGACTGATTGAGCCTCTCAAGATTGGCTACTTAAGCGATCATATTGATAGCTTTTTGGGAACAAGCAAAGAGGACTGGTTGGGCCAAGAACAATTAGCGAGTCAATCTTTGAGTGTTACCACTGCTTTTGGAGCAGGTAAAGTTTTGGCTGTTGTTGGTTGGGCTCGCGTCATTAGTCGCGCCTTGCAACCTATGGTCGCTGCCAGAATTCCTTAAGCATCAGTAATCACCGATTCGCGCCGCACATTTTTTATTTCAAGTTTCTGCCCATCAAAGGTCAGCCCTAAACATAGGTCGACTCGCAGTAGGTGTGTGAAGATTTCGGGCTTTTTGCTATATACGATAAGATGGCCGAAGTGGTCAGCCTGTTCTGCTGCAAACGCTCCTGTCATTATGCCACCAGACGGCTCAACAACAAATTTTTGGGAAGCTATTTCTGTAAAATCGGTGCTATTTATCACGTTGATAAAACCGCCAATCTCGTGCTCTGATCTGTTATCTAACGTTATACAATATTGCTGATGGGGTTGCATGCCAGAATAGGCACTTTCAGAAATTCCAAGCGCCTCACTCAATCGCTTGAGCGTATTAAAAGCGTCTTCCTCACCCTTCATGACAAAGGAATTTGTATCGATTTGTGATTTAAATAGTCGCAAAATGACCATTATCATCGTACCGGCTTGGAGCATTTTAAGAACGCGAGCAACCGATTCAATGGTTGATGTCCCGTAACCACACTTCAGGAATAGAAGAGAAAAATGTGTTAACAGAAGCGATGCTAATCCGCTTGATATGTTGATACCTGAATAAAAACCAACTACCGCCGCATGATCGCCTTCCTGAAAAGCTCTTTCATAATCAGGCTCTAAAGCAGTTGGCCAATTAATGCTGTTGAAAGAGCATAGAGCAACTCCTAAGTCAGCACCATGGCCCACACCACGCAAAAACAGAGGAATATCGTCAATATTGCTCAAGGTGACCATGACAAAACCTATAACCGGAGCCACGAAAAGATCCAGCTTATTAGACCACGTGCTTTTTGAAATAGTTGATAAGCTTAGGCATAGTGCTAAAAATATTATCCGAAATCTCATTATAAACCTTTACTATTCAATAATATTTTATATTATTAGCATATTCTAATAAGTAATAAAATCAATAAATTTTTACAATAGAAAGCCTGATAAAACCCCCACACTTCTCCGTCAGGAGAATTGCGGTAGCGATAAGCATGCGTGGCGCATGCTTATCGCATTCAGACCTACCAAAAAATGAGTCAATAGAGTAAAAAGATAAATAGACAGGTGCAGGAGCACGCTCCTGCTGCTCGCCGCATAGGCGCGCCCGCTGCGTAGGCGATATTCTATTCATGCTGTAGAGCTCGATCGCGAATACGTGGGAAAGCAATGCAATTATGTACTGGCCTTTACCGATAAAATTCTGCTAATCTAGAACAAGACTTAGTGATTAGCATAAGGTGCAGCATCCTCACAAATTTGAGCCAACAGATTGCGGTAAAGCGCTACGCTTGATCCGTAATTAGATCAAGAGAATGGCATTTGGTATCAAACGTACCGGGTACTAAGGTGCACTGATCGGAGGGACCGACGCGGCCGACAAGGACCGTACTCATTTTATCGATAGCAAAGACCTTTTTGACAGCTTGCTTGACATCATCCACAGAAATATTCTGAAAGGCCTGCATACGCGTATTATAATAATCGAAGGGCAGCTTGTGATAAGCAAGAAACTCAAAAATCCTCACGATATTGTCCGTGGTAGCATAATATTGGTGCACTGCTTCAGCAATATTAGCGCGTGCCATTTCAAGGTCTTGTTCAGTTAATGTATCAATATCATGTACAATAAAGTCCCGTAACAATTGATAAGTCTCATCCAGGCGGTCATTTGAGACAATAGTGGAGACATAGGAGTATCCAGGCTGTAGGCTAGACCATGCAAGCAGCGAGCCGCGCACTGTATAAAAAGCACCTGTCTGCTGACGCAACTTAAAAAGCCGGTCATATAAAAGCTGTTCATAGAGCAAAAGAGCGCCATGATCAGGATGACTATAGGGAACTGAAAGACCCGCAATAGTAAGCGATACCTGATCGCGATTCAGATAATGGGAGACCGTTTGTGGTCCCTCATATTGGACATCCGGGTAAGTCATGTCAGATGTGCAACCACCAGTCCATGTACCAAAGGTGCCTTCCAGAAGGCCTTTTAGATTTAAGTAGGAGCCAAGGTCGCCCACCAAAATAAGCGTAGCATCGCAGGGGGAAATGTTTGTGGTATAAATCTGCTTAATATCCTCGTTGGTGATAGCGTTGATTGCTGCTGGCTCAGCAACATGATCAACAGCATTGGGATGATTCCTAAAAACAAGCTGTTGACGTATCAGGCCCATAATTGCTCGGGGATCGTCCCACAGATTTTTGTAACTGGCAAGCATCCAGGCTTTTACTTTAGAAAGCATTGCTGGGTCAAAGGCTGGCTGAGCAATGAGTTCGCCAAGCAGAGCGAGCATTTGTGGTAGGTCTTTGCTTATACATGAAGCGGTCAAACCACTGGCATTTACGCTAAAAGTTATGCCTAATCGTTTAAGTTCTTGGAACAGCTCATACGCTGTATGCTTCTGGGTTCCTCCTTCTTGGAGCATATATCCCAAGCATTCAAAAAGTCCTGGCTTGTCTTTGGGTTCATAGTCAGGCAAGCCAGCTTTAATATTAAGGTTAAGCTTAACAAGCGGGACCTGGTCAGTAATGTGATACAATACCCGAATGCCATTGCCTAACCATATTTCCTGTGGCTGCGGATAGTTTTGCACCGTAATAGCTGGCTTATCAAGTGTCTTGACGTAGCGGCCTTCTTCTACAGCGAGCGTGCGTATTTTGCCGGCCAAGATGCGTGCGTCTTCTTCGTCAGACCGTTCCTGAAGCATCTGCCAGGTGTCAAACTCTTCTGCGGGCAGGGGCAAAATAAAGCCCTTGTGCATTTGCGCTGACCGAAAATGCGCAGACGTAAATGCTTTAACTTTTTCGCTCAACGCTTCGGGGGCTTCGTAGATAACCTCATGCATTATTTTATAGAAATAGTTTTCATCACCAATCGCGATATAAAGGTCACCTATAGTGTTTGCTTGCTGTGAGTTGCTTTCTAGTATGGTAAAAAAGTTTGCTTTTAATTGAGCAATTGCGGCATCGATTTCATCCGCTGAAGGCCCATGTTGTGCAAAGTCTCTGAGCTCTTCCTGCACCACGTTAATTATCTGATCAGCGGCGACAAGGTCTCGTGGTTCAACCATTAAGGTATACATGTCCGTATCGTCAAGATCAAGATTGAAGCCTTCGAGAGAATCGACGAGCTGCAATTCATCAACAAGTTTTTTATAAAGGCGTGACGTTTTTCCGCGTGCTAGAATAATATCGATAAGCGTAAGTAAGTGAAGTTGCTTTTGTTTTTTTCCCGGAACTGCAAAAGCGAGTGCCATTTTTGGCTGTTGAACATCGCGATAAATAGTTACTGCTTGTGCACGTAAATCAGCGTTTAGGTAAAACTCGCTTTTTTGATAGCTCGGATCAGCTGGCAGGTGGCCAAAATTTAATTGAGCAAGCTCCACAACTTCCCGTGGGTCAACATTACCCACCACAACCAATATCGCATTATTGGGAACATAATGCTTTTTATAAAATTTTTTTAATGTATCAGCGCTCACGTTATAGAGATCATGCTTATACCCAATAATAGGGTAGTGATAGGGGTGTTCTGGATTAATGGCGGTGAGCATATCGAGAACAAGAGTGTGCGCGTAATTATCACGGTATATCTTGAGCTCTTGAATAACTGCTTTAAGCTCTGAGTTAAGCATTTCCTGCCTAAACGTACAGTTGCTCATGCAATCGGCAAGGATAGGGAGAGCAATCTTCCAGGATTCGGTGGGAAAGTCAAATACCATAGCCGTATGGTCATAACTGGTAAAGGCATTCCAGTTTGCCGAGAATTTTTGGCCTATGAGGTCGATGTCGGTTTCGGAGAGTCGGTCTGTGCCCTTAAAAAGCATGTGCTCGATCAAATGAGCAATTCCTTTTTCTTGTAAGCCCTCATGCTTGGAGCCAACGCCGTAGAAAAGGCGCAGTGATACCTTTTGAGTCGTATTAATTGGTCGTACAAGCACGGTTAGGCCGTTAGTAAGCACGTGTTTTGATACTGCAACATTCTCAAATTCGATTTTGGTAGAATCTTGTGCGATTACAAGCGAGCAGAAAAGACCTAAAAGAAAAATAAGCGTATTTATAAGCATGCGTATCTTTCGAGCAATAATATTGTTAATGCCCTGTTAGTATATCAGTGTGTTTGTAAAGTACAATAATCAAATGAATTTTGAATCAAATCGCTTGTCAGAAAGAATGCGCCTCCGCGGCGCCAGCGGCAAGCGGGGTTCTCGCAAACCCCCTTGCAACCCGTGCGCCATGTTCCCTGGACCCTAATCCAAGCGGCCCCACTCATGCATCTTGCATCCTGAAAGGATGCGCCGAGCTATTACGAGGGGCCTCATCAGATTTTCATTTATTAAAGATTTTGGTAAAAAGAATGATGCAAAACAAAAAATCCATTCTCCGTTAGGAGAATTGCGTTTGCCGTAATCATGCGCCCCGCATGGTTATGGCACTAGACGAGATAAAAGATATAGCAGGTAGAGTGCAAACATCAGAATCCATGGGTGCAGGGCCGCCGCACTGCCGCTCGACGCGGAGTCGCCCCAGCCGGGCAGGCGATATTCTTCGTTATAAGCGATTAGACTGTTGAACTCCATAAAACAATATGGCATGCTAGAGCAGCTAACTAATCAAGGACACAAAAATGGGCTTTGTAACACTTGCTCGCGATAGGGCAACAGGCAACTACCTTATTGTTGATAACGATGATGAAAAATTATACGTTGTTGCAGAGCTATTACTAAATAGCGCAGCGCGCAAAGCCGTAAAAAGCCTCATTGACATTGACGACCCTGACCAGGACAAGGCACAGTCTGGCAACTTTAAGTTTATTAAACAGCATGAGCAACATATCGATATCAAGCTTTACGATCCCCAAAGGCCCCGCGACGCTGCTAACCCTCTTGAAATTATAATAGCTCTTTCCCTTCTTGATGACCTCATCGATGCATGGGAAATGTATATGCTTGAGCCGCCTGAAAAATTGGTCCTTTCACGAAGACGCGACTCTGATATAATTCAGCTTGGCCCTGAGCCTATTCTTACGTAACAAAGCCGGTTAATATCGCATACGGACGATAAAAAAGTTGATATACTATGATCGGCATTTTACTTTTTCATAACCGGAGTGTTCTTATGGAACTGGCAGGCATCGTGCGCTCAATAATTAAGCAAACATTGATTCTAGCAATCATAAGCATAACAGCGAGCAATATTAAGGGACATGCCATCTCAACATCGATTGGCCAATATGAGCCTGGTCTTGCTTTTGCTGCTGGCATGGTGGCGCGCGGCGTAACAACCGCTATAGGATTTCATCTCGCTGGCAAAGTGTTTGATCAACAGCGCGTACTTCGCGGCATAAACATGACCGAACCCTATAAAAAGTATTTTGTCGAAGATCTTTTTGAGACACTTACCGGTCTTGACCTTGCTATTGTTGCCTGGACAACAGCACACCTTACCTTCAAGCCGGTAGCTAACGTGGCATCACTAGCCAAAACAGTATCGCCATCTGACCTGGTACGAAGCAAAACTTTTGACCTTGGTTACTTAAACGGCATGGATACCTGGTATACCTACACAACACTGCTGTCGCTCTATGCCATGCTTAAGAAATACTCTAGTAGACCGACTTTAGCAGATTATAAAGCTTTAATAGAACAAACAAAAGATACCGCCAACTCATCCGCCTTAATAGCTTCTCTTCCCGATGAAGAATTATGGCAAGGCTTCCAGCAACGGGAAACTCTCGCTTCCTTTTCCACCGGACTTTTAACAAGCTACCTTAACTTCATGTTCGCTGAATACGTAGCCAGCAAGGCATGCGGTAAAGAATGGTATAATGAGGGCTTTAAAACAAAAGTATCCGCCGTATTGATAATTTTTAATATAGGAATCACCCTGAACGCGCTCACCAAAGCTATTTATTTTGGGCTACGTGACGAAACGCTCTCTGCCTGTCATGCATGCGATGAGTCATTCAAGGGTGGCGACGATTTGGCCTATGTGTTAAGCGGCGTTATCCCAGGATGGATGGCATTCTATAAAAATTTAATGTCACCCAAAGTCAAAACTGCGTAATTATTTTTTTCATTCACGTTATTATACGGCGCTTTCCAAAAAAAGCGCCGTATATATTCATGATTGACAGTCTTTCGCGAAGATACTATAGTTTGGTGAAGTTAATTTTACTACTGGGGGCTGTTATGAAAAGATGGCTAATACTCTGCTATTTTATAGCATCGGCATCCATAAGCAATGCTATGGAAATAAAAGATGTGTTTCAAGAATCGCACTACTTGAGTAAGGGTTCTAACCAAGCAAGTCCCGAAATAACGCAACGTGTGCACAACATACTCAAGGAAGCTGGTTTTGAAATTGATGTTAACGTTGTTCACGACCCGAGCATACCATGTGGCCAGGCATACCTTGCCGGCTACCTGCCGCCTTATTCTTTAGTAATCGGCGGCAACACGCCTGAATGTCTTGAGGAGACAAGATTCCCTATCTATGTTCACGCGGAATACGCCCTCAATAACTATCCATTGGTCAAGCCCGCCGTACAATCAGGTTCTCTTGGTGTAGGACTATCGATCCTTTTCTCAAAACTTTTTTCCCTCAAAAATCCTCTTTCTGTCCCTCGTGGCCCCTGGATTTTGGTACCCTTGCTTTCCGTAACTTCTTTGCTTATTGGTGAAAAAGTTGATGATAAAGTGCAAGAACGTGTCGAACTGAGCATCGCAAAAAAGCTTCTCGAGCAAAACAAGCTGCCAATTGTGCTTCGTGAAATTTTAAGAAGCCAAGAAGAGAAATCCTATCATAATGCTAAAACCAGGTACCTGCGCGACTATAATTTAAAAAATTTCCTCATCGAGGAAGGGATCAATTTTGAGGAAGAGCTCTATTCTCTCTGGAAAGCACGAAAAAGAGCAGCATGGGAACAAAATAACGTAACGGCGCTGGAACAGGTAGCGATGCTCGTTGATGAAATAAAAACGCTGAGCTACCCTTTTGAGACCGATTACGATGACCAAATGCGCGTCGATTACCAAGAGCGCTACGAACAGCAAATATTATTTGCTTATAATTTTTTGTGCGAAATGACTGGCATGAAGCCTGCTGTTTCGTTTAAAGAAATCACCAAGCTGTTTGAACTTGGTTTTAAGATACCTGAACCAGCCGCGTAAGATCCTCATATTTATGTTTATGCAATAGTTGGCAGCATTGACACTCCCCCATGGATAAAATAGTGCCGAGCACCATCCAGGGGACTCTTGCTTCATCGAGCAGCCAGCGCCGTCTCTCCACAAGCCTTAAGGACGGATCCTCCGTCGCTAAAGCTATGGCGGACAGGCTGTCCGAGCGTGGGTGACGAAGCCTTGGCGAAGTCTCCCCGCCCTGATATTTATACTCGCATTCAAATCTCTGTCCATTACCATGCCACATGATTGGCAAGTATAGGTTCGAATACTGAGCGGCATTTCTTGTCTACTTTTGCATGTAGAGCAAAGCTTACTTGTTGGCTCAAACCTATCTATTATGACAAGATGTTTGCCATACCAATCACATTTGTATTGAAGATAGAGCTTAAATGTATACCAGCCAACATCCACTATCGCTCGTGCCAGTTTTCTATTTCTTATCATGCCGCTTACTGACAGGTTTTCTATTGCAACAACATCGTGGTTTTTGATTATTGCTGTTGTCAGTTTATGTAAAAAGTCTTTTCTTTGGTTTCGTACATAAAGATATTTTAGCATCATTTTATTTGACGCATAGGCCATCTTGCTGGTTTTTTTGTCCAAAACCACGAATACATCCGCTCTCTTAAGGCTTAAGCATTTGATTTTATTATAAGATACTTTATGATAATATTATTATAAATAGCAATAAATGAGGTTCTTGGTGAAATTAAAATTTTTTAAAGTAAACTTTATTCCCCTTGCTCTGATCTCTATCTTTTGTAGCTTAAGCCTTATTGCCAGCGATCAACAAGACAACGAATTGGAAAGCGTTATTGAAGGCTTAGAAACTCCTACTGCCGGCTTTGCGATGGCTTCTCAGCTTGCTCTGAGCGGACTTAATGGCTGGAACACGTTTGAATTAGACTCAACCGATGGATTAGATCTTTATAATACCATGCGTAAAAAACTTGGTATGCCCCGCGCTTCTACACTTGACAAGATAGACAAAGATTGGCTGTATGAGTTTGCCAAAACCAAGTCAAAGGCGCAAGTGCTACATTCTCAAGATGTTTGTGGGCCGCGCCTGCAGGAACAACAAATAGCTTTGGAAGCTGCTCGCCTTGTGCATTTCAATCGCCCATTAGCCGCCTTAAGCTTTACCTCTCATGCCAGAAAAGGCGCGGCTTCCATCATGCATGACCCTGTACAAAACTACATAGTTTTTGCACAACAACCAGATTTAGACATTACCTCGTTTACGGTTTACCATGAGCTCAATCATCTCATACATAATGATACTCTCAAAGAGGCGTTATTAGAGGATAACCGCGAATACCTTGACTTTCTTACGCAAGAATGCACGTTTATAGCCAGCTTGCACCGGGCGCAACAGTATCTTGAGCAAGGAGTCCGCTTATTACCGGCGTTACAGAGTACAGCAATCGGCAAGCAACTTGCCAAGCTTTTCATGCAAGCACAACAAAAGGCAGATAACCACGCATTGTTTTGGAACATGGCAAGCGATGATGAAGATTATCAGAAAATGCTCTATCTGCGCCAACAAGAAAAGATGGCAGACCTTTTTGCTTGTGATCAATTAATGAAGCTCAAAAAATTATCACCCATTCTGGGCTTTTTACAGGTATGGACATTTTCTCATTATTATGCGAAGCCTTTTGTGATTGCTGAGCGTTATAATATTCATCCTTCGCATACTGAAAGAGCATTGTACATTATAGGTTTACTCGCCGACCATCTTCCTAACCTTGCGCAGGTCATCCAAATCTGGAAAAACACGGGCGAATGTTCACCTATAGATCCTTTTCGCACCTAGCAAAATGCCCTTTAAACCCTCCTTCGCTGAGCAAATAGAAGCCGCCAGCCCGCCGGAGGCAATTTTTGCTTTTCCGCCTTTGTCAATGACCCACGATTAAAATCCTGGGCTTCCTTGCTCTTCTCGTGATAGAAATGCTATCAAATATTAACTTCAAATGTCGATATTTTATTTTGTTTGTTATATATTATAAATTATCCTTAGAATAGAATTTTCAAATAGAATCAGACACAACAAGAGCCTATCTGAACTAAATTTGTGTGAAGATAATGATCTGGAAGGCATCTTGGATTCACGCTATCTTTCCAGCTTGGTAAAATAGCAATTCAGCAGCGACAGTTAACTATTGATGGCTTCATCAACTGAGACATCTGGAAAAGCCTTCTTCACGCGGGCTAGGGTTACAAGTGTTGGATTAGCACGTCTAGTTTCTAGCTTTTGATAGCTATACAGAGTATTAAAGCCCATCTTTTTTGCAGCTTCTTGTTGAGTTAGCCCGTTCAAAATTCTGTTTCGCCTAACCATAAAAGAGAAGGCAATCTGCGGCGACACTGCTACCTCAACAATATCTTTTTTCAGTTTAATCGATGCATCAGGCAATGCCGCAAGATCCTTAGACTTCTCGGGTTCTTCTATATAGAGATCGAGAGCTTCCTGCATATTTTTTTGAAGCTCTTCCATAGTATCACCTTCTGTTATACATCCTAGGAGCTCTATACATCGCGCTGAATAGCCCCCGACTTTTTCTTTCCTTATTTTGAAATGGTATTTCATTTTTTTGTCCCTTCTTTAATGCTTTCTAATAATTTTCTAAAGTCATGCTCTGTACCTGGCTTTAGTTCTTTATGATCAGGAATAATAACAGTAGGACAATTCTTTTTTTTAAGTTTCATATGACTTCCCTTCCCTCCACTGACAAGCACATAGCCACAATCCTCAAAAAGCTTGCGCATTTTTCTACCACTGATAGGCATCGCTACTCTCCACTGTTGCTTCCTCAGTTGTTTATTTTATCTTAACAACTATAGGTGGTAAAATCAAGAACAAAATAACGACAAACTGTTATTTTCAAAATAATAAGGGTGGCATCTGATACTTGGCAGGAATGCGATCATTCCATATTTTGCACTTTTTGGGCGACACCGTTCCAAGGGTCCAGGGCTTGCTCGCCGCACAGGCGATAAATTACCTTTGCCGCCTACGCAGAAGCAACAGCCTACTGAACTAAATTTGTGTGAAAATAACGACCTGTAAGGATCTCGGAGTTTTCAGCACGCTATCTTTCCTGCTTGGTAAAGCAGCAATTGAGCATCGACAGTTTAACTTATTGATGGCTTCATCAAGATACCTGGCAAAGCCTTCTTGATAATAAATTGTCTGTCTCTTTTCGTAAACGATCAGCACTTTTAAGATAAACTGTTGCAACCTTTAATTCAAACATGCTATTTTCAAATTATAAATAATTTTAGTTTTTTAATTAATAAAAGGAGGCCCCCATGATAAAGATAAATCAATTTTTAATTTTGCCTATTCTTGCGGCTGGCTTATCGAACGAGCCCCTCCAGGCTTTTTCCACGCGAATATGCAACAATACCAAACAACAAATAACGGTCAAACTTCATCCAAGCTTTGGCAATTGTCCGGCAGGTATTGAAGGCCCCTTTACCATAAAACCCTCAAGCTCCACAGATTTCCCGTGGAACGATCCCCATTGGCACCCAAAAACCGGAACCTGCCTGCTTCAAAAAGCTGACAATTCTATTGAGGTTAATGGAGCAGCTCTCTCACGAGGCGATATCACGGTAAATCGTTCATATAACGAACATAGGGGAAGCGAAACCATCACAATCCAGTCAAAACCACATGGCGGTTTTACCGCAAGCTTATTCGGCCATACCCAAGATTGTGCGTCTCATACTCTTGGTTATGCAACCTGCGCTGACGGCACGACCAACTACATTGGCGTGAGCAGGAGCCCCTGCTGGAACTGTCGTGTTGCTCGCAGAATTTGTGACGGAGCTCATGGCGGCCTTAAGCCCGGCAGCTGGCCGTCAAATTGCGATGCATGCTAACGAACAAAAGGTAGGACCAGATAGCAGCTGCGCTCAGCACCATACTATCTGGCCGATAAGTCTTTCAAGTATAAAGGCAACAGCTGCGGCGCTGTTTCATGGAGCGTCCAGCGACGCCATGCCTGAGCATATAAAGCCTTCATCGAGCAGAGATTGGGCACATTCTCAGGTATAATAATGCGGCAGCCAAATTGATTAAGAAGCGCTGAACGGTGTAAAAGTACGCCATTACCGACACACGTAGCTAATGGCATTTCCGAAGCAGCAGTCATCTCTAGAAGATTTTCAAGAAGCTTGATAAATTCAAAAATAGACAGACAGCCGATCTCTACCGCTTGGTTATTATTGTTATACGCAGCAAAATAAACATCATTGCAGAAAGCGTTAAGCAGCACAACAAGGTAAGGCGTGTTAACTTTTTCGCGCTGCTCTTCTACAAAAGCAGTTAATCCATCAACACCCACCAATGGCAGCCCTGTTGCGTAGGCAAGGCCATTGAGCGTCGATAACGAAACGCGCAACGTGGTAAAGGGCGCCGGGCCGACGTGGCCCGCCAAAAAAGAACAGCAACTCAGCGAAAGACTATTACGGCTTAAAAGAAGGTCCGTTGCGATAAGAAGGTCGCGACTCGCTTGATGCTTGGGCACGCTATACGTGTCGACAATATTCTGCTCGTAAGCAAGCGCGAGGTCTACGTGAGTGTAGCCGCTATGGTATGCTAACCCTATATGGCTCATGCAAGCATTTTTCTCCCATGCTAATGGTTGCGATTCTTATATTTTTGCTGCTGGTAAAAAAGGCTAAAGGCATCATACTCGATAGTCTTTTCCTTCTTGGCTATAATTTTACCACAATTTAAGCATTTCCACCCTTCAAAGTTAAGAAAGTGATCAAAAAAAGACTGTAGTACCATAAGCCCAGAGCACTTCGAGCATCGCATACATTCCCTCTCCCTTATCCATCCACCTCAGATCTCATAAGCCCATATTAAAAAGAAAATCTAAAAAACGCATTACCGGGTTGTCAACAAGAAAGTAGAGATAAGTATTGGCCAGAGGTATTAAAAGGCCAAGCAAGCAGTCCGCCTTGTTATTCACCTGAGCAGGACGGCTACTTGCGCACAAAAAAACCGAGAAACCTTTTGTCATCGCTAAGAATGGTCGTTTTCTTGCGATTGCTGGTGCGATAAAAAGGTTAAATAAGAATCGAGAATAAAGGCAGCAGCGATCGAATGAGATTTTCGCTTTTCTTCGGGTGTCCGTATGCGACGAAGCGTCTCAGTTCTTTTACTACTTAAACGCTCATCCCACAAAAGGAACATAACGTGCGGAAAGCGGTGCTTTAGTGCTTCATATTCATTAAGCACATGCTGCGTCTGCTCGCTCACCGTCCCCCGCAGCGTTTTGGGATAGCCTATAACAATAGCTTCGATGCGCTCTTGCTCGATTATGCGCTCAAGAAAGATCTCAAGCTGTGGGCGCTCAACAGTAATATGCGGTTGGGCGATTATTTTGAGGCTATCAGAGAGCGCCGTACCCACCCAGCGCGCGCCCAGATCAAGCGCAAGAATCTTGCCCATGCAATCCTTTCCAAAATCAACATAAATCTTTATACTGGAAAACAGTCTAACAACAATTCGGTTCTGTCGCCAGACAGCTTAAGGGAGCACTCATGCCTTCATTCGACCTCAATCTGATAGTGCAGCGCATTGATGAGTGGATGTGGGGATGGCCACTCCTTGGCTTTGTTATTGTCGTTGGGGTAGTTTTAACAGGAGCATTGCGGTTTGTACAGTTTCGCTATTTTTTTTCCTCATGGCGGTACGTTATCCGGCCTGAATCAGGTGGTAAACGAAGTGAAAATTACATCACGCCTTTCCAAGCATTTTTAAACACGCTCAGCTCAAGCATCGGTAATGGCAGCGCAGCAGGTATGTCAACCGCCGTTGTCGGTGGTGGCCCTGGCGCAGCCTTTTGGATATTTGTGCTTGGTTTCTTGTACATGGCTATTCGTTATGCGGAAGTTTACGCAAGCATGGAATTCCAAGAAACGACGCCAGCAGGCGTAACCCGCGGCGGTCCCATGGTCTATCTCAAACGGGTGCCCGGCGGCGCTATTCTTGCGTATTTATATGCATTTTTTTGCTTGTCATTAGCCTTTGTCACGGGAAACGCAATCCAATGCAATTCGATTACCTTGGGCATCCAGCGATTGACCGGTATCAATCCAATTTTTATAGCAATTACTCTCTTTGGATTACTGCTCTATATCATGTTTGGCGGCGCAACACGGATCATTAAAGTCTCTGAAAGAATCGTACCGATCAAGGTTGGCTTGTTTTTTGTAGCTACGCTTATTGTTCTTGTCTACCATTATCAAGCTCTCTTGCCTACGCTCAAGCTCATGCTTGCCTACGCATTAACGCCCAAGGCAATGGCGGGCGGCCTGATCGGCTTTTCGGTCCAACAAGCAATTCGCTTCGGTATGTCACGGTCGCTGAATGCAACAGAAGCAGGCCTTGGCACTGCCGCTATCTTGTATGGCGCAACTCGTGGGACACACCCGGTGGAAAACAGCCTTATGTCCATGGTATCGGCATTCATCACGAGCTATCTTGTTTGCTTCACGCTCATGGTTGTGCTGGTAGCCTCTGGCGTCTGGAACAGTGGGCTGGTAAGTACGCAGCTTACAATGGCTGCTTATGAAACAGTTTTTGGCACCTTTGGCGGCGTCGTGGTTGCCTTCTTGACCATCAGTTTCGGCCTCGGCGTATTGGTCGCCTATGCTTACATCGGTCGTGAATGCTGGCTTTACCTAACAAAAGGCCGCTTTCTTTTAGCCTATACGCTCATTTATTGCTTAATGGCGTTCTGGGGCTCTCTATCAAAGGTTGATCTTGTGTGGAACGCTACAGCGATCATCAATGCAGGACTCGTAGCGGTTAACCTGTTTGGCCTGCTCTGTTTGACGCCGAGCATACGAAAAGGCCTGTTTGCCTGGGAAAAAAGTCGTGCTCACGGCAAAAGCGACGCTTAATTGCCACCAAGCGCCTGCACAATGTGGTCAACGGCAATAATGCCTCCTGCTGGTTCCTGCGCATACAGCGCCGGCAAATGGGGCAGGGACAAGCGCCGGCTTTTGTTCTGAATGAGCCCCTTAGCAAGGTCAGGCGGTGGCGGATTTTGATTATCCCATACCATGGTGTACGTTGCATGATCATGTGTCAGCCGCACCCCATTAACAAGCTGAGCTGGCGTTGGCACACCATTAAACAGAATTACATCGGTAAACGTGTCAGACTTTACCGACGGCTTAAGATCGTTGGCACAGGTAAGTTTTTTAATAATAACAAGCTTTGAGACACCCAATCCAACACAGGGAAAGAAGCAGTCGATAATCTCCGAAAGCGTATGCTGAGGCGCTTGTAGCTCAGCAATTACATGGGCTGCCTTGCCAGGAATATATGAAACGACTAAGGGGAAAGGCGCCATGTGCTCAACAATCAGAGCAGGTATTTCGTGTGAACTCAAGAGAAGAATCTCTTTTTCAGGTTCCAAGGTTATTGGCTTGTTGGCTGATGTGCTTTCCAGGCGAAGAAAAGCATCAGTACCATCGATAACATCAAATGATAGCGCACGCGGCAAGCGTATTGAACTCAGATTATTGACTTCACTCGCTAGAAATGGCCTTTTTGCGCCAGGAGCATGGTTTCGATGCGCTGGGTTAACGCTCTGCAAGAGCTCATGAATTAAAGAAGCACTTGGCTTCTTAATCCGTGCTTTGGCGAAAAAAAGAGGAAAATCATAGAGCGTATCAAGCCTCAATGTGCGCTTTTCCCAATCAATTAATTGATCAAGCGATGCTCTTTTGACCGAACGGCAATCTAACCGAAGCACAGGCGTGGCATTGAACGCTGGTGCTTCGACAAGCGTATCGGCCAAAACCGTGTACGAAAGGTCAAGGTGCTCAAAAGCCTTGATAAATTGCATGCCACCAGCCGAGCAGCTTGAGTAATGCACGAGACCCGTATTGAGAGACTCATCGAGGTAAAGAAGAAATCGTCTAAATTGATCAAGACTTAAGCCAACAATACGGTTTGCCTTCTCAAGCTCTTCTTCGTGTTTGAGGCAGGACCTGAGTGACCTTTTGGAGGCCTCATAAGCAGCTTGTTTCTTTTCACGTTTGAGTTGCTCAACTCTTTTAGTGAGCGTCTTCACTTTTCGCCGCACGGGCCCAAGCAACGCATAAGCCTCATCGGAATAAGTCCCATGCCCCATAACATAAAAAGCCCAACGATTTCTTAAGTTTTCGGGTATTTCTTTATTATCAATGAAAAGCAGCGGCAATGTCTTAAGAAGTGCCTCTTGATACCTACTCGCAACATCTGGCATGAGGTGCCTGATGCGAAGAGGCTCCGTTAAATCGTTAAAATGGTCTACTTTAAGTCCTAATGCAATTTCACGCGATGACAAGCCAGGTATATGCGGCGTATTATGAGCATGCTGTAGGGAGCTCTTAGGTAGAAAGAGGTAAAATGGAAGCTGAGAATCAACTGCTACTTCTTTAATCTGGTACTTATCAAGAGGTACATATGAACTTAAAAGATAAAGCGACAGCTCAAACCATGGCCGAGAAGGCGCTCGCCTGATACTGGTCGGTGCATGAGCAGGGTCAAAGATAGGGTTTTCCGTCAGCAGTTGCTTTATTTTGTCGTGCGAGGCACCATCTGCCAGGGACTCAGTTATGGCAAGGTATCGCTCTTTTATAAGGCGGCATTGCTCCTGGAATATTTTAAGGTCACGCTTAGTCCTAAAGCGGTTATGGGCACCATACTTCTGGTAAAGGTATGAGATATCGCCGGCCTGCGTTACGTCGTCAAACAGGTTTTTATGCTCAAGAATGACGTTCCATAAATGGGCGGGAACCAGAACAGGAACCTCCTGATATAGTGCGGTGAGCAAGAGATTTGACACGGCGCCAAGGCCTATGGGCTTCATAAGGTCATGTGCCTCCTGGTCCAACGTCAAGGCAATGTTTTCGTTGTCACCATATTCTGAGAGAATCAAGAGCTCTTGGGTACTTCCCACAAAAGCGCCTACCGGTATATTTTGTGCCAAAAATATACCAAGCAGCAAGATAGCACGTGTTTTTGTAAGCATATTTCGGTAATCTATCATGTGAGTATTTTCTCGCCTGAGTGTTTTAAATGGCTAACTAGAAATAATTTAAAATTAATTACATATTGATTATTATACCTGAAATATAATTTTTGAAAAGTTTTTTGCCGAAACGGTTACCCGATGAACAACAAAATTGAGCTGCCCCGTATTTTCCCGGTCGCCTGCCATACGGATAACATTGGACCAGGTAGCATTTTTGTGGCGGTCAAAGGCATGAAGGAAAATGGGGTAGCGTACTTGCCTAAAGCGCTGGAGCGAGGCGCGCGTACATTTGTTGTCCCGCAGGACGCGCAGATTGATCAACATATTCTTGGGCAGATTTATGCACAAGGAGGCCGCATTTTATCGGTCGCCGACACACGTCATGCGCTGGCCGAGCTCAGTGCATTAATGCTCGGCAAACCTGCTTCCAAGCTAAAAATAATAGCCATAACGGGTACCAAGGGAAAAACGACGACGGCATTTTTGCTGGAGCATCTCCTCAAGAATACTGGGTATAAGGTAGCGCTCTTAAGCAGCGTCGAAAACCGTATTTTTCTCAAGAACTTCCCGGCCCATTTAACAACGCATCACCCCGACTATCTTCATGCTTTTTTCGATCTTTGCGTGCGCGCAGGTGTTGAATGGGTGGTGATGGAGGTTGCCGCGCAGGCGGTTAGCTTAAAGCGGGTCGCTGGCCTCGCATTTGATGCAGTTATTTTTACTAATTTCAGCAAAGAGCATGGTGAATTTTATACGAGTATTGATGATTATTTTGCCGCAAAAAAGTCTTTACTCGGGCAGGTTAACCCTGACGGGCTTGTCCTGCTTAACCGTGACGACGCGGATGTAGCGTCGCTTTCCCAGAGCTTTTGCCGGACCAAGCTTTTTACCCTCGAGTCACCTTCAGCCGATCTTACCGCATCATTAATCAAAAGCGATATTATGGGTCTTCAAGGAAACCTAACACTCAATGATGAAGAAGCATACCTGCAGGTGCCCAACCTCATGGGGAAATATAATCTGTATAACATTGCGGCTGCAACTTTGTGCGCATCGGCACTTGGTATCGATATGTGCTCAATCAAGCAGGCATTAGCCTATTTTCCTGGGGTGCCAGGGCGCTTAAATAGATATAACTTGCCCAATGGCGCGTACGCCTTTATTGATCAAGCGCCCAATCCCGTCTCATTTGAGGCAACGTTGAGCACCCTAAGTAATTTGACCTCGCACTTAATAGTTGTTTTCGGTGCAGGTGGTGACCGTGACCCATCCCGACGGCCGCTCATGGGCGCTGTTGCCGCGAAATATGGGGATGTGCTCGTGCTAACTACCGATAACCCTCGCTCAGAAGATCCAGCGACTATCATCGAGCAGATTTGCCAAGGAATACCAGCCAGTTGTGAGTATACCATTGAGCTTGATCGCGAAAAGGCAATTCGCTTTGCCTATCAACAATCAAGCGCGCAGAGTATTATTGCGCTCCTGGGTAAAGGCCCGGAGCGATATCAGATTGTTAAAGGGGTCAAAATTCCGTTCAGTGAGCCGACAATACTTGAAAGTCTGAAGTAAACTTGCAAAAGAATTTGCTTGATTAAGAATAACGCAGATGCCATCATAAAGGGGCAAAATACATTTATTGGTTGCAAAATCACGCATTTTAATGATATACTTAATTCTGTCAAGAAAATCTAAAACAATAGGAAGTACATGGCATCATCAATTAAGTTATCAGAAAGTATCATGTCGGACGCAAAAATTATGGCCAAGGTTTACAACCGCTCAGTAGCCGGCCAAATAGAATATTGGGCCAAAATAGGCAAAATTGTTGAAGACAATCCCGAGTTAACATACGAATTTATTAAAGATATACTCATCGCACAAAATGAGGCACTCATGGGGAAGCGTGAACCATATATCTTTAACCAGAGAAAATAATGCACATTTTGCAAACGCCAACCTTCGCTAAGAAAGCAAAAAAGTTACATGAGAACCAAAAATTAGCACTTGATCAAGCAGTTTCAGAAATTTTGAGCGATCCTGAGATCGGAGATGCGAAAAAAGGCGATTTGGGCAATATTCGAGTATATAAATTTACGATGCTTCATCAGCTCATTCTTTTGGCGTATGAATTTGATGACGATGAGCAGATGGTAACGCTCTTAAGCTTCGGCCCTCATGAAAATTTTTATCGTGATTTAAAAAGTAAATAAGGCCCGGCGTTATAAGAAAATGAGCAGCTCTTTTTTACGCTGCTAAGCGATTGAGCTCTTGCAAAGCTTTGGCAGGATTGGGCGCATCAAAAATTGCTGAGGCAACCGTGAGGTCATTGGCGCCTTTTTTTACGAGTTCCTTAATAGTAGCATCATTAACGCCACCATCTATGCCAATAGAAAACTTTAACGAATGTTCTTCACGCAGAACGTAAAGCGTATCTAAGCGCTCATAAGTACTTGGTAAAAGCACTTGACCCCACATGCCTGGCTCAACCCCCATAAGCACAACCTGGTCGATATAATGCATAAAGTGCTTGACCACTTCGAGGGGCGTTTTAGGATTGAGCGATAAACTAGCCTTTAATTTTCTTTCTTGTAAAGCATGGAATATACGCGTCAAATGATTATTTGACATATTTTCATAATGTATCGTGACAATATCGTGTTCATGAAGAGCGAGATGGTCTAAGTATTTCTCAGGCTCTTCAACCAGTAAATGCACCCAAAGTGGCTTATGAGCAACTTTCCTGATTGCGTCAATAAACCCTGGGCCCCAGGTCAAGTGCGGGGCGAAGCGAAAATCCATGACCTCGAGGTGAAAACCTGCGCAATGCGGTTCAAGCACTTCAATAGCGTGCGCTAAATTGACTAAGTCGGCAGAAATAAGTGATGGGAAGATTTTAGCCATGATGCGGGCCCTCATTTTTTACGGATTTATACCTAATCTACCTGAATTACGGGTGTTGAGTGAAGAATCGAAAAAAAGTTGAGTCTTGCTCTATAAAAAATTGCACTTTTTAGGCATTCAAGTATATTAAAGGTGATGCGCCAATTAGCGCACTTCTTTTTTAGGTAAAACAACAATAATTTTTCTATTTGTGGGAGGACTTATGTTTGAAAAATTCCGTCCACTCTACGACAGGGTACTGATTGAGCGTATCGAGACAGAAAATGAAAAAAGCGCTGGAGGGATTATCATCCCCGATGCTGCTAAAGAAAAAGCTCAAACAGGTAGGGTAAAAGCTGTCGGCTCAGGGCGGGTAACACCTGAAGGCAAGACAATACCTTGCCAGGTTCAGGTCGGTGATATGGTATTTTTTGGCAAATATGCAGGTACCGAAGCCGGTCACGACCTTTTGATTATTCGCGAAGATGAAATTCTTGGTGTTTTTGGCAAGTAAATTCTATATAAGGATAAAAACACATGGCTAGTAAAAAGATATTATTCGGGCTTGAAGCTCGTCAAAAGCTGGGTGTTGGTGTTGACACGCTCGCAAACGCGGTAAAGGCAACGCTTGGACCGCGGGGACGTAATGTTGCTTTTGAAAGCAAGTTTGGCTCACCAAAAGTAACGAAGGATGGCGTGACGGTTGCCAAAGAGATTGAGCTTGCTGATCCTATTGAGAACATGGGGTCTCAGATGGTACGTGAAGTTGCCAGTAAAACTGCCGACGTTGCGGGGGATGGAACAACGACCGCTACGGTATTTGCGCAAGCTATTTTCCGTGAGGGAAACAAGTATGTGACCTCAGGCGCCAATCCTATGGACCTAAAACGCGGCATCGAAAAAGCAGTGAATGCTGCGGTCAATGATATTAAAGGGCGTGCCAAGAAGATTAGTGATAAAAAAGAGATTGAGCAAATCGCCACAATTTCGGCTAATTGGGACACTTTTATTGGCGAGCAAATTGCTCAAGCAATGGAGCGTGTTGGTCGTGACGGCGTTATCACGGTAGAAGAGGCAAAAGGGACGGAAAGTGAGCTCGACGTTGTTGAGGGAATGCAGTTCGATCGCGGCTATCTTTCACCATACTTTGTTACCGACTCGGAAAAGATGGAAGCTGTCTTGAGCGAGCCGTACATTCTTATTTACGAAAAGAAAATCTCCAGCATGAAGAGCTTATTGCCTATTCTGGAGCAGGTTGCCAAAGCGGGGCGGCCTCTTTTAATTATTGCTGAAGATGTTGAAGGCGAGGCACTTGCTACGCTCGTTGTCAACAAATTACGTGGCATACTCAATGTGATTGCTGTCAAGGCGCCGGGGTTTGGCGATCGTCGCAAAGCTATGCTTGAGGACATTGCTATCCTGACCGGTGGCAAGATGATTTCCGAAGAGCTCGGCATTAAGCTTGATAATATCGGCGTTCAAGACCTTGGTCGTGCCAAGAAGGTACTTGTTACCAAGGACAATTGTACGGTTATCGACGGTTATGGTACCGAGTCTGCTATCAAGGGCCGTGTTCTGCAAATAAAGGCACAGATCGAAAATACGACATCTGATTACGATAAAGAAAAGCTCCAGGAGCGTTTAGCAAAGATTGCTGGCGGTATTGCGGTGATTAAGGTTGGCGCAACCACCGAGACAGAGATGAAAGAAAAGAAGGACCGCATAGACGACGCGTTGAGTGCTACGCGTGCCGCGATTGAAGAGGGCATCATTCCAGGTGGTGGCGTTGCTCCATTGCGCGCACAGGCCGCTGTTCAGGCGCTTAATTTAACCAAGGATGAAAAGCTTGGTGCTGATATCGTATATCGAGCACTTGAGGAGCCGATTCGTATTATTTCCTCAAATGCCGGTTTTGAAGCATCTGTAATCGTTGATGCTGTGCGTAAAGGTTCTGGCAATTACGGCTTTGACGCGAAGACAGGCGAGTACGTTGACATGGTCGCAGCAGGCATTATAGATCCTGCGAAAGTAGTGCGCAGCGCATTGCAAAATGCTGCCTCGATAGCCGGGCTTATGCTCACCACCGAGGTTGCGATTGCCGAGATACCAGAAGAGAAGAAGGCCGAAGCTGGCCATGGCCATGGGCCACGTGGCGGCATGCCGGACATGTACTAAGCAGTACATAGAATAAATAGACTAGAATAGAATAAAATCGCCTGCGCGGCTGGCGCCAAAGGGGGTTACCCCCTTTGGGATCCCAAAGCGCTATGCTTATAGGCTTGGTGTGAGTAGTTATCGTACGCAAAAGCGTACGATAACTTACGCCATTATCATGTACCGCTACGCTCCATGATAAGGATCAATATCGCTTTCTATCTTCCGTTAGGAAGATTGCAGGAGCTATAATCATGCGCCACGCATGTTATAGCATTCACGAGCAAAAAATAAAGACAAAGCATAGAGAGAAATAGAGATTAGGCAATGGGTGCAGGGCCGCCGCCCTGCCGCTCGACGCGGAGTCGCGCCCGCTGCGTAAGCGTCCCCTTATTAAGAAGGCTTAGGTACCCTCGCTATAACCTTCTTAAGCTGCTCCCATACTGCTTTAGAAGCACGGGCTAGTTGGCCCTCAGACTCCTCAGGATCAGTCGTGCAAATATTATAGAACGAGGCCGGCGCCAACTTACGCACCAGCTTATCAGCCGGGCCCAGCACCCCCGTCATCGGCTCGGCAGCAGCACAACCCTCAAACATGATCGACTTGATCTCTTTAACACCAAACATCTTCTCTGCCCGCGCCTTAAGAACCTCAAACTCCTCTTGACACGCCTTCCTAATACCATCACGCCAATCAGCACAGTAATAAGGATGACAGCCAAACCGATAACAACTCGTAACCGCCTTGTTTTCAGGGTAAAAAGTCATATCCCTCACGGTACCATCCTGGTACGTAATCATCGCGGTACATCCCGTCAACCGCCATGGATACCAACGACACAGAGAAAGCTGCGCCTGCGCACAAGTAAACACGCCCATCATCACCATGCCAACAATAAATCGTATAACAGCCTGCTTCATATCATCCCTCATAAGTAAAAGCTTCATGTACAGAATAAATAAAATAAGAGACAAATAGCAATGATATTTCTTGCGCTGGCACAATAACAGTTCTGTTATTATATAATTTTGTCGTGAATAAGCATCTTATGCGCTACTTTCTCAAACAAGAGTGAGGCCGTTGAGGCCGCGGTAGCATCTTTTTTATCCGTCTCTTTAATAAAAGTGACGATAATCCGCTTATAGGCACCCTTCTCAATAAGCCCTACGAAGGTAAAAATATTGTGACTCGGTTGATAAACGCCATTGATCAACAGGTTAGCCGTTCCTGTTTTGCCAAACACGTTATAGCCATTGATTCTTGCCCGATGGGCTGTTCCGTGAGTAACGGTTTTTCTCAGCATGTCACGTATTGTTTCGATGGTATCAGCTTTATAGAGCCTTGGCGACAGCTGGCAAGGAGCTGAGAGCAACAGACGCGGTGTTACCAAAGACCCGTCATTGGCGACAATCGAAAAAGCTCGAGCAAGCTGGAGCAGCGTAGCGCGAATCTCATAGCCAAAAGACAGCGAAAACTTGCTCAGTTTGGACCACTTGGTCGGATGATTTACAAAACCACGCTGCTCGCCCGCAAAATTAAGCCCCGTCTTACTGCCAAAGCCACAACGCTTATAATGTTGGTATATACGCGCGCCCAACCGCGGCGCAATTTTGGACGTACCAATATTATTGGAAAGCTCGATAACCCGAGAAAATGTAAGAAGCCCGTGGGGCTTCAACGTATTTACCTTAAACCCGTCAATATACGTGGACATGGTATTTTCACAATCAATCATCTCTTCGGGGCACACAACAGCTTCCTCAATCGCCGCAAGGGCAAGGAAAACTTTGATTACCGAGCCAAGCTCATAGGCGTCCGTTACAAGTTTGTTTTTGGTCTTCTCAAGGTCGGTTATTACACGACTATTGGGATCAAAATTAGGGTACTGTGCCATGGCAAGAATATCGCCATTGGTCGGGTCAAGAATAAGCACCGCGCCTTCATGCGCGTTTAATAGGTTGACCGCATCTCGCGTCTCTTCATAGGCCAAAAATTGTAACGTAGCATCAAGCGTAAGCCCAATAGGCGTGCCCTGGCTACCATCAGCTTGAGCCGTTTTATTAAAATAGTAGTGCCCCGAGCGCCCCTCTTGCTCAAGCGCATACACCGCAGGATCACCAGCCAATACGTGATCATATGCCTTTTCTATTCCCATCAGCCCTTTATTATCAATATCAGTCATGCCCAAAATAGGCCCGGTTGATGCTATAGGATAAAAGCGATGGGGCTCTTTCAGGACATGAATATCACACAAGTTGCTTTCTTTGATAAGCCGTACTTCATCGTCGCTTAAGTGCCGCTGTATATAAAAAAATGATGGTTGTGTGTCTTTTTGAGACCCTAATGCTTTCTTATCAAATCGCTTGAGCGCGGCGGGAAAATGCTGCCCCAGAAAAGCACGTACCTTGTCGGGTTGACTCAGCCTGCTTGGTATAATAAAAGCACTAAAACGTGATATATTCAGGGCAATCGGCCTCCCATTCCTATCAACTACCTCAGCCCGTGGCAAAAGTGTCGTAATGAGCGTGGTATATTGGTTTTGCGCACGCAACTTGAAAAAGCTGCCTTGCCTTATTTGCAACACGTACAAGTTGACCAACAAAGCAATATACAAACAAAAAAATGAGATAAACGTCAGGTTAAGGCGTAATGTCGGACGCATGCGTATCCAGGTGGCTAAGTCGCTTGACCATTTTAAGCCGAATGGGCACCATGCCATCACGTGCTGCAATTGCTTTGACCGATGAAGGACTCTTGAGCTCGGCAAGCATACGTGTTAGTTCATTCTTTTGCTCAATCAGCTGCTGATAGGCTCGCTCATTTTTCTGCTTACTATAAGAATATTGGGTAAAAAGGCTTGATGCATAAATATGACAAAAAATAAGGGAAAGCTGCGTTATAAGAAACAGGAGGCCATATACTTTTTTTCTGCTCATTGTCTCCACTTCACTTTCTGCCTTATTTTTTGAGCTGTCGGTTGCGGACGAACGGCGCAGCCTCCAACCATTTTCATGCGCGCATCAATATTCAAGCAATAGCAATCATGCTTATCTCGAGGCAACGCTTTTCGTGCATCAGCGTCTTCCAAAATGTCAATAATTTGAGGCAGATAATTGGCAACCCGTTGCCCAATAAAGCCGAGGTGGCCGGTGCGTGAGCGATTATTTATCTTGACTTCTGCTTGAATCAAGCATGTTGACGAATCAAATCGCCTTTTGGAAAAGAACGTACACCCACCTGGTGTGTCGCGTTCCAAGTACAATCCTTGAAAATCAGAGACCTGGAACGGGTCGCTTTTCGAGTACAAAGCAATCACGTTTTTGAACATGGGCGATGGAATATAGTGCTCGGTCGGCACAACAACGGGGCAGGCCATAATGATGAAGCGGTCTATCAAGGTTCGCCTGTCATCATTGTCCCATGCTGCCATAGCCGCTGCTAGAGCAACATTTCCACCATGGCTATAACCAATAAGCGTTATAGGGACATTTTTGCAACATTCATAAGAACGAATTTTTGCAATAAACTCATAGAGCTCTCTCCCCGCCTTCTCACGAGCAATAGCGCTCAAAAGCCCTGACCAGCCAAAAACGTAAAAAGAGTTGAGCGGAAAACGCTCGGAATCAGCTTGGTTAAGCATGAGAGACATCCTTCTACCAAGACAGGTGCTTTCAGGTATCTGGCTTGATAAAAAAAATCCGCGGGGGCAAACATCGTATAGGCCTGGCAAGCGTAAGATAGCAGAAAATGGCTTGGCACCACCATGAACAAAAATGGTTATCGGCTTACCCCGTGCAGGCAGCGTAAAAGATTCATTCTGAGCTTTTTTTTGGCCATGATCCCTCATGGATCTTTTTTGGCAGCCTGTCACTCCTACAAGCAGGAGTGACAGGACTATGAGCTTTTTCATGCTGCGTCATTCCCCCGTATGTGCAGCTTAGTATATCTGCGGGGATTATTGTTTTGTCAATAATTAGGTCGCCTAGCCAAATGTTAGCATGCTCTCAAAAGACAAATTTTTTCGACGTCTCACTCGCCCACATGACAATTTCTACGAGCACCGCTCAAAATCTCTAAACGTTAAACCTAATATTAACGATATCTCCGTCCTGGACGACGTAATCTTGGCCTTCAGTACGAATTTTGCCTAAGTCTTTCAATTTCGCTTCAGAGCCAGCCACCTTTAGATCAAAGTAATTGAACACTTCAGCACAAATAAAGCCACGTTCAAGATCTGAATGAATTTTGCCCGCGGCGGTTCGTATGCTGAGCCCTTTTAATAACGGCCATGCGTGTATTTCTTTCGGCCCGCAGGTAAAAAAGGTGATCAGGCCGAGGTGCTCATACGTACGTTCAATCACTACTTCAGTGCCGCGCTTAGTTAAGCCCATAAATGCGGCCATTTCATCGGCTTGATCGCTCGCGAGCTGTGATAACTCACTTTCGAGGCGTGCCGCAATGGGAATAACACGCTCACGGCCAAATTTCTTGCATAATATCTGAAAATAGACGTTATTTTTATAAGCCTCATCAGCCATCTCATGCTCGGCCACGTTAGCGATGATAAGAAACTTTTTTGCTGACAGCAACGGGATAGTTACCACCGGCGCTTGAGCATACAAAGCTTGTACCGCGGGCAGATCACTCTTATTAAGCGCTTGATTAAGCTGCACAATCAGCGCCTCTTCTGCTTGTAGCTCTTTGAGCTGTAGCGGATTATTTTTCGCTTGCTTGACCAATGATGCAACTTTAGCTGCTCTTTTTTGAACCGAATCAAGATCCTTAAGCATAAGCTCGGTCGTGATGATGTCAAAATCGACAAGCGGATCGAGCCCTTCGCGCGCATGGGTGATCAATGGATCCTCAAAACAACGCAAAACATGCAAAATAAGATCAACCTCACGTATATGACTTAAAAACTGATTGCCAAGCCCCTCACCCGAAGCCGCGCCCTTGACCAGTCCCGCAATATCAACGAACTGTGCACTTGCCGGTATCACTTTTGTTGATTTATAGAGCGTCTGTAAGATGTTTAAGCGCTCATCCGGTACCTTGGTGATCGCCACATGCGGCTCAATCGTACAAAAAGGATAATTTTCTGCAGGTATCGAAGAATTGGTCAGCGCGTTAAAAAGGGTCGATTTGCCCACATTGGGAAGCCCCACCAAACCAGCTGCAATACTCATAGTGCCTCTTTCTTACTATAAAAAATTGATTCTCGTGTATTCTCTCAGTGTGCTCGAAAATGAGCATTGTCGCAAAACTTTTTAAACTCGAGCACTTTTCCGGATTTTGCTATACATAAAATTACTATCATTAATAAAAAATAGCAAGCTTGACCGTTCTGCGTAAAGCAGCTGGCATTTGATTGAAAGCTCGGCGAACAGGCAAACCGGATTACATACCCTTCAGGGCTGCGTGAAAATAGCGTGCTTCTTCGGCAGGATTGTCCGACTGAGTAATGACGCTGCTCAATATGATGCCCGTTGGATTGATAGCAAGAACTTCACTAACGCTCTCGCGCGTAAGAGGCGCGGCAATAAAAACCGGCAACTGGGTATTACCTTTTACCATATCCCAGCTTTCGGTCAGCGTGACTTGCCCACCTTCAGTATAAGGGCGATGAAATAAAAGCGCATCAGCACCAAGACTTTTTGCTTCGAGCGCAGATTGACCAAGCGAGCTTGCATCAAGAAGGTCGAGCATTACGCGCTTACCGAGCTCATGAGCGGCTTGGGTAACAGCATGAATAATGTTTCTTGATGTCCCTGCCATGACCGTAATCCAATCAGCACCAGCGTGGGCAAAAAGTTGCGTGGCTTCTTTGCCTCGATCAACAATCTTGGTATCGGCCAGAATGATTTTTTGCGGAAATTTTTCTTTAAATAACCGCACCGCAAGTTCGCCGTGCCTAAAAATAAGCAGCGTTCCCACTTCCAAAACATCAGCATATTCTTGCACCTCGCTCGCAAGATCGAGGGCCTTATTGAGGTCGAGAAGATCGAAGGCGATTTGTAGTTTCATTAGGTTTCCTAACATCCTATGATATTCAAGCCTTATGCATAATTTGAGTATACCATCATTTTTGCTCTAATAAAATTATGGTGTAATTATTACCCCATAACGCGCCGTACCATAGCGCCAATTATACTGAACAGGGGCGAAGTAACGATTAACTTTTAAAAAATGTAAAGCATTGACACCGGCAATCAAATTAGGTCGAGCATAAAGCGTTGGCAATATAAGGTTCAAGCTTTTAACCGTTGAAAACGTGCCCTCATGAATCAACATTTGGTTCGGTTTGGCAATTATAACAATCGCGTCAGCGGGTATTACTCGGTCAGACGGCGTCTCTTGTTTATAAACATTCCAGGATGGTTCTTCTTGTTCAGTCGACAGCTGAAACTGATAATATTCTGCCGGCTCATCGAAGCTCGCTCGAAAATGGTGGATAAGCCTTTCATGCGTTAAGACCGGCTGGAGCGACCGGGTAACAACCAGCGTTATGCTGCTTGCAGGAGTACTGCGGGGGAACAATATCTGGCCATTGATATCTGAATGTGTCGCCCATCCCATGTAAACAGCATAAATTCCCTGGACATTTTTCCTTCTCAGTTGGCCGTCAATATAGAGCCTGCCAGGCGCACCCGCTCTCGTTACTTTTCCTAAAATATGCTCAGGGGAAGGCGGTAAGCCTATGTCTGCCGTGCGCTCTATAAACAACGTGATAATATGAGGAGTGACTGAACGCTTTTCTTGCTGAGCTTTTGCAATCGGCTGCCCAAGACCAGAAAAGCTCAAGAAGCTTAACATTATAAAAAAAACGTTTAATAGCATACCTGTTTCCTTCATACCTGTACCATACCATAGCAAGCAAAGGCGAAGCAAGATTTGGCAGCGTGAGCCCATTAAAAATGGTTAAGATATCTCCACAACTTGAATTAATTAAGAACAGGAATTACGCATAACTGACCTCGAAGCGATGTAAAATATGATCAGGTCGAGAAAGCGAGTTGAATGGGGCCGTAAAAGCTTCAGTCTGCTCGCTTTCTCATGTTGCCAAAGTTTAGGGTTTTACCTCTTTTTCGATGAAGCCTGAGTGATTTTAGAGATCTTCTACCACTGATGGCTTACCATCAAAATTAACACTTGTAGCGCGACGATACTGGCGGAACTTATAGAATAACAAAAGCGCACCTACCGTAGCTGCTGTTAAAGCAGTAAGGCCAAGGGGAATGCCTACCGTCGCGCCTATGATTACCCCGAGAGGTAGACTACTACCTGTTGATTCATCACCGCCGCCCTGTGAGCCTCCAAGCAATACCGGTATGAGTGATACATCATTTGAATAGAGATTAGCCGTGAGTGCATAGGTGCCACTTGGTGAAAAAGTGATACTGACACAAAGCAATGGAAGAGGGATTCAATGAGCCTGAAGGTAGTTTATAGGATACTCCTGACACAGAAGAAGTACCGTTCATGGTAAATAAGGTCACATCGCTTGAATTATAGTTTGCTGTAGCAAAATGCTTATTATCAGATGCAAATGCTATTGAGTCAGGCTGTGTAGAGCCGGGTGGTAAACGATACGAAGTTCCGATCTGTTCTACTTGGAATATCATTACATCATTTGATGCTTCATTAGCAGTAGCAAGATATAAGCCGTTAGGTGAAAATGCTACTGATACAGGATAGCCAGAACCACTTGGCAAAGCATACGATGTTGCTGCTGATAATACTCCTCCTGCTCCTACTTCGAACATTGTTACATTTGGTGGTGTGCCGCCTTGATTAGCAGTAGCCAGATAGAGACCATTTTGAAATATTGTTACATCTCCCGGAACGTAATAGTTAGCAGTAGCAAGGTGTGAGCCATTAGGAGGAAATGCTACTGAATGAGGAGTTCCTGATCCCGATGGGAGCATATAAGAGGTTGCTGCTGAAAGGGTCCCTCCCGCGCCGACCTGAAATATCGTCACATCATTTGAAGAGCTAAAATAATTAGCAGTAGCAAGGTATAAGCCATTGGGTGAAAAAGCTACTGAGTAAGGCTCACTAGAACCGCTTGGTAATGCATACGATATTCCGCCCGATAGCACTCCTCCTGTTCCTACTTGATATATCGTTACATCACTTGAGCCCGCATTAGCGCTAGTAAGATATGAACCGTTAGGTGAAAATGCTACTGATTCAGGCGCGCTAGAACCGCTTGGCAATGCATATGATGTTCCTCCCGATAGCACACCTCCTGTTCCAACCTGAAATATTGTTACATCACTTGAACTCGAATTAGCAGTAGCAAGATATGAGCCATTTGGTGAAAAGGCTACTGAAACAGGCGCAGTAAACCGCTTGGCAATGCATAAGATGTTTCTCCTGATAGAGTTGCCGCATCGACATGGATGCTTGTTAAAATAATCAGAGATGCGCTGAGCAGAAGAGTGTAAAAATGGCCTATATGTAATGACATGTTGTCAGACCTCTTATTTTTTGAATTTTTAGGTTAACAAAGGGTGTAAACAAAAGTGTTAGTAAAAGTAAAAGCTGGAAGATTGCTAACCCCAACAACTGTGTTAAGTACTGTTAGCTCAAGAGTACTCAGAAAGCATAGCCTACGCGTTGTTTTCAAGCCCCTAAATACCTGAGAAGGTCGAAACCTGTTCTGATGCTCCATTGGCAGCCCAACTAAGAGATTTAATTACACCCTTAATAAGGAGCATAAAGGACATTTAAGATATTTGCAATCTTAATGCCTGAGGAAAAATATGAGATCTTCTAAAAAAGCATGCTGTCTTAATGTGCGCTTCTATTTTACAGGAACTCTTCTACGGCTTGTTTAGCCTCAAGATTTCTAGCGTCTGTCCCACGCTTATGCTGTATATACTTATAGGTTAAGCAACTAAGTATGCCTATTCCAGCTGCTAAAAAAACAAGGCCTGCCGGAATACCTATAGTTGTTCCTATAATGACTCCTAGAGGAAGACTGCTTTCATCTCCTGTTCCTCCTATAACATCAGATAGAGAAAAAGCTGATACATCATTTGAAGCGCTATTGGCTGTAACAACTGTCATTTGTTGTTGATTTATAGGGAAAAAGGAAAGTGCAACACAATTGCTTGAGTTATTTGGCAGGCTATATGAAATAGTACTTTGGATTTCATTTCCGGCAAGCGTCAAGATGGTAATACCATTGGAACCGCTATTGGCAGTTACGAGGTAAGTCCCATCTGGTGAGACTGCTATTCCCTGGGGATTACTTGTTCCCTCAGGCAAGGAATAAGAGAGGGAACTTGTTATGGCTCCAGATTGTAGGCCGAAAATAGTTACATCGTTTGAGCCACTATTACTTGTAGCTAGAAATAATTCGCCAGATGGACTGAGCAAGAATACAAGTGATTGAGGTCTTTGGGATCCAGCTGGTAAGGATTGAGATATGCCATTCGTCAATGTGTTACCGGAAACTGTAAAGAGGGTTATATCATTTGAATTTGCGTTAGCGGTAGCAAGGAATAAACCATCAGGTGTGAACGCTACTTTTAAAGGGTTTAAGGAACCAGTGGGTAATGCATATGAGGCAGCTTCTTCCAACAACCCTTCATTAACAGTAAAGATTACTAAATCATTTGAATCTCCACTAGCTACAGCAAGATACATATTATTTGGCGAGAACTCTACTGACGTTGGGTTAGTTGATCCTGCAGGTAAAGCATATGATTGGGCATTTTTCAACTGTCCTTCTGAAAAAGTAAAGAGGGTTACGTCATTCGAACGGCTATTTGCTGTGGCCGCATATGCAGTATCAGAAGAAAATGCTATTGAAGCTGGATTGGTTGAATTTAAAGGTAGCTTATATGAGGTTGCCAATCCAAGGTTGACAAAATAACTTGTTGTACTTGTTCTAAAAATAGCTACATCATTTGAGGCATAGTTAGCTGTTGCAAGAAAGAGGCCATCGGGTGAAAAAGTTATTGACTCAGGTCTTACAGAATAAGGCGGCAAAGGATATGAGATTCCTGTACTCTCAGCCTGATCGGAGCAAACAACAGTAAAGAGCGTAACATCGTTGGAAGCATAATTAGCCGTCGCAAAATATTGACCAGATGATGAAAATGACCCTACTTCAGGCTGCATTGACCCAGCAGGTAAAGGGTATGAGGTGATATTACTGAGTATTCCTCCTTCTGCTACAGTAAATAAGGTAACATTTTGAGATCCAGCATTAGCTGTTGCAACATACAAACCATTTGGTGAGAATGTTGCTGAAGATGGTGCTGTTGAACCAGAAGGTAGAGAATAAGACGTAGCATTGTTTAATATGCCACTTGCCCCTACATTAAAAATTGTTACGTTATTCGAAGTTTTATTAGCAGTAGCAAGATATAAGCCATTTGGCGAAAATGCTACTGAAACAGGAGCACTCGAGTTGCTTGGCAATACATATGATGTTGCTCCACTCAAAGTTCCTCCAGGCTCTACTTGAAATAGTGTTACATCATTTGATGTCTGATTAGCGGTAGCTAAGTAGTTACCATCAGGTGAAAATGCTATAAACTGAGGTCCAGCTGAGTTACCTGGCAAAGCATATGAAGTCCCGCTACTTAAAACTCCTTCTTCTCCTACAGTAAAAATTGTTACATCATTTGAATTATAGTTAGCGGTAGCTAAGTAGTTACCATCAGGAGAAAATGCTATTCCAGCAGGAGATGGAGAGCCAGCTGAGCCGTACGGAGTCCCATTACTCAATACTCCTCCTGCTCCTACCGTAAAAAGAGTTATAGTATTTCCATCGCTACCGCCATTGCAAGTTGCAAGATAAGATCCTGAAGGAGAAAATACAACTATGCTTGCGGTAGAACCGCTCGACAAAGGATAAGAAGTACCTTGACTCAATGTGCCTCCTGCTCCTACTGAAAAAATCACTACATTGCAATAATTAGCGGTAGCAAGATATAAACCGTCGGGCGAGAATGCAGAGTACGTTCCTTCAGATTTACTGGGCAAAGGTTGCGATATCGCAGACTGAAATGAGCAAGCAGGTTCTAATTTTATAGCAGAAAATAACATGGTGCACAGTAAAATGACAATTTTCATGGCAGGACAATCCTTTTTTCTAATAAGCTCTTAATAGCCAAAACTCAGCTTATATAAACAAAAGAAAAACGCAAGACATGAACTATTCCTGAGATCTTTTTACTGCGTAGAATGTGTGTCACCAACCTTTGCCGAGTATTTCTTCCAAAGAATTTACGGCCAAGCATGTTTGCTCAGCCGTATCAACATCTTTATTAAATAGCTTCGATTCTGACGACCGTATAAGGTTGCCGATGGCCAGCTTTACGCTTATACTTTTTGCGTCGTTTAAAATGAAAGACCGTTATTTTTGGTGCACGAGCATGCTTTATGATTGAAGCAGATATCGGAGATTTTAAGAAAGGGCGACCTATCTCAACGATTGCTTGTCCCCCGGCATTAAATGTTTTGCGAAGCAAAACATTTTCAAAACTTACTTTTTGGCCTGCTGATTCAGCAAGCTTTTCTATCGCAACCGTTTTGCCAACGACCGCTTGATATTGTTTGCCCCCCGTCTCAAAAATAGCATAGGGTTGGGCACCTGTCTCTTGTTCCATGAAGCGAATCCTTTATCACTGCTGACAAAACTTTAAAAAAAGAGATAAAAAAACGAAAGCCCTTAACAACTTTCTCTCTTATTGTTAGAGTTTAGCAGATCTAAAGCTTCTGTCTAGGGCTTTTGGAGAATTTATCATAGTATATTTGCCCAAATATGTTCTTTTTGGCAAACTTATTAACAAGGGAACGAAAATATCAGGACGCCCAAACCAGGAGAAAACGTGGCTAAGATAGATTTGAGCTTAGTCCAGCAGCTTCGTGAGCGCACGGGTGCTGGTATGTTAGATTGCAAAAAGGCTCTCGAAGAAGCAAATGGCGATATGGAGAAAGCAGTCGATATTTTGCGCCGCAAGGGTGCAGCGCTGGCCGATAAGCGTGCCGGCTATGCCACTGCCGAGGGTATCGTGCATGCCTATATTCATCCGGGAGCGCATGTTGGTGTACTCATAGAAGTCGACTGTGAGACCGATTTTGTAGCAAGGACGGATGAGTTCAAGCAGTTTGCTCAAGACCTATGTTTACAGATCGCTGCTTTTAATCCAAAATATATAGCACCTGAAGATGTCGATAAAGCATTAGTTGAGCGCGAGCGTGATATATATATGCAAGAAGTAGCGGGAAGCAATAAGCCAGCAGCTATTATTAACCAAATTGTTGAGGGGAAGCTTAACAAATTCTATACAGCAATTTGCCTCATTAAGCAGCCGTATATAAAGAATGACCAGCTTACGGTCGAAGATATTCTTAAGCAGTTGGTTGGCAAGCTTGGTGAAAACATCAAAATTAAACGATTTGCACGCTTTGAAGTCGGCAGTTAATTATGTGTAAACAAAATGTGGTACTTTTAAAGCTTACCGGTGAATTTCTGCGCAATGGCGCGCAAGCCTCGATAGATAGTACCTATATACGCGAGCTTGCTCGTCAAATTCGCTCGTTGCAATCCTCGCATTACTTTGGCATTGTCATAGGTGGTGGTAATTTCTTTAGAGGAGCCCAAGAAGGATTAGCAATTGGCATGACCGCGAGCGTTAGTGATCAGGTAGGAATGCTGGCCACTATTATGAATGGACTCATTCTTCAAGATCTTTTCGGCCAAGAAGGTGTTGAGGCAGAGCTTTTTTCAGCCGTCGATTGCTCGACAGCTGCCACACCTATCTCACCACAAAATTTGCAAATGGCCTTGCGCGCGAAAGATTGTCTTATTTTTGCGGGTGGCCTTGGCAACCCCTTTTTTACCACCGATACGACGGCGATCGTTCGGGCGATGCAGATACAAGCGCGCGAAGTGTGGAAGGTCACTAAAGTTGACGGCATTTATACCCAAGACCCATGCCTTGATCCCGCAGCCCAACGACTGACGACACTGAGTTATACCCAAGCACTTGAGCGTCAATTGGCTATCATGGACGAGACAGCCTTATCGTTGGCAAGAGAACATGGGTTAGTTATTCGCGTATTTTCTTTGTATGCGCCACAAGCGCTCGTACGCGCTGCGCACGAATCATCATTTGGAAGTAGACTTTTACCCTGACCATAGGATGGTGCTATGATTACGTTTAATTTTGTTGAAGGTGCTCCCGTCAAGCAGTTTGAAAAGGCCATCGAGGCCGAGATGGATAAGCCCTTAAAGTTTTTAGAAAAAGAGCTGCTCAAGATACGCACAGGACGAGCCCATACGGCTATGATAGAAGATACCAAAGTTATGGTCTACGGAAGCCCAATGCCGCTCAAGGCGGTTGCTGCACTTTCAGCTCCTGACGTCAGCATGCTGGTCATTCAACCATGGGACAAAGCGATCATAACCGATATCGAAAAAGCTCTTGCCACCTCAGATCTTGGCGTTACGCCCGTTAATGATGGCAACGTGATCCGTATTCAGCTACCACGGATGAGCACCGAGCGCCGCGAAGATCTCATAAAAACCGTCGGCAAAAAGATCGAAGAATGTAAGGTTGCCATGAGAACGATCAGAAAAGATTATCACGGTCTGATTCGAGATGCTGAAAAGGGCAAAAAAATCTCTGAAGATTACAGCAAGCGCCTTCAGGATGCCCTGCAAAAAACAACCGATAAGACAATCGAGGCTTCTGACGCTCTCGGCACCAAAAAAGAACAGGAAATTCGCTCAATTTAGCCCAAGATGCTCTTTTATTTTATCGCTTCTTGTGATACAGTGAATATTAAGCGTTTCTCGAAATTACCTTGATGGGCTGCTAGCTCAATTGGCAGAGCAACAGACTCTTAATCTGTGGGTTCGCGGTTCGATTCCGCGGCAGCCCACCAGCAAGCCGAGCAAGAGTGGCGGAATTGGTAGACGCGCTGGACTTAGGATCCAGTCCTTCACCGGGTGGGGGTTCGAGTCCCTCCTCTTGCACCAGAAATTACCAACGCCTAAAAGGAGATCTGTATGGAGTACGATTCATGCCTTCATTTCGCGACCGAGCGACTCACCGCAGATCGCTGCAAGGCAATCGTTTCTATCTGTCAGCCTTATGTGCAGTCCCTTTACACCTATATTTTAAAAACTCGGCAAAACGAGAGCATTACGCAGGGCTTTATTAAGGGGGCTACTCCCCTTGCTTATTTCGAATCTAATTTTAAGAATAATATTGTTGAGCACTTAAAAGAGCTTTTCTTTACCCATTGCGTTATTAATTTTTTGTACCAAAAAATTAGTGAGCACAAAATTGAGCTTGCCGGTGAGCCAACTATCAAAGAGATCATGCTTGATCCAGCAACGGGAGCTACGTACATATTTGAGCTTAATCAGGTACAACCACCTATCAAGACCGACTGGAAACGCATGTCACTCAAGCAACCTACGCGCAAAAACTATAAAGATCTTGACCGGCAGGTTGAGTATTTTTTGCAGGACGAGCAAGAAAAAGCGACAAAGCTACACCGCCAAGAGATAGCCCCGGGCGATTGGATTTTATTTGGCATGACGCTGATCGATGCCGATGGCACTCCTGTGCTTACCAAGCATACCGACCACGTCTGGCTCCGCCTGGGTGATGAGGTTATTGACCGGGAAGCTTATGAGCTTTTCTATGATAAAAAAGTGGGAGATTGCTTTACGAGCTCAAGTGATTTTTTACAAGAATATATCAATAACAATTTTGACGTGAGATACCTTTTTGTCATCGAAATTAAAGACCGGGTACCTTTTACCTTTTTTTCTCTTGAGCAATTTAAAAAGCAGTTCAAACTTAAAACAACCAAAGAAACACATGCCAAGTTAATCGAAGTATTTTCTTATCGTAATGACATGTCGCAAAGGCGAGAAACGGTCGAAGCTCTCTTTAAAATGCTTTTAAATCATTATTCATTTGCAGCGCCTGATAGCCTTGCTCAACAGCAGGAAGAGCTGGTATTGCGGTCGATTCAGACAAACCCTGATTATCATGTGTACAAAGCGCAGGCAGACTTTAAGCATAAGATCCGTATGCTTGCTGAAAAGCAAGTTAAAGAGCATATTTTGATCGATCATATTGCCTATGATGAGCAGATACAGGCAAGCGATGAAGATATTGTTACGTATTTAAATTTGACAAAGCGCCCACGTACCAAAGAATTTATCTATTTTGATATACCTTCATTTAAGGCGCGTGGCCACGAGACGCCTATTCCCCGAGAACTGATCCGCCATTGTTGCCTTTATGAAAAAACGTTGAACTATCTTATTGGTTATCTTACAAAGCGGGCATAATATATGGCTATTGAAACGCTCATTATTGTTGGTGGTGGCCCGGCGGCCTTGACTGCTGCTATTTATGCAAGTCGGTCAAACATTTCGCCCCTTATTATCGAAGGCAATAACCCTGGTGGCCAGCTTATGAGTACTTCCTACGTTGAAAACTGGCCGGGAGTTAGGCGGATTTTAGGTCCCCAGCTCATGATGAATATGCGCGCACATGCCCATGATCTTGGTGGTCGGTTTATGTCGGCTGAGATTGTTAAGACTGATTTTTCGACGACCCCTTTTCGCTTGTGGACTGCCAAAGATGAAGAGCTTAAGGCACAGGCAGTCATTATAGCAACGGGTTCTAATGCCAAACGCCTCGGCTGCCCTGGCGAGGAGACATACTGGGGTAAGGGCGTTACCACCTGCGCTGTATGCGATGGAGCATTCTATAGAGATGGCAAGGTTATCGTGGTCGGTGGTGGTGATACAGCTATGGAAGATGCCTCATTTATGGCAAATTTTACCAAAGATATCACGCTGGTTCATATTCTCGATAAGTTGACAGCGGCTCCTGCATTACAACAACGGGTACTCAATCATCCTCATATTAATATCATATACGAGAGCACCGTCACGGCTTTTGAAGGAGACGGCACTCACGTTACCCAGGCAGTCATCACCAATCAAAAAACCGGTGCAACAAGCAGGCTGGCCTGTGATGTCACCTTTGTCGCTATAGGCCTCGTACCCAATACTGCCCCTTTTAATGGCCAGATCGAATTAGAGACAAATGGCTATATTCGAGTCAGAGAACATACCAAAACATCGGTGACGGGCGTATTTGCTGCTGGCGATGTTGCCGATTACGTCTACCGCCAGGCAATTACCTCAGCTGGCACGGGGTGCATGGCTGCCTTAGATGCGGAGCGGTACCTCAAAAATCACAAAAATTGAAAAATTCGCGGTTTGCTTTAGAATAATAAATAATTATCTTACACTAATGATAGTCTAAACTAAGAGCTTAAAGGCCCAAAATATGGTAAAACTTGCAAAAAAGAGCCGCAAAAAAAGAAATCGCAAACACGGGTTCCTTTTGAGAATGTCCAATACGAGTGGGCGAAACATCATAAGGCGCCGCCGTGCGCGTAACCGCAAACGCTTGGCGGTACACAATTAGATGGTGAGTATTGCGCGCCAGATTACAAGCTGGCGCCGCCCAGAAATAGAGCTACTCTTTAAAAAGTCATATCGGGCCTTTACAAGTCCGGCATTTGACGTCCGTCTTGCGCGCACGAGTGATATAATTGGTAAGATACTTGTTATTACACCACGAAAGACAGGCTCAGCGCCTGAACGAAACCGTTTTAGAAGGCGCGTTAAAGCCATTTTTTACCAAGAAAAGCTCTATCAGCGGGGGTATCATTGGGTAATTTTTGCAAAAAAAGGGGGCTTGGCTGCAAGCTTTCAAAGCATAAAAGCTCTCATGCTTGGTATCGTACCCGCTTGACAATCGATATTTTGGCTGATGCTGTGCTTTTTTGTCGCCACCTGATAGGACCGCGAAGCTCATGTCGGTTTTACCCTTCATGTACGTCATTCGCTCTTGCTCAAATTGAGCGTGAGCCTCTTCTTAAAGCGCTCATTGCTATCACTAAGCGGCTCTTGTTATGCCATCCTCTCGGATCAAACCACTGACTTACTCAGTAATGTTTGAGTGTACTGGTAAGCGGCTTGATCGACGAGAGCCAGCTTGGATAAAAAATTCGACAATAAATTCGTATCAGCAAGCTCGCGGTAGGTATCGAGGCTAAGGGCTAAAAATTGCTGGAGCTCTGCTTCATCATAATTGGCCTTGTGCAAGGCATTCTGGATCGCAAGCTCGGCAATATGCGCTTTTTGGCCATGAGATAAAGCAGCTTTCTGAAGAAAATCAACAATACCGCGAAGCCCTTGCTTGATGGTGAGCATATCAAGTATGCGGGTTATACAGGAAGCTAACTTATCGGGGTGATTTAGTTGATCATAGAGATTAATCAGGCGTGCGAATATCACGGCATCGGGCTTGAGCGTTACGCAATGCTCACCCACCGCTATAGCGTGAACAAGCTTGCCACCACGTTCATAAAGCTCGAGAGCTCTCACGTAGCATGTTAACGCTCGCTCATCATTAAAGGCAAGCAAAAGATCACCTTCCAGTTGGACAGCCAGAGCTTCATCACGTATCCCGTGCGTCAATAAGCGATAAATGCCGAGTGCCCGTTCCTTTTCTTTGCGTGCTACAAATTCTGCAAGCTTAAACCAGGCGATATTAAATTTACCAGATTGAAGGTGGGTCATTGTCTCCCCTTTACGCAAGATAAGCTTTTGACGTAAAGTATCATAAGATTGAGGAGGTACACAAGTAAAATTCGCGAAGTAGTGAGGCATATAAGAAAACGCTGATATACCCACGTAATTTTGGTGCCGGGAGGCGGAATTGAACCACCGACACAAAGCTCTTCAGGCTTCTGCTCTACCACTGAGCTACCCCGGCAAATCTTTCAGAAAAGTACTATAATTTTACCAATAGGCGCTCTTTCTGTCAAATCCTGTGAAGCCCTATCAAAGAGCGCCTTGACATACACTAATATAATAATTACCTTAATTTAGCAATTTTCCCGTTATTTCTATGATAATCTGAAAGAAATTTTATGCTGAGATTTCGCTTCGCGCTATTATTAGGTGCTCTTCCTGCCTTAGGGGTAACAGAACGTGTCCCTCTCCATACAACCAATCCGATCGTTTATAACATGGTTTATCGCCGTGCTGCCTTGCCGCTACCCTATGATATCGTGCAAGATCATATACTTTTTTTGAATAACAACCCGCTTTTACTCGCGCATGCCGGCCGACTAAATCAGACGCAGGCAACAAAGCTTTTACTTAGCAACATATTTACCGCGCGAGCAACATTCTTTCCTTTTTGGCTTGAGGCGAAGACTGCGCTAACATGGCAACCACATTGGGATACAGAGCTCGAGACTCCTAAAATGCACCTCGACAATACACTGCTCTATGTTGGCTATGATTTTATCGCGCAACCGCTCAGCCAACTCAGCGTCTACGGTTTTGCAGGGTTTCCTGGTAGCAAAGATGACCCTCAGATCAGCCGCCAAGCGACAGGCCATTGGTCGGTAGCTGTTGGTTGTGATGCCGCCTATGGCTCTTTAGCCGCTGATAATCCCGATATAAGCTACGCTCTGATAGCAAACGCCCGACTCATGCGCCTATTTTCGCGCATTGTTAATTTTGAAAACAAAAACAGCCTGCTCATCCAAAACTCTTTAAAACATCACCCCGGTAACTTTGCCGACTTACTCATAGGAGCCCAGTGCTCTCTTTGCAACCATCATCTGGAAATTGGCTACGACCTTACCATAAATTTTAATGGCAAAGTTCAGTATCTTCACGCCACCAGTGACCTGGAGAAGCCCTTTTATGACGAGGGGGTAGGCCACGGTACCAAAATTCTAAATAATTTTTATATAAATTATTCTTATACGTCACTCTGGTATGAACTTCCCGTAAGCCTGGGCGGAGGAACCTCTTATGAGTTCGCTTGCGATCATGGTTCAAAGACATGGGCTATCTGGACACGCACAAGTATCAGTTGGTAACATAATAGTGCGAACAAAATCATATGACGTTGTTTATTTTGATTTTTCATAATACTTATAGTAAACTATCATTATGAAGACCCGAATCTATCATAGGTAGACGGTTCTTCAGGCCAGTTGGCAACAAGCTCGGCGAGGGAATTTCCTCGAGCGCTGCATTGTGTTTTTCTTAATAACATGATTTTATCCGCAGTTGATCATTTGAGCGACAGGTATCCTCCATATTTTGCCTGACAAGTAAAAGTAACGGGATTTTTTCTCTGATGTGTCTGCGGGATAGCCTTAATAAGGCAGCGCAACAGATTACTCCGTCAGAGAAAAAGGCTCAACGGAAGCTTTGTGAAAGCTTTTTGGGCACTCGTTATAATTTTATTTGTAAAGGAAAACAAACATGTCATTTAATGAATTACAACTTGATCAATCAATTCTAAAGGCTATAGCCGAAGCCGGCTATACGAAGCCGACCCCTATCCAAGCACAGGCAATACCGACCATCTTGAGCGGGCAAGACCTTATGGCCTCGGCCCAAACGGGAACGGGCAAGACAGCCGCGTTTATTCTACCTGCGCTTCACAAGCTCAGCAAGCCGTCATCAAAGCCGGGACGTGGCCCGCGCCTTCTTGTGCTAACACCGACGCGTGAGCTGGCAACCCAAATTGCACAAGCCGCTTCGCTCTACAGCAAATATTCTACGCGCATTAAAACGGTTTGCATATTAGGTGGCATGCCCTATATGGCGCAAGTACGTCACTTATCGCAACCATTCGAAATTTTGGTAGCCACGCCAGGCCGCCTTATCGATTACCTCGAGCGAGGCCGTATCGATTTTTCACGCATAGAGATGCTTGTACTTGACGAAGCAGATCGTATGCTCGATATGGGCTTTATCAATGATGTTGAGCACATTGTTAGGGCAACACCCGAAAATCGCCAAACGCTTTTATTCTCTGCTACACTCAAGGGAAGTGTCGCCAGCCTTGCTAAAAACATGCTCAAGAACCCACTACAAATTCACGTTGCTGCTACCAAAGCAAACCACGACAACATTGAACAGCGACTCTATCACGTCGATGATATTCACCACAAAACACGGTTGCTCCTGCACCTTCTCAATGACTCGACCATTAACCAGGCCATTATTTTTACCGCTACCAAGCGGCATGTTGACCAGCTGGTTGACACCGTACGTGAACAAGGACATACTGCAGCAGGATTACACGGCGATATGGGCCAGCGGGAACGAAATCGCACATTGGCCAATTTGCGCCAGGGTGCTATTCGTATGCTTGTTGCCACTGATGTAGCAGCTCGCGGTATTGATGTGCCAGGTATCACGCATGTTATTAACTTTGATTTGCCTCAATCAAGCGAGGATTACGTACACCGCATCGGAAGAACAGGAAGAGCTGGTGCGACTGGTATTGCTCTCTCATTTGCCTCAGGTAAAGATACGTTGATTCTTGAAAGAATCGAGCGCTATATGGGAAAAGCCATTACCCCCCATACAGTCTCTGGATTAGAACCTAGGTTTAAGCCAGCATTCAGAAACGATAAAAACAGCTTTAGGAGGCCAACAAGGCCGCAGAGGCGCATGGATGCTTACGATCCGCGCAATCGCCGCCCCGGTCGCTATGTGGCAAGTTATAGCCCTGAAGCTCGAGATTAACGCTTTTTCAGTCTTGTGAGATAGTGTATGATACAGTTATATGATCTGGTGCTTCGCTATGGCGAAGCACCAATATTCGACCATATTTCGATAGTGCTTCCCGAGCAGCGCATCGGCGTCGTTGGCCGTAATGGCGCCGGCAAGTCAACATTGCTTAAAATGATAGATCATCGTGGCGCCGGATTGGATGATGGCGCCATTACGGTTGCCGGTAACCGTTCAATCGCTTATATGCCCCAAGAGATCGTGCTTACATCTGACAAAACGATTTTTGATGAGACATTTAGCGCTTTTGATCAGTTAGCAGCACTGCAAAAAGAACAGGAACTGTTTGAGCAACTGCCTGATAAAGAGATTACCGTGGACATGCTTGAACGCTATGCACAGGCGCAGGAACAAATAAAAGAGCTTAATCCTGCTGATAGTGCTGCTCGCACAGAAAAAATGTTACAAGGGCTCGGCTTTGCGCGTGATACGTTTAACAAGCCAGTTGCACAGTTGAGCGTTGGCTGGAAAATGCGCATTGTGCTCGCTAAGTTGCTCTTAAAGCGTGCTGACTTTTACCTCTTTGATGAGCCAACAAACCACTTAGATATGGTAAGCAAAGAGTGGTTCTCAAGCTTCCTCAAATCAGCTGATTTTAGCTTTTTGCTTGTTACCCATGATCGCTATTTTCTTGAGCACACGTGCAACCATATCTTTGAACTGGAGCGAGGCAAGGGCACCTTATATAACGGTAACTTTAGTTCATATCTCGCGCAAAAAGAGCATGCCGCTGCTATTAAACAGGCTGCTTTTGATCGTCAGCAAAAAGAGATCGGCCGCAAGCAGGCAGTTATTGATAAATTTAGGTCCGGGACTCGGGCAAAAATGGCACAAAGCATGCTCAAACAGCTCGATAAAATTGAACGGATCGAACCTGATCCTGTCATGCCTACGGTGAAATTCAATTTTACGAGTCCTGCACGTGCGGGGCACCAAGTGCTCTCATTTGACAACCTGGAACAATCTTTTAATGGGGTTTCTATTTTTAAGAATATTTCGGGCAGCATCATAAGGGGTGAAAAAGTAGCCGTTGTAGGCGCTAATGGAAGCGGGAAAACAACCCTTTTCAATATTATTAACGGCAGCTACCCACGGCAAATGGGCTTTGTAGAGTTTGGGCACAATGTAACGTTTGCCGTTTTCGAGCAGGATCAGCTCAAAGCGCTTTCGTTGACCAATACCGTTTATCAAGAAGTGCTCGATGCCTGCCCAGGCGTTCCCGAAGTCACGGTTCGCAAATTCTTGGGCGCCTTTCTATTTACCGGCGATGACGTTTATAAAAAAATCAACGTATTGAGCGGTGGTGAACGCGGTAGAGTAGCACTGGTAAAAGTCCTTTTACAGAATGCTAACTTTTTGTTACTTGATGAACCCACCAACCACCTCGATTTGTATGCTAAAGAAGTTCTTCTCCAAGCTTTGCAACAATACGAGGGGACCATCTTACTGGTTTGCCACGATCACGATTTTTTGGAACGCTTAGCAACGCGCGTTCTAGAACTCACGCCAACGGCGCTCCATAGCTATCCTGGCACGTACGAATCGTATTTGGCTCAGGCGCGCCAGAAAGAGGTTAGTACCATTGCTCAGCGAAATGCCAAGCAAGCACCAGCACGCCCGCAACACGAAAAAAAGCACGATGGCTTGGATACGTTAGAGGCAAAAATTGCGCGTCTCGAAAAACAATTAAAAGATATCGATGGGCTTTTTGCTCAATGTCCTTATGATTCTCCCGCCTATAAGAACGCGGTAGCTGAACGGGAAAGAGCGGTTAAGGCGCTTGAAGAAGCTATGCAACTCTGGCAAAAACGCGTATAAAGAAAGCACGGGAGCCTATGCTTTTTTTAGCGGTTGTTTGGTTAACAGCGCACGCCAAACGGGTATGATAGGTATTGTCCAGCAATAGCCTATTTTACCTGATAGTTTAACAACGCTTGCGTCAGCCAAAAATGGCCCTCTGAACCCAAAATAATACAAGAAATGATCCACAACCACTGCTAAAGAAGTATGCAAATCAAAGGCATTCGCTTCTTGCTATACAGTTGATTGCTTGCTATTATTCATACCGGTTATTTTTCTTGATATTTTGTGTTAGCAAAAATTTCCCTCATCGGGGGGGAGTCGAGGTGAGTATGCAGTATAAAATAATTAAATTTTTACGCACTTTCTTAAGAAATAAGTTTTCGATCGCCACATGCTTAATCGCTTTTTGTTTTATAGCAGCAATCCCTTCAATAAGAGCCATGGATTACAAAATTGCGGTTACTGAAATAAACAAACTCTTCAAAGCAATCAAAGAAAAGGATGTCAATAAGGCAAAAAGCGCTATATATGGTATCGTAGAGAGTGGCAGGAATATTAACATAACAGATGATGAAGGGTTCTCGCCGCTGCATAGAGCCGCAGAAGCCGGCCATCAGGATCTTGTAATACTTCTTTTAGAAAATGGAGCTGATAAGACAGCGGCAAACAAGCAAGGAAAGCTCCCTCAAGATCTAACCACCGACTCCGTCATTAAAATATTGTTAATACCTGATATGGCAATTCCCGACGGTGATGATTTTGTTCTTGGAAAAGTCGAAGAATCTGACAACAGCACTTATCAAATACCACGGATCGATACAGGTGAAATGGCAACAAAACCCATTGATCGAAAACATCGCTATTCTAAAGCAATACATAAACCAAAGAAGCTCACTCAAGACTTAACCAGGGCTTCAAGCAGTAAAACATTCTTAACCTATGATGTAATAGTTCCTCAGCAAGCGCGCTTATTGTTGAAGAAGTCGCGGATGCTGATAATAACACATTCCATCACCGGTCTACCGATGAAACAAAAACAATATCGGTTGATCAATGGTCTAACGCTTTAAAAGAAGATACAAACATCCTAGAGCAAGACATAAAACTCTATAAAAAAATGAGCGACCTCCATGCCTCTATCGAAAGTAGTCAAATCTTTGAGCCCGTTACTGTCGATGACGAAGATTCCTGGATCGTGTGGGTCAACATTCATGGCACCGAAATATCAGTGAACTCTATTAAACTAGATGCTGTTAATACTGCTGATTTTGAGCAACTCAAGGATATAGCTGCCTCTTATGCAAAAATAAAGAAGAAAAAGCTAAAATTTCTTACTTTTCGTTGGTCGGGGAAAAATAATTGTCCCGACCGCACCTATAGCGCAGGATGCCTTTACTTCTACTTAAAAAAAATGGGGTACTGTAACTCTAAGCATGAAATTGTACTGGCAGCACATAGTCATGGTTGCAATCTCTGCGAACCTTGTTATGCAATACATAGATGAAAAAAATCCCATTGCACTTCTCCTCTATTTTGCCTACCCGGATAAGCAAAAATCACACTATCAAGCATGGCATTACAAACAGCGTATATCATTTTGGTCTAAGGACGACTTGGTATCGCCGTTTGCCAGAGGACGAAACTGGCTGGTTGGCGTACCTGAGATAGTAATTCCTGCCTTGCGAGATAATTCGGTACCTTTTGGCCGTGAGGTGGGTAAAATCGATGTAAGCGTTCAAGTAACCATTAATGGCCAAGGACCAGGGCATAGCGAGATTAGGGAGGTCTTCCCTTTTCTGGCGCAGATCATAGCAGATCTTCACTATTTATACCGCCGGCACTATAGTTTAAGCGGCAATTTAAAGTTGAAGTAGATGACAATAAAGCTTTGGTAACCATACTGAATCAAGGGCAAAAAAGATACCTGTTCCCTTTGAGTGCCTTGATTTCAAAAGATGAGCATCGTTCTTCAAAAGGGTCTAATACCTATAAGTTTTTCGCCAGCATTGAAGAGCTTGTTAGAATGCCACCGATAAAGACAATGATAGTGGCGGTGATAATAAAATAATGATGAAGTCCTTGTCCCGTGAGTTAGATTTAAGCAATTGTTTAATATCAAAGGGCTCTCTTTTTTATCGCGCCGCATGGAGGGGTTATAGAGAGTATAATCGAATACCTTGTTTATCGTGAACCAAAATATATTAATAAGAGGGATAAAGAAGGGCTCTCCCCTTTTCACTATGCCTTGCAAAAAAATCACCATTCGCTTGCGCTATTATTTATTAAGCTTAGTGCTGACACATCGGCTCTCGAAGATAAAATAGATCTATCGAAGAAAGACGAGCATGGCAATGGCATCTTGCATCGCGCTGTTTTATCTGGCCTACCAGATTTAGTCACCTTGATTCTTTACCAAAAAAACGTTAATCTTATGAGACAAATAACAATGGAGAAAGGCTATCCATTGTGCCGCTCGAGAGGGTCATCTTGATATAGTAAAACTTCTTTAGCACGTGGTGCAAAATCAATGCACGCGATAAAAACGGGCGCTCGCCCCTCAATAGAGCCAAGCGAAATGGTTATTTTTTACTCGCTTTATTTCTTATCGAAAATGGTGCCGACACCTCGCCTATTGAAGATGAAATAGATCTCGCCAAGAAAGACAAAGATGGTAATAATCCTTTTCATATCGCAGCTGGCACTGGTCGATTAACTTTGGTTAGTTTAATTATACAGCACCACAGCAAGCTCAACATTCATGAAGTAAATAGTGATGGAGAACAAGCTATTCATAGGGCTGCTCGTAACGGCCACCTTGATATAGTAAAAATTCTTGTCTATCATGCAGCTGATATACATGCTCAAAATGCTCAAGGCCAAGAGCCTATTCATTGTGCTGCTCAAGGCGGCCAGCTTGACGTTATTGAGCGGCTTGTAACAAATGGAGTAAGTATTAACGCAAAAGATAGCCAGTTACAGTCACCGCTTCATTATCTCATAAGATCCAAACAACCCAGCTTGTCGAGGTTCAGCGTATTTCCCATGCCCCGTTTCTCATCATCACCTAATACTTTTTTAAGGGATATTACTCGCATAGTTGATCTAGGAGCCGATAACAGAAGCTGCCGAGCAAGAAGGAAATCGAGAAATCCATTTGGCGGTACTTGAAGAAAATGAAGAGTTATTGAAACTTCTTATTGGATTTGGCGTGGATACTGATGCAACTAATAGTGCGGGCAAAAGCCCGCTTGATCTCGCCAGGAGCATCAAGGATCCTGATAAACAATTACGCTTTACGTCTATTATTAGCAACAACGTAAGCATACCTCGGGTGACTAACGCGTTTGGCCAGCGTAGCGGTTACTGTGTTCTGATATAGGAATCACCCATGGACCTCTCTGGCTAAAAAACTATAAAGCATCAAATCTTGTTATTTTCCGTCAAGTGTTCTAATTTTGAACAGTGAACGGTCAAATTTCGTACATTGGTTGGTCAATTTTATGACATATAAAGAACACCCTGGAGCACATGCTTTCTTTTAGCCCCGTTGTTTTGTTAACCGGAGCGCGCCAAACGGTATCATCAAAAATTACAAAACTATCTCGCAGCCCGCTTTCAGGCAGCTTTTAAGGATCTCGAAAATTTAGAAGAGGGCATGTATGGATGGATCGCCAAAACTAAGGCTTTATATTATTACAATTTTTTACGTGAACTGTTAGGTCAACCAACCGTAAATTCTACCGATAAAATTGACCCAGACCTTGTTAAAGTATCACCTGATCCCGAATTATTTTCTCAGATTGATCAATTTCTTAGGCAACAAGGTGAAGATATAAGCTTGAAACCTTCAAAAACGAGGAGCTCCAGCTCATTCTCGCCAGAAGATGAAGCAGAGATAGAGCGACTCGAGAAAGCTTTAGCAGCATTGCGACTTAAAAAAGAAATTCAAATTTCATAAAAAATATAACGATAAAACCAATTAAAAGGCGGCTTCACCAGAGAAAGCCGCCTTTTGTATTTAAATAACCAGGCCCGCTGGTATCTGTACTTTGATCTAGGAACAACATAACGACCTGAGCAAAACATGCTCGCCTTCCAGAACTCACCTAGCCCTAAATCTGGCCTGGGGCAGCTTTACAAAAAGGCATTTTTGCTCGATACTGATATAGATTGAACATCGACTTTTGAGAAGGACATTTTATGAAACAAGACATCCATCCTCAGGCATTTGAGGTCAACGCGCATTGTGCTTGTGGTAACGACTTCAAGACGTTATCAACAAAGCGGGATGTACGCGTTACCATCTGCTCAAAATGCCATCCCTTTTTTACCGGCGCACAGAAATTCGTCGATACCGAGGGACGTATTGAGAAATTTAAAAAGAAATATAAGGGCGCATGAGCTTTCAAACCGTCGACTGGTCTGCACTTGAACAGCGATCGAGCGTACTGGCACAACAATTATCGTCTCAAAACCTGGAAAGTTCCAAGCGCGTAGCGCTGCAAAGGGAGTTTTCCCAGATTACTAATCTTTTGCACAAACACCATGAATTTCAGGTTCTTGAGCAAGAACTTGCTGATCTCGAACGACAGCAGCAAGCCAACAAGGAACCAGAGCTTGCCGTTCTTTTTGACGAGGAGCTTGAATCAGTCAAGCAGCGGTATCTTGCGTGCCAAAGCGAGCTTGAGGACCTTCTTTTCCCCGGCGATGAGCGCGATAATTTATCCGTGTTTCTTGAGATTCGCGCAGGTGCCGGCGGCCAGGAGGCAGCGCTCTTTGCGGCAGACCTCTTGCGGATGTATTCTATGTATGCTTTGCGCAAGGGGTGGCGTGCGTCACTTGCCAGTGAAAGCTTTACCGATCTTGGCGGGTATCGCGAAGCCGTGCTGCATATCCAAGGCAAGGGCGTCTTCGGCCACCTCAAGTTTGAAGCGGGGGTGCACCGGGTTCAACGGGTACCAACAACCGAGACATCGGGGCGGATTCACACATCAACCGCCACCGTCGCTGTGCTACCAGAGCCTGAAGAGGTTGAAAGTGTTGAAATAAATCCCGCCGATCTACGCATTGATGTATATCGCGCGGGCGGTGCTGGCGGACAGCACGTCAACAAAACAGACTCAGCGGTGCGCATAACACACCTTCCCACCGGGCTCGTTGTAGCTTGCCAAGAGGACCGATCACAGCACAAAAATAAAGCGAAAGCTATGAAAGTTTTAGGTGCACGGCTTCTTGCATTGCAACGAGAAAAGCAAGAGGCTGAGATCAGCCAAAGCCGGCGCGAGCAAGTAGGTGCCGGTGCACGTGCAGAAAAGGTGCGGACGTATAATTTCCCCCAAAACCGCGTAACTGATCATCAGATTGGTTTAACGCTCAACAAGCTGGATATGGTTATGGAAGGCGACCTTGATGATATCGTTTTGGCCTTACGGCAACATGAGTACCACGAACGGCGCAAGCATGCGCTCTATCCCACTGCAGCCCAATAAGAATATTCTCACATTCTCGACTATCAGGGAGTAATCACATGGTTGAATATTTCTTAGAGCACAGCAGGTACTTAAATATCGCTGGCATTATTCTGGTTCTGCTCTGCGCATGGTTTTTTTCACGCAATAAAGGGCGCATAAGCCTCTGGGTGGTCGTTAATGGCCTGGTACTTCAGGTATTATTAGCTTTCATAACCCTTAAGACTTCGCTCGGCCAGACATGCGTCACGGCCCTTGCTCAAGGTATAACCAAGCTTTATCTTTATGCCGAAGACGGCTCCCGGTTTCTTTTTGGGGCATTAGCGAATGTGCAAGAGCCATGGGGCTTTGTTTTCGCCTTTCGGGTATTGCCCGTCGTGATTTTTTTTGGCGCCTTCATAGCGATCCTTATGCACTACCGCATTATACAATTTCTATCGCTTCCCATAAATTTTGTTTTGTATCGCTTTTTGGGCACTTCGGCTGCCGAAACGCTGTGCTCGGTAGCTAACTGCTTTCTCAGCCAGACTGAAGCACCCCTTCTTATACGCCACTACTTGCCCACCATGACGCAATCTGAGATATTAACCGTGATGATTAGCGGCATGGGAACCATTAGTGGGCCATTATTTGCAGTTTATGCCGCCATGGGCGTTCCGCTTATTTACTTGCTCAGCGCGAGTGTCATGGCAGTGCCCGCAACAATTATGATAGCTAAGATATTGCTTCCTGAAACAAGCAAACCAGACACCGCTCGTGGCCTGTATACCCCAACTCAAGACGAGGACCATACGATTTTTGACGCCATTGCCATTGGCACTCAGGATGGTTTACGACTTGCCCTTGCCGTCGGCGCCATGTTGATAGCGTCTGTCGCCCTGATCTCCTGCGCCAACGGAATCTTAGGGTGGGTTTCCTTTGCTCTGCAGTCGGTGACTGATTTTGCGGGATTGGGATGGAAGATTCCATCGCTCAGCCTCCAATCAATTTTTGGCTTTGCTTTTGCCCCTATTGGTTGGTTGCTTGGGCTGGAGGGTGATGAAGTATTTCGCGCCGGAGAATTACTGGGTATAAAAGTAGCGATTAACGAAATGATGGCATATATCGCCATGGTTGGCACAAAGCTGTCAGGCAGGGCAGTTGCATTACTTACTTTCGCCTTGTGCGGCTTTGCCAATTTTTCATCGATCGGGTTACAAATCGCCGGTATTGGCGCCCTGGCACCAGAACAGCGCAAGACAATCGCGCGACTCGGCCTGAGAGCGGTTCTGGGCAGCACACTCGCTAATTTGCTGTCAGCTTTTATCGCTGGGCTCATGATTTAGAGCTGCGCGCGAAGAATATCGCCTATGCGGCTGGCACGACTACGCGTCGAGCGGCATGGCAGCGGCCCTGCACCCACACCTTAAGCCTAATGAGCGTGTATGTAGCAGCCTCTACATCTTGCTTTCTTTTAGTTTCATAACCATGCGCAACGCATGGTTATGATCACCGCAATCCTCCTGGCGGAGGATAAACGAAAAGCTGGCAAAAAATTGTTATCTGTATTAAATCATTGATATTTTAATCTTCCAGGCACTATACTATAAATAAATTAATAGTGCAAGGAGAAAACAATGAAGCATAGCGTATTCCTTTTTTTACTCGTTATGAGTGCCCATGTATGCGCTCAAAATGATTATCCGCGGTTTGTAAGAAGCGCATGCGCGAGACCCTTCGATACATGTTCTATCTCACTTGATTGTGGCCCCGAAGGCTGTCCCCAAAACTTAACGCAGGGTCAAACATGGGATGGTAAATGTAACAGCGATCTCCAATGTATTGATCTTGAATTAACCTGAGGAGAACATTTATGTCTCGTATACGGTGCTTAATAATTTTATTAACCGCTTTTTTTGGCACGGTAGATGCCTTTCAATATAAATTCTGCAATCGAGGACCAACGCCAATAGCAGTTCAAGCCGTTTATACCTGCCCACTCTCCCGCGTTAAGGTAATACAAAAGGAGTACAAAATTGCGCGTGGTGGTGCGGCAATCTCTGGCGAGCTCGAAGCAGACTGCTCCCTCGATATACCGAGCCTTAAAATAAACAATAAACAAATAAATAACTATTGCCAAGAATCAGGTAGTTTTGGTCACCCAACAAAAGCCACAACAATCATGTTAAAAGTAGTAGGGGGCAAATGGACTGCACAAGAAAAAGGTGGCCTCCTGATGTGCACTGGCTAAATAGCCCAACAATGAACCAAAAGGAGAACAACAATGGCACGTTATGGCGAAAAAGCAAAAGAATCAGTCAAGGAAGCGATGAAAAAATATAAAGAAGGTGAGTTAAAGAGTGGCAAATCAGGCAAAACGGTGACAAACCCACGGCAGGCGATAGCCATTGGTTTATCTGAAGCCCGCGCAAAAGGCGCCAAAGTGCCGCCACCACCATCAAGGAAAAAATAACGGGAGTCGATCCATGCCATCAAATCAAGAAGATTTCGTCGCACTATTCGTTAAAATTCTTCAACAGCAGAAAGCGCTGAAAGAATCTGAAGCACAAGCTCTAGCCTCGAAGTTTAAAGGCTATTCAGCACTTAATTTTGAAGAATTTTTAATCGATGAAGGAATTATTACCCACGAAAGCCTGTTACAAGCATTAAGCGAGTATTATCATATGCCTGCTTTTGATGTCCGCGGAGAATTTTTTGACCACCACCTGGTCACCATGTTTCCCCAGGACCTTCTTCTACGCCACCATTTTATTCCCTACATTCGCGATGAAAATATTCTAACGTTAGTGGCAGCTGAGCCCGATGATCCAGAACTTACCGTGCTTATTGGTAGTTACGTATCATACGACATTGACTTCCTGGTAGGCTACTTCCGCGATATAGAAGATGAGATAGAAGACTTTTATGCCCAGCCGCTCACTCAAGATGTGGTAACCAAAGATCAAGATCTTCGGCAAGAACATGAAGAACAAAAAGATGAAGAGCACTTAGAAGAACTCGAATAACATCAGTAACCATAAAAATGAGAAGTAAGGAGAAGTCATGCGGTACATTATGCTTATAATAAAGCGCTTAGCTCTTATAATCCCGTGTTTCTGCACGATCGCACTCAATGCCTTAACACTCGAGCTACCTTTTACCGCGACGATCCCAAAAGAAAACGTCTATACAGGCTGTGGTGGCGATAATCAAGCGCCAGCGATCAAATGGCGCGATCTACCCCCTGACACCAAAAGCCTTGCCCTTATAGCGCATGACCCGGACGCTCCACGAGGCGATTTTATTCATTGGGTCATGTTTAATATAGCCCCACAAAAGTCGCCAACAAGCCCGAGTCATGGAACCAATGACTTTGGCAACCGCCGCTATGATGGGCCGTGCCCACCATCAGGCACACACCGCTATATCTTTGATTTGTACGCGCTTGATACTATACTAGAGCTACCCGAAGGAATAAAAACATCAGATCTCAAGCAAGCAATGAAGGGACATACTTTAGCAACCGCATCGCAGCAAGCACTTTATCCATAAGTTAACATGGGGAAAAGATATGGCACAAACATTCACACTCGCAAGCCCAGCCTTTGAGCATGGGGCAACCATTCCCGTCATCCACGCCCATCAAGGGTTTTCTCCCCGATCACATAATGAATCGCCACCGCTTACGTGGCAGGGAGAGCCACCCCAAACGAAAAGTTTCGCGCTTATCCTCAATGACCCAGATGCGGTCAGCGGTACCTTTACGCACTGGGTAATCTATAACATTCCTGCCTCAGTACACGAATTACCTGCCAATTTACCTTCTCTTACCTATTTGACCGGCTCACTCAATGGCACCATGCAAGGGAAAAATGATTACGGTACTCTAGGTTATGGCGGTCCCAAACCACCAGTTGGCACCGGCATCCATCGATACATATTTACCCTCTATGCCCTTGATAGAACACTTGATATTGATCCTAAGCAGACAACGGGGCCTATTCTTGAACAAGCATTACAGAGCTATACGATTGGCAAAGCAACGCTTATTGGCCTCGTAGGTGCAACCAGTCAAAAGAGCTCGCGATAACTTAAATGCCTTCTAATAAAATACATAACTAATTTTATGCCAATCTTTACCCTTTTTATATTATTTATGTTATTCGTCATAAAACAGCGCTTTTTTCTCTAGTTCTCCAGATTTTTTTCTGATAACCTTGTGTTTAACTTTCTCGTTGCTTAGTAATTACTCCCCTATTGGGATGGCGACAGAAAATAGTTATATAAAATGCAGTGAGCATAGAGCAAGACGAATAATCAAATATATGATTCCTATAAAAAGTGAGTTTAGTCGCCTTTCTTCATTTATCTGCGCCTGCTTTTTTGTGAGCATGGGGTGCATCACGCTTTGCTTGATGGCGGAGTACCAGTTTTTTAGGCAACAAGTCCAAGAGCTCATGCAGCTACGACACTATTACCAAAATTGTATTGAGGCACTCAAACAACAAATCCCTTTAAGCGATAGCAAAATGCCGTCCCCTGGGCAACAAAAAAAAATCTCGCATATACCTGAGCCACGTTTTCTGGTGGTCAATCGTGAGCCCGAGTACTTAAAAAGAGAAGCCCTCGGTTTCGCTCGCTCACATAATCTTGAACAACCATTAAGCTCAATTTATGATAAACAACCAGAAAAAAGCACCGCCAAAAAAAGAAGGGTCATTCCCCAGCGGACAAAAATCGCACGGACAAACCCCAGCAAACACAGCAAAAAGGGTTCACCAACACACAAAAATAAGCGCCGAATCACCAAGCCTTCAATAATAAGCATACAGCTTAAAAAAGAAAATTTTTTTTCCTGGCCCCTTGACCCAGCCCATTTTTGGGTAAGCTCTCCTTTTGGTCCCCGTAAAAATCCCAATGGTTTGATTGGCTTTCACGCTGGCACCGATTTAGCAGCAGTACGTGGAACGCCTGTCAAGGCAGCAGCCCCAGGTACGGTCACTCAGGCGACATTTCACAAAGGTTATGGTAATATGATTTTAACGGTATATCCCAACAAGGCGATGGTTCGCTATGCCCATCTAGACAGCATTCGGGTACGTGTTGGGCAACGTGTCAAGCAAGGCGATATTATTGGCACCGTCGGGAATACGGGCCATGTGCATCGTAAACGGGGAAGAGACGGCTCACATTTGCACCTTGAGATTTACGTCCCCGATGATGATAAGTCCTTTAAGCGCATTGATCCGCTCTATTTTTTACATTAATTTACTTAAGAAAGGTTGCTTATGTTTAATAAACAGTCGAGCGGAGCAGAAAACAAATCGCGTCTACAGCACTATATCCATAGTGCTTATCAGCTGTTTATTTTACTATTAATTGCTTTTTTCATAAGGACATTTTTTTACGGGCTTTATCAAGTGCCCACGGGTTCGATGGAAACCACGATGCTTGTTGGCGAAAGGTTTCTCGCCGAGAAGCTTTCGGTATGGTTTTCTTCCCCCCAGCATGGCAATATTATAACGTTTAATGACCCGACCTATCGTTATTCAGACAATTTCTTTAAAAACTGGTTCCAGCGGTACGTTTGGGGCCCTTCAAACTGGACCAAGCGTGTTATCGGCATACCTGGCGACCATCTCCAAGGCAGCGTAGAAAATGGCAAACCTGTCGTGTATCGCAACGGCGCTAAGCTTGATGAGCCCTACTTAAATAAATACCCTATTATTGCGCTGTGGCGAGGAACCAAGCCAACTGAGCTCATGATTAGGCAGGGCGACGTCAACTATAATTACTGGTCATATGACCCAAAACAGCCGCTTAATCAGCAACCCTTTTACCGCATCAATCCGGACTTATTGGTAAAAATTAATGGAAATCCCGTTATTCGCCATCCTGGCACTCCCTATCCCCACGGCGAAGATGTCTTTGACGTGCACCTTGGCCCTAACGAGTATTGGGTCATGGGTGACAATCGCCTGGGCAGCTGGGATTCCCGCGGCTGGGGCAAGCTTGATGGTCGGTTGATTCACGGAAAGATTCTTTTTAGGCTATGGTCAATAGATAGTAGCGCCGACTGGTGGATAGTTGACCTCATCAAGCATCCGATTGACTTTTGGAAACGAATGCGCTGGGGTAGATGCTTGCAAACGGTAAAATAAGAATGGAAGAGTAAAAAAACTTGCAGATGTATGTATTTATGATAAATTAGTCACACATAGTGCAACGATTATATGGAGATATCACTGATGGGTTACGCTCTATACACCTTTAGACTTGGCGTGCTGGCATGTTGTGTTTTTTTAGCGGGCTGCTGGAGCAAAGAATCAGAAATACCAGTTTCGCTAACAGGCAAAAAATTAGCCGTGGTCAATGTTTTGGGTGAGAAAGAACATCAAGACGCCCATATAAAAGGCTCTATCAACGTTCCTTTGACTCAGCTTAACGAGATTGCTCAAAGCTGGCCTAAGAATATTCGGCTTGTAGTATATTGTGCTAACTATCAATGTACGGCAAGCAGTCTAGCAGCACGCCAGCTTGCCAAAATGGGCTTTAGTGACGTTGTTGCATATGAGGGAGGTACTGCTGAATGGTATAGCAAAAAGTATCCGCTTGAAGGTCCGTCAAAGGAAAGCTATTTGACAAAGCCAGGCCAAGCCCATTCACCAGCAGCTGATATAAAGGTTATTGATGCCGAGGCGCTTAAGTGGGAAATAGAAAAAGCCGATAAAGCGGGGCTGCTTATTAAAAGTAAAAATATGGCGGCATAGCCAAGTGGTAAGGCAAGGGTCTGCAAAACCCTGATCCCCGGTTCAAATCCGGGTGCCGCCTCCAAATACGCCGAGGTGGCGGAAGTGGTAGACGCAAAGGACTTAAAATCCTTCGGGTAACTCCGTATCGGTTCGAGTCCGATCCTCGGCACCAAGACGCGACAACAATTATTTAAGAACGTGTTAACCAATTTGAGGGTTTTTATGAACAAAGCAAAACTGATCGAACAGATGTCCAAGCTATCAAAGCTTCCTAAAGCAACATGCAAAAGAGCAGTAGAATCTTTTATCAAAACGGTAGGACAAACGCTTAAAACCGGCAAATCGGTTGTTCTAACAGGCTTTGGTACTTTTACTGTAGCTAAAAGAAAAAGCAGAATGGGCATTAACCCTGCCTCAGGTGCCCGTATGCAAATTCCTGCTAAGAAAGTTGCCAAGTTCAAACCGGGCAAAGCCTTGCGCGATATGGTATCTATCTAAAGGTTATCAAAGGCCCGCTCAATACGAAAAAGACGCTTAGGCAGCTAATCTAAGCGTCTTTTTTTCTAAAAGCATAGGTAAATAAAGGAGTCATCGCTATGGCAGCACTTAACTGGTATGGAGCACTTCAAGCAAAGCTTGCGGGTTACCCGCCCTATATAGCAGATATAGTAATATTTGCTCCTCTGGGGCTCATTAGCGGCTTTCTTTTAAGAAGTTTGGGTCGTTATCTAGTGGTTGGCCTCTTAATTGGCGTTGGCTTCGTCTGGCTTGCTGATTATTTTCACCTTATTACCTTACATCAGGCAGCGATACAGAACTTTTTCGGCTTGCCGGCCTTTTGCTCTTTTAATGATTTTAGCAAAGAAATAACTGCCTGGGCACATGAGCATATCGCCGCCTGTGTTACCTTTTTTATAAGCTTTTTTATTGGATGGAAAGTAGGCCGCTAGTTCTTTCATGTCAACTGTTGCTATTGTCGATTCGTTCCTAAGTCAAGCAGTTAAACAAGGCGCATCCGATATTCACGTAGAGTCTATCCCTGAAGGGCTTCGTGTTCGCTTACGCATTGATGGGCTATTAGAAGACTTTCAGCATGTCTCCCTTGATAGTGCTTTGCCCGTTATAGCCCGTATCAAAGTTTTGGCGCGTCTCGATGTCGCTGAGAAACGCATTCCCCAGGACGGCAAGCTTTCTTGCCTTGCTGCCGGTGTGAACCTTGATGTGCGCGTAGCCACGTTTCCTGGCTTATATGGGGAAAAAGTGGTCTTGCGCTTATTAGAGCGCTCCTCCAAACATAAAAGCCTGAGCGAAATCGGGCTTTCCCCAAAACTACACGCAGAGCTTTTACTGCTCATTCAGCGTACGCATGGCTTTTTCTTGGTCACCGGGCCTACAGGCGCTGGCAAGACGACATCGTTATATGCCGCCTTACATGCCATCCAGTCTCATCAAAAAAACGTTGTCACCCTAGAAGACCCGATAGAATATACTATCCAAGGCATAACTCAGGGTCAGATTCAGCCTGAGATTGGCTTTACGTTTGCTCGTGGTATTCGGGCGCTTTTGCGCCAGGACCCCGATATTATTATGGTAGGGGAGGTAAGAGACCGAGAAACGGCTGAGACTGCTATTCAGGCAGCATTGACGGGGCATGTTGTGTTAAGCACGTTGCATACCAATGATGCTCCTGGCGCACTTATGCGCTTGCTTGATATGGGTATCCCTGCTTTTTTAATCAACGCAACGCTGACTGGGGTTCTCGCTCAGCGGTTGGTACGCATACTGTGTCCGTCTTGTCGTTACGAAGAAAGGCCAACGGGCGCCGACCTCGATTTTTTGAACTATGTCGGCATTACGCTCCAGCGAGCGTATAAAGCAGGTGGCTGCTCGCTTTGCCAAGGCCGCGGCTATAAAGGGCGCACGGGTATCTTCGAACTCCTCGTTATCTCTTCTCGCTTACGGGAGCTTGTGAGCGAGCAGGCTTCTTATGATATTATTTACCAACACGCCATGCTTGATGGTATGATCTCGCTTAAGCAGGATGCTGCTACCAAGATTGAGCTTGGTATTACATCTATTGCCGAATTGGCACGTGTTGTTTGCTAAATGGCACACCTAACCTGATAGTAAGGCTACAAGGAGCTTGTTCATGGAAACCTATCGCAATGATTTTCCTTTTTTTGGAGCGCACCCTTCTCTGGCCTATTTGGACAGCGCCACGACTTCACAAAAGCCATTTTCCGTCATTCGAGCGATGAACGACTTTTATGCCTATGAAAACGCCTCACTCTATCGGGGTATGTACGGCCTTGCAGAAAAAGCTACGCAGCGATATGAGGATATACGAACTCACTGCGCCCAATTTATTGGTGCCCAACCTCAGGAAATTCTTTTTACCAAAGGAGCAACGGAAAGCATCAATTTGGTTGCTCACGCATGGGGAATCGGGCATATTGGGGTTGGCGATGAGATCGTGATTTCTGAGATTGAGCACCATGCTAATATTTTGCCCTGGCAGCAGCTTGCGCGTACTCGCAGTGCGCACCTACGTTGGCTGGCCTATGACCCGATCGGATTGCTGGCCCTTGATAAGCTTGACGATGTCATTACGGCGCGTACGCGCCTCGTTGCCGTGAGCGCCTACTCAAATGTGGTAGGAGGCTTTCCGCAGGGATATCAGGAAGCGCTTTCCCGAATCATTGAGCGCGCGCACGCGGTTGGTTCGCGTGTTATGGTCGATGCTGCCCAGCTGATGCCACATAAGCACGTTGATGTAGCAAAGCTTGGTTGTGACTTCATGGTATTTTCGGGGCATAAGATGCTTGGACCGCAGGGGGTTGGGGTGCTCTATAGTAAGCGCGAGCTCCATAATGAGCTTGAGCCCTATCAGCTCGGTGGGGGCATGGTTGCTGATGTGGGCTATGAGCAGGCGCGCTGGCGACCGTTTCCCTATCTTTTTGAAGCTGGGACACAAGCAGTCGCTCAAGTAATCGGGTTTGGTGCTGCCCTTGCTTATCTTCGCGATCGCGTCGATTTTGATAAGCTTTATGAGCACGAAGCAGCATTGTGTCAGCATCTGCTTGATGGGCTGGCCAGTATTCCTCGGGTACATCTTTTGCGCCCTCGCTACCCAGGGCAGGCAGACCATCTCGTGAGCTTTATTGTCGAGGGCATGCATCCCCATGATGTAGCAGCTTATTTAGATGCTCATAATATTTACGTACGCGCAGGCAACCAGTGCGCTCAGGTCTTGCACAAGCGGCTTGGCTTGGCTGGCTCGGTTCGCGCTAGCTTTTATCTCTATACGACGCATCAGGAAATTGATAAAGTACTTCAAGCACTTGCTGCTTTATAATTCACAAGGGGCATATGGAGCAACCGAAACATGAGCAGTCGTATTATAGGCTTATGGCTGAGTTTTATGATCAGCTATTTGAGCTTGACGATGAAGAATACCAGTTTTACCGCTATTTTATGCATGAGCTGCCTGGTCATGCGCTTGAATTGGCTTGTGGCACTGGCCAATTTTTACTCGGCTATCTTGATGAAGAACTTGTTGTCGATGGCCTTGATTCTTCGTCCATCATGCTAGCGCGAGCCGAGCGCAAGGCACAGAAGAGCAATTTAGCTCCCCGACTTTATCAAAGTACGATGCAAGACTTTACGATCAATCAGCGTTATACAACACTTTATATTCCTTCATGCTCTTTTATGCTTTTGACCGAACGTGCTCAAGCGCATCAAGCGCTTCGTCGTTTCTACGAGCACCTTATTCCTGGAGGGCAACTTTTAGTATCGCTCTTTAACCCATGGCATGAACGAGATCAGAGCAGCAGAGCCAAATTACGGCGTGATTTTTTTCATAACGCGCATCGTATACTGTTCTATGAAACCTTTCGGTATAAGCCCATTGAACAGTTAAGACAGGGCTTTTATCGCTTCGAGACCTATCAAGAATCAGGAATGCAGCTGGCCGTTGAGCTCTACGAATTTTGGTGGCGCTGGTATGGGCGTTACGAGTTTGAGATGATGCTCGCGCAGGCAGGATTTTCCGATATTACCATTTATAGCGATTATACGTTGCAGCAAGTAAGCACTGATACTGACTCTCCAGTTCTCATTTTTCGCGCTCGCAAGTAAGCTAAAAATGGCTGAATTTTTAAGCATGCTTCTTAATGTTCTCTTTTATACTCGCTAACTAATCTTATGACTCATGAGTCAATTACTGAGTCAAATGAGTCGCATTTTTAAATCTTATTGACTCATTTGACTCAGTTTTGGTAGAGTATAATGGAAGCCCTAAATAAGAGGAGCCATTATGAAATATGCAACACAGGAATCATCGACTGTAGAGCTTAAACGAGAACTTCCCAAAAATGACCAAATTATTAAGACCATTATTGGGTTTTGCAACCAAAATGGAGGAAAGCTTGTAATTGGTGTTGCTGATAACGGAACTATCATCGGATTGCCGGAGGAAGAGGTCCAGCGAGCTATGGAATATCTTGATAAGGCAACTTACGAGGCTTCGCATCCTTCGATTATTCCGCTGGTATACGCTCAAACAATAGGAGGTAAGACATTGCTTATTGTTGAAGTATGCGCTGGTATGAACAAACCATATTTCCTTAAGTCTGAAGGGCCAGAAAAAGGGACGTACATACGCCTAGGTCGGAGTACGTTGCGCGCCAGCGCCGATATGATAGAAGAGCTTAAGTGGCAATCGCGGGGCAGGTCCTTTGATATGATGCCTGTCTATCAGGCAACTCTCGAAGATTTGGCTTCTGAAAAAATAAAAGAATTTTTAGGTAGGCGGCAGAAAACTGGCGGGGCGGTCACGGCAATTAAAGATGCTCTTTATGCATATCACCTTGTTGTTGATGAGCATACACGCAGTTATCCCACCGTAGCAGCACTGTTGGTATTTGGCAAGGATCCTCAGCATTTTTTTAACCAGGCATTTATTATATGTACCCAATTTGCCGGTATTTCTGGTCGCGAAGCACGAGCTACCCGAGACTGTATGGGTACGCTGGTCAACCAGTTTTATGAAGCATATGATTTTATCGTAAGTAAGCTTAACCGTTCATTTGTGATTAAGGGGCCACAAAGGACAGAAGAGCTTGAAATACCCGTGACTGCCCTGCGAGAAATTTTGGTCAATGCACTTGTTCACCGCAATTATCATATTCAAGCGCCCATAAAGATAGCCATTTTTGATAATAGAATTGAGATATTTAGTCCTGGCAGCTTCCCTGGGCCTTTAAACACCAAAAATTTACTTTGTGGTCTTACGTATATCCGTAATCTTGCTATCGCTAAGCTCTTTCGGCATTTTGGATTTATTGAGACCTTAGGTACAGGGTTTTTAACACTCTTTGAAACCTACAGCGAGCGCGGATTGGCAACACCAGAGGTCATCGAAGGTGAAAATTATGTCAAATGTATCCTGCCCAGAAAATCCCATGAAGCAAAAGGATCTCTTAGGTTTCCGGAAGATGATCAGCAACGTATCATGCGCTTATTCGAAACTTCACCAGAAATTGCAATATCAGATTTAATTGAACGCCTTCATATGAGCCGCCCAACAGCAGGAAGAAGATTAGCGATGCTGGTTCATCAAAAAGTAATCAAAAAAATTGGCAGCGGCAAAGCGGCGCGGTATATAAAATATAAGTGAATGCTAAATGTTAGCTCATCAAGAGCAAAAGCCCTTGATGCAAAAAAAGCTGTGCCATCTTGCTTTTTTAATAGCCCTCTCTCTTTTTGTTGTGCAACCGATCTAGCAGTTACTATCTTAACCCTGTGCAACAACTTAATTCAAGGGAGCTACCGATGAAAAGCACGGTACGGTTCTTGCTTTTTATCAGCATATTTTCTACGACAGCAGCTAACGGCCCTCACTGCCGGTGCCCATTCAAAGCGACGTGCACCAACAACCCCTTCCGTAAAATATACCCCAATCAAAACATGTGTTTACTCCTCGATGAGATACCTAAAGCGATCAAGCAATTGCCCTACGTAACGCTTCCAAACTGCCAATCCTACAATGTTGCTCGCTTTAACTATAACAAGCGATTTGATATATTTCCTCATGCAATTATAGTACCGCGGACAGCTCATGAAGTCGCACACGCGCTTGCCTTGTTGCGTCATCATAAGCTCCATTTTTCCCTTCGTAGCTGCGGCCATTGTTATGGGCCTGGCTCATTGTCATCAGATTACGTTATAGATCTCCGCCATTTTAATGAGATTAAGCCAAACCTTAAAAATGACACGGTATATATTGGCGTGGCAACTCACTTGAGCGAGGTCATCGAAACACTTGGCAAGCTTGATTATGCTCTGCCAACGGGTACTTGCCCTTCCGTCGGTGCGGGCGGATTAGCGCTTGGCGGCGGCATCGGCATACTCGGGCGCCAGTTTGGTTTGACGTGTGATTCAATAAAAAGCATTACCTTTGTTAATGCGAAATCTGAAATTATTGAGGTTGATAAGCAACATTATCCCGATTTATTTTTTGGACTCCGCGGGGCAGGTAATGGCTCTTACGGTATTGTTCTTGGCATAACATTCACCATGCATTATATACCCCGCGTCACTTTTCTCGAGCTTGCCTGGGATTGGGATCCCGCCGTAATCCCGAGCATTATAGAGGCGTGGCAGTCCTGGATTACTACCTTGAAAGATACTATTTCAACAGAGATACACATTCGCTTTGTTGATGGCAAAGCGCAATTTTCAATTGTCGGGTTAAAGCTGGGTACCAAGCCATTCACTGAATGGGAGAAAACATTCAAACATTTTAAACCACACGTCACCATCAAGAACGAGCGTTACCTTAAAGCCGCACGAAAGTTAGCCGGAAGTTATACCGAGCCTTTTTCAAAGGCGAAGTCAAAGTTTTTAATGGAGCCATTACCTGCTCAAGGAATTGCCGTTATTGTTGATTACATCGACCAATTGATCCATAAACAAGAAGATTTCCTTGTCTATTTTGAGCTGGGAGCTGCGCGCGGTAAATTTACCAAAGGAAATACTGCATATTTCCCCCGACACGCACTTATGTGGTTCTTCCAATTTATCTATTGGAACTTTCAGCATCAAAGCAGCAAAGCCCTTAATTCCATCAATGAATTTTACGAAAACATTTCGCCTTTTTGCTCGCGATATTCCTACGCAAATCTCGTAGACTACGACCTGGACAAGCATTACTTACGTGATTACTATGGCAACAAAGTTAAGAAACTCATTCGTATTAAAGATAAGTATGACCCAAAAAATATTTTTCACTGGAAACAAAGCATTCCGACAAGCTTTTCTCGATAGTAGGCAACTTTCCGGGAAGGGGTTCAGTATTTAGCAAAAATTACCGTATTAATAATTGCGTCTCGGCACCTATTTTGTTTTGAAGTATACTAAGAAAAATAAACAAGCACATGGTAGAGCATATGGATAAGAAATTTTCTTTATATAGTGAGCTTTTGATGGACCATTATCGCTCACCTCGATTCTCTGGAACGCTTGAAAACCCAGACTTTTCCATTGAGCTCAAAAATGAGTCGTGTGGCGATGCTCTTTGCTTAACGGGCATTATTCGTGACCATAAACTTGTTACGGCACGGTACGTAGGTGTCGGCTGCATCCTGAGTCAAGCATTCGCATCGTTACTTTTACAGGAAGCCCATGACAAGCCGTTAAGTGCTTTACAAGCATTAACGGGTCAGGACCTTTGTCGATGGGCGGGCATAGAGGTTGGCCCCAATCGCTTGCAGTGTGTCACTTTGGCGTTAACGGCGCTCCATGAGGCTTTAAAAAAATATGCTTGACCGAACAAAAATAATAAAAGAGCTGGCTCATCGCTCTGGCGATTTATCTGATGCGCTCAAGAATGAATGTGATTATGCGCTTAATCTTTGGAACAAGATTGCTCGCGATGAGCAATTTTACGACAGGCTTTGCTCTTTACCCCTACGCTTTCCCGTTCCCTCTTGGCGAGGACTTTTGGGCGATCAGATCGCCATAACTCCTCGTCCCTTTTATGACGTTTTAGCGGTCGATGGTTCGCAAATCTATCCAGACCGGCACCAAGGCACATCTTGCTTTTTGATTAATATTGGCATCGTGCAACTGAGCTACGGCCAACAGGACAGCAGCGCTCTCTTTGACACCGTGCCCTTCGTAGCGCTTGAGGGCGATAGAGAAATTTTTGAATATACACCCGAGATCGTTAACGCACAACGTACCGAGCGCGAACTTCAAGCAGGGCGCGATCTAATGAGAAAAGCGTGTAATACAAACAATGCGCGCGCCTTTCTTTTTGATGGCTCGCTTATTTTTTGGTACGTACCTAATCAGAACGAACCAACTCACCAAAATGCCTTTTTTACTCGATACCTTATACTGCTCGAAGACTTCTTTGAACAAGAACATTTGCTGGCTGGATATATCAGCCTTCCTAAAAGCAGGGACCTCATTAATATACTGCGGGCAGCAGCACAGGATGAGGGGAACAGCTGTACTTTTGGCTATATTAACGATAGTACTATTGCCGACCTCTACCTCGAAACCGGAACTCGCTCGCTTGTTTTTCAGAGCACTGCTCCCCTTGCTGAACATTATCCCGAGCACAGCAAGCCCTACTTTTTTTATATCAATACCGGTTACGAAATAGCGCGCGTAGAAATCCCCGCATGGATAGCGCTTAACGCTGAGCGCTTAAAGAGCATCACTGAAATCGTCTTTGATCAAATCATTAAAGGGAATGGGTATCCCATTTCCCTTGCTGAAGCACATGAGCAAGCAGTTATCACTCATGCTGACAGAGATTTTTTTTACCATCTTTTACATACAATGTCTCTATCTTCAAATAGTCTTGCTAACTCGCAAAAGAGTATTAAAAAGCGACGCATGAGTGTGTAGAATGTGATAGGTGATAGGGCTGCCTAGGAGCATATTGAAAATTACAAATTGCCAAACAATGTTTACAAAAAAAGCGTTTTTTGCTATAATAATACCATGTTTTGTTTTTAAATAAGAATTAAAACGGTGTAATCGTGAAAATATATATTGCTTTTTTGCTCGTTGCCAATGCCGCATTTTTGGCACACGGCATGGAGCAGCCAACCAAGCGAGATTGTGAAGAAAAAAAGAGCTAGAAGGCCAGCCTCCTTTAAAAAAGCCAAAGCTATTAAGCAAAGAAGAGCAAGAAAAATTAAATAAAGAGTTTATCGATGCTCTAGAGCAAAAAGATATAGCGGCAATGGAATTAGCTTTTAGCCAAGGTGCAAATATCAATGGCGATCCTTTAATGCATGCCGCAGAAAACGGCGATCTAGATATTATTAAATGGCTTATCGAACATGGAGTACAATATAATATTCGCTGCTGGGGAGGATTCGACCCCGTAATAGCAGCAGCCAACGGAGAAAGACTTGACATTGTTGAGTGGTTTTTCCAACATTGTACGCAGTTTAATCTCAATCTCCCTGTTGGTAGCCCGCCAAAATTAAGGTGGTACTCTCTTTTAGTTTCGGTCTGCGTAGAACTAAAAGATGAACCACTCATAAGTGCTGTGCTGCAAGGCCAGAGTGAGGTGGTAAAAAGTTATCTCCAAGAAAACTTAGAAGAAGAAGAATTTGTTAACGCTTTTTTCTTGAGGAAGAGGAAGCAAAAGTGCCTCGGTTCGTAGACCCAAGCGAGCTCAGGCGTGCCTTTGTGCTTATGGTTGCTTTTAACCAAACGGACTTGGTTGCATTTACCCTAGAGCACAAGAGCCACTTAATTGATTCTGCAACGTTACAAAGTTCCCTCGAGAGCGCAGCTGCTACCAACAATTTGCAGCTATTCATCAAGCTCTATGATCTGATCAGAGAGAGAATGGATGCTCACCAGATAAGCAAGCAAGAATTTACCGAGATGCTCGAAAAAGCATTATATTGGGCAGCGGTCAGAAAAAATGAAGCGATCGTTTACTTCATTCTTGAACGAGCCTTTATTTTCGGCTATGCAAGCGAGTTACCTCTAGCAAGAGTGGGACGGCAAGTATTTCGTATCCTTACTCTTAATAACAGCCTAATGACCTATGAATATGAACATGAAGCTGCTTCGTTTGAACGAATTTATGAGAGTCTCGCTACCGTTCTGCGTATGCGGTGCGCAGGTGGGCGACAGGGTATGCATGCCTTCCTAGAAATGCTTGAAAGCTTGACACCTCAACTACCTCTCGAAATTCTTGTGTTTATACTGAGCTTGGTACTGCACCAGCATACCACTGTCTATTCAGGTTAATTTTTGAACTTCTTCCGATAAAACTTTACAAAGACCGGTAGCTAGGCTTTTTCTAGCATTTATAATCCAAACAAAAGCTGCTCAAAGAGAGTTTGGGCGAAAAGAGTTAGATTTTAATTGGCCATTTCTCTTTTCACGAGGAAATCAGCGTGCATTACTGCGCGAGCGCCAGCTTGAGGGAATCACCGCTGCCAAAAAACGTGGCGCTTACAAAGAAGATTATATCGGCCACCTAGACAACACAGATGCAACAAAAGAAGTACAAGCGTTGGGCAATGAAATTAAAAGGATACTCAATGAGCAAGAATAAAATTAAGCGCATTATGAACTCAATTGGCGAAACGCAAAATATAATTGAAAAAGAAAACATCGATAAATTTTCAGCAGCACACACTTAACCATACATGAATTAAGAAAAATTTTTGATCTTGTAATCAAAAAAATTATGCAGTGGTATGACGATTCACAAATTTCTTTTGAAGATCCGCGCTACATTAAGATTCCCCTCAAAGAAGAGTATCTGTATATGGAATGTTTTCCTTCCTTTTACCATTGAATCGTTAGACGACTGTATAAAAGGTTGGAAAGAAATTTTAAGTGGTAATGCTACGCCATCTGCGCTTGATATTGAAAGACTTGGCAGTATATTAACGGCTTTGGGACAAGAAAGAGATAGGATTTTAGAAGAATACTTAGCTCATTAAGCTTTATTGGCACATTGGCAAGGATATACTGCTTAAGCTGTAACGTGCTAAAAGTTCCGAAGCATGAAGTGACCCTTTTCTCGAACAAAGTAGCCGGTTGTATTTTTCTTTTGCTTGTATAAGCTTGCATATGGTTAAGGTAAAAATGTAGAACCGGGCTCCAAAAATAGCCATCGCGGTTGAAGATTAAATTAAATCTATTAATGAGGAAGATCTTTATGAAAATTACTGTATTGCTGAGCGCCGCAGTCTTATTTTTTGCGGTAAATCTGAAATCTAATGCTATTTGTTCTTTGTCACCTGGAACCAATTACGCTCTTCCTTCCGGTTCTGGAGGATCCCAGTCAGTAGCTTTTTCGCCCAATGGCTTGTACTTGGCTACTGCTAATGAAGGCTCGAATGATGTTACAACATTTAGCGTAGGAGCAGGAGGTGTGCTCAGTGGAGGTACTTCGTATGCTCTTCCTGCTGATTCAACACCTCTCTCAGTAGCCTTTTCGCCCAATGGTTTATACCTGGCTACTGCTAATAAAGGCTTGAGCGATGTTACCATATTTAGCGTCGGAGCGGGAGGGATACTTAGTGGAGGTACTTCATATGCTGTCCCTAACTATCCCACTTCGGTAGCCTTTTCGCCTAATAGTTCGTATCTTGCTGTTACTAGTGCTACTGGAGGTGCGAATCAAGTAACTATGTTTAGCGTAGGGGTAGGAGGAGTGTTAAGTGGAGGCACTTCATACTTTCTTCCTTCTGGTTCTACTGAGCCTGTATCAGTAGCATTTTCACCAAATGGCGTATACCTGACTACCGCTAATTATGGTTCAGATGATGTAACAGTATTTAGCGTAGGAGTTGGAGGAGTGTTAAGTGGAGGAACATCATACTTTCTTCCTTCTGGCTCTCTAGCACCCAATGCAGGGGCATTTTCTTCGAATGGTTCATATTTTGCTACCGCTAATCTAACGACGGCTAATGTCACTATATTTAGTGTAGGGGCAGGAGGAGTACTCAGTGGCGGCATTTCATATCCTTTGCCTTCAGGTTCTTTTGCTCCCTACTCAATAGTGTTTTCGCCTAATGGCGCATACCTTGTTACCAGCAACGGTGATCCAAATAATGATGTGACAGTATTTAGTGTAGGAACGGGAGGTATGCTTAGCGGAGGAACGTCATACAATCTTCCTGCCGGTACTTCAGGAGGCTTCTCAGAAGCATTTTCACCTAATGGTTCATATCTGGCCATCGCTAATGCAGGTTCGAACAATGTAACTATCCTGATACTTGATTGTTCGAGCCAAGCTGTTTCCTATCCTTTACCTCCTGGCTCTACCCAGCCTGACTCAATAGCATTTGCATCTGACGATAAGCATTTTGCCACAGCCAACTACAACTCAAGCGATGTAACCTTGTTTACCACGAATGGTACTTCTTTGGTGTCAGAAATATCCTATAAACTACCTTTAAACTCAACCAATCCATCTTCTATTGCTTTTTCAACTAATAATTCCTATGTTGCAACTGCCAATAGCAATTCGCAAGATGTAACACTTTTTGCCTTAGTAAATGACGCACTCGTGGCAGGTACTTCATATACCTTACCTGCAGGATCGACAAAACCAGCTTCAGTAAAATTCTCACCTAACGATTTTTATCTTGCGGTGGCTAACAGTGAATCAAACGATGTGACTGTATTTAACGTAGTAGGAGGATCTTTACAAAGTGCCCTTTCGTATCCATTACCTGCAGGCTCTTTATATCCCGTCAGTCTTTCTTTTTCTCCAGAAGGGATCTATCTAGCAACAGCAAATGCACACTCAAGCGATGTAACACTCTTTAAGGTAACAGCTGGCGATTTAAGCAATGCTCTTTCATATGCTCTTCCGGCCGGGTCTCTAGAGCCTCAGTCAATTACCTTTTTTGCTAACAATAACAACCTCTATTTAGCAACTGCTAATAGTGCATCAAATGATGCAACAATTTTTATGCTGCACAATGACACTCTTGCTGATGGACGTTCTTACTTACTGCCACAAAGTACGCTGAATCCCCAATCTATTGCTTCTTCATTCAATGGTAATTATCTTGCTGTAGCTAATAGCAATTCGAGCAGTGTTACTTTTTTTAATGCTACGGGGGGAACTCTCCAGCAAGCAACAACCTATTCACTTCCTTCTAACTCAACTTACTGTGTCAGTATCACCTTTTCGCCACGTGGCACCTATACACTCACAGCTAACCTCTATTCGAATGATGTATCACTTATACCAGTATTGCTCGGAAGCTCACAGGGCGATGGTGATGGATCAAGTAGTAGCTTACCTCTCGGGGTAATTATAGGCACAACGGTAGGGATTCCCTTGGGTTTTACTGCTTTAACAGCAGCTACGGTAGGTGCAGTCCTGTTATTTTATAAGTACTGCCAGTACCAGCGTCGTGCTACAAGTGTTAATTTTGATAATAAGCCATCAGTGGTAGAGGATTTCTAAAACCCTGCTAAGATTCCATTGAAAAAAAGGTGAACCACTGACGCTTCAGCCGCTAACCTATCTTTTTCTTTACTTGAAAGAGAGCTAGTAAGCTGCGGTTGGTTTTTCTCTCGCCATGGAAAAGGCCATGATATTTGGACCAATGGAAATATGATCGAGCAAATTCCAAGACATAACGAAATAAGATAATTATGAAAGACTACGTAAGGCAGCAAACCCATCTGATGAAAGTATTGTTCGCATTTGGTAATTGGCTGCTTAACATACTTTAAGATGCGCCTTGTGCTACGAAACTTGCGGATGTGAACCTCAAGCAGAAAGTAGATTGCAAATATTTGAAATGTCCTTTATGCTCCTAACTAACTTAAAAATTTACAAAATAAGGAGTCTGATAGCATGTTATTCCATAGAGGCCATTTTTACGCTCTCCTGCTCTCCGTTATTCTTACTATTTTAACGAGCATGCATGCCAATACAGTAACTTTATCAGGAGCGACATCGTATGGGTTACCAAGTGGCTCTAGCACGCCTTATTCAGTAGCGTTTTCACCTAACGGTTCCTATCTTGCTGTTGCTAATGACGGCTCAGCTAGTGTAACGATATTTCAAGTAGGAGCAGGAATTTTATCAGATGGTATATCTTCTGCGTTGCCTTCCGGTTCCACAAATCCTTCTTCGGTAGCATTCTCGCCTGATGGCTCATATCTTGCTACGGCTAATTTTAACTCAAATGATGTAACGATATTTCAAGTACAAGCGGGAGGGGCATTATCAGGAGCAACAAGCTATGCATTGCCAAGCGGTTCTATGTTCCCTCTATCGGTAGCATTTTCACCTAATGGTTCATATCTTGCTACTGCTAATGACGGTTCAAATAATGTAACGATATTTCAAGTAGGGGCAGGAGGAGTGCTATCAGGAGCAACTTCGTACACAGTATCAGGCGGTTCTTATTCAGTGGCATTTTCACCTGATGGGTCTTATCTTGCTGTCGCTAATCAAAGTTCTAATGATGTAACAATGTTTACTGTGGGGGCAGGAGGGGTCTTAAGCGGTGGCACAGCGTATGCTTTACCAGCTGGTTCTGGTGGTCCTGCCGGAGTAGCATTTTCACCAAACAGCTCATATCTTGCTACTGCTAATGAAAATTCATCTGATGTAACACTATTTCAAGTAGGAACGGGAGGAGTGTTATCGGGAGCAGTTTCTTATTCATTACCAAGTGGTTCTCTCGCACCTGTATCAGTAGCCTTTTCACCTGATGGTACCTGCCTTGCTACTGCTAATGGTTCAGATGTAACGATATTTCAGGTAGCGTCAGAAGGCGTACTCAGTGGAGCAGCATCATATGCATTACCAAGTGGTTCTAATGGTTCCTCTTCGGTAACATTCTCACTCAACAGATTATATCTTGCTACATCTAACCAAAATTCTAATGATGTAACAATATTCCAAGTGGAACAAACCACGAGCATTTCATATCACTTACCACCTGGCTCTACCCAGCCTGACTCAATAGCATTTGCATCTGATGATAAGCATTTTGCCACAGCCAACTACAACTCAAGCGATGTAACTTTATTCACAGTGAATGGTACTTCTTTGGTGTCAGAAATATCCTATAAATTACCTTCAGGATCAATTAATCCATCTTCTATTGCTTTTTCATCTAATAATTCCTATGTTGCAACTACCAATAGCAATTCGCAAGATGTAACACTCTTCGCTTTAGTAAATGACGCACTGGTAGCAGGTACTTCATATACCTTACCTGCAGGATCAACAAAACCAGCTTCAGTAGAATTCTCACCTAACGATTTTTATCTTGGAGTAGCTAACAGCGCCTCAAACGATGTAACTGTATTTAAAGTAGTAGAAGGATCTTTACAAAGTGCTCTTTCTTATCCGTTACCTGCAGGCTCTTTACATCCTGTAAGTCTTTCTTTTTCTCCAGAAGGGATATATCTAGCAACAGCAAATGCCCATTCAAGCGATGTAACACTCTTCAAAGTAGTAGCAGGCAACTTAAGCAACGCTCTTTCATACGCTCTTCCAGCTGAGTCTCTCGAGCCTCAGTCAATTACTTTTTTTGCTAACAATAACAACCTTTTTCTTGCAACGTGTAATAGTGCATCAAATGATGTAACAATCTTTACCGTGCACAACGATACTCTTGCTGATGGTCGTTCTTACTTATTACCACAAAATACGACAATGAATCCCCAATCTATTGCTTCTTCATTAAATGGCAACTATCTCGCTGTAGCTAATAGCAATTCAAGCAGCATTACTTTCTTTAATGCTACGGAAGGTACACTACAGCAACCAGCAACATATTCGCTTCCCCCTAACTCAAGCTACTGTGTTAGTATCACCTTTTCGACAAGCGGTACCTATACGCTAACAGCTAACCTCTATTCAAATGATGTATCACTTATACCAGTATTGCTTGGAAGCTCACAGGGCGATGGCGATGGATCAAGCGGTACAAGCGAAGATTCGGGTAGTCTACCTCTAGGGCTAATTATAGGCACTACAGTAGGGATTCCTGTAGGGCTTACTGCTTTAACAGCAGCTACAGTAGGTACAATTTTGTTATTCTATAAGTATCGCCAGTACCACCACCGCGCTACCACCGCAAGCGTCAATTTTGATAAGCCATCAGTGGTCGAGGATCTCTAAAACCACTAAGATTTCATTGAAATAAGAAAATCAACAAGGCCAAGGTATCGATTAAGGATCGATTTAGGCGCACGATAAATTTTTTAGCACTTACATATATAACCATTGCCCTCTTAAACAAAATCAAATCTAGCTGTTTAGCTTTTTTGGTAATTTCTGATATACTAAAGATATCGATTACAAGGTCCTACACCTATTTTCAGCAGGGCAGCATACAAGATGAAAGAAACTGGTTCCGCCGCCTTTGACGTTATTGTCGTAGGTGGAGGGCACGCTGGCATTGAAGCGGCGTATGCCGCAGCACGTCTGGGTTCACGCACCCTGATGATCACCCTTAATATTGACCGCATTGGCCACATGCCATGCAACCCAGCTATTGGCGGGATTGGCAAGGGCCACATCGTCTTTGAGATCAGTGCTCTGGGCGGCCTTATGCCCCAACTTGCCACCAAAACCTATCTGCAGGCCCGCATGCTCAATACGCGTAAGGGTCCCGCCGTCCAAGGGCTTCGCCTTCAGATCGATAAGGCAGCATACAACAAACTAAGCCGCCAGATGCTTGAAAAGACCAAAAACTTAACCATTACCATGGGCATGGTAAATGAAATCTTATTCGATGGCCAAGGGCATGTCGCTGGCATAAAAACGCGCGAAGGTGCACACTACTCCTGCCGCGCGCTCGTTTTGACAACCGGGACATTCTTAAACGGCCTCGTGCATGTGGGCCATACCAACTATACTGCCGGCCGCCAAGGCGAAGAAGCAGCAACATCGCTCCCTGCATTTTTACGCAGCCTCGCGCTTGAGATGGGTCGTCTTAAAACGGGAACACCCGCGCGCGTTTTGCGCTCTAGCCTCGATTTTACCAAAATGGAAGTTCAGGGCTCAGATGAGCTGGAGCAACTTTTCGAATTTTACCCCCACAAGGTAACTCCCGTTCTGCCCTGCTATATTACCAATACAACAACCGAAACACATGATATTATCAAAAAAAATGCGGAGCTCTCCCCCATTTACACAGGCAAGATAAAAGGGACAGCACCACGGTATTGTCCCTCAATCGAGGACAAGATTGCACGCTTTCCAACCAAGACAAGCCATCACGTATTCGTTGAGCCTGAAAGCTTAAGCAGCGAGGAGATGTACCCTAATGGCCTATCGACCGCGCTCCCCTTGCCGGCACAAGAAGAATTCTTGCGTACGATCCCTGGCTTCGAAAACGTCGTTATCACTCGCCCGGGCTACGCTATAGAATACGACTTCATAGCACCCCATCAACTTACCTCTACCCTCGAGGTCAAAAAATTTCCCGGACTCTTTCTTGCTGGCCAAATCAATGGCACCACCGGCTATGAAGAAGCCGCCGGGCAAGGCATCATCGCCGGTATCAATGCCCATGGAGCAGCCAAAGGGCTTGACCCGTTTATTCTAGACCGTAACGAAAGTTATATCGGCATCATGATCAACGACCTGGTAAGCTTTGGCATTGACGAGCCTTACCGCATGTTTACCTCGCGCGCAGAAAGGCGCTTGCTCCTGCGTCAGGACAATGCTTTTATGCGCTTAGGCGAGCGCGCTTATCAGTGGGGGCTTATCGAAAAGCAGCTTTATCAGGACATGCTCAAAGAAAAAGAGGCAGTCGGACAGATCACCAAAAAATTACAAGGGACCCAGGGAATTGCTCTGACGCGCCTTTTATCGCAAGGAGACAGCAAAACGGTCATAGACCTCATTGCACATGAAGCTGGCGGTGCGCTTACGCCGCGGGCGCTTACCTCAATTTACGCCGAGCTTCTCTACGAGCCCTACCTTAAGCGTGAAGCGCGTGAGATTGAAAAAAGTATCTATTACCAGCAACTCGAAGTTCCGTCCACGTTTTCTTATGCGAATATTCCCGGGCTATCGGTCGAGCTCCAGCAAAAGCTTACCAAGCACCGGCCGCATACGATTGCCGAAGCGGCACTTATCCCTGGCATGACACCTGCAGCAATCTCGCTCCTCATTTTCAAAGTCCGTACCGCTCAGGGAGAGTGCCATGATTGCTAGCATACATCCTCTGTCAATCACCCTCTACGGTCCGTTCACGATTCAGGGATACGGTATCGCGCTTGTGTGCTCACTTGTCGTTACATCATGGCTCATGTTTCGTCACCTTAAGCGCGTAATACCTATAACATTTGACACGTTTAGCTCTATCATCTGTCAATCAATTCTGGTTGGCATCGTCGGTGGTCGCTTGCTGCATGTTATAACCGAGCGGCATCTCTATACCAACCTGATCGATGTGCTCGCGGTGTGGCACGGCGGCCTCTCTATACTTGGCGCCGTTCTTGCTGTTTGTGCGTATATCGTATATGCCTTAAGACAAAGAGCAATTCCACTTTTCCCTGCTTTAGATATTGCCGCGCTTTACCTACCTCTTGCCCATGCTGGTGGCCGCCTTGGTTGCTTATGGGCGGGCTGTTGCTCTGGTTTACCAACCTCATGGCCATGGGCTATTATGTACCATGGTACCACCTCAGGAGCACCGGTTGGCATCTCCTTACACCCAACGCAGATCTATAGCACCTTATGCTTCTTAATCCTTTTTGCGTTATTATACTTTTTATATGCACGCACTACCGTTATTAAACGCCCAGGGACACTCATTCTTTTGTACCTGCTTGGCGGTGCGGCCGAACGGTTTTCCCTTGATTTTTTACGCGATGATCGTATCATGGGACCTGCTACGCTCTTGTCATTCCACCAATGGCTTGCCTTGGGCGTTGGTGTTGTTGCATGTATCTTGCTGGCATGCGTAGGCCGGGTAAGCAAGAGGGGGAGATCAAGCAGTGCATAAAGATGGCATAAATATATTTACTTTTATTAAATCGCGCCTGGCTATTATGGACGTAGTGCAGGAATACGTAACGCTTAAAAAAGCGGGCCTTTACTATAAGGGCCGCTGCCCCTTCCACCACGAGCGAACAGGTTCCTTTACCGTAAGCCCGCACCGGGAAATTTTTTATTGCTTTGGCTGTCACAAGGGTGGCGATGTCGTTGCTTTTATTGCCGAGGCGGAGCATTGTACGCAGATAGAGGCTGTTAAGCACTTAGCTGAGCGCTATTCATTAACATTGCCGGCTACTCTTGAACGTGAAGCACACGGATCAAGCATTGAGGCGCAACGGCGCCATAACCAGCTGTGCGCTGCCTTTGCACAATGGTGCCATAAGCAACTCTTTAAGCACAAGCCAGCGTACACCTATTGCCGTGAGCGGGGGCTCAGCGATCAGAGCTTAAAAAGCTTTACGGTGGGGTACTTTCCCGAGCATTGCCTTGATGATATGCTTGAAGCTCTTAACAGGGAAGGCTTTCTCGCAACTGATCTTATTAATGCGCATATACTCAACAAGGGCAAAATGGGCATTTACTCGCCCTTTGCAAACCGCGTACTTTTTCCAATCAAGGACTACCTTGGGCGTACGTGCGGTTTTGGGGGACGAGTTTTTCAGCCCGATGACCAGCGCCCAAAATATTATAATTCCCAAGATCATCCCTTTTTTAGCAAAGGGAATATCTTATTCGGCCTCGATGTGTCCAAAAAAGCTATCCAAGAGAAGCAAACGGTTTACCTCGTCGAGGGATACCTTGATTGCATAGCCATGGTACAAGCAGGCTATACGAACACGGTGGCAACGCTCGGTACCGCTTGCACGTTTGACCACCTGAAGCTTCTTGCCCGTTACGCTCACACCTTGCATGCTATGTACGATGGTGATACGGCGGGGCAACAAGCCCTCATCAAGCTCGCTCGCTTGACCTGGGACGTGAACATGGAACTTTCCGTGATCCCATTGCCAGAGGATGAAGACCCAGCCTCAATTTTGCTCAACCAGCATGACCTGGGGCAGCATATTGCTCAAGCACAAGATATCTTTGTCTTTTTTATTCAGCGCTTGGGTTCAGCGTATCAAAACAAGCCGATGCATGAGCGGATGACACTTATAGAAGAGGTTCTCGAAACTATAGCGCTCTTGGACAACCCGCTTAAGCAGAACTTTTTGCTCCAAAAAGCAGCAACGACCTTTTCTCTCCCGCTTGAAATTTTAACCGATCGCATGCACAAAGCTCCCTTGCCGATCTCGACGATCAAGCAGCAGGACGAGGTACGTATGGCGTACCAGCCACCGCCCTTTGAGCATAAGCTCTTCATAGGGCTCCTCAAGCATGCCGGAAAATTAAACAGCGAGGATGAGCAGTTGATCAGAAAGTTGTGCTTGCCACCACTTGCGCTCCTTATCGAAGCTTTGCTGGCTACGCCAGCAAGCACTGACCGCGTAAGCACTTTTTTAGAGAGCCTTGACGCCAGTCAACGGGAGCTTGCAATAAAGCTCATTATTCAGGGGGAAGAAGAACCGGCGGTTGAGCTCCATGAGCTCCTTGCTCTATTATGGAAAAAGGAATGGAAAACAATGGCGGGAGATTTTAAAATCCGCCTGGCCATTGCCGAGCAGGCACAGGATGGGCGCTTGCGCAGTGAAATTGCCACAGAATTTAGCCAACTAAAGCAAAAAATGAAAGAAAGGGGGATTTTATGACCGCTGTTAAAAAAACTAAGAAAGCAGAGCCTAAAACAAAGACCAAGCCTGTTGCCAAAGAAGAGGAACACCACAGCCCCGAAGAGCTTGCCGAATCACTTTTGGAGAAGGGCCGAAAAAGTGGTATTTTGACGTATGAAGAAGTGCTCGCATTCGGCGAGCGCAACCATATCAGCGAAGCGGATCTCAACGACATATTTAAGCTTATTGATAAAGAAAATATCGAAATGGCTATGCAAGCTGAGCTTGAAACGGAGGCTGAGCTGGTACCTTTTGAAACTGAAGAAACTGAAAAGCGTCTGCCCTTGCGCACGCATATTGTTGAATCGCTCGCCTATACCGAAGAAGAAGCCGAGGAAGAAGAGACGGAGTCTGAAGAAGAAGAGCGCGAAATTATTCGTGATGGCGGCGAATATGGCTATATTGCCGACAGCGTTAAGGGGTATCTGCGCGACATTGGTAAGATCCCTTTATTAAATAAGAAGACTGAGACGGTTATTGCCGATCAAATAGCAACCTGCAAACGTAAGTCAATTGAAGCGATTTCAAACTTTCCCTTTTTGCATAAAGAGCTCGTGCAGCTTGGTGAAAAAGTTGCCAAAGAAAGCATGGCGCTCAAAGATATTATTCAATTTTCAGAATTTGACGAAGAAAATCTACCAAAGTATGAAGAAGAAAAAAAGAGCTTTTTAGATACGGTTGAGACGATCAAAGAGCTGATCCTCAACGAGCAAAAAATTTATGAAAGCTATCGCGGCAAGCTCGATACACAGGCTAAAAAGCAGGAAATGCTTGGAGCCGTACGAAAAAACCGAGAAACTATTAGCGCAACGATACAAAGTATCAAACTGTCAAATAAGCTCGTGCGCCGGTTTGCAAAAAAGATCGAGCGCATCATTTATAAAATTGAAGAGCGGCAAAGCTTTATTAAAGAGCATGAGCCACAGCTTGATACCATGGAAAACAAGGCGGAACGAGCGGAGCTTGAGCGGCAAGTGAGAGGCGCCAACAAAGGGATCCGCAAGCTCGAGCAAGAAGCTGGTATCCCGCTTGAAAGCATTCTTTTTTACCATAATCAGCTCGTTGATTGCCAATACAAAGATAAAAAGGCAAAAGATGACCTGGCCCGTGCTAATCTTCGCTTGGTCGTGAATATCGCCAAGAAATATGTCAATCGCGGCCTGCACTTTTTAGACCTGATCCAGGAAGGCAATATAGGCCTCTTGAAAGCGGTTGAAAAATTTGAATTTGAGCGCGGCTACAAATTTTCTACCTATGCCACCTGGTGGATTAGGCAAGCGATCACGCGTGCTATTGCTGACCAATCAAGAACGATTCGTTTGCCCGTTCATATGGTAGAGACGCTTAACAAGATCAACAAAATCAAGCGCACGTTCTTGCAAGAGCATGGGCGCGAGCCGACGTATGCCGAGCTGTCTAAAGAGCTCAATACCGATGAAAAGAAAATAAAAAATATCATCAAGATATCGAAAGAGCCAATTTCACTTGAGACACCGGTCGGTGATAGCGAAGATGCGTTTATCAAAGACTTTATTGAAAACGAAAATGAACTCTCGCCTGCTGAAGCGGTCGTGAGCAACGATTTGAAAGAGCGCGTGAGAAAGGTACTCAAGACATTGACGCCCCGTGAAGAAAAAGTGCTAAAAATGCGCTTCGGCATAGACGTTGCTTCAGAGCATACCTTGGAAGAGGTCGGCAAAGACTTTGGGGTAACACGCGAGCGGGTGCGGCAAATTGAGGTAAAAGCATTGCGCAAGCTCAGGCATCCTTCCCGCAGCAAGGAGCTGATGCCCTTTCTGGAAAAAGAGCTCAGCCTTCTTGAAAGTGAGGCTGATGACATAGAAGAAGATGATAACGATATGGAAGATGATGAGTAAGAATTTTTAAGCATTGCTCAAGAAAAAAAAGCACGTTATGCTGACGTAGAAAAAAATAAAAAATGATGTGATTATGGGATTTATGAGCAGCGGTTATTGTGGCCACAGTAGTTTATCAGCCGACATAGTTATATTTGGTGCATCGTTATCTTTTTGTGCCTTGACGGCATTTTTAGAAACAACGATTACCACGTTGCGCTTATTTAAGCTCAAGGAACTTGCGCAAGAATCAGGACGCTATCAGGGGCTTTTTGACTCTCTTGAAAAAAACCAAGGGCGAGTGCTCACCACGATCTTGATTGCCAAAAGCTTGGCAGATGTTACGGCAGCTACCTTTGGCGCTGAACTTATGGGCAAGCTTTTGGCTCCTTTGCCTGATACGATTGAAATATGGCTGGGTATCGCCATTGTGACGGCACTTATACTCATGGTGGGCGAAATCATTCCAAAAATTGTTGCAAAAGCATATGGCGAGCGATTTTTTGCCTCAACACTTGGTATTACCAACCTGATGTACTATGCGCTGTACCCATTAGTAACTTCGTTCATATTTACGGCAAATTGGGTTGTCGACAAGCTCTTTGGCAGCGTAAAACATGAAAGCACTGAATACGTAACCTCCGAAAAAGAGATTCGGTTTTTGATCGACTATATAACGCAAAAAGGGATTATGGAGGGGGAGAAAACGGTAATGATCAGGAGCATTTTTGACCTTGGCACAACACCCGTGCGCGAGATCATGGTTCCTGCCACTTCTATTGTATCAATTGAGGTAGCGACCCCACTACAAGAAGCGCTTGATATCTTTAATCGCTATCAATTTTCGCGCTTGCCTACGTATGTTGATGCGCCCGAAAATATTATTGGTATGTTACACCTTAAGGATCTTTGCGCCCTGCTTACGACGGGTCAAGACAAGCCCTTGCGTGATATTATACGTCCGATTCTCTTTATACCGGAGACTATTAAGGTTAACCAGCTTCTGAAAGAATTTAAGCACCAAAATATGCATATCGCGATGGTCATTAATGAGTATGGCAGTATTATTGGTCTTGTTACGCTGGAAGACGTGCTTGAAGAAATTGTGGGAGAGATCAGAGACGAGTACGAATCGGTACCTCAGAAGATAATTAATCTTAAGCCAGGAAGCTGGCTTGCGGATTCCAGCATCGAACTCAAAGACTTAGCGCCGATGTTGGATATATCATTTGAAACAGAAAGTTCGCAAACTCTAGGCGGATTTCTTAATGAACAGTTTCAGCACCTGCCCAAGAAAGGCGAGCGGTTGGTTTATAAAACGTATTGTTTTCAGATACAACAAGCGGGGGCAAAGCGCGTTTTACAAGTGCTTATTGTTAAAGAATTTATCAAAGAGCTTGCCCACAACCCGATCAATATCGCCTGATCTATCAAAGGCTATAAATTTGCGTTAAAAAAGCATGCGCCGTGTCGAGCAATCTCACCGCGTTATCATAGGTAAGCACCTGCCGTGCTTCCTCGTAGGGTAGCCAGCGAAATGCCGTGTGCTCTTCGGATAAAACAACGTCCTGTGTAGGCGCTGGAGCAACAAAAAATGTTACCTCTTTGCTTACCGGCTCGCCCTCACGGCTCTTAAAGCGGTAAAATATTTTATGTTCGAAGCCAGGGTCAAGCTGAACGGTCAAGCCTGTCTCTTCTCTAACTTCCCGAACAGCGGCCATTTCATTTGTCTCGCCAACTTCAAGCTTGCCTTTGGCAAAATCCCAATGGCTTCTGCCATATTGTAAGACTAAGTATACTAATTTCTGGTCTGCGCCTTTGTAATAGACAACAGCGCCTGCTGAAAATTCTCTTTTCATCCCAAAAATGTCCCTCTGTAGCTGGCTTGCCTTGATGGATACCAGATCCAAAAACTACTTTTGGCCAAGCGCACGAGGCGTAATACCTAAAGCACGTGAGCCTTGACCGATTGTAGCGCTACTATTTTCCTCATTACCTACTATACCAGCAATCTGCCGTGAATACTATAATAAAGCATGGCTTTTTGCTAAGACGTACAGCTAGAGCTTCTCAAGCTTTGCCGAAATACCATCATGGGCATCTACAACCGTAATCTTCACCGGCCCCCATGGCAACTGGCTTGATTTAAAAAATACTCCCTTTGGCTTTCCTCCCGCTTGAGGCGCAAGTGAAATATGCTTTACATGCAGATTTCCATGTACTGAACGCCACTTTCTTGGCACGAGTCCCGAAGCGCCCGACTTAAGGTCGAAATAATCATCAGCACCTATAAACGTGTACTCAATATGAACCTTGACATCAACTTTACTCTCATTAGCAAAATAAATGTCACCCACGGCCATCACATTTCCCGCCGTTGCTAAGCCTGCTAGAATCATAGGAATTAACCTCATTACCATCTCCTTAGATAAAAATATAATACTTATAGCATTAACTTAGCACAAATAGAATTAATAATTCAAGATCAGAATTTTTATCTTATCAATAGCCAAATTGGTAACTTCAGATGTCATTTTTAATTTTCCATGTTTAAGATATTTCCGTAAAATAATTTGCTTAATCAATAAATATCGGGTAATATTCAATAAATTAAAGCGAGATAGGCAAGAAGTAAGGACTCGGTAGTAATGAGGGGTGTACGCAACCTTTTATTACGAGGACTGGCTTTATGTTTATTAAGGCTTTCATACGGCATGCTCTTGTCTCTATTTTTTCTCTATTAGCAATAATATTTTGTCGAGCAAGCACGGAGCCCCGGGAGGGCTACCACGTAATTATTACGCGTGACGAACCGGCATCCCGCCACATACCTAAGCTGCGCGGCCAAGAGAGCCCAGAAAAAGCAACACACTGCAAGATCATGAAGAATGGTGAGCAGATTGCGCAGGCTGATGTTGTACATGAGGTGCGCGGTAAGTTCAAACAAACGGAAATGGCGAAGCCTTTTTCGCTCATAGACGCTCGTAATTTGCAGATACGCTTTCAGGAAGGTGATAACTGTTTTCATTTGTCGGTGGATCTCAAAGGCGATATCGCGATTCACCAACTTGAGATGGCTGATTCATTTTCGCTTGAGGTATCTGGCAGTAGCAGCATTACCAACCAGACGCCGATTTCGCTTAAGAAAGACTTAGCGATTACTATGCCTCGAGGTGTTTTTTGGAGCGGCAGTAAGGCCCACTGGCATGTTGGCGGCCAAGCTGACCTATCGTTTGAAGAGGGAGCGGTGGCGATTTGGGGAAGCTTTGATTCAACGGGTGATCTACGTATCAAAGCAAACCGCTATACACAGCCCTATGGCAAAGCGCAAAGAACTGAGGGTAACCGATACCGTGCTACCAATAGTAACGGATATCCCTGGACATGTGTTGAGTATGATATGGTATCGCCAAAACGCTCATTGGTGAGGTCGCAGGGGAATATCTCCCTTACTGCCAATCATGTTGGTATTTACGGCGGTATTCTGCATGCAAAAGAAAATATTATTGCTGATATTGACCAAAAGTTTGAGCTTCTAACGCAGTGTAATGATCATAAGCGTTGTGAGACCTATAAAGAAGATACTGGCTGGATCTTCAAAAACATGGTTACCCGAGCAGTGGCTGATTACTTTGAAAGCTGCGACGATGTAGCAATCCTGCAAGCGGGCAAAGATTTCAAGCTCATGCTTCAGGGCCAGCCGGTGAAGATACATGATATCAAGCACTATCCGGCATTTGAAAGCACAGGCCAGATTGTTATTGGGCAAGAGGCTCATGTCTCATCATCAAACAAGCAAGGGGTTATGCATAATCATAAGTCCGACGTAGATGATCTGAGATCTTATGGCCCAATTTCTCTCTCATTTGCTCAGTTTATCGATCCCACCACTACCATTCTCTGTAATGACCCGCGCTTTATCTTTACCCATCCTTCACAAAAAGAGAGCACAGAAGAATGGCAGCCTGGCAATGAGCTTGCATTTTTTCATGGCACAACTTTGAACAAACCAGCTATGCTTCTCTCTTTTAGTTCTCAGGTAGAGATACTCTCTCGGCTTTTATTTGAGCTCGGCCTTCCCGCACTTGGGGGCGAAGGTGACTTTGCTACCCAACTCCGGGAGCTCCAACGTGCTGGCTATCTCGTAGCCCTTGTCAATGGTAGGAAAATAGGAAACATGAAGAAAAGGGAGCCGCTACCACGGGGACACAATAAACCGCGAAAGTCGTTGAAAGATCAGCCGCAAGAAACCAAGGTCGAATTGGCTGAGGAAGAAAAGCAAGAGCTCGCCAGACTTCTCAAGCGCTACAGCCATAAAATTAATGGTTATCCTTCATGGCTCAAAAGCAAAATGACGGACGTACAAGAAGGCCAAAATCTTGGAATACTCACGCAAGAGCTTATACATGAGTTGCCATTTTCATTTATCTATTACCAGGTTCAAAAATTCGATGGTGTTGATTGTTTAGTCCCTGTCCTTCATGTGTGTGCAGCAGACCGTGATGCCAATAAGCGTATGGGCTCTTTTCTTGCTCATGATGTTACTATTGATAAGATGCATCGAGTCGTCAACAAGGGCATGATTCGTGCCATTAATCGTGTAAAGATACAAGCAGATACGATTATTAACAAAGCCAATAAGGTAAAAAAATACTCCGTGCGCACGCCGTTAGAAGGCGGTGATATTATTGGCTTTGATATCGAGCTTGAAGTTCCCCAAGATGCCGTTGGTAAAGCGGGTATTAAGAACATTGGTGGCTCTATTGTGGGCAAGCAGAAAGTATCGCTCTATGCCAAGCAGGGAGACATCACCAACACGGTTCTTTTGGGAAGCCATACCGTAACGTGGGACCCTGGCTTTTTTGGCAGGCTCTTTGGCCATCAAAGCTCTTCGGAAATAGTAGATTTTTATCCAGGAAACATTACTTCTGAGGGCAATATTGAGCTTATAAGCGAGACGGGCAAGCTGTTTAATGAGGGATCGAAAATTATTGGCGCTCAGAATGTCCAGTTGAAAGCATACGGTGATGCCGTCTTTAAAACACTTACCAACAAGCATACATCATATAGCGGTACATCGCTGCAGGGCTTTTCGGTTAAGCAAGTGGTCAAAGAGGCGATGACTATGGAGCGCTCAGAGATAGGTGCTGGAAAGAATCTTACGGTAGAGTCTACCAATGGTTCAATCAAAAGCTATGGTGCTTCTTTTACTGCCATCCGTGATGCCTTGTTTAAGGCAAAAAAGAGTAATGATCTTGCCGTAGTGACCACAACGCTTAAAGGCGAGCAGAAGCAGCTGGGGCTTGATTTGTTTGGGCTCTATGCTACCAGCAAAAAGCATCTGCAGGACCATATAATCAAAACTGAGATTAATGTTGGTGGCAAGGTGACCTTTGAGTCGGGCGAGGACAATGTGCTTGAGGCAGTGGCTGTTTATGCAGGTCAGCCTATTCACTTGATTGCCAAGCGCAATAATGTTATCAAAGGAGCCAAACAGCATTCATCATCAACGACTGATAGCTGGTCCTTCGGCATGACCTTTTTTGGCTCAGATGCTCTCGGTTTGCTTGCTGATGAAGAATATGGCAAGGCGTTGTGGGCGCTCAATGATGAGGACCCACTGATTGCCTCTATTCACCGACTTGCCAGTTCGGCAAGCACTGCTGACACCCTTGCAAGCACAACGATGATGGGTATTGAGGCTTTGCGCTTGTTTAATCAGTACAAGCAGAAAGAAGGAAGCACCGGCAAGTTCTTGGCCGTGCGGTTGGGTATTGCCGATGCACAAGGCTCCTTCGCGCCTGATTTATATTTCAATATTGCACATGATACCATACGCCGCGAGCAAACCATTACGGTGCCGAGCCATATTTCTGGTCAAGAAGTCCATATCGAGAGTGGCGATGATGTTCAGCTTGACGGAACAACCCTAGAAGCCGAGAAAGCAACCATTAAGGGACAGAACTTCCAAGCAACTGCAGCACAACATACGGTCACCGTTAATCAACAATCACAAAGTGTTGGTGTAACGCTTAGTGGTACCGTTGACGCATCAAAGCAGACAAGCACTTCATATACGGTGACGCATGATAATGCGCAGATAAACGCCGATACCATTGTCATTGATGTCAAGAATGCAGAGCTCAAAGGAGCCCGGGTACAGGGCATCTCTACAACCATTAATGTTGAGCATAACCTGATGGTGGAATCAGTTGAGGATACGCACTATAGCTTTTCGAGCGGTGCTAGTGCCTATGTTGGTTCAGCGGCTGGTGGCGCATATTATGCTCAAAAAGAGACCTATGAACATAAAGTTAGCCAAGCTTCGGGTATTGAGGGTACCGAACATCTTGAGGTGCATGTTGGCGATACGATAGATCTCACGGGTGCTTATATAAGCAGTAACTCAACCAATGCCACCGTCGAAACTCGCGAGCTCGTTTTTGAAGATATTCATGAAGGCAAAGAAACGCATGGCTTTAGTGTTGGCGCCAGCTTTACACCCAGCGATGACCTCGGCATCTATGGCATGGTTGATGGGCGCTATGCTTCTAAGTCGAAAGACGGCATTACACGGGCAACCATTTCTGAAAACATAGATCTTGATATTTTGGGTGCCGCGATTGCCGAGTTAAATCGCAATATGCGCATGATGCAAGAGACCTATGTTGAAGACGAAGATGTTATGCGCTTGGTGATACCAATCATCAATCCGTCAAAGTTTGCCCAAAAGATGCAGCGCATTAAAGAGTTATTTGCTGAAGGCGGTGATAACCGCGATGCCATAAATCACACCATGAAAGAGGCTGCAGCGGAACAACGAGAAGAGATTAAGCAGCAGGGAAAGGCTGCTGAGGAGAAGCTTCTTAATGAGTACCTTGAGCAGAAAAAGAAGCAGGGAGAGCCGCTTACGCCTCACGAAGCAGAGCTTGCCGAAAACATCGCTTCAGGGCAACCTGCAGAAAAAAGTGAAGATCTCAAGGACGTGCTCAGGGAAAATTTTGATCAAAAATATCCTGTTACCGAGGGGTACGCTGCACAACATAAGGATGAGGACTTCGAAGAGATTAATCTTGATGACCAAGCAGGTGAATATAGTCAGGAGCAACCAATTGAATCGGCTTCACCAGAAGAAACAGCAGCAGAACCTGTAGAATTAAAAGACTTGTATGACATCTATGAATTGACCACACAAGACACTTCTGAGCAAATTTACCAAGAGCTCGAAGATATTTTTCAAGCGGAGGCGAACCAAGAAATGCTCTATGATGAGTCAGGTTCATTCGTTCGACCGTTCGTATCGACCTTGCTCGACTTCGTACCGATTGTAGGCAACGTTAAATCTGCCGCTGAGCTTGGCCTTGGCCGGGATTATATAGGCGGACAGGATATTGGATATGGCGAACGGGCTTTGCGTACCGCTGCCGTTATATTCCCCTACGTAAAACACTTAAAATTTGTTAGGGTAATACTCTGGCCAATAAAATTCTTGGCAAACAAGACAGGCAAGAAACTAAAAAACCTGAAAGATAAGGCTTCTGCTATCCTAAGGCCATTGGCAATTAATGCTGCTCGCCCGGGCTTTATCGAGCTCGGTGGAGGAGTTGGTCAAGTTGCAACAAAAGAAGCAGCTGAAAAGATTGCTGCTGCATTTAAAGGAGCAACATTAAAAGGAGCTCAGAACGAAAAGGGATGGAGAGTCTCTATCCCAAATGGTAGAAAAAAGCTTGTCGTTAGAATTATGGAAGCAGGCTCTGGTGAAAGAAAGAACCCTTATTTTAGAATCGGCATTGATGGCAAATCAGCTTTAACTTCAGCCGGAGAACTTATGACGGAACCTGAGCTAACCCATATTGATTTAACAAGTGATTATCTTCGCAAAGTTCAAGAAATGATTATACAATACAAGATAAGGTATAAAAAATGAACAACTTAAGTTTAACTAATGAATTAGACAAGCTCGAGGAAGGCAGAATTCTAAATCTTGAGTTTGACATTCTCTATCACAGCATAAACCTTAAAATAAAGGTATATCAATCAGAGGAAAAATTTGAAATCTTCAATATAATTTTTTCTAATGTATCTTCTTTTTATTTTGTAAGTGATATAGGAAAAGAAAGATTTAATATGTGGGAACCTGATCCAGGCGATACTAAGGAATTAGATTCTATTGGTTACTACAAATCAGGGATTGGTAGTATTAAGGTTACTGCTCATAAAGGCATGAAAGGAGAAAACTGGGCGAATTATTGGTATTCATCGGCAAATTTCGCTCTAGAGCTTCTCATAGGAGCTTTATTCATTGAGGCTAGAAGTATAACCATAAATGATAAAACCTATGAGGTAGGCTATCCCCAAGATGAAGGAGGTTTATAACGTCCAATAAAACCTGGGTTGGGACTGTGACATGCTTCATTTTGTTGGCATCTGACACAAAAATTTGTTATTATCAAAAATAATATCGATAGATTATTTAAAAAATTGTCAAATATCAATAAATATGCTAGTTTGATGGATATATTTATCTTTTATTATATAAACTGAAAGGACTTTTATGGACATGAGAAAAAGTCTTAGAATCACAGGCCTGTCTCTAATACTCGCTCTGGGTAGCTGGCAAGCGACCGGGATGGAAGCTCCTGGGCATGAATCAAGCAGCGATGAGGAAATAAGTGCAAAAGAATACTCCCCGGAGGAAGCGGAACAGGGCAAAAAGCTTACCCAAGCGATCCATTATGAAGATATGGATCTCATTTATGCCTTAATTGACGCAACACCAGCTATCATTAACTATCAAGACCCAGAAACGGGCAATACACCACTTTTAGAAGCAGTGGAAGTCTCTAGCCGTCCAATAATTAAGCTTCTCCTTCAAAAAGGTGCGGACCCCGCGATAAAAAATGCTCAAGGCTTTCCGCCAATTTTCGTTATTCTTCAGAAATGGAATGAACGCGAAGGGCTTTTAAGACTGCTGATTTCTTACAATATCCAGGCTCGTGATGCTCATGGTCCCAATGGTCAAACGGCATTGCAATATGCTGTTGAGCGTGATTTACCCGAAAAAAGAGTCCTTTTGAGTTTATGGGCTGATATTAATGCGCAAGATAACAGAGGTTGGACTGCTTTGCATTATGCTGTAGGGCAAGGAAATAGTATAGCAGTAAGATTTTTGCTTGAACAGGGAGCGAATCCGAGTATTCGAAGCTTTGATATCGACGGCAACCGTACTGCTGAAATGGTTATTAATCCTAAAACAGTAGGAAGGAGAGCGCCAGATATTATAGAAGCTATCCAAAAAGCTCAATTAAACTATGAAAAAGGATGGTTTAGCAGCCTTAAAAATTTTATCGGTCTGTAATTTACTCTAGATATTAACGTCTTTAAGCCAGCACAGAAATGCTGGCTTTTTATTTATATTGCAATTGATGATAAATATTGATTATAATTATTTTAAATAGCAAATTAAAAAAAGGAGTAAGTAATGAAGCGGCTAAACGTAATTTGCGTTTCAGCTTTCTTATGTTGCAGTTTACTGGTTGCGCTAGCATGTGCCCAAGAAGCTGAGACTCCGGAAGAGCTATCGGCTAGGAAGGCTCATCTAGAAGAGGAACAAGGACAACTTGAGCAAAAATTACTTTTAGCTCAACAAGAAAACAATCCAGAAGAAATTTCAGCAATTGAAAGCCAGCAAAAGCAGGTTGCTCAACAGCTTAAAGAAGTCTCTCAAGAAGAATCACAAGCCATTCCTATTATCTCACCGCCCATGCCGTCTAATCAAGTGCCAATTGTAGTCACAAAAGCTGGTAGTGAACAAGATGTTCTCCAAGCATCAGATATAACAATAGACATCACATTTAGGTTTTAGACTTAAAGCCCAGCAAACTGTACTCAAAGAAAGTGTTATTTAAAAATTCAGCAAAATCATTTGATATTTGCTTGATATTATCGATGAAACGATTATGTGAAACATTTTTGCGAGCAGCTTTCCAAACCTTTTCTTGCGGGTTTTCTTCAGGAGCATATGCTGGAAAGTAGATTAAATCGATGTTTTTATCTTCTTTTAAAAATTCCTGGACGGCTGACCCTCGATGCCATCCTGCATTATCCCAAATCAAAAGCAATCTGCTTTTCGGATAGTTACGTCTAAGCTGTTTTAACACATCTACCGTAATATACATGTTTTGTTTTTCTGCGATGAAAGCATGTTCTCGGCCTGTTTTTATGTTTAAAAACCCATAAAATGACCGATTTTCTCGTTTGCTTGTAACCTCAATTTTAGGGTACTCGCCGGCAGGCAACCAAATTTTTTGGAATGTTGTTGTTGATGAAAGAATCATTTCGTCAGCAGCGAATATCTCGATCTGATCATTATTCCAAGCTTTTTTAATTACAGGCATTACATCTTCTTTCCATTTCTGAACCTTCTGTTCATCGCGTTTCTGATAAACCTTGCCAGGCTTGTGAAATGTAAAACGCGCTTCTTTAAAAACAAGATACAATGAGGTTTTTGATTTATATTTTACACCATATTGCTCGCGAATAAGATGTCCTAATGACCAAGTCGTCCAGTAATCCTCATCAAATCCGTAATCCCGAGTATTATTTTTGAGCGTCTCTAAAATTTGTGTTCGCTGGCCTTTAGTCAGCAGTGATCGAATCTTTTTTTTACGTTTGTCCCTAATCCCGTCGATTCCTTTCTGCAGAAAATTGTTTCGCAATGTAAATATTGAACTTCTTTTAAACCCAGTTAGCTCTTCAATAATTCCTAAATCGAGTCTTCTATTAAGCATTAAAATCGCTTGGGTACGCAGCGATTCTTTCGTGTTTGTTTCTTTGTTTTTTAAAAATGCTTTAAGATCTTCAATTTGTGCTTGGGTTAAAACAATCTGTCTTGGCATTTTAAAACACTCCCTTTTTGCCAAAACAGTTTACCGTTTTTAGTCTATTTTTAAAGTGTGATGTCTATATGTTTATTGCTTTATTGCTTATGCCCTGTTTGCGCATGCTTGCTTTACCCTTTTATTACCTTACTGCTTTATCGTGTTGCAGTCTTATTCTTTTATATGTTTTTAGCTTAAATTAAGAACAATATTCAATAGGATAAATCAAAACTCATATCCCTTCTACCAAGCATGCTCCTAGCACGTTAGCTTGGTACCAGCTATCCGTGTATGCTTATAACTTTGCCGCAATTGATCTTAACGAGAATATTTTTAACCTTTGACAAAAAGGATATATCTCAAGCTTAAGCAGTTTATTGATATCTTGCAATTGTCGATGCCACTCAAGAGCAGGTTCGAAAAGCTAAAAAAATGATATATTAATTATTGTAGTGCAAATGATAGAAGCCAGGTGAACCAGATGAGTAGATCCTTTAACATTAAATTTGAGGTAATGCACCCCTTAACAGAACAAGGTGCGGTAAACATGCTATGGAAGGCATGGCAAATAGGTGGCATGTTCAAATACGGATTTGGCACCTTCGATAACATGCTAGTTTCTTGGCTAAAAAATCGCTCGGTCGAACTTGGCTGGCATGAAGAGGATGCTGAAGACCCCGATGCTTATTCTCCTTATGTAATAATATCTATGTACGAAAGAGATGAATCAAGTTTTGAATTTTACTTCGAGCCAAGTGGTGCTAACCGCTGGGGCCGAGGACGCACATCCATGGGCATAGACTTTTCATGGTATATTGAAAAAGGGCTCATTATTACTGAGGGACTTGAAATAGCTAGTTTACTAGCCCAAGTAGAGGATTATTACTTCAAGGAACCTGCTCAAGAATGGCAAATAGACGTAAGATTACGTGGTCTATATTGGCCATTTGGGCCACCCTTTTTTAAAAAGCCAAATGAATTATTAGAAAAAGATTGGCAACATTTAAGAGATACGCTCGATAGATTTATAGCAAATGGCTTGTTGGCAGGGTGCATATTTGAACCTTATGTACTTGATGAAACCACTGTGTCAAAAGAATTTATTACCTTACGTGGAAAAACGGCCTGGGGTGAAGATATTTTAGTTAAAATGCAACGGGGGGGGCTTTGGCTCATGCCAGCTGATCCTGCCTATAGACCCGCCAATATACGTCCTTACTTAGAACTGCTCAACAGTTTATTGAAAGGCTTTGAAATTAACGCACTACAGGCAGATAGTCTCGCACTCAAAAAACAATAACAGAAATATTGACTTCATATCCCTTCTACCAAGCACGATCCTAGCACGATAGCTTGACACCAGCTATCCTCTTATAGCCAGTCGCAATCTTAACACGCATATTCTGAAACCTTTGACAAAAAAGATATCTCCACCTTAAGCAGTTTATTGGTACCTCTCAAATGTCGATGCCACTCAAAAGCAGGTTCGAAAAGTTAAAAAAATGATATATTAATTATTGTAGTGCAAATAATAGAAGCCAGGTGGACCACATGAGTAGATCCTTTAACATTAAATTTGAGATAATGCACCCCTTAACAGAACAAGGTGCGGTAAACATGCTATGGAAGGCGTGGCAAATAGGTGGCATGTTCAAATACGGATTCGGCACCTTCGATAACATGTTGGTTTCTTGGCTAAAAGATCGCTCGGTCGTACTTGGCTGGTATGAAGAAGATCCCGAAGATCCCGATAATTCTTATCCATATGTCGAAGTAGCTATGAATAAAATAAATGATACAAGTTTTGAATTCTACTTCCAGCCAAGTAATGCTAACCGCCGGGGCCGAGGACGCACATCCATGGGGATAGATTTTTCATGGTATATTGAAAAAGGGCTTATTATTACTGAGGGACTTAAAATAGCGAGTTTACTAGCCCAAGTAGAGGATTATTATTTCAAGGAACCTGCTCAAGAATGGCAAGTATTCGTAGTATTAAGAAACCTATATTGGCCATTTGGGCCACCCTTTTTTGAAAAGCCAAATGAATTATTAGAAAAAGATTGGCAAGATTTGAGAGATACGCTCGATAGATTTATAGCAAATGGTATGTCATCAGGGTGCGTATTTGAACCTTACCTACTTGATGAGGCCACCGTTTCAAAAGAATTTCTTACCTTAAGAGGGAAAACAGCCTGGGGTGAGGATATTTTAGTTAAGACGCAACGCTCGGAACTTTGGCTCATGCCAGCTGATCCTGCCTATAGACCCGCCAATATACGTCCTTACTTAGAGCTGCTCAACAGTTTATTGAAAGGCTTTGAAATTAACGCATTGCAGGCAGATAGTCTTGCCCTCAGAAAATAATCGCAGAAAAGAATAAAAGAAATATTTGACTTAAGTTTGCTTAAAGAATAGGTTTTTAACAAAGCTGATATTTTGCTAATCTTTAACGGACTGGAAAAGCATGAGTATAGCATCTTTCTTCACCCATCATAAAATCGCAATTAGAATAACTTTATCAAGTTTTTTTCTTTATTCTGCCTTGCCTGTGGTGGCGCAGGGGCCTGGTTTTGAAAACGAACTCGAAGTTGAGCTCGCGTATCAAACATTAGTCCGCGCAACAAAAGCTTTCAAGACTGGATCCAAAGAAGCCATCAAATCAGCATGGGAACATCCTGTCAGAACTGCTTGTGGCGTTGCTGTATCATTAGCCATCGGTGCTTTGCCTGCGCAATGTAGCAAAGCAGTCCAGACTATCTTAGTGGGAGCATTGGTTGGCGAAATAGTTACCAATAAGCAGCTCCAAGAAGAGTTAAGCAACAAATCAATGGATGAAGGTTTTGAAATACTGGTGGCACATGGCGGCTATCTGTTGACTAACATGGCATTATACCAAACGCTTGGCACCGTGTCATCAGTGGGCTATAGAGCATCAATTTCACGTCTTGCGCCATTTCTTAAAGATGCGATCCCTCAAGGTACCTTTACCACAAGCCCTGTAAATGGCTACACTCTTGGCGCTCAAGTCAAAAATGGCGATATCACCATTGGCGTAGCGCGCCTTATAGATGAAAAATCAATACGTGTAGTCGGCTTTCAATGGGCTAAAAGCGGCCACAAAAGGTTTTTTTCTGATAGGGTGCATAAAGCTGATTTTGCGCAAGGGAACATACAAACATCCAAGCTGCCCGTTGACCTTCCTTTCTTTAAAGCGACTCCCGAAATTACTTCAGAGATACCCTCATCAGCCAACATTTTTCGCACCGCATTTTTCACCACCATCCCTCCCAGTAAATCTTACCCCAGTGCGTCTTCTGCTAGGGATGTAAAGCCCTCTTTTACGCCAGAGCAAAAAGAGAATTACAAAACGGTCCTAGAGATGCTGAGAGAACATGACCAAAGGCTTATCAATAAAGCTCGTCACAACTTAGCAAGAAGGCCACCGCAGCCCGATTTACGTTTCAATGGATATAGACATTATCTAGGATCTGAAGAGATTAAGCAACTAAATAAATCAACAGTTAATGAAGCAAATATTCAATTAGCGGATGAGATATTCTCAAGTATCCCAGAAGATACTATCTTTTATGGCATCGGCGATCGTTATACGCTCCGCGAATGCATTCTAAAAAATACATTCGATCTTACCAAAATCGAGTCTTTGTTAAAAGATTTAATCACTCCTGAATATCTCATAAGCGATTCGGATAGCTCCTTAAAACGTTTGCTTACAAAGGGATTTAGCGACGACAAAGGTGCTCTAGAAAGTGCTCGTGGCGCTTATGCCGAATTCCTCGCTGACTTGGATTTTCAAGCAAAGGGCTGGGATAGGCAAGCGTTCGGGGAGCTCTACCCACAGATTCTTCAGGAAAGCGATCCCATGCCACGTAGTAGATCGGAGCTTAAAGAAAAAGACCTCGATTTGGTTTACGAAAATATTACACCTGAAGGGGAAAAGCTAAAGCTCCTGGTTGAGGTAAAAGACAAATCCTATAATTTAAACGAACAGATTTTAGCAGATGAATTTAATAAAAACATATTGCCCAAAAAAAATATAGCGAGCATGGAAAATGCAGAGTTTTTATTTTACTCGCGGCAACCTATACCTTCATACTTAAAAAACCTTATGGATGAGCATAATATTGCGTATGCAGATACACCACAAGCCATCTTTGCACCTGAAGAATTTGCTCAATTCTATGAAGGCAAGCGCCTTGCTGAGCAGCTGAAAGATCCAACTTTTATACCAGCGCAGCAATTTCCCGCTTTTGACAATGCAGGTGGTGCTGTTCCTCCTACCCAAGAGACTTCATTTGGCTATGCTGCTCATGACGAGTCATATTCGAGCAGTGATGAACAATCAACTGGCCGCCCAAACGATGCCACAGGGAGAGCTCAAGGGTTAGCTGGCGTGGTATTTGGAGAGCTTTATCCGCAGGATACTCCTGAACATGATCAGAAAAGAGGCTCTTATCAACAAGCAACGCGTGTATCGGGCTTTACAAGCGCTCCCTATTCCACTCACGCACGCAATCAACCATTTAATGTCATGCACCCATCAGAGGATTTATCAATAAGCTTTCACGGAGGTTTGCGTGCTACCAATGAGCATAGAGCAGTTCCTAATCGGGGAACAAGCGTTGGCTGGTATACCGGCGCTACCGCGGTTTTGGGAGCACCAGTATTGAGCTCGGCCGAAAATGTGATTGCGTACGCCATGATAGGTGGTGGTACGGTGGCAATTGTTTCTTTGATTGGTTATACGGGCTATTTAATTTTCGATACCTTGAAAAATATGGATGCGCCAAATTTTAACGGCTATATCGAAAAAGTAATCGATAGAGAAATTGGCATGTACGCGCATTCTACGATGGATCTCTTGCGCATGAATGAGAGATACCATAATGCAATAAAACATTGCTCAAAGTTATCATCCACTATCTTGGATAAGCCATTCTATACGGTTAATGGCTATCAAGTCCCTTTTTGGCTTTATGATCCTGACAAAAAAATTAAACTTTTTGAAACACCAGAGTTGGCTCAACTCAAACAATTGGATATACCTATCAGACTCGACGTTATTCCTACGAGCGATACGCGCACGATTCTCCGGAATCTTAATGCAGCATTGGGTGAGCGAACCTTTGAATTAGCTCGTATGTCCCTCGGCCAAATTGCCTTAAGAATCGAAAGAGAAAAGCCCCTGTTAAAAAAAGCTCAAGATACCTGCGATGAAAAACAAAGAGACCTCGAAGCTGCACTACGAAACTTCAAAAATAAGCTCGATGCTTGTAATCGGGGTAAAGCTGATGCAAGTGATGTGGACATGATGAATCAAGTTCTTAAATTCACGTATGCAGACCTTTATCATAAAGCAGCAGCAAGGTACTATTATATAAAAACGCAGGAACTTGATAACAAAATTCTCCAGGCACACACCGTTGTGATGAACGAGCTCCTTAAAAAACAAAAAGAAGCTTGCCAAACGTACGAACATAAGGTTGAAGAAAGCTTAATCAAGCAGCGCGAGGAAGCCCTCAAGCATACCTATGATAAGTACGCTCTAACACTTTATCAATTCCCGCTGCCAGAATCATCGGTTAAGTTTTTAAAAAATCTTCACTGCAACACGGATATTTTGATGACGCTTTACGGTACCGAGATACAAAATCATTTATTTGAAGAGATCCATGCCATTATCAAAGTCGCTATTACTACGTATGAAACCAGTAGCCGACCAGCCATTCGTTCATTATGCAAAGCCATAGTAACACTCGCTGATGAGTCAGCGTATTATGCAACGCTCGGTTATAATACGCAATCATTTACCATAAATGACACGCTCTATGTTTTGCTCACCTATACTGAACTGCTTAATAAAAATAATCAGGCATTAGATAACGAGCAAGCTGGCCAGATTAATAATGCCCTTAAAAAAGCTTCAGAGCTCTTGGACATATTGATTAATCGGTCACTACCGCATATCACGGCTCTTTTCTCAGGATGCAAGGCAAAAAAATTCAGTTTAGCTACCATAATAACAAAGCTGGCCGACATCCTGAAGCCTGCAGCAGAAGAAAACTGTCAAACAAAAGCAAGCTACCAAACCAGTCCTGATGGAAAAGGGTTCATTGCAGTAACACGCAATCTTTCACAGCCTCTGCGTGGCTTACAATATATAGCCCAACAAGCATTTGCTGAGCTGAGCTATATAGTGAGCTATCATTTACAAAAATTACGTGCTTGCCTTGACACAGGCGCATGTCCTTTAACCGACTATGAAAATGCCGAAGTCATTCAAAATACTCCCGCAATGCTTTTACTCGCCAGCGTACTCAAGAACGCATAAACACGGCCAAGAGGCACTAATCGCTTGTCTTTGCCGGCATAAAAAAGAGCTGTAGGTTGCCGGCTTGCTATCCAGCCGTCTTCCACCTTAGCCAGAACGAGAGTAAGGCAAAGCCCCCTTTTTCTATCAAATCCTTGTGCTGTACAACACTAACAAGCTTTCCTATCTAAAATATTACGCAACAAGCTTTTTTTCTTAACACGCTCATGTTTTGCGGTATAACCTTGAGGCTGAGCAGCGACTCAGCAGAACTATTATGCTAGGTGAACAAAGATTAAGCTTATGCACAGAAAATAACTCTGATCCCTGAAATAAAGCGGGCTTCTCATCAAATTGCCCCTAGCTTTTCATGGAAAAAATGATATCATGAAAACATGGGCTGAAAATTTTTGATCTGAGTTTTTAAATTTATTTTACAATTATGTTATTTAAAGATATGACTCAGCCTTAATCAATGCAAATCTGTAACCTCAAGGAGTTTTAAACATGAACAAGCTGTTCTTATGCTTATCAGCCGCCATCCTCATCGGCGCAGTATATGCGGGGGCGATGGAACAAGATAAAACCGAGTTGAACAAAAAGCTAGCGTGGGCTATCGGAAGCGGGTATGACGAAACTGTAGAATCATCATTACGCCAAGGTGCTGATCCTAACTATATTGACTGTGGGACACCGGTTCTGGTTGATGCGATTAAATATGATAGTAGTCCGACGGTAATAAGCTTACTTTTGCAATATGGTGCAAATCCTGAAGTTTGCGAGGGATCAACTCCTGTATTTCGCCTAGCCATACGAACTGACGATCCTGCTATCGTACGAGCTTTTCTATCAAATTTATCAGAAGAAACAACCAAAAAAGTGCTTAGCGAGCATAACGGCTACTTCGAAACAGTACTCCACCAGATTGCAAGAAGCACCGAACCAAACGCGCTTGAAATAGCTAAAATACTCGTTGAAGCAGGCGCACTTGCTAATCAAATAGATGCATTTGATGATACCCCAGCCGCAATTGCAACACAGCATGGCTCTAAAGAATTAGCAGCATATCTTCTCGAGCAAGAGAACAAAGAAAAGGGTTGGAATTTAGGGGGCATACTTTCTGGATTACGAAATTATATCAGTGGCACCTAAAAACGTTAAGATACCTGAAGGGAGCGCTTCTAAGCGCTCCCTTTTTCGTTCAATTTTTTATTTTAAAATCTAATTTCAGTCAAAATTCTTGCTTTTTTTAATCTATTATTTGTAAATTAGAATTATTATGCCTAATAAAGTGGATTAAAATTGGCGAGGATGTGGCTATGAAAGCTCGGTATTGGTACTTATTAGCTCAATTTTTTATCGTATGTGGCCACCTAAAAGCTGGAGAGGAGCCTTATCGCGGCGCAGGAGAAATATCGAGAGAAGAGCAAAGGCTTAAACTTGAAACGGAAGAGAAAGGACTTAAGGAACAGCAAGCTAAACTATTAGAGCAATTACGAACTACTCAAGAAAAACCAGAACAAGAGCAGCTTCAAGCAGAAGAAAAACAAGTGAGCTCACAGCTTGTTAATGTCGAAGCTGAAGCCGCAGCAATTCCTGAGATTGGCGGAGGTGAAGAAGCTGGAGGAGGAGTTACTGTAGGTAAAACTACCGAGCAAAAAATGATGAGCGCTCCAACTCTTGAAGAATGGAATAAGTATTGGCAAGAATTCGCCGAACCACTTATAAAAATTACGTGCTTGCCTTGACACAGGCGCATGTCCTTTAACCGACTATGAAAATGCCGAAGTCATTCAAAATACTCCCGCAATGCTTTTACTCGCCAGCGTACTCAAGAACGCATAAACACGGCCAAGAGGCACTAATCGCTTGTCTTTGCCGGCATAAAAAAGAGCTGTGGGTTGCCGGCTTGCTATCCAGCCGTCTTCCACCTTAGCCAGAACGAGAGTAAGGCAAAGCCCCCTTTTTCTATCAAATCCTTGTGCTGTACAACACTAACAAGCTTTCCTATCTAAAATATTACGCAACAAGCTTTTTTTCTTAACACGGTCATGTTTTGCGGTATAACCTTGAGGCTGAGCAGCGACTCAGCAGAACTATTATGCTAGGTGAACAAAGATTAAGCTTATGCACAGAAAATAACTCTGATCCCTGAAATAAAGCGGGCTTCCCATCAAATTGCCCCTAGCTTTTCATGGAAAAAATGATATCATGAAAACATGGGCTGAAAACTTTTGAGCTAAGTTTTTAAATTTATTTTACAATTATGTTATTTAAAGATATGACTCAGCCTCAATCAATGCAAATCTGTAACCTCAAGGAGTTATTAAACATGAACAAGCTGTTCTTATGCTTATCAGCCGCCATCCTCATCGGCGCAGCATATGCGGGGGCGATGGAACAAGATAAAACCGAGTTGAACAAAAAGCTAGCGTGGGCTATCGGAAGCGGGCATGACGAAACCGTAGCATCATCATTACGCCAAGGTGCTGATCCTAACTATATTGACTGTGGGACACCGGTTCTGGTTGATGCGATTAAATATAGTAGCCCTCAGGTAATAAGCTTACTTTTGCAATATGGCGCAAATCCTGAAGCCCGAAATGGATCAACGTCTGCACTTCGCCTCGCTATACGAACCAATGATCCCGCTGTTGTACGAGCTTTTTTATCAAATTTATCAGAAGAAACAGCCAAAAAAATTCTTAGCGAACAAGACTCCTTGGGAACAGCATTACATGAGCTTGCTAATCAAGGCGAAAAACCAAATGCACTTGAAATAGCTAAAATACTCATCGAAGCCGGCGCACTTGCCAGCAAAAAGGATGTCTACGATGAGACTCCAGCTGCAATTGCAACAATGCATGGCTGCACAGAGTTAGCAGTATATCTTTTAGAGCAAGAAACCAAAGAAAAGGGCTGGAATTTAGGGGGCATACTTTCTGGATTACGAAATTATATCAGCGGCAACTAAGGACGTTAAGATACTTGAGGGGAGCGCTTCTAAGCGCTCCCTTTTCGTTCAATTTTTTATTTTAAAATCTAATTTTAGTCAAAATTCTTGCTTTTTTTAACTTATTATTTGTAAATTAGAATTATTACACCTAATAAAGTGGATTAAAATTGGCGAGGATTTGGCTATGAAAGCTCGGTATTGGTACTTATTAGCTCAATTTTTTATCGTATGTGGCCACCTAAAAGCTGGAGAGGAACCCCATCGCGGCGCAGGAGAAATATCGAGAGAAGAGCAAAGGCTTAAACTTGAAACGGAAGAGAAAGGACTTAAGGAACAGCAAGCTAAACTATTAGAGCAATTACGAACTACTCAAGAAAAACCAGAACAAGAGCAGCTTCAAGCAGAAGAAAAACAAGTGAGCTCACAGCTTGTTAATGTCGAAGCTGAAGCCGCAGCAATTCCTGACATTGGCGGAGGTGAAAAAGCTGAGGAGTTACTGTAGGTAAAACTACCGAGCAAAAAATGATAAGCGCTCCAACTCTTGAAGAATGGAATAAGTATTGGCAAGAATTCGCCGAACCACCAGGGACCATTTGGGGAAGAGGCGGTGAATTTTTTACCCTACCGCCTGAAGATGCAGCTAAAAAGGTGATTACCATTCTTCAACAAACACCAAAAGAAATCTTTACAAATAAAGCACCAAAAGGGATTGATACTTTATTATCTCTTGCTCAACGTATTAACGATAATAAGGCTCTTCCTCAAAATAATGTTGGTAAAATTTTCAACCTCATTACTGAAAAATTAGTTGACGTTACAAAAGCTACTCAATTTTCAGGAGAAGAGCCTCCTCAACGAATTGGTAGCTGGGATTATATTTATCGAAAAATTGGCGAATCAGTATTACCAAAATCATCAAAAGATACTATTCAAAATCTCATCATTGAGCGAGCTCGCGACATGATCTTCAAGCAAAATTTTGGTGAATTGAATCCCGCTTTCAAAGAACTCGCCGGTGGTCCAATATGGCAAGCTATCCATAGTTTAACAGATGAGCGACTAAAAGAGCCTTTAATCAAAGCTTTATCTGAAAAAATGATTGATATTTTCAAATCCAAGGCATTTTCGGGAACTCAAGCTCTCGTCCAGTTCGCCAAACAACTTGAAAACAAGGTGGAAAAAGATCTAAAGGATACTGCTTGGCAAGTTATAGCAGACAAAACCTCTGAATACTTAAGAACACTTGCATCCGAGAACAATCCCAAGCAAGCCGTAACTGACATCTTATGGCAATATCAACTCCTCAAAAAACTTAATTTTCCTGAAGAACAACGTGAACAAGTAAACAAAGCCTTCCTTAAGCATGTAGGCGATTTAATAGAAAGGATGCCTTCCAATGCTGAAAGTATTGACGCGTTGTTAGAAATAGTCACTCAAGCGAAACGTGATCGAGATTTTCTTGTTATCGAGGTTATAGCAGAGAGAATGAATAATATAATTCTTGATACACTCGAAAATCACACCATTATGGCAGAGTCTGTCGCTGAAAAGGGCACACCAGAAGAGATTTATATAAATGCCTACAAAAAAGAAATCGGCATGCTTACTTCTTATTTAAGTGTAACTTTTGATACAGCATACAAAATTTCCGAAAACGCTAAAGCTGGCCAACTTGCTGCGGCCAAGCGATTAACTCGATTACAAGATTTTATGAACGCACAAGAGAAACTTGCTGCAGCAGAAAAGCAGGGATTAGCTGGCTGGGCTTTCTCCAAAATTAAAGGAGTTTTGGGTGATGCCTTTAAAGCGTTTAAGGGTGAAAACACTTTAGTCGAGCTTATTAATACGCAAGACCCAGATTTTGCCAAAACACAACATATACAAAAAGAACTTTTTGCCAAAGGCCGACTGGAAGCCCTTCCTGAAGATATGCTTGCGCGCCTTAATGCCGAGATCCACCAAACAATGAGTCAAGTAAGCGCAGCAAAAGACAAAAAAGAATTTCTGACGCTCTTTAATAAGCTGCTTGAGCTCCAAAAACGACTAGAAGAGCCACTTATCGCCGGCACTCGATATGGTTTTAAAGATTTGTTAATCGAAAAGGCAGATGAAGCAAGGTTTGCCAAGCTTTCTCAAAAACTACCAGCTCAAATGATTAAAGCTTTTGACGAGAATCTATCAAAAATTATTCCCGGCGAAGAATTAGGGAGCGCAGGTACGGAACGAACGGCGAAATTAGCAGAGCTCGATGCTATGCGTAAAAGATTACTAAGTGATCCAGCATTTAAATCTGCCTCTGGCTCGGCTGAACTATTACAGAAAATTATTAAGATTGTTGATGTCGCCCGGAGTCGCGATAGAGCAGATATGGCGCATCTTGAGGGAGAGGTAGAAAAAATTATTCAAGATGCGGTCTCAAAACCGCTTGAAGAAATGGGATCGCTCAAGGACAGAACGGAAAGTGCTATAAAAGAATTAGAAACCTTAGGCTCCCACTCACTCGGACTTTCTGCCGCAGCCACAAACGTATTATATGATAGGCTGCAAGAAGCGCAAGCGTGGTCAGGAATTATCGATATTGCAGACAGTTATACAGCACTACGTGCTGAAGGCTCAACCGCCGATGTTGCCCAAAAAGCTTATAACGAACTCACGCAGAAAGTACCCGAAATTGTGCACAGCTTGGATTATCGCAACAAGCCAGATACCGATCGAGCTACCTTCATGACAAAACAAGAGCGCGCTTTGCGTAAAGTGAGCGACCTTCTTAATCAAAAAGTCGGCTCTTATACCATGGTTGATCTAGGTATAGCTATGGATAATATGATCAATGCGCTCGTTAAGCCTAAGCTGGATATGATTAAAGTATTGGAAGAACAAGGTTATATACAAGAAAAACCAGCAGGCTCAGGCTTTTTTGAACCAACGCTCAAGGGAAGCTCGCTTGCAGAAATAACCCGTGAGAACACAGATATTGTCGAGCGAAGTCAGCAACTTAAGGAATATCTCGACAAGTACGGCAAAACACTGCCGAGCCTGGTTATGGAAATCGCCGGAAAGCCTATTAAACTTGCCGAAGGGCTCAAGCTATCATGGATGATTCTCGATGACCAGCTTGATGCACTCAAGCAAAAATATCTCGAAAGCTTGCGAGATCCGCTTAAAGATAGAATCATCGATATTCAAAACTCAATCAGCGCGCGTGTTGATACGGTCGATAAAGGTATGGAACGGCTTGAAAAGTTACTTGGTCTTACGGCAGAACAGCTTCAGGATCTTGGGGTTTTGGTAAAAGCATTGGGGCTTGCACCCGAGGTCATAGCAAACCCCGTTGTGCTCGCCAAACACTTTGGCATTGCTGAAGCAGACATGGATAATCCGCGTGTAATTGGCAAAAAATTTGGCTTGAGCGAGAAACAAATTGAACAAACAGACCCATCAAAGCTGTCTTTTAATAATAAAGAAGTACAAATAGAGCTCATGCAAAGCGAGCTCGTCATGCAAAAGCTGCAGGAGCAGACAGAAAAGCGTGTAGCACCAGGCGAGGCCAAACTCTCCAATACCCTGCTCTTAGGTGATATCGCTGATATTTTAGCGGAGCAGCGAAAGCAATCTGGCAAGCGCTCGGTTGACCCTTATTTCGAGGCATTAGTTGGCCTGAGAAGAAAATTGCTCGATATGTCCCCCGCCGAACGAGAGAAATTCAACAAAACCGAGGCATTATTAAGTCTTAGAGCTGCCGCTGATGGCAGCGTATCACTCAAGCTTGATCCGCGCGCCGTAACCGACGAGATGAAGCTTGTATTTGTTGAAATGGCACGACTGATGGGCGATGGACTTTCTGGCTTTGCCACCTATAGCCATAAGCTGTGGATTCAAGCACGGAAAGGCACCAGCTTTATAGTGAAGCTTGCAGCGCTTCCGGTAGCCGCGGTTACCTATATCTTAACAAGAATTGGCATCTCGACTGCATGGAGCGCCGGCACAACAGCAGCGACGGGCGGTGCAACAGCCGCCGGTGGTCCTATTGCCGGTCTTTTAACATATATCATGCTTCCAGGCCCCGGCTTCTTGCCCGATATTGTCGGCCTGCTGGCAGGCACTGCTGCTGGCGGTGTGTTATACTACGTAGGCAGCGAAATAAAGCCGAGCAAAGAGGAGATTGAAAAACTCAATGAAGAGTTAATTACTGGAGGTTTTGATCCCATCAAAGTACCAGAAGGCCAAGGATGGGTTGAAGCAAGTAAAGAGTGGATAGTGAATACTTTTGCTAAAAGTGATATGGGCGTTTGGACTGCTACCGCGGCACAACAAAAATCTGCTATCGATAACAAGGTTGTGCTCTTTGAACAAGCGCGAACCGAATTCTATCACTTGCTTGAGCTCCCACCAACAGCCAGCACGGTAGAGGTAGAAAGCGCGATTGTTCGCAAACAAGCAGAGATTGAAACAAGCTGGGGCATTAATCGCCAGCTCATAAGCCGGCGCTTTAACAATGCTTATCGCTTTGTATTGCGATCCGCTCAAGATGTTGTCGAAGCCAATGATCGCTATATGACGACACTAGCTAACATCCAAACCAAAGCACTCGCCGCACCTGCTGAACGTGCTGAAAGCGCCGGGATCAAATATGGGTGGGAACGATTGAAAGGGGCAGCTGGCGCTTTATTTAGATGGATGACCGGCATTAAAAAGGAACCCAAAGAAGGCTTAACGCTATCTGCTGGCGAGTTCACTCAATTTAAATCGCAAGTAGATGAGTTCTTTGGACGACAAATAACTGATTTACGTGCTCTGAAAGACTTTATAACCGAAAATAAAGACCAGATCAAGAGCGCTTCACCATTTAACGATCAAACATACCTGACCACCTTCCAAAACTTGCTTGATGGTAGAATCGCCACGTTGCGCGATGAGTATGCTGAAGGAGTAAGAGCGCTGCTCAAAGAATACGGTTTCAAGACATCGGGAACAATTGGTGCGTGACACTTTGTATTTATTAATTCTCTCAAGGAAATCCGCTATGGATAATTTCAGTAGAGCTTATATTTTTTAGGTCTGCAGCCAGCACCCGGTACCGAAGGCCATAAGAGAAATTTTTGATCACCAAAACGTTCAGCAAAGCAGTTCATAAATCAAAAGGGGGGCGAAGAAAATTCTCGCCCCCCTTTTTTTATTAAGCATTTCTCCCCTTTCCAAATTCTCGTATTACTGCTTCCCCATTAAAATATAAGCAAGTCTAGAAAGAAAAGATATTTTACTCAACCTTAACACAAAACTGCTACGTTTTTGCTGCCTTATTGATGAGTAATTCTTGGTTAAGATGAGATACCAGATTTAACTGGTCGGTAGCGCAATGGCGAATTAAACGTATTATTTATTGTTAAACCGTATTCGCTCGTCTGACAATCATTACAAAAGCTCGATATCTAACCTGTTCTACCTGCCTCCCATTAAATTACTGCGTAATTGTGATCGGCGAACTCAAGCAACCAAATTAAATGTAAGCAGGGCGTTTGCTACATTGTGGTTGACAAGAAAGGTATTTGAAAGTTTGCCTACCCGCAGCAAAATTTGTGGAACTAAGAATGTCCAAAGCGCAATTTTCCGGTACTGTAATACCACCAAATTGTGAAAGCAGATTTGCTTAATTAATAAATATCTGGTAATATTCAATAAATTAAATCGAGATAGGCAAGAAGCAAGGACTCGGTAGTAATGAAGGGTGTACGCAACCTTTTATTCCGAGGACTGGCTTTATGTTTATTAAGGCTTTCATACAACGTGCTCTTGTCTTTATTTTTTCTCTATTAGCAATAATATCTTGTCGCGCAAACACGGAGCCCCGAGAAGGGTATCACGTAATTATTACGCGTGACGAACCAGCATCCCGTCACGTAACGAAGCCCCGCGGCCAAGCGAGCCCAGAAGCAGCAACGCACTGTAAGATCATCAAGAATGGTGAGCAGATTGCGCAGACTGACGTTGTACATGCGGTACGTGATACGTTCAAACCATCAGAATTAGCACAGCCTTTTTGGCTCATAGACGCTCGCAATTTACAGATACGCGTTCAAGAAGGTGATAACTGTTTTCATTTGTCGGTGGATGCCAAAGGCAATATAGCGATTCACAAGCTTGAGATGGCCGACTCATTTTCACTTGAGGTATTTGGCAGTGGCAGCATTACCTCTCAAACGCCGATTTCGCTTAAGAAAGACTTGGCGATTAGTATGCCTCGAGGTGTTTTCTGGAGCGGTGCCAAGGCCCATTGGCATGTTGGCGGCCAAGCCGATTTGTCATTTGAGGAAGGAACGGTGGCAATTGGGGGAAGGTTTGAGTCAACGGGGGATCTACGTATCAAAGCAAACAGCTATAAACAGTTCTATGGTACGGCACAAAGAACTGAGGGTAACCGATACCACGCTATCAATGATAACGGATATCCCTGGACATGTGTTGAGTATGATATGGTGTCGCCAAAGCGCTCATTGGTGAGGTCGCAAGGGAATATCTCTCTCACTGCCAATCATGCTGGTATTTATGGCGGTATTCTACATGCAAAAGAAAATATTATTGCTGATATTGATCAAAAGTTTGAGCTTCTGACGCAATGTAATGATCATAAGCGTTGTGAGATATATGAAGAAGATACTGGCTGGATTTTCAAAAACATGGTTCCCCGAGCAGTCGTTGATTACTTTGAAAGCTGCGATGACGTAGCAATCCTGCAAGCGGGCAAAGACCTCAAGCTCACGCTTCAGGGCCAGCCGGTAAAGATACACGATATCAAGCACTATCCGGCATTTGAAGCCACGGGCCAGATTGTCATTGGACAAGAAGCTCGTGTGTCATCATCGAACAAGCAAGGGGTCATGTATAATCATAAGCCCGATGTAGATGATCTCAGGTCATATGGACCAATTTCTCTCTCGTTTGCTCAGTATATCAATCCCGCCACTACTATTCCCTGTAATGACCCGCGCTTTATATTTACCCACCCCTCACAGAAAGAGAGCATAGAAGCATGGGAGCCTGGCAACGAGCTTGCATTTTTCTCTGGCACTTCTTTGAGTAAGCCGCCCATGCTCCTCTCTTTTAGTTCTCAGGTAGAGATACTCTCTCGGCTTTTGTTTGAGCTCGGCCTTCCCGCACTTGGAGGTGAAGGTGATTTTGTCACCCAGCTTAAGGAACTCCAACGTGCTGGCTATCTCGTAGCCCTTATTAACGGCATGGGAATAGGAAAAATGAAGAAAAGAGAGCCACTACCGCGGGGACAAAGTAAGCCGCGAAAGTCGTTGAAAGAGTCGCAAGAAACCAAGGTCGAATTGTCTGAGGAAGAAAAGCAAGAGCTCGTCGCACTTGTCAAGCGTTACAGCCATAAAATCAATGCTTCTCCTTCATACCTCAAAAGCAAAATGGCGAGAATACAAGAAGGCCAAGATAGTGCAGTACTCACGCAAGAGCTTATACATGAGTTGCCATTTTCATTTATCTATTACCAAGTTCAAAAATTCGATGGCGTTGATTGTTTAGTCCCTGTCCTTCACGTAAGCGCAGCGGACCGTGATGCCAATAAGCGTATGGGCTCTATTCTCGCTCATGATGTTACTATTGATAAGATGCATCGAGTCGTCAATAAAGGCATGATTCGTGCAATTAATCGTGTCAAGATACAGGCAGATACGATTATTAACAAGGCCAATAAAGTCAAAAAGTACTCTGTACACACGCTCTTAGACGGCGGTGATATTATTGGCTTTGATATCGAGCTTGAAGTTCCCCAAGATGCCGTTGGTAAAGCGGGTATTAAGAACATTGGTGGCTCTATTGTGGGCAAGCAGAAAGTATCGTTCTATGCCAAGCAGGGAGACATCACCAACACGGTTCTTTTGGGAAGCCGTACGGTAAGGTGGGACCCTGGCTTTTTTGGCAGGCTCTTTGGTCATCGAGATTCTTCGGAAGTCGTAGATTTCTACCCAGGCAACATTACTTCTGAGGGCAATATTGAACTCATAAGCGAGGCGGGCACGCTGCTTAATGAGGGATCAAAGATCTTTGGTGCTCAGGATGTTAATTTGAAAGCGTATGCTGATGTTGTTTTCAAAACACTTACCGACAAGCATACATCATATAGCGGCGCGTCGCTGCAGGGCTTTTCGGTTAAGCAGGTGGTCCAAGAGGCCATGACTATGGAGCGCTCAGAGGTCGCTGCTGGACAGAATCTTACTATTGAGTCCACCAATGGTTCAATCAGAAGCTATGGCGCTTCTTTTATTGCCATTCGTGATGCCTTGTTCAAGGCAAAAAAGAGTAACGATCTTGCCGTAGTGACCAAAACGCTCAAAGGCGAGCAGAAGCAGCTGGGGCTTAATTTGTTTTGGCTCTATGCTACCAGCAAAAAGCATCTGAAGGACCATATAGTCAAAACAGAGATTAATGTTGGTGGCAAGGTAACCTTTGAGTCGGGCGAGGACAATGTGCTTGAGGCAGTGGTTGTGTATGCAGGTCAATCTATTCACTTAATCGCCAAGCGCAATAATATTATCAAAGGCGCCAAAGAGCGCTCATCATCAATGACTGATAGCTGGTCATTCGGTGTGACCTTTTTTGGCTCAGATGCTCTCGGTTTGCTTGCCGACGAAGAATATCGCAGAGCTTTGTGGGCGCTCAATGATGAGGACCCACTGATTGCCTCTATTCACCGACTTGCCAGTTCGGCAAGCACTGCTGACACCCTTGCAAGCACAACGATGATGGGTATTGAGGCTTTGCGCTTGTTTAATCAGTACAAGCAGAAAGAAGGAAGCACCGGCAAGTTCTTGGCCGTGCGGTTGGGTATTGCCGATGCACAAGGCTCCTTCGCGCCTGATTTATATTTCAATATTGCACATGATACCATACGCCGCGAGCAAACCATTACGGTGCCGAGCCATATTTCTGGTCAAGAAGTCCATATCGAGAGTGGCGATGATGTTCAGCTTGACGGAACAACCCTGGAGGCCGAGAAAGCGACCATTAAGGGACAGAACTTCCAAGCAACTGCAGCACAACATACGGTCACCGTTAATCAACAATCACAAAGTGTTGGTGTAACGCTTAGTGGTACCGTTGACGCATCAAAGCAGACAAGCACTTCATATACGGTGACGCATGATAATGCGCAGATAAACGCCGATACCATTGTCATTGATGTCAAGAATGCAGAGCTCAAAGGAGCCCGGGTACAGGGCATCTCTACAACCATTAATGTTGAGCATAACCTGATGGTGGAATCAGTTGAAGATACGCACGATAGCTTTTCGAGTTCTGCTAGTGCTTATGTGGGATCAGCGGCTGGAGGCGCTCATTATGCTCAAAAAGAGACCAATGAACATAAAATTAGCCAAGCTTCAGGTATTGAGGGTACCGAGCATCTTGAGGTGCGCGTCGGCGATACGCTCGATCTCACGGGTGCTTATATAAGCAGTGAATCAACGAATGCCACCATCAAAGCTCGCCACCTTGTTTCTGAAGATATTCATGAAGGCAAAGAAACGCGCGGCTTTAGTATTGGCGGCAGCTTTATACCTAACGGTGATGACCTTGGTATCTATGGTATGGTTGATGGGCGCTATGTTTCGAAGTCGAAAGACGGTATTACACGGGCAACCATTTCTGAAAATATTGATCTTGATATTTTGGGTGCCGCGATTGCCGAGTTAAATCGCAATATGCGCATGTTGCAAGAGACCTATGTTGAAGATGAAACCGTTCTACGCTTGGTGATACCAATCATTAATCCGTCAAAATTTGCCCAGAAGATGCAGCGTATTAAAGAGTTATTTGCTGAAGGCGGTGATAACCGCGATGCCATCAATCAAACAATGAAAGAGGCTGCAGAGGAACAACGAGAAGAGATTAAGCAGCAAGCGCAGGTTGCTGAGGAGAAGCTTCTTAATGAGTACCTTAAGCAGAAAAAGAAGCAAGAACAGCCGCTTACACCTTACGAAGCAGAGCTTGCCGAAAACATGGCATCAGGGCAGCCTGCAGAAAAAACTGAAGAACTTAAGGATGTGCTCAGGGAAAATTTTGATCAAAAATATCCTGGTACTCAGGGATATGCTGCACAACACGAAGACGAGGACTTCGAAGAGATTAATCTTGATGATCAAGCAGATGAACATACTTGGGAGCGGCCCTTTGAATCAGCCACATCAGAAGAAACAGCAGATTTCGTAGAACTAAACGACTTGTATGACATCTATGAGTTCAACACGCAAGACGGCGATACCAGCGAAACGATCATAACAACAGATGTTACTCAAGCTGATTCACCAATCATGGTTAATGATCAGCAATCGGCAGACGACTTAGATGCTTCTGAACAAATTTACCAAGAGCTCGAAGATATTTTTCAAGCGGAAGCGAACCAAGAAATGCTTTATGATGAATCAGCTTCATTCGTTCGGCCTTTCGTATCGACTGTGCTCGACTTCGTACCGATTGTAGGCAATGTTAAGTCTGCTGCTGAGCTTGGTCTGGGTCGGGATTATATAAGCGGACAAGACATTGGATACGGCGAACGCGCCTTGCGCACTGCTGCTGTTATATTCCCCTATGTAAAACACTTAAAATTTGTTAGAACAATACTGTGGCCCGTCAAATTTTTAGCAAACAAGACCGGCAGGAAACTAAAAAGTCTGAAGGATAAGGCTTCTGCTATCCTAAAGCCATTGGCAATAAATGCCGCTCGCCCGGGCTTTATTGAGCTCGGTGGAGAAGCTGGCGATATCGCAACAAAAGAAGCAGCTGAAAAAATTGCTACTGCATTTAAGGGAGCAATATTAGAAGAGGCGTGGAGCGAAAAGGGATGGAGAATCTATATCCCAAATGGTAGAAGAAGGCTTGTTGTTAGAATTATGGAAGCCGGCTCTGGCGAGCGAAAAAAACCCTATTTTAGAATCAGTCTAGATGGCAAAGGAGCTTTAACTTCAGCTGGAAAACTTAGCACAGAGCATGTAGTAACCCACATCGATTTGACAAGTGCTTATCTTAGCCAAATTAAAGAAATGATTTCACAATACAATATAAAGTATCAAAAATGAACAATTTAAGCTTAAGAAACGAATTAAACAAGCTCGAGGAAGGCAGAATTTTAAATCTTGCATTTGACATTCTCTATCACAGCATAAATCTTAAAGTAAAGGTATATCAATTAGAGGAAAAGTTCGAAACATTCAACGTAATTTTTTCTCATGTATCTTCTTTTTATTTTGTAAATGATATAGGAGAAGAAAGATTTAATATGTGGGAACCTGATCCAGACGATACTAAAGAGTTAACTTCAATAGGTTACTATAAATCAGGGATTGGTAATATTAAGGTTATTGCTCATAAAGGTATCGAAGGAGAAAATTGGGCAAACTATTGGTACTCATCAGCGAATTTCGCTCTAGATCTTCTCGTAGGGGTGTTATTTATCGAAGCCAGAAGCATAACCATAAATGATAAGACATATGAAGTCGGTTATCCAACAGGTGAATGATTATGTGAATTTTGATTAATATCGCGAAAAGTTTCATCTGGTTAGCATCTGATAAAAAATCTGTTATTATCAGAAATAATATGGATAGATTATTTAAAAAATTGCCAAATGCTAATAAACATGTTAATTTGATGGATATATTTATCTTTTATTACATAAAGTGAAAGGATTTTTATGGACATGAGAAAAATTCTCGGAATCATAGGTCTGTCTGTGGTGCTCGCTCTCGGTAGCTGGCAAGCGACCGCGATGGAAGCCCCTGGTCGGGAATCAAGCAGTGATGAGGAAACAAGTGCAAAAGAATACTCTCCCGAGGAAGCGGAACAGGGCAAAAAGCTTATCCAAGCGATCCATTATGAAGATATGGATCTCATTTATGCTTTAATTAACGCGACACCTGGTATCATTAACTACCAAGACCCAGAAGGCAACACACCACTCTTAGAAGCAGTAGAAGGTTCTAGCCGTCCAATAATCAAGCTTCTCCTCCAAAAAGGTGCTGATCCCTCGATTAAAAACGCTCAAGGCTTTCCACCAGTTTTCATTATTCTTAAGAAGTGGAGTGAACGTGAAGAGCTTTTAAGGTTACTGATTTCTTATAATATACAGGCTCGTGATGCACGTGGTCCTAATGGTCAGACAGCATTGCAACATGCTGTTGAACGTGATTTGCCTGAAAAAAGAGTCCTCTTGAGTTTATGGGCAGATATTGATGCACAGGATGACAGAGGCTAAACAGCTTTGCATTATGCTGTTGATTCAGGCAATAGCATAGCGGTAGATTTTTTGCTTGAGAAAGGGGCAAATCCTCATATCAAGAGCTTTGATAGCGATGGTAATCGTACAGCTGATATGGTTATTAATCCAAGTACAGCAGGTAAGACAGCGCCTTGTATAACGCGTGCTATCCAAAGGGCTCAATTAAGCTATGGAAAGGGATGGTTTAGCGGCCTTAGAAGCTTTTTTAACCTGGAATTCACCCAAGTCTTGAGCGAATTGTAAAATTAACAAAGTATAGAAAAAAGAATAGGCTGTCTCTGATCAAAAAAAGGGGGCAGTTTTCTGGTTTTTTCGTTTTATTCAAGAGACCAGAAAACCCCAGGGTTTTAAACCTGGGGATGAATGGTCTACCGCATAAGGCGCGGAACGAGATGGCATTGCTCGAAGTGGAGCGCCGTCACAAGTTATGGCATACTAAGCGTATGTATTGGAAAGGTTCACAAACGACGCATAGGCTTATGTATCACCTGGTATGGATTCCTAAATATAGAAGACGTATATTGCAAGGGAAAATAGCTGAGCGAATTGCAGAGCTACTGCATGAATGTGCGGATATAAATCGATGGAAAATAGAAGAGCTGAATATACAAAAAGATCATGTACATGTACTTGTGCAAATGAGGCCTGAAATAAGCGTAAGCAAAATGGTGCAGCTATTCAAAGGTAGTAGCAGCAGAGTAATTCGAGAAGAATTCCCTGAATTAAAAGAATTTTTGTGGGGTAAAAGCTTTTGGGCAGATGGATATTTTGCTGAAACATCGGGTCAAGTTAGCGAAGACAAAATCAGAGAATACATTAACAATCAATAGAGCCTCAATCTCGAAGCAGAAAGCGCCGGCTTTTAAGCCGGCCGTGCTTTACTATGTAAATCACATTGCAAAAGAAGATTTAATATGTGGAGCGTGAACCAGGCGATACTCAAGAATCAACTTCTATAGGTTACTATCAATCAGCGATAGGCAGTATTAAGGTTACTGCCTATAAAGAAATCGAAGACGTCGAATGAGCAAGTTTATCAAGAATTCGAAGACATTTTTCAAGCGCAGGCGAACGAAGAAATACTCAATGATGAGTCAGGTTCATTCGTTCGGCCTTTTGTCTCGGCCGTACTCGACTTTGTTCCGATTGTCGGCAATGTTAAGTCTGCTGCTGAGCTTGGCCTTGGTCGAGATTATATAGGCGGACAGGATATTGGATATGGTGAACGGGCTTTGCACGCAGCTGCCGTTATATACCCCTATGTAAAATACCTAAAATTCGTTAGAACAATACTGTGGCCCGTCAAATTCTTGGCAAACAAGACCGGCAAGAAACTAAAAAATCTGAAAGATAAGGCTTCTGCCATCGGTCCCTCATTAGCAAATTATGCTTTGCCAGAACTCCGAGCCTGTACAGCAGCTGGGGAATTAATAAGCAAGGCATCTACCACTCGTTTCGTAACGACCCCAGCAAAGCTCATCAAAAATGCAAGAGCAACTGCAGGTGCTGGTAGAGAGATAATCTTAGACAAAGTAAAATCTTTTGAGCAAGCTAGAAATATTGCGCTTGAAATATTGGGGAATTTGGGGCCTGATTCACTGCCTAAATTTGGGAAGCATGAGCTATTTAAAGGAAAAATTGTGGGAAGAGAACTCGCAGGTCGCAAAGCTCATTTTAGGCTTGATTGGGATCCTACGAAAGGGCCTCATATCAACGTAGGGGACTTTAGGATTGGCAAAAGAGGAATGGCGGTGTAAACATTGCTATTCCATTCGAAGGAGACTTAAACACTGTTCTTAATTTATTAACGCATCTTAATAAATAATTAAAAAAATTAGTTATATAAGGAGCTGATGATGTCCACTTTGTGTGAGGATTATATGAATGAAATTGATCCGAGAAAAAGAACGATACTTTCGCAATCAAGCACAAATGAAATCGATGAAGTTTTAACCAAAATGTTCCCTTTTGTTTTATGGGGAAGGGTAAATTGGGAAAAAGTGAATGAGAAAACATTGATTGATCTTGAAAAACCCCTTCTAGAACCAATATATCAATTTCTAAATCAGCACGGTATCAACATTGCGGAAGCAAACAATTGCGTATATATAATTTGGGATAACGGTTCTTTACCAGCTGTAAAAACAGAAACGAAAGATGCTATTATCTTTCTACAAAATACCCTTGATTACCAGGGAGATAATGTTTGGATATTTTCACCTAGCAAAAGATATGTCATAGAGTTTTTTCATGAAGGAGAAATCGTAGCAGGAATCGCACCAGAATTAATTATTAAACTAGAAGCCGCTTATAAGAATTTTTTACAAATCAAAATCAAAAAAGAAGAATTTCCTTTGGAATATAGCAATATTATCGCTGACATTATAAGCGTGGGTGAATATATAGCCAAGCTAGCAAGACGTATTCTTGCTCATGAAGAAATAGAAGATGCTGATAAGCTTGTTCTACAAAAAGAGTACTTGACTAAATCTGCTTGGCGTGTTCCTCTTGCTAACCCTTACCCTCTTGTAAAAATTCCACCTATTTTAGACTATGCGCGAAAAACAGAAGAATTGAGGAGCCTTTGTGCTAACGTGCTCCTGCACAGAGAAGTTTTAAAGCTCTAATATCATCCTTCTTTTTTAGAATTATAAACAGTTGGCTCTTGGCTTAAGTAGTGGGTACCGATAACCTGCTAGCAATGTATTTCTCAGATGAATCTTATCGATCTGAATTTTTGCCAATACTTGCGTCAATGGCACTCGATATCGTACCTGTCGTTGGTAACATTAAATCTGCGGCTGAGCTTGACCTTGGACATGATTACATAACCGAACACGACTTGAGCACGGAGGAACGAGTTTTGCTCGCTGCTTGCTTGCTTTTACCCTTGGTAAAACACCTAAAATCGGTTAAAGTAATCGCAAAGTCGATCTATCAAGCATACTGGTGAGTTTGCTGCCAAGCAAGCACTTAAAACTGCAAAAATCGGGGAGTTGCTGAGAGGGGCCAAACTGGCTTTATCGAGCTTGGTGGAAAAGCTCGTCATATCGCAACAAAAGAAGCTGCTCAAACGATTGCTGCTGCGTTTAAAGGAGCAACATTAATCGGGGCTAATAACAAGAAGGGATGGAAAGTCTATGTTTCAAATGGGAAAAAAGAATTTACTGTTAGAATTATGGAAGCCGGCTCTGGTGGGAGAATGGAACCTTATTTTAGGATTGGCATCAGTGGCGAATCAGCTTTAACTTCAGCCGGACAGCTTATGGCAGATCCTAAATTAACTCACTTCGATTTGACAAGTAATTATCTTATCCAAATTCAAGAAATGATTTCACAATACAAGATAAGGTATAAAAAATGAACAATTTAAATCTAACTAATGAACTAAATAAACTTTGGGAAGGCAGAATTCTAAATCTTGAGTTTGATATCCTTCACCATAAAATTAAGTTCAAAATAAAAGTATATAGACCAGGAACAAGGGATGAACAATTTGATATCTATAACGTTGTTTTTTCTGGGGTTTCATCTTTTTACTTTTTGCAAAATACAGATGAAGATAGATTTAGGACATATGATCCAGATCCGGGAGATACAACGGAACTGACCACCATAGGTTACTATAAAGATGGTATTGGAAAAATTAAAATCGTGACTCGTGAGGGAGATGAAGATGCTGGATGGGCAAGCCAGTGGTACTCATCGGCAAATTTTGCCCTAGAGCTCGATCCATCAGCATTATTTATCGAAGCCAGAAGTATAACCATAAATGATAAAACCTATGAGGTAGGCTATCCCCTAGATGAAGGAGGTTTGTAACGTCCAATAAAACGAGCTTCTGACTATTACATGCTTCATTTTGTTGGTATCTGACAAAAAATTTGTTATTATCAGAAATAATATCACTAGATTATTTAAAAAATTGTCAAATACTAATAAACATGCTAGTTTGATGGATATATTTATCTTTTATTATATAAAACTGAAAGGATTATTATGGACATGAGAAAAAATCTTAGAATCACAGGCCTGTATCTAGTACTTACTCTGGGTAGCTGGCAAGCGACTGGGATGGAAGCTCCTGGTCATGAATCAAGCAGCGATGAGGAAACAAGTGCAAAAGAATACTCGCCCGAGGAAGCAGAACAGGGCAGAAAGCTTATCCAAGCGGTTAAAGATGAAGATATGGATCTCATTTATGCCTTAATTGACGCAACACCAGCTATCATTAACTACCAAGACCCAGAAACGGGCAACACACCACTTTTAGAAGCAGTGGAAGACTCTAACCGTCCAATAATCAAGCTTCTCCTTCAAAAAGGTGCTGACCCTTTGATTAAAAACGCTCAAGGATTTCCGCCAATTTTCATCATTCTTCAGAAGTGGAGTGAACGTGAAGAGCTTTTAAGACTGCTGATTTCTTACAATATACAAGCTCGTGACGCTCCTGGTCCTAATGGGCAAACAGCATTGCAATATGCTGTTGAACATGATTTACCTGAAAAAAGAGTTCTTTTGAATTTATGGGCTGATATTAATGCACAAGATGACAGAGGCTGGACAGCACTGCATTATGCTGTAGCGCAATGCGATAGCATAACGGTAGATTTTTTGCTTGAAAAAGGGGCAAATCCTAATATTAAAAGCTTCGATAGCGACGGCAACCGTACAGCTGATATGGTTATTAATTGTGCTAGAGCTGGGAGAAGGGCGCCTGATATAGTTGGTGCTGTCCAAAGAGCTCAATTAAGCTATGGAAAAGGATGGTTTAGCAGCCTTAAAAGTTTTATCGGCCTGTAATTTACTCTAGGTATTAACGTCTTTAAGCCAGCATCTTGTGCTGGCTTTTTTATTTATGTTGCAATTCATGATACATATTAATTATAATTATTTTTAAATAGCAAATTAAGGCAGGAGTAAGTAATGAAGCAGCTAAACGTAATTTGCGTTTCAGCTTTCTTATGTTGCAGTTTACTGGTTCGGCTAGCACATGCCCAAGAAATTGAAACTCCAGAAGAGCTATCGGCCAGGAAAGCTCATTTAGAAAAGGAACAAGGGCAACTTGAGCAAAAATTACTTTTAGCTCAACGAGAAAACAAACCGGAAGAAGTTTTAAAAATTGAAAACCAGAAAAAGCAAATTGCTCAGCAGCTTAAGAAGATAGATGAAGAGGAATCACGAGCAGTTCCCGTTGTCTCCCCAACAACACCGTCTAATCAAGTGCCAATTGTAGTCACAAAAGCTGGTAGTGAACAAGATGTTCTCCAAGCACCAGATATAATAAGTTGGCAAAAAGCTTGGGAAGCATTTGCTGAACAACCTGGCAGACTTTGGGGCAAAGGCGGCGCTTTGTTTGCCGCTACTTCCCCTGGAGAAAGAGCACAGAATATTGTTGAAATTATAAAGAAATTACCTGATAACTTTACTGCTAATCAAAGTATTGATGCGCTCTCTCTTATAGCTCAGCAAGCGCTTGACATGAAAAATAAGAATTATTTTACGCCAGATGAAGCTAATCGTGATTACGGCCGAATAATCAAAGCTCTAGCTAAAAAGCTAGGCCAAGTCATCGAAAATGCCCATTATCAAGATCAAAGTCCTGAACAGGTAAATCAGTTACTTATGACAATCCTCAAAAAAATTAAGGCAGACCCTCAATTTGAAAGACTGATACAAACTACCATTGTTACTAAGATGGTTGAATATTTAAAGACTATGCCATTACAAGGAGATTCTGCAAATATCTTAAGTAGTTTTAAAGATATAATAGACACTTATCTTACACTCTCAAAAGGTATTGTTCTGGCTGAAATACATAATCACGCAATTCAAACTGCTTTGGCGGAAATCATTGAAAAAATAACTGAGCCTGTAGCTAACCTATCTTTTGAGCAGGGACTAAATACGCTCAAGGATATAGCGGAAAGTGAGAAAGCTAAAGCATTATCCAAGAAGATGCCACAGCTTTCCCATATATTTGTTATTACTGCGAATCGACTTTTATCGAACGAATTAAGCAATCATAGTTTAACACGCGATATTTCACCGCTTACGCAACCTGGCCAAACAGAAGAGCAGAAAGAAGCATTATACCTGAATGCTTATGTTAAAGAAGTGGACTTGCTCAATAAATATTTAATTTTTACCAAGAAGAATGGCGCCAGCAAAACAGACCCAGAATTTCAAGCAGCGGCACGAAGGCTTTCTCGCATTAACGATTTTATGAATGAACAAAAGGACTTGCCAGAAACGCAAGCCAATAAGCAACTTTTTAATAATCTCAATAAGGCTATTTTTAAGGTGCTCGACACGCTGGTCGATGAAGGCGGCATCATGGGTGTTCTCGAGCATGATACAGAATTTGAGTCAAAAGAAGAGGAACAAAGCAAGCTTTTCAATCGACTGTCGGCGCTTCCTGAAGATATGCTTGCCGGCATGGATCAGGAAGCTAAAAACGTACTTGAGCAAATGAGCAAAACGACTGATCAAAAGAAGCTCAAAGAGCTTTATGATAATTTAGAAGCTATCTATGTAAACCTGACCGAGCCACTCATCGAAGAAAAAGATAAAAGTTATAGCTTAAAAGATTTACTGAGCGAATCAGCTGATCTTACAAACTTAAATAGTCTCACCGAACAAATCGAAAAAGCCCTTGGGCCTCGAAAAGAAGTACTCCAAAAGAATGTTAAACGTCTCATAACGATAAGAGACCGCTTCAATGAGATATTGCCCGAGCTTACAAAGTCTGATCTCGCCAATATCACGGCCCATGGCAAAGAACTTGGTCAGCAAAAGCAGGATCTTGAGCAAATAACAGAACATGCAGTACCAGAAGGGATGGTGCCCGAGTTTCAACGCACCTATGGACAGGTAGAGGCGTGGACGGACATTATCGATGCAGCTGAAGCATATAATGCATTAACCAAGGCGCCTGCTCAATTAACCGAGCAAGAAAAAGAAACTATTGGCCAAGTTTACGTAACGGTAACCAAAGCTTTTGCTGGCATTCCTGTTTCCCTCGATTATGATCAAGAAAAAATATTTACCGATCGTCTTGAGGCTATGAAGAAGCAACAAGAAGCATTGGATAAGCTTACGAGTCTCGTGCGTGAGCCAAAAGCAACTATCGGTGGCAAAGAGTACGATTTGCTGCAGGTGGCGGACTTTATTAAAAAGCTTGCTTATCATTTTGAGAAACTTTCGTCACAGCAGCTTGATGATTTAGAAAAAAGTGGCTTTTTGATTCATGACGTACGAGAGGGTCAAACATATTATAGGCCAAGTGATCGTGGCCTTTATTTAGTCAGCATTGCTGATACGCTTAATGACGTTGAACGCCGCGCAAAGCAGCTTGACGAATATCAAAAGCAGCATGCTTCTGGCGTAGAGCCAAGCCTCCAGATGCTGAGTCCAACGGGGCGACCTATCGAAATTGCAGAGGCTTATAGATTGCAGTTGCTTATTCTTGATGATCAGGTTGATGTTTTGCAATATCTCTATCGTAGAAACATTCTCGAAAACAAAGTTGAAGAAGCAATCTCTGGTGTTGTTAATACCACTGCTATCGATAACCCCCCACCGCTGGCCAAAATTGATAAAACAGAATTACTCAATGATATAAGTGATCTGCTCTCCGTAAGAGAAGAATCAGTTAATCCCTATTTTGAGGCACTTATTGAAAGTGAAGCTTATATCGAGTCGTTACCTCAAAAAGAGCAGGCGGAGGCACGCAAGGCAGCTGGCTTAACAACCTGGGTTATGCGCATTATTGGCCTCTCTGATCCTGAGGCAGTGTTTTCCGCTGATGAGGCAACGATTACGCAAGAGGTCAAAGAAATCTATACCAAGTTGAATAGTGCCGTTAATGCCAGCTTAGCTGATCTTGCTGCTCGCTGGAAGCAAGCGATGATTGCTGGTAAAGAGACTGCCAGTAAAGTAGCATGGTACAGCGCAATTCCCGCTGCTGTTGTTGCTTTCTTTGCCACTAAAATAACGGTACAGGCGGGAGCGCCGATAATTGGCGGAACTATAGGCAGCGCCATTGGACCCGTAGGTACCGTAGCAGGCGCAACTATAGGAAGCATGGTGGGCGGTGTGACCGGCGACGTTGCTGCTCTCTTTACTGCTGCTGGTGCAGGAGCAAGCTTGTACCTCCTTTATGCAACCTTAAAGCCAACCGAGCAAGACTATGAAAAATTAAACGAGCTTCTTTTTAAAGCGGGCTATGTGCCTGAATATATTCAAAAAGACCCGGGACTTTGGAATAAGGCGGTGGAGAAAATGAAAAGCTTGTTTTCATCTGAGGTCACTAATATGGTCAGGAATGCAGAAAAAGTAAAAGAGGGCGTTGATCAAAAAATAGCTTGGGCCAATAAAGCACAAGAAGAGCTTTATGCGCAGCTTGGCCTTGAACCCAATGCGCGAGCCGCCGCGGTTGAAGCTGGCTTTAAGCAAAAAGAAGAAGCGCTCAAAGGTCGGCTTTTCTTAAATCGGTGGCTTACCAAAAAGAACTTAACGCGAGACTATCGCCGTATGCTTAAATGCCATATCGAAGCACGCCGCGCCCAAATAGAATACAACAGTGTTCTTGTTGACATAGCTACTAAAATTATGGCTGATGTAGCACGGGAAAATACCGGCATCCTCGATGGCATCTGGAATTTAATTTGGGGTGCTAAAGAGGGAACACAAGAGAAACCAACCGCTGACAAATTGATCCAAACGGCGCGCGACACTATCGATGTATATCGCCGCCAAGTGGCCGATCTTATAGCTCTTGAAGCAATGATTGAAAAGGAGGCGGAGGACATTGGCAAAGCTGATCCTTTTGGTAAAGGAAACACGTTAATTGACGCATTTAGAGATCAGTTTAATAGTAGGGTCAGCAACTTAGAAATATCATACGTCGATAACGTTAATCTTCTGCTTGAGTCTCAAGGTAAGAAAACGCTCAGCCTCCCTACCTAAAAATTTGACTCTTAGAGGGGAGGTGCGATTATAACGCATCTCCCGGTAAGTTTTTGCTGAATTTAGAATTTAGCTTCCTAAAGCTCTGCTGGAACTGGTGCTGTCGCATAATTCACCGAGCCACCCGTGCGATGACGGTTAACAAAATATTTATAGGCAAAATAACCAGCGATACCAGCTACAACTAACCCAGTAAGACCAGCAACCCCACCTACAATAGGTCCTGCGATTATAGCGATATTGGTCGAACCGCCATCACCTGAATTTTCTTGGCCCGCATTACTCAACCCAAAGACTTGGGCAATTGATACGTCATCAGAGTAAAAATTAGCAGTAGCAACAAGCGAGCTTCCATCTTCGGCGAGTTGCGGTGAAAAGACTATTGATACGCAATCCATGGAATCGCCTGGCAGAACATATGATGTACTGTTATGTATTATGCCGTTTGTTGTTTGCAAAAGAGCAATGGTACTCGAGCCACTGTTAGCGGTGGCAAACTGCGAAGCATCGGGCGAAAGAGCAATTGAACCAGGTTGGGCATTGCCTTGCGGTAGCTGGCGAGACTGGCCGTCGGACAGCGAATTTCCTTGAACAAGGAAAAGAGAAATATCATCTGACCCACTGTTTGCGGCAACAACCACCGTGTTGCCATTGCTGTCCAAGAAAGAAATAACAGAAGCGGGGACGGAAGACCCGGTTGGTAGTGGCTTTGAACCGCTGTAATCTAACAGCCCATTTACAAGCTTAAAAAGCGAGATATCGTGCGACTTCGCATTGGCAGTAACAAGGAAGTTGCTATCGGGTGTAAAGGTCAAAGCTACCGGTTGCGTAGAATTTATCAAAGAGTAAGAGAGGGGATTCTGCGGTGTTCCTGCAACTACTTTAAAGATTGTTACATCACTCGAGTTGCTGTTGGCGGTTGCAAGATAGGCATCATTTGGCGAAAAAGCAATTGCAACGGGAACGGTAGAGCCAGCGGGTAGTGTATACGAGCTAGCGTCAGCAAGCTTTCCAGCTACCATGTTAAAAAGAGTCACATCGCTCGAGTTACTATTAGCCGTTGCTAAGTAGCTGCTATTTGATGAGAAAGTTATCCCCTTAGGGTTTAACGAGCCGCCAGGGAGCGGATACGAAATACCCGGCAAGAGAGTGGTTGATTGAGCAGTTGCATTTATTGCAAATAACGTCACATCATGTGAGTTATAGTTTGCTGTTGCTAAATATTGACCCTTGTTTGAAAATACAAGTGCATTAGGGCCTTGAGACTCTGGTGGTAAAGAAATAGAAGTTAACGGACTTTGAAAGCTACCGCACGTAAAAATTGTTATCACATAGGGGTTGTAGTTAGCCGTGGCAAGATACGAACCGTCTGATGAAAAGGCTAAGGATTTAGGGGTACTATAACCACCGGGTAAAGCATAAGAAGCGCTTTCTGACAATATTCCTGCTGCTCCCACGCTAAATATTGTTATATTGTTTGAGCTATTAGCAGTAACGAGATATAAACCATTTGGCGAAAATGCAATTGAGGTAGGCGCAAAAGAACCATTCGGTAAGGTATAAGATGTTTGTCCTGACAATATTCCTGCTGAGCCTACTTGAAACATTGTTACATCATGTGAGTTGTCATTAGCAGTAGCAAGATATAAACCATTTGGCGAAAATGCTATTGATTCAGGTTGAGCTGAGCCACTCGGTAAGGCATACGTGGTTCCTCCTGATAACCCCCCATTTGTCCCAACCTCAAAAATTGTTACGCTACTTGAGAGATAATTAGCAGTAGCGAGATAGGAACCATCGGGTGAATATGCAACTGAATAAGGGCCTGAATTGATTGTGGGCAAGGCATAAGAAATTGCCCCCGATAATGCCCCGTCTGGTCCAACCTGAAATATTGTTACATCATTTGAACCAAAGTTAGCACTGGCGAGATATAAACCATTCGGCGAAAATGCCACTGAGTATGGTTCAGAAGAACCTGAAGGCAGTGCATAAGAGATAGCATTACTCAGAGCACCCTCTGCCCCAACGGTAAATATTGTTACATCATTTGTGCTATGATTAGCAGTGGCAAGATATGAACTGCTTGGAGAAAATGCTATTGAATAAGGATAACTATAAGCATTTGGCAAGCTATAAGATGTTCCTCCTGATACAACTCCATCCGTGTCTACCTGAAATATACTTACATTATCGGGAATACTATTAGCAGTAGCAAGATACAAACCGTTTGGTGAAAATGCGATTGAATAAGGATACGTAGGGCCGCTTGGTAATGAATAAGAAGTTGCTCCAGATAATGTCCCTCCTATTCCCACTCGAAATACTACTACATCGTCGGCATCAGGGCTGGCAACAGCAAGATATAAGCCATTTGGTGAAAAGGCTATTGAATCACCATCATTGATGTATGGTAAGGAATAAGAGCTGCTCATTGATAAAGCTCCATTCGTACCTACTTGAAAAATGGTTACATTTGAGGTATCAACAACGGCAAGATATGAGCTGTTTGGAGAAAAGGCCAATGAAGAAAGCCAACTGCCTGATAAAGCATACGAGGTTCCTCCTGATAATGCGCCTCCTGTTCCTACCTGAAAAATTGTTACATCATTTGAGTTATTACTCGTAGCAAAATATGAACCATTTGGAGAAAACACCAATGAAAGAATGCCAGAAGAACCACTTGGTAAAGCATAAGAAGCTCGGCCAGATAATGTTCCATCTATACCTACTTGAAAGATCGTTACAGCGCTCGAGTAATTATCAGCAGCAGCAAGATATAAACCGTTGGGAGAAAATGTAACTGAATAAATATAGCCAGAACCAGATGGCAAAGCATAAGAAGTTCCTCCCGATAATGTTCCTCCCATATCTAGTTGAAACACGGTTACATCATTTGAGGCATTAGCAGTAACAAGATGTAAACCATTAGGCGAAAATGCTATTGAAGAAGGCGATACAGAACCGAGCGGCAAAGAGTAGGAAACAGCATTTGATAACACTCCAGCATTTACCTGAAATAACGTAATATTGTTTGAAAAGGTATTAGCAGTGGCCAGGTAAGAGCCATTAGGCGAAAATGCTATCGATGCAGGGCTGCTGGCCCCAAATGGCAAGATATATGAAGTGCCATTTGACAAAGTGCCTCCTGCGCCTACAGCAAATACAGTTACGCCCCCGGTGGCAGTAACAACATAAGAACCATCAGGTGAAAACGCTATAGATTGAGGAGCTAGTCCCGCAGGGGAAGCATAGCTTGTTCCCGTTAGCCTGCAGATAGCCTGCATAGCAGGGCTAGAGAGGATAACAAAAGCTACCAGTAAAGCGGGGCACTTAAGGAAAAATTTAGGCATGTATTGATCTCCTGTTAGAGCTTGTCTGCAAATCGAAAGAAGAAAAAAGCTCATTTTTTCTTTCGAGAACATTATCGCTCATTTTTTTAATTTTTTATAGGGTACATTTGCTAAGTTGCATGAGGTACTGATGAGACTCAGAAGTGATTAAAAGCATATCACGAGCTATATAGTCATGCTAAATTGGTAGAGCGTCAAAGAAATGCAACATTAATGCTGTTATTTTTGTATGGTGAAGGCACGCAGGGTCGGTCGGGATCAACCGACCGACCCTATCTTATGATCGCATTGAGTGCTTGATGGCCTTACGCCATTCTTATTATGCTCACTCCAGCACAAATAGGGGTAATGCCTGGAAATGAGCCATCGGTAATCGAAGGTGCTAATTCAAGCTGACATGCTGTAATAGCAGCACCGCCGCAAGCAAACTCAAAGAAAAGCTCTTGGTTAGAAACATCATAGTTCATAATGAAACTATGGGAAATTTGATTAGTTGACCCAGGAGTAGTTAGCAAAGTGACGACAGCAGGTATACCTACATAGCTTCCACCAATTTCCATCGTACCTAACCTTGCTCGCGCTGCTTGCCCACCAAATAACCCTGGCAGTGAGGCACTAATTGTTATTTCATAGCTTACAAGATACGTACCAGTATCTGTATTGGTAAAAGCCCCGGTTGCTGGATCAATTGACCAACTATTAGCATCAGCGGTTCCCCAAGAAATAATAGGACTAAAAGTATTAGGCAGAGCGGCTGGCGTACCAGTACTATAAGCGAATATAAAGTCCCCATCGCTTATGACATGTCCTGTAGACCCTGTGCTACCTGTAGATCCCGTGCGACCAGTTGAACCTGTCGAACCTGTTGAGCCTACTGCGCCTGTTGACCCCGTTGAACATGAACATGTACCTGTTGAACCAGTGCTACCTGTTATACCAGTTGAACCCGTACTACCTGTGTGGCCAGTCGATCCTGTCGATCCCGTCGAACCTGTCGATCCTGCACCAGTTGAACCAGTACTACCTGTGTTTCCCGTTGAACCAGTACTACCTGTTTGGCCGGTCGATCCAGTTGATCCTGTCGATCCCGTCGAACCTGTCGATCCTGCACCAGTTGAGCCCGTGCTACCTGTGTTTCCCGTTGATCCGGTACTGCCAGTTTGTCCCGTAGATCCGGTCGAGCCAGCTCCTGTTGAACCAGTGAAGCCAGTTGATCCAGTTGGTCCTGTTGGGCCAGTGAAACCAGTTGATCCAGTCGATCCCGTTGAACCTGTCGATCCTGCACCAGTTGAGCCTGTGCTACCTGTGTTTCCCGTTGATCCGGTACTGCCAGTTTGTCCCGTAGATCCGGTCGAGCCAGCTCCAGTTGGGCCAGTGAAACCAGTTGAACCGGTCGAGCCTATGAGACCCGTTGGACCCGTTTGTCCCGTCGATCCTGTCGAGCCTACTCCTGTTGGACCAGTGAAACCAGTTGAACCGGTCGAGCCTATGAGACCCGTTGGACCCGTTTGTCCCGTCGATCCTGTCGAGCCTACTCCTGTTGGACCAGTGAAACCAGTTGAACCGGTCGAGCCTATGAGACCCGTTGGACCCGTTTGTCCCGTCGATCCTGTCGAGCCTACTCCTGTTGGACCAGTGAAACCAGTTGAACCGGTCGAGCCTATGAGACCCGTTGGGCCCGTTTGTCCCGTCGATCCGGTCGAGCCTACTCCTGTTGGACCAGTGAAACCAGTTGAACCGGTCGAGCCTATGAGACCCGTTGGACCCGTTTGTCCCGTCGATCCTGTCGAGCCTACTCCTGTTGGACCAGTGAAACCAGTTGAACCGGTCGAGCCTATGAGACCCGTTGGACCTGTTTGTCCCGTCGATCCTGTCGAGCCTACTCCTGTTGGACCAGTGAAACCAGTTGAACCGGTCGAGCCTATGAGACCAGTTGGGCCCGTTTGTCCCGTCGATCCGGTCGATCCAGCTCCTGTTGAACCAGTGATACCAGTGCTGCCTGTTATACCAGTTGATCCAGTTGGGCCGGTGAAACCAGTTGAGCCAGTTGATCCTGCACCCGTTGATCCTGTGCTACCGGGATCGCCCGTTACGCCGGTAAAGCCTGTTAAACCAGTTGGGCCTGTTTGACCCGTTGACCCTGCTCCCGTTGCGCCCGTGAATCCGGTAAAGCCCGTGAAGCCCGTAGATCCAGTTGAGCCAGTATGACCACGTTTACCCCTTCTGCCTCGATTGCCCTGGTTGCCTTTGCGACCACGAGGGCCTGTTGGTCCGGGGCGACCATGTTTGCCGCGATCTCCTTCATGCCCGCGTTTACCGCGGTGACCGGTAGTTCCGGTAGAGCCGGTTGAGCCAACTCGCCGATGTCGGTGCCGGTCATGATGTGGATCTTTTTGCTGCCTTGAAAGTATAGGCTGGTGATGCCGCACTTTTTGTGCGGAGTCGGGCTTGCTCAGGGTGTCGCCGGCAATCAGGCCGAATAACCCCAAGAACACTCCATATAGGACAAAGTTTTTCTTCATCTGCCTCTCCTTTTTTGTAAATTGTTTCTTGGCTTCATCAACGATTGAGCTTGCCTCAAAAATAGCTGATCGGGATCTCCTCTGTTTTTAAAAATTCTACTTCATGCAGCAGAAGTATTTCAAATATCTCTTACGGTACTTTAATGCTTTGTTGCTATTTTCGCTCATATTACTTCCCGTATTTCTCATAACTAGGAGTCAACTGCCAAACGGCCTAAAAGTCGTGGCTTGCAGCTAAACACAGATGTTTGCTACGATAGGCTCATTGACTGATCCGGCCTTCGTAGCCTTACTCAGTAATACACCAGTATTCTCTTATATAAGCTTTAAATATAGACATGCTTATCTCTCCTTAGCGCCAGCCTGCAACTGGTGCTTCTTATCTGCTTAATGATCCCTAGATTATCAGCTTTATTTTTTTTGACTAGGAGCAGGTTGCTTCTTTAAACAAGCGAATGCTCAGCGTATTGATAGTGTTTAAGCCAAAAAAAGAGAATATGCACAATTACTTGTTTTTAAGATATAGTAAGCTTTAAAAAAAGAGCCCAGTAGAGCATTGAGCTCTACTGGGGTTAAAATAATGAATTAACCTATTCTTATGATTGAGACAGTAGCTATAGGCGCATCTGCTGAAGTGCTATCTACATTTGGTATTTCACACAAAGATATACCTGTTGTTGAGAAGCAGCCCCATTGGAAGGTAAGGTCTGTTCCTCCTGTGTAATTGAGAATAAAGGTGTTTGATATCTCGGCTCCTCCTATATTTGACTCTGCTGAAGGAATATTTATGGATATCTGGCTTCCCGAATAGGTAGTACTCCTTTGCTCTCTCTTTTCGATGGAACTATATTACTAATAGTGATTTTGATAAAATGATAGATGTCCGGTTCGAGTTCTCAGAAGTTGTGCACACCATCAAGAATCGAGAATCGTTGCTGATGAAAATAATTTGCTTAATCAATAAATATCGGGTAATATTCAATAAATTAAAGCGAGATAGGCAAGAAGTAAGGACTCGGTAGTAATGAGGGGTGTACGCAACCTTTTATTACGAGGACTGGCTTTATGTTTATTAAGGCTTTCATACGGCATGCTCTTGTCTCTATTTTTTCTCTATTAGCAATAATATTTTGTCGAGCAAGCACGGAGCCCCGGGAGGGCTACCACGTAATTATTACGCGTGACGAACCGGCATCCCGCCACATACCTAAGCTGCGCGGCCAAGAGAGCCCAGAAAAAGCAACACACTGCAAGATCATGAAGAATGGTGAGCAGATTGCGCAGGCTGATGTTGTACATGAGGTGCGCGGTAAGTTCAAACAAACGGAAATGGCGAAGCCTTTTTCGCTCATAGACGCTCGTAATTTGCAGATACGCTTTCAGGAAGGTGATAACTGTTTTCATTTGTCGGTGGATCTCAAAGGCGATATCGCGATTCACCAACTTGAGATGGCTGATTCATTTTCGCTTGAGGTATCTGGCAGTAGCAGCATTACCAACCAGACGCCGATTTCGCTTAAGAAAGACTTAGCGATTACTATGCCTCGAGGTGTTTTTTGGAGCGGCAGTAAGGCCCACTGGCATGTTGGCGGCCAAGCTGACCTATCGTTTGAAGAGGGAGCGGTGGCGATTTGGGGAAGCTTTGATTCAACGGGTGATCTACGTATCAAAGCAAACCGCTATACACAGCCCTATGGCAAAGCGCAAAGAACTGAGGGTAACCGATACCGTGCTACCAATAGTAACGGATATCCCTGGACATGTGTTGAGTATGATATGGTATCGCCAAAACGCTCATTGGTGAGGTCGCAGGGGAATATCTCCCTTACTGCCAATCATGTTGGTATTTACGGCGGTATTCTGCATGCAAAAGAAAATATTATTGCTGATATTGACCAAAAGTTTGAGCTTCTAACGCAGTGTAATGATCATAAGCGTTGTGAGACCTATAAAGAAGATACTGGCTGGATCTTCAAAAACATGGTTACCCGAGCAGTGGCTGATTACTTTGAAAGCTGCGACGATGTAGCAATCCTGCAAGCGGGCAAAGATTTCAAGCTCATGCTTCAGGGCCAGCCGGTGAAGATACATGATATCAAGCACTATCCGGCATTTGAAAGCACAGGCCAGATTGTTATTGGGCAAGAGGCTCATGTCTCATCATCAAACAAGCAAGGGGTTATGCATAATCATAAGTCCGACGTAGATGATCTGAGATCTTATGGCCCAATTTCTCTCTCATTTGCTCAGTTTATCGATCCCACCACTACCATTCTCTGTAATGACCCGCGCTTTATCTTTACCCATCCTTCACAAAAAGAGAGCACAGAAGAATGGCAGCCTGGCAATGAGCTTGCATTTTTTCATGGCACAACTTTGAACAAACCAGCTATGCTTCTCTCTTTTAGTTCTCAGGTAGAGATACTCTCTCGGCTTTTATTTGAGCTCGGCCTTCCCGCACTTGGGGGCGAAGGTGACTTTGCTACCCAACTCCGGGAGCTCCAACGTGCTGGCTATCTCGTAGCCCTTGTCAATGGTAGGAAAATAGGAAACATGAAGAAAAGGGAGCCGCTACCACGGGGACACAATAAACCGCGAAAGTCGTTGAAAGATCAGCCGCAAGAAACCAAGGTCGAATTGGCTGAGGAAGAAAAGCAAGAGCTCGCCAGACTTCTCAAGCGCTACAGCCATAAAATTAATGGTTATCCTTCATGGCTCAAAAGCAAAATGACGGACGTACAAGAAGGCCAAAATCTTGGAATACTCACGCAAGAGCTTATACATGAGTTGCCATTTTCATTTATCTATTACCAGGTTCAAAAATTCGATGGTGTTGATTGTTTAGTCCCTGTCCTTCATGTGTGTGCAGCAGACCGTGATGCCAATAAGCGTATGGGCTCTTTTCTTGCTCATGATGTTACTATTGATAAGATGCATCGAGTCGTCAACAAGGGCATGATTCGTGCCATTAATCGTGTAAAGATACAAGCAGATACGATTATTAACAAAGCCAATAAGGTAAAAAAATACTCCGTGCGCACGCCGTTAGAAGGCGGTGATATTATTGGCTTTGATATCGAGCTTGAAGTTCCCCAAGATGCCGTTGGTAAAGCGGGTATTAAGAACATTGGTGGCTCTATTGTGGGCAAGCAGAAAGTATCGCTCTATGCCAAGCAGGGAGACATCACCAACACGGTTCTTTTGGGAAGCCATACCGTAACGTGGGACCCTGGCTTTTTTGGCAGGCTCTTTGGCCATCAAAGCTCTTCGGAAATAGTAGATTTTTATCCAGGAAACATTACTTCTGAGGGCAATATTGAGCTTATAAGCGAGACGGGCAAGCTGTTTAATGAGGGATCGAAAATTATTGGCGCTCAGAATGTCCAGTTGAAAGCATACGGTGATGCCGTCTTTAAAACACTTACCAACAAGCATACATCATATAGCGGTACATCGCTGCAGGGCTTTTCGGTTAAGCAAGTGGTCAAAGAGGCGATGACTATGGAGCGCTCAGAGATAGGTGCTGGAAAGAATCTTACGGTAGAGTCTACCAATGGTTCAATCAAAAGCTATGGTGCTTCTTTTACTGCCATCCGTGATGCCTTGTTTAAGGCAAAAAAGAGTAATGATCTTGCCGTAGTGACCACAACGCTTAAAGGCGAGCAGAAGCAGCTGGGGCTTAATTTGTTTGGGCTCTATGCTACCAGCAAAAAGCATCTGAAGGACCATATAGTCAAAACAGAGATTAATGTTGGTGGCAAGGTAACCTTTGAGTCGGGCGAGGACAATGTGCTTGAGGCAGTGGTTGTGTATGCAGGTCAATCTATTCACTTAATCGCCAAGCGCAATAATATTATCAAAGGCGCCAAAGAGCGCTCATCATCAATGACTGATAGCTGGTCATTCGGTGTGACCTTTTTTGGCTCAGATGCTCTCGGTTTGCTTGCCGACGAAGAATATCGCAGAGCTTTGTGGGCGCTCAATGATGAGGACCCACTGCTTGCCTCTATTCACCGACTTGCCAGTTCGGCAAGCACTGCTGACACCCTTGCAAGCACAACGATGATGGGTATTGAGGCTTTGCGCTTGTTTAATCAGTACAAGCAGAAAGAAGGAAGCACCGGCAAGTTCTTGGCCGTGCGGTTGGGTATTGCCGATGCACAAGGCTCCTTCGCGCCTGATTTATATTTCAATATTGCACATGATACCATACGCCGCGAGCAAACCATTACGGTGCCGAGCCATATTTCTGGTCAAGAAGTCCATATCGAGAGTGGCGATGATGTTCAGCTTGACGGAACAACCCTAGAAGCCGAGAAAGCAACCATTAAGGGACAGAACTTCCAAGCAACTGCAGCACAACATACGGTCACCGTTAATCAACAATCACAAAGTGTTGGTGTAACGCTTAGTGGTACCGTTGACGCATCAAAGCAGACAAGCACTTCATATACGGTGACGCATGATAATGCGCAGATAAACGCCGATACCATCGTCATTGATGTCAAGAATGCAGAGCTCAAAGGAGCCCGGGTACAGGGCATCTCTACAACCATTAATGTTGAGCATAACCTGATGGTGGAATCAGTTGAGGATACGCACTATAGCTTTTCGAGCGGTGCTAGTGCCTATGTTGGTTCAGCGGCTGGTGGCGCATATTATGCTCAAAAAGAGACCTATGAACATAAAGTTAGCCAAGCTTCAGGTATTGAGGGCACCGAGCATCTTGAGGTGCACGTCGGCGATACGATAGATCTCACGGGCGCTTATATAAGCAGTGACTCAACCAACGCCACCGTCAAAGCTCGCCACCTCGCTTCTGAAGATATTCATGAAGGCAAAGAAACGCGCGGCTTTAGTGTTGGTGGTAGCTTTATACCTAATGGTGATGACCTTGGTCTCTATGGCATGATCGATGGGCGCTATACTTCTAAGTCGAAAGACGGTATTACACGGGCAACCATTTCCGAAAACATAGACCTTGATATTTTGGGTGCCGCGATTGCCGAGTTAAATCGCAATATGCGCATGATGCAAGAGACATATGTTGAAGATGAAACAGTTATGCGCTTGGTGATACCAATCATCAACCCGTCAAAGTTTGCCCAGAAGATGCAGCGCATTAAAGAGTTATTTGCTGAAGACGGCAATAACCTCGACGCCATCAATCAAACAATGAAAGAGGCTGCAGCGGAACAACGAGAAGAGATTAAGCAGCAAGCGCGGGATGCTGAGGAGAAGCTTCTTAACGAGTTCCTTGAGCAGAAAAAGAAGCAGGGAGAGCCGTTTACGTCACATGAAGCAGAGTTCGCCGAAAACATGGCATCAGGGCAGCCTGCAGAAAAAAGTGAAGATCTCAAGGACGTGCTCAGGGAAAATTTTGATCAAAAATATCCTGGTACCGAGGGATACGCTGCACAACGTGAGGATGAGGACCTCGAAGAGATTAATCTCGATGACCAAGCAGGTGAGCGAACTTGGGAACAGCCGGTTGAATCAGCCGCATCAGAAGAAACAGCAGATTTCGTAGAACTAAACGACTTGTATGACATCTATGAGTTCAACAGGCAAGACGGTGATACTACCATAACAACAGATGTTGCTCAAGATTCACCGGGAATGGACGATCAGGAATCATCGGATGCTTCAGACGTTGCTGAACAAATTTACCAAGAGCTTGAAGATATTTGCGAATCGCAGGCGAACCAAGAAATGCTCTATGATGAGTCACCCTCATTCGTTCGACCATTCTTATCGACCATGCTCGACTTCGTACCGATTGTAGGCAACGTTAAATCTGCCGCTGAGCTTGGCCTTGGCCGGGATTATATAGGAGGACAAGATATTGGCTATGGCGAACGCGCCTTGCGCACCGCTGCTGTTATATTTCCCTATGTAAAACACTTAAAATTTGTTAGAACAGTACTGTGGCCCGTCAAATTCTTGGCAAACAAGACAGGCAAGAAACTAAAAAATCTGAAAGATAAGGCGGCTTCTGCCATCCTAAGGCCATTGGCAATAAATGCTGCTCGCCTGGGTTTTATCGAGCTTGGTGGAGAAGCTGGCCATATCGCAACAAAAGAAGCCGCCGAAAAAATTGCTGCTGCATTTAAAGGAGCAACTCTAAAAGGAGCTCAAGGAAAAGGATGGAAGGTCAAGATTCCAAACGGGAAAAAGGAATTTACTGTTAGAATTATGGAAGCCGGCTCTGGTGGGAGAATGGAACCTTATTTTAGGATTGGCATCAGTGGCGAATCAGCTTTAACTTCAGCCGGACAGCTTATGGCAGATCCTAAATTAACTCACTTCGATTTGACAAGTAATTATCTTATCCAAATTCAAGAAATGATTTCACAATACAAGATAAGGTATAAAAAATGAACAATTTAAATCTAACTAATGAACTAAATAAACTTTGGGAAGGCAGAATTCTAAATCTTGAGTTTGATATCCTTCACCATAAAATTAAGTTCAAAATAAAAGTATATAGACCAGGAACAAGGGATGAACAATTTGATATCTATAACGTTGTTTTTTCTGGGGTTTCATCTTTTTACTTTTTGCAAAATACAGATGAAGATAGATTTAGGACATATGATCCAGATCCGGGAGATACAACGGAACTGACCACCATAGGTTACTATAAAGATGGTATTGGAAAAATTAAAATCGTGACTCGTGAGGGAGATGAAGATGCTGGATGGGCAAGCCAGTGGTACTCATCGGCAAATTTTGCCCTAGAGCTCGATCCATCAGCATTATTTATCGAAGCCAGAAGTATAACCATAAATGATAAAACCTATGAGGTAGGCTATCCCCTAGATGAAGGAGGTTTGTAACGTCCAATAAAACGAGCTTCTGACTATTACATGCTTCATTTTGTTGGTATCTGACAAAAAATCTGTTATTATCAGAAATAATATCGCTAGATTATTTAAAAAATTGCCAAATGCTAATAAACATGCTAGTTTGATGGATATATTTATCTTTTATTATATAAAACTGAAAGGACTTTTATGGACATGAGAAGTCTTAGAATCACAGGCCTGTCTCTCGTACTCGCTCTTGGTAGCTGGCAAGCAACCGCGATGGAAGCTCCTGGTCACGAATCGAGCAGCGATGAGGAAACAAGCGCAAAAGAATACTCCCCCGAGGAAGCGGAACAGGGCAGAAAGCTTATCCAAGCGATTCATTTTGAAGAGACGGATCTTATTTATGCCTTAATTGGCGCAACGCCAGCTATCATTAACTACCAAGACCCAGAAACGGGCAATACACCACTTTTAGAAGCAATGGAAGTCTCTAGCCGTCCAATAATTAAGCTTCTCATTCAAAAAGGTGCTGATCCTTCGATAAAAAACGCTCAAGGCTTTCCGCCAGTTTTCATTGTTCTTAAGAAGTGGAGTGAACGTGAAGAGCTTTTAAGGGTACTGATTTCTTATAATATACAAGCTTGTGACGCACGTGGTCCTAATGGCCAAACAGCATTGCAATACGCTGTTGAACATAATTTACCCGAAACAGATGTCCTCTTGCGTTTATGGGCTGATATTAATGCGCAAGATGACAGAGGATGGACGGCTTTGCACTATGCTGTGGCACAAGGCAAGAGCATAGCCGTAAAATATTTGATTGAACAAGGTGCCAACCCTAATATCCGGAGCTTTGATGGCGACGGAAATCGTACAGCTGATATGGTTATTAATCCTGATACAGCAGGGAGAAGAGGTCCTATTATGGCGAGGGCCATCTTGGCAGCCCAACAAAGCTATGGAAAAGGATGGTTTAGCAGTATTAGAAGCCTCGTTGGTTTGTAATTTACTTCAGGTCTTAGTTAATCTTTAAGCCAGCACCTTGTGCTGGCTTTTTTATTTATATTGCAATTCATGATACATATTAATTATAATTATTTTAAATAGCAAATTAAATCAGGAGTAAGTAATGAAGCAGCTAAACGTAATTTGCGTTTCAGCTTTCTTATGTTGCAGTTTCCTTGTTCCTCTAGCATATGCCCAAGAAGGTGAAATTCCAGAAGAGCTATCGGCTAGGAAGGCTCACTTAGAAAAGGAACAAGGACAACTTGAGCAAGAATTACTTTTAGCTCAACGAGAAAACAACCCAGAAGAAATTTCAGCTATTACAAGCCAGCAAAATCAGGTTGCTCAACAGCTTAAAGAAGTAGCTCAAGAGGAATTACAAGCAGTTCCTGTTATCTCCCCACCAATACCATCTGACCAAGTGCCAATTGTAGTCACGAAAGCGAAAACTATTACTGAACAAAATGTTCTTCAGGCATCTGATATAACAAGCTGGCAAAAAGCTTGGGAAGCATTTGCTGAACAACCTGGCAAGCTTTGGGGCAAAGGTGGCGCTTTGTTCACAGCGGTTCCTGCTGAAGAGAGAGCTCAAAATATGATTAAAATTATAGAGAAATTGCCTGAAAGCTTTAGCGCTAATCAAACTATTGATGCTCTTTCTTTTATAGCTCAGCAAGCCTTGGACATGAAAAATAAGAATTATTTTACGCCTGGCGAGGCTGACCATGATTATGGCCAAATAATGAGAGCTTTATCTAATCAGCTAGGCCAAGTTATCGAAGACAGCCAGTTTAAAAATCATGACCCTGAGCAAGTGAATAAATTGCTTATAACGATTCTCAAAAAAATTAAGGTAGCTCCTCAATTTAAAAATTCAATAGAAGTTATGATTGCTCGTAAAATAATTGATTACTTAGAGACTGCTGGATTTAAACAAGGGACCTCAAATGTTTTACAAAGTTTTACCGACATAGTAAATGATTACTTGGAAATCTTGAATGGTGTTGCTTTATCCGAAATTCATAATCACGCGATTCAGAATGCTTTGGTGGAAATCATTGAAAAGAGAACAGAGCCTCTTGCTGACCTATCTTTTGAGCAGGGACTAAAGATTCTTTTTGAGATGGCCGAAGATAAAGATGCCAAAGCATTATCCAAAAAGATGCCACAGCTTTCCCATATATTTGTTATTACTGCGAATCGACTTTTATCGAACGAATTAAGCAATCATAGTTTAACACGCGATATTTCACCGCTTACGCAACCTGGCCAAACAGAAGAGCAGAAAGAAGCATTATACCTGAATGCTTATGTTAAAGAAGTGGACTTGCTCAATAAATATTTAATTTTTACCAAGAAGAATGGCGCCAGCAAAACAGACCCAGAATTTCAAGCAGCGGCACGAAGGCTTTCTCGCGTTAACGATTTTATGAATGAACAAAAGGATTTGCCAGAAACACAAGCCAATAAGCAACTTTTTAACAAGCTCAATAAGGCTATTTTTAAGGTGCTCGACACGCTGGTCGATGAAGGCGGCATCATGGGTGTTCTCGAGCATGATACAGAATTTGAGTCAAAAGAAGAGGAACAAAGCAAGCTTTTCAATCGGCTGTCTGCGCTTCCTGAAGATATGCTCGCTGGGATGAATCAAGAAGCTACCAGCGTACTTGAACAAATGAGCAAAACTACTGACCCAAAAAAGCTCAAAGAGCTTTATGATAACTTAGAAGCTATCTATGTGAATCTCACCGAGCCACTAATCGAAGAGAAGGGTAAAAGCTATGGCTTAAAAGATTTGCTTACTGAATCGGCTGATCTTGCAAACTTAAGTAAGCTTACCGAACAAATCGAAAAAGCCCTTGGGCCTCGAAAAGAAGTACTCCAAAAGAATGTTAAGCGCCTCGTAACGATAAGAGACCGCTTTAATGAAATATTGCCAGAGCTTAAAGAATCTTCTCTTGCAAATATCACCGCCCATGGCAAAGAACTTGGTCAGCAAAAACAGGATCTTGAGAAAATAACAGAATATGCAGTACCCGAAGGGATGGTGCCAGAGTTTCAACGTACCTATGGGCAGGTAGAGGCATGGACGGACATCATCGACGCAGCTGAAGCATATAAAGCGTTAACTAGTGCGCCTGCTCAATTAACCGAGCAAGAAAAAGCAACTATTGGCCAAGTGTATGTAACCGTAACCAAAGCTTTTGCTGGCATTCCTGTTTCTCTCGATTATGATCAAGAAAAAATATTTACCGATCGTCTTGAGGCTATGAAGAAGCAACAAGAAGCATTGGATAAGCTTACGAGTCTCGTGCGTGAGCCAAAAGCAACGATTGATGGCAAAGAGTACGATTTGCTGCAGGTTGCGGGCTTTATTAAAAAGCTTGCTTATCGTTTTGAGAAACTTTCGTCACAGCAGCTTGATGATTTAGAAAAAAGTGGCTTTTTGATTCATGACGTACGAGAGGGTCAAACATATTATAGGCCAAGTGATCGTGGCCTTTATTTAGTCAGCATTGCTGATACGCTTAATGACGTTGAACGCCGCGCAAAGCAGCTTGATGAATATCAAAAGCAGCATGCTTCTGGTATAGAGCCAAGCCTTCAGAGACTCAGCCCTACGGGGCGACCTATCGAAATTGCAGAGGCTTATAGACTGCAGTTGCTTATTCTTGATGATCAGGTTGATGTTCTTCAGTATCTCTATCGTAGAAACATTCTCGAGAACAAGGTTGAAGAAGCAGTTTCTGGTGTTGTTAATACTACTGCTATCAATAACCCGCCGCCACTGGCCAAAATTGATAAAACAGAATTGCTCAATGATATAAGTGATTTGCTCTCCGTAGCACGTGCCGAGTTAAGAAAGGAATCAGTCAATCCCTATTTTGAGTCACTTGTTGAAAGTGAAGCTTATATTGAGTCGTTACCTCAAAAAGAGCAGGCGGAAGCACGCAAGGCAGCTGGCTTAACAACCTGGATTATGCGCATTATTGGCCTCTCTGATCCTGAGGCAGTTTTTACCGCTGATGAGGCAACTATTACTGAAGAGGTCAAAGATATCTATACCAAGTTGAAAAGTGTTGTTAATGCCAGCTTAGCCGATCTTGCTGCTCGCTGGAAGCAAGCGGTGATTGCAGGCAAAGAGACAGCCAGTAAAGTAGCATGGTACAGCGCAATCCCCGCCGCTGTTGTTGCTTTCTTTGCCACTAAAATAACGGTACAGGCGGGAGCGCCGATAATTGGCGGAACTATAGGCAGCGCCATTGGACCCGTAGGTACCGTAGCAGGCGCAACTATAGGAAGCATGGTGGGCGGTGTGACCGGCGACGTTGCTGCTCTCTTTACTGCTGCTGGTGCAGGAGCAAGCTTGTACCTCCTTTATGCAACCTTAAAGCCAACCGAGCAAGACTATGAAAAATTAAACGAGCTTCTTTTTAAAGCGGGCTATGTGCCTGAATATATTCAAAAAGACCCGGGACTTTGGAATAAGGCGGTGGAGAAAATGAAAAGCTTGTTTTCATCTGAGGTCACTAATATGGTCAGGAATGCAGAAAAAGTAAAAGAGGGCGTTGATCAAAAAATAGCTTGGGCCAATAAAGCACAAGAAGAGCTTTATGCGCAGCTTGGCCTTGAACCCAATGCGCGAGCCGCCGCGGTTGAAGCTGGCTTTAAGCAAAAGGATGAAGCGCTCAAAGGTCGGCTTTTCTTAAATCGCTGGCTTACCAAAAAGGACTTAACGCGAGACTACCGTCGTATGCTTAAGTGCCATATCGAAGCACGCCGTGCCCAAATAGAATATAACAGCGTTCTTGTCGACATAGCTACCAAAATTATGGCTGATGTAGCACGAGAAAATACCGGCATCCTTGACAATATCTGGAATTTCATCTGGGGTGCTAAAGAGGGGACAGAAAAACCAACCGCGGACAAGCTGATCCAAATGGCGAGCGACACCATCGATGTGTACCGCCGCCAAGTGGCCGATCTTATAGCTCTTGAAGCAATGATTGAAAAGGAGGCGGGGGACATTGGCAAAGCTGATCCTTTTGGCAAAGGAAACACGTTAATTGACGCCTTTAGAGATCAATTTAATAGCAGGGTTAGCAACTTAGAAACCTCATATGTCGACAATGTTAATCTTCTGCTTGAGTCTCAAGGTAAAAAAACGCTCAGCCTGCCTACCTAAAAAAATGTTTAAGAAAGGCTTTCTTTAGAGAATACTATTTTTTTAACTCTTAAAGGGGAGATGCGCTCATAACGCACCTCCCGGTAAGTTTTTACTGAATTTAGAATTTAGCTTCCTAGAGCTCTGCTGGAACTGGTGCTGTCGAATAATCCACCGAGCCACCCGTGCGATGACGGTTATCAAGGGCCGGTAGGTCATCGTTGACCTGCCGATCCCTATGCACTAGGTATGAAGCTGCTCGAATCCGACGTAGTCTTTTCTAACTTCCTGAACACCTTAGCAGCACATAGAATGTGCCCTTCCAGGGAAGCGCCCACGCAAAGGTTGTAAATATTTATCTTTTTTTGCTACAATATAATTACGATTAATATTATATTAACTAAAAGAAAATTAAGTATCAAGGAGGTACTATGAAAAGAGAAAACAACGCTACCTATGCTGGCAAAAGCACATCAATCCTCTTCATTTCTTTAGCCTGCCTCAGTATCATAGGATCATTGGCCAAGGGACGTTGTCCTTTAAAAGAATATTTTATTGATACCTTTAAAGAGAATAACATTAATAATGTAGGCAGAATTAATGTAGATCTACTAGTAAAGCTAGGTTGCGCTATATGCGGTAGAGATAAGGATGAGAATACTCTTCTTCATACTGCTGCTGTACTCGTAGAAAAACCAGCTGTTTCTAAGTTAATAAAGTTACATTGCGACGTTAACGCTCAAAATGATGTAGGAATGACTCCTTTGCATTTTGCTTTTATGCGCAAATACACAACAAAAGACAGACAATTAGCAAGCAAAGCTTCAGAAATAATCGATTTATTAGTTGGAGCAGGCGCTAACTTGAATCTGAAAAATAAGCTGGAACTGACTCCTCAAGAATTTGGCGAATTTACGAGTACCATGATGCCTGAATTCAACGAAAAAGAACTCTTTACCTAAACATCCCCTTAACGCGTAAACTTTTAGGCAATGAGAGCCAGAGTTCTGGCTTTCATTGCTTCCAACGTATCAAAAGAAAAATTAAACTAAGCAGAACACTATTAGGAAAATTAATATAGGTTCAAAAAAAGTCAGCCTTTAGACAAATGCTTGACCGCACGTATCATCCGAGCACCATATTAGATCGTTATCGTTCGTTAACCGCATCAGTATAAAATCAGTATCCGCTAAACGCTTGGCATAACCGCCGATAATAATTTTGCCATCGCTTTGTAAAGCAATATCAGTGGGCACCGTTGAAAAATGACCCTCTTTGTTGAGCAGCATAACACCAGGAATCGCGCCATGGGGATTAAAAGAAGAATCGAGTTCACCTGTTGCTGTATAGCGAGCAATCACGCTTATTATGTCTTGACCCAAAAACACCATGGCCGCAGCAAGGATCTTTTCATCAGGCTGTACAACGATAGCTTCTACTTGAGCAGGCCCTTCAGGAAGTGCCGTTACGACCATGCCCGGATTTTTGCCGAGAGCATTGAATGACCTATCGCGCGTGCCATTGCCCAAATAGCGAGCAATAACAAGGGCTGGCTTGCCATTCTCAATCGTAGAACCTGCCACCATAATATTCTCACCTTGGAGCGCAAGGGAGCGTGCGCTATCGTGACTACTCGCAAACGAATCGATTAAAATTCCTGGTTGTGGACCTAATGGGTGAAAGCTGCTGTCTAATTGGCCATCAGGAAGATAGCGAGCAATAAAGAATTTTTGTGGCTCAGTAAAGGTCCCCGCGACAAGCAATTTACCATCGGCTTGTACAACAAGGCCACTCATGCGATAAACGGCTATGATTTTTGGCGTTGCCCACGCTAATAAGCGATTACGAGTAGGACTGAGATTTTTTGGCATTTGATCGCTGCTTGGTAGCGTAAAGCGATAAATCAAAGTCCCCTGCTTTGCAAATGACGCATCAAGAGATCCGTCGCTATTGTAGCATACCAATGCTAAATTGCCATCGCTCATGCCAGCAACATAGGTCTTATTATTTTTGACGGCAACCTTATAGGCTACCTCGTCATGACTGCCTAAAGGCGTAAGAACTATACCATTCTTATTAAACGAAGGGTCGAGCGTACCTTGAGGGGTAAGACGCAATGCAAAAAAATGCGTTGTTGCATTTATATGAGCAGCACCCACACCAATAATTTTTTCTTGATCATCCATCGCAATGCCAAAGCCTTCGGCGCCATCAACACCTGCTGTTGCTAAAAACAGCCCCGGCACCCGACCATGAGCATTAAAAGTTGTATCGAGAACACCATTTGGTTCATAACAAGCAATGCTCAACGCAGCAACTGATTGCTCATGAGTAGTTCCTAAAACACATATCCTATTTGCTTGGTTAATACTGAGCGAGTGGGCAGTATTTTCAAAGCTATTAAAATTTGAAGTGACAATACCTTGATTGCCAAATGTTATATCAAGTTCACCATCATCAGCATTTGCGCGAATTAAGTTATCAAATAAGCAGCCAAGCATTACAAAAGATACATACGATATTTTTAGGCGATAGCCGAGCTTAATATTCATTACTACCCTCGAAGCGTAGACAGTCCTTTACCTAGAGGATACCAAGATTTGGCAATGATACCAAGCACAAGAAAAAACTGAATAACGCCAACACTGACGTTATTCAGTTCATTATAGATCAAAAAGCTTTCTAATCTTCTTCTTCCTCTTCTTCACAATAGCAGTGCTCATCTTCTTCTTCGCCTTCTTCCTGTTCTTCTTCTTCCTCTTCATTTTCTTCTTCATCTTCTTCGAGCAGCTCTAAAAGATAAAAGCGCAACTCATCAAGGCTTTCTTCAATATTACGTAGCGAGCTTACTGCTTGATAAAGCAGTTTAAGACCTTCATGGTCATGCTTGTGGTGATGATGGCACATGGTCGTCTCCTTTTTATAAATACTATTATAAATCTGACTGTAATAAAGATAGCAATACTTTAATTCAAAATGCAATAATTATGAAAATTATGTAAATATGCACGATGGCAAGGCGATTTTCGCTATACTGCAATATTGCTTATGCGATAAACCCACGAGATTAAAAAATTGCTGCCCGCTTTTTTCTTCAAAGCATTGTGATTGAGCTCGTTTTTAGCAATGTTTAATCAACATTAATAATGCAAGAAAAAAAATATTTTTTTCACGACTATGTTCAAACGTTATTTAAATACTTGAACAAAACCAAAGAATGTCTATACTAAAAATATAATTATTAGAAGATGTAATAAAAAAAACAATTTATTGGACTGTTATTTATTTTCTAGAAAGGTATCAAGCAAACAATTCATTATCTATTTAAATTTCTATTTAATATACATAGCCAACAAGTGAGAATTTATGAATATTCTTAAAAAATCAATCGCTGTATTCTTCGCTGCTGTATGCGTAACCAATCTTTCTGCTAAAAATAAAAATTTTGATGCAGAGAACAAAATAAGTGAGCTTGCTGAATCATCCATCGTCAAAATGCCACGCAAGACACATACACGGCGCGTTTTGCATGAAATAAGCAGAACACAAAGGAAAACACGGAAAGCAATGAAGCGTTATTTGTCTGCTGCTTCTGGTTACGGCATTAACCATGCGAGAACCAAGCGTGCTCAGCATGCTGTTGATGAGACAGCCACTGATTACTGCGAATTGCTTCGTGACATCAGTGAGCGTGTTGAAGAAGGCTCAATGTCATTGCCATCATTCAAAAGCATTCATGGCATCGAGCTCGTCGCCTTAAAAGGCATGGCACCAAGTAAGCTATGGCCTACGTTAGGTGGTGCCGGACTCGGTTTCCTTGGGGGCGCAGGACTTGGCGCGGCTTTCAAATATTTCTTCGTGCCAACACTGGTTCCCTTTAATATAACGGCTTTACCTGTCTATGCTACTTATGCACTTACCGCAGGCGTTGCTGGTGCTGTTTTGGGTGGTATTTGCGGTCTTGTCGGCGCTTGCATTGGTCGAGCATCAGTTGATGAAGAATCACTTGAACAAGCAGAAGAATATCTTGAAGCAGTCACCGAAAAAATCACGGCTGCTGAAAATGCTATTACAGCATATCTCTAAATCTAATTGCTGGAAGGGCTCTGCCCTTCCAGCCCCTTTGCTAAGATCTCTTCTTGAAATTATACAAGAAATTTTTATAACTCTTGCCCTACCGCTATCGTTTCCATTTCCGGCGAGTAATTAACACTGCCTATACCATGATGGCGAGCGAAATATTTCCAGGCAAAATAAGCGGCTATGCCAATTACCACAGCACCAGTCAGAGCACCAACGCCAGCGATAATAGGCCCTACAATGATACCAATGTTTGTAGAGCTACCACTGCCATCACCCGAATATCCTCCTGTGCTACTTGCTCCAAAAATTTGGGAAATTGATACATCGTCAGAATAAAAGTTAGCAGTAGCAAGGAGAGAATTACCTGTATCAGATAAAATAGGAGAAAAAGCTATTGATACACAGTATGTTGAATTTCCTGGCAATATATGTGTTGTTCGATTGCCTAAAATGGCGTCTTTTGAAAACTCAATAAGAGCAACGGTATCAGAACCGCTATTGCTTGCAGCAAGGAAAGAACCATCGGCTGACAGGCCTATAGATCCTGGCTGGGCATTGCCTTGGGCAATTTGGCGTGATTGCCCTTCTGATAAAGCGCCATTTATAATCGCAAAAAGAGTAATATCATCAGAACCACTGTTTGCAGCAACAACAACGGTGTTTCCATTATTATCTACGAAAGAAACAACTGAACTAGGAACTGATGATCCTTTTGGTATTGGCTTCGACATACTATTGCTCAGTACACCATTTGTTAATTCAAAAAGTGTTATATCATATGATTTGGCATTGGCCGTAACGAGGTAGCTATTGTCTGGCGTGAAGGTTAACGCTACGGGCTGAGTCGAGTTAGCTTGGTAAGCGGTATGAAAGAGGGTTATTGAGAGCCCCTGCTATAAAGTTAAAAAGAGTAACATCATTTGAGCCGCTGTTAGCTGTCGCAAGGTAGCTATCATCTGAAGAAAAGGCAACGGCATGAGGGTTTATAGAGCTACTTGGTAAAGGATAAGAGGTCGCTCCTTGTAGTTGGCCTATTGATACTTTAAAAAGAGTAACATCACTTGAGTTGCTGTTTGCCGTTGCAAGATAAGTACTGTTTGATGAAAATGTAATTCCTACAGGACCAAGTGAACCTACTGGCAGCGGATAGGACACACCAGGAAATAAAGGTGCTGTAAAATTGCCTGTGTTTACTTGAAAAAGCGTTGCGTCATTTGAGTTATAGTTTGCTGTTGCTAAGTACTGTTCATTGTCCGAAAATGCTATTGCTGCTGGATTTTGGGATTCTGGAGGTAATGGTACAGATACGAGTGAAGTTGAAAAGGTGCCACAATTAAATATCGTTACTATATACGGATTATTATTGTTGGCAGTAGCAAGATATAAGCTGTTTGGCGAAAATGCTACCGAAGCAGGACAACTATAGCCGCCAGGAAAGCATAGGAAGCTGGTCTTGTTAGAACACCTCCTGCCGCTACATTAAAAAGTGTTACTGAGAAGAGTTTTCATTAGCAATGGCAAGATGTAACCCGTCAGGTGAAAAGGCTACCGATTGAGGGTTGCTAAAACCGCTTGGTAACGCATATGACACTGCTCCCGACAACACTCCTCCTACTCCAATCTGGAATATTGTTACATCATTTGAGAATATATTAGCGATAGCAAGATATAACCATCAGGCGAAAAGGCTACTGAGTATGGAGAACTAGAGCCGCTGGTAATGCATATGATATTGCTCCCGATAATACGCCCCCTGCTCCCAACCTGGAATAGTGTTACATCATTTGAGCCGTTATTAGCGGTGGCAAGATAGGACCCATCTGGTGAGAATGCTACTGAGATAGCGATCGTCTGAACTGGAAGGCAATGCATAAGTTACAGCTCCCGATAATATTCCTCCTGCATCCTACTTGAAACATTGTTACGTCATTTGTGCCTGGGGTGGCAATAGCAAGATATAAACCATTGGGAGAAAATGCTACTGAAGCATGGGCTCGAACTAGAGCCGCTCGGTAATGACATATGAGATTGCTTGCGATAATACTCCTCCTGATCCTACTTGAAATATTGTTACGTCGTTCGAGAATATAATTAGCAGTAGCAAGATACGATCCATTAGGTGAAAATGCTACTGAGAAAGGATGTGTAGAACCGAGGGTAATGCATACGAAGTCCATTCCTGATGATACTCCTCCAGCTCCTACCGTGAAATATAGTTATATCATTTGAATAGAAATTAGCAGTAGCAAGATATGAGCCATTAGGTGAAAATGCTATTGATCGAGGATCGATAGGACCGTTCGGTAATGCATATGAAGTTGCTCCTGATAATGCTCCTCCTACACCTACCTGAAATACCGTTACATCATTTGAACCATTAGCGGTAGCAAGATAAGCCCCATCAGGTGAAAAAGCTACTGAATTAAGGGTATAAGAACCGCTTGGTAATGCATAAGAAGTTCCCTCTGATAGCACACCTCCGGCTCCTACTTGAAATACCGTTACATCATTCGACAAATTAGCGGTAGCAAGATAAGCCCCATCAGGTGAAAAAGCTACTGAATTAAGGGTATAAGAATCGCTTGGTAATGCGTATGATGTTCCCCCTGATAGCGCTCCTTCCGCTCCTACTTGAAATATCGTTACATTATCTGAACCATAATTAGCAGTAGCAAGATAGGATCCATCAGGTGAAAATGCTACTGATTGAGGGTAGAAAGAAACACTTGGTAATGCATAAGAAGTTCCCTCTGATAGCACACCTCCTACACCTACCTGAAACAATGTTACATCACTAGAGTTATAATTACCTGTAGCAAGATATGATCCATTAGGTGAAAACGCTATTGAAGTAGGATTAATAGAGCCGCTCGGCATGACATATGAGATTGCTTGCGATAATACTCCTCCTGATCCAATTTGAAATATTGTTACGTCGTTCGAGTTACAATTAGCAGTAGCAAGATACGATCCATTAGGTGAAAACGCTACTGAGAAAGGATTGATAGAACCGCTTGGTAATGCATACGAAACCGCTCCCGATAATACTCCTCCTGATCCAATCTGAAATATAGTTATATCATTTGAATAGAAATTAGCAGTAGCAAGATATGAGCCATTAGGTGAAAACGCTACTGACTCAGGACCACTAGAACCAAGGGGTAACGTATATGAATTTTGGCTACTTAGCACACCTCCACTTCCTATCGTAAAGAATGTTATACTAGCTGAGCCACTGTTAGCTGTTGCTATGTAAGATCCATCAGGGGAAAATGCTACTGAAATTGGATTTAATTGAGCAAGTGAAGCATAACTTGTGCCTGTAAGCCTGCAGAGAGCAGATACCTTAGCAGCGACTAAAAAGAAAACCGCTAACAAAAAAAAGAGGTATTTATTGTAATACAGAGCCATCTCATTTCTCCCTTTGAATTTTTAAACGATTCTATTTTACAAAGGATTTTAGTCAAAGTCAATTTGAGCAAATAAGCTTTTTCCCCAATTAGATGATTGTCAAAAATCCATCGCCTTCAGGCCGAAAGTGATGATACGACAATACCGAATAGGACCTTATACAAAAAACTTGGTACAGAATAGCTCAGCAATAATTCACAATGCACTTACCAAGAATTTGCGTTGACAAAAATGACGGCCCGGCCGTAAGCTATCTTTATTTACAATTACTTTTATCAACATAGGCATATCGTGAATACACCACAGTGGACATTGTTGCTTTTTGGCATGACGGGCGACCTGAGTAGGCACAAAATCATTCCAGCCTTGTATGGGCTTATTCGAAAAAATGCTCCTATTGGGCTTATTATCGGCACGGGCCGCGAGGAGGTTTCGGTTGCCGAGATACTGGAGCCCGCGCGCGCGTTTATCGATAATTTTGATGAAAATACTTGGCGACAATTTGTTGAGCTTATACGATATCAGCCCTTAAGCGCGGACAAGAGTGCTGACTATGATGCCCTTGCAAAGCTTTGTAACGATGAGCAACAAAAGCGAGGCTTAACCAATAGCCCTCGCTTGGTCTACTTAGCAGTACCGGCTGACTTTTTTTGTACTATTACCGAAAATCTTGTAAAGGCCAACGTAATACTTCCTCACCATCCTGAGCACCGCATCGCGTATGAAAAGCCTTTTGGCTGGAGCTTGGCATCTGCTATGAGCATTAACCAATGCGTTAAAAAATTTCTTGCCGAAACGCAGGTTTTTCGCATAGATCATTATTTAGCTAAAGACTTTGTCAGCAATCTCTTGCTCACCCGCTACTCAAATACACTCTTTAAAGCTGTCTGGAATAATACCTATCTTGAGGCGGTCAAGATATTCTTTGACGAAACAGGCGGCGTTGAAGGCCGGGGTGGCTTTTATGACCATTATGGTGCTCTCCGTGACGTTATGCAAAATCATGTCTTACAAATTTTAGCCATGGTAACGATGGACAGCCCGACATCACTTGATAGCGAAGCAATTCGTGACAAAAAAGCTGAAATTCTCCATGCGGTACGCATCGTTAACGGCGTGCTTGGCCAATATGAAGGCTATCTGGATGAGCCTGGTGTCAAACCAGCATCACAAACCGAAACGTATGCGGCACTTAAGCTCTTTATCGATCACCCACGATGGTATGGTGTACCATTTTACCTTGAGACCGGAAAAAAAATGGCACGTAAAACAACAGAAGTCCAGCTTATTCTAAAGCCTGTTGATCATTGTCCGTGGAGTGACGATGGCATATGTACCGCTAACATGCTCACCATACGCATTAATCCCCAGGAAGGGATTTCATTGCAGGTTAATACAAAAAAGCCAGGGTCAACACACCACACAACAACGGTCAATCTTAATTTTACGTATGCAGCAACCTTTGGTCCGATAAGCTCACAAGCATATGAAGTAATACTCCAAGAAATAATCACGGGGCAGCAATACTCAGCGGTACGCTTTGACGAAATCGAGTATCAATGGGACATTATTGAAAAAGCATATGCTCTCAACCTCCCTGTCTGCACCTATCCTGTAGGTTCTCTTGGCCCACAACAGGGCCAGGCGCTTATGAACGAAAGGAGCGCATAATGGTCGGCTTGATCGGTTTAGGTCGCATGGGTCAATCTATAGCGGCGCGCCTTCTTTACGGAGGTTTTGACGTCATTGGTTACGATAAGTATCCCCCACAAGAACTCGATACCAACATACCGGGCGAATCTCGCAGCAAGCAGGCCCATTTTATTCAAGCTACGAGCATCGAAGAGCTTGCCCATAAGGCCACGCTCATATGGCTTATGGTACCTGCAGGCAAGCCAGTCGACGATGTCATTCAAGAAATACATCCGCATATCGTGCAGAAAGATAAAGAGCAGCGAGCGGTAATTGTTGACGGCGGGAACAGCTTTTTTAAGGATTCGCTTCGCCGCTTTGCATTTTTAAAGCAACAGGGCATTGAATTTGTTGATTGCGGCACATCGGGCGGTCTTCATGGACGCATGCATGGGTTTTGCCTCATGGTTGGGGGCACCCACGAAAGCTACCTCAAGTGCGAGCCGGTGCTGCGCGCTCTTGCAGCCAAGAATGGGCATGCGCATGTTGGGCCCGCAGGAGCTGGCCATTACGTGAAGATGGTACATAATGGCATTGAATATGCCTTACTCCAGGCCTACGCGGAAGGCTTTCAGATTTTGAAAGAAGGACATTACAAAAATCTCGATTTAGCAAATATAGCCGATCTGTGGAATCATGGGAGTATTATCAGGTCATGGATATTAACATTGACAGAAGAAATCTTTCAGCAGAATCAGGAACTTGAACATGTTGTTGGCACCATTCAGGAAAGCGGAACCGGCTTATGGACCGTCGAGGAGGCCAAAGAGCAGGCAATTCCCGTTCCGGTTATTGAACAAGCGCTGCACATTAGAGCCGAATCACGAAGAACGGGCGGCACGTATGCAACCAAATTAGTATCGCTGTTACGCCAAGCGTTTGGTGGTCACGCGGTAACTTTTGTTTCAGACAAGATGCAAGCCACGAGGAAACCAGATAACGAGTAGCATTATGCTGAACTTGAAAAAAACGGTACTTTTGCTCTGCTGGGCAAGCGCCTGGTTTGGGCTTAGTGAGTATGCCCAAGGAGTTCATGACAAAAAAAAGCTTACCTTGCTCATCTATATGGCAGATGATGAGCAAGCACATCCCTACATCGGATTTAGCTGGCGCCAACTTGAGCTTGAGGGAGCGCCCAAGCGCATGAACGTGTTGGTCTTTGCCGTCAGGCAAAAGGAAAATAAGTACGTTGCCTCGCCATACATACTGCAAGGGCATCAGCTCATTGAGGACCAAAAGCGCGCAGCAACCGCGCTAACCGAAAAAGACATGCTCGCTCACGCGTTAGCATGGGCAAGAACATTCAGCGCTGAGCGATATGGCCTCATACTGTGGAGCCATTACTCGTCTCCTAGCTCGCAAGATAGTACGGCGGGTATACGACTCGGGCCACAGCGCTTTCTTGCAAGTAAAACCCTCGCCGAAGCCTTGACCCTTCGCTCCCTTGATTTCATTGGACTTGATGCATGTTCAACGGCAACCGTTGAGCTTGCTTGTACGCTCAAGCCTTATACACGCTACCTCATCGCTGGTGGTCCCGGCCAACGGGAAGCCCATTGGCCTTATCACTGGCTGCTTAAGGTCTTTAAGGCGGGTGCAAAAGAAGTGCGCCCATGGGCGCGTTCGCTCGTAAAAGCATATTCTGCTTATTATAGCCCATTACTTGACGAGTACAGTCTAGCGCTTTTTGATATGGAGCTGCTTGAGCTATTACTTGAGAACATTAACCATATCGGCTCCAACCTGTACGAGCTTTTAACAAGCACCTCGCGCAATAAAGCGCGACAAGCACTTGTGAAATCGATCAAAAGCGTATCTTGGAAAGGAAGTGCTTATGGTGACCTCGTAAATTGGTATAGGCAACTGCTTGCCAGTAATCTGGCGGGTACGTCGTTGCAGTCGCGAATTGCCCAGGGACTTGAGTTAGCCAAGCAGTTCATACTTGAATCAGCGCGACCTCCAGGGCTTTTTAAGCAAGGACTCGGTATATTTTTTGGCCAAGCACGTAATTACCAGGAATCATGTTCGCAGAGCGATAAGCGTTGGGAAAACTTTTTAAAGGCGTTAGATTATGATGAAAATTATCGACATTAGTTGGCCGCTTATAAGCGGCATAACAACGTACAAAAATAAAGAGGACTTTGTTGCTTATCCTTTAAAAGAATGGCAAAAGGACGGCTTTAGGGAGTCGCGACTTGTATGCGGCGCTCATGTCGGCACCCACATTGATGCTCCTTCCCATTTTATTCAGGATGGCGTATCTATTGATAGCATTAGTCTGAACCAATTATGTGGCCCTTGCATTGTTCTTGATATGACGCAGGTCAAAGACGCCATTACAGCGCAGGATCTTGAGAAGCATGAACTCAAGGCCCCGCGCGTGCTCTTTAAGACACGCAATAGCAAACTGGCACCCATAGACCCGTTTGATCCGGACTTTATTTATCTTGATGCGTCAGGCGCTGCCTATTTGCAAGCAAAGAAGATCGTGGCGGTGGGTATCGATTATTTGGGGATCGAGCGCCAACAGCAAGATCATCCTACGCATCGTTCACTTTTTAACGCAGGAATCGTCATTATTGAGGGACTTCGTTTGACTGATGTGGAACCGGGATTGTATACGCTTATCTGTTTACCCTTGGCGTTAGTTGGCGTTGAAGCAGCGCCCGCTCGCGCCGTGTTATTACCGGCGTAATTTCGAGAGGAAGCAGAGGGTTTGTGCTCACGGCCGCCAAAAATGGGTGCATGAATTTTGTGGTGCGAGGCAGGAAGCCGCGGCTTTCGATGCACATCTCAATTGGCCCGGCAAGCTTAAATGAGCGATCAGATGGCAAAATTATAAGCATATGTCCTTGCTTTCGAGCCCATTCTTGGAGGTTACTGATAGCGACACTGACAGCCGGGGAAGCCCTGTAGAGAGTAGGCATGATAATAGTGCAGGAGTGGGACGTTGCTAAGAGCTGGCGAGCTAGGTCGTATGAGCTCGCTGTTGGTTTGAGCAGAATCAATAGATCGAGAGCAGTCGAGCCAAGCTGCTGCCTAAGCGCTGCAAAAAAGCGATTGCCGAGCTTTTTGACCCCCGATCGGCCATTCACCCCTTGGTCTATGCCGACGATTTTGTTATTAAACCTCACCAAGATGAGCGGAATATTTTTTTGTGGCTTGGCCTGCGCGTAAGCGGGTGTACACCAGAGACGGACAAAGAAGCACGAAACTGCTATGAAAAGGAGAATATACGCACACCGCACCGGCATAGGTACCGCCGTTTTGTAATGGAAAAACATACAGATTGCAATACCCAGGATGCTTAATATACAATAAGAGGGCTGCGCGACCTCGAACATAAAACATGGACTCACGTACGAGGTTGTGAAACACCAGAAATTGACGACCTGTTCTATCAACCATGCGAGCGGGCCAAGAGGGAGATGAAAAAGTTGAGCAATAACCATGCATGATGCAAGGAAAAGAAATATGAGCAAGAAAGGAGCAAAAATAATATTGCCAAAGATACCAAGGAGCGGCAAAGGCATGCCCCAAGCCAACATGAGAGGCAATGAGCACGCCATTAAAGCACAATGGATATGGGCAGTACGCCAAAACCCATGCAAAAAACGTGAAAAAATTGAGCGACGAGCAGCTGCTTCCATAAAAATCAGCCTCGATACATATTCCGTTTCCGTGTGATAGGGTACGTGTTTTATAAAATTAAGGCAATTTTTCATCTTGAATTTTTAAAAACTGTTGAGTTTTGGTAATTTTTTATAATATATTAAATATATAATGATATTTTGACACAAAAAAGGAGGACCTATGAAAAAGAGTATAATTTTATTAGTGAGCATCTTCTTGGGCTTCACAGGCCATTGCTTGGCCAATGGCAACGTACCGGGAGCACCTAAGGCAACCAACCATGAGCTCGCTAAAGTTATGCCGCCAGCACCTGCACCCCTTACTCCGGCGCCTGTCAAAAATGCTGAAATCAGTGAGGAATCATTGACCAAGGCGCTTGAAGAGGCACTTGAAGAACCAGATGTCACCGTTGAAGAGATTGATGTTATTGATGATATGGATGCCGATGATGACGAAGACGGCGACGATGATGATGATGAGGACTTTGATTAAAAAGCATATAGTTCTCAAATTTTGGTAAATAGGGCGCTTTGTGGGCGCCCTATTTCTATATGTGTGCTGGGCCTTAGCGCGCAAGAGAGTCCACCGCGAGGCGGGAATCTGAAGGAAGCGTAAGACAAATTTTGAACCTGAAGAACAGAAGCTCGATATAAGGCCGGAGCAGTAGGGCAATCTGGCCATAGACACAAATGCCAATGCTGCATGGATACTTGCCAAATCTGGAAAGCGCCCCCTACTCGATTCTCCCCGTTATTGTACGGTATTTGTTAAAGAGTGACTTTGAAGTGATCATAAGGTAGTCATCGGTAACAACATTTTCGTTGCCTAAAAGAACGTGCCGGGGCTTTATGAGATTGAAATATTTTTTTCGCAGATGATCTTTCGTGTAGGCGTTGGCCCAGGTTCGCGCTTGTTGCGCTTTTTTAAGATATACATCGTAATTATCATATACGTCGCGCAACGCCTTGCTTGCTTCTTCGACTGAGCAATCAAAACCGTGGCCCCGTTTATTGCCAAATATGTCGTAGGGAAGGTTAACTATAAAGGGGGAAGAAACTGGCCGCGTAAAGTCTGTTTGGCAGATTGTTTTATGTGCCGTATTATCCGACAAAATAACCGGAATCCCTGCCGCCAAAGCTTCCCGTGGGGGTATTGAAAACCCTTCACCCTGGCTTAACGTGACGTAACAATCAATCGAGTCCATCAGCGTATAATAGTCTGCTGATGAAAGAATATTAAAGGTTATCTGAATATTGGTCGCGTTTAATTTTTGTATGGTATCGAGTATTGCTTGCGCTACTCTTTTATCTGAGAATCTTGCGTTAATGCGCAGTTTAACGTCAGGGGAGTTGCCAAAGGCATGATAAAAAGCCTCAATGAGCTTTATATGATTTTTTCTGACGTCGATTGCACACGTATTACCAAATACAAAGGGGTAATGTGGCTCTGCCCTTGGCTCCCTATTTAAAAAATTTTCTAGGTAAAGCCCAAGAGGAATCACAAAAATTGGTATCGTTACCCCTGCTGCTTTATAAGGCTCAAGCATCCATATATCAGGTACAACAACGGCATCAAAGTATTTATTAAGAATAGCAGGAAGCCTGTCAGGTACAACAGGTGATTCCATCATGGATGAAGCAATTTTGATCAGGCTCGATGAGGGTACTTTTTTATGCACATTGCGGCGCGGATTAACCAATATATCGGTGAAGAAAGATACCGTGCCTGGCCTTATGTCTTGATTGAGAGCTACTTTTGCTACAGCTTCGGGAACATCAAAAAAAGATGACCTGATCGTCGTTTCATCAGGCGCAATCCAATTAATACGCAGATCGTCTTTAAGGCAATCGATAAGCCAAATAGGTTGCCTACCAAGGCCATCATATGACATCAAAAAGCCAATTAGCGTCAAGTCATACGGCGATTTTGATCCCGCTAAATCTTTCCGATAAGAAAAAAAGAGAAGAGCTCCGAGGGCTGTGCAGCAGGCTATAATAAGTAACAAACGGATAAGGCGCATGGGTTCCCTTTTTATAAACCGGCATGCTATAATACTCAGCTTCTGAAAAGCTTATGCTGATTACTAATCTTATACCAAGTCTCTTGATCAAAACGCAATCAAATGCTCGCCCATTTTTCGCCATGGGGCCAATTTGACTTATTTTTTTAAAAGATACTATAATATCCAATATAACCAGTTTTCAATTATAATGGACACCATGGTAGCCGTATTATTTCTCGCAACTCCTCATGAAATAGCAAATCACCTTGCGCATAAGGCACGGGCCAAGCGGCTTTCATTAAATTTAAGCCAGAAGGCTTTAGCGAAGGCAAAAATCCCACGCTTTCTCATCTTCTCCAGCTAGCTGAAATTGGTGGAATCAAAAAGCAAAAAGCCATAGACACCATTGATGAAGTTAAAAATGCAATCTCGCTTATAAAGATAAATTATTATGTTGGTATCAAAGAAAGCAGAGTTAGCGCTCATTCGCCTCATCTCGATTGAATTTAATTTTTTTAGTATCAACTCTCAGAGCGTTAAATTCAACTTTTGATTTTTTAGCCTTCTCTGATTTTCCAACCACTATAATTACCTGAACATGGTGGGTCATTGATTTAAGATATTGTTGGGGAATTTTTATGATACCTTTCTCGGTAGCTGCTTCAAATGCTATTATTTCCATAGAGCTCCTTTGTTAGTTGCCTCTGTTATCAGCTTATTTCATGAGTCATTTATTCTCAACAAAGAAACATAAAGCAGCCCAGAAATTTTCACTATCCAATTTTAAGCAGCTCAACATCAAAGATAAGTGTTGCATTAGGAGGTATGAGCGCTCCAGCGCCTCGAGCGCCATATCCTAACTGAGCAGGAATAATGAGTCGGCGCTTTTCGCCGGGTTTCATCAACATTACCCCCTCATCCCAACCTCTAATTACCTGCCCCATGCCGATTATGAAAGAAAAGAGCTGCCCTCTATCAACGCTACTATCGAATTTTATGCCAGGTTGCCCGTTATCGCTCAACCAACCAGTATAATGCACGGTGACGAGCTGCCCTTTTTGAGGCGTAGCGCCCGCACCATCGCGGATAATTTCATACTCTAAGCCCGAATCTGTTTTCCCACAAATCACTGTCGTACCCTTTGTAGCCATTGGTTTGTTATCTTTTCTGCTGCTTGTTGAATTGCACCCCGTTAATATCATAAGTGACGCTGTCGTTAACAATAAGCCAACTTTCAAAAAAGCTGCCTTCATAGGCGTTCCTCCCTGCGCAGTATTGTGCCTATGTAGAATAAAAGAAATTTTACATCACGTCCAGAGCACTTTTTACGTTAGTGATTTGAGAGATTCTCTTGCTTGTCCTAAACCTAAGCTTGATCCTAAAGGACTAAGCAGACTTTTATAAATCGACGGATATGCTGATATTATATCTAATTTAGTTTTACCATGAGATGGCGACAACTGCCCATTTGTACGTATTAAAGTGATAAGATTTACAAGGTCTCCCGCCACATAACCAAGAGCAAAGGCTGATCTGGCAGCTTCGGGCTGCTGATCAAAATTACGTATAAATGTGCTTTGTTCCATATCCTTGAGCATATTTTCAAAAGCACGTTCTTCGATGGATGATTCAAGAGATACTGGTGCTTGTGCAGCGATTTTAGTTATCATTACCATAGCCATACATAAAAAAATCTATATATCATAATGCCTCTCTTTTTTTAATTACTATTGCGATTATTAGCATACCGGATATTTACTAAAAAAATCAACGATATTATAACTTTCCAGCGAACACCTACGCGCTACAGCCCCATCAAGTGGCTCCGCTTATCAATATATTCTATCTCGACTATATTTTGTCTATGTAGAGGCGATCTTTGTTCGTCCCCTTGAGCAGCAGGCGATGAACCAAGACCTTATCTTGGATGAGGATGGCGTATCTGAGAGCTTTCAGGTTGAGGCGGCTTAACCAGCCCTATTGGCCAAAGCTCTGAATTAACTCTTGCCATCCGTATAAATTTTTACCTTATTAGTATCATAAGCTATGAAGTAAACACTGAAATAGGTTGACTTCATAGCTCTTCAGTGTTAATTTCATAGTGTCTATTCCTCGAAAAGCAAGCATTATTAGGTTCAAAGCTCTATGATGATAGAAGAAATACTGAGAAATAATGAAGGAAAAACGTTAGAATTTAAACAAAATCTTCAATCACTAAAAGGTATTGTAAAAACCGTTGTGGCTTTTGCAAACACAGCTGGAGGCATGATTGTTATAGGGGTTGAAGACAAAACCAAGAAACTTATTGGTGTTACCAATCCGCTTCTTGAAGAAGAGAAACTAGCTAACACCATCAGCGCCTCGGTATGCCCATTGTTAGTTCCTGATATAGGTATTCATACCTATCGTAATAAAGAACTTATTGTTATTAACGTTCCTCATTCTGCAGGGCCTTATTATATAAAATCTGAGGGGCCTGAAAAGGGCGTTTACATTAGGTTTGGCTCAACAAATAGGATTGTTGACGATGAAATGCTGCAAATGTTACGAAATTTTGCGAAAAATAGGTACTTTGATGAAACGCCTTATATAGAAGGAGAAGTATCCGACCTTGATTGGGACGCTATTAATGATTCTTTTCATCAAGTACATAAAAAAGTTACGATGCCAATTGCTGAAAGTTTAGGCTTAGTGGTAAAAAATGGCAGTACAGAACTACCTAGCTATGGAGGTATACTTTTATTTGGTAAAGATCGGCTCACATTATTCCCAGAAGCAATAATCCGTTGCGCTCGCTTTTTAGGAAATACAAGAGTTCAATTCTTAGACGCCGCCGACTTTAAGAATTATTTAGCCAGTGCTATGGAAGATTCTATAAAATTTATCCAAAGAAATACTCACTTAAGGTTTAAAATAAAAACGCTAAAGCGAGAAGATATTCCACAATACCCCCTTGTTGCTCTGCGCGAGTCGGTTTTGAACGCTATCGTACATTCGGATTATGCAGCGAAGGGCATCTATATATCAATTGCTATTTTTGATGACCGCATTGAGATAACCAACCCTGGAGCCCTTCCCTTAGGGCTTACCTTAGAAAAAGCTCTCGCTGGCTCATCGCGTATTCGTAATCGTGTTATTGCGAAAGTTTTTCATCACCTTAAATTAATTGAGCAATGGGGTACTGGCCTGCAAAAAATAATAGAAGCTTGCCGTCAATATGGCCTTAAAGAACCGCTATTTGAAGAAATGGGAAATCAATTTAGAGTAACTTTATACGCAACGAAGAGACCCGTGATTGCCCTTTCTGATTGGCAAAAAGCAATAATTGCTTATCTCAAGAAAAAAGAAAAAATTAGTACCCAAGAAGCAGCAATATTCTGGAAGGTAACAACTCGTACTGCTCGATTACGGCTTATAGAACTGATTCAATTAGGTATTGTTATAAAAAGAGGAACTTCCGAGAAAGATCCCAGAAGCACTTATACACTATCATCAGATAGTTGATATGGCTTCAAAACGATAGATTTAGCTGTTCTCGCAGTTTTAAAGTCTGCAGCTCGGCGCAGGTGGGCCGGGATAAATCCCGGCCCACCTGCTTATTTTTATAATTCAGGGAAAAAGAACTTTAGTTCTTTTTTTGCTGTCTCAGGCGCATCCGAGCCATGCACCGCATTGCTGCCAATATTTGTGCCAAACATTCTCCGGATGGTACCCGGAGCTGCTTTCAATGGATCAGTAGCACCCATAAGGTCGCGCCATTCGCGAATCGCGTTATCCTTTTCCAAAGCCATTACGATGATGGGGCCTGAGATCGTATAGGCAACAAGCTCGCCAAAGAAAGGCTTGCCATGATGAACATTATAGAACTCTTCGGCCTTCTCGGCACTGAGGCGCGTTTTGTACATGCGTACGATTTTGAAGCCATTAAGCTCAATGAGCGCAATAATATCCCCAGACCTGAGTGAGGCAATAGCATCGGGCTTAATAAAAGCACACGTTAATTCTAGCATGAATCGCTCCTTATTCTGGCTTTTGTTCTTGCTGACGTGCAGCGTGCTTTTCGAGCTCAATCTGCAACTGAGACTTCGGCTTGCTGGTAGGAGCAACGCTTTCTTCTTTACGCGGTTGCCGCTCACGAACCTCCTTGTGGGAAATGCGTGCTTCTCGCCTGCTTTCTTCGGATCCTTCAGGACGCAGACTTAGACCAACTTTATGCTCCTCTTGATTGACCTTTGCCACTCTAAAGGTCGCCTGCTGACCAACCTTAAGCAGCTCGTCAACTTTAGCTGAACGTTCACCAGGTATCTCAGAAATGTGAATAAAGCCCTCTATACCCGTTGGCAGTCTCACAAAAGCGCCAGAATCAGTAATACGCGTAACTTCACCCTCGACAGATGAACCGACCGGGTACTTCTGCTCTATTTGCTCCCAAGGATTGCCGCTCAAGTGCTTAATGCTCAGCGAGATCTTTTTCTTGGCCTTATTGATATCAGTGATAATAACATCTACGTCTTGACCCTTGGTGTAAAGATCTGCCGGGTTTTTAATGTGCTCCGTCCAGGAAATATCAGAAATATGCACTAACCCATCAACACCAGGAATAATCTGTACAAACAGACCAAAGTCGGTAATATTGGTGATCTTGCCCGTCAGTTTTTGGCCAACTGCAAATTGCTCGGTAATGGTATCCCAAGGATTCTTTTCAAGCTGCTTGATGCTTAAGGACATACGCCGGTTATCTTTATCCAAAGAGACAACCACCGCTTCAATTTCTTGACCAACCTTGAAATGCTTGTGAAGATCGGCGATTCGATCACTCCACGAAATCTCAGAAATATGGACAAGCCCTTCAACACCCTTGGCAACCTCAACAAACAGCCCGTAATCGGTAATGCTTGAAATAGTACCCTTGATCTTCGAGCCAACAGAAACTGATGCACTCACTGTCTCCCAAGGATTAGCTTCAAGCTGCTTGAGGCCAAGCGAAATCTTTTCATTAACTTTATCAAACGACAAGACCTTAACCGTAACCGTATCCCCTATGCGCAAAAGCTCACTTGGATGGGAAATGCGGCCCCAGGTCATATCGGTAATATGAAGCAGCCCGTCAACACCGCCAATATCGATAAAGGCACCGTAATTGGTGATATTTTTGACCATGCCCTGAATAACTTGGCCAACTTCAAGCGACTCAAGTATCTTTTTGCGAACTTCAGAGCGCTGCTCATTTAAGTATTTGCGGCGCGAGATAATAACGTTGCCTCGCCGAGGATTAACTTTAAGAATGTAGGCCATAATGGTTTGACCAATATAATGATCAAAATCATTGACCCGCTGAATATCAACTTGTGACCCTGGTAAAAAGGCAGGGACACCAATATCCACGCTCAAGCCGCCCTTGACCTTGTGAAGAACAACGCCCTCAACAGGCTTGTTTTCGTTATAGAGCTTCATGAGCGCTTCCCAAGCCCTCAGCGCTTTAGCTTTTTGATAAGAAATCAATATATTGCCATCGGCACCTTCAAACTCGTCCAGCATTACATCAATATGCGCTGTTGGAGAAAGCCTTTTGAGCTCATGCTCGCTAAATTCATGAAGAGGAATAAGGCCTTCGGACTTGAAATTGATATCTATCAAGACGCCATCAGAGCTTATAGATAGCACGGTACCCGTGATAATACTGCCTTTCTTGTAGGGACTAAACGTTCCATCGTACAGCTGAGCAAGCGCTTGTTCTTCTTCCTTGCTCATCCGATAGTCTTCTTCATCCCAGATGTGCTCAACTTTAGCAAAAAGCTGAGGTTTAAGTAGTTCTTTTGCCATTTATTACTCCTATACTAATACTTAAAAGAGCGCTGTGGCTTTATCAATCGCTCTCTTATTCAATCTTTCTTATAATAACATACATCCAGATCTTTGCCAAATGGGGCTAGACGTTGGCACGCAATTCTGCTAATAATTACAGTAATAGTCTGTATGAGAAAATTATGATGTTAAAGCATTATTTTGCGTATATCACCCTACTTTACCTTATGCCTGGCTGGGCTTCAGGAGAAGCACGGCCTACGCTCACGGTATTTGTGCATGGCACCGTCGGCTGGTATCTTGCCGCCCTCAGTCCATCGTGGTTCTCACATGGCAACATTCAAGATGACATGTACTATTACCATGCAGCGCGGGAAGTCCGTAAAGATACGCACCTTTTTGAGCATCATCTTATGCTTGATGAGGGCTTCGTCGAAATTCCAGAAACTCTTATTGACGCCGCGCGCGAGGGAACGTTAACGCGTGAACAAGAGCGCCGTGGCAGCTATTTTATTATCTCAGCATATGATGCCATCGCAGAAAAAGTCGGCCTCAAGAACCCTGGTGACCGCTATGCTCTTTTTGGCTGGTCAGGACTTAACGCCCAAAGCGAGCGGCAGCAAGCAGGGCATCAGCTTTACGACAGCTTGTGCAGCTGGCGCGATGATTATAAGCGACAATATAACGTGACGCCACATATTAATATCATTGCCTATAGCCATGGGGGTGGAGTTGCCCTCTTTTTGGCGCATGCTGAGAAAAAACATCGTAAAGGCTTGCACATTAACTTATTGGCACTCTTTGGCACGCCGCTCCAAGTTGAAACCCAACACTTTCTCATCGATGATATGTTCAAGTCTATTATTTTACTGAGATCAACCGGCGATTCTATTCAGACCTTGGACAGCTTTTCTACGGTTATTGGTGAAAGCTTTTCACGTATGCGTTACCTGATCAATCTTGGGTTGCTCAAAACACGTAAGCCCTTACTCTACCGAGCTGATATTGAGCTTGATATTAATAATAATGGCGACATTATAGACCATTTTAATCTCTTTACCATGGATCATTCACCGCTTCATGCCCAAATCGATCCGTTGCCATTGGTTGTTCTCGCGCCCGCAATTATACAAGGGCTCTTGGAACATCAGGTATACAGTGCGGTAAGAGCACGCATTGTATGCGCTGATAACTTGGTGCACATCCGCCTGAAGAGCGGCCATGCCTATGATGCACTACCTATCTATGAATCGGACAATCTCCATGAAACCATAAAGCATCATCGGCGCCTCGTGCACCATTATTGGTGGCCAATCAAAAAGCAAAAGCAGGGATTCTGGAAAGAAATTTCTGCTTAATGCTCCTTTTTCTTATCAAGATTTTTGAAAACAAGCATCTGGATAGTCGTATGGATACCCTTTTCCTTGAGAAGCGTCACCATGATATCAAGCGCATCTGAATACGAGCCAAGCTTATCAACGAGACCCAGCTGATAAGCTCGCCGACCAGAAAATATTCTTCCCTCTGCCCACTCTTCAGGTGAAAGGTCTTTAAGCGCCGGACGTCGATCAGTTACAATTTTTATGAACTCATCGCCCATTTCCCCAATGCGCTCATGATCGGCTTCAAAGCTTACCGTTTGATTAGCCAGCATATGTCTACGCTTATTGTTTGCAAAAGTAGAAACAATTATATACTCGGTAGCAGCTCTGGAATCCTCAAGCTTGGTGGTAATATTCGTCTTTTTTGGTACGTCCATTACCGTGCCCACGCTCCCAACATTCGTGAGGGGCGTTGCTACTAACGCGTCGGTTGCGCATGCTGCCTTATAGGCAGTGGATGCACATGTATCTTGGGCGAAAGCCACTATGGGCTTTTTCTCCTTCACTGCTTGAATCTCAAAAAATAACCTTTGGCCTGCAGTGATACGCCCACCAGGTGAGTCAATAAGCAATAAAATGCCCTTAACATCTTGATCATCGCGCAACTTGTTGAGCTTCGTTAAAAAGGGGCTGATCTTGCCTATATCACCCTTAAGCGTCAATACGCCAACGACAACTGGCTTGTCATTCGCGCAGGAGCCTAACGCCATCAACATCGTGCTCGCTAACAAAACAAGAGGTCGTACAAACACGTAAGCCATACTTAACTCTTGGCTTCGCTATTTTGCTGCTCGTCTTTACGCACCTCGAAGAAAATCACCTTCCCATACACACGGTTATTGCGCTCTTTCAGAACATCCCTCATAGTTTTGACAACGGTCGAAAGCGACCCAACTTCGTCAACAAGCCCGATTTCTGGTTGTACTGCGCGCCTCCCACTAAATTCTTTCCCATCGGCCCAGCTGTCTCGTTCAGCTAAACTTATGTTACGGTTTTCTGCTATATCTTCACAAAATTGGTCATAATAGTCTTGAATCAATTGGTCAAAATACGCTTTGTGATCGTCGCTCAGCTCGCTATGTGGGTTGCCCGCTGTTTTATACTTGCCCTTGGCAATCAGCGTATATTCCACATTGGCTTCCATCTCGCTATTATCCAAGCGAACATTTTGATAGCGCTGGAGAGTAACACTAAATCCGATTCCACCTATCGTTGAAACGGGGCTCGCAATAATTGCTTCTGCGCCCAATGCAACATAATAGCAATTCAACTCACATGTTTCTTCGATAAAACCGATAACTGGCTTCACCTCGTTTACTCTTTTGACCTCGCTAAAAAGAGAATAGCTTTCTCCAAGCGACAGATCATTATTATTATTTAAGCGAATGATAACACCTTGTATTTCATCTGCTTGAGCAAGCTCCCGGAGCTGCATCAAAAGAGGCCAGGTATCTTCTGCATGAGTGATATCAAGAACAGCAATAGTAAGAGACAGCTCTTGCTTCTTTTCTTCTTCAGCTTCAGCTTTTGCCGTGGGAACATTTTCGGGTCTAGCTTTAGCGTGCTTTTTGACCGGCTTCTTGTGCTTTTGCCCGGCATGATGACATACGTTTTTTTTGCACTTAGGCTTGGGCGTTAGCGAGCCCGCAAAACCGAGGCAAAAAAGAAGTGCCGTGAGCTTTAATACTGAATTCATACGATCCTTACAAAGTTATAATTTTAAAGAGAGCTCAAAAAGCTTACGGCTATTTGACTCCACGACTCAAGATTATCATATTGTTCGACGCATTCTTGCAACGAAACAAGTCTGCCATTTTTAAATTCGGATTTAACGCTAATCATGGGGCTATCGCCGCGAAACAACATGACCAAGCCCATGTGGACGCGGCCAACATCGGTGGCATCGTCGTTAAGTATGCCGATAAATTCCGTTGAAAAAGTTCCCGCATAGCTCACTTCTTCATTGAACTCTCGCATTGCCCAGCCCACAATGTCTTGCTGCTTCATGTCCTCATGGCGCAAATGGCCGCCAATACCGAGGCTTAACTTACTACGAAGCCGTTGCTCGCTCGCCTGAGCTTGCCGCTCCATAAGAAAATAACGGCCCTGGTGGGCAAAAATAATATAGGGAATTACTTGCTTGTAGGCATAGTCCGTCTCCATCAACGAGCGGGGAAGGAAAGTATGGTAAGCCTTGATGCGCTCAAGATACTTTTCCAACTCAGCACCTTGTATGCCCTGCCAGTCTTCCTCAACAAAAAAATCTGCTCTCTTGACGACCATGATATTTTCTTCAGGCCCCTGATAGGCTTTGTTATTGGCTACACTCATTCGCAGTTATCCTTTGTCAGAGAAGGCAAAATCAATATTTTTATAATACCATACTTATCAAATCAGTGCTAACTGCTTTTCAAAATGCCCAGCGGTTTGTTTCAAGTTAACCGTCCCTTAAGAAATAAAGCTTTCAATATGCGCTACAATTTCAGCAGGCAAGCCGCTAGCTCGTCTTGTACCCGTTTGTATAGGTCGCTGGCCTATAGGACTTACCACCTGTCTTTGATGTATCAGATAAAATCGATTCTCAGCGTACTCAGAGATAAGCTCGAGTACTTCAGTGAGCCTCGGTAGCATATGAGGGTCACACTCAGGATTATTAATGATAGCGTCAACTCGATCACCAACCGGTTCCCAACCGATGCCTAGATCGTAGAGTTGCGCAAATTCAAGCAATAGCTTAACAGCTTCAACGCGTCCTTGGACAGCAGACCATGTAAGTGCCTTTCTGATGGCATTTATAAGCGCTTCTTCGGTAATTGTTTTTAGCACTAGCCGATGAGCTAAAGCATCAAGAACAACTCGGACAGTTTCAACATGCCCCGGCAGGGAACTACGCGTCAAAGCCTCAGCAAGTATATCATTGGTAATCTCGTCAGACCAACTTGAGGCAAGGATTAAATCAATAACACGCTTGCGTCCGTGGGCCGCGGCTAAGAAAAATATTCTTTTCATAACAACTTGTCGCTGTAGATGTTGATAAGGAAAATGTTCGGGATTATTTATGATGTCTTGAGTCCAGCCAAAGGCATAGTCTTCTCCGAGCATGAGCTCACGGCCTACTAGGTCAAGGTGCGATTCTAAGATATGAACCCCCCGCGCAGGATGGTGACCATGCTCAAAAAGCCAATCACTAAGTCGGCGAGCATCTGCCATTATGGCACCTTCGTAAAGACAGTTCTGCTGCATCGTTTCCAAAAAGTTGAAAATCCCGGTGCTCATTCTTTTCTTGACAAGAAGCTTTCTAATTTCATCTCTTACTTCTTTCAGAAATTCTACCGAGCTTATGTGGTTAATATCGAATCCATTGAGCAGAAGCTCTTTGAGCTCATGCTCGCTATTATTAACCATGGCCTGAGCTATTCTTTGAGCTAAAGTAGGCGGCTGCTGCCTAAAAGGATTAAGCCAATTTAAAAAGTCTTTACTTCCCGTCGGTTTTTCCATGCTTTGCGTAGAGCAGCAAAGACCAAAACATAAGAAAACAAGTGTACTTTTTAGCAAAGAACCAAAATTTATCATGAGGCAGCCCTTTAAATAGAGGACAATGTTTTTAAAACTAAAATATAGCTTAACACAAATAGAAAAAAGTAAAAGCGTTAATCTTCTGGTAGCGCCTCTAGGAGCGAGTTAACCCAACACGCGTTTAATGGAGCGCTACGCGTGCGCCCTTGTGCATCTGTTGTTTTTTTTGATCATATCGCTATACTATATAATGTCATGTTTTTTACTAATTGGCCATAAGCCGACGCATTTCTCCCCGGAGGAGTTTTTATGAACCGACATAATTCCGTGCATTCTTTTGTTTCACCTCTGTCTTATCCGTCTTTCTCTTCTTTTATCTGCACGCATATTATGTCTATTATTGTGCTCTGTTCAGCAATGGTTCTATCATATCTAGCCCTGTAATGGGTTTTTGATTGTCCTTTTTTTTGTTACCTACCTAATTTTAATATTATCTTGATAGGAATTATATGAATTTACCATGGGCACGAATAGTGCAAATAAGCCTGGTTATATTTGCGATGTTGTTTGGCGCGGGCAACCTTATGCTGCCCCTTAAAGTTGGTTTGCTCGCGGGCTCGCAAAGCGTCTGGGGTATTCTTGGCTTTCTCGTTACCGGCGTTCTTTTGCCGCTGCTTGGCCTTTTGGCGATCATCGCTTTTGATGGCGATTACAATGCATTCTTTGGCAGGGTGGGCAAAATTCCTGGCGCGCTAATCACCTTCTTTTGCATTTTGGCGCTGGGGCCCCTTATCGTAATGCCCCGTATTGTAACACTTTCATATGAGATGTTGCAGCCCTTTTTGCCAACAATGCACGTTGGGGTGTTTGCCCTTATTTTTTTGGGGTACGTTTTCTCGGTAACCTATAAGCCCGGCAGATTGCTCCATTTGATCGGAACTTTCTTAAGCCCTCTTAAAGTACTCAGTATTTGCACCATTGTTATCGCGGGACTTTTTTCCGGATTGCCGGCTGCGCCCATAGCAATCCCGATCGCAGAGCTTTTTTCAACCGGCATCAAATATGGCTTTGGCACACTGGACCTGTTAGGCACCATATTTTTTGGGTCCATCGTGGTAAAAATGCTTAAATCAGATGCTGCAAGCAATTTTAGTATGCGAGGGCGCATACGCGTTGCCGCTTTCGCAGGGATAGCAGCCGCACTTCTTTTGGGGCTTGTCTATATCGGTATGAATTTCCTCGGCGTTTTCCATGGCCAGGGACTCGAGCATTTAAACGAAGGACAGCTTTTTAGCGTCATATCTTTTAGGATACTGGGTACCTATGGTGCCGCCCTCATCGGCTTTACCGTCTTTTTGGCCTGCTTTACGACGACCGTGGCGCTTACCGCTGTCGTTGCCGATTATGTCGCTGTCACCTTACTAAAAAATAAAGTAAATTATGTTGCGGTGCTTGCCGGCGTACTCGGCGTGTGCCTTATACCAGCCTCCTTAGGCCTTTCAGCTATCATGAAGTGTTCAATGCCACTCATTATAGCCATGTATCCCGTGCTTATTGTTATTGCCCTGTGCAACGCGCTTTACAAGCTCTGCGGGTTTACTATGATTAAATTACCGGTATTACTTATGTTTATTTTCGTCATCGTAAAGTTCTTGATAGGAAGCTGATTCTGATGAATTACAACGCGCGTGAAATCGAAAAAAAATGGCAAGATATCTGGGAGTCTCGGCATATTGGCTATGCCCAGCCTGCCGGCCATGGCAAGAAATATTACTGCCTTGATATGTTTCCCTACCCATCAGGTGCTGGTCTGCATGTCGGTCATTGGCGCGGTTACGTACTTTCCGACGTTTATGAGCGCGTGAAATGGTTACAAGGGTATAACGTGCTCCATCCCATGGGGTGGGATGCCTTTGGCCTGCCTGCCGAAAATGATGCGATAAAGCGTGGCATCCAGCCAGCTATAAGCACAGCCGCCAATATAGCGACGTTTAAAAGGCAGCTTAAAGATACGGGGGCTCTCTACGATTGGTCAAAAGAGATTAACACCACAGATCCAGCATATTATAAATGGACGCAGTGGATTTTCTTGAAGATGTATGAGGCGGGCCTTGCTTATCAGACTGACATGCCCATAAATTGGTGCCCCTCGTGCTTGACCGGCCTTGCCAATGAAGAGGTCGTTGGTGGCGGGTGCGAGCGGTGTGGCACCGCCGTTGAGCAAAAAAAGATTAAGCAATGGGTGCTCAAAATTACCGCCTATGCTGAAAAATTACTGCAGGGGCTCGACAAGCTTAACTGGCCAGAAAAAGTAAAAACCATGCAGCGCAATTGGATCGGGCGCAGCGAAGGGCTCATTTTTTCAGCACCCGTTAAAGGGCTTGATCTGGTAATCGAGACATTCTCCGCACATTTTGAAACTTTTGCAGCTGACACCTTCGTGGTCATCGCGCCTGATCACCCCTTATTGCCGCAGCTTATTGCTGGGGTACCTGAGCGAGAAAAAATCCAAGCATTGTGTGACGCACTCATTGCACAGCGTGCAGCAGGGTTGCATGCTGAAGATCATGAGCCAGAGGGTATTTTTACGGGTCGTTATATTATTGACCCGGTCGGCAATGGAGAGCTGCCTATCTGGGTTGCAAGCTTTGTGTTAGCGCAGTATGGGACGGGCATCGTCAAGTGCTCAGCTCACGATGAGCGTGATTTTGCCTTTGCCAAGAAATATAATATTCCTCTTAAGGCAGTACTTTTCCCTCCCGATAACCCAGCGCTGAGCGAACGAATCGCGCGCTTTGAAACCTGTTATACGGACATGGTCAACGGAATTTTGCATGAGCCGGCCGCTTTTGCTGGCAAGCGAAGCGGTGATGTCCGCAGCGCTATCATACGCTATTGCGTAGAGCGGGGCTACGCGCGTCCACATGTGAGTTATAAATTACGTGACTGGGTCTTTTCTCGCCAACGCTACTGGGGCGAGCCCATCCCGATTATTCACTGCCAACGATGCGGCATCGTGCCAGTCCCCGAAAAAGATCTGCCCGTTACCTTGCCCGAGGTCGAACGATATCAACCAACAGGTACTGGTGAGTCACCGCTCGCAGCGATTGCTGCATGGGTCAATGTCCCCTGCCCGCACTGTGGTGGCCCTGCACGGCGCGAAACCAATACTATGCCCCAGTGGGCTGGCTCGTCGTGGTACTTTTTACGCTACCCCGATGCTCATTGCGCCGATAAGCCGTTCACGCAAGAAAACATGGAGTATTGGCTCCCCGTCGACTTATACGTCGGTGGCATCGAGCATGCAATTTTGCATTTGTTGTATGCACGCTTTTACGTAAAAGTGCTCAACGACCTTGGCTATTTACCATTTGATGAACCTTTTGAGCAACTCTTTAATCAAGGCATGATTACGAAGTACTCAGAAAAGACGGGCCTGGTTGAAAAAATGTCTAAGTCCAAAGGAAATGTCGTTAATCCTGATGAGATGGTTCACGAATATGGTTCTGACGCGCTTCGCTTATATATCTTATTTATGGGGCCGCCAGAGCTTGATGCGGAATGGCAAGATGCAGGTATTGAGGGATGCAAGCGATTCTTGAATCGCTTTTGGACCTATATGACAAACCCGGATATGATTTTGCCGCGTGGCACGCCTGAAGAGCGCTCAACGACGCAGCATGTGCATCGCTTGTTAAAGGATGTGCAAGAGCGCTTGGAGCTCTTTAAGCCTAATACCGTAGTTTCGGCATTTATGGAATGGCTTAACGCCGCCATGGTAAAGCATATGCGCTTAAGCCGCGAGTCAGCTGAAAAAGTGCTGCTCACACTATCCGTCGCCGCACCCCATATAGCAAGTGAGCTTTTGCTCACTTTATTGGACAAAGAGGTCTGGAACTGTTCATGGCCAACGTATAATCCCGCGCTTGCTGCCCCGGAAGAGGTAACAATCGCCATACAAGTTAATGGTAGGCTACGCGGTACGCTCACGGTTCCTGTCGTTGCTGAAGAGCGGGAAATTGAAGAGCGGGCTCGAACGCTGGTCCAGAATTGGCTGCACGCCAAAACGGTTGTACGTGTCATCTACGTACCGCATAAGATGGTGAACTTTGTCGTCGCTGAGCAAGGCACATAGAACGAATCAAACCATATAAAAGACATGAAAAAACAAATCGATACTGCAAACAAAGTGCGCTGCTTCGGTGAGGAGATTAGCAAAGAGCTTGCTGACTATCATGACAATGAGTGGGGAGTTCCTGTTCATGATGACCGACGTCTATTTGAAATGCTCATACTTGAAGGAGCTCAAGCGGGACTTAATTGGGAAACAATTCTTAAAAGGCGCAAAGCTTATAATAGGGCGTTTCACCAATTTGATCCAGCAAAAGTTGCCTCGATGAGCGATGATGAACTGAGCGTCCTTCTTCATAATCCTGAGATTATTCGCAATAAGCTAAAAATATATAGCGTGCGGAATAATGCTCGCGTTTTTTTGCAAATCCAGAGCGAATTTGGTTCTTTTGATCGGTATCTTTGGCATTTTGTTGGCAATAAGCCTGTTATACATCGTAGGCAATCGCTTTCAGAAATTCCTGCTTTTAGTATCGAAAGTACTGCTTTATCGAAAAATTTAAAAAAATGTGAGATGATATTCGTTGGTCCTACCATAATATATGCTTATATGCAGGCGGTAGGTCTGGTTAATGATCATATAGTCTCATGTTGGCGCTACGCCGGCTAATTAATCGAAACCGTTTAAGCATAAACAAGCCGCAACGTAAGAAAAACTCTCCGTATGAGCAGCATACCTAGCTAAATATTCTTCAAGTATCCGCGAACATAATCGGCCGTACGAGGCAGTGATTGGCTTTTAAGAATGCCTAAATATTCTTCAGGGCTTTTGGTCGGATTTTTCAAGCTAAGTTTTGTCTCCCTCATTGTTGCAATCACGGTAGCGCGATCTAAATCAAGTAAACTTATAAGAAAGTCATCTGGATGACTGGCCTTGATATTATATTGATTTGGAGCTTTAGCAGGAAAATCACGCAAATTAAAGGTGATAATAAGCTGTGCTTTTGTATAAATAGCAGCTGCTAAAACATGTCGATCATGAGGATCTGGTAGCGTTAGTTCTTTAATTAATTTCTCATACCCTTCCACCATGCAATCTCTAATGTGCCTATTCATTTTTTCTTTTGTCCTGCAAAGCCCCTCTTCTGTTAGATCAGGACGGTTTTTTAAAAGGTTGTAGATCCATTCCCTATGTATTTCATCGGTCCATTTGGCTTGGTAAAGGTCCCTTACAGCAAGGCGCATCAACAAATCTCTTAATGGCGCAGGATAGAGAACACAAGAATCATAAATAACGATAGGCCGCTTCACGATGATTACTAGTACCCCATATCCAATGTCTGAGCTTCCGCAGCTAATTCATCAAGTACCTTGCGACGAGCTTCGTCGATTTTTGCTTTGTAATTAAGAATATCTTGGCGTAAAACCTTTCTGCGAGTTCCAACTTTATGGAAAGGAATCTTTTTTTCCTCTAAGAGCCGAATAAGGTAGGGACGTGAAACGTTTAATAAATCTGCTGCCTGCTGTGTTGTTAATTCAGGTCGTACAGAAGTTACATTAACAGCGTTTCCCTCTCCCATCTCTACTAAAATTTCGAGAAACAGCTTAAACGCCGATGAGGGCACCTTAACCATGTTATCGCATTGATCGCCATCTGTGAACTTAATCTCGATCGATTTAGAGCTTTTAACGAACACATTCAATAAGATGCGGCTAGATTGCTGCGCTAATGCAGCTTCTTTATTGCTAGGCACAATAGGGAACTTTGGATAAGACATATTGCCTCCTGGCTATTCCTTAAACATCAACTTAATGATAGCAACTATTCGAAAAAAACGCAATATTCGCAATGAACATTTCTTATAACTAAAGGCTAGAACATCCTCATAGCAGATCTCCATCGCCTACTGCCCCAAAACAAATGTGTTGGTTATACCCTATATAACGAGCTAAGCCAAATACAGAGCCGGGCGAAGAAGATACACCACCTGCGATCACAATTTTTCCATCTTTTTGAAGAGCAATTCCTCTCGCATAACTACTAACTTGACCAAATTTCGTTATAACCGTACCAGGCCTGGGTGAATTTATGCTATCAGGGTTAAAAGACGTGTCCAAAGTACCATTATTATAATAGCGTGCCAACGCGAAGTTGAATTGATTTGTTGAAAATCCAGCAGAACCAGAAACAACAAACTTTTGATCTGCTTGGAGAGCTAGCGCCGCTGCAATGGCACCATATTTGCCAAAACTAGTGATCACAACACCTTTTGAGCCGAATGTTTTATCATAACTGCCATCCTCATTAAAACGAGCAAGAGCAAATACCGGATCAAGCCTTAATAAATTTGTTGTACCGCATATAACAATTTTATTATCCTTTTGAATAACAAGAGCACTCACCAAATCACCATTCCCTCCAAAATTACCAATCACCACCCCAGATAAACCAAAAGAAGAATCTAACTGTCCTGTCTTAGTATAACGCACAAGAATAAAGTTTACCCCGTACTGACCAGCTATAACAATCTTACCATCTTCCTGTATAGCCACCCCATAAGGAATGCTTTCCAGCTTTGTTACAACCAAACCAGAATTATTAAATGACGTATCGAGAGTACCATCCCCATTGTAACGTACAAGAGCAATCATGCTGAATCCAAAAGCATTAGTTGCACCCGCTGCTACGATCTTGCCATCACTTTGCAGTGTAAGAGCATTCGCAAACTCATAACTCCCACCAAAATCTGTTATCTGCGTGCCTGGAGGTGTCTCTCCATTCGGATTAAAGGACGTATCTGGAGTACCATCTTTGTTAAAACGTGCAATTGCAAAACTACGCTTCTGATCTACATTCGTTGCAGACCCGACGCTCACAATTTTTTGATCGTTTTGAATTACACCTGACGTACATTCTGAGAAAAGGTACCTCCCAAAATCAGGAGAAACCCACCACTGATTATTTTGTGCGCCAAAAGTATCGTCAACAGTCCCATTATTTTGGTACCGAGCAATAGCACATTTATGTGCAGCAAGCAGCCCAATAGATCCTATTGCTATAATTTTTCCATCTTCTTGAATTGCTACGCTTTGCGCTTCATCTCCCAAAGAATCTAAATTAGAAACCACCGTTCCATTATACGCAAAAGTTTTGTCGAGCTCACCATCATAACTTCCTATTACGTTTGTAATAAGAAACGGGAACAACACGAGTACTATATGCTTCTTCATCCAATGTCCTTCCAAGAAATATGCTGGATTAATTGTTGCGCGAAGTTGTTTTTCTTGTAGTACTACCAAGGTAGCGCGCTAATGCAAAGGAGCCGCGCCCATAAACGGCCTGATTGCTTCCGCCTGCTACGATTTTGCCATCATTTTCGATAGCAATGCTATAAGCGGTGCTTAATTCTTGGTTTTCCCCGGCAAACTCTGTGGTGACCGTGCCAGGTTTGCCGAGATTTCTACCCTGCGGATTAAAAGTAGTATCGAGGCTACCATTATTGAAGTAACGTGCCAAAGCAAATGCCATTATCCCGTAAGTCACATGGGCTTCTCCAGCAGCAATAATCTTGCCATCTTTTTGTACAGCAACGGCATTTGCCGAACTGCCATCCCAGCCAGTAAAGTCTGTTAACGTAATACCTTGCGTGCCAAACGAGGTATCCAGTGTTCCATTGCTCACGTAACGAGCGAGCGCGAAAACAGTCTTATTTAAAATGGTATGACCTGCGACCACAAAACTACCATCGTGCTGCAGCACGATTTTGCTGGCATAAGAACCGGTGCCTCCAAAATTGGATCGCACCTGCCCCTGTACGCCAAAAGATTGATCGAGTGTTCCATCTTTATTGTAACGTGCAATAAAAAACTCTTCGGTCGTGCTTGTAAGTAAGACAATTTTGCTATCTTGTTGCACGACTACATCAACAGGGTTAAACCCGATAAGATCGGTAATAAGAGTACCAGGTTGTTGACCGTTAGCATTAAATGAAGCATCGGGGCTACCATCCATATGGTAACGTGCAAGGCTAGCACTATCATCCGACGACCCGGCAACAATGATTTTGCCATCGGCTGAGAGAGCTACCGCTGTCGCTTGGCTTGCCGGAGAACCCGCGAATTTGGTTACTACCGTACCCGGCTTTGATTGTATACCTTGAGGATTAAAAGATATATCAAGGGTACCATCCTGATTATAACGAGCCAGAGCAAAAAGGTTCGGAAATTCATTACTGCCTAAGTAACCCACCACAACAATTTTGCCTTTTGTATCAAGAACAGCTGCATTGGCTACCGAAAAAGTACCTTCTATACCAAAGTCGGTTCGAGCAAGTCCTGCTGGCTTATCTTGCTGGCTAAATGACGTATCAAGCGTACCATTATTAAGATACCGCGCAACCCCAAATGTCGAAGGTCCTCCCACATAACCTGCAGCAACAACCTTACCGTCCCCTTGAATAAGAACTGCATTAGCCTGATTATTATCCTCGTAGTCGTCAAAATTAGCCATAATGGTACCATTATGAGCTGGCCCAAAACTTGGATCTAGTTCACCATCATAAGCTTTACTTAATATGCTCAGCGTAAATAAAAGCAATAAGTACTTCCTCATCATTAGGCTCCCTTTTTTCTTTGAATTTTGCAAAAGATTACCATATTGCGATTTGCTACGCAAGCAGTTGCCACGTTATCGATTCAGTTCTGGCTTAACTTTTATATTCTTTATGAAATTCTCGCTTTAGAGAGCGAATAGTTTAGAGCTGTATCTTGTAGAGCATGGGTTTATGGGGTATACTTTCAAAAGTTATCGAGATATATAAGCAACAAAGGTAAACATGATAAGCCGCAAAAACACCTTATTTTTTCTTTCAGTGCTGATTAATTTGACAAACATATATGCGGGATTTCTCCAAAATGGCACGAACTACCCTTTGCCAGCCGGTTCTAGCTATCCTAATGCGGTAGCATTTTCCCCTGATGGTTCCTATCTTGCTACCGCTAATGATTATTCATCAAATGTTACCATGTTTCAAGTAGGAACTATGGGAGCGTTGTCTGGCGCAACTTCTTATGCCTGTGGTGGATCAGGTCTTTCGGCACAGTTTTCTCCTAATGGCTCCTATCTTGCGATTGCTGCTTATGCTGGCACTTCGGAAGTCGTAATGTTCCAAGTAGGAACGGGAGGAGCTCTCTCTCAAGCAAGTTCTTATGCTTTGCCCACCGGTTATTCTGAGCCGTGGTCGATCGCTTATTCGCCCAATGGCTTATATGTTGCTATTGTTAACTATAATTCATACATGGGCTCTGGTGATGTTACCGTATTTCAAGTAGGATCGGGAGGCTCACTTACGGCTGTTGGTTACTATAGCCCACCGAGTGGCGTCGAGCCTTATGCAATAGCATTTTCTCCTGATAGTTCATTGTTAGTTGTAGCTAACAGTGGTTCTAATAATGTAACAGTATTTCAAGTAGGTGGAGGGGGAGCACTTAATGGAGGAACCACCTATGCATTGTCAGGCAGTACGCAGGCTCTCTCAACAGCTTTTTCCCCCAATGGCTCATATCTTGCTGTTGGTGGTGCCGCCACAAATAATATAACTATCTTTCAGGTAGGTGCAGGCGGTGCACTATCAGGAGCAACTTCATATGCTTTACCGGGTTCCTCAGTTGAGCCGGTATCGGTAGCATTTTCTCCAAATGGAGCATATCTTGCCACCGCTAATTTTTACTCGAATGATGTAACGGTATTTCAAGTAGGTATCGGCGGGGTATTGTCAGGCGCAACATCTTTTCCTTTGCCGAGCGGCTCTAGCGAGCCCACATCGATATCATTTTCACCCAATGATTTATACCTGGCTGTTGCCAATGGTAATTCAAATAACATAACGTTATTCCAAATAGAACAACCTGTTGCCCCGGGATCTACCTCGTACCATTTACCACCTGGCTCTGCCGAACCCGATTCCGTGGACATTGCTTCAAACAATATCCACTTTGCCACCGCAAATTACCAATCAAGCGATGTAACACTTTTTACCACAAACGGTACCTCAGTAACTGGAACATCTTATAAGCTTCCTACAGGGTCTCTGAATCCTTCTTCGATTAGCTTTTCATCAAATACCTTGTATGTCGCTACTGCCAATAGTAATTCGAATGATGTAACGCTTTTTGCCTTAACTGGAGGCCAATTGGGAGCAGGCACTTCATATCCGCTTCCTGCGGGATCCACCACGCCCGCTTCAATCGAGTTCTCGCCTAACGATGTTTATCTTGCGGTAGCCAATAGCGGTTCACATGACGTAACCATATTTGACGTTATGGGAGGAGCTTTACAAAATGCTCTCTCGTACCCATTGCCCACCGGTTCTTTATTTCCTATCGGGATTGCTTTTGCTCCAAATGGTACTTACCTTGCTACCGCAAATGCCCAATCAAACGACATAACGCTTTTTAAAGCAAATGCAGGTATTTTAAGCGGAGCGCTCTCCCAGGCGCTTCCTGCAGGGTCAGCACAACCGAACTCAGTTCTTTTTTTTACTGATAATAATAACGTATTTCTTGCAACGAGCAATGGCGGTTCCGATGATGTAACGATCTTCGATGTACAGAATGCTACCTTGGCCAACGGCCGCTCTTACCCATTGCCGCACAACAGTACCTTCAATAACCCCCGGTCCATCGCTTCGTCACTCAATGGCAACTATCTCGCTATCGCCAATAGCAACACGAGCAGCGTTACGTTCTTTAATGCCACAGGAGGCTCTTTACGCCAAGCAGCAACTTACTCTCTCCCTGGCAATTCGAGCTATTGTGTAAGTGTGTCTTTTTCGCCCAAAAGTACCTACGTTCTGACAGCTAATTTTTATTCGAATGACGTATCCCTTGTTCCTGTTCTCTTGGGCGCGTCAGATGGCGATGGCGATGGTGACGGTGGCGGAAGCGCGAGCGACACCACAAGCAACAATCTGCCTCTAGGTTTAATTATCGGTACTACGGTAGGGGTTCCTGCAGGAGTTGCTCTGTTAACATCAATCGGCATAATTGGGGCATTCCTGCTCTACAAATATCATCAGCGAGGACGTCCCGGAACGGTCAATTATACCAATGAACCAACAGCCGCAGATGCCCTTTAAAACAATCAAATACCATGTGGCTTGTATTTGAACTCCACCGCAATTCAAGTTCACTGGTGCATGAGGAGAACGTAATGATCTTTACGAGAAAAGCTCGAAGAACAATTCTGGTCAGCTTAAAGCTTCTTTTTACCATAGCTCCTGTTCAAGCTGTCGAAAAAATGAGTTATCCTCTTCCAGGATCTCTTAAATGGCCTCATCAGGGGGTGTTTTCACCGAATGGTCAATATTTTGCTACTGCTAATTCAAATGACATATCGCTCTTTAGCGTCGAAGCGGAAGGAACGTTAGTCGGCAGTTCTTCCTTTTCACTTCCTGCGCAACCCGCACCTCCTAATGCAGCAGTATCTAATGCAGCAGTATTTTCACCAAACGGTTTATATCTTGCTACCGCTAATCCTAGATCAAATGGTGTTACCATATTTACCGTAGGAACAGGAGGCGTTCTCAGCAGCTCTTCGTACGCACTACCTTCTGGATCTGCTGGCCCCCAAGCATTAGCATTTTCACCCGATGGCCAATATCTTGTTACTACTAATATCACATCAAATGATATAACTGTATTTACGATAACAGGAGGAGTTTTAAGTGGTGCTACTTCTTATGCATTACCAAGTGGTTCTATCTATCCTTATTCAATAGCGTTTTCACCTAATGGAAACTATGTGGCAACTGCTAATTATGGCTCTAATGCCGTTACCATATTTGCCGTAGGAACGGGAGGTACCTTAAGCAGCGGTACTTCTTTTGTACTTCCTTCAGGTTCTTCATTGCCTGAATCAGTATCATTTTCTCCAAATGGTTCCTATCTTGCTACTGCCAATTATGAATCAAATGATGTCACGATATTTCAAGTGGGAGCAGGAGGAATTCTGAACAACGCTACTTCATACGCCTTACCGGCCGGTTCTACCTTTCCCGCATCATTGGCTTTTTCACCCAGCAGCCAATATCTTGTTACTGCTAATCAAAGTTCAAGTAATGTAACCATATTTACTGTAGGAGCGGAAGGAATTTTAAATGAAGGCACATCATATGCCTTACCCGCTGGCTCTACAAGCCCATTTTCAATAGCATTTTCTCCGAATGGAATATATCTTGCTACCGCTAACTTTTCTTCAAATAGTATAACCATATTTACCGTAGAAGCAGGAGGCGTCCTGAGTGGCAGTTCTTCGTATACATTACCTGCTAGCTCTACAGCTCCCTTTTCAGTAGCATTTTCACCTGATGGTTCATATCTTGCTACCGCTAATACCGGATCAAGTGACATCACCGTATTTACCGTAGATATGGGAGAAGTTCTTAGTGCTGGTACTTCATATCCGGTATTATCATCTAATGCAATATTACCTAGCACATTAGCTTTCTCACCTGATAGCTCATATCTTGTTAGTGCTGAGCACAATATGAATGATCTCTCCAGTTCTGTAACTGTATTTGGCATACGTACAGGAGGAATATTAAGTAAACTCACATCATACTCTTTACCTACTGGTTCACAAGAACCTGTTGCAATAGCATTTTCCCCCAATGGAAACTTTCTTGCTACAGCTAACTATTCAGGTAACATGACGGTATTTAGCGTAGAAACAGGAGGAGTCCTCAATAATGCTGTTTCATATTCTTTACCGGTTGGTAGTATCCCTACATCTTTGGCATTTTCACCTGATGGCTTATATCTTGCTGTTGCTACAATTGCTGTTTCTTCTTCCGTGGTAATATTCAGCGTAAGCTCAGGAGGAGCCTTAAGTGGCGGTACTGCATATTCATTACCTTCTTATGGCTTAGCACTTGAGCCTTACTCAGTGACGTTTTCACCAAATGGCTCCTACCTTGCTTGTGTTGGACCGAACAGCAATGGTGTAGCTCTCTTTACCGTAACCGAAGGAACCCTGAGTGGAGGTACCTTATATTCCTTACCCTCTAGTGCTCTAGAACCTTTTTCAGTAGCATTTTCACCAGATAACTCATACCTGGCTATTGGTGCGGCATCAAGTTATGTAGTCATGTTTACCGTGGGATCAGGGGGAGCCTTAAGTGGAGGCACATCATATGCTTTACCTTCGGGCTGTACCTATCCTATTTCAGTAGCGTTCTCACCCAATGGTTCCTATCTTGCTACCGCTAATTATGGCACTTCTAATGTAGCTCTGTTTACTATAACAAATGGAGTACTCAATACAGGAACACTCTATCCTTTACCACCTGTTCTTGCAGGATCTACTCATCCAATCGCCATAGCCTTTTCTCCAGATTATTCTTATCTTGCTACTGCTAATTATGGTTCTACTGATATTAGTATTTTCCAAGTTAATTCAGGAAGTACTTTAGGGACAAAGATATCATATCCATTGCCTCATAACCGTCACCACCTCTTCCTTCCATCATTGCCCATTTCTTTAGCTTTTTCCCCAGATGGTACCTCGCTTGCAACCACTAATCAACAAACCAATGATGTAACAATGTTTGGATTTGCCTCAGGACAGTTAACAAATCCTATCTCATATCCATTACCAAGTAACGCAGTCCAACCAAGCTATGTACAATTCTCACCTGATAATAATTATATAATAGTAGCAAATAGCAATACGAATAATATAGCAGTATTCAATGTAACGGGAAATGGGGTGCTGCAAAGCCTAGCAACATATCCGTTACCAACTGGTTCTTCTAATCCGCAAGCACTAGCATTTACGCCTGATGGGGCGTACTTTGCAACAGCAAATGCGGGCTCAAATGATATAACACTATTTAGAATAACAGAAGGAACTTTAAGTAATGCTATGACTGGTGCTTTACCGCTCGGATCAAAGGCGCCTCAGTCACTCGTATTTTTACCTCAAGCTGGTACTAACAGTCTCCTTCTTGCAACTGCTAATAGTGGCTCGAACGATGTAACAATGTATCACTTTCAAGCGGGTGTACTAAGCAATGCGGAATCGTATCCATTACCTTCAGGATCGGTAAATCCCCAATTTATTGCTGCTTCGCCAGATGGGACGCACCTTGCTATAGCAAATACTGATTCAAGCACTATTGTAGTCTTTACTGTTACTGATGGGATGCTGGATCAAGGAACGGTCTATACCTTGCCGACCAACTCAGCTGCTTGTGTAGCGGTAGCATTCTTCCCAACAAACATAAAAAGGGCTTTATCAACTACTAACAACGCAGTGGTAACAGCTAATAGCGCCTCGAATGACGTCTCCGTTTTACCTTTGCTTGATATTACAGGAGAAAGTAGTGGTCAAAGCCTACTTGGAGCAATTATAGGAGTGACAGTAGGTGTTCCTGTGACTCTTTGTTGTATGAGCGCAATAAGTGGAATTGGTGTTTGGTTATTTTATAAGTATCGCTACAGGTACCGACCTGTAGGTAGTGTTTATTTTAATGGAGACGAAGTATTAGAAGATCCCATGATTACATTATCGCGGGCAACTTAAAGCCCAAGAGGGAAACCACCCAAGGCAATCAACCAATCGATAAGTTCCTTTTTGCCATAATGCGCTTCCTCAGCGTATTGTAAGACATTCTTGCCATTTTCATCGCAAACTGTAATGTCTTCGCCACAGGCTACTAAATTTTCAAGGACTTTTCTACACCCACTTTGTGCGGCTGCATATATTAAGCGTTGGGCCCCTCCCTTTAAACAAATTCTGGAAGCTAGACAGCATATCGCCGGATCATAACTATACGCGTAATGCATCGGGGTGCTATTGAAACTATCCAGAGTCAAAATTCTCCAGTAGTAATGATAGCTACTCTTTACTTTTTCAAGCATCTCAACACGTCCAGCAGCTAGAGCATAAAATAGAGGCGCCCTCAAATTATGATCATCGGGAAGCAAGTCGATATCCTTTGCAATAAGATACATAACAAGGTCTGCTTGTCCCGAAGCCATAGCATAATGAATCGGCCGAGCACCATACGCATCTTTCTCTTCAACACTAACACCCTGCTCTACAAGAGATCGAACTCTCTCTAAGTCACCTTGTAAAGCTGCATAATGTATAGATGAAGAATCCAAAGATGGTTGAGAGCCTAACAACCACAAAGCACTTCGCTTACATTTTGTAGCAACTCGAGCCCCACGCGCAAGCAAAAATCTAATCATCTCTCTATTGCCCTGCCTTGCCGCATGGTGTGACGGCTGATCACCGTCGCCATCCCAAGCATTAATATCAGCTCCTTGGTCAAGCAACCAGCTCACCATCTCAAGTTGATTTTCCCTTGCTGCTATATGTATCGGTTGCCAACCAATACGCCTTACTTGAGCACCAACACGCGCTCCTTTATCAACTAGTACTTTTACAATATTTAATTGTCCATACTCCACTGCTCTATGAATAGCCTGAAAACCTCGTTGGTCAATTACATCAAGAGGCATACCATTATCAATCAGTAAACGTATTAGTGCCTCATCGCCTGATAGTGCTGCTCTATGCAACGGTAATTCATCTCCATAGTTAGAATGGGCAGGATCATTATCTAGGGCATTTAGCGGGACATCAGTTTTGGCAAGCTTTGAGGGCGTAAGCAAATATCTCAGACTATATCTCAGCCTACTTGCCAACGGTATGGCCCCTTTCGATAAGGTTTCATACAAAGCCTCGGAGAAACAAACTATTTTTCTAGCTTCAAGTATCCTTCCAGCTTGCACAACAATGCTGAGCAATTCCTTATCCTTTAATAGGAATATTAAATGTATCGGTTTTCTACCATAATAACCAGAAATAGAAACGTCAAGATGATTCTTTCTTAACAACTCTTCAATATCGTCCAAACAGCTATCATACACATGTACCAGAGAGCCACTGTTTTCAGCTGATGAAGATTGTGGTAACGTGCTATTAATAGCAGTAGCACCATTGCGGAGCTCAATAGATGCTATCTCTAAGATGCTCGCCATAGCACCAGTAATACCATGGTCTTCCGGATGTTCCATAGTCCAAGAAGTAAAGCATACCATTATAGTAATAATAAAGCTCAGTATTTTTAAACCTAGGCTAAACATTAGCTTCTCCTTTTAATTATCACTCGCTCGACTACCCAAGCATGCCCCTGCTTTTGTGCATAATCAAGAGGCTTCTTGCCTCCGTTATCCTCTGCCTCAATATCGGCACCATGGGCTACCAGCCATTCTACCATCCAACTTAGTCCAAGTGCTGCAGCAAGATGTATTAGTTGAACACCGCGACTATCTGCAGATTTAATATTAATTCCCAAAGAACACTGCATAGTCTATACCTTTATTATTACTATCCATTTTAAAAAGGTCATTTCCCTGATCAATAAGCCACCTTACCATAGGCATATTGCGCTTAATTATCACACAAAAGTTTTAAAATGCGTTCGTAGTTATTAACTGCTTCAGCATTAAAAAATACAAGATTAGATCTACCTTCTAAGCCTCTCTTCTGCCCATAGAACAAAAGCTAATAGCTGCCCATAGTCTTTAGTTTCAGCGATGCTGCTTGTGTTTTGCGGCTGAGTTCTCAGATCAGATAGTTTTTGTACAAGCCATCCCCTTGCAGGTAACGTATTAAGCGTATGGCTATCAAACCTTAAAACTTTAAAAATTATATACACAATCAAGCTTTTTTCTCTTGCCTGCACCGCCTGTAACAAATCATCGCTTAAATCTAGCTGATCACTTCTATGCACGTTAATTGTTTGGCCTGGTACCGTATTATTTACGGTTGTGCCTAAAGAGCTTCTCCTAAGCTGGCTGCTTACCACCTCCAATATTCCTGTTATATCGCTCGTAACACTATTTTCTTCGGGGTGCTCCATAGCTTTACTCGAAAAGCACACCGTCATAGCAACAATACAACTGACTAATTTCAACCACTTTTTAATCATGAGCTCTTCCCTCCAACCATGTACCTTTCTGCATAGCTTAAAACATAAACATATTATAGTAAGCAGCTACTATGGACAATCTTTACAATTATTGACAGCAACAATGTGCATCTTTTTTTTCAAAGATACCTTTTCCATGAAACCAATCAACTAAGGCGCGGCCGTTTTGCGCCTTAGTTGCATAATCTACAGGTCGATTACCATACTTATCTTCCAAAGAAGCACGAGCTCCATGATCTATAAGCCATTGTACGACTTTAAGATGTCCCATACAAGCTGCATAATGTATTGATTGCCTACCCTCATCATCTTCACTTAGAATATCGGCTCCCCGCTCCACTAGCCATTGCACAAGTTCACAATTACCACTTTGAGCGGCATAATGTATTACTCGGCTTCCATGCTTATTAACCGCAAAGATATCAGCACCATTTTCATAAATCCATCGCATTACACCAAAATTACCTACCAATGCCGCATAATGTGCTAAATGCATACCTTCATCATCAAGGGCTATTGCATGATCATTCAGTTCTACTAAACGCCTTAGTATCTTTAAGCATTTCTCGGTCCTCTCGTACCAATACTTAAATATAAGGTGAACCAAATTTGAACTTTGCTTTGTAGAGCTTAGCAAATAATCAAAAGACTTTTTGTTAACTTCTAATGCTAATTCTATCGGCGTTACACCCTCATCATTTTTAGCACAAGGATCCGCGCCATGCTGCACAAGATATTCTGCTATCTTTGCCCAATCACAGGCAGCATAATGGAGCGCTGTCCACTTCCCCTTCTTGCGACAATTAACGTCAACTCCTTGTCTAATCAACCATTCAACTAAATCCTGATGGCCATTTCCCGCGGCCACACGCAAAAGTTTACCTCCATGTTCCTTTACAAAAGACTTTTCGTCCTCTTTTAGCAAAAGTTGTACCAGTGCTAAATGCCCACGTGCTGCTGCAAGACGTACTAGCCTCTTTTTATCTTTAGGGGATAATGTAGCTTTTTGCCCAAGGAACCATTGTACCACTTCTAAGTGTCCCCTTCTAACTGCTAAATACAAAGGATATTTTTCACCTTGAAGATATCTTTCAGCTTCAATAGAAGCACCACGATCAACAAGTAATATAATTATTTCCAACAATCCCTTATAAGCTGCTATATGTATTGGCTGATTTCGAGAAAACTCTTTTGCAGAAACATCTACACCCTGATCAAGAAGCCATCGCACTACTTCAATCGCTCCTCCCAAACAAGCATAATGAATCGGCTGACTATTTACGTGATCTGTTTCACAAATATTAGCACCGTTTTGCTGCATCATTTTAAGAACTTCTAAGTCGCCATTGTGTGCAGCATAATGTATAGCTTTTATCTTAATTTCGTCCGCAGCTTTTAATATACTACATGCAATGCGCACTGAGGCCGCACTAGACACATCACTACCCGTTTCCGTTGATCCTTCTAAAGATAAAGCCTCTTTTGTTCTTCTTAATAGGTCTTCTAAGCAGCGAGGACCGGCAACATTACTCGCATAAAAATAATCCTTATCTTTATTGGCTATAAACCATTGCTCAACAGGCTCTAGATCAAGCGGAAAATCATAGCAAAGCGCCTGAAGAATAATATATTCAGCTAAACCTGCATTTCTACGTTGAAATGCCTCTAGAAGCTCCTGACCCCAAACATCAGCAATAGCCCTTTCTCGAACAAGTAGTTGCATTATTGTAATTTGATTATTCCACAAAGCTATATGTAGAGGACTCCAACCCATAGGCTCAATTTGGGCATTAACAGAAGCACCTTTTTTCAAAAGCAGTCGTACCATGTCTTCATTCCCCATCTCTACGGCTCTATGGATCACTTGGTAGCCATCATAATCTATCGCATCAATCGGCGCACCTTGAGTAATAAGCCACTCTACAAGCTCCTGATCACCCAATGATACGGCAATATGCAATGGTCGTTTACCTCCATAACCTGGAGCAGAAATATGAGCACCACTTTCCACAAGTTCTGCTATCATTCCAACATCACGATCTCGTGTTGCATAATGTATAGATTGATCAAAAGAATCAACTAAAGAGACAGTCTCACTATTGTCTTTATAGCACTCTAGAGCTTTAATTCTAAGGTCTAGACTATCATCATCCAGTTTTATAATTATTTCATCATTTACTATTTTGAATGGCTTTTCTAGCGATGAAAAACTAAATTTTCTTACCCTTACTACCTTTTGTTTGTGCACTATAACCTTTAAAAGTTCGTTATCGCTCAACCATAATGCATAATGTATCGGTCGCCTGGTGTAGTAATTAGCGGGAACTCTTCTAGTATACTTCTCATCAGCAAAATCTAATAAATCCCCAAACTCCTCCAAATTAGTATATTCAGAAACAGTGTATGTTGGCTCATCAAAGACCGGAGCACGACAGTCAGAAAACAAGCCACCTTCGACCTTATTCACATAATGAACTATACGTTCTACCAATTCATACGGCAAAGCTACAATATTACCAAATGGAACTTCAAAAGGCGAGTTAAGAATCCTTTTAGCTCTTAATACTCTTCCTATCCGTACAACTAATTTCAACAGTGACTTATAGCTATCCTTTTTTTCTCTATCGGCGTCTTCATCTTCCTTTTTATAAAATACCCCAGAACTGGCTGATTCAACGACTTCAAATGTGTTTACTGCTCTCGCCAACCACTCTATTTCTTGTATTTTCCGCAGTAGCCATTCTGCAGCAGGAGTTATAGTAAGCGGAAGATTATACCTTATTGCTTTAATAATTATATAATCAATTAATCCAATTTCCCCTGCTTGTACGGCTTCTAGCAAGTCGCTAGTTAAGTCTGAGGCATTTTCCTGAACATAATTTGCCTGTACGAGTGACGTACTATTTACTGTTGCATTTAAAGAACTACCGCCAAGCTGATTGCTCACGATCCTTAAAATTCCCGCTAGACCATCTTCTGAATGTTCCATGGCTATATTAGAAAAATGTATAGCTATAGCAACACAACCAACTATCTTCAACCATCCTTTAATCATCTTTATATTCCTTTTTACTATGCATAATCAAACAGCTAACGATTCCATTAGAAAACAAGTTTTCTTTACACAGGACTTCCTCAAAATCTCCAAAGATTTGATCTAGCTTGACTTTTGAGTAAAAAAATACTCTCCTAACGGTTGGAAAAAACCAAAAAAAGGAGAGTATTATGCTTACTAGTAGCACCATATTAACATACCCATTGCTTTTAATTTTGTCGAATGGCAAAAGAAGTTTTCAAAATTTAGGCAGATTAATTGCTAAAAGTGGCGATACAATCAAGCGATACCTTCGGTCATCATCACTAAGCATGGAATTGATGGTGCAATTAGCGAATACTATGTTTTTGAAAAAGAGGCATTTGGTTCTGGTAGTTGATGATACGTCAATCAGAAAAATCTATTCTCGCTTTATGGAGGGCTCTGGACGATTTTATGACACAAAAATTGGGCGATCAATTACTGCCTATAGGCTAATTGCTGCAATAATAACTGACGGTAGGTTTGTAATGCCTATTAATTGCGCATTTATGTTTGCGAAAGAACTTGTATCAGAGTCTGGTAAGATAAAATCGAAAGAAGATTTTTTTAAAGAGTTTGTAAAAAATGCAATAAAGGTGTTTCCCGATAAAAAAATTCGCGTAGCAGCTGATGGATTCTATTCATCGATTAACATTATAAAATGGTGTCTTGATAATAACATTGAATGCGAAATGCGAATGCACAAAAATCGAAGAGTTGAATACAATGGGAAAAGCGTTGTAATAAGTGAAATAAAAAAGCTAATTCCAGTTGGGAGGCAAATGGCGAAAACAATCAAAGTTATTTGGCATGAAATGCGCGTATACATCACTGCCGTCAAGCGTATTGATAAACATAACATCGAAAGCATCGTATATCAGGTTTCGACATACCACGCTTCACCTGATGAACACGCACAAACTTATAAAAAAAGATGGGGCGTGGAAAAAGTTTTTCGCACTATTAAGCAATATTTAGGTCTGGAGGAGTGCTTTTCGAGAAAATTAGAATCGCACAGCGATCATGTGACTGCTGTCTTTGTGGCTTACTCAATAGCTCAGTTGGAAATGAGAAAAAGAAAATTAGATACCCCAGAAGACGCTCTTAGAGCTCTTAAGTTTAAAAAATACAATGCTCTAGAACATCGATTGTCTGCACTGCATCAAATCTTTAACGTTGCTCATGCGTAACTTCTGGATATAATCCAAAAAACTAATATTTCTGTCTTCCATCTTGGTTCTCCCGGTTTTTTTTGAGAACCATTATATCTTAGTTTTTTAATTTTTTAAGTGAGCCGGCCCTGGAAAAAGCATGGATAAGCTCCACTCAGTTTCGAACCAAGCTTAAAAGGGGCCTTTTCAGGACAGCAAAACAACGCTTAGAACTAGAAGAAGATTGTCAATCAAGAAAACTCAATCTTCAAAAATCATGTCATGAACGTGTTCTTTGTTTCAGCTTTACTTATTCTTTACGATTCAATATGTGGTCAAAAAAGGAACCCTCGCATTGGATATTAAGCTCGCCTAATCATATTTCTCGAAAGTATTTGATTAGATAAGCTCTCTCAGGTTATCTAACTATTTCTTCTCCAAAGGCTGTTAATATATCGCCGAGCTGATCTATAGCAAGTGCCGATGGGGCGGAATGACCACTTAAGATATCTTTCCAGGTTCTAATACAGTCATCTAAGGATCCTATGGTATAAGGGGGGCACTCCATTCCTATATATTCATTTTTGAGAGCGATCTTAACGTAACGGGGATCCTCAAAAGATATCTCTGAATAACCATCCATCTCGAGAAACCTAATAACAAGTTTGCATATTTCTTGGAGTTCGTTCAGGGTTAATAGGGGAGGAGACACCTGGCGAGATGCAGTATTTTTAAGAGGAGCTGGATTATCAAGTTTATCTGATACTTGACCAAAAGCTGTTAAAATACCTCCAAGGTCGCTTATTTGCACCCCGCATATCCCATATATACCATCTTCATCACTTAACGTGTTTTTCCAGACTTCAAAATCATGGTCTAAAGAACCCAACATAATGGGGGGACATTTTAAAAAACTAGGGTTATCAAAATCTAAATCATCTCGAGACACTTGAGGATAAAAATCCTCAGCAGCGAAAGAAATCTGATTGATATTTTGTTGCCTAAAATACTGTATAACTATATCAAGAATATGCTGCAATTCTTCAATCGTTAGCTTCACGCTACCCTCTTCGAGCTAATTCATCAACCGCTTCTTGAATCTGACCTTGAAAGCCCTTGATCTGTTTGCCTAATTTATCAATTCGTTCTCTAATTATCTTTGTCCTGACTTCTTCTGAACATGCATTTTTTAAAAGTCCCGCGTTATCGCCTTCATAAGGATTCTTTTTATATGCTTCCAATTTTTCTTCATGCTCTTTCATGACTTTTTGAAAACTACGTATTGATCTTCCAAGTTCTAACTTAGACTGTTGGCTTAAATTTGTTTGCTTGGGAGGTTGCGTTGTATATTGGTTTCTTTTTCTTCTTGGGTCATTTTCAGGATCTTCACCACCTGCAGCGGTGCCAGCAAATGATTGCGAAGCATTTTCCTCGGCATACTCATATTCTTCGCCCTCTGACTCATCGGCCGTTGATTCGTCATTGTCAAATCCGGAATAAGTATTTTGAGATGATCCCGCAAAATTTTCATGATGGTATTCAGGCTTTTTATTGAATTGCTGGCCAAACCTGTCAGCATCAAACTCGGCATACGGTCCATTTTTTGCTTCTTCACCTGACATGAAATATCCAAAGCCCAGGCCGGCCAGACCAAGAATGCCTACACCGATTCCTATATTCCAAGAAAGAGTTCCGGTAGCCACGGAACCACCAAACAACCAGGCTACACGCACAACGACCGAAGGCGCTGGCATATAATTGTGCACCAGAATACTATGCTTGCCAACGAAAAAATTATGCCAGTTCTCTATCTCAAGTGACATTAAATGGCGTCTACTATTAGAAAAAACCCAAATGCCATTACAACGCATGAGCCCATGCGTACTGCTCACTAATATATCATCCCGAGATAAACTATGAGCCTCTACCCAGCGGTTACGGCTGGCAGAATAAAATTTTTGCTGGTAGCCACAGTGAATCATCTCAACGGTTTCTCGTGTTTTAAAGTCTTCTACAATAACAGCGACGGTGAGTGAAAGCTCAGTATCCATATGTCTCTTGATAACGCTGCTTCTACGAATGTCCCTAAAGTCAAAGCACATTATGGTATGGCTGTACCCCAGCTCCTCGATTGGTCGAGACCCCGCTATTGTTTGCACGAGTGTCTCACGAGGAAAGCCGTGATTTGCCAAAAGCGAAGAAAACAGTAACGTAAACGAGAAGACAACGTTAAGCTTTTTGAAAAGAGTACGCATGATCCAGCCCTTTAAAAATTTATGCAGCCCTATTTGTAAAGAGCGAAGATTTCACAACAGCTGGCACACCAAGCAGCTTACTCTCAGCAGAGAGCGCGACCGATAAATTAAGGAAAAAGATTTTAAGTTAGCTATTCAATTGCTTTAATGCAATAATTGGTATCCTCACTAGATAGAGTGCTTGAGCTTATATATTCCTTTAGCAATGGCTTGACTAAGCTATTAATATCAGAAGGATTTAGCTGATGGATTATTAATACAAGTTGCTTATCAAATAGTGCTTTTGTTGCGTCAGTGGATTGGGTAAGTAATTGAGGTAAGAGCCATGTTTGCATATCATCGTTGGCAAATGCCATGGAGAGAGTAATAAAAAAATACTGATCTTCATTAAAGTGATACTTCTTGTTAGTTGATGCCTGAACTCTTTCAAGTACTTGAGAAATAAGGGCATAGGTATCTCGATTCATAGGCAAAATACTCAGCGCATGAGTAATGGTGTGGCTTAGTAAGGCAGGATTTTGCTCATATAACAACACGTCAGTTATACATTTTTGAGCACTTACTATACTGTTAATTGCTAAAGTACCAGGCTTATCTATAGCTTCAAAAGCATGAGAAAGCGCTGAGCGTGTAATTGCAGAAATTAACTTTTGTTTTTTCTGCATATTAGTTTCTTGGTAAAAATCAGCAATAAAAGCAGGAATAAGCTCATAAGCGCCGTAGGTACTCAAAATATCTGTAATAACGGCAAAATTTTGCTCGTTGCTGTATTTCGTCTGCTGCCATACGTTCTGTAGCTTTACTATGCGGGGAATAGTGCTATCATGTAGGTCCTTTATGATCTCATCTTCTAACAAACTATATTCCTGGAATAGACCGGTTTCTTCCTCAAGAGTCGTTGCATTAGGGCGGTGGAATAAGAACCTACTGAACGTAGATCGTGGTAATACAATACCTGGTGGATATACATTAAATCCTTTAAGATAGCAGAAATTAACAAACGTATCACAGCGAAACATTCCTCTAATGATACCTCTTTCTATTACCAATTGATTTTGGGATTCATCGTAAACAGGCCTTGGAATATAACGACCTTCTATCCATTGAGCTGTTGGGGTATATTCTGGATTAAACTGTATTTGATTCACTCCTGCTTGAAAAGCACTGGTTGCCTTATCAGCTTCAACTATTTGTTCCTCTTCAAGGCCATAGACTGCCCCCCAGTATGGGCTTATAGTTTTAAACGTAGTTAGCGGATTAAGTTGAATAACTGGTCTTTCGTTTAATACTTCAAGGACAAAAGCTGCTTCATCGGTCAAATTACTCTTAATCAATCCAATATGCCCGACCCAACCAAAATTAGGGATATTAAAATCTCGGCCCACAACATCTGCCATACAGACCCCTGGCTCTGTTGAACAAAAACTCCCGTATTCAGAGTTTTTGATGGCTGTTGCTTTTGGACAACGATAGGTAGGCTGCGTAAGTAAGGTAGCTTGATCAATTTCGTGATTGTTATTATCTAAGCAAAAAAACATCCAATAGGCTACTTGGGGCGAGTCAGGGTGAGCTCGCAATATCTCATAATAGCCAGTTGGGGAAATTGGAAAATCATCAGGCACCATAGGTGCCGTGACCGGCCCGCGATTTAACCATTGGCAGTCTTTATGTTGAGGTAAATGTGCAATAAAATCTTCAACAATGACATCTTTGTTAGAAGCTTTAAGGTGATATTGAAAGTGAGGGATCCAACAACTATCACGCTTAATATCCTCTGTTCGATCATACCACTCATTGGCAAATTCAGGTAAGACCTTTTTGCTCAATAAGTCAAGAGATGTGGCGAGGGTTGAAAGAAATATTAAAATGATTTTTTTGGAAAAAACAAATTTCATCACTAAGCTCCTTTCTATACTTGCACCAAGAAATCTTTATAGGTTATCGCAGATAACAAGATTAAACAAGAAATTTCTTCAAGAGGGGTGTAATTAAATCTGTTAGTTGAGTTAACAAGGGGTAGAGAAAGATTAAGAAGCAGTCTTCAAATTTTAAAATAATGATGTAAAATATAGACTCTGAAGGTAAAAAAGGAGATGGAGTCTATGTATCCAAGTAGTATAAGCATAAGTGAATGGGAAATAATCAAGTATTTATTTAAGCCGAGCAGTCCGAGGGGACGCAAACCAGTGCATGATAAAATGGATCTTTTAAATGCAGTGCTATATGTAGTAAAAGGTGGCATCCCATGGCGAATGATGCCGACGGATTTCCCGCCATGGAAAACAGTTTATAACAGCACTTGATTTAGAAAGCGAGTATGAAATACACACAATTCTCACGGGGTCGCCCGTAACATGCACCAAAATTATCATTGCTCATCACCTAAAAACAGTTGCCTTAGCCGACAAAATTGTAGTTCTCAATCACGGGGCCATTGAAGAGGTAGGCAGTCATCAGGTATTATTAGAAAATAAAAGATTATACTATCATTATGGAATACACCATGAGACTACGAAATTCTTTATTATATGCTTTGCTCGCGCTTTTCCCAATAAGTAACCAACCAGCTATTTTTGAAAAAATTGCCCAAGAAAACCTTGGCTCAATTATTCCTGAATTTAAAAATGAGCGTACCACCTTTGAAAGTAGTAGTGAGTACGTTGAAGCACAATTTAACAAATTACTCAATCTTTCATGTTTAGATAAAAGAAGTGCCGTCTTCTCTCTACTCATAGATTATGAAAAAAAATCATGATTATCATGATCATGCTCTTGATACCGTCATAGATTACACAACCTGGCAAGACCTCCATCTAGTCAAAGGTACAAAGGCTAGCCCTGAGACTTACTTAGCAGCAAAAATTGACCGGACCAGCACTGAGATAGGAAAAGTAATATTGTTTAGTATGGTTGCGCAGCCCGCTCTAAAAGAGCTCCCTCAAAAACAAGCTATCGTGCGAGAACTCGTCAAGTCTCCAGCATTGTTTAATCAACTCGACGAGTTACTAAAAAACTTAAGCGATAAGGAAACGCTTGTTTTATCGCTTTTTCAAACAGAGGCTTTTCATTACCTTATAAAGAGCAAAGAGATTAAGATTCCTTGGGCTTCAGGCCTCGAGGACGTGCTCAATAGAAGTAGCGTGCTCGCTGATGTTAACGAAAGACTTGCGCTGTTAAGAGATGTCTTGCTGACAGGTTCTCAGCTCGGCGCCACCGTTGTCTTGCCCCTCCAGGGTATCGCTTTAATGGCGAAGTATACACAGAAAACAGGCGATCTCAAGGATTTCGCGCTTAACAGATTGGGAATGTCTCCGGTTATGAGCTTTTTTACTACCTTGGGACTACCAACATGGCTTTTAAAACAGGTTGTCTGGAATCGCTGGACTGAAGGAGCTAATAGCATAGCTACCGGCTTTAACTATGGTTCTTTTTGTTACTATAGCATTGATATGTTACAAGCGAATATAGTCCTGTTACGATACTTACAAAATATGCTTGCCAACTTTGCGCGTTATATTGAAGCAATGCAATCACTCGAAAAACTAGTAAGTAGTAATCCTACACTAAAGAAAAATCTTCCCATAATCGATGCTATTCGCCATGTCTTTACTACCACACCGGCGACTTGCCCCGAGTTTCAGGAATTTCTTGATCTGATGCAAACAAGCACTTTTACGGATGAGTTTTCATTCACCTCATATCTCGGCAGGATTTTGGTAGCCTACCGGCTCGCCCATGAGCATAAGGAAAAGTTTGTACCAGCACTGATTGCGCTTGGTTATCTTGATGCCTGCATGTCTATTGCTCGCTTATATAAAGAAGGAGAAGGTAAAACAGCCAGCTGGTGCTTTGCTCACTGTAAAGAGGATAGTGACACACCAATACTTCAAGCCACCGGTTTCTGGAACCCTTTTGTCAATCCTAAAACTGCCGTTACAAACTCAATTTCTATGGGTACCAATGGCAACCCACGAACACTGCTTTTGACAGGGCCTAATGCGGGAGGAAAATCAACAGCAATAATAGCCCTGGTTATCTGTGCTATTCTGGGACTTGGTATTGGATTAGCTCCGGCGCTAGAATTTGTATGCTCCCGTCTCATGCAAATTATGACGTGCTTAAACATTATTGACGACATAGCTGCAGGCAATTCACATTTCAAAGCCGGCGTACTACGAGCTCAGGAATTGGTAAACATGCCAAAAAATCTTAAAGAGAATGAGTTTTGTCTCACCGCTGTTGATGAGATATTTAATGATACTACGTATGATGAGGGCGAAGCTGCTGCCTATAGCCTTATCGACACGCTCGGCCGCCACCCCAACAACCTTTGTCTTACCGCTACCCATTTCCCCATTATCACTACCCTCGAAGAGGAGACAAAAGGTCATTACTTTAAAAACTAAAAGTCTCTGTTATGTATGATAAAGACGGCAAAATCTTATACCCTTTTAAAATAGAGCCCGGGATCGCCAATCAAACTGTTGCTCTCAATATACTGAAGCAAGAAGGTTTTGATATCTCCTTTCTTGCCAAAGCTTATACCATACTGGCTAAGAAAAGAGAATCTGCTCACCCTTTGCCTACAATATACGAAAATATGGGTTCTATCCCTTCTCAAGAATTAGCCGTTTTGAGCTCAGACTTGATCTGATAGCTTTGCTTGAGAGCAGCTATTCTATACTTTTTCGCTTAATTATATTTTTTACCTTAAAAAAGTCTTCCCAAACGTTGCCAACGCTTTGGATGCGCTCAAAAATGTTACTGATGTTATAACTTTGAGATTGGAGCTTTGTATCACTACTTACTTCCTGCCAGGTGATCGGCGTTGCTATCGGTGCTTTTGGCAGTCCCCTTACGCCATAAGGTGACACTGCCAGATGGCCATAGGTATTGCGCATCGCGTCGATAAATAAGCGCCCCTCACGTGCTTCTTTGCGTATATCAACCGTGAGCATATCGGGATGCTTGCTCGCAAGATATGCAGCAATCCCGTGGGAATACGTATGAACAAACGCAAAGTTACGGGTTCTTCGTAAGGGAACCGTAACATGAATTCCACGCGAACCCGTGGTCATGGGGAAAGCAATGAAGCCTAACTCATCAAGCAAGCCTTTGATAAGTAAAGCCGTTTTTTTAATCGTCTCAAAGGTGGTCTTTTCGCCGGGATCAAGATCAAAAATCATACGATCAGGGTAATTGAGCTTATCTGCTCTGCTGAGCCATAAGTGGGGCGTTATGCACGCCTGGTAAGCGAGATACACAAGAGTTTCAACATTTTGGCACAAAACGTAAGACGTAACGCTACCATCTCTATTGGTAATGGGTGCCCGCTTTATCCAATCGGGAAAATAATCGGGCGTATTTTTTTGATAGAAGCTCTCGCCCTTTATGCCATCAGGATAACGCAGCATTGCCACCGGATGACCTTTCATCAAAGGAAGCATAAGTGGCGCAATACGCTGGTAATAGCTTGCGAGATCCTGTTTGGTTATGCCATCACCAGGAAAAAGGATCTTTGTTTTGTTGGTCATCCATTTGGCATCAAGGCGTGAAGAACTCATGCTTTTCCTTATCATGTCTCTCTTCGATAAGCTCTAAGACTAATAGCAACAACAAGCGCCAGAGCAATTAAAAGAGCAAGAAGCTTGAGCACATTGCTTAAAATATCCCATGCAAAGACATAGCCGGTAATAAGCGTAATGACGCCACCAAAAATAAGCCCGGGTTGCAGAGGGAAAATTGCCACGAGATAGCCTACCAAGAGTGCAAGCACCCCAGCAGCCAACGTAATATATGTTTGCGTTTTTCTCGGCTTTAAACTCGCATCCTTCAATGCTTTGTCACGCGCTTGGCGCGTGTGCAATAAAGCACTTTGCGTGGCTTCACGTTGATGCTCAAGGGCTTCTATCTCAGAATGAATTCCTGCCTTTTCCTCAGGGGTTGCTTTTGCCAAGGAACCGCGTAAGCTTGCTATTTTGCGGTAGATATCCGCAATTTTTCCATCAACATCCCGGCAATGCATATTATCAACCTGACAAGGGAAATCCTCGAACTGCGGCATAGGTGCTATAACATCAGCAATTTTATTGGTCGTAAGCGGAATAAGGAGTGCAAGAGCAAAAATGACAACAAGATCCCGAATAAGATGCTGGCTTGATGATAACATGCGGCTATCCATAAAACAACCCCTTTTTACGCGTAAGTATAGGCTCTAACGATATTGTAGAGAAGTATATATAAAAAAAATGAATCAAGACAAGAGTAGAAACATACGCACATTGCAAAATTATTGACAAACTGTAACTGCAGAGACTAGACTAAATTATGATATTTCAAAATAATGCTTAAACTGGTGAGGATATGATGAAACATACGATAACAATAACCGCCCTGCTTTTAGGAAGCACGTTTCTTTTGAGCATTAAAGAACCAAGAGTTGAAAAACAAGAACACGTAGCTCAATTGCCTAAAGTAACCGGACTGAAAAATGACGTGGAAGCTTTTTTTCATAATGCTAAAGAGAAATTGCATCATCTCTTCAAAAAATCTTCAGAGGTACGTACCGATATTTTTAGCAAGTCAACGTTTGAGAAGAAGACTCTTGATCCAGCTATACGCCAAGAGCTTGTGCACGCGAAGAGTGCTCTTACGGAGCTAAAACGCGATATTGAAACAATAGAGAAAGAGCTTGAACGAGCCGACAGGTCCGGGGATTCATTGGCGAGTCCAATAATCGATTTGATCGAATGAAATATTTTTTCTTTCGGCCACAATATGGAAAACCCCAATAACTCGTTCATAAAAACCAAGCGGCGCTCTCAGGAGCGCCGCTCATATTATTGCTTAATTCTTATCAAGATCAGCAAGTTTATGAAAGAGTACCATATCATTGCTTATTGCCCACGTAAGCAATGAAGCCTTTTCTTTGGGAGACAAATCATCGAGCTTGTTATCTCGTGCAGCTATAAGCAAGTTCAAGAAGTCTTGCGCGTACGGAGCTGGTAACTGGGTCACATTAATAAGCGCCGTAGTGGTAACGTCTGCTCCTTTTTGCAAAAGCTCGATCAAAAGTTGCTTTGCGTCTTCAGGATAAAGACGATGCAGCTCGCTTAAAGCCACGCCCGTAGCCGGCGCTCCAGCTTTAAGTAACATCAAAGGCACGCCGCTCAAATTTCTCCGTATAGCTTCAGCAACAATATCATCATAGTGATATGCCTTAAGTGCAGCACCCTTACCAATCAAAAAGTTAATAACATCAATACGTTCTGCCATAATCGCTCGCTCTATTGCATGGCTAGGGATCGCTTCTTGTGGTACATTACTCAAAAGCTCAAAATCAAATATACCATCCGCCATCTGTTTGGCTATTACGGTATGTAACGTATTTACCTCGGGCAAATGATCACCAGCTTTAAGAAAAATAGCCATATCGTCAGATTTATAGTGCCGTTGTAGCATAAAGTCGAGCGCTTGGTCTCGATTAAAGCCTGTTAGAGCAAAAAGCTTACTCAAAAAATCCCGGCCACATTTCCGATGCAAATCAAGAACTTGCTTAAGCCCATCATGACTGCATCCTAAAAGCGGGCGAACCACTTCTTCGACACGAGCCAGCGCAGCATCGCACCCTTGCGTGTTTAACGTTTCATAAAATGATTTTCTTTCTCTCGTTTTAATTTCTTCATCGGTGAGCGTAACGCCAGCTGATTTAAGCGCATTAATTATCAATTGGTCACCACCTCGCTCGGCTAATTGGAGCAGGCTTTGTGCTTCGGGGCGCCAGCAAAAGTCTTCTTCACACACAAGCGGACAATAAAGAAATTTTAACGCATTTTTACTTAAGGCCCTTATATACAAAAGTGCTAGATGCTGTTGCTCAAAAACTATAGCAGTACCTAGTTTTTCAACTGCTTGGGCCCCTAAAAGGGGATCCGTTATCCGAGCACCTTGTTCAATAAATTTTTCTGCAATGGAATAATTTTGCGACCTTATTGCCTCAAAAAGTGCAATACTAAGCGGGTCACTATTTTGAGCAGCATGGCAGTGCAAGCCCAAAGGCTAACAACATAAACCACGATAGTAGCTTCATAAAAAACCCTTTCTTATTAATGCTAAGAATGTGAGCTGCTCAAGTTTGAAGAGTTTGAGCTTCCTCCATTGAGTGTTCATAATATCTCCGCAAGCGTCGACTTTCTCTGGCTCCCAGGGCAGTGCTTGTTATTTTAGCATCATTTGAGTCAAATACAAGAGCATCTTAAGACGCTCTTGCTAAGTTGTAAGCTCGTAAAACCTAGCTCTAAAAACGTTTATGTAGTTTCTAGGTATCGGTACTTTTTTGTATATTTGGTGCAAGTCGCTTAAGAGCGACAACTGATGCTAGCTTCATGGTAGCTTGTCGGCGTTGGCTATATGTTTCAGTTTGGTTAATAAGCTCAGCAAGTTGCAAAAAGGTAGCATTCGAGTCTATAAGCATATACCCATCTGCGTTTCCTAGTGCTTCAAATCCACTTATTGCCCAAAGTGAACTATCATCAGCATATCTAACAAAAAAGGTCTGGAGATAAACTTCGGGAGCATAAGGTCTGTCTACTTGTTGCAAGGTAAACGCTATAGCAATAAATGGCCTTCCAGTGTCATCGTATCCCCAAATATAAGGACTTTGTGCTTGGAGAAAGTGTTCAACTTTAATCTCCCTCATATAATTACCAAGGCCAAGTGTAAGCCCAACTGTTGGTATAAGTTCACGCCAGGAAAGAGAAGAGTTTTGTGCCAGTGCTTGGTTGAGAAAGGAAAGAGGCCTTCCTGCCTCTTCTTCTTTTTGTTGTATCTCCAGGGATTTTTCCTGAGCTGATTTTTCGCAAGAGACCAAAGCGGTTTGATTGGTTTGCAATGAGATTAGGCGAGCATTTAAGGGTTGAAGTCTAACTAGAGATTGGTCGGCGAATAGCTCAGTGGGATCTTCCATGGTTTGAGCTTGAAAAGCGTAAACAAAAAAGGGGAGATAAAAACTTAACTTTTTTGTAATCATAAGAGCTCCGAAATACCTATTGACTTAATACACCAAATTAAAAGCTATCTCTGGATAATCGTAATAGCCTTTATGATCTATATCGATCTTTCTTCTATTTTAACAGAACGCTTAAAGTTTTCAAGATTATAATGTAATTTCAAAACTTGAAAATACCCTCTCAATACGTTTAAGCTAAAATCAAAACGATTTCTTTATTCCTGAACATATCGATCAATGTCATTATACAAGATTGATTAGAAAATTAGCCAATTTAAATTCCCGTATTGTCGTCTAGCAAGCTCGAAAAGACGACTCCATTCAGAAATTTTAGGCTCGGTCTATTTCTTTTCATATTTTTTTAGAAAGCCTAAGATTTTTGATATGACTGTAGAGGATGTTTTCACCAAATCAGATTAAAAGCACAAGGTTTTTAGGTTTCTATCTATTTGCGTCTAGCTATTTTAGGTGCTATTGTTGATATTTCTTCTATTTCTCTCTTATATGTCTTAGTTTTTTCTTTTGCTTTAGTAGCCTTTGTTGACCGTTGAGCTAAATTAGATGTTTTAGGTTTTGCGGCTTCTACAATGGTTAATCTTTCCTCACCCTTTTCGGCAAATATTGAGTAGCCAAGGCTTTTAAAAATCTTAAACAAGCTTTTAACTCCTGAGTCTGATATACCAGACCGAAGATTTTGTACCGTTGTGGGTGAAATGCCAGCTGTTTTTGCAAGCTCTCTTACGGATACATCATCATTTTCCATAGCTGCAATAATCATTTCTGACACGAGAAAATCTTTGTAACTTTCTTCATGCTTATTTCGTTCTTTGGGAGTTAAAGATTCAAGAAAATAATCAACGGTACCCTTATTTTCGTTCCTATTCATAGTATCCTCCTAAATTTACCCTTTTTTTATAATCTTCTCTGCGAAATAGCGATTTGCTTTTCTCTCCATGAGGCATCTTATTGCTTGCCTTTTGGTATGCATTAGTTACGATTACCTTTGCGCCTTCGAAAAAAAAACAGAGAAATCTATCATAGTGAGTTTTAAAAGCATATATACCATCACCTTCATGGATAAATTTTTCTTTATTTTTTATCTCTCCTATATCTGCCATATATCTAAAAAGCCTAATTAGCTTTTCTTGTCTGTCCCCATCAAGCTTATCCCAATATTCTTTGGCTGGCATCTTTTCTTGATTATCGAAGTACCACTCAATGGTTTTTTTGCTGCCCTTTAAAACGAGATATTTTTTATCCACTACTACCCTGCCATATAATGGTTCATATAAAAGAGTGTAACATAAATCTTGTACAATATCAAAGAATCAGCACCTTTGCAATAGCTCTGCTTCTCCTAAAATTGAATGATGGCCTTCGAGAGTTCTTCAATCTTGTGAGAAACTTGGCATAGCTGTATCAGTTTTAAAGGTTGCTTATATTTATTTGCCATAGGAAATTGGAATATAAATATTGCCAATTAAAGTTTAAATATGCTACGATAATATTGGAATTCTTAGATAGCTTTAATTTTGTAAAGTAGGACTCTCCTATATTATCATGCTTTCGATGAAAAGATTAGTATACGTTTTCGTTACCGCAAATATTGTTTTTCTATCCTCAGTTTTTACCATAGGCAAGCTGCCTTCTCCAACAGGAAGGTCCGAGGTTGGGACAATGCTTTATTATTTTACTGACAAAAGTAGGCATGAGCCCCATCTCGAAGGGGTTAACGATAATAGAGAATTAATTGTTCAGGTGTGGTATCCAGCTGAACCAAAGTCACTTGCAACAAAGGCCTGGTATATAAACCCGCTAAGTATTGCAACCGTAAAAGAGGATTTAAAAGAAAATTTTAAAGTAACGCTTAACGAGCTTTCCTCCCTTGACCAGATACAAACACATGCTTATAGGAACGTCAAAGTTTCAAAAGCATGCTCTACCTATCCGGTTATTCTCTTTTCGCCAGGCTTTGGATCTCCTATAAATTTTTATACGAGCTTATTGGAGGAATTGGCAAGCCACGGATATATTGTGGTTGCCATTGCCTATCCTTACATTACTAGTGCAGTTGTTTTGCCTAACGGTAAAAAAATGACTTCAATGAGCCTTAAGAGCTTGCAAGAATTGTGACAATTAAAAAGCGAAGAGGAAGCAGCTATCTATGAGCAAGAGATATAGATCGACGATATAAAATTTATTGTAAAGGAGCTTGAGCAAATCAACAGCAATGATCCTCAAGACATTTTAACAAATAAGCTAGATTTGCAACATTTAGGATTATTTGGACATTCTTTTGGCGATGGTACCTCTATAAGCGCATACATTAGGGTCATGCAAGGCAGTGGCCGACCTTGATGGCAAACCGCAAGGATTGGCCGCACAAACTGGATTTGCAATACCAGCTCTTTTTGTAACGAGCTCATTACAAAAAAAGGAAAAAGAGGAGCGTATGCGCCAGCTCTGGCGCGCTATGACGGGTCCTTCTTATTACGCTGTTATTAAAGATGCATTGCATGGATCGTTTACCGACCTTTTTCTTTTTGTTCCGTGGAAAGGCGAGCAACTGCTTAAACTTGAGCCAAACCGTGGGATTGAGATAACTCGAGCATTGTTGGTTTACTTTTTCGATAAATACCTTAAAGATCAAGATGGTCGTTTGGAGCAGATAAGCAAAGAGTTTCCAGAAGTTAGCTTGCAGATAAACAATGCCATAGATCTTTCTCCAAAAGAAATAATTCTTTGAAATCGTATAGTGCATTATACAACAAGTCGTGCTTTTAAGACTGAGATATAAAAGATAGATAATCTTTACCTCGACAAACTCAATTGGCTATTGGCTAATTAATGCAGGTAATTCCAAATGCTGAAAACATCCTCTGAATGCTGCTTAAGCTAAAATCAAACATGATTTCTCGGCTCCTGAACATAGCGATCAATGTCAGCCTTAAAAGCGCTGGGTTGATACATTGCACTATTTTACGAGCTTTCCTATAACCCAAGTATAATTAAGCGCAATCGAAACAAAAAATATTTGTAATTTTCAGAAGATTAATCCCAGCAGCGTGCAGTTATACCCGAGACATGCTAAGCTTAAAAAAATCTTTGCGAAACTGTTCGTGGGGCGAGGATGCCAGATAAAAAGCTTACCATCTGCATGGTTACCAACAACTATATTCCTTATTCAGGAGGGGTCGTAAGTTCTATTCAAGCACTCACCCATGAGCTGCGCTTGCAAGGCCACCGTGTTGTTATCGTAACACTTGACTTCAACCAAGAACACCATACCGAGCTTGACGTTGAACGCCTTGCCTGTATCGGGCACTTCCATTATAAAAAAAATCCCCTTGCACTCCCGGTCTACGCTAAGTATCAAGTAAAAAGGCTCATGGAGCGCTATCGCCCAGACATCGTTCATGTTCACCATCCCTTTCTCTTAGGGCCGGTGGCCGCTGATGTTGCGCAAGCGCATAACATTCCCGTTATTTTTACGCACCATTCTCTCTATGAGCACTATGCCCATTATGTTCCTTTGCCTCCTTGGATTGTTCGCCCCCTCGCACGCAGAATGGTGCGAAATTTTTGCCAAACCGTCGACCATGTTATCGTGCCGAGTGATTCAATACGCCGCCATTTAGCAATGCAGAACATCTCATGTTCACCCAGTGTTATTGCAAGTGGCATATTACCCATGTTTGTGTCGGAAAATTTTCATCCCAAAGCATGCTTAAAGGGAAGGCCTGTGAGCCTTTTAAGTGTTTCTCGCTTTGCGCCAGAAAAAAATATTGAATGGCTCCTGGCGATGTTTGCCCAACTGCAAAGTATCAATCCTGGAGTGGCAATACTCAAGCTTCTCGGCTATGGCAACTGGCTCAGTTGCCTCCAGGAGCTGGCTTATGAAAAGCTGCGCCTACCAAAAGATGCGGTCATCTTTATCGAAAAGCCAGACAAAAAAGACCTTGTGCAAGCATATCGCCAAGCTGACCTTTTTGTATTTGCCTCACAATCCGAAACTCAGGGACTCGTGATAGCTGAAGCATTTTCCCAAGGCACCCCCACTATCGCCCTGCGTGGACCAGGAATTGTCGATAGCATACATAACGGCATCAATGGCTTTGTCGTTGATTCAGCAGGCGAAATGATCGAAAAAATCGAGCAGATTCTTGCTCATGAAAATTTATTCGAGACTTTTCAGAAAAGCGCCTTTGAAAGCGCCCGCTCTTACTTTCCTGACTTTACGGCAAACCAGGTCTACGAGGTCTATCAGCAGCAGCTTGAGATCCAAAACCAAAGCCGTGAGTAAGGGTTGCCATTTTTATCATTAATGATACAATTAGAAATATAATATTTGCATTTCGCGCGAATTTAACAAAATAAATTATAAAAGGGATAAGTAATATGCGTTTATCAACTTCTCTATTTTTGGCCTCTCTGGCTTGTATGATAGGTGCCGCCCTTGGTGCGACGAACAAAGAACCGATCAATCCCGTTTTTAAAACAGTTCTCAATAACGGCCTCACGATTTTGCTGCGCAAAACGGATACACCACAAAATATTGCCATTCAGCTCTGGTATGGTGTTGGTTCTAAGCATGAGGGTCCGGGACAAAAGGGTATAGCTCATCTTATCGAACATATGCTCTTCAAAGGAACCGAAAAGCTTTCTGAGACGGATATTAAGCTTATTGGTCAAAAATTTTCTGCCTCCTGGAACGCTTCAACAAGCTATGACTACACCAACATGGTATTTGAATTTCCTATTGACTCCTGGCAAACAGCTTTTCCCATTTTAGCAGACTGCATGCGCCATTGTTCGTTCAAGCAAGAGCTTTTAAACAGCGAGCTTAAGGTCGTTATACAAGAACTCAAAATGGGCCGTGATAACCATATAATGCAATTATTTGAGAGTCTCTTGTCCGCCATCTATCCTGGCCACCCATACCATTATCCGGTCATCGGTTACAAGCATGACCTCTATAACGTAAGTGCTCAGACGCTTAAATCATTTTATCGCAAACATTATGTGCCAAACAACGCAACGTTGGTCGTGGTTGGCAATGTGCTTCCTTCCGAGGTCGTTCGCTTGGCTGAGGAGCATTTTGGCCATATCCCCGCTGACCCCAAATACAAGTCTGCTGAATTTCCTCTCAGCCGTGACCTCAAATCGCAAGCAGTCACTCTCTACCGCGATATTCAGAACTCAGTTGCCCTTGTCGCTTTCGCTATTCCCGGCACTAAGCACAAAAACCATTTTACTCTTAAGCTCCTTGACGAGCTCCTGACCGAAGGCAGAACATCTCGATTGCGCCTCAAGCTTGTTGAATCAGGCCTCGCTAATACCGTTAAAGCTATGCATGTTGATCTCGTTGAACAGGATATGTATATAATTACCTTTAGCCCAATAAGCCGCGAAAAAATTAAGCAATGTGCCACCATTATTCAACATGAGCTCGATTCTATAGCGACGAATGGCTTTGAGCGAAAAGAGCTTGAGCGCGCGGCAAAGCGATGCAACGTTCAGTTCTATACTATGCTTGAAGATAATAGCTGGCAAGCAGACTTCATAGGTCAGACGTACCTTGCCACCCGCGATGAACATTATATCGACACTATGATGCACCATGATCTTACACGGGCCAACAACGACATTAAACAGCTCGTGGCCACTTATTTCCGTCCCATTATGAGACATGGCGGTGGTGTGTTGCCGCTTCCCGAAAAAGAAAAAGCAGCATGGCAAGCTTTACAGCTGGAATCAGATACCCAAGACACGCTTATCCTAAATGGTAAAACGCGAGAATGCCCTGTCGAGAATGGTCGTTACGTACATACGATTCAGCGGCCGGATCGCAAGCCCCAGACTTATGTGCAACCCCAATCGCTCATCTTAAAAAATGGCTTACGGGTCCTGTATCACCATAAACCAAACAGCCCCTTAGTTCGCTTCGCTCTCAAGCTTAAAGCAGACCAAGACTATGAACCAGCAGACAAGCCGGGGATTTTTACCTGCCTTGCTGATATGCTCCAAGAAAGCAATACAAAGCGTCAAAAAGCATACGCAAGCGCACAAGCTTTTGATGACATAGCCGCTCGCGTACAATACAACTTTGAGACGGGCAAAATATCGGCAACCGTGCTCAGCAGCGATCTGCCAACATTGCTCACGCTGCTTTATGAAAAAATAGCCGAGCCGGTCTTCATCAAAGACACGTTAACCAAGGTTAAGTCATGGATGCTTGCACGCTATAAAAATACTTGGGACACTCCCGCCTTAATTAGCCGGATGCTTCTTAGACAAGCAGTTTTTAAAGGGCATCCTAAAGGTAATAACCATGTTGCCGGACCAACAGACATTGAAAAAATCGCCCTGGCTGATATTACGAGTGCTTATCAACAAATCGTCTCGCCTGATGGCGCAACGTTAATTCTTGTGGGCGACCTCGGCCACCGTGACCTCCGTGACTTATTGGAACCCACCTTTGGCTTGTGGACTGGCAAGCCAGTACCCGCACTGGAGAGCAGCACCAGCAAGAACGTCCAGCCAAAAACTATCACGCACCTGCTCAATCGTGACCAAATAGCTATAAGCCTCGGAACTGCTTCAGTAAGTCTTGACCACCAAGACTTTGACGCACTAAGCCTTTATGAATCACTGTTAAAAGACCGCTTATTTTGCCTACGTGAGCACACCGGTGCCTTTTACGGAATTTCTGGCCACCTGCTTCATCAAGCAGGGCATCAACCTGGCATGGCATCAATAACAACGCTCGTTTCGCCTGATCGGCTTGACGAAGTGCTAAAGCTTCTCCGCGAATTTATTGATAAAGATATCGATACGTTGACCGAGCAAGAACTTGAGCTTGCCCGTAATATCCTCGTTGAACAGACTGACCAGCGTTATGCAGATAGCAGCTCTCTGCTTGACACGTTTACTTTTTTAGCGCAGCATAATTTGCCTTTTGATTACTTCCAGAAACGCCTTGAAAGACTCAAGAGCATTACGCTGCCTACGGTCAAGCAGCTCGTGAAGAAGGTATTTGCTGCATCATCGATGTATACGGTGCTTGTCGGACGCGTAGAGGCAAAAAGCCCCCCAAGCACCGTATAAGCTCTTTTAGAACTTTTTTAAGGGTATATTTCGCCTTCATCGACGTACCACTCTTCGTCCGAGAACGAGCTGTGATCATGAGAATCAGTAAACTTTACCGCAAATTCAAATTGGGTATCATCATTGACAGCCCAGGAATCGGTGAATTTCAATTCTAATTCGATAGCCTCGAGCGCTAGTTCGAGCTTGGCCTTGTAGACACGCAAGCATGATTGACATGATAGCTGATCATGCTTATCATAAATTTCACAGCTCGCATACTTCACCGTTTTGCCATGGGGAAGTTCTTCTTCAATGGTTTTGCATCGAGCATCGTCGGCACAGTTTTTGACACAGCGAATATAATCCTTCCGTGCACTTTCAGGGCTCTGGTAAGAGGAGATGCGCGCAACTGGCACCATGAGTAATCCTAGACCAAGTATATTAAGCATTCGCTTCATGGGAAAACCCCCGCAGGTAAAGAGTTTATAGAAAATTTGTAGCCCCATCGTAACATAAAAAAAAGCGCTTAACAATGGCTATTTTGACCAATAAATCTGCCTTTGCTAAACTATCATTAACAATAGTTGTATCATAGAAAGTATTCATGGAACCGACGTATAATCCACTTACAGCAGAATTGGCAGCCCAAGCGTTGTGGGAGCAGCACAAAGTCTACACGACTGACCATAATCCCGGGCCCCTTTTTAGTATTGATACGCCCCCGCCAACGGTGTCAGGCGCTCTCCACATAGGCCACGTTTTTTCGTATACGCAAGCAGACATCATTGCTCGCTATAAGCGCATGCAGGGATTTTCGGTATTTTACCCCTTTGGCTTTGATGACAATGGCTTGCCCACGGAGCGATATGTTGAAAAAAAATGCGGCGTAAGCGCATTGCGCGTTGGCCGCACGGCGTTCATAGAGCTCTGTTTAGAGCAAACTGCTCTTGTAGAGAAAGATTTTGAGCATCTTTGGCGTCGCATGGGCCTTTCTATCGATTGGTCACTTTGCTATTCTACCATCAGCAGCCAATCACGTCGCCTCTCACAACAATCATTTATAGAATTATACAAAAAGGGCTTTCTCTACCGCAAAGAAGAACCGGCTCCTTATTGCCCTGTCTGCCATACATCGGTCGCGCAGGCAGAGCTTGAAGATGCGCACAAGCAGTCAGTGTTGAGCGATGTTACCTTTACCTCATCTGATGGCACTCCCCTTGTTATTGCTACGACCAGGCCAGAGCTCATCGCTTCATGCGTGGCCGTGTTATATAACCCGACCAACATTCGCTACCAGCACTTAAAAAACACCCAGGTGCATGTTCCTCTCTACGGATTTACGGTACCCATCTTAGAAGACGAGCGCGTGCTGATCGATAAGGGAACCGGCCTTGTTATGTGCAGTACATTTGGCGATAAAACCGATGTTGAGTGGTTTAAAAAATTTAAGCTGCCCTACCGACCTTCGATTGATCGCTCGGGACGCATGACGGAGCGTGCGGGATTTTTAGCAGGTAAAAAAGTGGCAGAAGCACGCCAAGAAATACTCCATAAGTTAAAAGAAGAAGGCTTGATCGTAGCAGAAACACCCATTACGCACACCATTAACGTTCACGAGCGCTGCAAAAATGCCATTGAGTACTTGGCGCTCGCACAATGGTTCTTAAAACTGCTGCCGCACAAAGAGACTTTTCTCGAGCTGGGCAACCGCATCGCCTGGTATCCTGACTTCATGAAATTTCGCTATAGCAATTGGGTTGAAAATATTAGCTGGGACTGGTGCCTCTCGCGCCAGCGCTTTTTTGGCATACCCTTTCCTGTCTGGTATTGTACACAATGCCAGGAAATTATTCTTGCTGATGAAAAAAGCCTGCCTATTGACCCGCAAGAGCAAGCAGCTCCGGCATGCACCGCTTGTGGGAGCTCCCAAGCTGTTCCTGATACCGATGTTATGGATACGTGGAATACCTCATCCCTTACTCCCTATATCTGTCGCGAGCTCTATCAGGGCCCGCCTGAGCTCTTTATACCGATGAGCATGCGGCCGCAAGCCCATGATATCATTCGTACTTGGGCCTTTGATACCATTGTTAAGGCATGGATGCATGATGTCACGATCCCCTGGCAAACGATTGTTATTTCCGGCCACGTTCAAACAACTGAGGGTCAAAAAATTTCAAAGTCGCAAGCCAATAGCCCACTCGTGCCGGAAAATCTCCTTAAGCTTTATCCAGCCGACGTTATTCGCTATTGGACCGCCTCAGCCTCACTGGGAAGCGATATCGCATTTTCAGAAACGCAGCTTAAAATTGGCCAGCGCTTAGCCGTTAAGCTTTGGAATGCTTTCCGGTTTATAAGCGAGCATATTAATGAACATCAGGAAAGCCTCGATCAGCATATAACCGGTATTGCCAATCTTTGGATCATCGAGCGGCTTACACAAGCTCTCAAAACCTATCATCAGTATTTTGATTCTTATCAATTTAATCTCGCACTAGAGGCGGCAGAGCGCTTTTTTTGGCATGACTTCTGCGATAACTACCTAGAGCTCGTTAAAGACCTGCTCTTTAATCCTGGTCATTGGCCCGAGCCCGAGGTTGCCTCAACGCGTGCTGCGCTCGCCCATGTTGGCATGCGGATCTTGCAGCTGTTTGCTGCTTTTATGCCCCATATTACCGAGACCTTATATGGCCAGCTTTTCCAGCATAGGTATAAAGCGATATCGCTCCATCAGGTCCGTTTTGCTGTTCTTGCCGAGCCAACTATCGCACTTGAGAACATCGAAGCTATCCCCGTACTCCTTGAGATCGTAACACAGGTACGTAAGCTTAAAAGCGATCAGCGCCTTTCGCTCAAAACCGATCTGCGCACGCTCTATCTAATCAGTGCCGATGCTTACCAAGCAGCGTTAACAAAGGCATTACTGAGCCCCCATGAAAGATTAATCGCAGGGGTAACACGGGCCCAGAAGTTTGTCTATCAAGGCTTGAACGACGAGCATCTTACCTCCTCGCTCGAGCAGCGCGAAGATGGCTGGCATGCGTTTATTATCTTGGCAAAAGCTGCCTAGGTCCAGCTTTTTTTATAGAGAATATATTGCATGTGCGAGTGCCAAAGCGAATTGAATCGCCTACGCGGCTAGCGGTTAAGGGACATCGTCCCTTAACAATCCCGATGCGTTATGCTTAATGCTTATAAGCTTGGTGAGTAGTTATCGTCCGCCAAAGCGTACGATAACTTACGCCATTATCTGCGCCCGGCACGGGCGCGTGTCTAAGAGTGAAATGAATATTAAGGGAACTTCACCAAAAAGAAATTTAAGTGTTGCAAATGACAAGCATAAAAAGTACCCGTTCATTGCTCGCTATAGACCAATAACTCGAATTAATTGGAGCACCGACATAACCTACATAAAAACCAACCTGGGCACAGTTTATCTTGTTGCAATTGTTGATTGGCATAGCAGATTTATTATCTCATGGAATATGTCAAATACGATGTGTAAGGAATTTTGTATCGATGCTTTGGTAAGGCGCTTAAGAAAGATGTGCCAGAAATTTTTAACACGGATCAGGGCTCTCAATTTACTGGAAATTCTTTTGTCTCAATCTTGGTAGAAAATGGCGTACAGCCAAGTATGGATGGAAAAGGCAGAGCAACGGATAATGCCCAGATTGAGCGATTTTGGCGTTCTGTAAAATGCGAAGAAGTTTATTTGCGCGAACCGAAAAATTTCATTGAGTTGCAACAGCAGATTAAAAATTACAGCTATTATAATCATGAAAGACCTCACCAGGCACTTCATTATAAAACGCCCACCGAAGTGCATTTTGGCTTAGAGAAAAAATTTATTGATCAGGAAGGACACTTTATCTATACTGAAACGGAATCGAAATATGTCGAACTACGATAATCAAAAACTATCTTAATTTGACCTAAAAACTGTCCAAGGTTTTGGGTTCACCCCGGACAGATGTTAAAGTCAAGCTCGCTACATAATAAGCTTTAAAAATTGATTGAGAGCAGTATGAGGAAAATCAGTTTGTATATCTTCTTGGTTTTTATTCTCAGCTGTACTTGTGTAAGCTTAGCTGAAGAGCCCGTTACAAGAGAAAGTCTCGAGCAAGAATATCGCGCTCTTCAAGAAGAAATAGCATCCCGTAAAAAATCGTATTATGTTGATCAATTTTATGAATATTATCATAGCTATGAAGTAGATTGGACTTTTATACAATCACTTTCTATTATGGCTTTATCTATAGGTATGCTGGCTTTTATCAATCAGTTACGTACTATGCGGTATCAGCTTGTTAATGAACTTGCATATGTAAGTAAACTTGAGAATGTCAACGCAGAAGTTATTGAAATGGCCCAAAAATATCAGAATAGTCTAGGTGAATTGAGTCATGATTACAAAATAATTGCCCTAGACCTTGCTAAGGCATTCAGAACGAATCAAGAAGTACACAATCAATTAACTTATCTTGTTCAACAGCTTTGTTTAGATAAACCAAATGCTGAACAGCTTTATATAGGTAGACAACCTGTTAGAGCGTCTCCTCGTTCGGTAATACCTTCTCGGTTAATGGGCTTTCTTATGTATGGAGGACAGGTAATTGCTTATCTGAGTATAGCATGGGGGTCGTATGACATTGCCCATAAGCTCTGGCAATATTATAAGTGGTACCAGAAACTTAAGCCTCTCGAAGAGAGGCTTAAGTTTCTTAGATGGTGTTTGAACAAACTTAAAAAGCGTAGCGGCATTTCAAGTAATAACCAAACAGATACGCATGCACCTTTGCCAGATCAACCGTTTATGAATAAGAGCACTACATCTTCTCATCTTGTGCTAAAGAATGGTGAAGAGTATAATAATTTCTCTCTTGATGAGGATCAATTGGGTAATGGGAAATTGCTATCAAAAGAAATGAATTTGGTATTTATGCAACCGCCTCATATAGTATCGGAAAATGGTACAAGAGCTCAAGAGAAAACCAACTTTTTTGATAGATGCGACTTCCAAAAACAAGAAAGTGCTCTTACCCCCTATCAAGCTCGAAAGAATCCTAAGATATATCGAAGCATACTCTTTAGGCATGCTCATGAGAAATTGCTCAATAAGCCTATACATTCTGCTTATAATGACTCAATACGTGTGCCTGCTTTACCTTTCCATTCATATGAAGAACCTGGTTTTCCTGGAAAAGCGTTTTTTAAGCCATCGGTGATGGACAGAGTGCCGCTAGCTCGTGAAAATTCGGGAAAGGTAGCTGTTATTTTTGTATGGTTTAATCGTATATGGCTGCCTGTTGTGGCAGAACCTCCGCTTGGAAAGCTTGATTTGAATAGGAATAGCCTACTGTTGCTTGACAATAATGCATTACAGCCGCTTGTTGAGTACAAAGATCCTCAATTATTGCAAGAGAATGATCAACAAGAGCTGCTTTATCCAGTTATCCTATGGGAAAAACAGCTCCAAGTTTTCTCTGGTTATTGTGCTTATGACGCTGAGCAAATCGCTGCATCAGATGCTTTGCAGGCTTATCAGCAAAACTTTACTTCTTGGTATAAAGGTGATAGGGGATGCATACCGCGTGTTCTAGATATATCTGATGCAAAAAATGTAAACGATCATCTATCAGGGTATCCTGTACCAGGGAATCCTGAGGAGTTATTACAGAAAATGCTCGAAGTGGTATTAGCAGATGAGCATGAAGTAATGCAGCCATATCAAAAAACAATAACTGAAAGCGTTATACAACAAGTACCTGGCTTGTTTATCTCTTTTGCTGATTTTCTTGTACACGTACCGGTAGATGACCAAAATGCAGGTTTTCCTGTAGGGTCTATATCTCAGCCGTTTCTTTACGAAAAAAATGATTCACCTACCAGGGAATCGCGGAGCGATGGCGCCATTCCCCCTCTACAAAATATGACGCATGAGTATCCTGGTGATCATTTTGTGCATGATCGTATCGATCAACTGAGCATCCCGCTGCTGCCGCAGTCTTCCCCTGATATAGATGAGGAGGAACTGAGTACACATACTCAAGAGCACTCTACGAAGAAACCAATAAGAAACCGCATGCCAAAACATAAGCAAGCTCGGATGGAGGAGCCTATTAAAGAACATCAAGAAGATTCACTGCATACTAGTGCCCGGTTTCTAGATAAAGGTGCCCCTACGCTCTCTGACCCTAAAAACGAAACGGTACCTTGGTTAAGTAGAGGTGCACGCCCTATGGCTTTCCATAAGGAAACTATCCACCAGTCTCAAAGATCGACACGTGTTCAGCCTATAAATAGGCTCTTTTCTGCGGACACATACCCATGGATATCTAACCCATCACTATCAAGGTCCGTACCTTATCAGATAAAGAGCAACGTTACTACTGAGCAAGCTTATACGCCGGCTCAATCTGTTGAACCAAGCAAAGAGGCTGTCGAAGCAGTTGGCTTACCAGGTAAGCATGACATGCCTCTTGAGTTAAAGAAAGAAGAAGAAAGATCAATTACGAATGAGAAGCCACCAGAAAAAGAAGAGGAGCCTGTTTTTTACACTCGGCGTGTTTTGAAGCCTGTGATGATCTATGAGCAGCAAGAACCTACAACGTCAGCCCGAAAGAGAATAAGCTTTACCCGATTAACCTCAGTATTGGCGATGCTCTGCATGTTTGTCATTTGGAGGAAAGGTAGTCCACGCTTATTCAAGTTTCCCAAAGCACTAAGCGTGTACCTCAGAAAAATCATTAACTTTACTTTTGCTCGTCCAAGAGCCAATCTTGCCTTAGATGCAAATATGCTTGCTATATGAATTGCTGCTTTTATGGTGCAAAGCACCAACCCAGCGCTTTTAAACTGGGATATGAGCATCTTGTGCTCTCACTTTTGCTAACACTTTTGTTTACACCCCTTAAACCAGGGCCGGCTCACTTAAAACATTCATAATCAACTCTTGCGCCGGAAACCTACTCAATTTAAGGGAAAAAGCGGTATATCTACAAATCGAGGCAAAAGCGTACGATAACTAACGTCATTATCATGCACAGTATGAGATAAAAATGAATATCGCTTTCAGGAAGATTGCGTTTGCCATAATCATGCGGGACGCATGATTATGGCACTGAAGAGACAAGATCGAGCAAGTAGCATACAGCCATCAAAATGACGATCAATGGGCGGCAGGGCAGCGGCCCTGCCGCCCGACGCGTAGTCGCGCCCGCGGCGGAGGCGTATTCGCTTTGGCTAAGTCGACTGCGTAAGCGATTGATCCGATGCAAGTTACCGCCCGCCAGAAGCTCGCTTTATCGCAGTACGAGTTGGCTGATGCTACAATAAATAAGCAGGCCTATGACATCGATAAACGTTGTTAACAGCGGGCCTGCTGAGTGCGCGGGATCGATATTAAGCCTCTTGAGCAATAAGGGCATACATGAGCCGAGCGTCATTGAAACGATAATGATGGCGGTAAGCGAGAAACTTACCGCTACGCTTCCCCAAAAATAGCGATGAGTAAAATAGACACGAAGAAACAAAAATAAGCCCAAGACGCAACCTATCAAAAGCGCCATCACGAACTCGCGCATAATAAAGCGAATACGCGTTGACTCGTTTATTTCCCCCGTTGCCATGCCCTGAATCGCAAACGCTGATGTCTGGCTGCTGGCATTACCGCCCGTACTGACAAGCGTGGTAAGAAAATAGGTTAAAAAACCAGCAAGTAGTACTTGGTAGCGCCTGGTGATTATGCTGGAGAGCACTTGAAAAAGAAGCAGCATGACTAATATCGTGCTGCGCTGATAAAAGAGCTTATAAAATGGCGTCTCAAAATAAGTACCCTTAATGGGAACAATGGCTGACATCCGGTAAATATCTTCCGTTGCTTCTTCCTCAACAATCTTTACTAAAGCTTCGCTCGTAATAACTCCCAAAAAAACCAAGCTCTGTCCTACAACAGGCGCAATAGACAGCGAATAGTGGATCATCTTTTGCGCTACCGCCTCCCTATCCTCATCCACCTGAACTACCACCGTGTTGGCACGCAAAATAGAGCGCAGATACGTCTTGGGATTCTTAAGAACCAAGTCCTCAAGCTTTATATTGCCAACAAGCTTGTTATACGTATCAGTAACAAAAATATATTGATGGAGATCTCTATTGGGCTGTAGCCGCTGCAATATCTGAATGCTCTTTTCGACGGTAAAATTCTCGCGCAACGAGAGGACATTGGTTTCCATGATCCCCCCGGCAGACTCGGGGTTAAATTGTAAAAGCGAAAGCACCTGATCGCGCTCTCGCTTATGCAAAAGATTAAGGTACTGGCCAAGCTCTTCATCAGAGAGCTCATCAAGAAAGTCTGTCAAGTCAGCTAGCGGCAGGTTGGTCAAGAGATGCCCGCGGTCTGCTTCTTTGAGCGAAGAAAGGCATAACCTTTGCAGGTTCTCACTTAATTCCTTGAATACCGCAATCTTGTCCTGGGCCGCGAGCTTGATAAATATGTCCCTCGTATGACTAGCGTCCAAATAAGAAAGAAGCTGCGCAATATCGGCAGGATGCAAACTAATAAGCTCTCGCCACAAAGTTGAGCCAACCGGCGGCTGCTCGTTAATAACCGCGTCAATATTGTCCTCAATTTGCTCAAAAAGCTTATGCATCGACATCGTTAACCTCTCAAGACCATTATACCTAAAGCGTATCGCATTGGGCCTCTATTGTCTATGTGACATTAAAACAAGCCGCTTCCCAAACGGTCAAAAACAATGTATAATGTACTAACTGAATAATTAAAGGAGATAAACATGGAGAAAACATTTCTTATTAAGCAGGAGCTCAAGCCCGACCAACCCGTTTGCCTCCGTATCCCGGCCACGTATGCTGCCCTAAGAATCGACCATTTCTTAGCGTCAGCATTTGAGGGCTACTCGAGAACCTTTTTTCAAAAGCTTATCGAGAAGGGGATGCATCACCGTTAACGCGGCCGTTGTCGGCAAGCCCAGCATTTTCATCAAGCCCAGCGATACGGTGACTATCACTCTTCCCGCACGCCATAAAGAAGCGGTGCATGGTCAGGCCCACGACTTTGGGGTTGAGGTCGTTTATGAACATGAGGAATTTTTGGTCGTCGCTAAGCCAGCTGGCTTAATGGTTCACCAACCCCATGCTGACGCGACCGCGGTTACGTTGGTTGATTGGCTCATACAAGCCTACCAGGAGCTCGCATTTGTTGGCGAAACTGATAGGCCTGGCATTATCCACCGCCTTGATAAAGATACTTCAGGGTTATTGCTTATTGCACGTACAGCACGTGCGCATGCCCAGCTGAGTGCTCTTTTTAAAGAGCGAATGGTACGCAAAAAGTACCTTGCCATCGCCCAGGGGATTATTGCCCCTCCAGTGGGTACGATTGATTTCAATATTGACCGCCACCCAACACAACCGACAAAAATGAGGCATTGCTTTTCTGGTGGACGTGATGCACTTACCCACTATGCCGTCAAAGAATACCTTAATGGCCACAGCTTGCTCGAGCTCAAGCCGGTAACCGGGCGTACGCATCAGTTACGCGTTCACTGCGCCGCTTTGGGGCACCCGCTTATTGGGGACAGTGTCTATGGAACCGCATCTGCCCTTATGAGACGACAGGCATTACACGCCCATTCCTTGGCGTTTGAATTTGAAGGCAATGCCTTCGAGTTTTCTCACAAACCGCCCCCAGATTTTTTAGAAGCGGTGGAATCTCTTCGAAAAACGCTTTAGCTCGCGCTTTTTATGCTTTTTCTCTAGCTTCTGCTTTTTTTGATTCTTCGCAGGCTGAGCTGGTTGAGCAAACGTGATGATTTCTCGGTTAATTTTCTTTTCAGGTACAACGTCTTTTTTGGCTACCGTGATTTTATTCATAAGCTTATCAAGCATCGGTATGCTTAATAATGTATACTCATAAGTTTCGCACGGAACATGTTTAATGCCCAGTTCCGGTTCAGTTACGCCTAGTTTGTAGAGCTCCATCAGCAGTTCGTAATGAGTTTTTGCGCGAACACCGTTAATTAACGTAGTAAAGGAATCATAGGAAATAGCAAAGCCAATGTGGCAAAGAATTTCAGCAACATCTTCAGCATGCTTGCTTCCGGTAAGAATACACACATTTTTTGCCTGCGACGTTAATATATGGTCAGCGAAAAGAAGATCGATGGCAAATGCTTGAAAATCTTCCGAGAGGAAGAAATCGAAAACCGAGTTGAGCATATCAAGTTCACGTGCTACCGCCTCTTCAAATTGTTCAAGCGTGTGCTGATAGGAACTTAACGAACCAAATGCACGCTGGAAAAAGCGATGTATAAAAAGCTGCCAATCCAAATCCAACTCAGGTTGACGGGTAAGCGCGTAGGTGCTTCTCAGCAGATGCGCGATCGCAAGCTTCTCGTAAAATCGCTCAATCTTGCTTCTTAACCCGTGGGGAATTCCCTGATTGTCCAGTATTCTCGCTATAGCATCAGCAAGGTTGTCCATGATCTTCTTCCACTTGGTGAATATCTCTCCCACCGAAATACCGAGAGGCTCAGGAGCCTTTGCCGGGTCGCTAAAGTACCTTTTTTGGTAGCCCTCTACTATCCGTGCTGAAAATATCGCCAGTTCGCGTTCGTCAAGAAAGACAGTGCCTACCAGATTACGAGCAGGCTTACCGATATAGTAAAGAAGTTTCTCGGCATGATCAATGTGTCGCGGCACGTAATATCTATTTAATTTTTCGACCAATGGCTCATGATCTAATGGCGGCAATTCGATTAAAAATGCCGCGGTTCCCGACTGGGCAAGCTTTTGGTAAATATCAATCATGGCAGTAATTTCTTGGTCAAGCGTCTGCCGGTCTTGTGGAACATGCCAATCGTGCCAAATGATCACTCTTCTTTTTGGCCCTGCTGTGCTGTCTAAAATTTGGAAACGTACCGGAAATGGCTGCGCTTGGTAACAATAACTGAGACCAAGGACAAATACCACAAATATCACACAGTGCTTCATGCTACTACTCCCCTTTCACCAAAAACCTGCCTTAGCATATAGGCTTTTCATCAAAAGGCAAGAGTTTGCTTGTGGAGAGAATTTGCAGATTTTTGGCAAGCTGTGCTAACGTAAGAGCACCATTACCAATAAAAGAGGAAGCTGATGATACAACGCTATGGGGTAATAGTGATATTAGGCTTTGCGCTTTTTGCAAACGCTGATAACCACTTTCTTAATAATGTGCACGCTTATCATATCAAAAAGGCTGAACTTGCAAGTCTTAACAACCCAGCATTTAATGCCTTCGTGGATAAGCTCGCTCGTGAACCATCAAAACTTACCCTACAAGATATTTGCAAGCTTCATAACTTGATTTATCGTAGCACAAACAGTCAACAAGCAGGCAAAATACGAACCAGCAAAGTTCGGGTAAATAATATGACGCCGCCTCAGGCGGCGCGCATCAGGCCTCTCATGCAGCAATTGCTAACCTGGTTGCACCATACTCATGAGCACCCACTTGCAAAAAGCAGCGATTTTCATTTGAAATTTGTCGATATCCATCCTTTTATCAATGGCAATGGTCGCACAGCTCGAACACTGTTTGCTATATTGCTTCTAAGAAACGGTTATCCGCTACCAACATTTTTACCTGAAGAACGAAAAGCCTACGTCAAAGGAATTAATCAGGCATTGATGAAAAAAGATAAAAAACTTTATAACCGTATTATGCTTAATGCGGTCAAAAGAAGCTTTAAAAATATTAAAGGCAAATATTAACCACTTAATGTTACTATTTTAGCGTTCTACAGACACTTGATGAATTCAGGTTAAAGCTTCTTTGGGAACACCGCAATATATGCGCGCCTTATGAGCTAATACGCTTCGTCGCTTGAGAATCTCAAATTGATTGAGAAAAGCTTTAATAAGAGAAGCATCATCGAGAATTACCACATTTTCCTGGTTACTATCATTGGCTGATCGGGTAAAGTTGAATGAGCCGGTCCATAGGATTGCTCGATTTTGCAGTGTCTTTTTAAACACCATAAATTTGTGGTGCATAATGCCAGCTGCTTTATTCTTATTGTTTTTGCCTTGATCGCGTGTTTTAGAATTATAGAGCCACACTGGCAAGCCGCTATCGATCAAGTCGCCTACTTTACTATAGGTTCCCTCGCTATTCTCTTGATCAGCAACAAGCTCTACCTTAACCCCACGCTTATGCGCCTCACGCAATGCCCCCGCTATATGTCTATTCGTTAATGAAAAGGCAGCCACTGCTATAGATTCTTTTTCTTCTTGTATAAGCGTAATCAGAATATCCTGTACATTATCATCAGGCGAGAAGAGGGCGCGTTTTATTATGTTATTGTCCCCGCTTGCTGCTAATACCGCAAGCGTGCGATGCGACGCGCTGCCATGCTCCTTTACTTTCCAAGCAGCAAAGAAAAAGGCGGCGTTAATTGCGCAAAAAACAGCAACCATTGCGCAACGTTGCAAAAAGTGGCGCATCATATACTTATTCCTATATAGAATTCGTTTTAATTAGTGATTAGTATACAAAATTAAGAGCGTTTCTCAACGTCCTTGATTGGGTGGTATTTTGGTCCTCGCAAATTCCGCCAACCTTTAAAGACGATTGCCTTAAATTGAATTGAATCGCCTGCGCGGCGAGCGCCAAAGGGGGTGCCGCCTCCGCTGATCGCTTTTTTACAAAAAGCTGCTACGGACAAGCGTTGCGCTACTCCGCATCGCTATGTCCTTTGGGATCCCGTAGCGTTGTTGCTTACAAGCTTGGTGTGTGTAGTTATCGTACGCAAAAGCGTACGATAACTTACGCCATTATCATGTTCGCTACACTCCATGATAAAAATTTAATATCGCTTTCTATTTTCCGTCAGGAAAATTGCGTTTGCCGTAATCATGCGCCCCGCATGGTTATGGCATGAAAAGAGATAAAAGATATAGCAAGTACCGTGAAGCATCAATGGGTGCAGGGCCGCCGCCCTGCTGCCCGCCGCATAGGCGCGCCCGCTGCGTAAGCGTTCCCGTCATAGCCTTGCCAAAGCCGGCTGCGTAGTCACGCCTGCTGCGTCAGCACTTCAAATTTATTAAGCATGTCCCCGCGCGCCAAAATCTCCCCAGGCTAGCCAAACACCAGAGACAGGCTCACGAACAACCTGGCCAATGCTCGTGGCGCCCTTAAGATTGAGCACGGTATGCGCTTTATTGAAATATAATTCACCGTGCGTTTCTGCATCTAGGCGTAAAACCTCAACGGCAGGCTCCTCTCGGACAAACGAGGATCCCGTCAAGAAAGCAACCGCACCATCTGTCGCAAAAAAGCTTCGATAAAATCCTATATTGAGAAAAAAAGACCTCCCTGCCTTATGAGTAAAATTATCAGGCAGCAGCACTAATGGCTCACGAGCATCCTTATCAAAAAAATATCGATAGATACGGGCCTGATCATTGGATGCCGACCCACTCACCAGATACACGTTGCCGCCAAACGCAGCATCAAAAGCATACCCCGAAGGCCCAAGCGCAAACATTCTCGTAACCGCACCAGCACTCGATGGTATGCGTACCTCTTTCCAGTCAGTATTCTTGATATCGTAATCGCATGCCTTACGTGAATAAAACAGCCCAGCATCCGTTGCCAATAAAACAATACCATCAGAAACTAACGCATCAAGAAAATACGTATGCTCCCCAAGCTCCTTAGGCCGAACGACCGTTCTACCCTTCGCCCGCTTGCCAGACCTCACCGTCTCGGGCGTAAGCTCTATAACCGCACATGCGGTAGGCGTTATTATAATAAGCTTGCCTTGATCAGCACATACTGTATGCACGTGCTCATAAGTACCGAGCTTGATAAATTTCATACGCTGGGAAAACCCACTAAAGCCTGATCTTAGGCCTGCTTGCGCGGACCACCCGGTGCCATCAGGATTCGCCAATACCGCAACGCCACCCGAACCAGCAACAACCAGCCAGCCATATTCCCGATTGGTCACGATGGTAGAAGCAACTATCGGGCCAAGCTCATTTAATACCCCACCCGTTAAAGAAATTGAATCAACCCCTTCCCTAAAGCCGGCAAGCGACCCTTTGCCTGATTCAAAAAGCCCATTAAACTCTCTAATCGGCTCAAATAAACCGTGACGGTCATTACCAGTCTCAACCAAAACGACTCGCCGAAATCCTGTCGCTACCAGGAGCGACAGTTGGGTCTCCGCCACCGTTGAAAACCCAGGGGTTATGGATGAGTATACACGTAAATCTTGAACTTGCGAGGGTACCTGATCGAAAAGTCTGCTTACCCGCTTGGCCAGCGGAAAATTCTCATCTTGGCGATTCATAGTATCCCATTGCGAGCGCAGGATATCATATGCCTGCCCATCATCGCCATGCCGCATCTGCCAAAAGCTGCCAGAGATCGGCTCCAAAGCAAAACCGGCAAGCAATTTATCGGTCCTTAAGGCCGGCTGCCAGCGCGTCCATTGGCTAACCTTCCCTTCGGGGTCAAAGAGTGCCTGAGAATGGAAAATACCAGCCTGACCCTCAACGAGAGCAAACACCGCATCCCCTTGCACCGTGAGTTGTATGACCTGACCGGGTAAGCCGCCTTGCCCTACCTGAACCTCAGGATCAGCTGGGCATGGCATATGCTCCGGCTTGGTCGCAGGCTCAGTAAAAGCGCGACTTATGAAGGTAAATGGCTCCTGGGAATCATAAAAATCGACGGGTAGCTGGTCTTTTTTTGCAATCGTCCCCGTCAGGTGCTCTTCAGCACTTTCAACTAGTGGCAACGCCGACACCCTGTAGGCAATAGCGTCATCAGGGCCAACACCACCAACAACAATCAAATAAGGCAGCCCGGTGGTCGTTCGCATAGACTGGGCACCGTGTATTGCTACGCGAACCGCTGAACCACGGGCACCAATGATTCCATTGTCGCTCAGAGCGTCAACAGGAGCAATAGGATAAAATTCAAGCATTCTATTTTTTACGCAACCAACAACAAGAGCGCGGGCTCCATCACGTTCATCATCACCACCGACAACATCAAGCGGCACATACAAGCGCTTAACCGGCTCATGCCACAATAAAGGCACCTGATGTGATCCTAAGCTTACCACGGGGGAACCTATCCTGATGTTGCTGTTTTGGGCATCTAAACGAACAGCCTTATTTTCGCCGATCGCACCCGTGGCTGCATTAAGAAGATTGAGCTTGGGATGCTTGACCTTTTTGTCCACAGCCGCTGGCTCGCGATTATAAAAGTAGGCAAGAGCAATATCAAGTGCCGTATCAGCAAGTGCTTGATCATGGGGCCTCACACATGCAAAAACATACGGGTCAGCAGCGGCAATCCCTAAAATCTCCGACGACGCTTGCTGATCGGCATCACGTATCACGGGCGTTTCATACATCCGCATAGTGGTAATGGTAATTTTGTGATGTTTTTTATCATGTAGGCCGCTATACTCATCAATAAGGCAAAACTTCGCTGGGGCAGCCTTTGTAACGGCGACGGGATAATTTTCCATGAAGCACAGATGTTTCATGGCGGCACCTGTTAACGGGTTGGGTTGTTTCTCTTTACCGTTAAGAATTACCTGATTAATCCCGAGAGCACCAAAGCTTGGCAGGGATTTCCCATCAAATACAAACCCGGCACAGGCAAGAGAATACTCATTGCCTGGAACCTCTTGCTTGGCGCCTACCAACAGCCTTCCCTGATTTGGCGCAAAAGCAAGCGCCTCAAGCGGAAAGTTAAAAGTGGTTGTTGCGCCATTGCCCTCAAACCGCTGACTGGCAATAAGGCAAATTTGGAACGCAAGAGAATACAGGAGAATAAATAAAGAAATAATACGCATGGCTGATATCCTAGAAAAAACCTAGATTGTTTTTGTCTTAAGAATAGCGGAAATTAAAAATTTGACCATGCTCCTTACAAAAATTTTTGTTTACCTTTTTTCTCGCTTGTCTATTATGGGTTTGTTTGCTTACTTTAATATTACCCCATTTACACAAATAATTCTGCACATTTTAATGGTGATAGAATAATGATTACGTATATGAAACTGATAGTATTAATATTAATAGGATATTTCTTGATTATGCCTGTTTATGGGATGGAAGGACCGAGAAGGAATAAGCTTGGGGAGCTCAAAAAAGAGAAGGAGAACGAAAATCTTCCAAATCAATCCACTCAAGAAGAGCTTAACAAGAGGTTATTCGATGCTGCTAAAACTGGCAGTTTATATAAGGTAAAGAGTTTAATTAATCAAGGTGCTGATGTTAATGCCCAAAATAATAACGGCACGCAGCCTCTTAATTTGGCTGCTCAAGAGGGACATTTAGAAGTAGTTAAATGGCTTGTTGAGCATGGTGCCCAGATAAATGAAGAACACAAGGATCAACCTATTATAGCCCAGTTATTAAAGGGCGAGGATGTACAGCAGAACCAGAATGTAGTCTTTAGAATGATTGCATTAGGAAATAACGATACAGCAAAGAGCGCACTAGCTGAAATAAGCCACTCAATAAGAAATGATGCGGTATTCTTTAGAGGTAGCAGCAGCTACTAACAATCTATGTATGCTTGAGGAACTTTATACAAGAGCAAGCAATTCTCCTGGTATTGAGCGAGACCAATTTACAGATATGATTGAGAATACGCTGTATTGGGCAGTAATAGGAAGAAATGAGGAAATAGTAGGCTTTATTCTAGAAAGAGCTTTTGCATATGCATATGCAAAAGCTCCCGAGCTTAATGTAGAGAGAGTAGGCAGCTTAGCTTTATCACTTACTGCTCGTGCAAGTACACCAGAAGATAGATTGGTTTTCGTAAGGATACGAGAAAACTTGGCAACGATTCCTCGATTACTTGTTGCAACTTCTCGTTCACACATGCGAGAAGCACTTAGTAGGCTTGCATCTATCCTACCACTGCCTACTGAAATAATAGCTCTTATACTCAGCTTTGTTTTAAGGCACAAAAATATTATTTAACGCGAATTCGATCTAAGCCGGTAAACCAAAAAAAAGAAAATCGGCTGCAAGAGAGGGCTTTTTTTGCCTAAATGAGTAAGCAATTAAGGCAGAAAAGATGGAGGACAAAAAATTAATTGGGCTTCTATGTCTGGTATGCTCAATAGAAATAGATGATTTAAGGATGCCGATAGCAGATTCAGCCAACCCGCTCTTTTTAAGCAACAATTTGTCAAAAATATTCATCAGTATATTCTTCATATTAGTGCGTATTTTGGTAACAAAGTGAACTCCTTTATCATAAAATTCTTGAAATGTATCAGACTTAAGAATATATCCTTTGTCACCAAAAAGCTTGCCAGTTATTTGCTTTGTTAAGCTATTAAGCACATCATAATTATTATCAGCAATATTGCCTTGAGTTAACAAAAAATCAACAATCTCGCCAAAATGGTTGAAAACAAGGTGTAATTTAAAACCAAAGAACCAATCAATGCTTGTTTTCCCTCTTTTCGCTATCCCTTTAAAAACTTTGTTGCTGTGAATTCTTTTGTTGTGGCATACTTTTAGAGACGAGCTGTCTATAAAGGAAATACCCGTGCATTTTCCCAGACATTTCATTCTTAAAAATAGGCTAGAGTGAGCAATGCGTATTTCATGAGCTCTACGAATCTGTTGTAACTTACTAATTGCTTAAATTCTCCTGTTAACTGTACCAATACATGCTTACAATAATAATCTTTAAATGTTTTATACCCAGAGCAATGATAATAAATCATAATGGTCATAATCTCACAGAGTTGCAGCCTGCTCTTTCTTTTCCTCTTTTTTCACCTTGCAGACAAGCCAGGCATCCACTTTTTTCAACGTCTTCGCAAAAATTCGCAACGTGGTAAAATAGAGTAACGAGCAAAGTACTATCCTTAGAATATCAACGTGCTAATATTCTATTTTCGCCGCCAGAAACCATCGAGGTTTCTCTTCCTTTTGGATTTTGCGCTTTCACCTTTTTTACGTTTCTTGATTTAACAGCCTCATGTACTATTTTTGCAATAGTCTTTAGCGTGGGATTTCCTTTTTTAGAGAAGGCATTATGTACTGTGGCGCGAGCAATATCAGCGCTCTCGGCAACACGCTTCTTATTTACCGCAATGAATGAATCGAGAATATTCATAAAATTCTCTGGATCATTATCAATAAGGCATTCCAAAAGCACTTTACCTACAAGCTCTGTATCCCTAAATGAGCTTTTCGTATCTACTTCGGGAAGAGATCGAGCAAGCGCTTTGCCAGCGTCACTCCACTTAATTTCCTCCAAATCCTCTAACGAGAAACCGCGCTTTGTTAATATTCTTTTTTTGCTCATTTTTATGTCCACCCAATAATAAGATTATCCCTTTTCTATCAGCATCTTTTATAAAATAAACTCGCCAACCATTTCTCCAACGCAATTCATACAAACCATTGTTTAGTGATTCTACATCACCTAAATAATTTAAATCTTCTATGCGCCGCATACGGTCTTCAATAATAAGCTGCTCTTTGCTGGTAAGTTTTTCAAACCATTGCGTATAGCCGGTTTCTTTTTTGATCCTCACGTTTAGCCTATTGCTGCATCATCATGAATTTCACCAATTTGTGTATAATATATTATACACATTTCATAGCACAAGGCAACAAGCAAAAAGAACAAACCCGCTTCGAGGTCAGCTATGCGGAACTCCTGTGAGAGTTATGTTTTTTTATTGTAAGCGGGACAGTAGCAACCACCCCGCTTTATGCTCATTAAAAACCTACCAGTCAAGATTTGCCTCATAACCGAGATCAATCAGGAGCTGGCCCGCAATCTCTTTGAATTTTTCTTTATGCTCAGGCTTAAAGTGCCTCTTCCAGCTGCCTATTTGCCCCTTTCTAAAGGTTGCGGTGCCGCCAAATAAACTTTTTGAGCACCTTTTGAGCTTGTCTACCCGCCGCGATACATTAAGGTGCTTTGCAATGTTATAAAGCTCTTTGAATTGCAGGCTTTGCTTGCCGCCCCCTCGAGCACCCACCAAGTTTTCAAAGCGCACCGTATAAAAGCGAGGATGGCTCAGCCATGGCAAGAATGGTTGATAATAATCTTTGATGCCTTTAATGCGCTCCATAAGCACCTCATTAAAGTAAGACGGATCAGCCTTATAGCGAGCTGCCTCTTCTGGATGCGCCTCCGGGCGCAATACGATCCAGTAGGTCATTGACACCAGTTGGTCGCGTGGATCCCGCATCATAAGCAAGCCCTTGAACTTATTATTGCTAAAAAATTCCCCGGCTTGCGGCGTATGCCGTATATGTCCACGGTATATTTCGTGATGCTGATTACGTGGCAATGCTGCAGCACCCACGTCGGTAAATTCACTCACATTGATAATGTCTCTCCCCGTCAAATGTCTTAAGCACTTAGCCATCATATGAGTCCCCGATTTAGGAATAGTTACCGCAAAGATGTCTTTCATCGGCAACTTTTTCTGAGGCTTATTTGGCATATGCTTTTTAATGATACGCGGTTGCTTAACAAGTGGCGGCTTATAAGTCTTTTTTTTCGGCTTCTGGTTGATAGGCTTTTTACCGTTGGCCTGCACCGTAGACTTCTTTTTATTCAGCTTGTTTACTTTGACTGGCACGGCACCAAGTGAGCCAACACCACCAACAAGCACTATCAGTAGAGCTTTCCTGAACATAAGATTTCCCCCCTTGTGTTCTCTGTGATTCTTATTACTGATAGCATAACTCTTTGGATTAAATAAAAGCAATCTTTTAAATACAAATTACACTTAAACAAGCCTATAAGCACTATTTTCCGCGCAATCGAACATCTATATACAAATTTTCAACTTGCCAATTAAGCGATGGCGCAACCTGCGCTTGTTTCAGAAAATTAGCGCCAAGCTGTGCATCCAGCCGGCAAGGAAAGAATAATCAGAAATGTTGACGGAGAGAAAATTATATTTTAAGATCTTATTAATTTTTGAACATAAGGATGTTGAGCGATGATAAAAATCTTATTAGTTTTACTGAATTGCCTACTACCCTTTCTTGTAAGCTTAAAATTTTATGCTACCTGCACTGTGAAATCAGCTACTTCGTATGCTTTACCTTCTGGTTCTACAGCTCCCGTTTCTTTAGCTTATTCACCAAATGGTTCATATCTTGCTACTGCGAACTCTAGCTCAAACAATGTAACAATATTTCAGGTAGGGCCAGGAAGCACTTTGAGTGGAATATCATATCCTTTACCCTCTGGTTCTACCCTTTGTGATGGAGGAATTTTTTCTTTTTCGGGAGCCTACTTTGCTACGGCTAATTATGGCTCAAATAATGTAACTCTTTTTACCGTGGGATTGGATGGAAGCTTAAATTCTGGTAGTTCTACAAGTTTACCTTCTGGCTCTACTGCCACTGATAATATAGCGTTTTCACCTGATGATCAATATTTAGCTTCTTCTAATACAGATTCAAATAATGTAACAATATTTACGGTGGAAGCAGGAGGAACATTAAGTGCTGGTACTTCTTATCCCTTGCCATCTGGTTCTACATCCCCCTATCCAATAATTTTCACACCTTCTGGTACTTACCTAATTGTTGCTAATAGTGGTTCAAATGATGTAACAGTATTTACGGTGGAAGCAGGAGGAACATTAAGTGCTGGCACTTCCTATCCTTTGCCATCTGGTTCTAGCGATCCTATTACCATGGTGTTATCATCTGATGGTAATTATCTAGCTATTTCTAATCAAGGTTCAAGTGATGTAACGATATTTCAAGTAGAGGCAGGAGGAATATTAAGTGGTGGTGTTTCCTATCCCCTGCCTGCTGGTTCTACAGGTTGTGATGCCTTAGCATTCTCACCAGACGGTTCTTATCTTGTTACGTCCAACAACAGCTCAAATAATATTACTATATTCCAAGTAGGGACAGGAGGAGCGTTATCAGGAGCAATTTCATATGCATTACCAAGTGGATCTACAGGGCCTGCTTCAGTAGCATTTTCACCAAACGGCTTCTATTTTGCTACTGCTAACACGGGGTTATCGAATGATGTTACTGTTTTTAGCGTTCTCAATTGTTCTACAAGCTTAGCAGAACCGGCAACTTCTTATCTTTTACCAGCTGGATCACGTGAGCCGGATTCAGTAACTTTTTCAAGAGATGGATTACATCTAGCAACAGCCAACTATAACACGAGTGATGTAACGCTCTTTAAGGTAGACTCGATGGGTATACTCAACAATCAAACAACGTTTCCATTACCATCTGGCTCGCTATCCCCAACGAGTCTCGCTTTTTCGTTTAATACTCTATACCTAGCAACCACTAATAGTAAATCCAATGATGTTACTCTCTTTAAAGTAGAAGAGGGACAATTGGTAGGAGATATTTCGTATGCCTTGCCTGCAAACTCTACTCAGCCCACTTCGTTAAGTTTTGCACCTGATGATGCATATTTGGCAGTTGTAAATAGCGAATCGAACGATATAACCATGTTTAATGTAACAATGGAAGGGCTGACAAACGCCCTTTCTTATGCGTTACCGATAGGGTCTTTAATGCCAGTAGCTGTGGCCTTTTCCCCGGATGGTTCCTATCTTGCGACAGCAAACATCGGTTCAAATGATGTAGCACTTTTTAATATAACAAATGGAATGTTGAGCGCTACATCCATTCAGGCGCTTCCGACAACTTCTACGAAACCTCGTTCACTCGTTTTTATCTCTTCAAGTGGAAATTTATTTATTGCTACCGTTAATAGTGATTCAAACGATATAACAATCTTTCCTATTAAAGCTAAAGCAGGAATAGTAGACGCAGGTACATCATATCCGCTACCTGTAGCAAATGTTAACCCTCTTTTTATCGCAGCATCAACTAATGGTGCATATCTTGCTACTGCTAATAGTGGGTCAAATACTATTACCGTGTTCACGGTTACAAATGGTGTTTTAGATCAGGGTACCTCTTATGCACTACCTGCTCAGTCAAGCACAGATGTGGCAATAGCGTTTTCGTCAGTGTCTTTAAGCAATGGCAATACTTTAGCCGCTACGGCTAACAGCGAATCAAACGACGTATCAGTTTTTTCGCTTATAAATACTTCGGGAGACGGTGGTAGCAGCCTACCCTTAGGCGTTATTATAGGAACTACGGTAGGAATTCCTGTAGGTTGTGCTACGCTAACAGCGATAGTTGCTATAGGATTTTTATTATATAGGTACCTCCATACGTATAAAGGTAGAGCAAGCGTTAATTTTAGCGATAAAGAACCAGCAGATAATCTTTGAGTAAAGGAATTAGTCTTGCTATCTGTCCTTCACTTGTACAATCTCTAAAACCAATATTTACGGTCAAATACCAGCGCTTTTTATAAAGCAAAACAGGTTAGCAATCAACTAACCATTGCTTTTGAGCAGCATGCAGCTTATTATACTTAAAATAGGAACATACGCTTTATAAAAGGGCAGTAGTATGACAAGCCATGAACTCCAAACGCAAAGAATTCGCGGTATTCTTTTTGTTATCGGCGGCGGCCTTCTTTTACTTTATAGCCTCGGCTATATCCAAAAATTCGGTTCAACGGTATTGATGATTTTATCCCTTTGCTTGATAGTCGGTGGCTTCATAGAAGCCGGATTCTATCGCTTTTTTCTACCCACTAATAAGCCCGCTCAGTAATTCCTATTGAAAAATATAGAATATCTTGTATGACTTTGATTATACTATAAGAGTATATTTCATAATCAAGAAAGGAGATCATGTATGCTCGATAACGGAAACAACGCGCGGACCTTGCGAGGGACGCTGATTATGATTGCTGGTGGAGCTCTCTTGCTCCATACGCTTGATTTAATTCAGGCCGGCCTCTCTTTTGTACTCATTGTGGTGGCTGTTTCTGCCATTGTGTATGGTGCCTATATATCAGGACTCTATACTTTTGTGAGAAATTTTATAAGCAAGCGAGGCCATCTGAAGCCCACAATGACGCCCGAGCAATCAAAAGAACCGAGCGAAAAACAACATTAATAATCATCAGAAGGGCGGCGCCTGTTGAGAATTTGTTTCTTGCTGATTAAGCTTAATAATACGAGTGGGCACCGCAACTCGAATACCCGCTTGGCGCAGTGCGCGCACGATTTCTAAGCGTACCACCGATGCGATTTCCCACTGTTCGAGCACCTTGTCACCTGTCAAGTAAGCACGAATCATGAACTGGAAGCCATTATCCACAAAGTCCCACAAAAACACCAACGGCACCGGTGTCTTAAGAACATTGATATTGGCATCTAACACTTTCGTAATAAGTGCCCGGACTTGGTCAGGGTCTGCTCCATAAGGAACCGTCAGCATAATATCGTTAAGCGCAAAGAACGTTGGCGAATAACTCCAGTTGATCACTGGCCGCGTAATAATCTGGGCATTCGGCACAATAATAGTAACACTGTTTTTTCTGCGTAAAACAACTGAGCGTGGCGTAATATGGCGGACAACCCCCGTCGTATTTTCGTCCAACATAATTAAGTCGCCAATCTTGATAGGGCGCTGCACCAAAATAATAAAATAGGAGAAGAAATCAAGCAAGGGATCCTTTACGGCAAATCCCAATGCACCCAGCAACAATACAAACTGCGAAGCAAATGATTGAAGGCCTACCGATTTAAAGCCTACCAGAAGTGCTATAAAGATGACGGCGTAACGCGTAAAGGTGAATACGGTATTCTGAATGCCTGAGCTTACCAAAAGTGGATCAAATATACGGCGCAGCAAAATATTATTAACGATATAGGCGATGACCAAGCCTGTTATGAAAAAGAGAATGACCCTTAAGAAGGCAAGAGGCGTCACCGATAACCGGCGTCCCATTTCATCAGCTCCAGGACTGTAGAGTTCATAATGTAGCCAACCCAAGATATCGCCGATACCAAAGGCATAGCCAAGAACTTTGGCTCCCAAAATGATACCGAGCAGGGTAAACGCACAGAATATGGCAACGACAAAAAAGCCATACCACGTTCTTGCGGCATTAAAGCGTTCCAATACTTTTTCACCATCACCATAATAAAAGAAAAGATCGGCCGAAACGCGCCTAATGCGCGTATAGATATACGATAGCACGGGGATAAGCAGGGCGATAATAATGAGGCGTGAAAGAACGAACAAGACCTGCTTGCCATAGCCCACGTAGGGATTGGCCATAACAATAATAGTAATAAGCAAGAGCCATAAGAAATAGTAATAGTGACTAACGTGATCGTATACCCACTCCCATAAAGGGGTAGTACGAGGAATAAGGCTTAAAATCCACTCTTTGCTAATCAGGCTCATAAGAGCAAGCTGCAGTGCGATATAATTAATTGCCAATAAGATGGCAGGCACCGCCGATGCATGATAGTTGCCCGTGATAAACGCTTGCCTGAAAAAGAAGAGCATAATCGTGATATAAACAAATGGGGGAATAACCAATAAAAAGCGCGACTTGTAAGAGTCGCTCACAAAGGGTTGGTTGAGGCGATCGTTGGCAACCATCAACTCGGCCAAGAAGCGGTATGCGATATAAAGCATGTAGGGAATAGAGGCTAAATAAAAAAGCGCCGCAAGATAGACGTTGGTAATAACTTCGTAATAAACCAACGCATACAGAATAAACCACAGATATATGCTTATGAGATGCTCATTTACAAAACCACCTATAAACGAGCCAAGCAAGCGTACGCTCGACCGCATAAAATAGCCGCCTGGGGCACGCGCCAAGTAATCTCTCAGCTCGGGCAAGTAAATACGAAGTATCCAAAATACAAGCAGCGCAATCAATATTCTTAGTACCAACAACAAGAGCAGAGAAGGGTGCTGGTATTTGGCCATCCACTGGTACAACGGGATAAGACTCATGGTGCGCCAGTACGTCACCAGCCCCGTCCAGATATCTTCAATAAACCGCTTGATATCGGGGAAAAAGTTCGTGAGTTCCGGCCAGGTAATTGACAAGGATGATCGGCGCCAAAAACTCTTCGTTCCCACTTCTAAGATAACATTATCAATACGCTTAATTGTATCCTCGAGAACCGCAATGCTGGTCGAATAAACTTCGATTAATTTTGCGGTTAAATACATCCTACGCCTAATTTGCTCTTCGGCGTCATGCATGCGTTGTACGCATGTCGCATATTGCTCGCCATGATCTTTAAAGTCTTCCTGAATATTTTTGAGGGAATCGGAAAGCTTTTTAATGCGATCCAGCATGGTATTGAGTTCTTGAAGAAGCGACAGCGCGCGGGTACGCTTTTCAGTCAGGAGCGCAAGATCGCTTTGAATTTCGGCTTTTGGCGTCTCGTATGACTTAACCTGCTGCTCGAGAACGTTCGCGCTAAATCCCAACCGACGCGTCGTTAACGTATGCCAAGAGCGAATAATAGATGTTTGGATTTCCTCCTGGCGTAATTTTGCTTTTTCAAGCTCTATTTTTGCTTCTTTATTTTCACGCTCTACATCAACAACAGCTTCTTCCAGGCCTGTATACCCAAGGGTGCAGAGAGCAGTCCATTCCTGCATCGAGCGGGGCGTCTTTTCCCAATCGCTCACGGCGGTAAACTCAGGCGCTGCTAACCCAAGCTTTTCAGCAGTTTCAGCAGCTTTTTTGCGTATCTCGCTTTTCGTAAAGTCGATGGCTCGAATTTCTCCTGTGAGCTGCTCTCGAACCGATGCTGCCTCATTACGCTTGCGCTCCAGTTCAGCTTCGGCCTTGCGCACCGACGCATCATCGACGTAGAGAGAACGCTTAATAGTATCATAAGAAGCTCTTATTTTTGCTAGTTGAGCGCGAACAATCATTATGTTGGTATCAAGAAATCCTATACGTTGCTCAGCCTCTTTTACTTTAGCTTCTGCTAAAATTTTTTTATCGGCGATCAGGCGCTTCTGCAAGTCAATCAACTCGCCTTGTTGCTCGTGACTCATGCCACCAAGCGATTGAGCACGAACAAACTCTTCTTGCTGTCGTGTTTTTTCTTGGTAATCCTCTTCAAGCATGGCGCGTGCGCGCTTGCGCTTATGAGCATCATCGTAGGCCGCAATTCTACTTTTTTCAAGATCAGCTAAGCGGGTTTTTATCGAGAGCAAGCGCCTGCCAAACTCCTCAAATTCGTCAAAGCTATAAAAAGCTTTAACCTGTATACTGAGCTTGGAGAAATCAGGGTCGCTTTTGTATTCATAAAGCTGCTTAAGGTGCTCCTCAAGCAAGATATTATATTGTTGGCGCGCATGCTCGATTTCACTTAAAATCTGATAATCCTGCGTAATGAGCGATATTTTTTTATTTAAAAATTCATGCTCAGTCCCTGTTGTTTGAGCAAGCTGGGCCCTCAATACTTTGAGCTCAGCACTCCGAGCCGCGAGCTCGGCAGCCTCTGACGGTATTCTGCCAGATTCAGCCTTTTCTCGTTCAAGAGCTGCCAGCTGCTTTTCGATAGAATTGATCGACAAAAGCTGGGCTTGCGGCTGAATACCCACTAAACCCTTAAAGGCGCATAACATTATTACAAGGATACATCTGGTAAAATTCATAAGATAACATCCGAATGCTTGGCAAAGGAAAACGTTTTTAAGCGAGCATTGTTGTTCAGGGAAGCGAGCGTATCAGCAAGCCACTGAGTAAGCTTGCCCTCACACTCAGCATTCATATGTATATCAAGCACACTGGTATCACTGCGAGAGATGAGATTAAATAAGCGGGCGTCATATGCTTCTTCGCATGGATACAGGCCCAATATAAATAACATTTTACAAAGAAAAATAGTTTTAAAAAGTGATGCATTTACGGGAGCTTTTAAAGCAGTATACAAAGGAGAAAAGAGCCGAAAGAATGTTTCTGGCTCATGCCCATAGGGTACATAAGAAGCGCAAACCTCGAGCACACGATGGAGAAATAATATGTCTTCACTGACCCATCCAACGGGCAAGGCGAGCGGCTCAACATGATTAATAACAAACATATCACGCCAATTTTCAAGGTCATATTGAACAAACATGCCGTGGGCGACCTGAGCAAGCTGTTCACGCTTTTCTGGCACACACATAATCTTACCTCGTACATGATCAAGCATCAGCACCCTACGCTTGGGCAACCAAGCGCGAAGAATGATGCCCTGTGAAGATTGCAAAACGTTACGCATGGTTGTATAAGCAAAAAACCCTAGACTACATCACAGTTTATAACTTTAGCAAATTTTTTCGAAAATGGCTATTACCTTAAATTCGCCACTTTTCTGTGGACAGCCCAAAAAAACATTGCTCATGCTCAAATTTCAGAAAGCTCCCCAATGGTTGCACATTTGTCGAGCGTATGGGGATGAATATCGCCTATGTGGCCGACTTCGCCAAGGCTACGATGGGAACGCTTACGCAGCGGGCGCGCCTGTGCGGCGTGCAGCAGGGCGGCGGCCCTGCCCCGTTGCCTAATTTATTTTTCTCTACATGCCTGTCTTTTATTTTTCCATGCTATAACCATGCGTGGCGCATGCTTATAGCTATCGCAATTCTCCTAACGGAGAATAGAAAATATGGGTTTTTTATCATGAAGCGCAGCGTACATGATAATGGCGTAAGTTATCGTCTGCTTTTGCAGACGATAACTACTCACCAAGCTTATAAGCACGTCGCATCGGGATCCCAAAGGACATATCGATGCGGAGTAGCGCAACGCTTGTCCGTAGCAGCTTTTTGTAAAAAAAACGATCAGCGGAGGCGGGACCCCCTTTGGCGCTAGCCGCCACAGCCCTGCGAAGCGTTTGCGCGAAGAAGAGGCAGGCGATTCAATTTGCTGCTTAACGCTTCCCTGCTATTTCGCTTATCGCTTCATTAATTTTGTTGAAAAGAGCACGCCATAAGATTACTATTAAGAGTAATAGAGTCCCCTTTACCGCATGCTTAAGCGTTTTTGCAATTCTGGCCATGGTGCTTTTGCAAAGGCTGGCGAAGTGCATGAGCTACGAGACAATTTGTATTATGAATAGAGAGCAACCGAATCTTAGCTTATCGCCCGCGCTTACCATCAATGTACCTACAGACATATCGGCGCGTGCGTGGTGCCAAATAAGCGCCTCAGCTTTTGCTCACAATATTACCGTTATCAAGCAAGCGCTTGGTCAGAACGCACTGGCTATGGTTATTAAATCTAATGCCTATGGGCATGGCTTAGAGCTTATGGCAACCTTGGCAAACAGCAACCCATCAATCGCAATGCTGTGCACAACATCTTTGGCCGAAGCAGAGCAATTAATAACCTATGGTGTCAACAAGCCGATTTTGGCGCTCTATGATCCATTTTTCTCATTATCGAGCCTGCAACATAGTAATGTGCGTCTAGGAGTCTATAGCTACGCAATGCTCGATAAAGTTGCTCACGCAGCTCGACTTTTAGGCAAAAAGATACCAATACACCTCAAGATCGATACGGGTATGACGCGCTATGGCATTTCGGCCGAAAGCATTCATCACTTTCTAGCTCATGCTGCCAAGCTGCCTATCATCCTTGAGGGCCTCTTTACCCACCTCGCCGACAAGAGCACTGACGATGACACCATTTCTTGCAAGCAACTTGAGCTTTTTGAGAAAGTTGTTCGCACATTTAAATCGCACGGCTACGAGATCCCCTTTGTTCATGCGCTTTCTTCTGGCGCCTTACATATGGGCGCAGATTATCCCTTTTTGACCATGGCGCGCGTTGGAAGTCACTGTTACGGGTTAGTCTATGACGAGCTCGACAATAAGCGTATGTATCACCAGAACCCCTCATGGCGACTTAAGCCACTCCTTGCCTGGAAGGCGAAGCTCGCCGGCATAAAAAAAGTCCCCGCTGGCGCAGCCATTAGTTATAATAGAACCTATATTGCACAAGCACCCATGACCATCGGTATGCTGCCCATCGGTTACGCCGACGGACTACCACGGTCGCTGAGCAACAAAAGCTTCGTTATCATTAACCACAAAAAGGCTCCTCTTGTTGGGCTGATCAGCATGAACCTCGCAAGCATCGATCTCACCCATATCCCCGAAGCTTCACTCAATGATGAAGTTCTCGTCATGGGACCGCATACTGGCATCACCGCGCATGATAGGGCACAACAATGCTCAACGCTTCCCATCGATATAACGACAGCAATTAATCCCGCCTTATTGCGCACCTTAGCCGATTAAGCAAAAATAAGTCAGAATTATTTCTTCTCTTTTTGATGGTACTGTTCGATCAGAGAAGCATGGTCTACTGTTTTCTTAAGCCAGGTATACCATATATCCAGCATTTCATCATCACTCATACGCCATGGCAAGGAGGATGCATGCAACCGTGTCACAACATCATAGAGACAAATAGCAACGCTGGCCGCTACATTAAAGCTCTGGGTTAATCCGTACATAGGAATGGCCACATAGGCGTCCGCGTTATTTTGCGCATAGCCGCTAATCCCATTACTTTCTGATCCGAAAACAAGCGCTATTTTTTTGTCGAGAGAAAGCTGCCCGATAAACTGCCCTTGCGCATGGGGCATGGTGGCAACTATCTGATAGCCCTTAGCCTTCAGGGCATCAAAGCACCGCTGGGTTGCCTCCCCTTCTATGCCACGAAAGCGCGTGATCGTTAGCCACTGGTCTGAACCCTTCGTGACGCTGCGCCTGACCCGGTTGGGATCAGCAAAAGAGTCTACAATATAGGCATCCTGCACCCCAAAACACTCGATCGAGCGCAGTGCAGCACTCATATTAAGCTCTTGATGAATATTTTCAAGCACAACGGTCACATAGCGCGTGCGATCACGCGCAATACGTTGGAGCTTTTCCCACTTTTCAGCCGTTACGTACCGCGACAACGAGCATATAAGTTCACGTTTTTCGTTAATGTCCATAAAACCTAATAATTACAATAAACTAAAACCAAAAGGCATATACGAAAGGACCGTACCAACATCATCATCGTCAAAGCGGAAACCAGCTCCTAAAAAGAAATTGCTGTTATGCCTGCTTACAAAATCATCGGCGCCAAAGACAAAATAAAGATTAGGACCAAAAAAGACACGGTTGATCCACTTAAGATGGGGTCGGTCATCATTAATGCGCAAGCGGCCCCTAAAATCCCAAGCCTCAAACGAGCTGACCCAGCCAAAAATATCATTCCTGATTGGTATTTGTACATCAAGCGCCACGCCAAATGTGCTTTCAAAAAGCCCCCCGCGCAGGCCATAGTCGCCAAAAATTTTTCCGAACTGCAAATTCCATAACCATTGATCGAATATCCGTGCTTGCTCAAACCGTGGAAAGCGAGAATGGCGCTTGCCCCGCTGCTCTTTGTGGCGATGACCGGGGAGACCATAAAATTCTTCGCGGGCGATAAAGCCTGTTTGGCGGTATACAAGGCCACCAAGGTAAAAATAGTCGGGCGCTGGGTACATACGCGCATCGAAGTAAGCCTTAAATTCGTTAAAATTCGTATGTTCGGCGCGGCCAAGCATAGACTCGATATGGTTGTCGCTCATAAATCGCATGTTATACCATGAGGAAAGCGTGTCCTTAACGTTGCCGATAGTCCCTTTAACACCCTCGCCAAGCTCCTCATCATTGATAAGTTGGCTCAACGCCCCCTTGCCTTCGTTAATCTTGCGTGCTACCTGCTCAACCTGCTGGCTAGCGCGAGTACACTGTTGACTGACATTGGTTATGTGCGAATCAAGTGATTGTGCAAGATTATTAATAGTCTGCTCAACTGCTGGCACAACATGGCCCGAAAGCCGTTGCGTTAGCTCTTGTACTCCTTGCATTATTACCGGCAATTGCTTGCTCAAGTCACTGACTACTGCCGCTAAATTATGCACTGCCTTATCAACAGATTCCTCATGACGTGCCACGAATGCGTTAATCGACTGTGTAGCCTCAGTAAGACTGCGTGCCGCATCAATTAACTGCCTCATCATTTCTTGAGCAGTTGCACCATTTTGCGCTGTGCAGAATGTTTGGTGGGCAGTTGACGCGAGGGTGGAAATTTGGGTAATACTTGTCTGCATTTGACCAAGCAGCGCGTCCAAAGACGCTACATCAGGAGCTCCCTGTATAACCGCGCCCTCCTCAAGAATAGCATGCCCCGGCGTCCCGGGAATAACCTCCAAATACTTTTCACCTAATATGCCATCTTGCCGTATCACACCGGTGGCATCACGGCGAAGCATGCACTCTTTTAATATCATGATCATTGCGCAAACACGATGCTGATCAGGAACTAAGGTAATCGAATCAACCCAACCCACCTTCATGCCAAATGCTTTGACGTCAGCTTTTTTATGAAGACCAGCAGCATCGGTAAAGCAAATAGAATAATTCCTATACTTGCTGCGATCTAAGCGAAAAAAACCAATTTGAAATGTCATGTAAAAAAAGGTAGCAAAAGCTATGGCCATGAAAAGGCCAACGGCGGTTTCAGTTTTAAAATTGAACATATACCATGATTTTCAAGCTTAGAGCCAATAGAGCTTTTTCAGTAAAAAAGGATGACTTTTATCTGCTGCATTCTTGTTCTTTTCTATGAGCGCGCACACTTTTTGTGTCACCGAGCCCACTTTTCCATAGGATACCACAGAAAAGGCCTTTGCTTCAAATCGGCTTGTAAAAAGCTGCCTGAACGGCTCGGGTACCGCGCGGTACTTCATGCCCAGAATTGCCGCTAACGGCTCACCCCAAGACTCTTGCCACTCAATTTTAGGCGATTTTAACAGGTTTACGAGTAAAGAGACCGGCGGCTTCTCTATGTTTTGGCCAGCAAGGAGGCGCAAGCCTATAACGCGGCTCACTGCTCGCGAAAGGAGCAAGGGGTTAATAGTCGGCTCGTTGGTCGAGACGGTAAACAGGTCTGAAAGAAATAGTTTATCGCTGGTGTCAGGACTCATAAAGAACTGTTCTTGTACCTGGGCAATCTCAGGCACGCTTAAAAGCTGGCTTACGTCGTCGAGCGGCTGGGGATGCTTGCTAAAATAGCGCGAAAGCGCCCGCTCGAGCGCAACAGGCTTTTGCTGAGCGCGTTCGAAATACCCTTTAAGCCCCTCGGTCATAAGCTGCAGGAGTTGCTTCGTCTGAATGGGGGCTTGTGCTACAAATTTCTTCTCTTTAAAATCATAGAGCTTATTGAGGTTGATTTTGCCTTCCTCGCAACTTATATAGATGCTACATTGACCATCAATACCATCGACCGCTTGAGTAAAATTAAACGTCTGCCACTGATTGAGCACCTTGAGCAGAACATCCACGGCTGCTTTCTCTTTTTCTTCGCTTGAGTCGCCTTTTTGCTCTTTTTGCTCAGCTGATTGCTTATCGCTCGGCTCGGCCGATTTTTTTTCCTGGCCTGCTTTAAGATCGAGCTGCGCCAGACGGCTCATGGCAATCTCAACCCCTCCCCGAGCAATCAAGCGCGCTTTTTCAACATCGATCCATACCTTGCTCAAGTGCCGATAAGCGCTTACCCGGTTAATCACCAAGGAGATCAACAAAGCGCTTGTAGCAATGACCATCATGGTCAAAATAAGAACGAAGCCCTGTAATCGGCCGGTAGCCATCTCTTACCCCTTTGCTGCTGAGTCGACCTTCAGTGATTTTGCTGCTTGTTGAAGAGCCTGTTCAGGCGCTGGTTTACTTTCTTCTTGCACTTGCATAAGCGGCCCTGCCGCGATAGGTATCAGCAACTTAAAAGGAGATTCTCGCTTGTGCCGGCTATCGAGTATTACCCCTTTGACCTCAACGTATTCGGGGATAAGGCTCTTTTTGCTTTTCACGCGCTCTTGGTCATGCCAGCTCGTTAAGCGTTCGTACTCTTTTGGCTTCGGCTTTTCTTCTTTTTGTTGCTTGCCTGCTGGCACGCTTTGCTTTTTTTCCTCTTTCTTTTCTTCAGCCTTCGACACAATACACGTAACGCTAAAAGCTTGTATGTTCTGCAGTATCGTATACCCTGTCAGCTTATTTTTTCTTCGAGCCTCGTTAAATTTTTTGAAATCAAGCTCAGGAGACTCATAACGCTTGAGCTGCCAGAGCTTAGAGCCCGTAGGACGCTCCAAGCTATACGTGATACGTACCACGCGTGGCGTCGTTTCACCATAGATCACAAGTGGGTTAGTGCTCACAAATGAAAAGAGCGGCTTGGTCGTTGCAGGTGCAGCAGCGCGCGCAATATTGTCCAATCCTTCGACCATAAATATATTTTTAAGTCGCTTTTTTTCTTGCTCTTCTTTCTTTTTTGGTTGCTCGCTTTTGGCTGTTTGCTTGGCGTCCGCCTGCTCAGTTTTCTGAGGAATTGCTTGCAGCGGGACAAAAGCACCGCTTACATCTTTAGTAAGACGATCACCAAAAAACACGAGCTGGGTTTGCGTTTCAATCAACGAATCAATAACGCGTACGGTCTGATTCGCTTGATACAGCGACCGATAGAGCAAAACTGATAAAATACTTGCAATGGCCAACCCTACAACAAGGTCAAGCAGGCTTATCCCGGGTCTCATCTTTCAACTCTGGCTTATATATAAATGTTACAAATCGGTCCTGCATGCTCGTTCGAGCACGCGCTTTCGGGCCACGCCCCTCCCATTGGGCACTCACGCGCTCGATCATGAGATCTTTGAGCTTAAAGAGCGAAGATTCTTTTGGGGGACGCTTGTGCTCATAGGTGAGCTTAAGGTTGAGCTCTTTATTTTCGGAGATAACTTTTTTGCCGGTTTCGGGCTCTTTCACGCGGGCCTCATTAAAAAATGCCACCACCTCACGTATACGTTTCAAGCGCTCACTGCTTTGAACGGCAGTACGCATCAGCCCTATTTGAAGCCCCGATAAAGCAGTCAGCACGAGGCCGATAATGGCCAAAGAAATCATCACCTCAATTAACGTAAAGCCCTGTTTCATGATACACTAAATTGCGCCGTAAAAGGGTTGAGTACAAAGGAATAAACACGCGGGCGATCACGTTCGCGCATCGTGATCGTAACTTCTTGAGCAAGCCCCTCGGGAACTATATAAAACCAGGCGCTCGTTGACCGAATCCCCTCGCCCTCCGTAATAAGATTTTTACCCTTAATAAAAAACTGGTCAACCGTTACGCCGGGCTCAATCGAAAACTGTGTTTTAGCGTAAGGCACCGAGACTGCTTTAAATTGAATAACGCCGCGTGAGTCACGCTTGCCCGAGTCTACCTCAAGAGCGACCAGCGCTCGTTTAAAATCGAAAATAATACGGTGCAACTTGCCCGTGACGAGGGCATCAACCTGCGCTATGCGCATCAGGCCATTCAATTGCTGCACCACTTTTTTATCAAGGGGAACAGGGCGTCGGCGCAGTCGAGGTACCGTGATGGCTGCCACAATCGCCAAAATGCCCAGGACAACCATCAACTCAAGCAATGAAAAGCCGCTATTCCTCTTGTGCATAAATCCATTCTTCTTGCGGGCTTCCTTCGCCGTGCGGGCCCCAAGAGTAAAGCTCATAAGGCGGTTGCGTGCCCTTTGGATGCAGGTTATATACGAGCTCGTTTTTCCAACCATCAAGCGGCTCTCTCGTAAGATAAGGGCCTTCCCAACGCCTAGCCAGTTTTTCATCGGCTGGCGGGGTCTTGAGCTCGTTGAGTGCTGCTGGATAGGCACTCACGTCAGCATGGAATGAATGGATAGCGTTTTGCACCGTATTAAGCGTCGTTTTAGTAGCTTGTTTTCGTGCTTTACTCATATAGCTCGTAATATTAGGCACCACGAGAGCTGCTAAAATACCCATAATAGTAACCGCGATAATAATTTCGATAAGCGTAAAGCCATCGTGTGCAGCGCGTAACATTCTCATAAATACTCCTTATCATACGTAATTGTTTAAACACCTTCTGCAAGCGTGCCCGCTTTTATCAGCGGTAGCACTATCGATATTACAATAAATCCAACGATAAGCGCCATAACCACGGTCATGAGTGGGCCGAGCTTACTTGAGAGGCTATCTGAAAAGTCGGTCAATTCGCGCTCATAGTACTCGGCAACGGTGGTAAGCATGGTATCAAGCTGGCCACTTTGCTCACCCGTGCTAATCAAATAAATGGCGACGGGTGGGAAAAGATTTGTCTTCTTTAGGTATTCAGCAATACGTCCTTGCTTAATAATATTTTCTCGTGCTTCATTAAGCGTACGGGCCAATATCTTATTGTCGACGATCTTGCTCACGATAGCCAGCGCTTCGGCAAGATTGACGCCGCCTTCGATCAACATACCTAGGGTTCGGCTGAATTGTACCACAGCGCCCATTTTGGCAAAATAGCGAACGATGGGGATTTTCAGCTTAAGCGTATCAATAACACGCCGGCCAACTTCTGTCGAGCGCCACCAACGCAGCAAGAAAAAGAGCCCTACAACGCCCCCAATAAGCAGAAGGTAATAGGTCCTCATGAGCCAAGAGAGCCACAGAAGCATGCGGGTCGGCAAAGGAAGTTGGACGTTTTCGCTGGCAAACGTTTCGGCAATACGGGGCACCACAAAATTGAGGAGTCCTATCACAATCAGCATGATAAAGCCGAGCTGAAAAAGAGGGTAGCTTAACGCTCCGCGGACGCGGCGGGTAACATCTTCTCGGCGTTCCAGATACGTCGTCAATCTATTGAGGATAGTTTCAAGCTTGCCGGAAGCCTCGCCAGCACGTACAAGCTGGGTATAGGTAGCATCAAATACCTGGGGGTATGCCTCGAGTGAATCGGCAAGCGTGCGCCCCTCTTTAATATTATCACGTAACGCTATAACAATGGTGCGCAAGGAGCCCTCGGTTTGATCTACCAAGAGGTCGAGTGCCTGAAGCAGCGGAACTCCAGACTTGAGCAAGAGAGCGAGCTGTTTAGTAAAAAATATTTTGTCGCGTATGCTCACGCGACGGACAAACAATAACCGCCAGGACCAACGGCCACCAGCGCTTGTCATGGGGCTAATTTTAACCGGGTACAAGCCCATCTTGACGAGGTTCGTACGCGCGGCGTTCGGAGAAGCAGCATCAACGTTGCCGCTTACTCTTTTGCCATCTTTTGACAGCGCTTGGTAGGAATATAATGCCATGCCAAGCCTCTCTTAATGTATTACAAGAACAGCTTGTAAGATTCTTTCTTTATGATACCATTTTTTATAGTTCGTTTACTAGAGGGGTAAAATCACATGAGATATACGCGCTGGGTCTTATTGTTGTGTATAATCCCTTTTCAGGCAATTTCCCGAGTACTCGATCCTGAGCAAGACCCTGACATAACGCCCTTTCTGAGGCCTATCGAATTGACCACTGAGGGCATTACTCATTTTTGGGCATGTTATAACGACCCTTTCTATAGCATGGTGCTCCCGCGCTCAAGTATTAACCTGATGGACCTGCTCACTTACCTGAAAGGCCAAGATGATCCCCACAGCTTTGGATATACGATTCTTGAGCTTTTTCACCTTAAGTGGAAAGAGTGCCGCTGGCATAATGCGACTGCTTTAGCACAACTTCTTGATCAGCTGCCGGTACTCATCGGCGACCTTTTCGCCAAAAAGCGGGATGAGAAAGAGCTTTTAAATAATTACCTGCACGAGCGTTTTTATGGCCCCCATGGACCGCAAGATCTGTCTATTCCAGCGCGTGACCTTAAGGAATTTCTTGCCCAGCTTACTGATGATATGTATGAGAAAGTATTCCGTCCCGCGCTTACCGCTCACGAGCTTGGGCAGCTCGTTGTACGATTTCTAGAAAGTATAACTGAAAAAGTTATTTGGAATGCGCAAGATGGTATACGTTCGTGGAAGACGTTCAAGCTTATAGGGTATCAACTTGAAAAGCTTTACGAAGGCGGCATTGTTCCTACCTTAGATATACTTAACCATGTGATCTGGTCGCTTGTTCATCGCTACTGTTATTTTATTGAGCTTTCTGGCTCAGCGCTGCCGCTTGCTTGCTATATTGAAATGCAAAAAGAGCTTGAGGAGGGCGGGGCAGACTTCTTGAATTACGAAGATAATGATAAAAATATCAGGCCTAAAAGAGAAGTTCTTACTAAAGCACTACTCGCCGGACAAGCAAAGTCACTCGCCTATACAAAAAACATTCTCACTGATGCCGTAATCTAGCTCCCTAATGGCAACACATTCATCGACCGAGCAGCAAATCGCTTGCGCGGCCGACTTCTTCGCCAAGCTACGACGGGGACGCTTACGCAGCGGGCGCGCCTGTGCGGCGTGCAGCAGGGCGGCGGCCCTGCACCCACACCAGAGGGATTTTTGCTTTACAGCCTACCTTCGCGTGCCTAATGCCATAACCATGCGGGGCGCATGATTATGGCAAACGCAATTTTCCTGACGGAAAATAAATTCTTTTGTGCAGTAAACCTCTCTACCAAAATATTTAATAAATAAAAGTCTGATGAGGCCCTCCGTAGTTGCTCGGCGCGTCCTTCGAGGACGCAAGATGCACGAGTAGGGCCGCTTGAAAGGGTCCAGGGGGAACCCTTGGCGCACGGGATGCAAGGGGGTTTGCGAGAACCCCACTTGCCGCCGACCGCGGAGGTCATTTGCTGCCCGCCGCATAGGCGTTAACTCCAAGGAACCGCTGGTGCACCGAATGCAAATGTGATTCTATCCTAGCCTGCATCAGCATTCGCGCTTTCTTTGTTATTTGCCTAACTAAAATATTTTGAGTATTCTTACCACAATTTAATTTTTATAATGGCTGTAGCTCTAGACCTCATAACAAGATCATACGTTAACATAAGAAATAGGCTGCATAAATTCTTAAGGTCGGGAATCATGTATAGCACCCTTCTCAAAAAACTTAACCTTGTCTTCTCGTTCACGTTACTGTTTTCTTCGCTTTTGGCAAATCACGGTTTTCCTCGTGAGACACTCGTGCAAACAATAGCGGGGTCTCGACCAATCGAGGAGCTAGGGTACAGCCATACCATAATGTGCTTTGATTTCGAGGATGTCCATAGAAGCAGCGTTATCAAGAGACATACTGATACTGAGCTTTCACTTACCGTCGCTGTTATTGTAGAAGACTTTAAAACACGGGAAACCGTTGAGATGATTCACTGTGGCTACCAACAAAAATTTTATTCTGCCAGCCGTAACCGCTGGGTAGAGGCTCAAAATTTATGTCAGGATGATATATTAGTGAGCAGTACTCATGGGCTCATGCGTTGTAATGGTATTTGGGTTTTTTCTAGTGGTAGACGCCATTTAATGTCACTTGAGATAGAGAACTGGCATAATTTTTTCGTTGGCAAGCATAGCATTCTGGTGCACAATTATATGCCAGCGCCTTCGGTCGTTGTGCGTGTAGCCTGGTTGTTCGGTGGTTCAGTAGCTACCGGAACCCTTTCTTGGAATGTAGGAATCGGCATTGGCATTCTTGGTCTTGCTGGCTTAGGCTTTGGATATTTCATGTCAGGCGAAGAAGCAAAAAATGGACCGTATGCCGAATTCGACGCTGACAGGTTTGGCCAGCAATTCAATAAAAAGCCCGAATACCATCATGAAAATTTTGCGGGATCATCTCAAAATACTTATGCTGGCTTCGGCAATGACGAATCAACGACTGAAGAGCCAGGTAGCGAAGAATATGAGCATACCGAGGAAACTACTTCGCAATCATTTGCCAGCACCGCTGCAGGTGGCGAAGACCTGAACATGATCCAAGAAGAAAAAGAAACCATACACCACAACCTCCTAAGCAAACAAATTTAAGCCAACAGTCTAAGTTAGAACTCGGAAGATCAATACGTAGCTTTCAAAGACTCATAAAAGAACATGAACAAAAATTAGAAGCATATAAAAAGAATCCTTATGAACATGACAATGAGGGATACTTAAAAAATGCACCATCAAATGAAATAAGGAAAAAAATTATTAAAAGAAGAATCGAAATCTTAGGAGAACAGATTACAAATTTTCATAAGGATATAGCGAAGGCAGTCGATGAATTAGCTTGAAGAGGATAGCATGAAGCTAACAATTGACGAATTAGAGCATATTTTTGATCTGACCATCGAATATTATAAACAGCGGGATATTAGAAAGATCTCTTTCCCTAGCCATGATTATTACCCGCGAGTTTTGTTTAAAAATTTAGACTTTGATAATCCTGAATTTTTGAAATGTCCGCACATAGGACTTGGCTCCCTAATGGATGATTTAGAGGCATGGAAAAATATTTTAAGCGATATTGACAGACTGCCCTGTATGGTAGATGTCGATAGCCTGGGCGCTATATTAACAGCATTTGCCCAAGTTGCCTACACTAATGAACAGCCATCAACAAGAAAAATACCCATGCCTACACTCACCATTGGTGAACTAGAAGAGATCTTCGTCATATTAATACGGTATCTCAAGCAGTGGAGTTATGAAGAAATATCTTTTAACGACCCTCGTTATATTAAGATATCGCTCAAAAACGAATACATTTACCTCGATTGTCCACCTTATACCATAGGCTCTTTAGATAACTGTATTCAAGCCTGGAAAAAGATTTTGGCAGGTAAATCTAAATCATCCATGAATGATATCGAAATGCTTGGCGATATCTTAACAGGCATAGCACAAAATGCGTTTTATCATGCATGTCATTAAGAGCATAGACATGGGACTAACAGTCGTTCAGCTGGAGCAAGCTTTTGCTTTGATTATCGCTTACTTTAGACAAAAAGATATCAAAAAGATCGCTTTTCCTAGCCATGATTATTACCCCGAAGTTTGGCATGAAGATCTGGATTTTGATAATCCCGAATTTCTCAAATGTCCAGACGCGGGCTGGAAAAAGATTTTAAGTAAGGTTTTTATCAAAACTTAGAAACCTTAAAAACGGAACTTTTTATTTTCCCAAGCTTTAAAAATTCTTAGTTGACAACTATTTGTATTATACGTACGCTAGGACTTATAAATACGCTCTTTATTATCGAAAAAAAGTGTTGAAGGATCCGTATATGGAAGTATTTACTATCAAAGGCTTCCCGACTAAGGTCGGTCTCAGCATATTGCTTTTGTTTACTCCTTCATTCACCATTGGTATGGAATGGACGAATTCTCGCAGGTCAACCAGTCCAAGCATTTTAAGAAAGCGGGAGGAAGCGACAACGCTTCTGTGGAATGCCGCAGCAAGTGGCGACATAGCAGCAGCAAAAAGTGCTTTAAAGAAGGGAGCTTGCATTACGAATACTGATCATTTGCAAAGGCAAGCCTTACACCTTGCTGTTGCCAACGGCCATTTACGGTTTGTTAAGTGGCTTTTTTCAAAAGGTGCCAACATTGAAGAACCTGGCACTCAAGGGCGCAGGCCGCTTCATATAGCTGCTGCGGGTGACCACAAGGATATTGTTAGTTGGTTGCTTGAGCACGGAGCTAAAGTCAATTATTGGGACTATGACGGTTTACAGCCTATACATTGTGCTGCATCACAAGGTCATTTAGATATCATCAAACTGCTTAAAGAACATGGCGCTCAGATTAATCCAAATACAGATCAAACACATATTAAAACACCACTTCATGAAGCAGCGCGAGCTGGTAACAAAGAAATAGTGCAATGGCTACTCGATAACGGTGCTTTTGTGAGCGCTTGGGATGAACAAGGAAGAGAGCCTCTTCATTTAGCAGCAGGAAGTGACCAAGAAGCTATCGTAAAGCTCCTTGTAATAAAAGGTGCTCATGTTAATGCGCAAGATAGCGAAGGCAAATCGCCAACCCATTATGCAGCAGAAATAGGAAGCTTAAAAATGCTCCAATTGCTCAGAGGTCTTGGTGCCAGTATTGATGTTGGCACAAGATCGGGTAAACAGCCAATTCATAGCGCTGCAGCAAATGGCCATCTTGAGGTTGTCCAATGGCTTCTCAAACAAGGAATCGTCAACATTAATGCTCAAACTGAATATGGTTTGACACCTCTTGATTATGCTGTTATGGAAGCCCGTTTGCCGGTAGTTGTGTGGCTTCTTGAGCAAAATGCCAGTAAAGAAAGCACTGCTTTTCCTCTCCATGAAGCTATTTCTAAAAGAAGAGGGGATATAACCAAAATCATTGAATGTCTCCTTAATCATGGATTTGATATTAATAGCGTGGATGATAAAGGGAGAACGTTAGTGCATAGGGCTGCTGTTGTGGGCGACCTTGATATGATTATATGGCTTAAGCAGCACGGGGCGTGCATTACTATTCAAGATACAGCAGGTTTACAACCTCTTCATTACGCTGCTCAAGGAAAGCGATTGGCGATTGCGCAATGGCTCGTTGAGCATGATGCTGATCTTAATACACAGGACATGTATGGTTGGAGTCCGCTTTGTCATGCAGTGTCAGTAGGCAATATGGAGCTTGTTATGCTTCTTTTAGCGCGTGGTGCACGTATTGATTTGACGGATATTTTGCGGCGAAAGCCTTTAGATATAGCTCAAGAAAAGGGGCGTCGCGAGATTATTGACCTGCTTATTTATTATACTGAGTTTGCCCCGGGCAACAGTGAAGCAAACTCAGAGCGAAAGAAAGAAAAAGAGCTCGAAGAAGTTCCAACAAGCCGAGAAAAAATGAACAATGAGCTCTTCGAAAACATACGCCGGGGGCAACTAGAGCTTGTTGAAGTAGCCTTACGTGCTAGAGCTGAAGTTACTATTTATAATGAAAGTGGTTTTTTGCCCATACATGTTGCAGTAGAGGGGGGAAATCTTGCTATTGTACGTTGTCTTTACCAGTATGGAGCTGACTTGCGTGCTGAAAGCCGTGACGGCCAACAGCCTATCCATATTGCTTCGCGCGCAGGCCACGCTGAAATAGTACAGTTTCTGCTTAATCAACAGATCAAAGTTGATGTTTGTACGAGGGATGGAAAGCAGCCGATTCACTGCGCTGCAGAGGGAGGATCGGTAAGCGTTATAGCAGAGCTTATCGAACGAGGAGCTGCGCTCGATTCATGCGATAATCAGCAATTTCAGCCGTTACACAGCGCTGCCCGGCATGGACATTGTGATGCAGTTCGCTACCTTGTAGGCTGTGGTGCAGATGTCAATGCCCGAGATGGAAGAGGCTTAAGAGCAGAACTTATCGCTGCCCAAAATGGACATTACAGCATAGCTGCATTCTTGGCTCAAAATGGAAGAGCCACTTCTTCTCGCTCGGTGAGAAATCTAGCCTCTTTTTAAAAGAGGAATGTCAACCAATTAGCTGCATATGTTAGGCAAGACCTCTCCTCGATCAGCGAAGCTTTGCGTCATAATTTATCGTGCTTAATAGCTCGTAAGAAAGCCGCTCTTCTAGAAACCATACCTACTGCCCAAGAAAGGTACGCTTCTAATTTGAGCTGTCCTTATCTCAGGTGAGCTTGGTTGGAACGGTAATTGTGCTGTTTGTTGAGGATTGAGATAGCGCCTGAGAATATTTCGAATTCTTTCAGCGCGACTTGAAGTCCTGAGGTTTTGAAATAGGTTGTGGTGAAATTGCATTATGGGAGCTGCATCAAGAGGCACTATTTGCTGAGCCTGTGTCATCTTATATGCTAGTCTGAGGATAAAGCTGAGGATATCCGGACTTAAGAGCGCGACAGAAATTTTCAGGCTGGTGGTAAAAACAGAGCACCATTCTGAACCAGATAATTCCGTTAAATCAAACATAGCAAGCGCTTCCATATCACCTTGTTTAACAGCGGTGAGGAATGCCCTATATAAAGTTTCTGGAGTCAGATATGCAAAGGCTAAAGGCTGAAAGAAAAAGCGCAGGGTGATTTTGCTTTGGGTAGCTACCGCTAGGTTGAATGCATCATTTAGTTTAGTGATTATGGATTTACGATCTTCTTGCCTTAATTCCTTATCTAATTCGATGACGTATTGCTTAAGAATCTCCAGCGTTTCTTTTATGTTACCCAAAATGAGAGATTGAGATAAGGAGGGAACCTTTAGCTTAAAGAGCCCTGTAGAAAAATCGGGCATTGTGTAGATACCCGTGTTAAAGAGATCACCTAAAAGGTGAGAGCTTTCAGATCCAGGGGCAAAATGATAGTGTGTTAAAAGCCAGATAATCAATTGGGAGCTGCGTTGGGCTTCTACCGTGCGGGGTTGAGTTTGCTGGTGAATGCTTATTACTTTTTTCAATATTAATGGAGCAAAGATTTTGAAATTAAAATATTCAGCCAGAAGTTCGAAAGCGCTTAAATCCATAACCTTGAATAAGGTAATCCAATCAGATTTTGAAATACTTGCCCCAAATTCTAAGAGTAGCCGGACTGTAGCTAAATCTTTGCGAATTAAGGCCCAGCTAAGTGGCGTGGAACGTTCGGTAAAGACATTGGGATTGGCGCCTCGTTCGAGCGTATTTCGTAATTTTTCTAGCTTTTCTTCGGCCAAAACTGAAGAATCATTGATTAACGCAATTTCAAATTCTGTTTGCGCTTCCTTGGGTGGTAATTGATAGGGAATAGCTAATCCTTGCGACTCTCTTTGGCTACCGACAGAATTTTTTAATGCCGACGTTTCTTGGTGTTCTTGTCGAGAACCAAGATATTGCTGTAGGTTTTTATTAAGCTTCCGACATTTCTCGTGGCGTCGTTTTTTGGATTGTTGCTGTTCTTTCTCCATAGCAATATTGTTAAAACAAACGCTTACAATTATCAAAAAAATGAATTTTTTCATCGAAGTCTCCAAATATTCAAAAATTTGACTCTGCAATAAGAAATAAAGGGGTCTTTAAATTATTCCTGAAAAAAGTGTGTAAGTAAAGAATTGAGGTCACTAAATAGCGGCTTACCAAGTAAGTCCAAGTTGGAATAATAGTTAGGATTATAGATTAACGTTAAATGTATTAATTCCTGAATAGTATTGTATCTTTCTTGCATCACAGGAGGAAGAGCTTTATGTCGAAATAAGTTATGGAAAAAATCTAATGCAGAAAGTATATCAAATTAATCCATTCGACCGCTACTAACTAAAGAAGTGACGAAATCTAAGATATTCTTAGTAGCATCTGTATTTAAGAGAGCGATACTAGTTCTTAGACCTTTGTCGAGAATTTGTTGCCAATCGCAATCTATTTTAGAATAATAAAATTTTTCAAGCAGCTCAAGCATTTGCCAATCATCCTGCTTAACCGCTATTTGAAAAGCATCAGCTAAAGTTGATGCGGCAAGCCCATTATATGAAAGGAAAATAGAGGTAACGAAATAGTTTTGATTTGCCAACTTTCTTTGTTATTTGCCTAATTAAAACATTTTGAGTATTCTTACCACAATTTAACTTTTATAATGGCCGCAGCTCTAGCTCTCATAAAAAGATCGTACACTTGCACAAGAAATAGGGCTGCATCAATTTCGTAAACGGCTTGGAATCATGTATAATACTCTTCTCAAAAAACTTAATCTTGTCTTCTCGTTCACGTTACTGTTTTCTTCGCTCTTGGGTGAAGAAGCGAAAAATGGACCGTATGCCGAATTCGATGCTGACAGGTTTGGCCAGCAATTCAATAAAAAGCCTGAATACCATCATGAAAATTTTGCGGGATCATCTCAAAATACTTATTCCGGATTTGACAATGACGAATCAACGACTGATGAGCCAGGTAGCGAAGAATATGAGCATAACGAGGAAAATGCTTCGCAATCATTTACCAGCACCGCTGCAGGTGGCGAAGACCCTGAAAATGATCCACGAAGAAAAAGAAACCAACATACAACATACCCTCCCGAGCCAACAAATTTAGGCGAACAGACTAACTTACAACTTGGAAGAGGAATACGTAAACTGCAAAGAAGAATGAAGGAACATGAAGAAAAATTGGAAGTATATAAAAAGAATCCTTTCGATGCCAAACGCTAAAAGCATGGTCTGAATATTGCTTAACATAAAGCTTAAATCAATTCTACCTTTTCTGAGTATGTTGTCCAAATCGACTACAAGATTTCTCTAAATATCTACCAGCCTTTACAAGCACTCGGAGCTGAATCAGGCGCTTTGCACGCCATCCCCTTAGCTACGCCAAATTTTTTTCAAATGAGCTTCATCTTCAGGTTCTTTATAGCGAGGTATCCATTTACCGATTTTTTAGGTCCATAATGAGCGTCTTATTTTCATCAAGCGTGCAACCATCTCATCTGTTTTAGCCTCCAGCTCACTGCTGGGAACAAGGTGGGACACTAGCCAGTATCGCATATCTTCAAGGCGCTTTTTAATGCGGTAAAATTTGCCCATTCTATATCCTCATAGTTATCCTGCATTTCGCTTTAAACGCTTTTCTTTAGGCTTTATAGTTTCTTTGCCTAGGCTTCTTTCGTATTTATTAGAGCTTCTTACAAAAAGCACTGATATTTAACCTTGAATATGGCTGCAAGTTTTTGGGCCGTCTTTTTACCAATAGGACGTTTGCCTCGTTCCATTGAAGAAATATTGTTTGCCGATGTGCCAATTAATTGAGATAGATGTGCTTGCGTATATTCTTTGCGCAATCGAAGGTCTTTAAGAAAACGTCCCGGCTCTAAGTCAGCATTGAGCTGATCTGTTAATTGCTTACTCATAATTCTGCTTTATCTTGCTAGTTTCTCTATGATAAGTGAATTAAAGCTTATGCCGCATTCAGAAGCTTCTTCCTGCAATCTTCTGTGAAGGCCGGATGGAATTTCAATACTTAAAGGCACATGAACTTTGTTTAAGGTTTTTTTGCTTGTCGAAGAATCGCGTCTCTTTTTGGGCTTAGATGCGATATCAGAAATTTCGATGGTTGTTGTGCGTAGGTCTAGCTTGTTCTTTTTATGAGCAGCGATATCTTCCAGGCCCTTCATAAGTTTCTCGAAAAGTTTGCTCATAGCAATTCCTTTATGGTCTTTTTTAAGATACTTTTTTCTTGAGCTGTAATACTTTCTTGTTCGCTCTTTGGATGCAGCCATAATAGCCATATCGTTTTATTATTAGCATCATCGTAATAGTAGATCCTGAATCCGCCACTTTTACCTTTGTCGGGGGCTTTCAACCTTATTTTTCTAAGACCTCCTGTACCTCTGATCAAATCGCCTTCTGTGGGATTTTGAGCAAGATAGTTTTTCAAGGTCCCAAAATCGCTATTTATGAGCTTTTTCTTTTCAATGAGACCGTCTATTTCTTTCATAAATTCTCTGGTCTCAATTATTTGTCTTTTCATGGAGCTACTTAAACCAATCTTTATATATTTAGATAGTATCAAATTTTGAGAGGTTATACAAGATATTGTTGTTTAACCCCCGTCCGACCCGGCGTCAATGGACATTGAAAAAGGCGATTAGTGTTCATAGGCAATAAATTTTAGTTTTTGATTCAAAAGAACACAAAGATTTTTAAGGCTTGTACATTAACTAGGCCGCAACTGGAGGCCGACTTACCTCCTAGTTAAATATTTACAGGACTTCCGCAAAAAAGTGAAAGATCTGAACAGATTTGACTTTTAAGAAAATAAGAGCTCCAATAATGTTACTACAACAAAAAAAGGAGCTCTTAATGTTGCTTATAGGCTGCAACCAACAGTGTGCATCACGCAATTCTTAGTTGCCTACGCGATGCCTAGCGTTGAAAAATCGGTCTGAATGAGGCTTAACGTAAAATTTAGGTTGATTTCACCATTTCTGAACATGGCCGGAAGTCGATAAGCAATCTTCTTTCTTCCATTTCTGAACACAAGAAAAGTTCACATGCTTTAGTTCGAAGTCGACACTTTACCGGTTCCATCGCTATCTTTCGGTTGGCTAAGATGAGATTCACTTCAATAAGTTGATCACGAGGACGAGTGTAAATCTGTCATAGATAGTAGTTATTTTTTATGCTCAGTGTAAAGCCAAAGCGCTTATTCTGCAGGGCCGGCTCATCTAAATTTGATTGACAATTAATTCCAAAGTGCTAGGTTGCCAGCAAGACAGCTTTCGAAGACATTTGATACTGATGTACTTATCAACCAATGGCTGGGCTCGTTTGAGCAAGTTAAGCGCCAAACTTTTGATGGTCGCTACATTTTGAGGAGCATTACCTTTTCGAATTCTCGATTGATCATCATTAAAGCAAACATCGAGTACCCAATGCATCGAATTCTCTATTAACCAGTGACTTCTTGCGGCGCGCAATATTCTTTCTGCTGATGCAGGAATACTTGTTATGTAGTAACGTTTTTCTATAGTCTTATTCTTACCAATCAATCGCTCTGATTGTATACAGGCAATGCTCTTTAGTGAGACCCAATCATTCTTTTTAGAAATCCAGCCTATTTGATCGGTTGTTGTACAAGTCCTAATCTCAATTCGACCATGCCCTTTTTCTGTTTCTGAAAATGTATCATGCTTAATATTGATATATTTTGATTCGCTTTCTATTTCAAAGAAAGTTTTTATTTCTTCAAGAAGATCACCTTGATTGCCCTTTACATTAAGCAAATAATCCCCTTTTTTGTCAATAATCTTTTGAGCAATTTTTTTCTGGGTCCCTATTGCATCAATCGTCACTATCGCACCGCAGATATCAATTAAGTCCAAGAGCTGCGGGATAGCCGTTATTTCATTCGATTTTCCTTCTACCTTTTTTTGACAAAGGACCATTCTAACATCTGTCGCAAATGCATTGACTAGATAAAGAGGCTCTTTATCTTCTGTTTCACCCTGATCAAAGCTTCTTTTTGTCACTTTCCCATCTATGGCTACTGTTCTTGCATCATCAGTGTCTCTGTTATCCCTTACTGATGCTACTAAATCGCTTACCCATTTTACAAATATTTTAGAAAACTCATTAGGATCAAGTGCTCTAAAAAATCTCCTTAACGTATCATCGCTTGGTACCCCATTTTCAAATGGTAGATACTTTTTAAGTACGTCTAATCGAGCTTTTCCGTAGTATTCGATATCTTTCCAACCCTCGCACCCACTTATAACCCCTACCAGAGTTAAAAAAAGAATATCTGCCATTGAATGCAGTTTTCCTCTTTCAATTCTTGGGTCTTCTAGTTCACCTATATAATCCAAAAAACTAATATTTCTGTCTTCCATCTTGGTTCTCCCGGTTTTTTTTGAGAACCATTATATCTTAGTTTTTTAATTTTTTAAGTGAGCCGGCCCTGGCTTATTCTGCAGCCCCTCCCCTTTTGGAAATTAAACTTCTAAAATAATGTAGCTTTTAATAGTATTAATTTGCCTGATTGCCTTCCTCGTGGTATGGTAAAATATATAAAAAGCTATAATTGAGATTTCAAATGAAATTTTTAACACTGTTATTTGGACTATTTTCGTTCAGTTTATTTATACCAAACTATGCTATGGAAGGCGGCAAAAGACCTCACCCGGAAGAGAAAAAAGGCGAAGAGGCCGATAAGCATCTGAACTTAAAAAAACGGCGCAATAACGAAGAAGAGCGGGAAAGAAAACAACAAGCAACATTGGCACTTTTTGCAGCGGCACAAGCCGGCAATATTGAGGATGCTCGCCATGCCCTTGAAGAAAATGCTAACTTTGCCTTTACCAATGAACATAATCAAACATTGGCTCAAATTGCGCGCGAGCATGGACATGAGGGGTTTGCCTCATGGCTTGAAGAGACTATCGCAGACATAATAAAATCTAACCAACTAAAGCTCAGTAGTGCCATACAAGATGAGGACCTTGACGCTATAGATCGAGCGGCAGCGGACATGAACCCCGCTTTTATTTCTGTTTCTTTATTAGAAGCTATAGGAAATGAAAAGGAAAGGCAAAAAGTAGTCGCGCTTCTTCTTGCTCGTGGCGCATATGTTAATGTCTGCGATCATAGAGGTGCCCAGGCGATCCATGAAGCGGTAGCACGAGGCCATTTTACCACGGTCATTACTCTATTAGCTCATGGAGCCAACCTCAATGCCCAAGATGAGCAAGGATTCACGCCTTTCGATTATGTGCTTCAAGACAATGGTTTGTATTGTCACCGTGATGAACGAGGCATAGGCGCCCTCTTCTTGCTGGGAGCTTTAGCACGTACACAGAGCACCCGTATGCTTCGTTTCCTCGAGACATGGCCGTTAATTATTCGTGATTTCTTTCAAGATAAGGCCAAATTTCAATTGCGCTTAGATGAACTTGCTATGTTAGCACAAATAACAGCCCCATGCGCTGAGGAAGTCAGCGAGATAACTAGGGCCTTTATCCTAGCGGCTGCATGGGATGACGATAACGACATTTTTCAAACTTTTATTCAGCGTTTCCAACAAAACATTGATCCCGTGACCTGCAACTTAGCTGGTGCAGCCACGGCATTTCACGGCCATAGTGCCACTCTGGCCACTTTATGCACATTTGTTTTTGAGCGACACGTTGAGCATACAAAACGCTTTCTTAATACTGCTTTTATTATAGCAGTTGCGCAAGGCCACATTGCTTTGGTCCAGCAGCTCATTAACTTCGATATAGGAGCGACTGCTTGCTCCCAATATTTTAACACAAGCCAAAGCAACTTAGACCTACAACTTGCACTCCAACGCTTAAAACTTCTTTTGCGCAATAAGCTTTTATCAGATTCTTTAAAGAATCGTTACGAAATTATTGAACAGCTACTAAGAGATTATGTCAAGACGCGTGTTGCTCGCGTTCTTATAGAATGCGCAGCGCAGCGGCAACCGCATGGGCCACCACCACCAAGCCAGCCTCGACCCTCTTTACTCGGCTTACCGCCAGATCTTAGAATACTTATTATGCGCCACGCAACCTAAAGGCTGTTTCTAAAATAAAATATCTTGCTTGCAATATAGCTTTTAAAGCTACAAGCTAGCTGATTTTTATGCCTTAACTTTTTGCTGTCTACTCGATATAGGGCGTTGAAAGCTATCTAAATGTGCTTAACGTAAAACTTCGCTCAAAGAGTTGCAAATCTAAATTAGTTGTTAAAATTATTATTATTTGAGTTGCATAATTTATATTTTGCGAAAGACTAATAAATGAAAATTGCAAATAATAGAGCCAAATTACTACTAATATGTGAGCGCGATGTTGAGCATCTCGACATTTATTGTTTATGGAATGGAAGATCCATCTGATTCTAATACTTCGAACGAGGAAGAGAAAGCAAAGATCAATGGATGGGAGGATAATGCGCCGTAACTCTAATGATGTCACCCTTTTTAATTTTGTAACCGGAACTCTCAGTAACCCTCGGTCGTATCCTTTACCAGCCAATTCAACCAAACCAGTGGTAACGTTCACACCGGATGATAACTATCTTGTTACAGCAAATGCTAAATCATATGATGTAACTCTTTTTAAGGTAGCAAGCGGTGTACTAAGTGGTAGCATGTCCAAACCGCTTCCAAAAGGATCATCAGTTCCTAATGCTGTTGTCTCTTTCTCAGATAATCAGGAAGAGATTGTTATTATTACTGCTAACAATGGTTCTGATGATATTACGCTATTTGCTATTATAAATGGCGCTTTATCCGAAGGACAATCACGCCAAATTGCCCAAGGTAATGCGCAGCCAGGATCTATAGGCCTGTCGGCCGATGGTGCTTTCTTAGCAGCAAGTAACAGCGGTTCTGATACAATAGCTATCATTGAGTTTTCAAAAGAAGCTATTTTGGGAAATCGTACTACACACATTTTGCCTGACAACTCTACATACTGTGTATCAATAGCTTTCTCTCCTATTTTTTCGAGCACAGGAAGTTCTCTGCTTGCTACAGCTAATTTTTATTCCGATGATGTATCCATTTCACAAATATTTGGAACAAGCAGCGAAGGAGGATCTTCAAGTAATGGCGATGAGAGCTCTACCAATATCGGTATTATTGTAGGGCCTATAATGGGTGGAGTTGGCGCTCTGACAGGTATTGTTGTAGTTGGTATAGTTGCTTATTTTGCTTGGAAATATTTTGCGCGTTATCGTGGTTCAGGCGCTGTTAACTACTCACCGGAAGAGGTAGCTGAAGTACAAGCGCTCTAAATTTCTAGAAAGTAAGCATTTGCTCCTCATGCAAATATGAAAGTGGCTTGTGTGGAATGTGGAATTTGTACCATTAATCCCTACACCAGATGGTTTGGCGTTGCTGCACTCAAGACATCAGCAACGCCAAAACTCACGAGTACTTATCTACACAAAAAAGAGCGCCCGAAGCGAAAAATTAAATCTCTAAGCATAGAAACCAAGGGATTAAAGATTGATCGAGAGAAATTAAATGTCCATAGGCGATACAAATATTTTGATCTATCTCTTTTCGTCGGATTGTGCTGAAAAGAGAGTGACCGTTGAACGTATTTTACGTCAAGCCGGGGAGTCTATATTAGTATTCAGGTAATTAACGAATGTGTTCGAGTATTGCATGAAAGATAAAAGCAATCATATAAGCTATTCTTCCCATACTAAATTAATAGGAAGCGCATATAAATTATTACCAAAGGGAACTGTCTGGTTACCAGTGTATATAACAAAGCCTTTTAAAAACTTGCGGCCAGCTTTACGCTGCAAATAACTCAGTCCTTTAAAATCGTCTGGTGTTACCCTTGAGCTACTTTTTACTTCTATGCCGACTATATTGCCTAAGCGATCTTCTAAAACCAGATCCACCTCTTGGCCATCCGTTGTCCTAAAATGATATAAACTAACTCGAGTATGACTCCATGTTGCTTGCTTTCTTAATTCCTCGATAACAAAATTCTCAACCACTCTGCCCATGATTACGTTATCTTCTAATGCTCTATTGAGATTAAAGCCTAAAAGATAGCCTTGGAGGCCAGTATCATTTATGTATAATTTGGGGGATTTTGTAAATCTTAACGTCGAATTCGCGCTCCAAGCTAATTGAAGATGAATAATAAAAATAGTTTTTAATAGCGCAATATACCGCTCTACAGTTTTGGCGACAAGCTTAGCATCACGTGCTACCTCAGCTATGTTTAATAAGTTAGAACTTCTAAAAGCAAGAATCTGTAATAGTTTGGGCATTTCAGTTAGCTTTTCAATAGCTGCTAAATCTTTAATGTCTCTTTGAAGTAAAAGGTTTAGGTAATTTCGCATCCAAGCCTGATGTGCTTCAGCATTCATAGATTGGACAGAAGGATAGCCGCCCACCATAGCGCGCCGGTAGAGTTCTTCTTTTATTAAAGGATTCTTTGGATTGGCAAACTGATGATTGCTGAATGCTAAGTCAATAAAGTCTATTTTTTTATTGTAAATCTCTCCTTGCGATAAAGTCATAAGATCAATAATTTCCATTCTTCCAACCAGAGAGTCGCCTAGTTTCGGTATGAGGAGCGGATTTGCCGAACCAGTGAGTAGATATCTCGCAGGAATACGATGTTTATCGACATCTCGTTTGATAGCCAGAAAGATCTCAGGAACCCGTTGAACTTCATCAATAATCATAGGTTTTCTTGCATCCTCGATAAATCCCTGAGGATTTGCTTTCGCGGCTAAGTAAACTACCTCATCATCAAAAGTTATGTAGTTATAAGAATCTTGTTCCGCTAGATGAAGCGCTAAAGTTGTCTTACCCACTTGTCGTGCACCATTGAGAAGAACAACGGGGCTCCTTTGGAGTGCTTTCTGCAAGAATGGCTCTATTTTTCTTATAAACATAGGCTTTTTCTTAAAAAAAGACAGTATCTGTCTTATATTATGGCGTGACTTGTCTTTTTTGCAAACTCAGCCTAACTATTCTTGCATAATCCTTCTTTTGCCATTGCTATTTCTTATAATATTACTCAAACCGATCTATATATAAAAACCGCTGGATAGCGAGGATAGCTTAGTAATAACCTTAAGGTAGCTTATGAGTTCCAGGAAGCCGTCTTTTGTAGTTCACGTATAAAGTAGTTGCCAATAGAAATAAGGCCTGCCTCATAAGGGTCCTTTGCATTTGTAGTCTTATTTTTGCTTTTTTCGTTTTTTTAGGTTTGTCTCTCGTTTTGTAATCGACTATCAACAATTATAAGCAATCTAACAAATGAATCAACCTAAGTTTAATGTGGTTCAATTTCATGTGGAGGCAAATGAAAATGAAGCAGCAGAACAATCATGTATATGAACATTCGGTAGTATATGGATGCCAATACCGTATTACTGTTTTGTCCTGAATATGTCGACCTATAGGATACTCGCTCGTGAGAACGACGGTCTCCTCAAGCTCATCATTCCCCAACTGTGCAAAGCTCTCCAAAAGGTGAAAATTATATTTTTTCTGAAGTGATAGCGAGTGAGCAATGAAATCCATTTTTATTGAGGGATGCTTCCTAGTTTTGCCACAGCATATAAAGGGTATGAGTGAATTTTTTTTCCTGCAATAGATCCGGCAACAGCGTAGTTACTTGGTGCAACCTTAATTCCATGGGGGGAATGAGGGTGGGTTTCTAAAAACAGCTTCATACTCTGTAATGCTGACCCTGAACCACTTTTAACTTCTATTGGTATAACGTTTTCGTTTATTTGAATCAAGTAATCGATTTCGGCACTGCTCGTTCTCTCTTCTCTTCGCCAGTAGTACAAGTTTCGTTCTTTAAAAGGGTTAGAATAAGCAAGGAGCTCTTGTCCAACAAAAGCTTCACTAAACTCCCCTTTATTAACAAACTGGCTCATTGGATCTATAATCCATGGCCCTATGTCAGCTCCGAGGACTACCTGGCTCAGAGCAACGTCCAGAAAGATAACCTTAAAATCTTCGACATCCATTTGTGCTCCCAAAGGAATTCCTTGTCCAGCAGTTTTAAAAATTTTTGTTACTATGCCTGCCATTGAAAGGAGGGTAAGCGCTGGCTCAAGCTCTCTTTTTTTGTAATCGTTGCCAACCTCGCTATATTTAAATTTTCTTCCTAGACGCTTTGGTATATGCTCAAAGAGCAAGTTCAGATACTTAATCTGCGAACGCTTCGCATATTTGTCAAAATCTTTTCTATAGGTATTCACTACTGCCCGTAGAATTTTGCCACACCTAAACATATCTTTGGTTTCTCTCCAGCATCCTACTGCAGCTGGCATGCCTCCAATCGCAAGATATTCTCCTAGGAAAGTAAGAGCAGTCTGATGTGCTGTTTCGCTTATTGGCTCATCTGACTTATGATGTAAAATAGCTTCGGCTAACATATTTTGATTAAGAGCATACAGAAATTCAATAAATGACATTGGATACATATAAAGCCAATCAATACGTCCTACAGCCATACCAATTTTCTCAATTTGAAAATCCAAAAGTGAGCCGGCAGCTAGTACATGAAGCTCAGGCATTTCTTCATAAAAGTAGCGTAATGACTTAAAAGCTTTCTCTGATTCCTGAATTTCGTCAAAAAACAATAAGGTTTTACCGGGAGTGATCGGTTTGCCAATCATAAAAGCAAGGTCTCTTATAATTCTATCGGGTGCAAGATCCTTTTCGAAAGCAATCGAAAACCGTGGATTGCGCTCAAAATTGATTTGAACAAAGTCCTCAAATGCCTTGCCTAAATTTATCGCAGCATAGGTTTTTCCTACTTGCCGAGCACCTCGAATGAGCAGGGGCATTCTAAAGGTACTTTCTTTCCATTCTAAGAGATATTTATCAATTGATCGCTTCATGCTTGCTTTTCCTCAAGAAGATGTTCAAAAATCCATCCTAGATTATAACATTTTTGTTCAAAAATCCACCCTAAATTTGACCTATTTTGGCCAAAAATCCACCCAAGCCCACATCTTATTTTTTGCCAAACAATTCTTCGGATTGTGTAGCAATAAAATTCTCACCCTCATTGCCAGGGACGAGTAACTCACTACTTGCCACTGCCAATTTCTACTCAAGCGACGTCTCTATTTCAGAGATTTTCGGATCAAGCAGCTCAGGCCAGTATGAAGGTGATGGCGGCAGCTCCATCGATGTTGCCATTATTGCAGGGCCGATCGTTAGCGGGGTTGCTGCTCTTACTGGCTTAGTTATCGCAGGCATTATTACCTACGTTGCCCTCGCCATCGTGGCACTGGCTCTGTTAATTATACACCGTCAGCTCAAAGCGAACTCTGAGTCGTATCAAATCAGGCAGGGGAAAAGGTCGATAGTACTTGAGCTCAGAAGACTTTCAAATTCACCCCAGCTGGGCCATATTGAGCAAGCAGAAAAAGCACTTTCATTGGATGATTTGGCATGCTTTCTCTTTGGTTCAGATAGAACCCATCGATAGGCTTTGTATAAAAATAATATTGCCATAAAATAAGGGCGCTTATAGCTCGGTTAAAATTCAGAACCTAATCTAAGCAATGCCTATGGCGGCAAATCCTAAATGATGCTCCTGTTCTTATTATCCAGCACAAACGCGGCTTTGGATGACCGCGACTCTCAGAACTGCTGCCTTTCAAGCCGACCTTATTCAGATATTATCTATGGCGCAAAAAGGCGATAACAGGCTGAATATGTAACGTGGTAAATGATACATCGCCACATATTTGCTCATAATACAAAAAACATATAAAGAGACATAATATAATCAATCTTTCTTGTGCGATGATTGATAATGCGATATATCTTGAAAAAAATCTGTTATTTGCCTATCATTCAAGAAAGTAGACAAGAAATAACTTGTTTCAAGTACATCTGAAGAGGAAGAAGGATGAAGCAAAATCTTATCGTAATTCTACCATTTTTTTACCTATTTAATACGCTATTTAGCAACACACAAGCACCAAAACTCTCGGTCTTTAATCAGCGCAGGTCCAAGATACATCGAGTCGCAACAGGAGCGATAGGTCCGACTGGCCCGACTGGCCATCGAGGAAAGAAAGGTCGTCCGGGAAACCAAGGCAATCGAGGCAGGCGAGGTCGAATTGGCAGCGAGGGATCCACAGGGATAGCGGGAACCACAGGCGCAACCGGCTTTACTGGTATAGCGGGTACTACTGGTAATACTGGCTTTACCGGGGACATGGGTGGCACAGGATTTACGGGTACTACCGGTGTTACAGGCCCTACGGGTATAGGAATTACGGGATCAACGGGAACAACTGGCGCAACAGGAGCTACCGGATCAAGTGGCTTTACCGGTTCAACAGGTACAACTGGACCGACTGGGGCTGGTACTACAGGTTCAACGGGACATACTGGCGCTACTGGCTTTACCGGCCCAACGGGGCTCACAGGACCTACTGGACCGACTGGGGTTACTGGTATGACGGGAGCTGTCTTTACTAATGCTAATTTCTTGCAGGCGATTCAGTCCATAGGACAATTCGGCACTGGTAGCACCTATCAAGATTTATCAAGTTTAACGTTAGTGCCTATGCTGAGCGATCAGTGGACCCTTACTAGTGGTACAAGCTTTAGCAATCCAAATACTGGCCTCTACTTGGTCTCTTATAGTATTGAGATAGGTGTAGAACTCAATGCCCCAGGCTCAGCAAGTTTAGCAATACATGCACAGTTAAGCGGAAACACTCTTCCAGGAAGTTCAGAAACGGTAACCGTTGTCACTTCAAACGTTCAATCGTCTAACTTAGCAACAATGCAAGTTTCTAATACTTTTTTGCTCAATTACTCTACAGCTAATGCTCTTCTTACCTTCCAATGGGGGTGCTGGACGCAGGTTATGGGAACTCTTGTTTCTGCCTATGTAATACCACCAATCCCAAACAATACCCCACCGCCTGATACCTTTTATGCATATGTCAACATTGTGAGAATAAGCGATTAACGTTAGTGCAAGGAAGCGTTAGGTTTACTCATTTAATCAATATTGGCTATATCAACGCAGGTGGGTACCTTCACGCCTTTCTCCAGTGCTTCCTCTATGAGCCTCATGCCCTGATTAAACACATACCTTCGGCACCCTGCTGATCGCCTTATCAAGTTTTCTTGCTTAACTGTAGGTTCCAGCCTATAGCTAAACGTCTTCTTTATCTCCTTTTTCATGCTCCTTAAAATACCAGCTTTTTCTTTTTTGATAAGCTTCAAGCTTTTGTTGCAAACGCTATCATGCGCCAATTGTTTATGCGAAAAGCAGGAGTAATATTGCTGTCCCCTGCTAAAATGAGTCATTGTAAGCAGTTGACTTTTAGCCCAATAATTTATTACTATTACAGAAACAAGGAAAACTAAGGAAATAGGTATGAAATTAGTAAAATTCATTTTTCTTATGGGTCTTTTGCACGTGGCCCATAGCTCACTTTATGCCATGAATGAAAAAGCTAATAATACGTTATGGGATAAAGTTTTCTTTTTCAAAAAAGCGTTAAAAGCACTTCAGGAAGGCGCTGATGCTAATTATACGCGTAACGGTATACCCGTAATAGTGCGGGTTGCTGCGTTTTCCAAGCTTAAGCAGATTAAGTTGTTGCTTGCATATGGTGCGGATATCAATAGCGCGAGTACTGCCGAAAACAAAATTGGGCGTCTCAGATATCCAATTGGTACGACTCCTCTTTACGCTGCTACGCGTGAGACCTTTGATCCAGAGCTATCTGAAGAACTTCTTATGAATGGAGCGCATATAAATATTGGTCCTGAGCTCACGGGCGCAGCCTTTATTATGTTAGATGCACGTATAAAGGGAAAGGAAATAGCAGAGCGGCAGGATGAGGCAATGCGATGGTTCTTAGAGCACGGTTTGAGGCTAACAGAGGCCGATTTGCAACAATTACCTATAGTTAATCAGGTAAAGAAGATCTATAATAAGCAACTGCTTCTTCAAGCAATTGTCTTTCGTGGAAATGTAGGGGATTTAATTGCGGCAATGAAAAAATATTCGGAGCAGGAAGCATTATCTGATGATATTATTAACGAGCTTAATCAGGCATTTGTCTTAGGTGCGGCACAAGAGAGTCCCGCTTTAGTAGATATATTTGAGGCACCTCAATTGCTCAATCTTATTTTGCCCCAAACATTTCGAGCAGCAATGGAACGTGCAGCACTGATTGGAGATTTATCAATGGTAAAGAGAATTGTTCAACATGCCCAAAAGCATGGGCATATTGAGGAAGAACGGTCTCAGTGGGCAGAAGCACTTCGAAAGGCTTACCTCTATGCTCATGGTCAAGGACATCAGCAGGTTGTTGCGTTTTTAAAGGAATATAATGAGATCCTACATCTTGATGTTGATTTTTCTCAACAGCACGAGGAGTCACGACAACCGAGCGATATTTTACCAGATAATAGCAAAGAAAAAGAGAAGGAAAAAGAAAAAGAAGAAGATTCTCAACAACCGCCGAAGCAGGTCAAACGTAAGGAACTCGGAGCGGAGCTTATTCAAGCAATTAAATACCAAAAGAACGATCTTGTTAAGCAATTACTAGAAGCTGGTGTTGACCCTAACGTTGATGGAGCGGACGGATGTTCAGCATTGATAATAGCGGGGCTTTATGGCAATTTTGATGCGCTAAAACTTCTTGTTGAGCATGGTGCTAATCTCGATGCGCTCATTCCTGATACGTTAGATATAGAAGACCTGCCTGTTGCTTATATTGGGAGATCATCTTCTTTTATGATTGGTGGAAACATTATCTGGGCCGTAGTTGATTATCTGAGGCGCTTTTCAACTGTTAATATAAGCCCTATTTTAACATGGCTTGAAACACACGGTGCTGATCTAAATCAGCTAAACAGCACGGGACAATCTGTTGTTATGCTTGTTGCCCCTGCTAATGGAGAGCTTTTGCGGTGGTTGTTTGAGGCAGGTGTTGGGATTCCAGAAGCAAATTTTGTCGGTAAAGATGAGCGCGAAACAGTTATTCAGCAAGTAGATAACGCTTATCCTCGAGATCATGATCCAGTCGCTCATATGATTTTACTCTACCGAGCTGGCGTATATGGTAATGAACAAGAAACCTTTGAGCTTATTAAGGACAAGATTAATAGACACGCTCTGCATAAGGGAACAAGAGGTAAATGGCTTATAATGGCTATAGCTCAAAGGATGTCATATAAACAGTTAGAGTTTATTAAGTTTACTACGATGACTGCGTATCCAAAAGACCTGCAACGAGCGCTCATTGTTGCAGTTCGTTTGGGCAATCATGGAGCTGCTTCCGCCCTTATAGAATATAATCAAGCAGCTATAGATAGTGATGAAGCTAATTGGCACGAGGCAGTTATAAAAGCATTAAATCTTGCAGTAAAATATGGTAGAGCAAATATAATATCTCTGCTTTTAAATGCATTGTCGCTGTCAGTTATTGGTAGTGTTATCGCAGATATACGGAAAGCTATAGAAGATTCGCCGGAAATAAAAGAAGAGGATCGGCGATCTCTGCTTAAACAAATAGAAAATGCTCTGGCTCAAAGCTCAAAAGAAACTGGTCATCTCTCGCGTACAGGATCAGCTGCATTAAGTAGGCTTATTGTTGGTTTACCATCAGGTTTGATTGCGGGCATTCTAACGGTATTATCCGGTATATGGCAACATTCTAGTAACCAATAAGATAATTAATTTCGGTGTAAGCGAGCAGCTATTTGGATTTTTTATTAAAAACTGTTGATATTTATATTTTAATTTTATTATTATTTTATTAAGGTTAGTTCTAAGAGATAGCGATGTAATTATTATTTATAACAAAGGAGAAACCATGTCAGATCATAAACAAGCCGGTAAACCTGAGCATAAACAAACTGAAACCGGATCAAACGTATCTCAAGCAAAATCAACTAAAGAATCAAAAGAGGGCAAAGAGACATCCGGTAGCAATAAAAGCAGCTCTTGCTGCAGCTGTTAAAAAAGGGCATCCTATTTTTAAGTTCGTGATGTCACAAGATGCGCGAACTTAATCTTAACGATGCCAGCACCATTGAATCAAGCCGGGGAATATGTCAACTGTAAATACATCATATCGTATTTTGTTTGTTTCGTTCTCTATCTTGCCATTTCTGAATTGCTTGCCGATCGCTATCCGTTAAATGGTAATCTCTTAAATTTTCAGGATCGATCCATATATGATGGTCATGTTCAGAACTCCGAGTAACCGAAGTTGATGTGGTTTTACATGCAAAGAAAACTGCAACAATTTGATTTGCTATGCCTTTAATAACCGGAAACCATTCACTTACAAAAATTGGATCGCCAACTATTACGCTTAGCCCGGTTTCTTCATTAATTTCGCGCTTTAACCCATCAAGTACCTTTCTCCAATTTCGATGCGGCCTCCAGGCAAAAGATACTTACCAATGTTGGTCCCTTGGCCATAAGACTTGGCTTCGCGCAAAACTAATACTTCATTTTTTTCGTTAGCAATAACGGCCTTTGCTGCAATACATTGTACATCAATTTTTTTTTGCATAGAAACCCTTTGATTGGATATCAACCTCATTTAAGTAATATACCATAAAACGCCCTCACGAGTTCACCTGCGAATAAAAGAGACTCGACAGCGTCTACGCGGAGGTAGAGATGAACTTTTTGCCGTAGCTAAAGATGCTAAGGCGTTATGAGCAAAGAAACAAATTCAAGAAGCCCAGATTAAATCAGCAGTTTCTGTAAGTAAAGTGATAACAAAAAACCCTTAGTATGATTTCAACTGATATGGAGAGGATCCAAAGTTAAATACTTTTCCTCGCGGAACAGGAGGAAGGCGGGCATAGGAATGCTAATGCCTGAGGATATTCGTAGCTACACTATTACGTTAGCGCTGGGGCTTACAAGATCTTCTATGGCTATCGATGAGTTATGGTGAGCATATCCCATTTTTTGGCGTAAGGTTGGGAAAAATCTACTAATTGGCCGCTCAAGATCCTCAAGATCATTTCCTACATTAAGCCAGAAATCAATCTGCATTTGCGATAGCTTAGAATTCGTGCCTTTTTCTTTTTTCTGGAGCTTTGATTCATAAAAATAATCGATGGTACGACTAATATAATGATTAAGCCGCAGTTCACTTTTGTCGAGCCCCACACCACCTTGCTGGTTCTTATAGGAACACCTATGGGCTGGCCACACAAATTTGTCAAAGAGTTTCGGCTTAAGAATGGTTTTGATAACATTTTGATTGAGATCATGATCAGGCGGTGCAATTCGGTGAAGGGCTTCGATGAGTAACGTGTTTTCTGGTATTGTTTTTAAACCTGAAGTTCCGTAGACTTGCCACCAAACGTGGATACCCGGTGCCGAATCATGCGCTTCCAAGACTTCCAATACCGAATTTGCTTTTGGTGCCACCAAAAACTCATCTATATCAATGAGCGCAAGCCACTTCGTTTCATCCTGTGAAGATTGGCACATATGCTCGTAAGCTGGCACTTGCGTGGCAACGACCCATGCATAGGGTCCTGTTGGATCAGCAGGAACACGATCAGGCCAATCAATAAGTGAAACAATGTTTTGCTCAATATATGGGCGAAGAACACTCATATAATCATCATCGCTGCCATTGTTATAAAGATAAAAATGCTCGACACCAACCAAAAGGTGATATTCAATCCACTCTTTGAAATATGGTGCCTCGTTATTGAAAATTGCTCCAACAGAAAGCTGATATTTAAAATCTGCAGCATTATGGTTACCAAATAAGCAGTTTACAAGCAGTAAAAGAGCGCTAAAATAATATTTGTATCTCATGCATAACAACCCCAAATAAATGATTGAGAACAATATAACGCAATCTCTGCGAAAAACAAGATTGCACTCAAGCAATCGTTGCTACGAAGCTCTTCAAGCAAAAGAAAAAACACCCCTTATTTTTCTTGCTTTCGGCTCGCCCTAGATGTTACTATTAGAATAAAAGAATCGAAATACAAGAAACGTATTGAAGGGTCATATTATGAATAAAATGCGATTTTTAATACTTATAGTAGGCGCCGTTTCATGGTCTCTCCAGGCAGCAGGCCCCGTAACGCACGTTATCCTTGCGCAGAAATGGCTCGATACATGCGAAAAGCAGTATACTCCTGCCGATCGCAAAAACTTTATCATCGGTACGCTCTTTCCTGATGTCCGCTATTTAGCAGATTTGCCGCGTGAAAAAACCCACGCAGCGCATATAACCCTTGAGCAGATTGGTAGCGAAACAAATGCTTTCACCGCCGGGTCTTTGTTTCACTCCTGGGTTGATAACGTACGCGAATATTATCTTAAAGATAAAAAAGGCAAAATACTCCCTCGTCTCAAATCCGTATGCAGTCTTCTTGCTTCAAATTATCTCAAGTTTTTAGAAGATCAGATCTATTTTGTACCTGGTTCATGGGATGACGTAAAAGAAGACCTCAAGACCATAACGGATGACGAACGAAAGTCAGATATATCAACGGCAATGATTGAGGAATGGCATCATGACCTTATAACTCAACTTTCCTATCCACCAAGCGGTTATTTTGGTCAAATGGCGCAGCAACACAAGCGTTATTACGAATTGCCACCTGATGTTGTCGTTTCGTGGTCGCTCAGTCTTCCGAAAAATGCGGCTGAACCATTCTTTAAGAATTATGCTAAGGAACTTATGGCATTCTTCGATCAACAACTTGCCAACTGCGCAAGCACGAGCACATACCCCTATGAAAAAGCACCCGAAAGCATCTGGAGCCTGAAAGGTGCCACTAAATGGGTTACGCGCGTTGGTCAGCAATATGTTTGGCCTCTTTTTTCACAGCAAGCAAAAGATGAATATTTAGAAGAACAGTGTGGTCTGCTCTCGTAACTCACGAAGTAATCGCCGGCGATGCTCATAGTCGCCGGCATCAACTCGGTCGCTTTCTAGAAAAAGCAGCTCATTGCCTCACCATGATGGCGCTGCTCACTCAGATTTGCCAAGCAAAGTCAAGATGTGTATTCTTAATTTAGAATTTTAATACTCTTTACCTAAAGTGGGTTTATGGAATACACGGTACATGCTAAGGAAAAACTATACTTCATGCTCTTGGCCACAATAAGTCTTGCGATCTATGTAGGCTGGGTCGCTGCCGCTTATTTTATCCCCCAGAATATTCTTGGAGGGACCATTTTTTCCGTTATTTTTCTCTTATTTAACCTATTTGCCCACACGTACCTCATAGGCTACCTTAAGGGAAATGCTATCAAGATAAACCACCAACAATTTCCTGAAATTTATGAAATTTTAACGCAACAGTCCCATAAGCTTGGCTTAAAGACAGTACCTTCTGCTTACCTTTTGCAAGGCCATGGCATGATGAATGCCTTTGCAACGCGCTTTGCGAAAAAAAATTACGTCGTGCTTTACTCTGATGTCCTGGCGCATGCCTACCAAGAAGGAAAATCTGCTGTTGAATTTATTATCGGCCATGAACTTGGTCATATCACCAGAAACCATCTTGGTGCCTTGAAATCTTTATTTTTAGCGCCAGCGCGAATGATTCCTCTTTTGGGCGCCGCTTATTCTCGAGGCTGCGAATATACCTGCGATAATATTGGGTATCATTTGGCACCTGAAGGTGCTGAAAAAGGCATCTTGATTCTTGCAGCAGGGAAATATCTGTACAAAAAAGTCAATGTTCCCGAAATGCTCGCAACCGCCAAACAAGAGCAAGGTTTTGCCACCTGGCTGGCCGAAATTTTTGCAACACACCCTCACCTTGTTAAGAGAATCGCCGCAATTAATCAGCTCAATCAAGATAACCAAGGTCTTGATTCCTTTATAATTCCCGGCAACAAAGCAACTTTATCACAGCTTGATGTTCATTAATGTTTTTTATGTTACCTCGTAGTATGCTAAAACTAATGCGCCAACTGCTTGACAGGGCATGTGAAGCATATTAATATTAGATTTACGTTTTTATTATAGAAATAAAGAGTGAGAATATGTTAATAAAATCCATTATTGTAATTCTTTTAGCTGTAACGGGATTTTCTTCTTTCGGCATGGAAGACAGAGCACTTGAACAAAAAAAAGAGCCCTTAAACTTAACCATCAGCTTATTTCTGCTATTAAGCAGGGCGATCTTGCAGCAACTCAAGCAGCTGTTGATCAGGGAGCCGATATCGAAACACTTGAGACGTATTACTTGCCCCCTTTACATCTTGCTGTTAGTAAGAATTACGAAGCAATAATTACTTACCTCATTAAACAAGGTGCTAACGTTAATGCGGAAGATAAGCGTGGCTATCGACCTTTGCACCTTGCCGCATTGAGTGGCAACCTAGACATATTTCAGTTGCTGATCAATAATGGAGCAGAACTAAATGCTCGGTCATCAAGCAGTTTTCGCCTAAGCGCTTTTGATGCGGCTCAAGATGGCGAACATCACCATATTATGGAATGGATCATACAGAATGGGGGAGTTAACTCTAGGCAAAGGAACAATCTAAGTCAAGAACAACTTGATCAAGGGCTTATGTCAGGCGTTCGGGCCGGTATTTGGGCGCACGCAAATGCATTTTTTAGAGAAGGTGGCGACATTAATGCACGCCATAATCAGGATAGACAACCCATGCATCAAGCTGCAAAGAAAGGAAAGCAAGAAATTCTTGAATGGCTCATTCAAAATGGTGCTCTGGTAGACAGTCGATCAAGCAAATCGTTAAAGTTTAATTTTCAATTTTGGTCAAATAATCTTAAGATTAAGCATTTTAACAAAATTTTAAATGGCAATAAATCCGCTGCAGATATTGTTAAAGATATCATTCGATTTCTCGTCGAGATTGAATTTTACTCTGCTCTTGCTGAGATGATTCGCTTAAAAATATGTAAAAATTGGCGGCCTTTACACAGTGCGGCAATAAAAGGACATAGAGATATGATGGACTTGTTGATAAAGAGTGGCGCCTGTATAAATGATAATCATGCTGTAGGTGACGATATATCTAATGAGACGATTTTAGGTGATGAAGATGATATATCTGATGAGATGCTGTGGGAGATAGTTTCTAGCTTGTGTATAATGCGTGGACACGTTGAAGTGATAGAATGGCTGATTAGCAATCTGCCGAATATAAAAAATAAAATTAAAAGAATGTTTAATAAATTTATATTTATCGCTCTACACACGGAAGCAGACAATTTTGAAGTTGAAGAACAGGTGGTTGAAACCTTTGTTAATTGGGGATTTGACATTAATACACAGCTTCGTATCGGTCCCAATTCAGAATGCGACAGCGCCACAGCCCTGATCTTGGCTGCTTCCTATGGAAAAATCGATGTGGTCAAGCTGCTTATACGACAAGGTGCTGATCGATCTATAAGAGATAGCCTTGGCGGTTCAGCTAGAGATGCAGCAGACTTCAAAGGCCATAAAAACATCGTAGCCCTGCTACCTTAATACCTATTTATAGAAACTGCCCTAGTTTTGCGCATTTTGGCGTTAAGAACAAACCATAGAAGCACTGCCGACAATTACGGAATAGTACATCTATTTCTTGAAAACAATTAACGCGGTTATCAAGTATCGTAAACGTGATCACGTCAAAAATTGCTCTCCTTTAAGCTCGGCTTCTATCGGACCGAGCATTGGCTTATGCTTTATTCCCCTTGGGGATAACCGTTCCTTGTCCTTCATCGAGCTTAATTGGCCCTTGCTCGGCATCAATCGTAACCGATCCTTTGACGCGACTGCTCTCGGCACCCAATCATTAACTTGCGTAATGGCTACCGGCGACAATATTTTTCTCAAAAAACGAGGTATGCAAAGATGAAACTAACGAAACGGAAAACATTTTTACATTTTTGCTTACTTTTTCTATACTAAAAGATTAAGAGATCGCCGCTAGCTAAGAAAGGGACATCTGTGATTGCTGCTTCAGATTTTAGAAAAGGAAGTAAAATACTTTATAAAGGTGAACCTTATTCGGTTACAGACTTTCAGCACGTCAAACCGGGCAAGGGAGGCGCGTTTATACGTACAAAAATGAAAAATCTTATAACAGGCCTTGTCCATGAAGATACTTTCCGGGCTGAAGAAAAGCTTCCTTCCCCTGACTTAGAGTATCACACCATGCGGTATCTTTATGAGGAAGGTGGCTTGTTTAATTTTATGGATGAGGATAGTTACGAACAAGTTGCTCTTAATAAAGACCAAGTCAGCGATGTTGCCAAGCTGCTTAAAGAGCAGGCTGTCTATACGGTTCTGTTTTTTAATGGGAGGCCTATTGCGGTCACCCCATCCTTGTTTATGGAGCTTACCGTCACGGAAACCGTCCCTGGAGTACGAGGAGATACGGCGCAAGGAGCGGCCACCAAGCCAGCAACGCTTGAAACAGGCCTTGTCATACAGATACCTCTTTTCGTTAATGAAGGAGATGTGATTAAGCTTGATACGCGTGACGAGCGCTATATAGAACGCGTTTCTAAAAAATAACAAAGCAGACGAGAGGGATACACGCAATGCTCGATGCTTCACACGGCGATCAGTACGACCCCCAAGAAAACTGGAGCGATGAGGAAATCTCATCCGATGAGCTATCGCAGCGAGATGCGCGCTCGCTCGTGTTTCATCTCCTGTATGCCATGGAAGCCTTCGATTATGAGGTAAGCCTCGAATCTATCGCTGATAACTTCGGTCGGGGATTTCATATCGTTATCAATCCCCAGGGCGACGTCTTTAAAAAGGCCGCATCAATCATTGCCGAGCGAGAAGAGCTTGATCGACAGATCAAACCACTACTAGCTAATTGGCGCCTTGAGCGGCTCGGCTATAGCACGCGACTCATTCTCCGCCTGGCACTTTGGGAATTTACTCATACGGATCTTGCCCCATCAATCATCATTAACGAAGCAGTCGAGCTTGCAAAATGCTTCGCTGAACATGATGCCTATAAGTTTGTCAATGGCGTTCTTGACGAGTGGCTCAAAAAAAATAGACCAGCACCACCTGATGCAGCACTTAATGGATCACCCTCATAAAAATAGTGGACAAGCATATGGACTTATCAAAAAAGCAGTCAATGACAGGCTTTTAAAGCGCATTCGGCGGCATCCACGATAAGCTTATTGACTAAGGCAGGATCTTCACTAAAAGACTCCAGCACATAATCGGAGACATCTTCTTTGTGCTCGGGGCGACCTATGCCGCAGCGAATTCGGTGAAAGTCAGGCCCACAAGCGGCTATGATCGACTTGAGCCCATTGTGCCCGCGAGCGCTACCTCCCGTTTTAAAAGTTACTTTACCGAAAGGAAGCTCAAGCTCATCATGCACAACAAGAATTTCCGCTGGGCGAATATGGCGACCAAGCGAGCCCAAAACGGCACCTGAGGCATTCATAAATGTTTGAGGCTTGATGAGCATAATATCGTGGCCAAAGGGACTTATGCATGCCGCTTCGCGATTTGCATGCATCCGCCAGTGACCCTGGTATCCATCAGCTAGATGATCAACAACACGAAACCCGATATTATGCCTCGTATAATAATAGCGGGCGCCAGGATTGCCCAAGCCTATAATAATCTTGATCATAGCTCTTACTCAAAGAAGGCCCAGCGGTTGCTGGGCCTTCTTATATGATACTAATAAAACAACCATTACTTCTTGGCAGCTGCTGTTTTTGCTGCTTCAGAAGCCGGCTTTGCTTCAACCGCCTTTGCTTTTTTTGCGTGTGCTTCATCGTACTCTTTATTAAGCAGCGCAATCAAATCATCAGTAACATCAACGTTTTCACGTACATAAACAGCGCCAGCATAGAGAATAAGATCAAACTCTTTGCCTGGGCGCACCGCAAGATCTTTTGCCGCTTTTTCGACTTTTGCAAAAATTTCGCGTTGAAGCATGCCAAGTGCCTGCTCGCGGTCAGCGTTCAATGCTTCGACGTCAGCTGCCAAATCACGGCTTCGCTTGCCAAGTTGCCTGTCTTGTTCCTGACGAGCTTTTTCATCCATCAACTTGCTCTTGCGCACCAGCTCAGCCTCATCGTCCTTAATTTTTTGATGAACAGCCGCTAATTTGGCATAGCGTCCTTCCATATCAGATTGAAGCTCTTTGACGCGGTCTCGCCATTCGTGATACGAAGCCTGACTCAAATCAGGCGTGATAATTTTCTCAACACGAATATACCCAATTTTGCTGGCGTTTTTTGGCATACCAGGCACTACCACTTGAGCGGCTGGCTGCGGTAAAATCTGCTTGCTATCGGCAGCTGCACGAGCAGAGCAGGCAAAAAGTATGACACCGAATCCTGCGAGCACATTTTTTATCATCATGCTGTTTTTCATAAAAGCCACTCCTTGCTCATAAAAATAATTAATTACACTAAAAGTACCCGGATTTAGCCCAGGAGTCAAACAGAGAATAGACCAATATTCGCAATATCAGGTCTCTCGATAAAGCAACCGCACGAAGCGCTTGCGCAGTTCTTCAATCAGAATAATCGATGAGGCAAGGCCGAGCACACTCAGCCACTGAACCAGCGTCAAGGGCACCGTTTTAAAGAGCCCTTGCAAAAAAGGTACATAAATAACCGCCACTTGCAAAGCAAACACAAGCGCCGTAGCACCAATCAGCCACCGATTGGCAAAAATTCCCCGCTCAAGAATCGATTCTTTCTCTGAGCGGCAGTTCCATGCATTAAACCATTGGAACATAGCGAGCGTCAAGAGAACCATCGTTCGCGCAACAGCAAGATCAACTCTATACCAGCTATAAAATACAAAAAGAGACCCCGCCGTCATAACCAGAGCATCAAGCGCAACCTTGGTTATTAAAGAAGGATCGAATAGCCGCCTATATGCCGTGCGCTTTTCAAGAAGCTTTTTCTCATAGGGCTCTTGAGCAAGCGCAATATCCAAAAAACCGTCAGTCACCACGTTCAACCATAAGATCTGCGCAGCTCCCAAGGGCAGGGGCATTCTCATCATAAATGCATAAACGACAAGAGCAACCTCACTAAGGTTCGTTGAAAAGAAATACCAAATTACACGCCTCAGCGTTGCAAAAATATGTCGCCCTTCCCGCAAGCCAGAAACGATGCTTAAAAAGCTGTCATCAAGTAAAATTATATCAGCGGCCTCTTTGGCAACATCGGTTCCGATAAGGCCCATCGCAATACCAACATCAGCAGCAACAAGGGAAGGAACATCATTAACGCCATCACCCGTCATCGCCACCATTTTTCCGCGCTTGTGCAAAAGATTGACAATTTTGAGCTTGTCTTCAGGTGTTACGCGCGCAAATACTTTTATCCGATCAAGGTCAAGAAGCTCAAGCTGCTCAGGGCTCAACAGGCTAAGCTCCTGGCCATCCATACTTCCATCTGACCCAATCAAGATACCCGTTTGCCGAGCAATATGTACTGCCGTAGCCTTATGGTCACCCGTTGCCATAATCACGTCAACGCCCGCTTCACGCGTTTTAAGGATCACGTCGCGCACCTCTGCACGTAGAGCATCCTGAATACCCACAAGGCCAAGCACATCAAATCGCCCTTTATGTGCTTGATAATACGCCAGCCAATCGTTCGTCTCAGCCTGCTGTGCATGCCGGTAGTACGCAAAAGCAACGGTACGTAATCCTTGTGCAAGAAAACGATCAAGTGCTTCCCGCGCCTCGACAGGCACTTGCTTACAAATCGCAAATACAGCTTCAGCAGCTCCTGCAACCAGTATAACAAGCTCGTTTTCGTGCTCAAAAAATCCGATGTGAAGCCTCGTGGTAAAATCAAAAGGGATATCGTGCAACCGAGCATAGCCCTTGCCCGATGCGCCAAGCTTGCGCGCGAATACTCCCAAAGCAGCTTCTGTCGGCTCTCCCTTGACCTGATAAGTCTTCGTTGCTTCAAGGTATTTTATCTCAGAGTTATCGAGTAGTGACGCTGCGTCAGCCAAAGCCTTAAGAACAGGATAGCTGCTCGCATCTATAACCTGCCCATGGTGCGTGACATGTCCAGCAACTTGATACCCCTCCCCCGATACGGTGTAGGTTTCGTCGCCGGTGTACACTGCCCGCACAACCATCTCATTGAGCGTCAGCGTTCCTGTCTTGTCAATAACGATGACATCAACACGCCCAAGCGCTTCCGTTGCGTCGAGCCGCTTAACTAAGACATGCTGACGCGCTAAGCGGCGAGCTCCCGCTACGAGAGTAAGCGCAAACACAACCGGCAAGCCCTCAGGAACCATGCCAATAAACATTGCAATCAATAAGGAGAAAAGTTCTTTGAGCGAATGCCCTGTTGCCAGACCAACCACCAGCAATACACTACAAAGAATGAGCGCTACCATGACAATCAGGTGAGACAAGCGGCTGAGCTCGCGCTGTAACGGGCTCGGGGTAGCGCTTTCTTGGGCAGCTACCTGAATCTTACCAATCTGTGTTTGTGTACCAATAGCAGCCACGACCGCATAGGCTTGCCCTGCCGTAATGGTCGTTGATTTAAACAGCATATTCTGCTGCTCAAAAAGAGACTTTTGGCCATTACGTAAAGCGTCTTCGTTCTTCCCTATCGGCGTAGATTCACCGGTAAGCACTGATTCGTTAACACGCAGGTTCTGAGATTTTATGATACGCGCATCAGCGGGCACCTGATCGCCAGCCTGCAAGAAAATTAAATCACCCGGTACGAGCTCGGTAGCATCAATGATCATCTTCTGGCCTCGAATGACCAGGACTGAAACATTGATCAAGCTTTTTAATCGCTCAAGAGTTCGTTGCGCATTTTTTTCATGAAGCGTTCCCATACAAGCATTAAATAAGACGACAATAAGCGTGACGATAGCATCGCTATAGCTCCCTATTGCCATAATAATAGCTGCGGCGATCAATAAAAAATAAATGAGAGGATCGGCGAATTGCCTTACGAAAATCTGAACAAGCGTGCGCCGCTTTGCTTCAGGCACTTTGTTAAGGCCATAGATAGCACGTCGGTGATCCACTTGTTCGGCAGTAAGACCCGTCTGATCATCAGTGTTCAAAAAATTAACGACCTCATGGGGCGTCATCTCGTAGATGTTTACCATACTCATCAAGCATTGTCAGGTATTTCTTGATCAGGGTGAACTTTTTGGCCCGCTAGATTTTCCATCTTTACAAAACCTAAAGCACTTTGGGCATGGTCAAATTCAAACTCTGATACACCGCAATTTGGAATAGGATGATGGGGACAACCAAGGCTCATAATAATAGTGTCAATAACACCGGAGTGCGTTACTACAACAACGGTTTGTCCTGGATTATCGCGAGCAATTTTGTGCAGACATGGCATGACGCGCTTTAAAAGGTCGTGCTTGGTCTCGCCTTCAGGCCAATCAGGAAAGTGCCAACGACTCTCAAGATCTGGATAAGCTTTATCGAGCTGATCTTTCCACGGCCGATACCATTTTTTCCGCACTTCATACGACATTCCTTCAACCGCACCAGAGGAAAGTTCTCCCAGATCTGCCAATGCTGTTACCTTTTTACCTAGAGCTGACCCCACTTTTTGAGCGGTTATGAATGCTCGCTGCAAATCGGAACTGTAGATATTTGCGATGACGCGCCCTTTCAAGCGATGAGCAAGAGCTTCTGCCTCGAGCAGTCCTTCATCATTAAGCGGGACGTCCACCTGGCCATGTACGATTTTTTGCTTATTCCAGGCTGTCTGGCCATGACGGACAAGCAAAAGCACCGTTTTTTCGCAAACGTGAGAACGGCGAGCACTATTAACTGAGGGGGGAGCGATTGGTTTAGAGCACAGTGGCTCATAGGCCACCGCGATGGTGGATGCGGCGATTGCCACGAAAGCACCTAATTTTAAGGGGAAGTTCATAAGCGGTTCCTTTATTAATAAAAAAAATAGCCTTCGCTGAACACTTAAGTATCACGTTTGATCACTTTTTTGCTCAGCGAAGTCTTTATTACGGTTGCAGCTTATCACATCATACAGATTTGTCAAAACGACCGCTCTTTTAGGGCGACCAAGCCTACGCCCTTTTAGGCGACAAATCCAGCCTGCCAAAAACAACCTCTTCTGTATTGATTACAGTCCAATTACTCCACGTTCGGCAAACCCGGCGATCTGTCTCAGTATATCTGGGCGCAATTAACTTCCTGAGAATGCGGCCTCTTGTGCGTCAGGTGCTAAGTTCAAACCGTGCAAATGTCAATGCCAAATGGAGGCTGGGAGCGTTGCACAACCCCTGTACGATTATCTGCCATTTTCTCCAAAACCTACCCCTGCCGTAATTCTTGAAAAAGCTCGCAAACCGTGGGAGTATGGCACCCCTCAGCGTCATACTCCCACCCGCATATTTATTCCATGCTACTTCCAGAAAGTCAGCTTCCAGAACAGTTCAGAACTCCAAAGAATATTGAACAAAACTCTTATGTCGCTGAGGTGAAAAGGAGCAATACGCCCCTCAGGGGCTGGCAAGTAACAGATTCGCACATCGTCCGCGATGACCTTAGCTCCTTTTAACATATACGGATAGATCATCTTGCTCCAAAACGCATCCTTCAACATTTTTGCGCCTTCTTTGCTGCAAATCCCCGCGCTCGTCAGCCTTACCATTTGGTATACTATATTGGTTACCACCAATCTCAAAAGAGCATATTTACTACGTGATAGTCTCGCTCCTATATCATTTACCAATGATTGGAATAGTGTCTCTGCCACGATATCAGCGCTTATTTGCTTACTCGCAAGTGTTTTCTTGCCAGTGGCGCCTTCCTTGCTCGCCGCGTTCTGCTGTTTCTTGTCTTTCTCTCGAGCAGAATTCTCTTGGCTTAGCGTGTCCCCAAAGACCGAGGAACTACCGCTATTCATTACTTGAGCATGCTCATTGGGTACTAGCCCACAATCACCATAGGTTTCGGATTCTGCAAATCCCTTTTCCTTCTCTTCGGTGAACATCCCATTTCTTCCTAAGATGAAACAATCATCAGCAGGTTTCTTGACTGCGGCTGGAATTTCATTGGGGCTCACACTATTTATTATTCGCGCATGCTCCTTGCGCAACTCTTGCGCTGATATCTCGGTGTTATTACGAACGGGGAGGTCTCTCGCACGATTAACGAGGTTATCAACCAACCAAGCGCCACAATCAGCATACCAAGCTTGTTGTTGTTGCGTATGCAACAACCAAGCGCCACAATCAGCAAAAGCTGGTTGGTGCGTATGCAGCAAGCGGCTCGTAATCTGTATTCCTTGAATGCAGGCAACATCAGCGATTATAGCGTCTATATCCTTGAGCGTTGTATAGAGTTCATCATCGAGCAATGCCTTGAGATCCGTATCTTCATCAGGCACCCTCCAGGAATCTAGGTACTCAACAACATACCCACCATCGTCCCCACGGCGAATAACAAGCCCTATCCAATAGTAGCCTGTTGGTCTATTCCCATAATCGACTATTTCTCGTGTTTTGTTAACAGGAATTACGGTAGGAACAGCAGCAGTAAATGCCCATATTAACTGGTCGACAAAAGTGTTTCTAGCTTGTTCTTGCATGCTTCCTTGAATTAAGGGGCTTGCAGCAGCCAACACTTGCGCCTGAAATTCACCGTCGCTTTCTTCCAAGTAATAGCGCAACAAACGGTCAATGTCATAATCTTCATAAGAATACTCAGCATCAGTAAGATCACGGATTTGGGATGTGGATATCAAAGAAGAGTCGTCTGTTGCTTGCACTCCTTGGGGCAAGTTCCCACCATTATTCGCTATGACATCGCCGGCAGGTGTTTTTGTGGCGACTGTAACTTCATTAGGCTCTCCCTTATTCTCTTCGCTTTTTATTTGCCCCGAAGAACTACCGTTATTCATTACTTGAGCGTGCTCATTACGTAACTTTTGCCCTGATGTCTCGGTGTTATTGCGTACGGGGCGGTTGCGAGCACGGTTAACGAGGTTATCAACCAACCAAACCCCACAATCAACATCCCCTGCTTGTTGGCGCGTATGCAACACTCTACTTGTAATCTGTATTCCTCGGGCATGTGCAAAATCAGCGATTATCGCGTCTATATCCTTGTGTGCCGCATAATGTCCATCATCAAGTAATTCCTTGAGATCCATATCTTTATCGGGTGCAACCGAGGAATCTAAGTACTCAACAACATACCCACCATCGTCCCCACGGCGAATAACAAGCCCTATCCAATGGATGCCTCCTCGTGTTCCGCTATTCCCATAACCACCAACACTTGCTCGTGTTATATTAACAGGAATTACGGTAACATCAGCTGTAAATGCCCATGTTAACTGGTCGGCAAAAGTTTCTTTCGCTCCCTCTTGCATGCTTCCTTGAATTAAGGGGCTCGCAGCAGCCAACACTTGCGCCTGAAATTCACCGTCGCCTGCTTCCAAGTAATAGCGCAACAAACGGTCAATTTCGTTATCTTCATAAGAGTACTCAGCATCAGTAAGATCACGGGTTTGGGATATGAAAGAAGAGGCTCCTCCCGTGCGCTGCTCAATGGTGTTTTTGATTTCCTCTGGAGCTTTTTCCTGTTCTTTATCATCTTTCTCCATAGCACGGAGTGCCCCCGATGATACAAGCACTATACCGCACAAAATGGATGCAAAAATCAGTTTTCTTTTCACGAAATGTAGCCCTTTCTTAAATCACTTTAGTAATAATTATATAATTAAAAACAATAACGCAATTTAAAGAAAAGTCTATATTTTTACAAAATTTCTATATAAAACGATTTCCCCAAAAGATACGGGGCGATGTATCAGCTACGTGTAGCCTATAGCGAAATTCTTTAAGTGATGCACGAATATGGCATTATAGCTTTGTGCTGAGATCAAAATGCTCGGCATAGTGAGCATGGCCTAATGCATTACGCTATACCTAGCTCTAGCCTTCACTGAACTTTTGTTTACATCTCTTGTGCTTGTTCGTTGTCGAGAAACCGCTTAAGCTCTTTTAAAGCTTTAATACGTTGATTCCAATGTAGTTTTTCGTTATAGGACATCTCAGCATAGGTTTTTAAGCAGTTATCTGGCTGGAATGTGGCTGCCCAGCCAAAGCCAAGCTCCCCGCGCGGCTCAACGATTCTGCCACCGGTGGAACCTTTAAAATAATTAACCTCGCCGCCGCTTCTTACGTAAGCGACAATGGTCTCGGCCTGCGCAGCACCGTTGCCCATGCAGCAGGCAAGCTTATAAAGGCCTGCTACCTCAAGCTCGGCAAGAAACCATTTGACAAGCGGGCCGGGCAAGCGATTAAGCCCATCAATATAGAGCGATGTGTCCTCGAGCATGAAATTTTTAAACCCATGCTTGATCGCTTGGTCAACCTTAAACTGAATGATTTTAAAAGCATCTACCTCTTGAATTTCTTCAAGATCAAGAGCGGCTTGTTCAACAACAAGCTCCTCGCTGCTCAGGAATCGTTTGATTTCCTCAAATTTTCCCTGATTGCTCGTAACAACTGAAAGTATTTTCATGATAAAGAAATAAATAGGGGATTAGAAAAAATGGTGGAGGCGATGGGAGTCGAACCCATGTCCGTCATATCGCAACCCTCAAGCACTCCATGTTCAGTCTTTGCTTATACTTCGCGTACCCTCCAAAGACAAAGATTATACGCAAATGTTCGTTTCGTATATTGTCAAGCTACTCAACGAAGAAGCCTTACTTGACAGTCCCATCTTGTTTATACGTGCTAGCCCAATTGGTGGGCACATCAAGCTAGCAAGCGCTCATTGCCCTTAGGCAAAAGCTGGACGAGTTGTTTCGCCGTTTATTGTTTTCGATTCTTTTTTAACGAGCACTGAATCAAAGCTCGACATGCACTCAAAGATCTTAATACCACGTCGAAGCCATTACGCCCCCGGTATCTCAATAATTAGTAATTTCAATATACCCCAATCGAGCCAATTTGTCAATATTTGCCTAGTATCGATACTTATCCTTGAGCTCGCGCCTGGTCTCACGCTGAATATCGCGCTCCTTGATCTCGGCCTTCCGGTCATGGGCCTTTTTATGCTTACCGATTCCCAGTTCAACCTTAACATACCCCTTTTTATTCAGATAAATCTTCAGTGGCACGAGGGTAACGCCTTTGCGCGAAATTTCTCCCACGAGACGGTTCAGCTCGCGCCCATGCACTAAGAGCTTGCGAGTACGATTTGATTCCTCAGGCTTCTGGTACGCATTGGCGTAAGCACTGATATGGGCATTCACCAGATACAGCTCACCCTCGCGAACGTGAGCAAACGCACCGGTCAAATTCATCTGGCCGGCACGTATCGATTTGACCTCGTCCCCCGTTAGCACAATCCCCGCTTCGATGCGTTCAAGAATATCGTAATCGTGAAATGCCTTTTTATTTTGCGCAATAACCTTCATAATCTGTCCATAATTTGATGGTGTTCTCCTTGAAGACGCTTACAAAGCCTTTTTGTAACGAAATATGCAATACAAGCAGCCACTAAAGCAACGATGTGCCCGCCGATAAAGTAGGGCCAAAAAGAAAGCTTTTCGAGCACTGAGACACTTTTAACATACGGGGCTATCTTGTGAGTAAGCCATACGGTAAAAGAGCGTATAAAGGCCGGGTCATACTGACTCAGGTCAATTGGCAAAATATAGTGCATTATCCAAGCGCCTACCACATAATCAAGCACAATAATAAAAATCATCGTCCATGGATTATTCACGATACAAGCAACCGCAAATGCTATCGGAATATTTAATCCCATGAGCCACCCAAGCACAATAATCAGTATGGTCTGAATACCTAAATACGGCGAAAAACCAACAAACGTACCCACGGCGCAGGATAGCGCGCAGCGCTCGGCTGATGCTTCACCAAGCAAAATCTTCTTAAGCTTCTTAAAAAAGCGAAACATAACAATCTCCGTTACGTGCTCACGAGCTTATAATTGCAATATCGTTATTTTCGGCTATTCTAATACTCAGTATAAGTAATTTTACTCACAACCTGAAACTTTTAATAAATATCTCATGATTCCTAAGCGATTTTTTATCCCCCTCCTCGGCATGGTCATATTCAGTTGCAGCGCTGAGCAAGAATCATCCCAACAGACCCCTGCCTATATCCTTACGCTTAAAGCCCCTGCGCACATTAAGCACCTTGAAAGCATCTCTTGTATCTATCATGGCAATAAGCTCTATTTTGAAAATGGCATCTGCCAATTGCCCGAGCACGTCTTTAAAACGTTTTTCACGCTTATCATCACGCCACTCATAGAATTTAAAAATAATGGAACGTGTGTATATGCCGAGCGCCTAAAAGATCTGCCGTGCAAATGGTATAACCTAACGCTCGACTATAACCAATCTGCAGCTGGAAGAAATTACTCATGGCGCATTGATGAGCTCAAAAGTGAGGAAATGCCTCTGCGCATACCTGAACAAAGTGGCATCGTCATACAATTGCCCGCCTCTATGATCGACGCCCTCGACAATGCGCAGCGGACAGGCCGCTTCGTTATCAACTTGCCAGGCATCATCCTGAACGAAGCTACAACCCAAGAACAACTCGATAGCGCGCTCAACCAAGCAGCCCTTAACCTTCCGGCTACGAACCACCTATGCCAACCAGCATGTAGGCGAAAAAATCAGGGCAATACGACCATCGTGGCCAGAGAACGACGTGTCTTGCCTGAACAACCATAACGGAAAAAAGGATTATGCGTATCCTTGGCATTGAAACCTCGTGCGATGAAACAGCTGCTGCCGTCTACGAGAGCCAGCGCGGCATGCTTTCGAGCTATCTTTTCTCACAAACCGAGCTCCATAAGCGTTATGGGGGCGTTGTGCCAGAAATTGCTTCCCGCGCGCAAATCGAAAAAATTAATACGGTCATTGATCATGCCCTTTGTGCGGCACAGGTAAGTCTTGACACGATAGACGCTATCGCGGTGACGCATACTCCCGGCCTACCCGGTTCACTCCTGGTCGGCCTCTGCTTTGCCAAAGCCCTTGCCTATGCGCAGAACAAAAAAATACTGGGCATCAACCATCTTGAAGGGCATGCTTTTTCTGCGCTCATCGAGCACACGGTGCCCTTTCCCTTCTTATGCCTGACGGCATCCGGCGGCCATACGGCCCTCTATCTCATCACGGCCCTTGGGAAATATGAAATTCTCGGCCATACAACTGATGATGCTGCGGGGGAAGCCTTTGATAAAGTCGCCAAAATGCTCCACTATCCCTATCCAGGAGGACCAATCATTGAACAGCTCGCTGGTCATATGGACTTTATCGACTTCTTCCATTACCCGCGACTCAAGGCTAAAGATCTTTCTTTCAGCTTTTCTGGGCTTAAGACAGCCGTTCTCTATGATCTTGTTAAAAAGGGGGTATATAACCTTGAAAGCAAGGAGCTCAACCCCGCTACACCGCTGAGCCTCAAACAAGAGGTTGCCAGCTCATTCCTTGTATGCATAGGCGATATATTTGCCGATCGCTTGAAGCGGGCATGCAAGCTGCATCCAGAAATTAAAGCAGTGACGTTTGTGGGAGGGGTTGCTTGCAATCAGTATTTGCGCCAGCGCTTACAAACAATAGCCAACCAACAGGGGCTACCGTTCTTTACGCCTTCCCCACGCTATTGTACCGATAATGCAGCTATGATAGCATTTGTGGGGCATTACAAAGCACAGCAAGGCTTATATGCTAATCTGACGCTTGACCTATAATTTTCACAAGGAGCTGCCGCTCGATCCCTTCTTATTCATGGACTCCAAAAATTCCTCATTTGTCTTGCACTTCTTCATCTTATCGATAAGTACCTCCATACCTTCAATGGTATTCATGGTTGCAAGAAATTTACGAAGAATGCGCACACGATTAAGCTCGCCCTCAGACAATAAAAGCTCCTCACGGCGAGTTCCCGATAACAAAAGGTCGAAAGCAGGAAAGATACGAAGATTGGACAGCTTACGGCTCATAAGAATTTCCATGTTGCCGGTGCCCTTGAATTCCTCGAAGATGACTTCGTCCATACGCGAGCCGGTCTCAATAAGCGCTGAAGCCAAAATCGTAAGCGAGCCACCTTCTTCCGTATTACGTGCTGCACCAAAAAACCTCTTTGGCCTTTGCAACGCATTGGCATCAATACCACCCGTTAAGATTTTGCCAGAGGCAGGAGCAACCGCATTATAAGCGCGCGCAAGGCGCGTAATCGAATCAAGGACAATAACAACATCCAAACCTACTTCGACAAGGCGCTTTGCCTTCTCAAGTACAATCTCAACCACTTGCACGTGACGCTCGGGCGCCTCATCAAAAGTCGAGCTGATAACTTCAGCGCGAGCGCCTTTGACACTCCGGCGCATATCTGCAACCTCTTCAGGTCTTTCATCGACGAGCAACACAATCAAATAGACCTCAGGGTGATTGGCCACCATGGCCTGAGCGATCTCCTTAAGAAGCATCGTTTTCCCCGTCTTAGGCGGTGCCACAATAAGGCCTCTTTGCCCGCGGCCAATAGGTGAAAACAAGTCCATTATTCTTGTCGAAATAAAGCTCGGGTCGGCCTCTAAATTAAATTTCTTGTCAGGGTGCAAGGGCGATAAGCGGTCAAAATAGGTCCGATCGAGCATGGCGGCAGGCTCCTGAAAATCAATCTTGTTGATCTTTAAGAGCGCAAAGTATTTTTCTCCCTCTTTGGGCTTACGAATAACGCCAGAAATCGTATCACCAGTCCTTAAATTAAAACGGCGAATTTGCGATGGCGATACATAAACATCGTCAGGCCCTGATACATAATCAAACTGCGCCGACCGCAAAAAGCCAAAACCATCGGGCAGCTTCTCGAGCACGCCCTCAACTTCAATTTCCTTGTCAGGGTTTTGCTCAAGCTCAACAATATGCCGAATAAGCTGCTCTTTCGACATAAGAGTAGCTCCTATGACACCAAGCTTTCGGCCGAGCATATTAAGATCACCGAGCGTATGCTCGCGCAACTCTTGCGCACGCATTGAGGCAGTTTTTGTCCCTTCTTCCATAGACCTCCTTCGAAAAATTTTTCAACAATAGTAGCAATAGGTGGTTATAGCCCACGCCTTTTTTTAACGTAGTTATTTCTTGATAGGATAAGCGCAGAGAGCTTTGTCCGCTCTTATTACGCCGAACGTTTTTCTTTATCTCGGTATAGTAATAACATAACAGGACTTGCTATAGCAATGGACGAATACGTACCAAAAATTATACCAATTAAAAGCGCTAAGGCTAAAGATCGCAACGCATAACCACCAAAAATTAGCAATGAAACAACCACCAGCGATGTCGCAAAGCTTGTCAACAATGTACGTCTCAGGGTTTCGTTCATGCTGATATTTACCACATCTTCGATAGCGTAACCCCGCAACTTGCGCACATTTGCACGTATACGTGCAAAAATAACAATCGTATCATTAATAGAATAGCCCAAAATAGCCAAAATAGCGGCTATCACATTTGACGATATCTCGTAATCGAAGAGCAAGAAAAATCCAAGGATAACAATAGCATCATGAAAGAGTGATACTAACACCCCAACACCATAAGCTAACGACCAAAAGCGCCACCAGGTGTAAAGAAGCATTAATATAAGTCCTAAAATAATCGCGTACAGCGACTTAAGCCAGAGTTGGGCTCCCATGCCGGCCCCAACCTGATCAACTCCCTTAATGGTCACCTCGGTACCTGGTAAGGCAACTGCGACCTTTTCCCTTATTCGTTCTGCCGTGCCACCTGCATCATTGGTATATTCAGCAACACGCACCAAAATTTCGGTTGGCGAGAAATCACGCGCTATCGCACCGGGAATACTAGCCTTATCTAAGATCTGCACCACCGCTTCGCTGTGTATCGGCTTTGAAAAACCAAGCAAAACCTGCGTGCCGCCGGTGAACTCAACGCTATAGATAAAGGCGTAGCCCCGTGTCTGGTATTTATAGATAAAGGCGCCAGCAAAAAGCGCAAAGATGGCCAAAGAAAAAGCGGCATACAATGGCCGGTACTTGATAAAATTAATCATAACACTCCCCCGCGCCAAGTCGGAGCTTCGCAGCTTGGCTTATAAAACTGATACGTACTTTCTACCTTTTCGCCCAAAATGAAATTTAATAACCCCTGGGGCTGAGGCAAAAATAGTATAGTCTACACCAAGCCCAACGTTTCTACCTGGATGAATGTGGGTCCCGCGCTGGCGAACAATAACTTCACCACCACTAACTCGCTGGCCATCAAATAACTTGACGCCAAGCCGTTTGCTGACGCTATCGCGTCCATTCTGGGTCGATCCACCCGATTTACTCGTTGCCATAATCTTTTCTCCTTGTTGCAATAACAAAAGAATCACTGAGCGTGATATGCGGTCAAAATATGTACAGCTGGAATTACCTACCATTATGCTTCAATTTAAGCAAAATGTCAAAATCTTACAAGCACCCGTGTGCAACTTTGAAATGAGCTAAAGCGGAAACTTTTCTTTACCCTACGGAAACTTGGCGAGTACTTGCTCAATTGCTTTTCCATGCAACCAGGCCCATTAGATAAGCAGTGCTAGATAGTCATCAAGCTGCGCCTTGCTGCAGATATGCCGGTAACGGGTATACTCTTTGCCATCTTTAAATATCACTATGGTCGGCAATGTATTGATACCGAGCTTATCGGCAATCTCGGGAGACTTATCGACATCTATTTTACAAAAATGGGCCTTTGGCCCGGCCGCGGCGGCCCGTGCTTCTAAAAATGGCATAAGGTAGAGGCAGCTTGGGCAATAATGAGCAAAAAAGTCGACAATTACCGGCACCGCTGACTTCTTCGCAATCTCATCAAGCTCCTGCTCATTAGTAATAAGCGTAATATCCGATAATTGCTGCTGAGGTACAACATAAAACTGCAACTCCATCTCTTTTGCCTTATAAGCGTTAAGGCCTACTGATTCAAGAAAAGCTAGAGCATCCAGCGCCGCCTTAATACCATTGCCTGCTGCAATGCCTGCTTTGCTATAGCCCTTATCAGCAACACTGCCCGCAGCTAAAACACCGGGGACCGACGTTTTCTGGCTACAGCCTTGTATGGTAATATAGCCATCAGCGTCTGTTGCCACATGTGGCTTAAATAAATCAGATGTTGGCCTGTAGCCAATCCCAAAATAGACTGCTTTAGCGGGTATTTCTTGTTGATGCCTTGTCGCACTATCGCGTACCCGCACACTCACCGGCGCTGAACCGTCTCCCTTTACTTCTTCGAGCAGCGTTGAGTAGAGAATCGTCAAATTTTTACAATTCAGCAAGTAATCTTGAACGGTCGCGCAAGCCTGTAAAGCTGGCTCCCTCACGATCATGGTTACTTTTTTTGCGTAAGCAGCTACTTGAAGCGCAAGCTCTGCTGCCGTATCACTACCACCAACCACCACCACATGTTGGTCCTTATTAAAAGGCGCGTCGCAAATAGCACAAGAGCTTACGCCTTTGCCCAAATACTCTTCAACGCCTGGTATGTTGAGTCTTTTTGCCTGGCCACCGGTGGCTATAATAACCGATAAGGCATAACATTCGGTACCTTCATTGCTTACCAGCTTAAATGGCCACGTGCTCAGATCAGCACTTTTGACCTGCTCATAGAGAAGAACCGCACCAAATTTCTTTGCTTGGGCTTCCAAATCCTTAATAATTTGCCCACCCGTTACTTTATCGCGACTAGGCCAATTTTCTATGTGCTTTACCTGTGCCAACTGCCCGCTTTGCTGAAAGCCAGCAAAAACAATCGTTTTAATCTGGGATCGCGCCGTATATACGGCGGCACTTAAGCCGGCTGGACCGCCTCCAATGATTGCCACCGGGATGAGGTTTTTTTGCAAGGCAACCTTCTTAAGATCGTGCGTCGCTGAGCGCTTGGCAGCATAAAGCGCCCATGCCACCAAAACAAGCGAAGCCACCCCAGCAAGCACATTAATCCCGAAGAGAACAATTGATTTATTACGTTTTTGCATGCACCGCGCCTCTCAATATTTTTCTAATATTCTTTTTAAATTGAGGCTCACCACTCCATTATTGTATCGCTTTCGGCGCAAGGGCAAGGGTTTTTTAAAAAGTGGTGTGAATAATCAAGAAGGTTGCGCGATTAGGAAAGGCAAAGGTCTGAAATATGCTTCCTATAGAAACAAGAGACACATACGTACGCATAAAATAGGGCACAGAGAAGCTCCCTGTGCCCTATCTGATTTGCTGAGGTATGCTTACCAAGCGCTACGACGCGGTCCTCGGCTGCCACCAAAGCCACCTCTGTCGCCGCCACCTGGTCCGCGTGGACCGCCAAAACCGCCACGACCATTGCCACCTGGTCCGCGATCAGGACGAGGTTGCGCCTCGCTTACTCTGAGCTTACGTCCTTTAACTTCCTTGCCATCTACTTCAGCAATAGCTGCTTGAGATGCTTCAGCATCGCCCATTTCAACAAAGCCAAAGCCACGAGATTCGCCCGTAAACTTGTCTTTGATTATGTTAACTGACTTAACTTCGCCAAAAGGAGTAAAAACATCTTGCAATTCTTGATCTGTCAAGCTATTTGGCAAATTTCCTACGTATAGTTTCATTTTTCTGTACTTTCTCTAAATAAAATAATCTGCATTTCTTCATGGGTTAGCGACTACAGTTACCCTGTAGCTATACTTATTCAATCTCGCAAGTTCTACTCCTTATCGTATTTTTCATGCAGCAAAAGATGGTATTAAATGGTAACTACCAGAGCCTCGTATTCTTATTCTTTATTATATAGTTATAAATTTGATTCTTGCAATAAAAAGCGTGGCAACAAAATTATTAATAAAGGCCTGCTGTCTTGTTAGGGGATGGGTAAATAATCTTAGCATAATCAAGCGTCGCGAACGATACCTCGTAATCTTTAGCATAGGTAATCTTTATACTATCCCATTTATCTTTTTTGTCAATAGCACCATTAAGTCACATAATCCAGGCGCTTTTTTAGCCATGCAAGGGCCCAGCAGATAAGAATAGCGCTATAGAGTGTGAGCATAACACAGCAAATCCACCATGGCATAAATTTATCTGGCCCAAGAACAACACCTCGTAGTCCTTCGAAAGCGTACACGACAGGGTTAAGGAGATCAATGAGTGCAAAGCGGGGAAATGCTTGGTAGAGCACATACCAGGTAAATTGGTAGCCACCAAAATTCCAGAAGGGGTTAAGCACACGCCGCCAGACCTCTGAGAATCGGGTGGTGCTTTTTGCCCAGCTGTAGATCCAAATGCTTAAGCATCCACAAAAAAGGTTGAGCATGCAAAATACCAAAAGAAACTTGCCAATGCTTAAAGAGCTTAGGTTAAGCGCTGAGCCGAGAATAAGCTTACCAAGCGGGATCATAAAGGCGCTGAGCACCATACAGTTAAGCGTGATGCCACAGGCAAGCTTTACAAAAACAAGCCAGGGCGGCAGGGGCAGGGTCAAAAGGTAGCCGACATGATAGTTGGCCGCGCGGTCAGCAACAAGCTCCTGAGCTGCGTATCCAGCCTCAAAATAAGACATCGTCACGATGGTGCCTACCCAAATCAACAGGCCATAACGTTGCTCAATCCCAAAGGCAGGCAAAATGTAATTGCTAATAAAAATATTGGTTGCGGACCAAAGCGCAGCATCAATCAAACGGTTTAACAGGTTTTTTTTAAGAACAAAGATATCACGCCACAAGAGCCACCAGAAAACGCGCGCTACATGCTTATAATTCATCAGGGCACCCTTATTTTTGGTTATTTTCTTGTGTCAGCTGCAAAAAGACATCTTCAAGTCGCGTTTTATTGTAGGCCGAGAGCAGATTTTTTGGCTTATCTATAAGGCGAATTGCACCTTTATCAAGAATACACACGCGATCAGAGAGGACTTCCGCTTCATCGAGATAGTGCGTGGTAAAGACGATGGTAACCCCTTGGGCCTTAAGCGAAAAAATAAGGTCCCATAGCTGGCGCCGAATATGGGGATCAAGAGCGATCGTCGGCTCATCCAAAATAACCAAAGCAGGCCGATGCATGAGTGCCCGTGCAATAAGCAAGCGCTGCCGATACCCGCCCGATAAAACGTCTATGCTCATGTGTGCGTACTTGGCAAGGTCAAATTGGTCTATGAGCTCATTCATGCGATTTTTTATATCAGCCGCTGTCATTAAGTAGTAGCGTCCGGTAAATAGTAAATTTTGTTCAACCGAGAGCAGGGGGTCAAAATTTTGCTTTTGCGGGCAAAAGCCTACGTGATGTCGATACTCGAGCAGCTGGTGATAAATTGAGCGCCCTCTCCATATAATATCTCCAGAGGTAGCTGGATGTAGCGTGGCAATGATAGAGGAAAGCGTTGTCTTGCCTGCCCCATTAACGCCTAAAAGGCCCAAAATTTCGCCCTCCTGTATTTCCAGAGATACCCCCTTGAGCGCTTCAATTGGCACCGGCTTGGCGGGATAGACCTTAGCAACATGACGGATTTCTAAGAGAGGAGATGCCATAACAATACCTAATGGGTGGTTGGTCAATTTTTTGTCACTTAATATCTATACGATTATTGGGGAGTCTATAGCAAGCTTTTTAAGTTGTTGACCTATGGTGAAAAGGAGGATACCGGCGGCTACCGAAGCATTATATGATATGTCGGACCGTCGCTGGGGCAAGGTAACATGCTGGCCCGTCTTCAGAATTTCTGACGAAACGCCCTTGCCTTCGCTGCCTATCACCATACAGAGCGGTTCGGTATAAGCAATTTTTGTAGCGTCCGTGCCATCTAATGTTGCCAAATACAGGGCATATCCCGCTTTTTTAAGTTCTTGGGCAGCGGCAAGCGGCGATGGAGATTGATAAATCTGCATATGCTCAGCAAGGCCGGCAGAAGCTTTAAGCGCTGCCGAGGTTAAAGGCGCACTACTTTTTTTGCAGAGCACAATACCATCAATACCTATGCAATACGCTGACCGAATAATGGCGCCCAGATTGCGAGGATCCTGAATTCCATCAAGCATAACAAGAAAGGGCTGCCGCTGTATGTCAAAAGGCTTAGCGCGGTAGACAAAGGGCGTTGCCCATGCGACAACACCTTGATGGTCGGTCGTCTGTGCCATCCTTGTCAATATGTCACGAGAAACGTACTGGAGCTGCACCGACCTGCTCAACAAAGGCTCAATCAGATCCCATGCCTTGGGGGCCGGCTTAGTGGTATAAATCGTCACCAACGAGCGCCGTTTTGCCTTGAGCAGCTCAAGCACGGGGTGAACTCCAAAAATAAGCTCGTTTATTTTTTCTTTTTTACTCATAGTTTTTTACTCAGTATCGATGATAGATAAAGTATACCATGTTTCTTGGCCAAGATAACGGCGCTTTAGCATTTTTCTGACAGAAGAGTTTTAATAATGCTACTTCATTAATAAATAGTTTCCAAAACAATGGATAAATAAAAGAAAAGCCTTAGCACCATATTCAAATGCTTGTCAGGCTACCGTTATGGCTAATGGGACTGTCTACTACAGCTCTTCATTTCCTGCTGGTCCATAGTTAACAATACCGCTACTATCATAATTAACAACTCCGCTTCCCTTATAACGAGCAATATACTTCCATATAAAATAAGCAGCAATACCAACTACTACTAATCCAGTAATACCAGCTACACCACCTACGATTGGTCCTGCTATTATGCCAATATTTATAGAACTTCCATCACCACTATTTCCATCACCTCCACCAGTACTACTCGAACTTCCAAAGATTTGGGAGATAGATACATCATCAGAGTAGAGGTTAGCTGTAGCAACCAAAGAGTCGCCTGTACCTGAAAGTGTTGGGGAGAATGCTATTGATACACAGTGTGTGGAATTGTTTGGTAAAAAATAAGAGGTGGTATTGTAAAGTATACTATTAGTGGTTTCTAAAAGAGCAATGGTGTTTGAGCCACTATTAGCTGTAGCAAGATAGGAAGCATCTTGAGAAAGGGCGATAGAGCTTGGTTGGGCGTTACCTTGTGGTATTTGCCGAGATTGCGCGTCGGATAATGTGTTTCCAGTAATAAGAAAAAAAGAAATAGTATCAGATCCACTGTTTGACACAGCTACAATAATGTTTTGGTTATTATCTAAAAAAGAGATGATGGAAGAAGGGACTGTAGAACTTGTTGGTATAGGCTTGGAGATGCTGTTTGCTAGTGCGCCATCGACTATTTGAAAAAGCGTAACATCTTGTGACTGAGCGTTGGCAGTTACGAGAAAGTTATTATCAGGTGTAAAAGTTAAAGCTACCGGTTGCGTAGAATTTATCAAAGGGTAAGAGAGAGGATTTTGAAGAATTCCAGCAGAGGCAGTGAAAAGTGTCACATCGCTTGAGGCGCTATTTGCTGTGGCAAGATAGGTATCATTGGGAGAAAAAGCTACTAGGAATATGAAGTTCCTCCGGCTAAAGCTCCACCAGATCCTACCTGAAATACTGTTACATTATTAGAAGACCAGTTAGCAATAGCCAGATAAGAGCCATTGGGTGAAAATGCTGCTGAAATAGGCCCTGAAGAGCCTGAGGGCAACGCATAGGATGTTCCTCCACTTAATACACCACCTACTCCTACCTGAAATATGGTAACATCATTTGAGCTATAATTAGCTGTAGCTAAATAGGAACCATTAGGCGAGAATGTTACCGCGTTAGGACTGGTAGAACCGCTTGGTAAAGCATAAGAGGTTGCTCCTGAAAGAGTTCCTCCTGCTGCAACCTGAAATACGGTTACGTTGTTTGAAACGTAATTTGCCGTAGCAAGATATAAACCGCTAGGTGAAAATGCTATTGACAGTGGATCCAGAGAACCAGAGGGCAAAGCATATGAGATACCGCCACTTAGAGGATTTGCCGCTTGCCATATCGTTACATTATTTGATGTTTTATTAGCGGTCGCAAAATATGTTCCACTAGGAGAAAATGCTATTGAGGAAGGATAGGCAGGACCTTGTGGTAATGGATAGGAGGTTCCTGTTGATAATGCTCCCCCTGCTCCTACAGCAAATAGTGTTATGTCGTTGGAATTTCCATTAGCGGTAGTAAGATAGGAGCCATTTGGTGAAAATGCTATTGAACCAGGGCCTGAAGAACTACCTGGTAGAGCATATGAAGTTCCTCCTGATAGTGTTCCTCCCGCTCCTACTTGAAATACCGTTACATTGCTGGAACCGAAATTAGCGGTGGTAAGATAGGAGCCATTTGGTGAAAATGCTGCTGAGTAAGGATTGGTAGAACCGCTTGGTAAAGCATAAGAAGTTGCCCCCGACAGCACCCCTCCTGCTCCCACTTGAAATATCGTTACGTCATTTGATGTCTGATTAGCGGTAGCTAGGTATGAGCCATTAGGTGAAAATGCTATTGCATCAGGGCTGATAGAACCGCTTGGTAATGCATACGATATTGCTCCTGACAGAGTTCCTCCAACTCCTACCTGAAATATTGTTACATCAAGTGAAAAAGCATTAGAGGTAGCAAGAAATAATCCATTTGGTGAAAATGTTACCGCATTAGGGCTGGTAGAACCGCTTGGCAATGCATACGATGTTGCTCCTGACAGAGTTCCTCCCGCTCCTACTTGAAATATCGTCACATCATTTGAGCTAGAGTTAGCAGTAGCTAAGTAAGCTCCATCGGGAGAAAAGGTTATAGATATAGGCTGTACAGAACCTACCGGCAAAGAGTACGATGTCTCATTGGATAATGTCCCATTTGCTCCTACTTGAAATATAGTAACATTAGCTGAATTAGAATTAGCGGTTGCAAGGTATAAGCCGTTAGGCGAAAATGCTATTCCATCAGGACCGCTGGAATCAGTTGGCAAAACATAGGTATTCCCTGTCCCTGTCGCTACACTAAATATGGCTACGTTACTCGAGTTAGTATTAGCTGTAGCTACATAAGACCCGCTGGGAGAAAACGCTACTGAAAACGGAACCAACCCTTCGGGTGATACGTAGCTTGTTCCAGTAAGTCTACAGATAGCATGAGTTGTAAAGGAAGGTAGGAACACAAAAGCTAGTAATAAAACGGTGTACTTTAGGTAAGATTTGAACATATGGGCTCCTTAATGACCATTGCAATGATATATTTTATTGGGGAGCATAGAAAAAAATATTCTTTTTACAAGTAGGCGCAACGCCTGTGGCTAGCCATAAGATATTAAGCAAATGTGGTATACTGAAAACGACATTTTGCTATTCTTGAGGTACTTATGCTTGAGAGAGAATTAATTGAGGGTGTTGTTAATGATGCTCGCGATAAGTTAATTAAAACCTATAATCCATGGGAAATTTATATATTTGGGTCCTACGCCTGGGGGTACCCTACTCATGAGAGCGATCTTGACTTCCTTGTGATAGTTGACGCTGAAATTAAAGATCGTTATCGAGCGCTTGTTGAAGGATATCGCGCCTTGGTTGAGCTTCCAGTTCCTAAAGATATTTTGCTCTTGACGCGAGAAGAATTCGAGCAAGCTTCCGAGAGATTTTCGTCCTTACACTACAAAATTAAACGGCAAGGGAAGAAGATTTATGCCAGAGCATAAAGATTGGCTTGTTTTTGCTGAAAGAGATCTTAAGGCCGCGACAATTCTTATATATTCGCAAGAACCAATTCTGCCGATCGCTCTTTATCTTACACAACAATGCGCAGAGAAATCGCTTAAAGCCTTTCTTGTATTTAAAAAAATTGCGCCAGACAAGATTCATGATCTAACACGCCTTATTAACCAATGTACAAAAATTGATCAAGAATTTAACCGTTTATTGACTTGCGCCTTAGAATTACATCCCTATGTTAGTGGCACTCGTTATCCCGATTCTTTTTTACCAATGATGGATCTTTCGCTTGCAATGTCTGCAATTCGAAGCGCAACGAATATACTTGAGTTTGTTAAGGATAAAACATTATAACGGCACTTTAGCACTTTCCTGACGGAAAAGTTTTGATAACTCCCCTGCCGCCGACCGCGGAGGTCATTCAATGCTCGCCGCATAGGCGTTATTCCGATCTAGTCTTTGACAGAAGGCGCTTCTGATGTGAAATACCTAGCTCTTATACAAGAAATTCTAACGATACTTAGCTTTCAAGTTTCGCCTGGCTTAAAAGTTTTATTTCGTCCAAAGAGAGAAGCTTATATTCCGCACCAGATTTTCCATAACTATCTTTTGTTTCTTTATAATAAGGCACGGTAGCTTCACCCTTGTTGAGTAGCTCTGCTAAAGCGATAAAAACCTCTTTATCTGCTTCCGAGCGCGATCCTCCCTCGATAAACCACACGCTATATGCAGAATTATAATAATAAACTTGAATACGTGGTTCGCCATATCCGAGGTCATTTTTTTCCCTAAAAATGAAAGCTATAAATGGCCGGCCAGCTTCATCATAGCTATAAAAATAGGGGCTGTTTGCCTGCACAAAATCGCTCATCCTTATATACAATGGAAGCACATAGCCATCAAGTGATATAAATCTTTTTCTTGGATTAAACGGCATAAATGGAATCGCATTTCTCCAGGGTAATCGGGTGTGCCTCATTATTGAGCTTGCAAAAGCCCAAAATTCTTGATCTTGATTTGCTAAATTTGTTTCAAAATTAATTGCCGCCTCAATCTGTCGCTCGTTACTTAATTCATCATATCTTTCTGTTGCAGCAGGTACGTTAACCACTTCGGTAGCATTAGCAATGGGTACCCGGGAAGTATTGCCACCATTCATGGCAAGTATTTCATAAGCATTCATGGCGAACATTTCATCGTGAATATCAACGTAGTCCCCTGATGGTTCATGCGGATTTTCCATGCTATACGACAGAGAGCAAAGGCTCAAAAAAACCACAAACATCCCATTTTTACCATTGACAGTTTGCATGTAATTAGCCCTCTTTACGATCAGAATAAAATTTTTGGATTTTAACATAATAGATTTTAAGCAATATATAGGTTGCTGTCAATAACGCCGAAGATCCGCGATTGCTCAACATTTTTTACCGTATTCTATGATTATGCTCCAGCAGTCTGATAGACTAAACCTACTGGTTATTACGGGAGGGAAGACATGAAGACACGGATACCCCACATTTTAGCAACAATCATACTATTTTATGCAGAGTCGGGTGCTCAAAATGTGCCAGCAGCCAAGCTGAACAAGCAACGTATTGAGCTCCAAAAAGAGGGGAGATCATCCAAGGACGTCGAGCGATTTAAAAGACAGCAAGAAGTTGCTGGTTTTGTCCGCCATATGCCCAATAAAATTATACGGGACGCTGAGCTCAATAAAAACGAAGGGTACCTCGTCAATAGCCGCAATCAGAAATGGCCGGTCTTTTTCACTGATCAAGAGCTTAATGCTCAAAACCCCGCTGCAGCAAGCAATTTCTACCTCGGCTATTTTTATGATCTTCAAGACAAAACAACCAAGCACGTATACCTTAAAACTCCTTCACTTTAAGCATGCTACTTGGTAACCTCTTGCCAATTTTTTCCCGTTCGCGCTGTCACGAGTAAAGGAACGTTCCAATGCACGATGTTCTGCAACGTATCAATAACAAGCGGCTGCACAACACCAAGCTCAGCTTCGGGAACTGCAAGAATAAGCTCATCGTGTATTTGCAACACAAGCCTCGATGCAAGCTGTTTGGTTGCTAAAAGCCCATCAAGTGCAATCATGCCGAGCTTCATAAGCTCTGCTTGGCTGCCCTGTATAATCGTGTTGATAGCAATGCGGCGCGCAAGCTCATATACCGTTCGGTTCTTCTCGCGAATACCGAGCACGTAGCGCCGACGCCCCCACAGCGTCTGTACGTACCCCTTTTCTTTGGCATTCTCAACAACCTCATGCATCCATGCAACAACACCAGGAAACTGAGCAAAGTATTTTTGTATATACTGTTCCGCATTTTTATAAGGAATACCAAGGTCCTTAGAAAGCCCAAAAGGGGATAGGCCATACAAGATACTAAAGTTGATGCGCTTTGCGAGCGCTCGTTGCTCGGAATGAACATGCTCGACGGGAATATCAAAAAGGCCTGCAGCTGTTTGCGCATGAATATCGTGTCGCTCCAAAAATGCCTGCATTAATCTTGCATCCTGCGACACGTAGGCCAAAACGCGTAACTCGATTTGCGAGTAATCCGCTGACAAGAATACCTGGCCCTCTGGTGCCTTAAAGGCTGAACGAATAGGCAATGCCCCAGGGGTTGTCCCTGTTGGAATGTTTTGCAAATTAGGATCAGAACTCGCCAAGCGTCCAGTTGCTGTTGCCGTTTGGCTAAATGACGTGTGCACTCTGCCCGTATACGGATTAATAAACCCCTTTAGGGCATCAAGATAAGTGCTTTTGATCTTATAAAGCTCGCGATACTTAAGAATAAGCTCGCAAATAGGATTCAACTTGGCGAGCTCTGTCAACACCGTATGGTCAGTTGAGTACCCTGTTTTTTGCGTTGTTTTTTTTATACGCGGAAGCTTGAGCACATCGAACAACAGCTGGCCAAGCTGGCGAGGCGCATTAAGATTAATGTGCCGCCAGTCTTCTGGTATAAGCGCTCGTATTTCATCTTCAAGGGTCCGCAATTCATCTGCCACCCGTACCGAGAGCGCTTCAAGCACACCAGGATCAACGATAACGCCCTCTTTTTCCATTTTAGACAAAACGGGCAGCAGCGCCATCTCAATGGTAGAGAACAGATGCGCTTGCTGCTCTTCATCAAGCCTCTTTTGTAAAAAAGCCACGAGAGCCAACGTTTGATGCGCGTCTGCTGCAGCATATTGGGTTGCTTGATCAAGCCCAACTTCTGAAAAGTTCTTCAGCTTGCGCTTTGTTACGACTTCATCATACGTCATCATCGGCTGGTCAAGATAAAAGTTAGAAAGCCACTTAAGGCTCAACTGCTGGCCCTCTCTGCTCACTAACTGCGCTGCTATAAGCGTGTCAAAGGCAACTCCTGCAAGCGGCATGCCAGCACGAAACAAAACGAGGTCATCAAACTTTGTACTATGAAGATATTTTTTGATCGATGTATCGGCAAGTAGTGGCCCGAGACACGAAGCAACCGTCTGATAATCAAGCTGTTGCCCTTGTTTGTGCCCCAGGGGGATATAGTAGGCAGTGCCCGGCTCAACACATAATGAAATACCAACCAGATTCGAGTCAAACGAGCGGAGAGAACTGGTCTCCGTATCAATGGCACAGTGGCCATGCTGCATAATAAGGTCACGTATTTCATACAGTTGCTGCTTTGTTGTCACGGTGGTAAAGCGAGCGTTAAAAACGCTCTCGCCGGGGTGTGCTAATGCCTGCCTGGGTACTTCACCCTCCGGTAGCGGCAAGTCCTTAAGCAAAGACATAAAATCGAGCTCTTTAAAAAAGTCGCGCGCGTTGGCCCAATTATTCTTGCTAAACGTGCATGATTGCTCGGAAAGACCAGAAGAGTAATAGGTAAGCGCAAAAAGCTTTTCGCTCAAAAATGCTGCATCGCGCGAGGCGGCTAGCAGCTCACGCACACGTAGCCTCTCAACGCGGTCAAGATTGGCGTAAAGATCGGCTAAAGAATCAAACTGATTGACAAGCTCCTGCGCCGTTTTAGGCCCTACCCCTTTAACGCCTGGAATGTTATCAGATGCGTCACCTATAAGAGCAAAGTAAAAAATAAGCTTACTGACGGGTACGCCATAACGCAGCTCTACCGCCTCCCTATCAAGAAACTCATCTTTAAAAGGATCAAAGATTATCATAGTATCGCTCAGGCACTGCCGCATGTCTTTGTCAGAGGTGACCATGACAGCCGTATACCCATGAGCCGTAAAATCACGCCCAATTGAATATACGAGATCATCAGCCTCAACGCCATCGCGCTCAACCTGGCAAAGACCAATGGCTGTAGCAAAGTCTTTTACGAGCTGCCGTTGATCATTTAATTCTGAGGGAGCAGCTTGACGCTGCGCTTTATAGCTCGTATACAATACCTGCCTAAACGTCGGCTTACCTGGCCGAGGGTCCCACACAATGACGCAGCATTCTGGGCTAAATTGGTTAATTAACTTCTTAATCATGCGACAAAAACCATAAACCACCTGAACCGGCTGGCCCATTTTGGTATGCATGGGTGGAAGACTATAATACGCTCGATAAAGAAATGATGAGCCATCAATCAAAAAAATCGTATTTTTAGTATCAAAATCTTTTTTTACTATGCTTTTACTCATGTTATACCAAATTATACGCAGAATTATGTAGCGTGTTCTCGAGGCAGCATGTTTACCGTATCATAACAAAATTGCTTGGGCAAACATATAAATAATATATTCAATTAGCAAATTTGTCAATTTTTCTGATGAATTTGGCCTATCAAAATTAGTATTTTTATTGCAAAACAACGATCTTGCTGCGCTTGGCACACGCTTGCTGAAAATAATATTTACAACACACTATGAGCAATCTATACTCGCAATAATCTCAGCAAAAAAGGGAGCTCAAATGGCCAGAAAAATGTTGCCACTAATCTCATTTGTGGCCTGCTTAGCCGCATTAGGCGAAGCTGCTACCTATCCCAAAAAAGATATCGCCTGCATCACGATCCCCAAGTCAGGGACGCACCTTTTATATAAGTGCTTAAAGTTGCTCGATTCAAAAAACATTCAGCATCCCCATAAAAATGGCCTTTCTTTAGGCGACATAGCAAAAATTCGTCAGCTTAATAAACGTCAACCGCCTTATCATTATAAAGGCTTTTTTCATATACCAACGGTTGGTCCTCTACCGAACGGCATGATTCGGCGTATGCAAGCCTCGACCGAGACGCATACCTTTTGGAATCACTGGCCTTATACGCCTCAGTGCGAAGCTGCTTTTAATAAGTATACCTACGCCAACTTCTTTATGATTCGTGACCCCCGCGATCAGCTCGTCTCAATGGCCTTTATGATATATAAAAATCATGATGGCAAAACAGTGCCGCTCAAAAAGGTCATTCTCGACTTAATCGATGGTCGACAACAGGCTTACGTGCCCTGGGGAGTCGAAATTCAAGCAGCCTATCCTCTCATGTGGGAATTGGGTGTTGTCAGGTTTTATCGAGCTTATTTACCTTGGATGAAAGCCTCTAAATTTCATACGGTCATTTTTGAAAATCTTGTGGGCCCTCATGGTGGCGGCTCAAAGACTGCTCAAGTACGAGAAATACAAAGAATTGCACACCACCTTGGTTTAGAGCCAACACCTTACAAAATTGAATCTGTCATTAAAAAACTCTTTGGCGGTACGTTGACGTTTAGGGAAGGGAAAATTGGCTCCTGGAAAAAATACTTTACCCCAGAAATCAAAAAAGCATTTAAAGGCACCCGCGGAGCTTGCCGTCTTCTTATAGAACTCGGCTATGAAAAGGATGCAAATTGGTGATCAAACAATCAAGCATACGCATATGTGCTCTTACCTTTCTGCTCATAACCAGTAGCCTGAAACCGGAAACTCCCTATGACCTGACCGTGGTCAGCAGCATCGATTTTAACGGCAGTGTTCGCCGTCATGCTATCGGCTTGATCGAATGCCTGAAAGAGCAGCTTTCGATCAATTTTATACCCTCACGAGAATGCGTTTTTGACGATGTTGACCCCGGAGTAAAAAAAATAGTTCAAAATACCGATAGGCGGCCTGGCAACGTCGCTATTCTTGAGGACCCATTATGGTACGCCCATGCCATGCCCAAAAGCCCCATCAAGCTTGCCTTCTCCGTCAATGAGTCGACAAAACTGCCAAAGCAATTAGTAGATATCCTCAATAAGCAATTCGATGCCGTTATTGTTGCCGACCCGTATTATAAGCCTATTTATAAAACATCAGGGGTTGCCATACCGATATTTCATATACCTCTGGGAATTTATATCGATGAGTTCCTCAAAAGCCCGGAAAAGAAGGCACCGAATCACCCCTTTGTTTTCGGCTGCAGCTCACGCTTCTTCGCAAGAAAAAATTTTGAAATCTTGATCAAGGCATTCATGCAAGAATTTGGTAATAACAAAAATGTTATATTACGAATCAATGGGGGTGGCAAGCATGGGTCAGTTTTCTATTACAATCGGTTAAAAAGCATGATTAAGCAGCTCAATGCTTCCAACATCCTTATTTCCAATACGGCGCTTTCATGGAAAGCATATATTCGTTTTCTCTTGTCGATGGACTGCGTTGTCCAAATCTCTCGTGGTGAGGGATTTTCTATTGTTCCTCGTGAAGCCATGGCTGCGGGCATTCCCGCTATCGTAACCAATAACACCGCCCAGAAGACAATCTGTGCTTCCGGTTTTGTACGCGCGGTGCCAAGCGATATCTTAGTCTCGCCGCATTGCAAGGGAGACAACTGCAAAGGCTACCAATTTAACTGTACGGTAGCTGATGTTAGAAAAGCGCTGCGAGACATGTATACCAACTATAATTATTACCTTGCGTTGATGCCAAAAGCACGCACCTGGGTTAAGAAATACCGCTGGAAGAACTTGAGGAAAAAATACTTAACGCTCTTTAAGCCTCAGCGCGTTTTGTTGGGCAACCGTAACGAAGTAACCGCTACCTATCTTATAACAACATCCAAAGCTTTATATGATAAGTATAAAAGACTACAAAGCCTCAATGCTCAAAGGGAGAAGTCATGATTTTTCAAAAAAATTGCATTGCCACGGTAGCTTTCTTGGTATTAAGCAGCGTCACCGGTTTATGGGGCAAACCACCAAGCTTGTTACAGCAGGTATATGGTAAAAAAGATAAAATAATGTGCGTAACCATACCAAAAGCAGGTACCCACTTGCTTATTAAATGCTTAACACTCCTCGGGATTGATGGTATTCAATTTGACTATAATGAGCAAAAAAACATCAAAGACCGCAAGCAAAGCAATTATCAAAAGATCTCAGCAAAAGAGTTTGCCGGTCTAGCATTTGAGCGCCTTTCTCGACGAATTCTTATAAATAAAGGAGTAAGGCGAGGGTTTCTCGTCCATCTTCCGTTTGCTCCAAAATATATTCCCTTTTTTTCTGAATGCACGGAGAAAAATTTCCTTATGATCCGCGACCCACGCGACCAGCTTATTTCATTAGCCTCTACCGCTATTCAAGACCCCCAAAATAGGCAAGAATATTTACCCGAGATTCTTCTTTCCTTACTTGAGGGTAAACATAAAGCCAAGCCTTGGTCACCATATCATGTGGCAATTGACCTTGTCTGGTCTATTGGCATTGTTAAATTTTACCAGTCATTTTTAAAATGGGCCGAACAGCCTAACTTTTACGTCGTTCGCTTCGAAAATCTTGTTGGATCCGAAGGTGGAGGCGATCAGGATCTTCAAATTAACGAGATAAAAAAGATAGCGCGCCACTTGGGCGTAAAAGTTTCTTCTAAAAAAATTCACGAAGTAACAAAGAGCCTTTTTGGAAAATCACAAACATTTAAAGAGGGCCAAGCGAACTCGTGGCAGCGATACTTTACGCCTGAGGTTAAGCAAGCTTTCAAAGCAGTACCCGGTGCTTGCCAGTTGCTCATTGCTCTCGGCTATGAAAAAGATTGTAATTGGTAAAAAGCTTGGTGCGGGTTGCGTCTGAATAAACGCAACCCGCATCTTAATTAATGCTGAGCAAGAGCAGCTAACTCATCGGCAAACAGCGTACCCTTTTTGGCGAGGTGATGCGCAATCTCTTTGAGCGCTTGTTCGTGGGCCTTTAACAGCTCATACGTTTTCACTTTAATCGCAGCCATGCGTTGAGCAAGCAGTTCGCGAGCTTCTTTACAAAGCCCTTGGTGAGCCAGATCCTGGCACTTATAGGCAAAGTCAGCATCCTGCTTGGTTAATTTCTGCCACGCTTGCGTTGTGTCTTGATCACGATAGTCACTTGTTTGACCAAGAAGTATACTTTCAGCTATAGGACCCGCAAGCATAATCTGGGCCTGCTTAAGATTCTCATCAAGCTGCTCGACTCCAAGCAGTTCATGGCGATCAGCCGCGACGACTTTGCCGTATTCGAGGGCAAACTGTTCATCACCGGGTAGAGCACCTTTGTCGGCATGAGCCTCAAGCACCTCTACAATCGGCTTATTGTACGTTGTTTCGAAGCCTTGCTCAACATCTCTTCGCCACGCTCGTATGCTATTTATAACCCTACGCAAACCTTCTTCTACATGGTCCTTCTGATCTTGAACAATAAGCCCCGCGTCAACTGTCTGAACCAAGCCTTTAACTTTTTCGATAAGCTCTTCACTCAGATTGCGCCACAAGTCACGTGCTGTCTCAAGCCTCAATAAGCTCAAGCCTCGGGCGATTTGTTTCTCGTGCTTCGTGCTGGTTAGCTACGATGGTGCCAGCTGCCCACAAAAAAATATTGCAAAACTTTTGAATTTCATCATTTACCTCATATTATCTTGCTCTTACTCTAGCCATTCTAATACAAAAAACCATAAATGACAATTTGCTCTTGTGAAATTTTATCAGACAGAAATTAATGTAGCCATTTTTTCGCATCATCTCGCAACTATCATTGAGGTAATGGTAAATTTCGGCAATACTAAAAGAAGATAAAAATAGTGCTCACTTTTTACCTAGTTTTTCCCATGTATGTCATAGTCAAGCTGCTCAACGGCTGTCCCCAAGATCTTACCTATTCTGTTCCTGAGCGTTGGCGTGATAACGATCTTCAGGGTGCTCTTGTTACCGTGCCACTCATGAAGCGCCTTGAGCCCGCGCGCGTTACCACCGTTCTTACAACACTCCCCCCGGTTAGCTATCATATCAAAGATATTCACGCTTACGATCCGGTTTTAAATGATCCTCTTTATAAAAAATTTATTGCCAATCTAAGTGCTTATTATGCTCTTGACAGCGCTGTATTATATCGCCGACTTCAAGCTTTTTTCAAACAAAAAGAAACTGAAAACATCCTCTTGCCGCCAACGATTGATAAGCCATTAAGTCATACTCTCACGCAAGAGCAGCAAGCCGTCGTTGACGGTATTGTCCCTTTTATTGAGCAGCCAAGCTATCAGCCATGCGTCATTCATGGTGTTACCGGATCGGGCAAGACCGAAGTTTACCAAAGCCTTATGAGCGCGGCTCATGCTTCAGGAAAAGCGGTAATTTTTCTTGTTCCCGAAGTCTCATTAGCAGTACGTTTTGAGCAATTTTTTCGAGGCCGATTCACGGTGCCTATCTTCGGCTTTCACTCGGCCACCAGCGCGCCCGAAAAAAAGCAGCTTTGGCAAGCACTTCGTGCTCAGAGGCCGCTGGCAGTTATTGGTGTTCATCTACCGACCATGCTGCCTATCCCCCACCTTGGACTTATCATTATTGATGAAGAGCACGAAATCGGTTATCAAGAAAAGAAGCACCCCCGCATCAACTCCAAAGAAGCTGCCTTGCTGCGAGCCCATCTTCATGGTATTCCTGTTGTTCTCGGCTCAGCAACACCCTCAATAAGCACACTCTATAACGTTCAAAAGCGCGGCTGGAAACTATTTACTATACGAACACGCTTTGCCGGCGCCTTTCCCCAGGTAAGTATCGTCAAGCTCAAGCAATTGAGCAAAGAAAGGCGTCATTCATTTTGGATCAGCAAGCAACTCGAAGTAGCTATTGCTCAGCGCTTAAGCAAAAAAGAACAGGTCATCATTTTTCTTAACCGGCGCGGGCATAGCTTTTTTATGCAGTGCGAGGGATGCGGCTTTATTTTTCGGTGCGTTAATTGCTCGGTTACGTTGACCTTTCATCAAGAAGAAAAGCTGTGTTGTCACTATTGCGGTTTCAATCGCGCGCCGCCAACCATCTGCTCTGCGTGCTCAAGCACAAAATTTCTGAAAAAAGGTATCGGTACGCAGCAGATCGTCACGGTGTTACAGCGCTTGTTTGGCCACGCACGTATTGGGCGCGCTGACCTTGATACAACGATTAATAAAAAAAAGTGGCAGCAGACCATAAACTCGTTTTATAACCGTGAGCTTGATATTCTTGTTGGCACGCAGACAATTACCAAAGGGTACCATTTTCCGCAGGTGACGCTGGTCGGCATATTGTGGGCTGACATGCATCTGAGTATACCGACCTACAATGCCGGAGAGGCGACGCTTCAGCAGCTGATCCAAGTTGCTGGCCGTGCTGGCAGGCAGCACCCTGAAAGTTCTGTTATTGTACAAACAATGCTTGATCACACGCTTCTTGAATATGTCGACGAGGCTAAATATCTTGATTTTTATGAATATGAGCTCGCCCTACGGTCGCAAATGCATTATCCGCCCGTAGCTCGATTCGCTGAAATAGAACTTCGGCATGAGGATGAGCAGGTCGTTCATCAGGAATCTTTGGCCTCTGCAACATTTTTACGAGATATGCATCATGATAAGGTACGCATACTTGGGCCAGCCCAACCGCCCGTGCATAAGATAAAAAACATTTACGTGCGTAAAATTTATCTCAAGGGAAATGCGATGCGTGATCTTATCAATCTCTATAAGCAGCTTGAAGCACTTGCTCTTCAATCAGGTGTAATTTTTACCCCTAACCCATTGAGCTTTTAACAATAGGCTTGAAGAAGTAGGCGCGGTAATGTTTAAGCTCTTCAATAGAAGCGTACACATCTTCAAGCGCTCTATGATTGCTCTTTTTTTCAAACAAAGCGTTGGGATCTCCGGTATACCATCGGCGCACGACTTCCTTAATGGTCGTGACATCAATGATACGGTAATTAAAATATTGATCGAGCTCCGGCATAAAGCGCTTAAGAAATGCGCGGTCTTGGTAGACAGAGTTACCACATACAGGTACGTTCTTTTTGCAGCACCGGCGAGCAAAATCAAGCGTCAGCTCGTATGCTTCGGCAAGCGTGATGTGGGATGATCTCACACGGTCTAAGAGTCCAGAAGAACTATGTTGATTCTTGTTCCAGGCATCCATTTTTTCAAGCACAAACTCGGGCTGATGAATAACGAGCGAAGGCCCCTCCGCAATGACATCGAGCGTGTCATTGGTCACCACGCTTGCTACCTCGATAATAGCATCCTGCGCGAGATTAAGACCGGTCATCTCAAGATCAATCCAAAACAATGAGCCTTGCAACATTAGGTAACCTTTATGTATTAGAACAGACTAGCAATCATTGGTTTGTATGACAAGAAAAAGCGATTTGACGTTCGAGATATAATTGAGCAAGCTCAGCTTCAGCTCTTTGTACCTTCGATGATTTTTAATCGTACTGGATTTAGCTCAGCTTTACTTTTCGTTAAAGACGCCATAGATTCTTTAGAAGATGGGCGGGAATCCTCCTCAATTCATTGAGGAGATATAAGGCACAGTGCCGCAGACACAATCTTGCATGAGGAAGTCACATTATAGAAAATTGTTCTGATATTAATCATAAGCAGGTAGCTTCATTATGAGTTGTTTCATGATAAAAAATGCCCCAAAGACCCTAATTTTAAGCATAACTTTGCTTCTAATTCTAGGCGTAAAAGAAACTCGAGGTAGTTGTCCCTTTGTTGCTACAAGCTATACTTTGCCCAGTAGCTATAGCTATCCTCTAGCAATAGCATTTTCACCGAATGGCTTATATGTTGCAACCGCTAATGATATTGATCCAAGCAATGTAACACTATTTAAGCTTGTATGTCCAAGTCCTGCGGTTTCTTATTCATTGCCCTCCGGCTCCCAGGAACCAGACTCAGTAGCCTTCTCACAAGATGGTTTGTATCTTGCTACAGCAAATTATAACTCAAGCGATGTAACGATTTTTAAAGTAAATCCTAATAGCACGAACACCAGTCTTGTTCTCGGCACCTCTTTCCCCTTACCTAACGGCTCACTGCAGCCTAAAAGTATAACTTTTTCCTACGACAACTCATATGTAGCAACAGCGAACAGCAATTCGAATGACGTTAGCCTCTTTAAATTCGTAAGCGGTCAATTAACGGGAGGAATTTCTTATGCGCTGCCCACCAACTCAACCCACATTACGGGCCAGAAATATAAAAAAAGCTGATAGAAGCAGCAAGCAAAATAGTTTATTGTGCAAAAATATTTCCAAGGCCAGCGTGCTCTTGTGTCCGCGCTTAGGCAGGGGACTTAAGTTAATCCGTTAAATATGCTATTATTAAGAAAACGGATGATACGATGGCGAGCTATGTCCCAGATCAAAAACACGGCGCCTTCATTGTCGGCTATCCCCCTTCTACCAGGGGTATACCTCTTTAAGGACACAGAACAAAATATTCTCTATATCGGCAAGGCAAAGTCGCTGCGCACGCGTGTGCGTTCCTATTTTCGGAAGCAAGAGTCTGACTGGAAAGTTGAGTCGCTCATAAAAGAGCATGCCTCAATCGACTATATCGTAACCGAAAGCGAGGTAGCAGCGCTCCTGCTTGAGGCCCAGCTTATTGCCAAGCATAAGCCGAAGTACAACGTTCTGCTCACCGCGGGCAATCCGTTCCTCTATGTGCAATTTACCGCCGGTCCTTTGCCTGAAGTTAGCCTCGTCCGCACAAAAAATGGCAAGGGCACGTATTTTGGGCCGTTTATTCACAAAAAAGAAGCACGCGCCGGTTACCAGTACCTTATGCGCACTTTTCGCCTGAAGCTCTGTGGCAAAAAAATAGAAAGCGGCTGCCTCGATTACCACTTGGGAATATGTGCAGGCAGTTGCTTGCCAGCGTTTGATAAAGAAGAGTACCTCACGCGCGTCAAGCTTGCTCAAGAAACACTTAAGGGCAACTTTAGGCAGGTCGCCAAAACACTTAATGAGCACATCGCTCACCATAATGCCCGACGCGAATTTGAAAAAGCACAACGGCTTTACGCCTACCTTAATAATTTGGAAACAATCTTCGCCAGCCTCAAGGCTCGCCTCCATAAAGACCCCTACGAAGGCGAGATATTTGCACGAACAACGTCGCTTGCCCTTACGAGCACACTCTATGAGCAGGGGCTTACTGACTTACAGAAGCTCCTCAAGCTGCCTACGGTTCCGGTCAGCATCGATTGCTTCGACATCTCGCACTTTCAGGGACGCTACCTCGTCGGATCCTGCGTCCGCTTCACCCAGGGCCGTCCTGATGCCAAAGGGTTTCGCCGATTTAAAATTAAAACGCTCACCGAGCAAAATGATTACGCGGCACTTGCCGAAATTGTAGGCCGCCGCTACGCACCAACCGCATCAGCTTCGGCACTCCCTGATGTAATTTTGATTGATGGTGGCAAGGGCCAGCTCAGCGCGGTCAAAGACCTTGTCAGCCCAACCATATGCATCAGCCTTGCCAAGCGCGAAGAGACGCTTTTTACTCCCTATCACCCCGAGGGGATCAAGCTTGATATTAAAACAGCACTCGGCCAACTCTTAATTGCTCTGCGTGACTACGCACACCATTTTGCGATAAGCTATCATAAGTTACTTCGTACCAAAGGGAACACAACATGAAACCAGAGCTCTTTACATCGCTTGCCCAAGAACTTATCAATCAAGCGGTCCATTGTGCAACCGAGCTTGAAAGCCCCGCGGTAACTCCGCTGCATGTTATGCGCGCAACGCTCGATGACGAATTTTGCCTTTCATTTTATCGGCTGCTACCGCTCGATATCGAAGCCCTTAAAGCACTCACTGATCGTGAGCTTTCGCACTTACCACGCGCGAAGGGAGGTCAGCTTACTGCTGACTACACATTTAGCGATCTATTGAGCCGGGCAGAGCAGGAATCGAAAAAACTCAACGACCAATATATAAGCCTGGAGCATATTCTGCTTGCTTTAGGTAGCATAACCTTACCAAGCACCATCCAAGATGCTCTAAAGAAAGCCGGCTTTACGCATGCGGCACTGCTCAAGCAAATCCACGCCTTGCGCAAGGGAAAAACCGTTGATAGCAAGAGCGCCGAGAGCCAATACCAGGTGCTCGAGCGTTATTGCCAAAATTTAACCCAACAGGCACGTCAAGGAAAGCTTGACCCGGTCATAGGCCGGCACGATGAAATCCGAAGGGTCATCCAGATTCTATCGCGACGCACCAAAAACAATCCTGTGCTTATCGGTGAGCCGGGCGTCGGGAAAACCGCAATTGTTGAAGGTATTGCTCAACGCATTGTAAATAATGACGTCCCAGAAAGCCTACGCGGCAGCACGCTTTATGCGCTTGATCTCGGACTTTTGATAGCGGGCGCAAAGTATCAGGGAGAATTTGAGGAGCGCCTCAAGGGTGTTCTTAAGGAAGTAGAGAGCACGCATGACCATGTTGTGCTTTTTATTGACGAGCTCCATATGCTCATCGGCGCTGGAGGTGCTGGCGGCGGCATGGATGCCTCGAACCTTCTCAAGCCGGCGCTCGCCCGCGGAACACTCCATTGCATAGGAGCCACAACGGTCAAAGAATATCGAAAGTATATCGAAAAAGACCCAGCACTTGAGCGGCGTTTCCAGAAAGTGCTCGTGGAGGAACCATCGGTAGAGGATGCGGTGTCTATTTTGCGCGGGCTCAAAGAGCGCTACGAATTGCACCACGGCATTCACATTAAGGACCAGGCGCTCGTTGATGCGGTGCTGCTTGCCAGTAAATATATCACCGATAGATTTTTACCCGATAAAGCTATCGACCTCGTCGATGAAGCGGCAGCGATGGTTAAAATGGAAATCGAGTCACAGCCAGAAGAGCTTGATGCGCTTGAGCGCACCATTCGCCAGCTTGAAATCGAGCGCCTCGCTTTAGCAAAAGAAACAGGCGAGGTGGCCAAAAAGCGCTTGACGGAGCTCGAAAAAGAGTTGGCTCAATACAAAGAGAAGCATGCGACACTGCTTAACCAATGGAAAGCTGAAAAGGAGCCTCTCCAAAAAATACAAAAAATAAAGGAAGAAATAGAGTCAGTTCAGAACCAGTTTCAACGTGCTGAGCGAGAAGGCGATTATGCCAAAGCGTCGGAGCTTAAATATGGCAAGTTGGTCAAGCTGCAGCAGGATTTGGCAAACGAGCAGGACAAAATTAAGCATCTGCCACATCTGCTTATCAAAGAAGAAGTGGACGAGCATGATATAGCAACCGTTCTTTCACGTTGGACAGGCATTCCTGTTGAAAAATTACAAGTAAGCGAGGCCGAGAAGCTGATCGGCATGCGCGATATTCTAAAACGGCGTGTTATTGGCCAAGACGAGGCAATTGATGAAATTACCCACGCCATCCAGATGCATAGGACGGGATTGACTGATCCGCATCGGCCAATTGGGTCATTTCTCTTCTTGGGACCGACAGGTGTTGGCAAGACTGAAGTCGCCAAGACCTTGGCTGATTTTTTGTTTAATGATCCCAAAAGACTTATCCGTATTGATATGTCAGAGTATATGGAAAAGCATACGGTAGCACGGCTTATCGGTGCCCCACCGGGCTACGTTGGTTACGAAGAAGGCGGCCAGCTGACCGAAGCAGTTCGGCGCCATCCTTACAGCGTGCTTTTATTTGATGAGATCGAAAAGGCGCACCCCGATGTGTTTAACCTATTTTTGCAAATTCTTGATGAAGGTCATTTAACCGATGGGCAAGGCCATATCGTATCATTCAAGAATACTATTATTATTATGACATCCAACATTGGCTCGCCATTTATATTGGAGGCAGGGAAGTTGACGGAGAGCGTAAAAGAGGAGATTATTAGCCTCTTGCATAAGACGTTTAAGCCTGAGTTTCTCAACCGTATAGATTCGATGGTATTCTTTAAGACGCTCACTCACGAAGACGTTGTTAAGATTGCGCATATTCAGCTTGAGGAGCTCAAGAAGCGCTTGCTGGTTCAAAACATAGTGCTTGACCTGCAGCAAGGGGTTTTGGAGCACCTTGCCTCATTGGGGTACCAGCCTGAATTCGGCGCACGTCCGTTACGCCGTGCGGTGCAGCAATACATTACCGGCCCCATGGCAGAGTTCTTGCTCCGGCATCCGGGCATAACGCATATAACCGTGACCGTGCATGATGGGACCTTTAAGCTTTCTTGATCTTGGACCTCTGAAATACGTCAGGTTCGAGTTTTTTAAATGCTTTGATCATAGCCAAAATCAAAAAACTATTGAGACGCATAAACGCGTCCCAACTTGAGTTCTCAAAACCTGACCAATGGGATTGTTATTGGACCATATCACTCAAACCACCTTTGCCTTGGCTAATACTTTTAATCACACCCTGGTGAAATTGACAAAAAAAGCAACTTGTCTACTATAGGTTTAGCTCAAATATTAAAGGGAGAGTTTTATGTTTTTTATGCGAGGAATAGCGGTACCTGTTTTTTTAAGTTTAGCGCTTGCTTGCTTAATAGGCTCTCGCATGTGCTCTATTTGTCCCGTATCTGGTACAAATTTTGCTTTACCGAAAGGTTCTGTGCTTCCTGGTACCATAAAGTTTTCACCAGATGGCTCTTACATTGCCACGGCTAATTACACATCAAATGATGTGACAATATTTAAGGTAGAAGCGGACGGAACTCTTGGCAGTGCTCTTTCTTACTCTTTACCTTCAGGAAGCTCTAATTCTACCGGATTAGCTTTTTCACCTAATGGTTTATATCTTGCTGTTGCTAATAGCGCTTCTAATAAGGTAACTATGTTTACGGTAGGAGAGAATTGTGTTCTCGCGCAGGGAACTTCTTATGCCTTGCCCTCAGGCGCTACTTTTCCTTTTAACGTTGCCTTTTCACCTGATAGTTTGTATCTGGTTACTACTAACAGTAGCTCAAATAACGTGACCGTGTTTACCGTAGAAGCAGGTGGCATACTAACAGGAGGGACCTCTTATGCGCTACCTGCGGGATCTACTAATCCTACAGGGCTAGCCTTTTCTTCTGATGGCCTATATCTTGCTATCGCTAATGACAACTCAAATAATGTAACTATATTTACTGTTGGGTCAGCAGGGACCTTGACTGGGGGTATTTCGTACTCATTACCTCCAGGTTCTACCAGACCGGTAACTATAGAGTTTTCTCCCGATCAATCCTACCTTGCTACCGCTAATCAGGGTTCAAATGACATCACCATATTTAAGGTAAGCGCGGCTGGATTGCTAACAGGAGGAACTTCTTATCCATTACCTTCAGGCTCACTGGTACCTAGACCAGTACTCTTTGCACCCAATGGCTTACATTGCATGACCGCTAATTATGGCTCAAGCGATGTGACGGTCTTTCAAGTTGAGGCAGGAGGCGTATTAGATAACGGTATTTCTTACGCATTACCTTCAGGTTCTAACGGTCCCACGACGGCAGCACTGTCTCCCAATGGCTTATACCTTGTTACGGGGGATGCTAACTCAAATACGGTAACCCTTTTTCCGGTTGAGTGTCTTACTAACCCACCAGTTTCTTATCCCTTGCCACAAAGCTCTTACCAGCCTGACTCAGTTGCCTTTTCACCTAACAGCTTATATCTTGCAACAGCAAATTATAATTCAAGCGATGTAACGCTCTTTGCCGTTAACTCTACCGGTGTGCTCGACAGCCTTTCTTTAGGAACCTCTTATCTATTGCCACGAAACTCATTGCATCCCTCTTCGGTTACTTTTTCTTTCGATAGTGCGTATCTTGCGACAAGCAATAGCGCTTCTCATGACGTTACCCTCTTTAAGCTTATAGCTGGACAATTAACTAATGGAAGCTCATATACGTTGCCTGCCGGATCTACTTATCCTGCATCTTTAGAGTTCTCACCAGATGATTCATACCTTGCGGTAGCTAATAGCGACTCAAACGATGTTACCATTTTTGAAGTTGCAGCAGGCTTATTGAGCAGTGCTCTTTCCTACCCATTGCCCCCAGGATCTAAGCAACCCCAAGCAGTAGCCTTTGCTCCAGATGGTACCTATCTTGCTACAGCAAACACTAACTCAAGTAATGTAACGCTCTTTAAAGTAACAGAGGGAACACTTAGCGGCGCTCTTTCTCAAGCCTTGCCTCCAGGATCCAGTGAGCCACGAGCACTTCTTTTTGTGAACTTTTCAAACGGTGGGCTCGGTCTTGCCACCGTAAACAGTGGGTCAAACGACGTAACCCTTTTCGATATAGAAGGAGGTACTCTGAATGTAGGACAATCTTTTCCTTTGCCTTTTAATACCAGCAGTCCCTTATCATTATCGTATCATCATCCGTACCTTGCTACTGCTGATAGTCACACAAATAGGGTGACTCTCTTCATTCTTAATGGGACTAATTTAAACCAAGGTACTTCTTACTCCTTGCCTGTCCATTCAAATGATTGTGTAGCGATCGCTTTTACGCAAAGTGTACTTACTAACGGGAATTCTTATCTTGCTACGGCAAATTTTGAGTCGAATGACGTGTCACTCTCGCCGCTTCTTATAGGTACGCAAGGTAGTGCTGGAGATGGCAGCACTCTACCCTTAGGGCTTGTTATAGGGGTAACTGTTGGAATTCCTGTTGGGCTTGCTTTTGTAACAGCTACAACGGTTGTTGCAGGTATCTTGTTTTATAAGTACATCTATCGTCGCCCTGCCCGAGGTAGCGTTAATTTTACCACCGAACAAGTCAAGGATGACCTATAAAAAAATACAAGTATGGGATTCTAGCAAACTCCTTCTGTGCTTTTTTCATGCTTTTTCGGTTGCAAATTTTCGAAATTTCATAATAGTCGAAACGGTCAAAAATAAGCATTATTATGCTAAAAAAAGTCTCAAAATGATCTAGCTCATTGAAGCCTAGCGATACCGGGCTTACCTCTCGATCCAATCAAATGTTACTTATGGCCTTGTTGCTAATAAAGCAACTTCTCTGACTTCAATAAAGGTTGTAATTTTTACAGCTTTTAACAAATATTGACATTTTCAAAATTTTCTTGTTATGCTTATTCTTAATAGAAAATTATTTGTTATAGTAGAATTGATTGCTCAGAGGAAACTAGTGATATACGAAAGCAAGTATTCGCTCTTAACAACTAAAAGCATCGAGCCATCAATCAGATATTTTTATTAATGAGTAAAGCACGGCCGGCTTAAAAGCCGGCGCTTTCTGCTTCGAGATTGAGGCTCTATTGATTTTTAATGTATTCTCTGATTTTGTCTTCGCTAACTTGACCCGATGTTTCAGCAAAATATCCATCTGCCCAAAAGCTTTTACCCCACAAAAATTCTTTTAATTCAGGGAATTCTTCTCGAATTACTCTGCTGCTACTACCTTTGAATAGCTGCACCATTTTGCTTACGCTTATTTCAAGCCTCATTTGCACAAGTACGTGTACATGATCTTTTTGTATATTCAGCTCTTCTATTTTCCATCGATTTATATCCGCACATTCATGCAGTAGCTCTGCAATTCGCTCAGCTATTTTCCCTTGCAATATACGTCTTCTATATTTAGGAATCCATACCAGGTGATACATAAGCCTATGCGTCGTTTGTGAACCTTTCCAATACATACGCTTAGTATGCCATAACTTGTGATGGCGCTCCACTTCGAGCCAATGCCATCTCGTTCCGCGCCTTATGCGGTAGACCATTCATCCCCAGGTTTAAAACCCTGGGGTTTTCTGGTCTCTTGAATAACACTATTACGTACCCGTGAAGATCTGTTAGCACACTTTCCATCGTTAATCCTGATGGCAAACTGCCGGGCTTAGTTATTTCTATATAATAATCAAAAATTGCGATCATTATCGACGAATCCCTTCGGAGCATGAACTCTTGATTTCATTTATTTGCTTATTTGTATTTTAATATAAGTAATGTTCTGCATGCAAAGCCCGTGTGCTAAAGCAGTTCCCGCGCAATCATACAATTGCGCGGGAAGCAATAAGAAATATATCGAAGCCTGGCGAGAGAGCAGCTATTTTGTCTTTGAGTGCTGGATGGTACCAAACAAGAGCGTTACCAATCCTGGGATAAGGCCCGATGGCAAGCTAGCAATAAGTCTACTTATAGCAGCAGATCCAGCAGGTGATAGATGCTGCTCAGGTTCCCTTGAAGGTTCTACAAGAGCTTTATCGAGCTGCTCAAGAAGAGATTTCCGATCACTTGCTTCTATTTGGGTTGATTGTCTAATTGTTTCACGTATATCCTGGATCACAGGCTCAATGACTGATCGCGGCAAGGCCCTCAAAAGCAGTGATACGATGTTTTTCCTTCCACGAGCTATTGCACGGTCAAGTGCTCGTAGGCCTGCTTGATACCAGTTATCTGCACCTTCGTTAATTGCTTGACCTGCAAATCTCACAATCGCTTCAGCAGCAACGTAATTACCAGTGCTCGCCGCCACCAAGAGAGCTCGTTGGAGCCCTTGAGGCGTAAGAAACCGCCCAAGGGTTTTTATAAAGTATTTAAACATCGTATTCTGAGCTACCGCCATTAAAAATAGTTCATTATAAAGATGTTTATTGACCCTGTGATTCACAACCCATTCGTCAACACGCTTCGTTGCTTCTTCAAGGTCCCCAAATTCCCCAGTATTAGCGAGTATAATTATTGCCTGTACCGAATCTTTCCCAAAGGCATTTTGTACCTGCTCGATCGTTCTACTACTTTCAAGATTTGCTTGGGTAAGCGTTATGCCATGCTCAAAAAGCCAACGGAGAAGATCACGATCCTGTCGTGAGACAGCTGCTATGACGGAGTACCCTTCAGAATTATAATGGTTTAAATCAGCCCCATGCGCTTCAAGCCATTCTAACGCAGGTAGAATGTCAGCTTTTGGACGGCGTCGAGCAAAATCTACAAAAGCCCATACCACGTTACCATCCGGAAGCCATGGAGACCATCCGCGAGTCTGGCCTGGCAGCGTTGACTGGTTCGTTCCTGGCGGCATGGTAGCATTGATATCAGCACCATGTTCTACCAGGAGCTCTACAGCTTCTATATTACCATAGAGCCCAGCTACCGTGATAGCTGGCTCAACATTGCTCGAGGGAGCATTAGGCTCGACTCCAGCTTCCAGCAGTGCCTTAACTTTTTTATTATCTCCCAGCCTGATAGCCTCATCAAGTTCATCGTAAAGCTCTGTGCTTTTTTCATGCTTTTTCGGCTGTTTTGTGGAGGTTTCCTTTTCCTTTTCTTTTTCTTTTTCTTTTTCTTTTTCTGGCTCTTTCTCATGCTCTTTCTCTTTGCCTTTCCCTTCCTTTTCTTTGCCCTTAACTGGCACTTCTTGCCTTTCTTCACGGCGCTTTACTTCCTCAACATCAATGTCGAGGCCAAGCTCAGTATTGTACTCGGTTAAAAACTCAATAGCTTGCTTTTGGCCTTGCCCGTAGGCATATGCTAATGCGTCACGAAATGCTGCTACCCAAGCAGGGCTGATGCGCACTGCCGTAATCTGTTCACTTCTTTGCACATACCGAATGATCATCTTTAACTCATGAACGTCCCCAATAAGTGCAGCTCTCACAAAAGCTGTACGGAACGTTTGGGGTAGAATAGCATTGAGCAAATGTGGGGTCTCAAAAAGATCTACCAAAACAGGACTTCCTTGCACAGCTGCCAATATAAAGGCATCATTGAGCTCGCGACTATCAGTGTCAGACAACTGACCCTTTTTTGCCTTTTTCTTCATGCCGGCAATAAGGTCGCCAACATCATGCCTCAACACAATTGCCTGAAGCAAGGGGTGATTTCGATAAAGCCTCTCTACATACTCAACAATCTCTTTGTCAGCTAAATCATTAGCTGTCAGCTGTAGTCCATGCTCTAAGAACCAGCGTAATTGATGCTCTATTTTCTCAAACCTCTTCGTAGTAAGCCCATAACTATAAATAAGGCAGCGAGCACCTGATATACCTGGACCTATGTTAAGATAAGCTCCATGCTGAAGAAACCATTCAAACGCGTCTGTATCAAAATTACCTCGAGCATACTCATAGAAAGGGGTCACGCCGGGCTGTAAATACTCCTCTGCAAACCAAAACGCCTTTGTGTTCGCACTGTTTATGTTGGCACCAGCATTAACCAACAGCTTAATTACATCAAGCTGATGCCACACAGCGGCACGCAAGATAACCGGTATTCCTTTATCATTAACAAAGTTCGGGTCACCGCCATCCTTAAGTGCTCGTTGAACCGCTTCAACGCCCTTCTGCACACTTGCAAACAAAGCATTATTAACAGCCTCACGCTCCGACTCTTCACCTTCCATAGCATAGATGCCATAGCCCATTCCCATCAAAAAAACAGCTAAAAATGCAAAATTTATTAACTTCATTATAAGCTCCCATATAAATATAGACCATATTTTATTATTAATAGTAATGAAATATGAAGCCGAATGTCAATATTTAATAGCGCTCGCTGTAAATACCGACAAATTCAAGCGGCTTAAAGTTTAACAAGAGCATTTATGCTTTGCTTTTTGTAGCTAGAACTCAAACTCAACTATCATCGCGATCAGGGTAGACTTCAATACTTTGAACTTCAGCCTCACCCCGCTCAAGATGGTGCCTATTTTTTGGTTAATCTTAGCCAAAAGATCAGATAAAGAATATTTTTGGTTCAGAGGTAATTTTTAGTAGGAGAATTCTTGCTTATTCTTGATTAAACTCGGTTCGCCAATTTTCTAACTTGATAAGATCGCTCAGTCGCGAGAACTCACGCATATTTGAGGTAACGACACAAAGCCCATGTGCTAAAGCAGTTCCTGCAATCATACAATCGTAGGCCCCAATCATTTGGTTTTTGAGATGAACTCTTAGAAACCCCGTACAAACGGCCTCATCATTATCGAAAGGTAAAATATAAATCTCATCAAGAAAGGCTTGCCAGAGTATACGAATCCTTTCTTCACGTGCAGCATTGAGCTTTAGGCCATACTCGATTTCCATAATGGTAATTGAGGATATAGACAGATCTGCTGGTGGAACTCGCTTAAAATGGTCAAGCGTTGTGGGATGCTTTTTAAAGAGATCTGATATCGTACACGTATCAAGAAGATATTTCATGCGAGCGGATCTTTTTTAGGCATTTTTAGCCCTTTTCTTAATTCTTTTGAACTAGGAAAATCAGAAAGAGCCTCAAACTCAAAAAAGCATTTTGGCCATTCTGACTTACTTTGTTTTTTGACCCAATTCTCAAGAGCCTCATTAATGACCGAATTTCTCGTTCGCTTGAGCGTCCTTGAGAGCTCAGTAATTTTTTTCGCAAGTTCTTTATTTACATAAATTGAGAGATTCATTAGTTGCCTTTACTTATACTGTTTCCGATTAGTATTATATCATAACATGTTATAATATATCAAGAAATCTCACGGCCCATTATTTTGCTGCCATACTATTGAGCAAGAACTGCCCAATAGTATGGCTAGATTAACAACCTTAATTTTAAAATAACTTCAGCAAAGATGTGCGGCTCTTTCCCCTTTTTGCGGACGGCATTCCAGCCATACTATATCGCCACGATCAGCGCTTACTTTTGTACCATCGCAATCCCCAAAATTACCAAGCACAACTCTATCGACTCTTTGGGAAATAATCGCCGCCGTATTAATATCAAGCTTATCCCGCCACTTTATATAGGGCACTCTTCCTGTGCGTGTCTTGTAAATTCTAATCTTTACCCGCTTCATAAATACAACAGTAGCTCAAAAGCCACTAATAGTCAGCAAAATTACGGCGTCACCTACCAAAAGATAAAAGATGATCTTGTCGCTTCACTCGCTTAACCTAACCTCTAGGCTTGCACTTTGCATTTACAATAATAGCCACCCAACCGGTGATGTTCCCAATCACCATGATAACGCTCCTTATGCGCTGCGCATATTTTTGGACATTCATGGGCCAAATCTTCTGATGACTTAAGCGTACCAGCCGAACGAGCCGTCTCGTTGTGTTGCTTTTTTTTGCTTCTTTTTAAGCTAAATAACGTCTTTTCCGGGACTTTGCATTCACAGTGCGCGCTACCGAACCCTGATGTCTTCCACTGGGTAGTCCAATACTCGTTATGCTTGCCGCATACCTTGTTACAAGCATTGTTGAGCTCAATATTATCTGCCGCAAAGCCCGCTGAGCGTCTTGTTACGGTTCCGGGTGCCTCTGACAAATGGCGACCATAAGTAAACTGCCAAGCATAAGCTGAACCACTAATCATAAGCATTGTTAAAAATAAGCGAGCGATAATCTTCATTACTTCCTCCATTACTTAAACATATCATCTTTACATTCACATAAACAATTTAACACTTCATAGTAAACAGCGTTCTGCGCAGCAATTAAGGGCTTCTCGTTACATACATAATGCTGCTCTCGCCAACCGCCCCACTTACGACATGCCGCAGTACACTGCCGCATTGCTTCTGCTTGCCTTTCTTCCGGCGTATTGCCAACAATGGGCCTATAACTCTGATGCAATAAAGCGTCAGCGCTTCCCATCATGATCAGGCAGGTAAATAGTGTGGTTGTAAGAGAATTTTTCAACATTAATTATATCCTCGCCAAAATCACAATTTTCTCTAATTAATATAAAAATAGCAATTTTTTTATAAAAAAAGCAAGAACTCTCATAAAACAAGAGATTTAATTAAATAAGTTAAGCTCAATAAAAGATTTTTTGTGGCAGCCTTACTGCGTGACGACGCACATATTCTGGCGCAAGCGTTCTAAGTGGCGCTGGAGATCCTCACCAAGCTGCTGTATTATTTCTGCACATGCGGCATCGCCAGCAACTTTAGCATCATTAAGCGCATGTCGCTCAATAAACCACACAAGAGAGCTCACCTCATGAAGCAACTTAATTTTATTATACGTACAATTATCGAGCATCATAATCCATTCTCCATCTTTTCACTAAAACTGATTACTTTTGCGGTATCTCTTTTTCCTGAGCACGGCGCAGGAAAGCTGGTATTTCTAAATCATGGCCGCTGGCTTCAGGAGCCATCTCATATAACGGCCGAGCTCGTGTGCGCTCTTGGCCTTGGTCGTTACTTGCCTTATTATCAGCGGTATCAAGCGAATGCGCGGGGCGTAAGGTATTCATCTGAGCGCTCGCTTGCCCTGATGCCGGTTGCTCAATACCCGTGGCTATAATCGTTACACACACATCTTCGCCCATAGCCTCATCAATAACAGAACCCATAATGATATTGGCTTCCTTAGCAGCCTCGTAGACAAGGGATGCAGCGTTTTCAACCTCGTAGAGCCCAAGGTTTGAACTCGCCGTTATATTCATCAGTACCGCACGGGCGCCCTGAATGCTCGTGTTTTCAAGCAACGGCGAAGACAGCGCCTGAATTGCGGCTTTTTGCGCACGATCAGGCCCCGAGGCACATCCCGTCCCCATAACCGCCAAGCCCATATGGCGCATTATGGTACATATATCCGCAAAGTCGACATTGATATGCCCGGCGCTTGAGATAATATCAGCGATGCTCTTAACAAATTGATGTATGACATTGTTAATCATACCAAAGGCATCAATAAGAGAAATTTTATGGTCAGTAATATCAAGCAACCGTTGATTGGGTATAACGATAAGTGTGTCGACTTCCTTTTTAAGACGATCAAGAGCTTGGGTTGCTACTCCCATTCTCCTTTTGCCTTCAAACTCAAAAGGCTTAGTAACAACAGCAACGCACAAAATCCCGCGCTCACGTACCGTTCGAGCAATAACCGGTAATGCACCTGAGCCGGTGCCGCCACCCAATCCAGCGGTAAGAAAAACGATATCCGAGCCCTTTAAAGAATCAGCTATCTTATCTATGTCCTCTTCTGCCGCGACCTTGCCAACTTCAGGATTAGCACCTGCTCCTCTCCCGCGTGTCGAATTTGATCCAATTTGAAGCCTCAGCGGAGACTTGGACATCTTAAGCGCTTGTGCATCCGTATTTACCGCCACAAACTCGACGTTTTCGTACTGCGCCGCAATCATATGGTTAACCGTGTTTCCTCCTGCTCCACCAACGCCAATAACTTTAATGCGCGCAACCATGTTTTGATTGGTTACGTACTCGCGCTCCAAATCTATAGCCATTGATACCCCTTTTCGCCTTGAAACATTACGCTCTTCATAAAAAGTCCAAAATCCACGATTTCATACGAGTAAAAACTCTCGCGACCAAGGGGCCATTGAGATGAGCAAGCACCTGATTATTATGCTTTTTGAGCGCGTAAAGAAGTAAGCCATAACCGGTCGCGTACAACGGGCTTTCAAGAACTTCTTTAAACCCAAAATCAACATGGGGCTTGCCTATACGTACAGGAAGACGCAATACCGCTTCTGCCACCTCTTGGATTCCCGCGAGCAAGGCCCCGCCGCCGGTGATCACCAGGCCTGCTGATGCCTGCAATCGGTTTGCCATAATCTCTTGATACACTATCTCAAATAATTCTTGGGCACGTGGCTCAATAATGGCTGCCAATTCCGACCGCGCGATAGACCGCTTGTGACCGCCATAGATCATTTCAATCTCAAGCTTTTCCTGAAGTGGTACGCTTTTGGCATAAGCGCAGCCAAATGCTTCTTTGATCCTTTCCGCTTCTTTGAGCGGTGTACGAAGACACACGGCAATATCTTGCGTAAAAAGGTCCCCTGCAAGCGGAATAACCTTCGTATGACGAACGGTACCATGGCGATAAAAGGCGAAATCGGACGTGCCGCCGCCAATATCAACCATAAAAGCACCCAATTCTTTTTCATCATCAGTTAACGTTGCATCGGCAGAGGCCAGGGGCTCAAGAACGATATCACGTATCTTAAGTCCCGCCATCTGGCAACAACGCACCAAATTTTGTACGGAGGCAAGCGCACCCGTTATGATATGAACCTGGGCCTCAAGACGCACACCGTACATACCAAGCGGGTCACGAACTTCATGCTGGCCGTCAATGGTATAAAACTGCGGCAATACATGCAAAATATGCTGACCCTCATTGAGCGGAATCGCCTTGGCTGCGGTAATAACATGAGCAATATCAGCAGCTCTGATTTCGCCATGCTTGATAGCAACAACACCCTGGGAATTGCGGGCCTGAATGTGACTTCCTGATATGCCAATATATGCTGATTCTATTTTGATTCCGCTCATCAACTCGGCTTCTTTGACCGCAGCTTTAATGGAAGCAACAGCGGGAGCGATATCTACCACAACACCTCGCGCCAATCCATGAGATGGAGACTTGCCGATCCCAATAATTTCTAAGTGGCCTTGGCTAACTTGTTGAGCAACCAAAACACAAATCTTTGTTGTCCCGATATCTACGCCAACAATAATCGTATCAGGTATGCTACTTGTCCTTTTCATAGCGCCGTCTTCCCCTTCTGCTGAGCAAGAATAAGCTGATTCTTGCAGCGTAAATCTATACACCAATTTGTTTGGCCCTGATTCGATAAGTTTTTAATGCTTTTTCTATAGATAATAAGCTTTTCTAGTCGCTTAATTGCATTCATTATCTGTTCATTAATAATCGTATCACGGTTAGTTTTGAGCGTAATGGTAGGCTGCTGCTTGTCGTGCAAGGTAACAAGTGTTTTGTCATGCCACGTACAGGTATATCGCTCATGCACAAAAGGGGGCAATGAGTTCATAAACGCAGCCATCTCGGTTGGTTGTAGCTCGATACCCTCTCGCGGCGCCGTCTCAAGCCACAAGAGGTCATTGAGCAGATAATTTGCGTAATCTGAAGCCTGGGCAACGCTCCCGTCGCGAGTAATAACAAGGCTATTATTGAGCAGTACGGCAGGTTGCTCGGCCATCACCGAGATGTAAAGAGTGCCTTTACGCGCATAACGAACACGTACACGGCTAATAAAGGGATAATAGCGGCCAATGAAGCTGCACAGCGTTGATGCCGTTATATTTTTTTGACGCTTAGGTAAAAAGTATTTTTTTATGAGCTCGAAAAGGCGATCCCTCATGCCACGAGAAATATGGCTATCTGTCATGATCACGATACGTGCTAATCTCTTATAACAGAACGCAAGCCAGCCCAATGCTATACCAGCACCAATTACCATGACAAAGGGAAAGATTCGCACCCAATAAAATGATATACGCATACGTCAGTTCCTTAACCCTTGATCGCTCGTTGCTTGCTATGTTTTTATCTTTTTACAAGGGAATAAGTCAATAATTTTGCAAGATTACCTCATCAGGGCGCTTGGCACCCACCTCCCTATCGTTAAGTTTAAATTTTTTGAACTCAAAAATTTCCGTAAAAGGCTAGAGCAGCTGCTATTACCCTTTTTCTCAAAAAGTGTGCTCATTTTTTTCACCAAACTATTGCTTTTTTTAATTGATTATTTGTATTATTAACTTGTAAATATCTATTTACGTGCGTTTATATTAAGCGCACTATTTTACACAAAGGAGGATTCCATGGCGAATCGAACACAATCACGAAGCAGGGGAACAACACGGAGCCGCAGCACGAGCGCACGAAGAAGCTCAAATCGTGGTGTGGATGAAGGAATAACAGCATGGCTGGGTGAACTCTTTAGTGAGGGACCAAGCAAGCGCACGGCAACACGTACGCGGCGTGCTGGCACATCCTCAAAAGCAGCTGGTACATCTTCACGAGCAACCAGTGCAACGAGGTCGACCCGATCAGCGCGAAAACTTACGCGATCAGAGGCTGGCCGTGCAGGTGGTTTAGCACCTCACCGTTGCCGCGGCAGAGCATGCTCAAAGACGGCTTCGTCACGTAGCCGTTCGTCAACCAGATATGCATAATTGGTTGATTTAGCCGAGAAAACCGTGGGCATCTTAATAAGCATATTATTGAGATGCCCATAGCATACCAACCTCAACAACCACTCAGTCCTATTTTGAGCGGTTTGGCCTCGCAAAGATCTTTAATGAGATTTTATTATTAGAATTTTGGCGATACTACCACTACCGACAAAATGGATGTCAGCTTTTTTATTGTACATGTTTTTATTGATCTAAATGCCGCAAATGTAATGGTTATCAATTAAGTGTACCAGATTTTTGATGCGCTCAACAAGCCTTTTAATGCCGGCGGCGATGATTTTGGGATTTTAAGATCCTGGGAAAGCGCTGCCGGGAAAAACAGGAAACAATGTTTTGAGCCAGAAACAACCTCAATTTTACTTTTTTTGTTTCTTAAGATCACGGTTTATCACTAGGCAATAAGTGCCTGCTCTGTTTTTTTGTAAGCTTTGAAGGCTATTGGTGTTTTCCAAGAGCTTGAGAAGCGCTGGCAAGCGTCGAATGAATGCGGGAAGGGCAAAATCAATATGTGAAAGGGTTGCTCTTTTGCTCCAACGTATTTCTGCTTGAATAAGATTGTCAGCCGGTGTAGAAAATGTTCGCTCTGAAAAAAAAGGTGAATTATTTGCTTTGCTATGATAAATGCTTTGTGGATCAATTATTTGGAGCAAGTCATGAAAAGAGAATAAATGAAAAACTTGTTTAAAGAGGGGCGAAGCAATCAGATGCTGGTTAATAGCTTGAATGGGGCAACAGCAGAGCACAAGCCGATCAATGCGTAAGGTAGTGTCTTGAGCTTTTAGGGCAGCAGCTGCGGTGTTAATCGCGGTATTGCCGCCGTGACTCAGGGCTATCAGGGTGATTGGTGTTTTCTTATATCGTTCATCATCACGCAGTAAGCGGAGGTACCGATAAAGGTGCTCGCCAGCTCTTTCTCGTTCTTCGACGCTTAAAGTGCCTGACCAGCCAAAAAGATAGAAGTTCTCCAAAGGAAACTGATCAGAATCAGCTTTGGTGAGAATGGTAGCCATGCGAGCAAAATGGTAGGTCCATCCTACGTATGATACTTGATGGAGCCCAACGGGTGTAATAACCTGACGTGTCAATCCTGGAATAAGTGCCATGAGTGGTACTGGCAAGCGCGTGCCATGAATGAGTATGGTTATAGGCTTGTCCGGTGCCGGATATTGGTTGTATGCCAGATCCAGGCGCAGTGGTTGCCTTTTTGCTGAACGGCGTCCCCGTCGCTTATGAAGAGGAACGCTATCATGATAAACGGGATTATTGGTAATATTCAGAGAATCATCTAAGGGATAGACAACACAAACTGAAGCAATAAGTATAATACGGAATGCGCTTAATAAATTTTTATCCACAAGATCAACCCAATTTTTTCCTAATAATTAAAAGTATATTTTGTTTGCAATATTAATCAACCGAAAAAACTACAGGAAGCAATGTTTTAAGCCGCTCTTCGATAGAGTGTGAGGGAGATTTTATGGCCAAGGACCTATGGTGAGTTACGAGACTGCGTATACTATGCTCTTAAAAAAGGGCTAAAAATTTCTCTAGCCGGGCAACGACATAGCCAGGGAGGACACGCGTTTTATTCAGATGCACTCATCGTTGATATGCGTAAGCTTAATAAGATTATATGTTTAGATTCAAATAAACTCATTGTAACTGTCCAAGCGGTCGTAACCTAAGACGGCTATCAAGAAAAATTTTTGTCTCGATCAAAAAGTAGCTCTCAAGAAATCGCAGCCTGCCCAAGCCATCTCTACAATTTTTTGATCCAGCTGCATGCCCATTTATGCAAAGCGATCGAGTAAGGTTTTATGTATTTCTTGATCGCATCAGGGCTTTTCTGAGCACGTTGGTAGTTGGGCCAAGGGTAAAAAAAAGCGACAGGAAACGGTATTGTTATACCAGTGCAAGCAGGAGCCACCTCAAGAAAACAACGGGTAAAGTGTAAAGGACCGGTCCGTCGTATGATGGCATCTACGTCTTCTTTTGGTCCCCCCGATGCAAGAGTTTCGATGCAGCGCTTGATGATGGGGTGCTGCGGACTTGCACCTATAAGGCCATTATAAAGCTCAATTTGCGCAGCGTATGCCATACCGGCGAAAAAGTTACAGGCGTATAAGATATCGGTAAATGGCTTAAGAATTTCAAAGTCGCCATCCAAGTAAACGCCACCGTGTTGATAAAGTATTTCATAGCGAAAAATATCCGATTTTTCACCATAATTAGTTGCGCTGTCAAATGCTCTTCTATTGGTCATAAAAAATGAAGCTGCTTCTCGGTCGGTCCATATTTTTACCGCGCAACCGGGGTGCATCTTCTCAAGCTTTTTTTTCAGCATAACGTAGCGATCGGGAACCTTGCTGCCGAGCCATATCAAATGAAAGAGCGCAGGAATACGAGGTTGGCCCGCTGTCTCGTAAGGATTGTTCATCCCCGTTTGGTAAAGTCTCTTAAATACTTGCCAATTTTTGCTTTGCGCAAAGCTGTTCTTAAACAGCCTGCTATGGGCCATGCCCTCAAAAAAACCGATCGGGTATTTTTGGTTGAGTGTCGGTCCAAGAAGCGTTGTGCTCAAAGCCAATGGTAATGTCAGATAAGCCAATCTCATAAAACACCCAAATATTCATCGACTCGTATTTTATGCTGTATCCTGCTCAGTGCCATTACAATATTTTGAGCTGCCTTATCAGCTGCTTGGCCGTGCCCGTATAAAAGGCTTGCTTTGCCTGGTATATAAGCCTGCATGAGGTGGCGATAAGCATCCACTATTTCTTGCTCGTTTATGCGGGTTGGACAGGCAAGCTCTGCCCAAATTGCTTCAATCTCGTTTATTTTTTCGGTATAAATAACCGGTTTGTCTAAGCAAATAGCATCTTCGAGCAGGTACGGAATGTTGGTCAAGACGTTATGACAGACCATGAGAAGAGCAAGTGTTTCGGGATAGGTTTTTGCGTGGCATGTAAATAATCGCTCATGGTGAAAGGGCAGCTCTGTCTCTGGCTGATCAGCCACGACAATACAGAGCGTACGATCAAAAGCAAGCAGTGCCCTCAAAGCTTGAAAAATAATTGCTCTTTCTGCATCACCCAGGCCTGAAGTGGCTACGAGCAACCATCGTGCGTGCTGGTACATAACGCTCGTAATAAATTCGGCCAGCGATGGTGCAAGCGCTGTTCTTTCGCTTTCTATTTTTTCGCGCATCATACTCAGTAAATCAGTGAGCATATTGCCGATGCACCAAACTGCCTCTCGTCGTATACCATGGGCGAGGAGCTGTGCCGCTGCCGCTTGCGTGGCGGTTATATGCCAGCTTGCCATGAGGCGCATAAAGCCACGGTGCATTTCGTGGTGCGGCTCAGCGGTTGCTGATGCGAGGTGCGCGATAGGAATATTTTTATAAGAAGCGGCAAGAGCAGCTGCTATTGTTAAGGGGCTATAACCCTCCGTTATGATGAGTGATGGCTTATGCGACTCGATAATATTGTTGCATGTGTTCAATATGCTATCAGTCAGCAGCGCTCTTTTGTTGTAAGGTATCTCGAGCGTTGGGTTTAGCTCTAGTAGCGCCAAAACCTCGTCAACGATCGTATCAGGTATTGTCGGAGTGCTCAGCGTAGCGGTATAGCCCAATTTTTGTAGAGCATAATACAGCGGTATAAGCCTACAACTTTGGCGATGTGGTGTCATGAGTATCATAATTTCGGCCATAATATTCCTTCTTTTGCTTATGAGTATAGTACATCACTGCTGGTCGGCGTAAGCTTTTGTAATTGAATTGCCTGCTTAGCCGGCTATCCTCAACAAAGTCAGGCTAAATTGAATCGCCTGCGCGGCTAGCGGTTAAGGGACATCGTCCCTTAACAATCCCGATGCAATAGGCGAGATGAGTAGCGCATGCGTGTGAGTAGTTATCGTACGCCAAAGCGTACGATAACTTATACCATTTATCATGTACGCTGCGCTCCATGATAAAAATCTATTTTCCGTCAGGAAAATTGCGGTTGCCATAATCATGCGCCACGCATGGTTATGGCATTGAAAAAGCAAAAGACAGAGGACACAGCATGCGCGACTACGCATATTGGTGTGGGTGCAGGGCCGCTGCCCTGCCGCTCGACGCGTAGTCGCGCCAGCCGCGAAGGCGTCCCAGCCGCCTAGGCGATATTCCGGCTGACTTGAGAAAATCTCAAAAAAAAGTATACTAACAGCTATGAAGAAACTTTACGCTCCATGGCGCAGATTTTACACCCATATGGGGGAAGAGCGGGAAGGCTCACCAAAACCCTGTGCTTTTTGTGCCCTTGCCGCGCAGAGCGACCGGGATGAAGAAAACTTAATTCTCAAGCGATTCGAGCATACGTTTATCATGCTTAACTTGTACCCCTATAACGGCGGCCACCTGCTTGTTACCCCTTACCAGCACGCCGCTACCCTGGATGCACTTTCCTCGAAAACAAGAATCGAAATGATCGAGGAGTCCAACCAAGCTATGATCATCCTACGCCAGAAGCTTGAGCCGGACGGCTTTAATATGGGCATGAACCTTGGCACCAAGGCAGCCGGCGGCAGCGTTCCGGACCACATCCATATGCATATCTTGCCGCGCTGGTACGGAGATACAAGTTTTCTGCCAACCCTTGCCGATACCAAACCGATCTCCGAGGACTTACAGGAGCTCTATCAAAAGTTAAAAAAGCTCTTTTAGACGGTGCTGTATGAAATCACATGAAATACGCGAAAAATTTTTTACGTTCTTTACCCAGCGGGGGCATACCGAGGTTGCCAGCTCATCGCTGATCCCCGCACAGGACCCAACACTCCTGTTTACCAACGCCGGTATGAACCAGTTCAAAGACGTTTTCCTCGGCCATGAAAAGCGCTCCTATACACGCGCCGTATCCATTCAAAAGTGTATCCGAGCCGGCGGCAAACACAACGATCTCGAAAATGTTGGATTTACCAAACGGCACTTGACCTTCTTTGAAATGATGGGCAACTTCTCTTTTGGTGACTACTTTAAAAAAGAGGCAATCCGCTTTGCGTGGGACTTTTTAACGCAAGAAATGCAAATCCCCGCAGAAAGCCTCTACGCAAGCGTTTTTATACAGGATGACGAAGCCTATGACCTCTGGCGCACCGAAATTGGCCTACCACCTCAGCGCATCGTACGCCTTGGCGTAGCGGACAACTTTTGGCAAATGGGTGATACAGGCCCCTGCGGCCCCTGCAGCGAAATATATGTCGATCGTGGCCCCGGCTACGGATGCAATGATACCTTGTGTGCACCGGGATGCCATTGTGATCGCTTCTTAGAGGTTTGGAACCTCGTATTCATGCAATACAACCGCCAACCTGACGGTACTGACGTGCCACTCGAGCACAAAGGTGTTGATACCGGCATGGGTCTTGAACGACTATGCGCGCTTATACAAAATAAAGACTCCGTGTACGATACCGACCTCTTTGCACCAGTAATCGCCGCCATCGAACGGGAGACTGGCCATGAATACGCTCGCCAAACTGGCATGATACGAGCAGCGTTTCGCGTGCTAGCCGACCATATCCGCTCAAGCGCATTCGCGATAGCAGACGGCTGCATGCCGTCCAATGAGGGCCGTGGCTACGTACTGCGAAAGATCATCCGCCGCGCTGCCCTTTTTGCTCAAAGGCTCAGCGACAAAAATTTCTTCCCGCGACTGGTCAAGCCACTCGTTGATTTCATGGGCCCGATCTACCCTGAGCTCAGAACCTACCAGGCTACCATCGAAAAAGTTTTGACATCTGAAATAGAAAAATTTGTTCATAACTTAGCCGCAGGCAAGCTAATTTTTGAGAAATTTTTGCGAGAACCCGAACTGGCTAAAAGCAAAACCATAACCGGAGCTCAAGCATTTAAGCTCTATGATACCTTCGGCTTCCCGCTTGAACTAACCAAAGTCCTTGCTCATGAGCATGGGCTTACCGTTGATGTTAAGGGATTTGATAGCGAGATGGAAAAGCAGCGTGCACAATCGGGAAAAAAGATAGCGGGCGGCGCCATGGCCGTACTACCTGAATCTCTTTCGACCGAATTTGTTGGCTACCACCAGCAAGATATTGAAACGACGATTAGCGCACTCATGCAAGGCAGTATGCTGCTTGACGTCTTGGCAGCGGGCGAGCAGGGCTGGGTTATCACCGAAAAATCTCCCTTTTTTGTTGAATGCGGCGGCCAAGTAAGCGACAAGGGGACCATTGTCGTAAAAGGGGTTGCGGTAACGCTCGGCAAGGTGAAGAAAATTGACAACGCGATTGCTTCTGAAATTGAAGCCCCGGTCGATTTACATGTCGGTGACACGGTGGAGCTTACCGTTGATAAAAATACTCGCGCCAATACGATGAAAAATCATACGGCAACGCACCTTTTACAAGCAGCACTTATTGAACTGCTCGGCAATAATGTGCGCCAGTCAGGATCTCTGGTCAATCCAGATTATTTACGCTTTGACTTTACCTATCATGAAAACTTAACGCCGGAGCAAATAAAGCTTGTTGAAGATCGCGTAAATGCTAAGATCATGGAAAATATCCCTGTCTCAATTTATACGACAGACTATAAGACGGCACTGACACGAGGCGTGATTGCCATTTTTGGGGAAAAGTATAACCCTGAAAGCGTTCGCGTTATTGATATTCCTGGGTTTTCCAAAGAGCTTTGCGGGGGAACGCATGTAGCGGCTACCGGCGATATCGGATGCTTTAAAATTACGGAGGTTACCTCTTTATCGGCAGGCAATCGCCGTATTTTTGCTCTTACGGGACCGCGTGCCGTCGAGCTGTTCCAGGAAAGCTATAGCCTGCTCAAGTCATTGAGCAACGAATTTAAAGTAAAAACTGCACAGGTTCCTGAAGCTCTTAAAAAGCAACAGGAGCAATTAAAAGCCTGTACCACCAAGCTGAAAGAGCTTAAGAAAAAAGTATGGCAATTGAGCACGCCGACGTGGCTTGCAGGGCTTACCGATATTGATGGCATCCCATTCCTGGCACTAACCTTGAAAGACAGCTTCGCTGACGAGCTGCGAGAAATCGCAAGCGAGCTTGCATCGACCCATGAGGGCCTCTTTTTCTTGATGTCCCCAACACCAGAGCGTACGTTTGTCGTCATAGCTCTTTCGCCCTCATTAGCAGCGCGCCTTGACATGGGTGCAGCTCTTGCCTGGTTAAAGTCACACGGTATAAGTGGTGGCGGCAGCAAAACGATGCTGCAGGGCAGTGCTGCTTATCTTGATAATAAGCTTGTAGAAGACTTTAAAACCTGGGTGCGCCAGGAGAAGAAGTCATGATTCCTTTACGCGTTAGCAACTTAACCAAAGTATTTACGACCGGTTCATGGCTCTTTGGCAAAAGGAGCACGATCCCTGCCGTGCAAGGCATTTCTTTTGCTATCAACGAAGGCGAGATTGTGGGCTTGCTCGGCACCAATGGTGCGGGCAAAACAACAACCATCCAGATGTTGCTCGGCACTCTTTTGCCAACATCTGGACAAATTCATTATTTTGGTAAAGATTTTGACCGGGAGGGGCCAAGCGCTTTACAACATGTTACGCATGCAAGCGGTTACGATAAATTGCCGCCCAATCTTACGGTAGGCGACAATCTTGATATTATTGGCAGACTTTACAGCATGCCTTATGAGGAGCGATCCAAACGTATTAAAGAACTACTGGCCTTCTTTGGGATGGACCAATTTCGGACGCGCCGTACGGGAGGTTTATCGGCTGGGCAAATGACAAGAATATTACTGGTAAAAGCTTTTTTGCCAAAGCCGCGCTTAGTACTCCTTGATGAACCTACAGCATCTCTCGACCCTGAGGTAGCCTATGAGGTACGCTCTTTTATTACCGCACAACGTAACACAGAAGGTATTTCGGCACTTTTTACCTCCCACAATATGGCCGAGGTCACCGAAGTATGCGACCGGGTGCTCATGATGCAACAGGGCCGAATCATTGCTGACGACTCACCCGTTAACCTGGCAGCGTCTATCAAAAAAGCACGGATTGCTCTCATAATACAGGGAAGCCTTGAAGAAGCTTGCCGCTATGCACAGGACCATGGATTTTCTTACAAAGTAGAAAATCACGAGATTGAGTTTGAAGTGGCCGAAGACCGTATTGCTGACGTATTAATGAACCTTGCTCGCGCGGGAATTACGTATACCAACGTATCTATCGACAAGCCAACGCTTGAAGATTACTTTTTAAGCAAAGCGAAGGAAGCCCTATGATTCAGTGGAGCCACGCATGGGCAATTACCTTGCGTCATCTTCGATTATTAATCCATGATGTTAACATGCAAATAGCGCTCTTTTTTTGGCCGTTTCTTAATATCGTTGTTTGGGGCTATTTGGGCATTTGGATGCAAAACCAGGACTCCCGCTTGCAGCTCGTGCTTATCGGCTCAATATTTTTGTGGGAAATTATTAACCGAAGTAGTATCACCATAGCACTTGGGTTTCTTGAAGAATTGTGGGCGCAAAATTTGACCGTACTCTTTGCAACACCGCTCAAGTTGAGCGAGTGGGTACTCGGGATCATTACCTATAGCGCGTTAACTACCATCGCACTCGTACTTTATTGCTTTGCGCTTATCAAGTACTTATACGCAATACCAACAGATTTTCTTTTACGGATAAGCTTACTTTTCGGACCGCCTCTTTTCTTGGCAAGCATCGCCTTGGGCTTTCTTGCTTTGCAGGTCGTGCTCTATCGCGGCAAACGAGCTTCAGAATTCGTTTTTCTCATTGTGTGGATCATGGCCCCGCTCAGTGGCGCTTTTTACCCGCGGGAAGTCCTACCAGCCTGGGTCCAAGCAGTTGGCAATGTCATACCCATGTCATATATCTTTAGTGCTTTGCGTCGGTACATTCTTGATAATGAAAGCCCTTACGAGAATATCATTTTTGGTTCTCTCTTAAGCGTCCTCTATGGCGTTATCGCCTTAATACTGCTTTCATACAGTTTTAAGAAGACAAAAATCGCCGGGCTCGCGCGCTTAATGGACTGATTCTTTAGATTAGTTTTAACAAAGAGCCGTCTATTTTCATAAGCTGCGCTAAAAAGAACGGCTCTTTCCTCTTACACATCTTTATTGATTAAAAATAATCCGAGCCATTCGTATTAAATCGCTACCTGCTAGAAGCAAGCCTTTAGCCATATCTAAAATGATCGGGCATGCTATCCGGGTATAATTCTGCGGTTTTTTAATATTAGTAAAAAATATGATCTTCGCCTCCCCCAAATAGCATATTTTTAAGTGCTTTATCAAGAGCAAGCATATGCGTTTTTCATGAGAATATTAAAATTATTGACTATTTATTTGATTAAATATTACTATTAGGAATAAGAAGCAATAGAGGATAAATATGAAAACGTATACTATTTTTTTAGGAGCTCTTCTGGTCACACTATCCAGCACTATTGGGGCTATGGAGCCTCCGAAAACTCCGCATAAGCCCAAACAGCCCGCTCAACAACAACTAGACCAAGCATTGATCAAAGCTATTCTCAATAACGATGTAGAACAAGCACGTGAGATTCTCGCCCAAGGCGCTAATCCGGATACGCTTGGCCCATTGAGGGTATCTAACCACCTAGAAGTGCCGGCAATTATTCTCGCCGCTTTAAGCCCAAACGGTTTAGAACTTATCGAGTTACTCGTTCATCGCGGCGCTAACATAAATACTCCCATGCCTAAGACAATTCACTACACAACTGAGGATAATGAGCAATTCTTTATAGATAAGGGTGCCACGCCACTCTTTATTTTTATCGATTATACCCTATCAAAAGGCAAAGAAATTACCCCTCGTATACTTGCTCAATTTATGCTCCACGGCGCCCATCTTATCCCCAGCAGTGAATGGTCGCTCAGCATAAATCCTTCCCCCCTTTTACGCTGGCTCTTTGAACACGGCTTTATAGCCACCGCTCAACGGCCAGCCCTCCTAGCTTACGATGCTTATCCTCTTCTGTTTGCTATCGCGACTCACGGTAAAGATGCCTTATCGCTTCTTCAAGAACTTCTAAAAAAAGCAGACAACGATCAACTTACACCTCATGACGTAAAGCTTATTCAAGAAGCTTTGCTCCTTGCTGTCGCACAACACAACAACCCCATTTTCAACTTTATACTTAACCATTTCGCAAACACTGCTTACCTTCCTCAAGCCTTTACTCGTGCTGCTTTAGTAGGCAATATCCATGCCCTTGAAGCAATCTATAACACTTTGCCTAGCCAAACACGGACAAACGCATTTAATACAGCCTTAGCTTATGCGGCTGTTCAGCAACACCCGGAAGCCTTCCGCTGGATCTTGCTCACTGCTCTTGAGAATAAAATTGATATCGATCTTGCTGATGTCGAAAAAGTGCTCAGAAAACGGCTAAAGGTAATAACGCTTTCCGAGGAAGAACGGCAAGCAATCCTTGAGCTCATTGGCGATATCCACAATTTTCAATCAGCTCAACTCCTGACTCCTTATGCGCAAGGTCTAGATGTCGCCCAGATAACAAGCCAAATTCAGCGTTTACCCCCTGAACTTTTCGCTCTTGTTATGGCAGCGTTGTTGCATCCTTTTCGTGAATCAAGGGGCTAAAAGTTAAAACACACTCATCTCCAACATGCTAATGCTAACATACACATGATTGATATGAGGATACTATTTCACGCTCAGCATGCTCTATGGCGTAACCGTCTTAATGTTGCTCTCTGGAGCTTTAAAAAGAAAAATGTCGATCCGCCGCGATTAATGGATTGGTTGGGTACCCATTTTTTATCGCACTTTTACGTCATATTTAAAAAAGAGCCGTCTCTTTTTTAACGTAGCTTACGAAAAGAGACGGCTCTTTTCTTGACCTGCCATCTATTTTTCGTTACATTCTCAGAAATAGGGAGAAAAAATGCAACGAACAACTACGGCATTTTTGGAAAATTGGCTTGCCTCCGCTGATCGCAAGCCCATGGTTATCCGTGGCCCACGGCAAGTGGGCAAAACGTGGCTTGTGCGCCACTTAGCACAAACCCAAGCCAAAAAGCTTATTGAAATCCTCGAAGTCAAAGCAGTCAGCACCGGCAGCTTGAAATCGTTACATCTTTTTATGGGCTTAAGGAAATGGCCGCGAGCGGTTTCCGTATTAACTCAGCACTGCCAAGACAAAGTCATGTACAGGTAAAAGACGCCCAAGGAAATACCATTGAGTATGCTCTTTTATCACTTCCTTTTTATTTGTTGGGCGAATTACGTCGTCTTTTGCCTTAACAACAAGAGTTGATTATGAACAAACTAACCTACTTAATCCCTATTATTCTCTTCTCTTGTTTTGCAAAAGCTCTTTTGCCAAACGCAGATCAAATGGCTACTTATGAAATGGCGCTTCAGGCAATTCATTCTCACGACGTACCTCGATTACACGAGCTTCTTAATTACCTGCCAAATATAACGACCATAAAGGACGATCAAAACAAAACGCTTATGCATCACGCAGCTGCGTCAATTCCTGCTGTTCCACCACAAGGTAGAATTGCTTTTCTCTCTATCCCGCTCATGGTGATTTCTTGTGCGGTTACTTTATTACTTAAAAACGTAGCGGGCGTACGAAACAAGATTCTTGCGTTAGGCCTTGTTTCGTATTTTTTTTATCAAGCAACCCCAAGCTTTTTATTGGTATTTTCTGGAGATACGACGGATGAAAAATACCCAATATACAAGCAACTGCTTAGCGAGATAGCCGCATTTACTCCATCTACAACCGATGATTTTATTGATGCTGACGACAAAACACCTATCGAATATGCTTTGCAAGCCCATTCTTTAGATGCCGTCAGACTTTTAGCCGCGACAAAGGCAGGTGGAAAATTAATTCATGCCTTACAACAGCCTTTAACTGTCCATTTTAATCAATATGGCAACACGCCTGCGCATCAAGCTCGTTTCGTATTCTTTGGCGAGAAACACACTAATTTAGGCAATATATTGCTTAATTTTAAGGCGCTGGAAACTTTGGTTAAGCCGGAAGATCCGATTCTTCTAGAAGCCCGAGAATTTCAAGATAAAAGACTGTGCACCTCTGAAGAGCTCGCTCAACTTTTACTTCGTAATATTCCAACATCCAAATATGACAGCAAATCGCATTCTTTGCTTGTGAGTATAATTAATCAAGCATCCTTATCATATAAAGGCACTCTATATGGTTGGGAAAATGGAAATGCACTGTTGTTCTATACAAGCTTTTTCTTAGCCTCTATTTTTATTGGTATTGCGGTACCTGCACTTTTTTCGACGCGGACAAATTTGCTACTTTCTTCGGTGTACGTGAGTTTGCTACTAGCTTGTTTCGTTTTCGCTTTCCCGATAGCCACATGGATAGCTCAAAAAATGGGTCTTACGGATTTTGCTGACAAATGCATACTTGCTACCTTAGGCTCTTGGTTAGTAACAACGCGAAACAATGATATGATCAGCGCTCTTCAGGTCATTGATGAATCGTTACCTAATGAGAATACCATTTTCATTATAGCAGGCTGGGGCCACTTGCCCGTAGAAAAAGACCCCAATGATTTTTCTGCTTTTTATACAAAATCGCTTAAAGATTACTTAGCAGATAAAAAACATACCATTCTCATGGATAAAAGCATCGACTAATTTTTCTCTAAAGCTCTTCTTTATTCGTTTGCTGACCAAACTCAGCATGCTCTTCATCTCTTATTTCTTCTTTTACCTCCGGCTTCGGCAGGTAAAAATCGGCAGCAAGCAATTCATTAACCAGCAAAAAAGCAACAAGGTGTTTTGCTTTACATTCACCATCTTTGGCAGGATTCCGCAAACACTTTTGTAACATGTTGCGAATATCTTTCTCGATAGCGCCCAAAGCTTGATCTTTTTTCTGCTGATGGAAATATGATTCAAATAATGGCCGATACCTAACATCATGCCATGCCTGCGATGCAGTTATCGTAGCTAAAAACTGGAGAACTTCTTCCATCAGCGCCATAATTTCAGGCTCTTGAGGGGTGCCCAGAATTGCAGACATTATTTTTGATGCGATGGGTAGCGCCTTAATACCGGCTTGATATTCTTCTTCCCATTCTTCTTTTTTAATTCTAAAAGCTCTTGCAATGGTGGCCTGATTATCTTCTAAATAGCTTGCTATTTTTTCATGTACCGCAAGCGAGGCTAAAGAATAAGTAAGCAAACTGAACAACATGCCAATCTTCAAATACTGTGCCATAAAAAAGCTCCTCTATCGATCTATAGTTCACTTTTAAGCTGAGACTGCTCTTCTTGTTCCAACTGGTCAAAAGTTTTGTCAAGAAGCTCATAACTTTGCCAATCTTCATCATCAAAATGCCACCATTCAGTTGGTAGCGGAATAAAGCCATGCTTAACCATAATAAGCTCAAGAAGCTTACAATTACGACCAGCTGGAGGCAACATGCTCGCATATGCTCGATGTGCTTTTTCGGTGAATTCATCAAATCCGGAAGGCATGCTCAGCTCATTGCCTGTTGCAAGCTCAATAAGCGTTACATCGACCGCCGAGCCACGATTGTGCTTAGAACCCTCAGCAGGATCGGCGACATAACGCGGGTCAGGGCAGATCTCCCAAAACTTTTCTTGGACTGAAAGCGGGCGATAGCCATCAAATATTTTAAGACCAAGACCAAGCTCTTGAAGTTCCTGCTGCACCTTATTCAATTTTTCTGCAGTTCCACGACGCAGATAACAACGACTGCTTAGGTAGACTACTTTGCCGGTAAAATTATTTGTTGTTGCATAGCGTATATCTAAACGAATGTTCGGATTAATGTTCGCGATATCGACTAAATCTTGAGGGTTTGGTTGGATACTGCCCTCGGCCAATGACGCTCCGAGCAGACCTAAGACAAACAATAGAGCGTAAATCATAGCCGGTGCTCCTTAGTATATGATATTATCATGCGGAACATAATAACTCAAAAGAAGCTGCTTGTCTAGAAGCTTTAGGTATAAGGACAGAGAAGATGAGGCTTTTTATTGCAGCTGACATACCGCCCACCGTTGGGGAGTATTTACGGCATATACAAGAAAAGTTGCTTGCCGGTCGCTTTTTCGAAGGGACATTTACACGCCCAGAAAATTTTCATATAACGCTTCTTTTTTTGGGCGAATGCCCCGAAGACAAAATTCCCCTTATTATTGAGCGTATACATTTCTTGCGTGAGCAGTCTGTATGCACTCTGCAATTAACAGCGCTGGAGGTTAACCAACAAGGATCTCCCTCTATTATATGGGCTCGTGTGCTGTCCCCCGATATCGAGGCACTCGCTGCTCTCCTGCGCAAAGGGCTCGCCTTGCCAGAAGATACCAAATTTATCCCCCATATAACCCTTGCCCGCGTCAAAACGCTGACTTCTCAGCATGCTTTTTTCGAATTTTTAGAAAATAACCCTCTTAACTCAGACCCATTTTGTCTTAAAGACATCAAGCTCAAGCAATCTATTCTGACACAAGAAGGCCCCATCTACCATGATCTCTATACCTGCCTGCTAAAAAGCTAATCAGGTACGTACCGGATTTGGCTCAACATCATCAGTGCCAGCGTTAAGAATAGTGGTTGGCAGCGGTCCCATGGGGCCCGTTATGACACCATTTGACCTTTGTGGCGCTATAGCACCTGAGGTCGGATTCCAGCAACGAGCCTTACAGTAATTTGGCTCAAAGGGTACTGGCCCAATCGTGCGCGGCGTTGCTTGACGCGTCTTGCCGGTAAAACCAAGCACGACACAGCCAGGACTGCCATTACGCCCCCGAATCAACAAGGTATCAAATATCGGATTCATGTAGATTCCGTAAAATTTCGAACAGGTGCCATTAGGTGAATATACCGTCATATTTTGCGGATGATTGCTGAAAAAATATGCATTTCTTCTTGTTAAGTCACCAACATATTCTTGCACCGGCGTGCTCATTTGTATCCTGACATTGTGCGGTGCTTGATTGATAATATGAAGCCCTTGCCCATTAAGCTGCCTAGAGGTGCTCACGCAGAGCAGAATTGTGAAAAAAAAATAGCAAAACGATTTCATCCAATTACTCCCTTTTATTGCTTGTAATTTATATTAGTAATATTATAGCGATATCAAGCAAAAAAACGCAAGGATTCTTGCAAATCTCATCATCCAGGCGGTATACTCCCTCAAGAATAATATGGCAGCCGAAGGGAATTTATGAAATTTAGTGAAATTACGCAACGAGTCATCTTAGTGCTTGCTGCATGCAGTGCCCAGGGGCGTTTCCAGCATGACGCTGACAGCTCTTATTATGAAAATTTTGCCATTAAGAACAAACTCGATACAGCGGTCGTTATTATTGGCTTTAATCGACCCCACTACTTTAAGGAAGTGATCGCCGCTCTTGCAGCAAATCCTGAATCAAAGAAGCTTCCCTTTTTTTTCATTTTAGATGGTGGCCCCAAGGCGCGGCAGCAGGAATATATTGCTCTCATTAACGCGGCTAAGATCAAGCGTAGCTATATTATCAAACGCAAAGTTAATTTCGGGCTCCACCGCAACATTATCTCTGCGCTGCGCTTTATTTTTGATAAATGCAAGTTCAATCGTATTATTCACTTTGAAGATGACGTTAAGGTTACTCCCGAGTACCTGGGGCTTGTTTTGAATCTGGACAACTGGGCCCACGGCCGTTACGGCAATATTGGGGCCGTGCAAGCGTTTCGTCCTTCTCATATGACGCTTGAGGAAAAAAAAGGCAAGCTCGCCTTAATAGGTGAAACAGCAGGACTCTTGCTTGGTTATTGTTTGCGTAGGAGCGTTTGGGATGATATCAAAGATATCGTCTACGAATATGAACAGAAATTTCTCGTGGGTTGTAATTGTAATAAAGATGGCCAAGCAATAAAAGATTGGATGCAAGAAAGGCTTGATCAAGGGCGGCGCCTCAAGGAAATTCCCTTGGGCTTACAGCGTTGGGATATTCCGCTCGATATTTATTATAGCAAGATACCTGAAATGGGCACCGGCCAGTGTGGCGTCATGACGATGAGCTTTTTCCTTAAAGGTTACTCGCGACTTACTACCCTGGTTAATCGCGCTATAACAATCGGTCAAAAAGGAACTTATTACACGCCCGAGCTCTATCAAAGTCACTTTGCCGATGTTACCCTTGATCGCTTTGTACACGATAGGAATCGCAAGATCTTTGAGCCATATGGTCAGTTTGTTTATTAGCAAGATGAGAAGATTATTGGTGGCGGGGGCTGGATTCGAACCAGCGACCTTTGGGTTATGAGCCCAACGAGCTACCAGGCTGCTCTACCCCGCGATCATTATACTTATTCTATCTTCTTTTTTTAACTTGTCAATAAGAAAATATCGTTCGAGAAATTACGGCTCGCTCGAACAATCATAAAGAAGCACATGGGCTATGGCTATTGTTTGTGCATGAGTTAAGCTCACTGTGCTTTCAATCGGGCAAAGCCGAAGAGCACCCCACGCAACAACCAAGGTGGGATGACCGGCCTTGGTGGCAACCTGGACATGCCGTATTACCGTCAAAAAAGGCGGCAGCTCTGTCGTATGCAAAGGGAAGAGCGCTTTATAAAAAGCCTCCTTGGCGGCAAAGCGCACCGCAAACCGCTCCGCACTTTTGAGTGGGTTAGCTAAGCAATAGGCAAGCTCGTCGTGACCAAATATACGCAAAAGCCTTGCTGCCCTGTACTCATGCCAATGGGCGAACCTTTTAATATCAACAGCATCTATTCCGCTACTAAACTTCATAAGCGCTTCTGCTCTTTGCTTTGATCAAGTGAACGGTAGGCAAGCGCCTCGTAAAGATGCTTGGCCTCAATATTATCATTGTCCTCAAGGTCAGCGATCGTGCGCGCAATCTTTATGAGCTTATGGTAGCCGCGCATGCTTAAGTTGAGCCGATCAAATGATTTTTTTATAATGTCTTGTCCCTGGGAGTTCAACACACAATGCATATCAAGCAGGTCAGGGCTCATCGTGGCATTCCACCTATTCGTATCGCCAAAGCGCCTTTTTTGGCGAGCTACCGCTTTTTCAACATCCGCATAGAGCTCTGCTGACGACATATCGTGAGAACGCGCGCTCAATGCTTCATAATCAACGGAGCCAACGGTAACTTGGAGGTCTATACGATCAAGCAATGGCCCCGAGAGCTTTTGCACGTAATTGGCAACATGCTGGGTCGAGCACGTGCACGCTTTGCGCTTATCGCCAAAATACCCGCAAGGGCAGGGGTTAAAAGCACATATCAATAAGAAAGATGCGGGAAACGTTATCGTCTGTTGAGCGCGCGCAATCGATACCGACTTTGCCTCTAATGGCTGTCGCAAAGCCTCTAAGGTTGTCTTTTTAAATTCAGTAAGCTCATCCAAAAAAAGAATCCCATTATGAGCCAAGCTAATCTCGCCTGGCTGAGGAAAAGACCCACCACCAACGAGGCCTGCCTGGCTAATAGTATGATGGGGGCTTCTAAACGGTCGATGTAACGCAAGACCCTTGGTATTAAGCTTGCCAGACACTGAATAGATCTTAGTAGTTTCAAGAACTTCATCGAATGATAGAGCAGGCATGATCGTAGGCAACCGCTGGGCAAGCATACTTTTGCCTGAGCCGGGTGGCCCTACAAATACCACGTTGTGTCTTCCGGCTGCAGCAATTTGTAATGCACGCTTGGCCTGGTATTGTCCTTTAACCTGATTGAAATCAATATCCCAAGCGGGTCGTTGTAATGCTTGGGTCCGCAACCCGAGAACCGTTGGCGCCATCGCAGCTTCATTACGCAAATAAGCTATGAGCTCAGTAAGATGGCGGACAGCGAGCACTTCTACACCCGCACGCAAAGCCGCTTCTTCGGCATTATCTACAGGTACAACAAGCCTCTTTTTGCCCATAAGCGCCGCGTCACAAGCAATCGGCAAAACTCCCTTGACCGATTTAATGGTGCCATCAAGCGAAAGCTCGCCAATAAAAATTGTTTCATCAAGAAATTCTTTGGTTGTCCCAAAAAGATTAGCCGCATGTAAAATGCCTAATGCGATGGGCAAGTCAAAAAGCGTGCCCTCTTTTTTAAGGTCTGCTGGCGCTAGGTTAACAGTGATCTTGCGCTCAGGGAGCTTAATGCCGCAATTTTTAAGCGCTGTCAGAATACGCTGCTTGCTCTCTTTAATCGCGGCATCAGGCAGTCCAACAATAAAAAATTGCAAAAGCCCGAGCGACAAATCAACTTCTACATCGACTAAAAAGGCATCAATGCCGATCGTTGTTGCTGACACTATCTTTGTATGCATAATCCGCACAGTTGCTCATGATTGACCAAGCAATGATAGCAGGTCTCATGAGGTTCTGCAAGCCTCCTCTTTTCGCTTCTCGGGCTCTTTTTCTTTAGCTTCTCTTTTCTCAGCTGCCTTAGAGAGCCAATCAACAATATTCTGCTTATTATTTTGAGCAGCTAAATCAATAGGTCTTTTACCAAATCTACCTACAGCGTTGATATCAGCGCCATGCTCAACAAGCCATTGAACTACTTCTAAATGTCCATCATAAGCAGCCCTATGGAGAGGCTGCATGCCATCATTATCTTGGGCATTGATAGCAGCGCCATGCTCAACAAGCCATTGAACTACTTCTAAATGTCCATCATAAGCAGCCCTATGGAGAGGCTGCATGCCAACATTATCTTGGACATTGACAGAAGCGCCCTGTTCAACAAGCCATTGAACTACTTCTATATGCCCGTTATAAGCAGCACCATGGAGAGGTTGCCTGCCAACATTATCTTGAGCATTGACAGAAGCGCCCTGTTTAACAAGCCATTGAACTACTTTTAAATGCCCCTTAAAAGCAGCACGATGGAGAGGCTGATTGCCAAAAATATCTTGGTCATTGATGGAAGCGTCGTGTTCAACAAGCCATTTGACTACTTCTAAATGCTCCATATAAGCAGCCCAATGGACCGGCTGCATGCCAACATCATCTTGGGCATTGATAGGAGCACCATGCTCAACAAGCCATTTAACTACTTCTAAATGCCCCTTATAAGCAGCCCAATGGACCGGCTGAAAGCCAACATTATCTTGGGCATTGACAGAAGCGCCTTGATTAATTAAACTCTCTATTTCAGATAAATGACCAGCTTCAGCAGCGCTCAATAACCTCTCGTTAAGCTCTTGTTGAGTAAGCTGATTTGGATGATTTTTCTTTTCTTTCTCTTTTTGCTTCTCAGGCTCTTTTTCTTTGCTCTTTCCTTTATCGGCAGCCTTAGAGAGCCAATCAACAATATTCTGTTTATTATTTTCAGCAGCTACATCAATAGGTCTTTTACCATCTCTATTTACAGCATTAATATTAGCATCATGCTCCACTAACCATTTGACCACTTCTAAATGCCCATTGAGAGCAGCTGAATGGAGAGGAAGCCTGCCAGAATTATCTTGGGCATTGATATCAGCGTCATGCTCAACAAGCCATTTTACTACTTCTAAACGCCCTCTTCCGGCAGCGTAATGGAGAGGAAGCTTGCCAGAATTATCTTGGGCATTGATACTAGCGTTATGCTCAACAAGCCATTTTACTACTTCTAAATGCCCATTAAAAACAGACCAATGAAGAGGTTGTCTGCCATCATTATCTTGAGCATTGATGGAAGCTTCATGTTCAACAAGATATTTAACTACTTCTAAATGCCCAAATTGAGCAGCGAGGCGTAGAGGCTGCCAGCCTCGATTATCTTGGGCATTAACATGAGCGCCTTGATTAATTAAACTCTCTATCTCAGATAAATGACCAGCTGCAGCAGCATTGCGTAACCTATTATTAAGTTCTTCCTGAGTAGGCTGATTAGAAGATTCCTCTCTTTCCTTTTCTTTTTGCTTCTCTACCTCATTTTCCGAAATCAGTGACGAACAAACATTATTCTCAGAAAAGAAATGCTGACTTGTTTCTTTCTCAACCTTTTGCTTTTGATCTTCTTGATCATTACGATTGGCTCCCTGCCTAATGAGCCATTCAACTTGAGCATGCCCTCTAAGAGCCGCTATACGTACCGGCCTGTTACCATCTCTGTCTCTTGCATTTATGTCTGCGCCATGCATAAGAAGCCATTCAAGAGTCGGTATCAAACCTTGATTTACTACATGATGTACAGGCTGATTACCAACAGCATCTCGGAAATTTACGTTGGCTCCTTCCGCATAAAATATTTGCGCTTCTTCAAGATCACCACGTAAAAGGGCATTAAGAAGCCTTTGATTGCATTCTTCACTAGAAAGCTTGCCCACGCCTGCTTCTCTTTTTATCTGCTTATCAGCGTTTTCTGCTCTTTCATTCTTCTTTGCCGGACTCAACAATAGCAACTGATCACTTATCGATAAAGCGCTCAGTTGCCCATACAAGTTTCTAGATCGATCTCCACTTGATGAATCATTCACCATGGCAAAAGACATTTCTACTGAATTACCTGGAGAATCAACAAATAAAGCCAATATATTTTCAGCATCGTAAATAGGCAATATTCCATTATTGTCAGCCAAATCTGGTTGAGCTCCTGCTGCTACGAGATCAAGAATAATTTCTTCATATCCAGCTCGGGCCGCTATATGCAACGGTCGCTCCCCCTGGCTATCTTTTATTGGCGCATTCACACCTGCACCATATTCGATAAGAAGCTTTATTATTTCCCTCTTGCCGCTCTTTATAGCATAATGGATTGGTTGCCAGCCAGCACTATCACATACACTTAAATTAAGCCTATCAGTCAGTTTTTTATAACTCAGAAAGGTGTTTAAACTTTTCGCATCACCCTTTTCTACATACTCAAAAAGCTTATTCTTTCTCGGTCCTTCCATTCCATAAGCAGGCATAATCAAGAAACAGCCTATTAATACTATCAGTTTCACATACTTAATCATTATTCTATCTCCCTTACATGTTACAGCTGTTTGTGCAATTCATGCGCGATCCAATATCACACCAACGATCAAATAATAGCCTTCGCTTTACCTTCAGATTTGACCAGCCCCATATCTTTAAGTTTAGATAATTCTAGCTGAGCTGTTCTTTTTGCCAATTTTGTTTTCATTTGTCGAGCAGTCAATTTACGAAGACCGATCTTTTGCGGTTTCTCAAAAATTATAATCTCTTTCCTTTCTCAGCTGCCTTAGAGAGCCAATCAACAATATTCTGCTTATTATTTGCAACAGCTGCATCAATAGGTCTTAGACCACCTCTATTTACAGCATTGATATCAGCGCCATGCTCCACTAGCCATTTGAATACTTTTAAATGCCCATCAAGAGCAGCATAATGGAGAGGCTGACTGCCATTATTAGTTTGGGCATTGATGGAAGCACCATGTTCAACAAGATATTTGACTACTTCTAAATGCCCATACCGAGCAACCCAATGGAGCGGTTGCAAGCCATCATTATCTTGGACATTGATAGGAGCACCATGTTCAACAAGATATTTGACTACTACTAAATGCCCTCTCCAAGCAGCATGATGGAGCGGTTGCAAGCCATCATTAATTTGGGCATTGATGACAGCACCATGTTCAACAAGCCATCTGACTACTTCTAAATGCCCCCGGTAAGCAGCCCAATGAAGAGACTGGCTGCCATTATTATCTTGGGCATTGATGGAAGCACCCTGTTCAAGAAGATATTTGACTACTTCTATATGCCCACCCTCAGCAGCATTATGGAGAGGCTGCCTGCCATCATTAGTTTGGGCATTGATGGCAGCACCCTGTTCAACAAGCCATTTGACTACTTCTAAATGCCCCCGGTAAGCAGCCCGATGGAGCGGTTGCCTGCCATTATTATCTTGGGCATTAATGGTAGCGTCACGTTCAACAAGATATTTGACTACTTCTATATGCCCTCCCTCAGCAGCATTATGGAGAGGCTGCCTGCCATCACTATCTTGGGCATTGATGACAGCGCCCTGTTTAACAAGCCATTGAACTACTTCTAAATGCCCATTGAGAGCAGCTGAATGGAGAGGAAGCCTGCCAGTCATAGTTTGGGCATTGATGGCAGCGCCCTGTTCAACAAGCCATTGAACTACTTCTAAATGCCCTTCTTGAGCAGCCATATAGAGAGGCCGCCTGCCATCACCATCTCGAGCATTGATGGTAGCGCCCTGGTCAACAAGCCATTGAACTACTTCTAAATGCCCTCCCTCAGCAGCATTATGGAGAGGCTGCCTGCCAGACTTAGTTTGGGCATCGATGGTAGCGCCCTGGTCAACAAGCCATTGAACTACTTCTAAATGCCCTTCTTGAGCAGCCATATAGAGAGGCCGCCTGCCATCACCATCTCGAGCATTGATGGAAGCACCCTGTTCAAGAAGATATTTGACTACTTCTAAATGCCCTCCCACAGCAGCATTATGGAGAGGCTGCCTGCCAACATTATCTTGGGCATTGATTGAAGCGCCCTGGTCACAAAGCCATTTGATTACTTCTAAATGCCCTTCTTGAGCAGCAATATGGAGAGGCTGATAGCCATTATTATTTTGGGCATTAATGGTAGCACCATGTTCAACAAGCAACTGGACAATTTCGAGATGACCCTCATAAGCAGCTTCGTGCATCGGTTCTCGCCCAGTAGTATCGCGGCTTTCTATCTGAGCGCCATGCTTAATCAGCCAGCCGACAATATCAGTGCATCCTGCCTGCGCAGCGTGATGCAGAGAAGTTCGACCATTGCTATCTTGAGCGTTAATATCAGCTCCTCCTGCTGCAGCATTCCGTACGCGCTTTATCTTCCCTCGCTTAATAGCATCGATAAGTACCTCATTTTGTGAAGTCAGTGACAAACAGGTACTATTTTCAGGAAAGGAAGGCTGATTTGTTTCTTTCTCAACCTTTTGCTCTCGATCTTCTTGATCATTCTTTTTTGCCGAACTCAACAACAGAAACTGATCACTTATCGATAAAGTGCTCACATGCTTACTCAAGTTTATAAGTCTATTTACCTCTGATGACTCATGCCCCATAGCACAAGAAATGCTTACTGAATTACCTGGAGAATCAACAGATAAAGCCAATATATTTTCAGCATCGTAAATAGGCAATATTCCATTATTGTCAGCCAAATCTGGTTGCGCTCCTGCTGCTACGAGATCGAGAATAATCTCTTCATTCCCAGCTCGAGCCGCTACATGCAACGGTCGCTCCCCTTGGCTATCTTTTATTTGCGCATTTACATCTGCTCCATATTTGATAAGAAGCTTTATTATTTCCCTCTTGCCACTCTTTATAGCATGGTGAATTGGTTGCCAGCCAGCACTATCATATACACTTAACTTAAGTTTATCTGTCAACTTTTTATAACTCAGAAAAGTGTTTAAACTTTTTACATCGCCCTTTTCTACATACTCAAAAAGCTTATTTCTTCTCGGTCCTTCCATTCCATAAGCAGGCATAATCAAGAAACAGCCTATTAATACTATCAGTTTCATATACTTAATCATTATTCTATCTCCCTTACGTGTTACAGCTGTTTGTGCAATTCATGCGCGATCCAATATCACACCAACAATCAAATAATAGCCTTCGCTTTACCTTCAGATTTGACCAGCCCCATATCTTTAAGTTTAGATAATTCTAGCTGAACTGTTCTTTCTGCCAATTTTGTTTTCATTTTTGACATAAGCTGTTGTTGACTTAACGCCTCTGTTTTTAACGCGTCTAAAATCTTTATTTTTCGAGCAGTCAATTTACGAAGACCGATCTTTTGCGGTTTCTCAAAAATTATAGTCTCTTTCCTTTCTCAGCTGCCTTAGAGAGCCAATCAACAATATTCTGCTTATTATTTTGAGCAGCTACATCAATAGGTCTTTGACCAAGTCTATTTACAGCGTTAATATCAGCACCATGCTCAAGAAGCCATTGAACTACTTCTAAATGCCCGTTAAAAGCAGCACCATGGAGAGGCTGATTGCCAACATTATCTTGGGCATTGATAGGAGCACCATGCTCAACAAGCCATTCGACTACTTCTAAATACCCGTTAAAAGCAGCACCATGGAGAGGCTGATTGGCAGCCTTATCTTGGGCATTGACAGAAGCGCCCTCTTTAACAAGCCATTGAACTACTTCTAAATGCCCGTTATAAGCAGCATCATGGAGAGGCTGATTGCCAACATTATCTTGGGCATTAACATGAGCCCCTCGATTAATTAAACTCTCTATCTCAGATAAATAACCAGCTACAGCAGCGCTCAATAACCTCTCGTTAAGCTCTTGTTGAGTAAGCTGATTTGGATGATTTTTCTTTTCTTTCTCTTTTTGCTTCTCAGGCTCTTTTTCTTTAGCCGCTCCTTTCTCAGCTGCCTTAGAGAGCCAATCAACAATATTCTGCTTATTATTTTCAATAGCTACATCAATAGGTCTTTGATCAAATCTATCTACAGCATTAATATCAGCACCATGCTCCACCAACCATTTGACTACTTCTAAATGCCCGTTATAAGCAGCCAAATGGAGCGGTTGCCTGCCATCATTAGTTTGAGCATTGATGACAGCACCATGCTCAAGAAGCCATTGAACTACTTCTAAACGTCCAAAGAAAGCAGCGATATGGAGAGGCTGCCTACCATTATTATCTTGGGCATTGATAGGAGCACCATGCTCAACAAGCCACTCGACTACTTCTAAATGTCCATCAAAAACAGCACGATGGAGAGGCTGCCTACCATTATTATCTTGGGCATTGATAGGAGCACCATGGTCAACAAGCCATTCGACTACTTCTAAATGCCCCTTAAAAGCAGCACCATGGAGAGGCTGATTGCCAACATTATCTTGGGCATCAACTTTAGCGCCTTGATTAATTAAACTCTCTATCTCAGATAAATGACCAGCTACAGCAGCGCTCAATAACCTCTCGTTAAGCTCTTGTTGAGTAAGCTGATTTGGATGATTTTTCTTTTCTTTCTCTTTTTGCTTCTCAGGCTCTTTTTCTTTGCTCTTTCCTTTCTCGGCAGCCTTAGAAAGCCAATCAACAATATTCTGCTTATTCTTTTGAGCAGCTACATCAATAGGTCTTTGACCAAGCCTATTTACAGCGTTAATATCGGCACCATGCTCAACAAGCCATTCGACTACTTCTAAATGCCCCTTAAAAGCAGCACCATGGAGAGGCTGATTGCCAACATTATCTTGGACATTGACAGAAGCGCTCTGTTCAACAAGCCATTTGACTACTTCTAAATATCCTTCTTGAGCAGCAATATGGAGAGGCTGATAGCCATCACAATCTTGGGCATTAACATGAGCCCCTCGATTAATTAAACTCTCTATCTCAGATAAATGACCAGCTAGAGCAGCATTGAGTAACCTATCGTTAAGCTCTTCCTGACTAGGCTGATTTGGATAATTTTCTTTTTCTTTTTGCTTTTCAGGCTCTTTTTCTTTAGCCGCTCCTTTCTCAGCTGCCTTAGAGAGCCAATCAACAATATTCTGCTTATTATTTTCAATAGCTACATCAATAGGTCTTTGATCAAATCTATCTACAGCATTAATATCAGCACCATGCTCCACCAACCATTTGACTACTTCTAAATGCCCGTTATAAGCAGCCAAATGGAGCGGTTGCCTGCCATCATTAGTTTGAGCATTCACAGAAGCACCCTGTTTAACAAGCCATTGAACTACTTCTAAATGCCCGTTATAAGCAGCACCATGGAGAGGCTGATTGCCAGCCTTATCTTGGGCATTGACAGAAGCGCCCTGTTTAACAAGCCATTGAACTACTTCTAAATGCCCCTTAAAAGCAGCACCATGGAGAGGCTGATTGCCAAAAATATCTTGGTCATTGATAGAAGCATCGTGTTCAACAAGCCATTTAGTTACCTCTAAATGCCCGTTATAAGCAGCCAAATGGACCGGCTGCAAGCCAACATTATCTTGGGCATTAACATGAGCCCCTTGATTAATTAAACTCTCTATCTCAGATAAATGACCAGCTACAGCAGCGCTCAATAACCTCTCGTTAAGCTCTTTTTCTTCAGCTTCTCTTTTCTCACCAGCTTTAGAAAGCCAATCAACAACATCTCGCTTCCTAGCAGCTACATCAATAGGTCTTTGACCAAGTCTATTTTCAGCGTTAATATCAGCACCATGCTCAAGAAGCCATTTGACTACCTCTAAGTGGCCAAACCGAGCAGCACAATGGAGAGGCTGCCTGCCAACATTAGCTTGGGCATTGATGGAAGCGCCCTGTTCAACAAGCCATTTAGCTACCTCTAAATTGCCGCCCTCAGCAGCACAATGGAGAGGCTGATTGCCAAAAATATCTTGGGCATCAACTTTAGCGCCTTGATTAATTAAACTCTCTATCTCAGATAAATGACCAGCTGCAGCAGCATGGCGTAACCTATTGTTAAGCTCTTTTGGATGATTTTTCTTTTCTTTCTCTTTTTGCTTCTCAGGCTCTTTTTCTTTAGCTTCTCTTTTCTCGGCAGCCTTAGAGAGCCAATCAACAATATTCTGTTTATTATTTTCAGCAGCTACATCAATAGGCCTTTTACCATCTCTATTTACAGCATTAATATCAGCATCATGCTCCACTAACCATTTGACTACTTCTAAATGACCATTGAGAGCAGCTGAATGGAGAGGAAGCCTGCCAGAATTATCTTGGGCATTGATATCAGCGTCATGCTCAACAAGCCATTTTACTACTTCTAAATGCCCTCTTCCGGCAGCGTAATGGAGAGGAAGCTTGCCAGAATTATCTTGGGCATTGATACTAGCGTTATGCTCAACAAGCCATTTTACTACTTCTAAATGCCCATTAAAAACAGACCAATGAAGAGGTTGTCTGCCATCATTATCTTGAGCATTGATGGAAGCTTCATGTTCAACAAGATATTTAACTACTTCTAAATGCCCAAATTGAGCAGCAAGGCGTAGAGGCTGCCAGCCTCGATTATCTTGGGCATTAACATGAGCCCCTCGATTAATTAAACTCTCTATCTCAGATAAACAGCCAGCTTGAGCCGCGCTCAATAACCTATTATTAAGTTCTTCCTGAGTAGGCTGATTAGAAGATTCCTCTCTTTCCTTTTCTTTTTGCTTCTCTACCTCATTTTCCGAAATCAGTGACGAATAAACATTATTCTCAGGAAAGAAAGGCTGACTTGTTTCTTTCTCAACCTTTTGCTTTTGATCTTCTTGATCATTACGATTGGCTCCCTGCCTAATGAGCCATTGTACAACTTGAGCATGCCCTCTAAGAGCCGCTATACGTACCGGCCTGTTACCACCTCTGTCTCTTGCATTTATGTCTGCGCCATGCATAAGAAGCCATTCAAGAGTCGGCATTAAACCTTGATTTACTATATGATGTACAAGCTGATTACCAACAGCATCCCGAAAATTTACGTTAGCTCCTTCCGCATAAAATAGTTGCGCTTCTTCAAGATCACCACGTAAAAGGGCATTAAGAAGCCTTTGATTGCATTCTTCACGAGAAAGCTTGCCGGCTGCTGTTTCTCTTTTTATCTGCTTATCAGCGTTTTCTGCTCTTTCATTCTTCTTTGCCGGACTCAACAATAGCAACTGATCACTTATCGATAAAGCGCTCAGTTGCCCATCCAAGTTTCTAGATCGATCTCCACTTGATGAATCATTCACCATGGCAAAAGACATTTCTACTGAATTAGCTGAAGAATCAACAGATAAAGCCAATATATTTTCAGCATAGTAAATAGGCAATATTCCATTATTGTCAGTCAAATCTGGTTGAGCTCCTGCTGCTACGAGATCGAGAATAATCTCTTCATTCCCAGCTCGAGCCGCTACATGCAACGGTCGCTCCCCTTGGCTATCTTTTATTTGCGCATTTACATCTGCTCCATATTTGATAAGAAGCTTTATTATTTCCCTCTTGCCACTCTTTATAGCATGGTGAATTGGTTGCCAGCCAGCACTATCATATACACTTAACTTAAGTTTATCTGTCAACTTTTTATAACTCAGAAAAGTGTTTAAACTTTTTACATCGCCCTTTTCTACATACTCAAAAAGCTTATTTCTTCTCGGTCCTTCCATTCCATAAGCAGGCATAATCAAGAAACAGCCTATTAATACTATCAGTTTCATATACTTAATCATTATTCTATCTCCCTTACGTGTTACAGCTGTTTGTGCAATTCATGCGCGATCCAATATCACACCAACAATCAAATAATAGCCTTCGCTTTACCTTCAGATTTGACCAGCCCCATATCTTTAAGTTTAGATAATTCTAGCTGAACTGTTCTTTCTGCCAATTTTGTTTTCATTTTTGACATAAGCTGTTGTTGACTTAACGCCTCTGTTTTTAACGCGTCTAAAATCTTTATTTTTCGAGCAGTCAATTTACGAAGACCGATCTTTTGCGGTTTCTCAAAAATTATAGTCTCTTTCCTTTCTCAGCTGCCTTAGAGAGCCAATCAACAATATTCTGCTTATTCTTTTGAGCAGCTAAATCAATAGGTCTTAGACCAAATCTATCTACAGCATTAATATCAGCACCATGCTGCACTAACCATTTGACTATTCCTAAGTGCCCATACCAAGCAGCCCAATGAAGCGGTTGCCTGCCAACATTATTTTGGGCATTGATAGGAGCACCATGCTCAACAAGCCATTTGACTACTTCTAAATGGCCACCCTCAGCAGCAGTATGGAGAGGCTGACTGCCACCCTTATCTTGGGCATTGATGGAAGCGCCTTGATTAATTAAACTCTCTATTTCAGATAAATGACCAGCTACAGCAGCGCTCAATAACCTCTCGTTAAGCTCTTGTTGAGTAAGCTGATTTGGATGGTTTTTCTTTTCTTTCTCTTTTTGCTTCTCGGGCTCTTTTTCTTTAGCTTCTCTTTTCTCACCCGCTGTAGAAAGCCAATCAACAACATCTCGCTTCCTAGCAGCTACATCAATAGGTCTTTTACCATCTCTATTTACAGCGTTAATATCAGCACCATGCTCAAGAAGCCATTTAACTACTTCTAAATGCCCACCAAAAGCAGCCCAATGGAGAGGCTGAAAGCCAACATTATCTTGGGCATTGATGGAAGCACCATGCTCAACAAACCATTTGACTACCTCTAAATGCCCTCTTCCGGCAGCCCAATGGACCGGCTGCATGCCAACATTATCTTGGGCATTGATGGAAGCGCCCTGTTCAACAAGCCATTTGACTACCTCTAAATGCCCATCAAAAGCAGCCCAATGGACCGGCTGCCAGCCAACATTATCTTGGACATTGACAGAAGCGCCCTGTTCAACAAGCCATTGAACTACTTCTATATGCCCGTTATAAGCAGCACCATGGAGAGGTTGCCTGCCAACATTATCTTGAGCATTGACAGAAGCGCCCTGTTTAACAAGCCATTGAACTACTTTTAAATGCCCCTTAAAAGCAGCACGATGGAGAGGCTGATTGCCAAAAATATCTTGGTCATTGATGGAAGCGTCGTGTTCAACAAGCCATTTGACTACTTCTAAATGCTCCATATAAGCAGCCCAATGGACCGGCTGCATGCCAACATCATCTTGGGCATTGATAGGAGCACCATGCTCAACAAGCCATTTAACTACTTCTAAATGCCCCTTATAAGCAGCCCAATGGACCGGCTGAAAGCCAACATTATCTTGGGCATTGACAGAAGCGCCTTGATTAATTAAACTCTCTATTTCAGATAAATGACCAGCTTCAGCAGCGCTCAATAACCTCTCGTTAAGCTCTTGTTGAGTAAGCTGATTTGGATGATTTTTCTTTTCTTTCTCTTTTTGCTTCTCAGGCTCTTTTTCTTTGCTCTTTCCTTTATCGGCAGCCTTAGAGAGCCAATCAACAATATTCTGTTTATTATTTTCAGCAGCTACATCAATAGGTCTTTTACCATCTCTATTTACAGCATTAATATTAGCATCATGCTCCACTAACCATTTGACCACTTCTAAATGCCCATTGAGAGCAGCTGAATGGAGAGGAAGCCTGCCAGAATTATCTTGGGCATTGATATCAGCGTCATGCTCAACAAGCCATTTTACTACTTCTAAACGCCCTCTTCCGGCAGCGTAATGGAGAGGAAGCTTGCCAGAATTATCTTGGGCATTGATACTAGCGTTATGCTCAACAAGCCATTTTACTACTTCTAAATGCCCATTAAAAACAGACCAATGAAGAGGTTGTCTGCCATCATTATCTTGAGCATTGATGGAAGCTTCATGTTCAACAAGATATTTAACTACTTCTAAATGCCCAAATTGAGCAGCGAGGCGTAGAGGCTGCCAGCCTCGATTATCTTGGGCATTAACATGAGCGCCTTGATTAATTAAACTCTCTATCTCAGATAAATGACCAGCTGCAGCAGCATTGCGTAACCTATTATTAAGTTCTTCCTGAGTAGGCTGATTAGAAGATTCCTCTCTTTCCTTTTCTTTTTGCTTCTCTACCTCATTTTCCGAAATCAGTGACGAACAAACATTATTCTCAGGAAAGAAAGGCTGACTTGTTTCTTTCTCAACCTTTTGCTTTTGATCTTCTTGATCATTACGATTGGCTCCCTGCCTAATGAGCCATTGTACAACTTGAGCATGCCCTCTAAGAGCCGCTATACGTGCCGGCCTGCTACCACCTCTGTCTCTTGCATTTATGTCTGCGCCATGCATAAGAAGCCATTCAAGAGTCGGCATTAAACCTTGATTTACTATATGATGTACAAGCTGATTACCAACAGCATCCCGAAAATTTACGTTAGCTCCTTCCGCATAAAATAGTTGCGCTTCTTCAAGATCACCACGTAAAAGGGCATTAAGAAGCCTTTGATTGCATTCTTCACGAGAAAGCTTGCCGGCTGCTGTTTCTCTTTTTATCTGCTTATCAGCGTTTTCTGCTCTTTCATTCTTCTTTGCCGGACTCAACAATAGCAACTGATCACTTATCGATAAAGCGCTCAGTTGCCCATCCAAGTTTCTAGATCGATCTCCACTTGATGAATCATTCACCATGGCAAAAGACATTTCTACTGAATTAGCTGAAGAATCAACAGATAAAGCCAATATATTTTCAGCATAGTAAATAGGCAATATTCCATGATTGTCAGTCAAATCTGGTTGAGCTCCTGCTGCTACGAGATCGAGAATAATCTCTTCATTCCCAGCTCGAGCCGCTACATGCAACGGTCGCTCCCCTTGGCTATCTTTTATTTGCGCATTTACATCTGCTCCATATTTGATAAGAAGCTTTATTATTTCCCTATTGCCACTCTTTATAGCATGGTGAATTGGTTGCCAGCCAGCACTATCATATACACTTAACTTAAGTTTATCTGTCAACTTTTTATAGCTCAGAAAAGTGTTTAAACTTTTTACATCGCCTTTTTCTACATACTCAAAAAGCTTATTTCTTCTCGGTCCTTCCATTCCATAAGCAGGCATAATCAAGAAACTGCCTATTAATGCTATCAGTTTCATTGTTCCTCCGAAAAGGCATGGCAACTGGGCTCTTTAGAGCGCAGAGAAAATGCCCTGTTAAAATCAAAACTATAACCATTAGCAGCTGAACTGAATAACGCCGGCTTAAAAGCCGGAGGTTCTAGGTCGCGGTCATTCAAGCCGCGTTGCCCTTTTAGGGACTTCAGTGAGCCCGTTGAACGCAACTCTGTCTGCGTTCAATTGATCTCTGCCCATGACGCATAGCTATGTTGAATGAAGCATTTACGTCAGCATGATCAACGTGCCTACAATGAGGACACTTAAATAGTTTACCCTGGCGATTACCTCGTAGATGGCATTTACTACAATCTTGAGAGGTATAGCTTGGATCTACGAGCAAGACAGGAATCCCAAGCAGCTTGGCCTTATACTCTATCTGCTTTTGCAGACCATAGTACGACCAACTGTGCAAAAGATACTTGAAAGATATGCTTGCTCGCGCTCTCTTTCTTATTCCCTGCAAATCTTCTAGTTGTATTCCCAATCCATGTTCTTTAGCATATCGTTACTTCTTCAATATTTGGTTAGAAATAGCTGACGGTAGCCCCATCTCCTTAACATCTCTCGATGTTCGGCTTCTTGTTTGTAGGCCAAAACTCGCTACCTGCCTTGCTTTTTCTAGCTCTTGCCTAAAATCTCTTTTATGCTTTATCTTATACGTTAAAAGCACTTCCTACTATCCTCTTTTCCTCTAGCTATTAAACAACCCTCAAATGTTTAACACATTTGTACTTTTTTGCAACTCTTCATCCACGTGCTTTAGCACGTGGCTTTCCGTTGCATAGTAAAAAAGAAATCTCTTGATTTATGCCTGGGCAACTGTACTTTTTTGTCACCCTTCTTTTTTTTGGTTAAGAACATTTTCACGATCGATCTACAAGAAATACTATATTCTGCAAAACTTGAGAGCTTGGCTTTTTAAATTCGGGATACCCTTTTTTTAGCTTGGGCAGCTCTCTTTTCTGTTGATATACCGTTAGCGATGAATCCCTGGTTCGTTGATCGAGGACAAGATTCAAGAGAGACGTGCATACGCGAGAAGCTGTCCAGAGAAAAGCTGCTTGGGCCTTCGCTCCGGGATTACTACGAATCTTGTGAGTTAGTATCATTTTTCTGCTCTTCAATATACCGCTTAACCGCTTCCTATTAATCCCTTATATCCCAGCTTTAAAATTGCTGGGTTTTTCGGGATACTTTATAAATTCTTTTGGCCGCTGATCGATCTGATAGCATGCACGACAGCGCGCTTGATAGAATTCTTGTGAGCCAATAAGAACAACCGGATCGTTTAACTTTGCCGGTTTGCCATTCACCAAGCGTTGAGAAAAATGCGCATCGTCACCACATTCCAAACAAACAGCTTTAAGCTTCGTCACTTCATCAGCGAGCGCCATTAACGGGGGCATACAATTAAACGGCAGTCCCCTAAAATCAAGATCAAGCCCAGCAACAATTACGTGCTTACGAGCGTCGACCAAGCAATAAATTTCTTCGATAATCTCCGTAGAAAAAAATTGCACCTCATCTATCCCGATAATCTGAGTATCGTCTAAGAGTAAACTCTTAAATGCAGCCACCGTGTCGACAGCGATGGCAGAAAGCGCGCTGCCACTATGCGCATAGAGCTTTTCAATCGCAACCCGATTATCAAGGCTATGCTTAAATACTTGCGTTTTGATCTGTGCTAATTGGGCACGACGCAACCGTCGAATCAGCTCTTCTGTTTTGCCAGAAAACATAGATCCGCAGATGATCTCTAGTTTACCCTTCATCTTGTTTTTCATGCTAGAATTGCCCTATATAACAGTTATTTGAAAATTTTTTGCTTGCCCCACATTTTGTTCTTCCCCCCGGCTTCTTATTTACTTTATAGCAAAGAACAAACTCTGTATAATTTTTTTGCCAGTTGATTTTTTATGTAAATTCTATAGCATTTCGTCAGGCTATATTCGTCACCTGTCTTGTGCTCTGTAGGTCATAAGAACAAGAACGGTGCACAAGCAAGAGAGTTGGCTTGCAACAACACATCCCATTAATCAAGGAGACCTGTCATGGTACCTTTCCGTTACCTATCACTACTTCTTTTATTGAGCGGAGCGATGGCGGCCTACTCAGTACCAGCTAAGGCTGCCGCACCATATAAGCACGAAAGAAAGGGACCGCGCCATATCGACAAACCAAGAAAATCACTTAAAAATGACAAGGAAGAAGTTAAGCAAGCGGCAGCGTCCCCAACTCCTGTTGCTCCTACCCCAATATCAAAACCCGTGGTAACCGCAGCTGCGTCTGTTGAAACACCAACGCCAGCTCATTCTGCAGCCCCTGAACCTACACCCGTTGTTGTAGTCGTTGCTCCAGAACTTGTTATTGCATCAAACGCTACACTTATTGAAACACCAGAAGCAACCGTTGAGGTGGTTGTTGAAATACCAGTCGTCAATGAACCAGAAGCTACCGAAACTTTAAAGTCTGACTCGGTAGAAACCAATCTCGTAGACGACCAAGATACAGAAAACAACGAAGAACACTGGACAAACGAGCAAGTCGCTGCTCGCATAGCATTTGATGCTCTTTTGGACAAGCTCGAACTCGAATTCGCGAAAGTAGCAGAAAAGGTGCTTGATGAATCTGACGTCGCTCGGAACTACGCTCGCCTATTCACCGAAGAACCGGATGTGACCTTGAAAGCGTTCGTCTCGTTATCGCACTTACGAGAAGATAAAACGCAAGTAGAAAAAACAAAAGAGCAAGCTTAATCTTGCCCCTACCAAGCGATCAGTCACTTACTGATCGCTTGGTAACTTTGATTTTTAACAAAAGATACCGAATCACCCTCGTAATAAAGAAAGCCCTCACGGCATAAGTTATCAAGATGGCGCTGCACGCGTTGAGGATCGCGATTAATAGAAACGCAAAGCTCATCGAATGAAATAGCTACGCGCTGCGTGAGAATTTTTAATATCATGCCCCGAATTTGGCGCTCCGAACCCTCAAAAGGAGACTGCTTGACATAATGCACACTACGCCGGCTTGGATTTTTACACGCTTTTTTAAGAGCCACGCCGTAATCCATGAGGGCATAATACCAACGGCGAGGGTTGGTAACATCGAGAGTAGCCTTTACCAACGGCAATAACTTCGAATCTTTGATAGGATTGTCAGCGGGGTGCTGAAAAAAAGTGTAAATAAAAACAGCTCTAATATTCGTCTCAATAAAAATCGTTGGCTTATTAAAAGCAAAAGCACCTATTGAAGCAGCGGTTGCCGGACCAATCCCATCAAGCTCGCTCAATACCTCGGGGGTATCCGGCACACATCCTTGATGATAGCTCACAATGCGCTGCGCAGCTCTTTGAAGCGCCAAAGCACGCCGGTTATACCCCAGTCCTTGCCAACATGACACAACGTCATTCACGCGAGCACATGCAAGCGCTGATACGGTAGGAAATGCTTCCATAAATTCATCAAATTTTTTCTGCACCCGATATGTCTGTGTCTGCTGTAGCATAATTTCAGATACCATAATAGCATAAGGGTCAGTCGTGTGCCGCCAGGCAAATGATCTGCCATAGGCCTCATAAAAGTCATAGACCAAGCGAACAAAAATGGCTATCCCCGCTCGCGAAAGGCCCTCGGCGCCTAAATAAATGGAAAGGTCAGGATAGCGCCGGTCAGTTACCGCGTCTAACTGCTTCATACTTCGCCAAGCCTGCCAATACGTATCGTGGTAAGCGAACCCTGAGCAAGCACCTGAGCAACCGCATCCTGGACTTCGCTTTTTGTTATATGCATAAGCTGCTGCGCACGCTTATCAAAAAAAGTTAGGGGCAAATCAAACGTATCTAAAAATAAAAAGCTCGCCGCTATCTGATGGTTTGCGGCAAAATGATCGACCAAGTTGGCAGCGAGCGCCCGCTGTGCATGCTCAAGCTCCTCATCAGTTACCCCATCGGCTCGTGCGTTAAGCACATCAGTAATAACCGCCTCAGCCTCGGTGAGCCGCTCAGGGGAAACGATCGTCTGAATAAAAATCATACCAGGCTCGCGATGAGCACCACTTACCAAAGAACCACCCGCTGTATAAAATAAGCCCGACTGCTCACGGATTTGAAAAAGCCGCGAGCTCATCGAACCAAGCGCGCCACCCGTTAGTATTTGGTCAAAAAGAAGGATTTTGTCATAAGATTGATCAAGCCGACGTACCGAAAGCCCTGCAAAAGCAAGCACTACCTGATCTCTATTTATATATTTTGTTATTTGGCGAGCTTCAGGAGCCACTAAAGGCGGAAACGTCACATCGCTTACGCGCGGCCCACGCCACTGACCAAGCGCGTGCTCTAAAATTTCTCTGAGATCATACTGCTCAAGGTCGCCCACAATCGCCAATCGCGCTTGCTGGGGAGTGACGAACGCTTGATAGGCATCGAGGAGATCGCCGCGAGTAATCGAGGCAACTCCTTCTACGCTTCCTATATGCGACTTTGCGTAAGGATGGTTGCCATAAATTGCTTGCCGTGCTATTTGGCCAATGGACTGGCTCGGTGAGTCCCAAAAATCATGGATGTCAGCAATAATCTGAGCGCGCACCCGCTCAAGCGCCGCCGGCTTGAAAAGGGCGTGAGTGAGCATTTGACTCAATAACGCAAGGCCCTTGGCGAGATCTTGCTGGAGCATGCTCATGCTGATCGTCCCCGCGCCAACCTCAAGCCCCATCCCGTATGACTCAAGCTCTTGCATAAATAAATGGTCTGGCCAATCTGTCGTTCCTTCAGCAAGCATTTCCATCAAGAGGCATTGTAACCCCTGCTTGTCATCTGGATCAAAATATGCCCGCGCTTTAACATCTAAAATCAGCGTAATCTTGGCTGACGTTGAATTATGATAGGAGAAGACCTTCAAACCGTTGGTAAGAAAAAATTGTTCTGGCTTGGGAAAGCTAAAAGGTCTTGGCTGGCTCGGTTCCACGCGATGAACAAAAGAACCTGCCTCAATCTTTGCCTCGCGCTGAACGCGTGATAGGACCCGCTTATCTTCCGCATCAGACTGCTCTTGAAGTTTGAGCCAAAAAGATTTTTCTGAGTTGGCAAGCGGTAATAATGTCGCGGTATGCATCACCGCGGGGCGGAGATAGGTCGCTATAAGGTTGGTAGCCTGTGCCATCAACACGCCCGAGTCACTCTTGGTATAGTCGAGCAGATAACGCTCATCACCGGTGGCCAAAAAATATTTACCTACCAGATAAGCACACCGCTCTTGATCTTCCGTCAGCGAAATAAAATCTAATTCAGTCTTCTTGCATGCCCGTTTTAGTTCGGCCTCAGTACACCCTGCACTTGCTAAGAGCGCAAGCTCCTCGGTTATCGTATCCAGGATACGCGGAATATAGTCAACAGCTTTAGGCTGAAAGCTGATAACAAAAAGGCTATGATCCATATGATCATACGTAAAGGACTCAAGCTCGGTAACAAGCTCAAGCTCTTCAACAACCCGGCGGACCAAGCGCGAGCCTTTGCCAGAACCAATCAGCCACGAAGCAACGTCAAGAACATAATCGAGCCGCTCACGGGTTCCGGGCACAACCCAGGCAACCATAACTAAGGGCTGCTGCACATCACGATAGAGAGTAATAGATTGAGCCGCAATATCATGAGAATGGTGATGCTCTGGTCGTTGATACTCCCATGCCGGCGCCAAGGCGCCAAAGGATTCCTGCGCCCTCTCAAGGAGCTCACCTGCTTCAACAGGCCCAACAGCAACGAGAATCGCATTATTGGGAACATAGTGCTTTTTATAGAAGGTGACCAATGCCTGACGATCGAGACTCCATAAATCTTTCTTATAGCCAATGACCGGATAGCGGTACGGGTGGTCAGTAAAGATGGCACCCATAAGCTTTTCAAATAGAACAGATGGATAGTCGTCGTTATACATTTTAAGCTCTTGAATAACCGCCTTGAGCTCTGAGCATAAGAGCTCTTCTTTGAACGTGCAGTTGACCATACAATCGGCCATAATACCAAGCGCATGATGCCAATGATGAGCCGGCAAGTCAAATAAATAACCTGTATAGTCATGGGAAGTAAAGGCGTTGCATGAGCCGGATAGCTTGTGGGTGATCAGATTAATATCTGACTCTGAAAGGGTATGGGTCCCCTTAAAAATTAAGTGCTCGATAAGATGTGCTATGCCCTTCTCGCCCGAAGCTTCGTTTTTTGACCCAACACCATACCACAGCTGCAGACAAACCTTGGGAATATGGTACTGTGGCACCGTAAGGAGCGTAAGCCCATTTTCAAGGCTTGCGCGGTGAATTGTTAATTGAGCCATATTCCCTCTATTCGTTTGTCAATGCGTATACTATATCATCACAATACTACAGATTGAAAAAATTGTCAGCACCGCATCCAATTTCAACTACCAAATAATTATATCGCCTCACTCGAAGGCAATTCCGCTCTGCCGGAGCAAGCTAACTACTAATACATTTTTAAAACCAAATACCCATGTTAAGATCTTGCCCAAACAAGTTGTTTCTGATAATCTGCAATTGAATTGCGGATTATCTGCAAAATTAATGAGGATAATGATGATTCAACGAACAATTGAGCCCGTGCTGCGTGCATATGCTGAGCAGTTTCCAGTCGTAGCTCTTATGGGACCACGCCAATCAGGGAAAACAACACTTGCAAGGGCTGTTTTCCCTGATTATAGATACATTACACTTGAGGACCTTGATAGGAAAGCTGAAGCTCATGAGGATCCCAGAAAATTCTTTGCTTCTCTAGCTCATGAAAAGGGAGTGATCATAGACGAGATCCAAGAAGTTCCCGAACTATTTTCCTATATGCAAGGCATCGTCGACCAGGAATACCGACCAGGCTACTTTATCATAACCGGCTCTCAAAATTTTCTGATGCATGAAAAAATTACTCAGACGCTTGCCGGAAGAATTGCTCTTTTGACGCTACTCCCGCTTTCGATTGTAGAGCTCGAAAAAGCACATAAGCTTCCTCAAACACTCGAGGAAGTGCTCTTGAAAGGTTTTTATCCACGGCTCTATGCTCAAAATATTGATATTCACGCATGGTTTACTCATTACATATCCACATACATAGAGAAAGATGTTCGCCAAATTCTAGGTATTAGCAATGTCATAGCCTTTCAGCGATTTTTAAAGCTTTGCGCAGCTCGCATAGGCAATCTAGTAAATTATGCCGATCTTGCTCGTGATTGCGATATAAGCCCGAATACCGCTAAAGCTTGGATCTCGGTACTCGAAACAAGTTATATTATTAAACTTCTTTACCCTTATCACAACAACTTTAGTAAGCGATTAATCAAAACTCCCAAGCTTTATTTTTACGATAGTGGGTTAGTAGCAGCATTTTTAGGCATCCAACATCCCAAAGATCTTTATTCACATCCGATGCGCGGAGCTCTTTTTGAATCACTTATTATCAGCGATTTATTCAAGTATTTTTATAATGTCGGCAGAATGCCCCCGCTCTACTTTTGGCGTGATGTTCAAGGTCATGAAATCGATTGTATTATAGAAAAAAGTCTCCATCAGCTTGTACCACTTGAAGTTAAGGCAGGCATGACCATACGAGCAGATTTCTTTAAAGAACTTGCTGGATGGGGAGCAATAACCGGTCAAGCACCTGAGCAGGGCTTCCTAATATATGCCGGAGACAGCGATCATTTACGCAAGTTTGGAAATGTCATATCATGGAGGCGCATAGAAAAAGTAACACGCACTTTCGAGCAAATATAACATATGGCAGTATTTTTTCATGTGATCCTGTTCTTTTATGCTCTCTTTACTTCATGGCCATGCTCTTCTCTTGATTTAGTTGCTACAGCTGAAGATCTATATTGGCATCATTGTAGGCACTATTATTGGTGGTGCTGTGACAGGCGCTGTTGTAGTTGGTATAGCCGCTTACTTTGCCTGGAAGTACTTTACTCGCCATCGTGGTAGAGGTAGCGTTAATTACTCACCGGATGTGGCACCTGTGGGACAAGAATTGTAAAGGTTCATTGTCCATCAATTCAAGGGAGCCGGCTCTGCCGAGGCCCCTCTATATTTCGCCTATTTTCTCTGTATACTTAGCAATAGAGGCTTTTTGGCAGATAGGTTTTTATAATGCAGTCGCTTACTCTTAACTTTCCCACTATTTTAACATTATCCCGCCTTATTCTTTCGCCACTCATCATGCCGCTTCTGCTGATATGGGGCTTACCGCTCAACCTTGTGCACTTAAACGGTATGCTTGCACTTATTTTTGTCTTTTTTAGCCTTACCGACTTTTTTGATGGCTACCTGGCACGCCATTACGGTCAAGAAACCGCCTTAGGGCGCCTGCTTGATCCCATAGCAGATAAATTCCTCGTCTATTCGACCTTAATTGCGCTCGTTGCCACTCATAAGCTCTTTTTCTTTTGGACAATTATTATTGTCGGGAGAGAATTTTTAGTTACAAGTCTTCGGGAGATTGCACTCCATTACGATTTTTCATTACCCGTTTCGTCTATTGGCAAATTAAAAACCGTGACCCAAATGATATTCGTAACCTTCGTTATTCTTAACCCAGCCCAAGAGCAAGGTTTGAAAGCTCCAGTCTGGAATGGCGTTGAAACTTTTTTGCTCATAAGTACTTTGATTTTAACGATCGCATCAGCGTTTGTATATGCTAAGCAATTCATGTATTCATGGGAAAAGAGAACGCTGAAAAATGATTTTTATGGGTGATAGGGGTAAGGGGAGACATAATGAGCTGGTTCGTGCTATTGGTAATTATTGGTTTAATCGCCCTTATTTTTTTTCTGTACGCTCCTAAAAGGGAGGTCGCCCTTAAGGTTGGTGACAAAGCACCTAATTTTACGCTGTTTGATGATAACGGCAAAAGGCGATCATTAAGTGAATTCAAGGGTTCGACGGTCGTTCTTTACTTTTATCCAAAAGACAATACGCCAGGCTGTACGATCCAAGCATGCTCATTACGGGATACCTATCCGATATTTCAAGAAACTAATATCGTGGTCATTGGCATCAATTACGAAACAAGCGCATCGCACCAACAATTTAAAGCCAAAAATAAATTGCCTTTTATTTTGCTCAGCGATGAAGAAAAAAAGGTAGCAAAAAAATATGGTGCCTACCTTAGCGCGCTCAATAATCTTTATCCCGAGCGTAAAACATTTCTTATCGATTCGTCGGGCCACATCATTAAAATTTTTGACAATATTGACGTTACAACCCATACCGACAGTATCTTGGCCGCTCTCGGCATAAGCACTGAGCCACAAAAAACCATACATCTGGAATAAGCTCGCTCTCATGTTGCTCGATTCTTTTTTACCAATTTTTATCACGATAGCGCTCCCACCACTTATTCCTATTACCGTCGCGCTCATAGCGGGGATTGGCTGCCAGGCTTATGGCACATCATTGATTACTGGTTGGTTGAGCCTTGCCATGTGCGCGATCGCAAGCTCCCTTATACTTAACGAGAGGCAGTTTACACGCTGGTTATGGATTCTTGCCTGCTGTTGTTTAAGCTTTCTTGCTGGAAATCTAAGAACTCACCGCACCATGAGCACCTATTTCGAGTTGCAGCATCACCTCAGTGACCGGTACGTCGACATAACGGGTTGCGTAAGCGATCTGCAAAACGTCAATCGAGGTGTTTTTAAGCAGATGCTAACCCTTGAGTTAGCCGAGCTGTCATATCAAGATCAGCGCCTTAAAATACCCCACTATCAAGCAACCATCTATGTTACCCACCCGCTGCCCGTACAACGCGGCGATACATTGCTGTATCGAAATGTTTTTTACCGACAAGCACCAAGCGACCTTCGTACAACCTTATACGCCATCAAAGAGGGGCTGCTCGCTCAGTTTTATGTCCGCCATACCAACTATACAATTCTGCCCATCAAGCAAAGCCTGAAGGCTTCGTGGAGCGCCTATTGGAAAAATTATCGCTCATCCGTAGCAGTGAATTTGCAACGCACTTTATCACCCCGGGCTTACGCGCTGTTGGCATCGCTTTTTCTTGGTGCTCCAGCGACCTATTTACCTGATACTGAGATGGTTAGGGCACATTTTACCTACTGGGGCATTACTCATTACCTCGCGCGTTCTGGCATGCACGTTGCCATGACCTTGCTTATGTGGCGAATTTTGCTCGGCCTCATTCCGCTCAGCAGCCTCTATAAGCAGATAATACTCTTTCTGCTACTCGCCTTGTTTAACCTTTTATCGTGGCCAAGCATTTCTTTTACCCGCGCACTCCTTTCTTACATGTTTGCTCAGGGCTGCCTGCTTGCCAATATACCTTTGCATCCCCTGCAAACCATACCCCTTGTTTGCTTTTTTGTACTTTTATATAACCCATTTCATCTCTTTTTTTTGGGATTTCAATTAAGCTTTGGCCTGACATGTGCCCTAGCCTGGCTTAATGAGCTTGAGCTGCTCAAAACACGCCAAGGTTATAGGGCCGAGCAACCATCATAAGGAACTAAACTATGGATGCAGCAACATTTAAAAAGGTGCTCTTGACTCAAGTGTATAAGCCCTATCAGGACCTTGGCCATTGTCCTGTCAATACGCAGGGGTGCACCAAAATGGTTTTTGGAGAAGGTAATCCCAATGCACGAATCATGTTGATTGGCGAAGCGCCTGGCAAAGAAGAAGACGAGCAAGGCCGTCCTTTTATTGGCCGTTCGGGCAAGCTTTTGAACGCATGCCTTCATCGGCTCAACATCAACCGTGAAGATGTTTTTATCACCAACGCCGTCAAATGTCGACCACCAGACAACAGGAAGCCATTACCCAACGAGATAGCCTTTTACAAAACTATTTTGTTAAACGAGCTCAAAATCGTTCGCCCAGCAATTATTTGCACCCTAGGCGCCTCAGCACTTGAAGCATTAATTCACGAACCATTTTCGATAACAAAAATCCGGGGGAAACTCCTGTCATATCAGGGCATACCACTTATCCCGACATTTCATCCGGCTTACGTGTTACGAAATCCTAGCGCCGAGAAAGAATTTATGCAAGACCTGGCCAATGTTATCAGACTAGCCCAAAACGAGAAAAAATAACACAAATAATGCCAGACACCTATTAAATATTTCTGGTAGAAACAAAGAGTAAGAGAAGGGTGGTGGATAAGTGGTGGATAAGTGGTGGATAAGTGGTGGATAAGTTCTTGTTTCAAAATTTCTTTACGACTTAAAAAGCACCTATTAATCAACAAACCGGAAGCACCGAACATTTAATTCAACGATGGGAAGGACATAATAAACCACCCCAAAAAAGTTATCCACCACTTATCCACCACTTATCCACCACCCTTGGATATAAAAAAAGGCTTTATCTAAGCACATTTTTTTACGTTTTTTGGCAAGTTATCCACCACAAGCCGCTTGCCTACTACTATATAATATATATATTCTTAATATACTAAGAAGAGTAGTAGTGGTATTACCCAAACTGAAAAGGGGACGCTTGAGCGAATAATGGAGGAGGGCGGGTTTTACTTTTAGCTAATTTGTGCTATTCTCTAACTGTTGCTTTCGATGAGATTATCTGCATATAAAACGTAAGGGAAGCGGTGAAGTTATCACAGGTTATTGAAGAGCTTGTAGAAGAAAAAGGCCTTGATCGAGCCCTTATCACCGATATTGTATCGGAAGGGATTGTGAGTGCTTATCTTAAAAAATACCCTACAGCCCAACTGTCGGTAACGTATAATCGTAAAAGCGATGATCTATCAATTCTTGCAAAAAAAACCGTGGCGGCAAGCGTTAAAGATGATATAGTGGAGATTTCCCTAAGAAAAGCTCGCTCTATTCGTGAAGATGCTCAACTGGGCGATGTAGTTGAGCTCCCTTTTCAAGAACCTATAGGGAGAATAGAGATTTTGCGCGCCAAGCAATATATACAGCAACGCATTCGTGAGGTCGAGGCGTCGGCAATCTATAATCAGTTTAAAGATAAGGTCAATACCATTGTGACAGGCGTTGTCCATAAAGCTGAGCATGCTGGCGTAACGGTCAAACTGAATGAAGCGCTTGCTTTCTTGCCAAAATCGCTCATGATACCTGGTGAGGAATGCCCTGTTGGTCATACGATTAAGGCTTTGCTCAAGGAAGTCTTGCCCGAGCCACGTAATGAAAACCAGCTTATTCTCGATCGCCGCTCTCCTTTGTTTGTGGTCCGGCTGTTTGAGCTGGAAATTCCCGAAGTATTTGAAAAAATAGTAGAGGTCAAAAAAATTGTACGCATACCAGGATATAAGTCCAAAATTATTGTTGCTTCTAACGATAAAAATATCGATCCCGTTGGCACCTGTATTGGCGTTGGTGGTGCTCGTATTAAGCCCATCTTGCGTGAGTTAAAAAATGAAAAGATCGACGTTATTAAATTCTCCCATTCACTGGAAGATTTGGTTCGTGATGCACTTAAGCCAGCAGTGATCAATCGCGTTGAAATTGTGGACCCGCAAAACGTTCAGGTTTGGCTTGATGAAGATCAGCGCTCGCTTGCTATTGGCAAAGGCGGCCAAAATATTGATTTGGCGAGTGAGCTTGTTGGTTCAACTATCCATCTGGCAAAAAGTGAGCCTGCCGAAAGCCTGGCGCTATCATTAGATGAAGAAGCCGAAAAAGGCGATGAATTATAAAGGGGCCTATGAGAATTTACGAATTCGCGCGAAATCACGAAATCCCTACCAAAGAGGTGCTCCATTTTCTGCAGCAGCATAATGTTGACGTTCATAGCCATATGGCAGTGATACCGGATGACGCAATGGAACTGCTTGCCAAAAAGTTTGTAAAGTCGACGCAAGCAGCAGAAGTTGCGCCTGAGCCCAAGCCGAACATTCCTCCGCCAGCGCCCGTGACGCCGGCGCCACAAAAAATGGTCCCCGAAAAGCCTGCTGCTCCTTCGCCAACAAGCGAGGTCATTCCTCTTGAGCCTATGACGATCGCCCAATTTGCGACATTGGCAAAAAAGCCGGTAAGCGACGTGATTTTGACACTTTTGCGCCAGGGCATGGTCGCGGTTAAAAATCAAGTGGTTAATGAAAAAGTCGTGGCACAACTTACCCGTTTTTATGGGCTTAAAATAGCTGAGCAAGCCCAACAGGCTCGCCGCGAGACCAGGCCGGTTGCTGAGCTTAAAGGCCACCAAGTGCAAGAGCGACTGCCGATCGTGGTTGTTATAGGGCACGTTGACCATGGCAAAACAACCCTCTTGGATTTTATTCGTAAGACGCGGGTAGCAGCCAAAGAAAAAGGGGGTATTACGCAGCACCTTGGTGCCTATGAAGCCCACACCAAGCAAGGAAATCTTGTTTTTCTTGATACGCCAGGACATGAAGCTTTTACCAAGATGCGCGAGCGCGGAACGAAGCTTGCTGATATAGCGGTCCTTGTAGTGGCAGCTGACGATGGTGTTATGCCGCAAACGATTGAAGCAGTCAAGCAGGCACAGGCCGCAAAAATTCCACTCATTGTGGCGATTAATAAAATCGACAAGGTTGGCCCTCAGCAGATTGAGAATGTAAAGCGTGCGTTGACGCAGTACGGACTCGTATCGGAAGAATGGGGGGGCCAGACGATCTTTGTCCCGATTTCGGCTAAGTTTGGTACGGGGGTCGATGACCTTCTTGATATTCTCGTTTTGCAATCGAAGCTTTTGGAGCTCGTCGCCATGCTCGATGTGCCAGCCCAAGGGTATATTCTGGAAGCAAAACAAGAAAAAGGAAGAGGGCCGGTGGCAACGATCATTGTACAGAATGGCATTCTGCGTGTAGGCGACAATTTTATTGCTGGTGGCCGGATCAGCGGCAAGGTAAGCTCTCTTATAGATTCATGGGGCAAGCGAGTAATTGAGGCGTATCCTTCGCAGCCCATACAAGTGGCTGGCTTCGATACTTTACCCCAAGCGGGGGACACTTTTGAGGTTGTTTCGGCCTCAATGGTAAAGAAGCAGCGCCAAGTGGGGGTATCAAAATTACCAAGCGTTCGTTCCACTGCCCAAGAGCAAGGCCTTAATCTTGTTATCAAAGTGGATAACGATTCCTCGCGTGAAGTGGTGCTTGATGCAGTACACAAGATCAATGAAAAAGCTTTTAAAAAGCTCCATGTATTATACTGCGCCATTGGCCAGGTCTCTGAGAGCGATGTTCAGCTTGCGAGCGATACGCAGGCAAATATTTATACGCTTCATACGCGGGCTGATGCGGCAGCGATTGCATTAAGCATGAAGCTGAGCGTTGCTATTAAGCAGTTCGATATAATTTATAAGCTTCTTGAAAATCTTGAGGCAGCGACGCAAGAAGGCCGCCCCATTAAAAAAATAACGAAAAAGACGGGAGAAGCGGTAGTGCTCAAAGTCTTTGACATTAAGGGGCTTGGTGTTATTGCTGGAGCGCAGGTACGTACCGGCAAGCTTGTTAAGGATGGCAAGGTTATCGTATGGCGTGGCAAGCATAAAGTCGGTGAAGGGGTTATTAAAAGCCTCCAGCGAGAAAAAAAATCGATCAAAGAAGCAACCAGTGGCATGGAATGCGCTTTTATGGTAGATGATTTTAATGCATGGCTGCCTGACGACCGCGTTGAGTGCTTCCAAGAAGTTCCTGCCGAAACTTAATGGGAGGCAACAGTGTGGCTTGCTTGGTATACCCAATTGGGCGTAACTATGCTGGCCTCTTTTTTGTCGGCACTTTATTTTGGGCCCATTTGCATTGCGCTTGCCCATAAGCTCAATTTTCTCGATTTTCCCACCACGAGCCTAAAAAATCATCGACAACCTACCCCTTACCTTGGGGGCCTCGTCGTGTATCTGGGCATGCTTGTCGCGCTTATGCTCGTCTTTCCCCTTTATCATACGAGCAATTTTTTTGTCTTGGGGGCGACGTTCCTTTTGCTCATTGGTCTTGTTGATGACTCGATTTCGCTAAAGCCATATCAAAAGATTGTCGGGCAGTTGATCGCGACTACCTTTATGGTCAAGGGTGGTCTCCATTTTAAAGAGACGTTCTTATTACATAGTCAACCATTGGAGTATTTGTTCTGGGTCATCGTGTCCGGCTTTTGGATGCTTGTAATGATCAACGCCTTCAATCTTGTCGATGTTATGGATGGACTTGCCGCCACTATTGCTTTGACCGCAGCGATTGCTTTTTTTGCCCTTTCGCTTGTGACGCAAGCCTGGCCAGCGTCGCTTTTTCTTGGTGCGTTAATAGGCGCATTGCTTGGCTTTTTATGGTTCAATCGACCGCCGGCGCGCATTTACCTGGGAGATGCCGGCTCACTTTTTGTGGGAGGCATTCTCGGTGCGGTGCCCTTTATGATTCCCTGGGGGACATTCTCATGGCACGGTTATATCGCTCCCCTTGTTATCTTGTTTATCCCTTTGCTCGAGGTCGGCACGTTAATTATTATTCGGACGCTCATGGGCATACCCTTTTATCAAGGAAGCCCCCACCATTTTTCCCATTTTTTACGAAAAAAGGGTTGGTCTCCCACGAATATCTTAATTTATACCGTGTTGTGCAATGTGTTGCTTTGTGGTCTCATTCTATGCTACCTATCCGGCGTCCTAGAGCTCTTTCCCCTTGTGTTGTTATTATCGTTGTTTGTTATTTTTTGGTATTTTATTCTTTTTTTTGTAAAATAAGTGCCAGATAAGAATATGTTGCGAATTGCAAATTTCGATGGTCAAAACAACCGGTTTTTTGAAAAATGCCCTTAAACACGACGTGATTTTGTTGTTGCGCGACTAGTTCGAAAAGTTTTGTTGTTTTTTATGCTTGCTTGGGGGACACTAAATACGCCTCATCATTGATATCTCATAAAGTATCTATGTAAACTCCTTGAGCACATAGATGGTATTGGTTTTAAAGGCGCTGCGTACACAGCGACTTTCTAGGGGGGACACATCCAGTCCGTGCCCTCCTAGAAAGTCGCCCAATATTAAGAAATTATAAAAAGAACCATTCCCCCTTTCTCTTTGTCCCTGCAGTGCTTATGCTTGGTGATTGGTGATAAAATAGAGCATAGATCGCTGAGCTTAAATAAAATCAAGTCTCAAGTACTGCATTCAGAGCAGTGGCTAACGCACGTTAGCCACTGACTTTGCATTCAAGATTATTTGATCAGGCTTCTAAGCAGATCCAGATTTTGTTGGTAAAGTCTTAGAGCATCTTTGGCGTAATTTTCGTAAGGTGTCTCGAGAATCTTAGGTATGGTAGCAAATCGCCGATCATTAACGATGAGCCTAAATCCTTCAAGGCCTATGGTGCCTTTGCCTATTTGCTCATGTCGATCGACATGAGAGCCGAGACCGCGCTTGGCGCCATTAAGATGAAAAACATGGAGATTTTTAAGGCCGAGCAGGTCGTCAAATTCTTTCCAAAAAGTATCATACGTGGTTGGTGTGGTGAAGTCATAACCGGCCGCAAACAAGTGGCACGTATCGACGCAGAAGCCGAGCTTTTTTTTGTGTTTTGCCTGCTGGTGTATTGTCCGTAATTGTTTGAGTTCGTAACCAACGGAGGTGCCTTGACCTGCCGTATTTTCAAGAAGAAGCACCGTAGCTCCTTTGCTCTCGCCCAATGCTTGATCAACACCTTGGCTTATGAGGCTTAAGCATTCTTCAATAGTTCCCCTGCCATAAGAACCGGGGTGAAGTACGAGATAAGGAATGCCAAGCTGCTCGCATTGCTCAAGCTCTTTGATAAGCATTGCAAGAGACTTTATGCGGAGCTCTCTATTTTCTGAGCCAAGATTTACCAGATAGCTTGCGTGAACGACAAAGTCCTGAATGCTCGAGGTTTTGGCCGATTTTTTAAATAAATCTATACTTTGTTGGGTAAGATCTTTCATGGCCCATTGTCGATTACTGTGCAAAAACATTTGTAGAGCGGTGCAACCAATTGACTCGCCATCAGCAATCATTTTATCAAAGCCCTTGCTGATCGAAAGATGGGCGCCTAAAGGTTGGTTGGCAAGGTTCATGGGTCTCCTTTTTTAGTATGGTGAATTGACAAAGTATGTAAAATTAGTAAATTGTAATCTGTTTCTTGTACATCGTACTAACTTCTTTTTTTGCTTCGCCATTAAAGATTATTGAGGTCCTTCTATGTCTCTGCGTAATTGTATTATTGTAATGTCGACGTTAACCTTGAGCAATAGTCTCTTTGCCCAAGTAGCCCAACCGAATGAACCCTATTATGCAGAAATTGCTGAACTTTTGGCACCTGATAGTAAGGGAGCCGAGGTACGAGCAACGAATCATCAAAAAATTATAAGTAGGCCAAACCAGCAAGTTGAAATAATCGCTGAGCCTACGGTGGATCGTTATCCTGAAAACGTTAACATTGAAGAGCCGAACGTTGCTCTATTGGGACCCGTTTCCAAAGATGCGCGTGCAAGCGGGACCAACATCGCGAAAGATATTTTTGATGATGACGCGAGCAAACTTGAGCAGTTGCCGGAGCATAGTGATACGCCGGCTATTCCATCCTATGAGGGTGGCAAAGACGATGCTATTACCGAAACGCTTAAAAAGGGCAAGCAATTTTTTAAAATAGGCCTTGGCGATAACATGTTTGAGATAACCAATCGCCTCAGAATTGAAAGCCTTTATGGCGTTAACTTGCGCTATTTGAATGACAAAAATAATGAGAGAGACCCTCAGCTTGATAAGATAGCGTTTCCTGGGCGGCATACCTATGATGTTTGGTTTTTATATACCTATGGTAATAAATCTAAAGGCTACGATGTTATTAAGTTCCGCTTAGGTATGCGTAATCGTAGCATATGGGGGAATGAAACATCTAATCTGCCAACGTCATCTTCGAGCATCAAAAGTGGGAATGCGATTATTGGTGACCACACGCATGCGGTGACTCGCAATTTATTCTGGGCGCGGGAATTATGGTTTGAGGCAACACTTAACGATGTCTTTGGCCTGGAGACACCCCATCGGCATACATTCACGGCTGGGTTGTTTTCCTTTGCTCTTGGGCGTGGTATAGCACTTGGCGATGCCTTCGCAACAGATAATGACTTTCTCGGGTATTTTGGTGCTAATGCTATAGACCAGTTTGCGCCGGGATTTAAGCTCTCGGGTGAACTCATAGCGCCGAGTGCGTTGGCTTATGACCTTTATTTTGAAATTGCTGATAACTCAGCACCAACCTTTGATGAGGTCAATCAGGAAATAAATAGCCAGCGCTTCGAGCGCCTGCATAAACCACAGCGCGGCTTTGGCATATTCGATTGGATTTTGGCCGGACGCTTAATGTGGAAGCCAATTGATGTCGCTGGCAAGAGAATATATATTGAGCCATATGCTCTTTATAGCGTTGATGGTGAGCAAAAAATAGACTTTGTTGGCGATGCACGCCAGCAACTGGGAACATTCGGGTTAGCGGCAGAATTTGAATATGGCAACCTTGAGGGTGGTTTTGATACAGCCTTTAATATCGGGCGACAGCACGTGTATGGCTGGGACAAGAATGTTATCAAAAACGACGTTCGTGATGGCCAAGTGGTAGAAGTTTACAGTGATGTCTCAACCGAAAAGCCCGAGGTTGGTAAAAAGATTAAAGAAGCACTCGCAACACCAGCTCACAGGGCTATCGTTCTGGCAGGCAAACGCAATGCAGTACATAATGGCAAAAGGATCCCCTGCAAGAAAGATGTTGAAAAGTGTGAAAAACTGTTCAACAGTTTGAATCGGTTTAACAATCCTTATGATAACGATTTGCGTGGTGCTATGTTTGTGTGCGACATGGCCTATAAGCTGCCGTACGCGATTAAAATTGCCGCTACTGCCGGTATTGCAACGGGTGGTGATGATCCCAATAAAGATCTCCATAATCATGGTGACAGCAGTAAAAATACGACATTCCATGGTTTTGTTGGAGAGCAAGAAATTTACTCGGGAAAGCGCGTTAGAAGTATCTTTGTCATGTCAGGGCAAGGCAAGATTCCGCGCCTATTGTCAATTCCTGCTTTAGATTTGGTTGATAGCAAGCCGACCCAGGTCACCAGGTTTACTAACCTGATACTGGCAGGAACAGCTTTTGAAATTAAACCAACATTGTTCTCTACAAACTACACCATCCAAACTAATATGCTCGCATTCTGGGTTGATCATGCGCCGCGTCTTTTCCGGGAGCCAGATGGTAAAATTGTTGGCGAAAAAGATCTCGTTGAGCCTTTTACCAACTATCACCGAAAGGTGCGCAATTTTCTTGGTATCGAGTTAAACCTTATTATTGAAGCTGAGATTCTTAAAGATTTAACGTTTATCTTTAACGGTGCGGTGTTTTTGCCGGGGACCTTTTTTGATGACCTCAAAGGGGCAAAAGGTATTAGCAAAAAAGAAAGAGACTTCTTGAAGTCGGAAGCTATGCCAAATGAAGGAGCTAAGGTTACCAAGGTGCCTATTATAGGTAATGATGCCGGGTATTTTGTTAATGCCGCTTTTGAATATCGGTTTTAAGAAGAACAACTATTTTTTCTCCAGATTTCATTGGATGACGAATCTATTGATCATAAAGAGAATAGGTGGCAAAACGTTGGGGAAATTATGAGCAATTGCGCGGCTGCCAAGAGCAAAAACTTCATGGCAATTCCTTATGATGTACGCCGCACGATCTGCTTGGCAAAAAGCGCACAAATAAACCATGCGAGACTTACGAGGCAGCCTAATATGCCAAAGTCCAGGGTCGTGCCTTTGAGCGTTAGGGTGCCACCTATAAGGTGCTGGAGTGAAACATAAATGGTAACAAGTCCTGCGAGAATGAGCGCATAAGGTCGCACGAGAGCAACATTTTGTATTTCGTAGCCCATTAATCGGGTAACCCCATATAAAATGCCGCCCGAAACTCCGGAGCCCGCTATAAAACCGATGAGTATCATCATTGCGCCGCTCACCATAACTCCTTAAGTGTTAAATGTTGCATACGAAAACATAGCATATCGCCCTATCTAAGATCAACAGCGTATTAGCAAAACTCCGCGCCATCTTGTATACTTTTCATGATTCCGCTATTTAAAAAGCAAGCTTCATGATTACAATTCGCAATACCCAACGAACGATTCCTCTTGATAGCAATTATCTCAAAAAGCAGGCAGCAAAAATTCTTGCTATTTTGAACTATGCAGATTTTGACCTCGGTATCTGGGTCACGAATGATAGAACAATTCGCCGCTATAACAAGCTCTATAGGAACAAGGATAAACCAACTGATATTCTTTCATTTGCTTACCACCCAGAGCTCAAGGCTGGCGAGCGAATCCGCCCCTTAACGGAAGAAGACAAGAACCTTGGCGACCTCATCATATCTGCCCCATACGTATGGCAAGAAGCACAACGCTACCAGGTGACATTTGAGCAACGACTCACGGTGCTTCTCGTACACGGTATCTGCCATCTTTTGGGGTACGATCATATAGAAGATGCTGACTATCGGCGTATGCGCGCCAAAGAAGCATTTATACTAAAGAAACTGGGTGATTGGCACGCTCCGCAGGAATAAATGGTGTTTTGCGTATGTACTTCATGTGGTTATAGTGCTCATGCAGATACTAATGCTGCTACTAATATCAGGCAGGTATACATATCTAATAGGATATGTATACCTGCCTGATGAGCTGTGCCGCCAATTAGCTCTTAAACAGGCCCGACCTGCAAGTGCTTGACTTTAGTCTTTGGTCATTGACCGTCTTTATTATGCTGTACTAAACATACCAAGGGCGCAAGTGTTGCCATAAGAGAGCTATGCTTGAGAGAGCTTGCAGCATTGGTTGTTCCTGTACCTGTGCCTGTGGTTGCGCTGCTTGTACCTGTTGTACTGCTTGTACTGGTACTTGTGCTTGAGCAGCCAGAAGTGGCCACTACAAATACAGTGACATTATTTGATATTTCATTAGCAGTGGCTACATAATTACCTGATGGTGAGAAAGTCACTGAAAAAGGAGCTGAAGAATCAGCAGGCAAAGCATAGGTTATGCCTCCGCTTAATACTCCCCCTGCTTCTACCTGAAATAGTGTTACATCACCATTAGTATAACCATTATTAGCAGTTGCTAAATAATTGCCTGATGGCGCGAATGCTACTGACTGGGGCTTTATAGAATTAGGTAAAGGGTATGATGTTGCATTACTTAAGACCCCTCCTGATCCTACTTGAAATACTGTTACATTACCAGTATTACCATTTGAAGTACTGTTAGCAGTAGCAAGATAAGAACCATCTGGTGAAAAAGCTATTGATTGAGGCCCGGTAGAATTATAAGGTAAAGCATAGGAGGTTCCTCCACTTAAGGCTCCTCCTGTTCCTACTGTAAATACTGTTACATCATTTGAACTACTGTTAGCGGTAGCTACATAAGAACCATTAGGTGAAAATGCTATTGAGGCAGGATAGGTAGAACTGGCAGGCAAAGCATAATTAGTGCCTTCACTCAATACGCCTCCGGCTTCTACCTGAAATACGGTTAGATCATTCGAGGCGGGATTAGTAGTAACAAGATAAGAACCTGATGGTGAAAATGCTATTGAGAGAGGATTCCCAGAACCATTAGGTAAAGCATATGAAGCGCTTCCGCTTAATACGCCTCCTGATCCTACCTGAAATATGGTAACATTGACTTGGTAATAATTAGCGGTAGCCAGATATGTACCTGATGGCGAAAATGCTAGTGATTTAGGTTCTGAAGGATTATAAGGTAAAACATATGATGTGCCTTGACTTAATACCCCGCCTGCTCCTACTTGAAATATTGTTACATTATTTGAAGAGTCATTAGCAGTAGCCACATAATTTTCTGATGGTGAGAATACTGCTAAAAAAGGAGCTGTAGAATGAGCAGGCAAAGCATAGGAGTTACCTGGTAATAAGCAGGTGCTGTTAGAATCTAAGCTGTTAGAATCTAAGCTTACCGTAAGATATAATGTTAGACTGAGTAAAATAGCAATTTTCATAAAAGCTCCATTTGTTATTTATAAATAGACTGTTACCGTAAAATTGGATAGTAATTAGGTCATATTTTACTCTCCTATAATATTTTGAAATTCTTCTTTGCTTTGTAGTATCACCTTGTATGGGCATATTTTTCATGCTAAAACTTAGAAGAAAAACAATCAATTGCTTTAATACATTATCACATAAATAGAGACTTACAAGGCGGCTATATTCTTAAGAAAAGACCATTTTCTGAATCAGCGCGTATAAACTGAAGGGAATATTTAGGGACATTGCAGCGGTTATTGGTAGCCTTTGGCGCAGATGTGTCATTTGTTGATGCTGCCAAAAAAACAAAGGAGAGCATTATGGTATCGATATCCCAGGCTCATTGTCGAGAAGCATGCACGTAATATGAAGCATTTCATTGCTGCTTAACATTGACATATGAAGTAATGGTATTTTGACACATTAAGAAATTTTGGCAAGCATTTCCGCTACCTGTGTCTGCTGAACGCGACTTTCTTCACCCGTTTTCATATTTTTTACCGTTACGGTGTGATTTTGTTGCTCATCGGAGCCAATCAGGAGGCAGGTTGCTGCCTGGCGAGCATCAGCCTTACGCATCATGCTCTTAAGCGAGCCTGTCTCAAGGAAAACGTCAATGCGCAAATTATGGGCATGTAACTCATCAGCTAGATGGAGCGCAAGAGCTTGCTGTTCTTCTGCCAAGGGAATTATGATGTGCAGAGCAGGCAAGGCGAGCAGCGGTAGCTGCTCTTGGTGAGCTTCAAGCAACAATACCAAGCGCTCGATACCCAATCCCGCGCCGATTGCCGAATAATCTTGGGAACTTCCCAACTGACGAGCAACCATGTCGTAACGGCCGCCAGCGCAAAAGGCACTTTGCGCACCAAGCGCTTGATGGGCGATAAACTCAAAGACAACTTTGTTGTAATAATCAAGCCCTCTCACGAGCTGGGGAACATGGGTATACACAATCGAAAGTTCCGTTAAAAGTCTGCCAATAAGCTGCCATTCATGGGCACAGGCGCTACAAAGGCTATCCGTGATAACGGGTGCTGATTTATAAAGTGCTTGGCAGGCCGGAATTTTACAATCAAGAATACGCAATATGTTCCGTTCTTGCCTGACCATACATAACTGGCATAAGGCAGAAGCGTGCTCTGCCAAAAAGGTTCGTAATACTTCTTTATAGCGCACGCGGTCTTCAGGACAACCCACGAAGTTAATGATAAGCGCGTACGAATCAAGCTTAAGCTCTTGGCTAAATAACCGATCAAGCATAGCGATAAAGTAAGCATCACCAGCCGGCGACGACGCGCCAATAACCTCGGCGCTCACCTGGTAAAATTCGCGGAAGCGGCCCTTTTGCGGGCGCTCATGTCGAAAAAGTGGCCCGTACGTAAATACCTTCCAAGGTGTTAGGTGAACGCTACCATTTAAAAAAGCCCGCATTACCGGAGCTGTCAGCTCGGGCCGCAGGCAAATATCTTCTTCATGATGCTCCTTCGAGCTCACAAAATATATCTCCTTGCTTACAATATCCGTTTGCTCGCCTACCGTTCTAAGAAAAAGCTCAGTTCTTTCAAGTATCGGCGTTAAGATCTCGGCAAAATTGTATTTTTGAAGATGTTCGCGAATTTTATTCAGTAAAAAATTTCTTAGTTGCAGGTTAAGAATGTCTTGAGTACCTTTAACACGAGTAATCATGCGTTCCTTTGAGATTTTCTTGTATATTTTTTGCCGAGCGTGCTAAAAAGAAAGAAGCAAGAGGGGGGGTTATATGGGCACTTACAAGATGCTTATTTTAGGGTTTTTTTGCGCTGTTGCTCAAGCACAACAACGGAGCCAAACTTTTCTTACGGTGCCGCCGCCCTTTCAATCAGGCTCGCCTATGCGCGAATCGTTTATTCGTATGCCTGTTAATGGCAATCTGTCTTTTATGCAGGTTGTTCCTTTCGGCGGCCACTCGCTCAGTCCTGAAAGTATTGCTGAGTTTTTCTTGCCTTCGGGCAAGTCGGCGCTTCTTGTTGCCGAGGATCTTGCGCCGGGCAGCGACATGAGGGACCTTGCTGCCAGTCATTTTAACATAAAAACCAAAGAAGGTACATTCAAGAGCCGATTGCACTTTAAGGCGTCGCACCAGTTTGCCGGCGTTGGCTTAGCCTACCGGCAACAGCTAACTGAGCGGTGGTGGGTTGAAGTGGGAGGCCCCTTTGTTCATGTAGAGCAGACATTCAACTTTACGGAAAAAATCATTGATAACGGTGATGGCCCGGTGCGTGAGCTTGGGCTTGATAATAGTCCAAGGGTCGGCTGTATGACCGCGGCATTTAAGCAAAGCACCTGGAGGTTTGGCAAAAGTGATAAGCGGCTCAAGTTATCTAAAGATGGCTTTGCCGATCTGGAAGTTAAGGCAGGCTATCAGGCACGTGCTGATGAAAAGATTCGGCTTTATGGCTACGCCGGCTTTGTTTTTCCTACGGGCAATAAGCCAAACGCTCAATTTGTATTTGAGCCTATGGTTGGCAACAATCAGCATTACGGAGTTCTCTATGGCTCGCATATCGGCCTTTCGGCATGGTGTCGTGGCGAGCACATCCTTTCGCTCGCCGTTGATTTTCAAACACGGTATCTCTTTAGCAACCATCAGCTCCGTTCATTTGATTTAAAAGATAAAGAGTTTAGCCGCTATATTGAGAGTTACAAAAATCCAGAGCAGGCGCAGCAGGCTTTTGATACCCAGGACCCTAACTCCGGCACTTCGGGCATTAATATTTTTACCAAGCAGGTTAAGGTCTTCCCTGGCCTTTCTTTATCATTTTTAAGCGCCTTTCTGTATAACTACAAAAGGCTTGAAGTAGAAGTTGGCTCGTATTTTTATGCTCGCCAAGCTGAAAAGGTGGAAATTCGTTGGGAAAGGCTCGCCGATGTTAAAGATGTTGCCGGCCGCGGACAAACAAATCGCGCCCGTACCATGAGTGAGGATTTTAAGAAATCTGCTATTCCGTTTGTCGAAGATGAGCCACCTTTTAGGGGTTATACCCCGCTTGCCGGGCGTAACATTGATAGCTTTTCGCCAGCAAGCCCAGCGTTTTTATCCTACACTGCTTATGCGGCGCTCGGCTACTATGTGAGTGATGGTGATTACCCCATTCTCATCGGCCTTGGCGCCTCGTATGAAGTTCCTGCTACCCGAGGCTTGAGCGAATGGGCAAGCTGGGGCAAATGTTCTGTTCAGTTTTAAGATTGAGCTTGTTGTTCTGTATGGTGAGCATATTCTCTCTTTTGTTTTTCTAAATCGTTAATTCTATTTTGTTTAATTTTTATTGACAAATAAGCATTCATATTTGCTATCTTAAAAACAAGAAGCAGCTGACGAATTCGGTAGCTAAAAAATTAAACCGAGGGGTACGATGAAGATAATAAGAAATTTAGTTCTTACTGGTATGCTTGTACTGGGCTTCAGCTTGGTGCATGGGGTAGAGGGTGATGAAGACCTCTATACCTTATATCACCGCATATTTGTGGATACGACCAAAGATAATATCCCCTTTAGGGATCTTCTGGTCGAAATATATCACCGGCTGCCAACCGATACCGAACATGAAAAACAGCTGAAGCAAAAGCTTAAAAAACAATTTGAAAAAAAGTTTGGCAGTGTTCCTGAGGAAGTTGAGCTGCCTCCCCAAATTGAGCTGCCTCCCTTAGAGAAGTACATTGACAATAACAATCCTAAACGGGCTTTGGAATTGTCAGTTGGGTCCCTTATCGACAAGCGCAAATATAAGCAAATTCTGCGTACCATTCTTGAGCAGATTATACCATCTGTTAAATCTTCCAAGAGTATTGGGATTTATAGTGCTCTCTATGATGCCTACGTTAATTACAATTTTCTTGTTGATGCCGACCGAGGTCTCTTAGCGAGAGCGACAGAAGCTATTAAAACAATACAAAAAAATATTAAGAATGCGAGTGAGCAAGATGGCAAGATAGCGGATGAAATAGCAGCACTTTATGAAAAAAACAATTATGAGCAGATCTTAATACGTCGCGGCAACATTGCCGTCGATAGATTTAAAGAAGGGCTTGATAAAATACGCGTACATCATCCAGAACAGAAAACAACACCGGCACTTATTGAGTATCAGTTAGAAAAATACTTGGAATCACCAATCGAGAGCGGAACTTGGAAGTATAACATAACGGCACCGCTGCCATCACCGCTCGAGCTCTTACTTGTCCCCTTGCTTGCAATACAATTAGAATTAGGGCCTAAGATGAGTGAGGGTTTGATCCCTCTTGAAAATAAAGCACAAGGACAGTGGGCACGCTTTATAGGTATTACAGGCGACAACGGCAGTCTTCCGAGTAGCACAGAAACGGTATCCCTAAATCAATTTAATAGACAGGCGATGCTTGATCTGCTTGCTCGCCGGCTCGAGCTTACGCTTCACGCCATGATTCGGTTCGCCGATGTTCAGGAGCCTTCTGATATCAATCTCAAGCAAGTTTATCCGCCCATTTTAAAGAAGCTCCGATTGCTTTTTTGCGGTAGCATTGAACCAACATTGTGCAGCAAGGATCCTTTCAGCGAAAGAATGAAAACATTATTCTGTGATTTCGATAAATCTGATTGTCAAAAACAGATTGTTTCCACGCTTTACACGTATCTTGTATTTAGCCTTGTGGCATATGCTTCCCTTAATTACCGACAAAATACGAAACTTATAGTGGAGGCGCTGAAGGCGCTTGGCAATTTACGCTATCGCTGGGCAGGGCCTGAAGAAAGCTGGAAACTGGACCAATTGCCTTTTATGCTTGACCCCTATCCCCGCAAAAAGGAGGCTGCATGATTAATTTTTACCAAAAGCACATTACGCAAGCACTTTGCATCCTTTCCATTTTTTGTGGGACTCATAAACTCTCTGCAGGCGGGCCAGCTGCTGCCAATGACCCACACTATTATTATGGCATAATGCTGTCTAATGCTCAGACAGCTCATGATCCCCACGAGCAGATGGAACAGTTTTTGGCGGGGTCATGGAATTTGTTACCAGAGTATTCCGACCGGGACAAGCGGGACAAGAAGCGACGGGCCGACCAGTTCGCGAGTAAGTACGGTAAAAATCTTACTGATATTAAGCTCGTATTACCTGAAAATGCGCAGAAGCAGCTGTGCGGCACCATCTGCCAAGAAACATGTAATGTTCAGTTGTCGGAAGCAAAAGAAAAGCACATCCAGGATTTGCAGGCTTCTCTTAAGGAAGCGGCGGGCAAATTTAGCAAGAGCCAGCTAAACCTTCTGGTGAAGTATGATGCATATTTAGCCCGTAAAAAATCAAAAACTGAGCAAGATATTGAGTCGGTGATAAACAGGCTCATCGAGGCATGGCAGTCAACGCAAGAAGCAGCAGAAAACCTTCGACTGGAGCTCGTGAGCGTCTCCGGTATTAAGGATTTCCCGCCTCTACGTATTAAGAATGGGAATAATATTCAAGCAACTGTTGAGCAGCTTAAAAGCTTAGCGGGTAGCTAGATTTATGAATATATCTGCTCGAGGTAAGCCATGTATACGCACATCATGAGCATAATCCTTATTTACCATCAAAAGTGTTTGACAGTTAATGCCAGAATTGCCCGTCCACACGGTATACGTTAAAATTTTTATGCCCTCAAGGCTAAAAGGGGGCTTGGTAAGATCAATGGGACGATAATCACCACGCTTAATGGGATGATTAAGCTGATCAAGCGGTGAAAGCCCGTTTGTGATAAGGCAATATTTATACTTCTTGAATTGTGCTATAATTGACTGAATATCTTCGTTGGTCAAATGCTGCAGGACATCTTTACAGAGAAGTAAATCAGCAGCGGGTAATTCGTGTTGGAGTGCATCAAGCTGCTCAAAGTGGATATGGTCATTTTCGTAAAATAATTTATTTTGCTCAATAACACGCGCTACAACGTCAAAACCACGATATTCTATGCCATTCCAGTCGATATGGCTCAAGAACTCCCAGATGCCACAACCGAGATCTACAACCGAGTTTATCTTGTTATCTCTTAAAAAGTTTTGAAGTATGTGCCGATAATTTTGCGTTGATTCAAGTGTGGAGCCGGGGTCAGAAATGCCAGCCTGCTCTTTGCGGTTATATATGTCGGTAAAGATCTCTGTCGAGTCACGGTTGGCGAGAAGTGAGAGATAAGTCAATTGTTTATTTATCATTGGCGAAGGCGACCTATGTCCCAAAAATTTATTAACCCAGGGCTCTTGGGCAAGCTTTTGAGCGGTATCGGCACGCGTGATGTGTCCATAAATTTCTCGATTATCCAAAATTTGCTCAATCCCGTTTTTTCGCGCTATGCGGCTAAATTTAACATATTCATGGTGCGCAGAACCATCATCATAAAAAAGTTTTGGCGCCACATTCTGCCGAACAAGATAGGTGCCATTAACCACAGGTACCGGAATAAGCCCTTTAACCGTCTGGTGCACGAGGAGGTAATAGTGTGGGCAATCAGCATAATAGCCGTGGGGATCAATGCATGAATGGTAATTAGACCATGTTGCGGCTCCCCCCGTTCTCAGTAACGGAGCTATTACTGGCTTGTCGGCTTTGAGAAGCACTTCAAGCGTCGAGGGAAGAATAAAATGGCTATCATCGACAACAAAATAGTGTGAGTGATGAAGGCAGGCCCAATCAAGCGACCTTTGGCGAACGTTGCTCCACACCGCAAAGCGCCTTGAACCCCACGTTTCCGCATCATTCCAATGGGCTCGTTCTTCCTCATCACCATAATCAACGTGAACGTCAAGGTAGAGTGGCTTTATCTGCGTAAGCCATTCCTCAAGCATTGGCACAAAGTCCCACTTTTTATCATTTATATATACATATAAGCGAATCCTGTCTTTGGGAAATGTTTGATTTTCTATGCTTGAAATATAAAGTGGTACCGTTGCTGGCCGATTTCGGAAGAGCAGCGCAATAGTCACCGTTTCGGATTGGTCTGCTGCATTGATTTCGGTGATTTCTGATCCTCTCAAAGCGCATGAAAATAAAAGCAAAGTTGCGCATAAAAAGCGATTCAAGCTCATACTACTCCCCTTTAAAGTTCTCTCGAATAACCTCTTATTCATAAGTGATCTACTATAGTATTTTTATCGCCGAACAACAAGCAGATATTTTTGCTTTCAATCAAAATTTTCCTTTATTTCTTAAGGTGTGCTGTGCTAGAAAAGATCAAGGGCATTTTTATACGTTTATAGCCAACTGTTTACCAAAAGGAGAGACTGATGCGCACACGCCTACTTATAGCGCTGCTTATGATAGCAGGTAGCTGTAATATTCACGGTTACCATTTTTCGGGGCTTAGTTTTTTTTCTGTCCGAACACCTTTTCAAACAGCTTCTCCTGAGAAAGAAGCTCTCTGGCATTATGATGCTCTTGATAACGACGAATGCAGAGGTGGTAGCATAGAGATAGTTCCTTTTGGCGGCAAGTATATTGAGCAAGAAATTGCGTTAGGTGAGGGTGACGGCCTTGGCCATTACTTTGCACCTTATGGCAAGGTGAAGCTCGACGTTGTTGAATTTAAGCCAGGCATACGTTCTTCAACCAAGGATGTCGATCGCACGATTCGGTCGGTTGAGGCACGCCATTTTAATATAGAAACAAAATCCGCAACAGAGACATTTAGAAGCACGCTTCACTTAAGACCACACCACTCTTTTGTCGGCGTCGGCTTTGCATGGAGGCAGCGGTTCTGGAATTCATATTGGTTTGATATCTCGGCCCCTGTTGAGCATGTGAAAAATAGGGTTGATATTAATGAAAAAATCATCAACACCGGTGGCGGCGCGGTCGATAAAATTGGTTTAAGTGGCGAGCGGCGCTTTGGCTCGATAACTGAGGCATTTCGCCATAAAGGTATGGAATTTGGGCTTATAGACTCAACTGAGCATACCAAGACAGGTGTTGCCGATGTGGAAGTAAGAATAGGCTGGGACGGCTACAATAGCGGCGATGCCCATTATCGGTCATACATTGGTGGCGTATTGCCAACAGGCAATAAACCAGACCCGCGATTTCTCTTTGCACCCGTTATTGGTAACAATAAGCACTTTGGGGTAATGTTCGGCGGCAACATGGGCTTTATGCTTTGGATGTCGGGCAACCATCTCCTGCGCCATGAAATTGACAGCCAAGGTCGCTATCTCTTCCCAAATCATCAGCTACGCTCAATTGATCTATGGGGCAAGCCATGGAGCCGTTACATGGAGACCTATTCAAGCGCTCGGCAAGCAGAAAAGGCCTTTTTGCATGACGACCCAAATGCAGGGACCTTCGGCATTAATGTATTTACGACGAACGTGAAGGTGAAGCCGCGCTTTGCTACAACGTTTAATACCGCTTTGATTTATGAGTACTGCGACTACTTAACGGCAGAGGCTGGCTATAACTTCTTCGCACGCCAGGGAGAAACGATTGAATTTGTCAATTTTGACCATAACATTGCTTTGAAACATGTTGATGGCAAGGGCTTAACAACAAAGTCACGTACTATTGGCGAAAATTTTGAAAAAGACAAGATTCCGTTTAAGGAATTTAGAACGTTAACGAAGAAAGACTTTGATCTTAATTCTGCGGCACACCCACCGGTGATTTCGCAGATATTGTACGCTGCCCTCGGCTATCGGTGCATGGAATTCTGCTACCCGACGAACTTTTCCGTAGGTGGTTCATATGAATTTTCTCACAGTAATGGTGGGTTGAGGCGATGGATGGTTTGGGGTAAAGCAGCCATCGATTTCTAAAAGTGGATTTCTAGCGCTAACAGGGAAAAACTGTTAGCGAGCGTGTTCGCAGGACCCATGCTTACGCATGGGTCTTCTTCTTTGTTGCGCCGGGCATGGTGACCTCCGGCTTTTAAGCCGGCGTTATTTATTGTTCTTCCTGTGCCTCACATGTTTTTTATCTGAGATGGACAAAAGTAATGCAAGCGAATATGTTGATTGTTGTTCGCTTATAAGCAACATTAAGAGCTCCTTTTTGTGTTATAGCAACATTATTTTTTTAAAAGTCAAATCTGTTCAGATCTTTCACTTTTTTGCGGAAGTCCTGTAACTTAATTGAGCATTATAGAACATCAAAGTAGAAAATAAAGTCACTTTTACATCAGGGGTAAAATAATGATTAAGTATGTGAAATTGATAGTGTTAATAGGGTGTTTCTTGTTAAGGACTATGCCAGCTTACGGAATGGAAGGGCCGAGAAGGAATAAACTTTTTGAGTATGTAAAAAAGAATGATGTAAAAAGTTTAAACACTTTTCTGAGCTATAAAAAATTGACAGACAGGCTTAATTTAAGTGTATATGATAGTGCTGGCTGGCAACCGATTCACCACGCTGTAAAAAGCGGCAATAGGGAGATAGTAAAGCTTCTTATCGAATATGGTGCAGATGTAAATGCGCAAATAAAAGATAGCCAAGGAGAGCGATCGTTGCATTTAGCAGCTCGAGCTGGGAATGAAGAGATTATTCTCGATCTCGTAGCAGCAGGAGCCCGTCCTGATTTAGCTGATAATAATGGAATATTGCCTATGTACTATGCTGAAAATATATCAGCTTTATTTGTTGATTCTTCAGCTAATTCAGTAGGTACGTCTTTTGCTAGGGTGAATGATTCATCAGATGGAGATAGATCTAGAAATTTGTATGAGCAATTGGGTGCATTATCTATAAGTGATGAGTTTTTGTTGTTAAGTCCGGCAAAGAAGAATAAAGAAACAGAAAAAGCTGATAAGCAGGCAGCAGGCAGGCTTTCTAGTGAAGAATGCGATCAAAGGCTACTTAATACCCTTTTACGTGGCGACCTTGAAAAGGCGCAACTATGTTATGTAGGAGGAGCTGATATAAATTTCCGAGATGCTTTTGGTAATCAGCCTATACATCATGTAGTAAATCAAGGTGTAATACCTACTCTTGAATGGCTTCTTGTGCACGGCGCAGACATAAATGCGCAAGATAGAGATGGTAACAGGCCGGTACGTATAGCAGCTCTTAGGGAGCATGCTCAAGTTGCGCAATGGCTTATTAGGCAGGGGGCTCGTTGTGATGATCGAAATGATCAAAAGCCAGAGGTTGAGAAAGAAACAGATCAGCCATTCTTTTATGAAAATAGTGTTTGTTTGTTACCGAGTTCAAAAAACGAGGTACTTATCTCTGCTGTCAAGCGAGGGAAGATAAAGCGAGTACAGAATGCTTTAGCAGCAGGAGCCCATATTAACGCTCAAGATAGCAATGGTCAAACTTCTCTGCATCATGCTGTACGGGCAGGGCGCCTTGATATTGTTGGCTGGCTGATTAAGCATGGTGCTCAGGTAGAGAGCCGCGATACTACTGGGCAAGAACCGATACATGAAGCTGTTTATAGGGGTCATCTAGAAATTGTCCAGTTGCTTGTTGAGCATGGTGCTCAGGTTGATGCTCGTGATGATTTGAAGAGAAGCTCTCTCCATTTGGCTGCTTTGGGAGGGCATTTAGAAGTAGTTCAATGGCTTGTTGAACACGGTGCTTCCATCCATGCTCAAGATAATGATGGCTTGCAACCGCTCCATTGGGCTGCTCTTGATGGACATTTAGAAGTAGTTAAATGGCTTGTTGAGCATGGCGCTGCTATCAATGCCCAAGATAAGACTGGCTGGCAACCTCTCCATTGGGCTGCTGTTAAGGCGCATTTAGAAGTAGTTAAATGGCTTGTTGAACATGGTGCTAATATTGATGCTGTAAGTAATAGTGGTCAAAGACCTATTGATGTAGCGGCTGCAAATAATAAGCAGAATATTGTTGATTGGCTTTCTACAGCTGGTGAGAAAAGAGAAGCTAAAGAAAAAGAGCCCGAGAAGCAAAAAGAGAAAGAAAAGAAAAATCATCCAAATCAGCTTACTCAACAAGAGCTTAACGAGAGGTTATTGAGCGCTGCTGCAGCTGGTCATTTATCTGAGATAGAGAGTTTAATTAATCGAGGGGCTTCTGTCAATGCCCAAGATAGTGGCGGGAAACAGGCTCTCCATTGGGCTGCTTTGGGAGGGCATTTAGAAGTAGTTAAATGGCTTGTTGAACATGGTGCTACCATTAATGCTCAAGCTAATGATGGCAGTCAGCCTCTTCATTGGGCTGCTTTGGGAGGGCATTTAGAAGTAGTCAAATATCTTGTTAAACAGGGCGCTTCTGTCAATGCCCAAATTAATGATGGCTTGCAACCGCTCCATCATGCTGCTCTTGATGGACATTTAGAAGTAGTTAAATGGCTTGTTGAACAGGGCGCTTCCATCAATGCCCAAGATAATAATGGTATGCAGCCTCTCCATTGGGCTGCTCTTGATGGACATTTAGAAGTAGTTAAATGGCTTGTTGAGCATGGCGCTGCTATCAATGCCCAAGATAAGACTGGCTGGCAACCTCTCCATTGGGCTGCTGTTAAGGCGCATTTAGAAGTAGTTAAATGGCTTGTTGAACATGGTGCTGTCATCAATGCCCAAATTAATGATGGCTTGCAACCGCTCCATCATGCTGCTTGGAGAGGGCATATAGAAGTAGTCAAATATCTTGTTGAACAGGGCGCTGTCATCAATGCCCAAAATAATGATGGCAGGCCGCCTCTCCATTGGGCTGCTGAGGGAGGGCATATAGAAGTAGTTAAATGGCTTGTAGAACATGGTGCTCCAATCAATGCCCAAGATAATGATGGCTTGCAACCGCTCCATCATGCTGCTTGGAGAGGGCATATAGAAGTAGTCAAATATCTTGTTGAACAGGGCGCTGTCATCAATGCCCAAGATAGTGATGGCAGGCAACCGCTCCATCGGGCTGCTTATAAGGGGCATTTAGAAGTAGTTCAATGGCTTGTTGAGCATGGTGCTTCCATCAATGCTCAAGATAATCGAGGCTGGCAGCCTCTCCACATGGCTGTTTTTGATGGACATTTAGAAGTAGTTAAATGGTTAGTTGAACATGGCGCCCCTATCAATGTCCAAGATAAGACTGGCTGGCAACCTCTCCATTGGGCTGCTCTCAATGGGCATTTAGAAGTATTCAAATGGCTTGTTAGCCATGGTGCTGATATTAATGCTGTAGATAAGTCTGGCAAAAGACCTATTGATTTAGCTGCTGAGAGTAATAAGCAGAACATTGTTGATTGGCTTTCTAACGCTGCGAACAAAGGAGAGAGTAAAGAAAAATTGCCTGAGAAAGAAAAGGAGAGAGAAAGCTCTCCTACTCAGGAAGAGCTTAACAATAGGTTATTAAGTGCTGCTTACGCTGGCCGTTTATATGAAGTAGAGAGTTTAATTAATCAAGGAGCTAATACTAATGCTCAAGATAATAATGGTATGCAGCCTCTCCATAGGGCTGTTTTTGGTGGACATTTAGAAGTAGTCGAATGGTTAGTAGAACATGGTGCTTCCATCAATGCCCAAGATAATAATGGCAGCCAGCCTCTTTATTGGGCTGCTTACCGGGGGCATTTAGAAGTAGTCAAATATCTTCTTGAACAGGGTGCTTCCATCAATGCCCAAGATAATGTTGGCAGGCAGCCTCTCCATAATGCTGCTGAGGGTGGCCATTTAGAAATAGTCAAATGGCTTGTTGAACATGGCGCTTCCATTAATGCCCAAGATAATGTTGGCAGGCAGCCGCTTCATTGGGCTGCTGTTAAGGGGCATTTAGAAGTAGTTAAATGGTTGGTGGAGCATGGTGCTCATATTGATGCTGTAAATAGACTTGGTCAAAGACCTATTGATGTAGCTGCTGAGAGTAGTAAGCAGGACATTGTTGATTGGCTTTCTCGCGCTGCTGAGAAAGCACGGACTAAGGAAGAGCTTAACAATAGGTTATTCATTGCCGCTGACACTGGTCATTTAGATGAAGTAAAGAGTTTAATTAATCAAGGCGTTAATGTTAATGCTCAGAATTTTGATGGATCGCAGCCTCTCCATTATGCTGCTCAAGAAGGTCATTTAGAAATAGTAAAATGGCTTGTTGAGCATGGTGCTGTCATCAATGCCCAAGATAATAATGGTAGGCAGTCTCTATATTGGGCTGTTTTCCGCGGGGATTTAGAAGTAATCAAATGGCTTGTTAGCCATGGTGCTGATATTAATGCTGTAGATAAGTCTGGCAAAAGACCTATTGATTTAGCTGCTGAGAGTAATAAGCAGAACATTGTTGATTGGCTTTCTAACGCTGCGAACAAAGGAGAGAGTAAAGAAAAATTGCCTGAGAAAGAAAAGGAGAGAGAAAACTCTCCTACTCAGGAAGAGCTTAACAATAGGCTATTTAGTGCTGCTTACGCTGGCCGTTTATATGAAGTAGAGAGTTTAATTAATCAAGGCGCTCATGTTAATGCCCAAGATAATCGAGGCTGGCAGCCTCTCCATTTGGCTGCTCATAACGGGCATTTAGAAGTAGTTCAATGGCTTGTTAAACAGGGCGCTTCTGTCAATGCCCAAACTAATGATGGTATGCAGGCTCTCCATTGTGCTGCTTATAAGGGGCATTTAGAAGTAGTTAAATGGCTTGTTGAACACGGTGCTTCCATCAATGCCCAAATTAATGATGGCTTGCAACCGCTCCATCATGCTGCTCTTGATGGACATTTAGAAGTAGTTAAATGGCTTGTTGAACAGGGCGCTTCCATCAATGCCCAAGATAATAATGGTATGCAGCCTCTCCATTGGGCTGCTTTTAAGGGGCATTTAGAAGTAGTTAAATGGTTGGTGGAGCATGGTGCTAATATTGATGCTGTAAGTAATAGTGGTCAAAGACCTATTGATGTAGCGGCTGCAAATAATAAGCAGAATATTGTTGATTGGCTTTCTACAGCTGGTGAGAAAAGAGAAGCTAAAGAAAAAGAGCCCGAGAAGCAAAAAGAGAAAGAAAAGAAAAATCATCCAAATCAGCTTACTCAACAAGAGCTTAACGAGAGGTTATTGAGCGCTGCTGCAGCTGGTCATTTATCTGAGATAGAGAGTTTAATTAATCGAGGGGCTTCTGTCAATGCCCAAGATAGTGGCGGGAAACAGGCTCTCCATTGGGCTGCTTTGGGAGGGCATTTAGAAGTAGTTAAATGGCTTGTTGAACATGGTGCTACCATTAATGCTCAAGCTAATGATGGCAGTCAGCCTCTTCATTGGGCTGCTTTGGGAGGGCATTTAGAAGTAGTCAAATATCTTGTTGAACAGGGTGCTACCATCAATGCCCAAGATAATAATGGTATGCAGCCTCTGCATTATGCTATTTTCCGCGGGCATTTAGAAGTAATCAAATGGCTTGTTAGCCATGGTGCTGATATTAATGCTGTAGATAAGTCTGGTAAAAGACCTATTGATTTTGCTGCTTGGAATAGTAAGCAGGACATTGTTGATTGGCTTTCTCACGCTGCTGAGAAAGCACAGAGCAAAGAGAGAAGGACGTAAGTCCTTCCCTCCTCCTACCCGATGTATGTTCGAAACGCTTTAGGAGCCGGTGCCAAAGAAAAATGCGATCTCGCGCTCAGCCGATGCTGCCGAGTCCGACCCGTGAACAGCATTATACGTTTTATCGACCCCGAACATCTTTCTGATAGTGCCTATTTCGGCCTGCTGAGGATCGGTGGCGCCCATGAGTTTTCGCCACTGAGCAATAGCGTTTGTATGCTCAAGCACGAACGCATATATTGGTCCCGATGTCATATATCCAACGAGTGTTTCATAAAAGGGCTTGCCTTTGTGCTCAGCATAAAAAGTTTGGGCTTGTTCTCGACTAAGATATATTTTCTTGATATGTACAATCGAGAACTTGTTACGTTCAATGAGGGAAATGATTTCGCCGACATGGAAAGCGGCAACAGCATCGGGCTTGATGAGCGCACAGGTACGCTCACTACTCGACGAGACGACAGCCCCTTTTTCAGTTATTGTCTTGTCTGTTTGGCAAATGAAATCTCGGCCAATGAGCAAGAATGGTAGATGTGCTATAAAAAAGATGCTCAATTTTAGCGGTATACGGATCATAAGAATCTCCTGTTGGTTAATGTTTTCTCTTCATTATAGTTAAAGAGATTTGGAAAATCAATTAAAAATATTGACTTTTGCAATAAAATATTATTAAAGTTGTATTATAATTGACAGAGGGTCATGATTTATTTCAGCTAACCATTTAAACAAGGAGTGTTCCATGAATAAATCAGCATTTATTATACTCAGCTTAGCTGCCTTCGCAGCCGCATCGCTGAGCGCCGAGAGCTTGTGGCAAAAAACCGTTGATTTGTTTGGCCACAAGAAGGTCGAACAGCCAAAGGTAACGTCTACCACGACACCTGCCAAGCCGGAAGAGAGTGTTGGGTCAAAAATTGCGGATATTGCTTCTGCCCTCGGACTTAGCGCTCCTGCGACGACATCTACCAAGACAGAGCAGGCTATTGGCTCAAAAATTGCAAATCTTGCTTCTTCGATGGGACTTGGGGCCCCTGCTGTTGCAGCTCGCCCAACACGAATTCAGCGTTGGCAAGCGGTTATTGACGCATTTAGGGCACGAAATGTTCCTGAAGATAGTCCCCTTATGCAGTGGGCACAGCACAATCTAGCACGCGCACAGCATCCTTCTCGTCGTTACCATAGGGTTAAAAGGCATCGTCGGCACATGGCAAAGCCAACTGCACCAAGCAGCAGAAAGCATGCAGTAAGACATGGCTACACGAATGCTCCACGTCCTACCGCACATACTCAAAAAACGGCAAGAGCATAAGATATAGTCAAAGACCCCATGCCTAAAGGGGGCTTGTATCTGAACTCCACCTCAACCCAGAGTATCTTCTCAGATACCCTGCTTTAGCTTCATCGTCCGACACATCAGCAGACCATCTTAATGGTCTGCTGGGCGTTCTGACAACACACCCACACTCATCCAGTCTTGCCGAATGAGCGTCGTTATATAAGCGGTTTTTTCAACCGTCTCTCTCGTCCACCAATAAGCTGAGCGAGTGCCTTCTCTTTACGCCTTTCTCTTGCCTACAAAGTGAATACATAAACAAGAAAAGGTCAAGCCAAACTCTGCTGGCTTGTTTTTGCGGCAATTCCTCCCCATATTTAAAAAGGGGGACTCCTGCCACTTTTTGTTGAGGAGCTTGTAGGTAAAAAAATTAAGGTTTTCAGCCGAGCTCCTCTCAACTAATTTAGAGCTCACTGCGCTTCAAGAGATAAAGTCTTTGAGCGATAAGCCTCGGGTTTTGAGCATCTGCTGAACTTCATGCTGTTGCTCAGGGGTTAATCGTTGCCTGTAAAAGAATGATAGGCGACGAGATGTGCGTTCGTGCTGTTCAGGGTGCTTAATCATGTAATTAAGAAATTGAGTCACTCGATGGTACTCTTTGCCCTCACGTGCTATTTGTTTAAGTTTATCGAGCGTAAGCCCTTGTTTATTAAGCTGCATTAACGCTGAGCTTCGTAAATTCTCGCCCGCGAATTCATCATAAATGCGTATAAGGTTCATGGCGGCGCTTGTTCGCGTGGCCAGGTTGGTGCTGGCGTGATTAAAAATGTTTAATTGTTTGGCAAATAATGCAAATGTCTTGCGGTCGCCTGCCTGTGTCCGATGAGCAGCGGCTTCTTTACGTGGTGATTGAGCATCCGCACCGCTGAGTATTGTTGTACTAAAAGCGAGCCAACAGAGCACGCTAAAGCGAAATGATTTCATGAGCCATCCCCCCTCTGTTCTTCCCGTTTATTTATCATCTGCTTTTAGCGTACTTGCTCTTCTTTGCAAAAATCAATATTTAATTAATTCCCCGTAAAAATTTATTGCTTATAGGGCTTTTTTAATATCAATAAGCAGGCCGGTTTAAGCCTGCTTATTGATATCGTTCTAGTGCGAAGAAAACTGGTTGTTACGTCGCCATGAATCGGCCAATAGCATGGCTAGGGCGCGAAGTTGGTCGTCATTTGCTTGCCGCGCTGAAAGAATCTGCCTCGTGCTTGTGGTCTGATTGGGTAGCGCTTGGGCAACCAGTCGTCGACGATCAAGGCTTAAGGTGCCCGGCCAGCCATAGATATTCCTTTGCTCTTGGGACTGAGGTAAGGGGGTAGCAGGTTGATGAATATGCGTTTCGTTCGGTTCTGAGCGGCTGATCTGGGATGAAGAGCCCAAAAACCAGGAAGTCATCGGGTCTGTAGAACCTGTCGGCAACGAGCAAGAAGTGCTGCCTGAAAAATCTTGAGGAGACTCTGGGGTAGCGGAATTAGGTGATGTATTTTCTTGGGTGCGGCTATTTCTGACACCACTCAAATAAGCATCGTACGCGGGGGTACAGTCAGAATAGATGCCACCACTTATTAAGGCAGTTAGATACTCGGTTGAGTTATTGCGCAGCGCATGCGCCAAAACATCGCGATGCTCAAATTCAGCATGGAGGAGATCTCTATCCTGGGGGATTCGTATAACGGGAGATACGTGCTCACTTTCTTCATCGCTTGCTTGAGATAGTCGTGTTCTTGCTTGGACATGAGCCTGGTGAGGCAAGAGCTCTCTTAGCACATTTTGAGGATCAACGCCATCTAATTGAGCGAAGATAGTCTCAAGGCATGGTATATGTATCTGAGGTTCAGGCGCAAACCGATGGGTGTTAATAGATACCGCGTCTTGTTCGCTTGGAGCAATTACGCGTGCGCAAACTAAGCATTCATGGGCTTGCGTCACCATCAACCGTTCTTCTATGAGATCAATAACGTCTTGGCTCACTTGAGAATTGGTAGGTAATTCATCACGGCTTAAGCCCCCGTGACTTTCTAATATCTGAGTAATTTCTTTATTATTGGATATTCGCGCAATATCAAGCGGTGTCCGATTGCTTTTTGGATCTAACACATTAACGTTGGCGCCGCGCTCGAGTAAATATAAAACCAGCTTGGCGTAGCGGCGGTGGATCGCCCAAAAGAGCGCATGTTTGCTCTCGCTACATGCCTGATTTACGTTGATATGGGGATTGTCACTGAGATAGGCGATAATATTTTCTTCTTTTTCCCCATTGATAATTTGCAGATGAAAATCGGGCATAGAAGTATCAATCGCTTCAAATCTAATTGCTCGTCGGCGGGCTGGGAAGGGGGTCCGCGCACGCATCTGACGATCGGCTCGATATCGTTGCGTACGAGGGGGTTGGTCGGGACTCTCCCTGCCCTGCGTTGAAATGGCGAGGATAAGGCACAACGTTAAAAATAATTTTCTCATAAGTTTTTCTCTTGGTGGTTGCTTAACTTAAAATTACTCGCCAGCCCCACTTTTAATAGTAATTATTTGACGAAACACTCAGATACATTAAGTATTCAGTAATATTATACACCACATTACCTATTACGCAATCGTAGCATTTTTCTTTGTAATTATAAGAGAAACCGACGAGGTAAAGTCTCAGGAGTTTGAAAGCCACTTCTTAGGAAGGCCGATCGACAAAAGAGAGCAACAATACCAAAACATTCCTCATTAGGCACTTTAGGGAAATCCGGCGCCCTGGATTAGCCCCATAGCGTAAGCAGAGGAGCAAGAGAGCATGGGCCGAATAGGGCCATCGGGTTCCAAGGCAAAGCCACTACGGACCAATATGTGCCATTACGCATGTTTGATGGTGCTAGCGCGAGCATGGCCTGCCGCATCAGTCGGTGGTGACTGGGCCGTGCAGGCTTCAGCACAGACCTATTTTTATTACTCGATTGACTTCTTTAATTCTGCAGCTTTAGCTACAGCTTCTTTTGGATTTTTGAAAATTTCAAAAATACGTTGCCAGCCAAGTCCAGAAAGCATATCAGCGAGCCCAAAAGGAGTAGCATGCCGGCCAAGCAATTTCTTGCATCCGGGCATGTGAGGATCGGCACCAAATCCAACGAGCAACGCAGCTAATATTTTACCAAGATCATCCATGCGACTAACTGCCCATGATAAGGGCGTGCATCCTTCTTCATCACGCTGGTTGGGGTTAGCCCCTTTTGATAAAGCATAAAGCGCTATGCCCCAGGCTGAAGCGAGTTCTTCAGGTGTTGATGCTGGGTATTGGAGGGCTTGGAACAGCAGTTTATTGAGCTCAGCCGTTGAAGTAAAGACTGGCTCTTTTGCCTCGCCATGCTTTAAAAAACCATCATATTGTGCTCGCTTATTAGCATCTGATAGAGTCTCATATGCTTCGGTAATTTTTACAAAGAAGGCTTGGTTTGCCACAGAAGGATTTTTATCAGGATGATAGCGTAAGGCAAGATTTTTATAAGCGCGCCTCAGGTCAGCCTGAGATGCATCTTCGCTCACTCCCAAAAGCTCATAATAGTTTTTTACCTTTTCCGGTTGTTCTGTGGTGCCCCAGGAGCCAAACCAGCCCTGACTTGAGATCGGCATAAAGCTACATAAGAAAAGTAATGCAGTCGAAAATGATAATATATTGATCTTCATAGTGAATTCTCCTTAGCTTAATGAAATTAATTTTTAGCATTAATAGCGGATCAACATAATTATAATAATAGAAATAATTAACAGAAGTCAAGAAACAATATAGCTTCTGGCTGAAATATCCTTAAGTTAGTTATGCTCCTTTAACGCAATGAGCTGTGATACCTTTTATACCAGCTACATGCCCATTGATGCACGGCAAACGAGTAAGGCTTAATATAACGTTTTATGAGAGCTTTGTTTTTTTCACCGCAACGATAATTGGGCCAGGGATAAAAGAAGCCTGCCGAAAAGGTATGGTTACCCCTGGAACTTTAAGGGCTGTCTGAAGAAAGCAGCGTGTTAAGTGAAGAGGCCCCGTTCGCCTGAGTATAGCGTTTACGTCCTCTTTTGGTCCACCTGTAGTCAGTGTGTCTATGCACTGTTTGATAATAGGATGCTGAGCTACGATGTACGATGTTAAAAATTAGCCGCAGCACTTCTTATATTTTTTGCCTGAGCCGCATGGGCATACCTCATTGCGTCCGGTGCGCTCATTTTTTTGAGCTGGCGTCGCTGCTGTTTCATTATCAGCAGTATCGCTTGCCCCGCGCATGCTCATCTGTTCCATCTCAAGTTCGCGCTTATGCTCTAACTCGTGCTGATCAAACCGCTCAATATTAAGATGGAAAATGTTATGGACAATTTCGCCTCCAATAGCACGCATCATGGCTTCAAACATGCCAAAAGCCTCTCTCTTGTATTCAAGAAGTGGATTTTTTTGGCCCCACCCGCGAAGGCCAATACCTTCTTTTAGGTGGTCAAGGTTGAGCATGTGCTGCTTCCATGCCTGGTCGATCGCCTCAAGCACCACCCATTTTTGGGCTTCATGCAAAAGCGCTGATCTACTCTCGCCTTCTGGTTTGCCATCATGCTCCGGCGTAATTGATTCATATTTTGACAAGAGATATTCCGCCAGATCAGTGCGCAACCCTTCGGCATTGTGCAGATCAATTTTTTGCTCCTTAAGCTGCTCAGCTGTTGTGCTGGCTAAAGTGCTGACCGCTGCCAAGACCTCATCAAGAGCTTCTGCTGGCAGAGCGCCCTTGGGGGCGTGGGCAGCAAAAATGTTCTCAATTACCGCATTGATCTGGTCACGTACCAGGGCAAGGACGTTGTCATGGCCTTCAAGCGCATGGCGCCGGCAACGGTATACCACGTTGCGCTGTTGGTTGAGAACGTCATCATATTCGATCAGGTGCTTGCGTGATTCAAAGTTTTGTTTTTCTATCTTTTCTTGGGCATTTTCAATGATACGGGATACGAAGCGCGATTCTATGACCTCATCTTCTTTCATGCCAAAGCGATGCATATTCTTTTGCAAGCTTTCCCCGGCAAAGATCCGGATTATGTCGTCATCAAGAGAGATATAAAAACGGGATTCGCCGCGATCTCCCTGGCGGCCCGATCTGCCGCGTAGCTGATTATCGATACGGCGGCTTTCATGGCGTTCAGTACCTAAAATATAGAGTCCTCCTGCTTCCCGCGACTCTGGCGTAAGCTTGATATCAGTACCACGCCCGGCCATATTGGTCGCGATCGTTACGCGACCGGCTTCGCCCGCGTATTGAATAATTTCTGCTTCACGCGCGTGATTTTTGGCGTTAAGCACTTCATGTGGTATCCCATTGCTCGTTAAGATATCGCTTAGTAACTCCGACGTAGCGACGGCAATCGTACCTATAAGAATAGGCTGACCCTTGGTATGGCGCTCTTTAACGTCTTCAACAATCGCTTTATACTTTGCCGCCTTGGTGAGGAATATGACATCATTTTTATCGGCACGGATAAGCTTCTGATTAGTAGGAACTGAGACCACATCAAGCTTATAAATTTTCCAAAACTCTTCTGCCTCGGTAGCGGCGGTCCCCGTCATACCAGCTAACTTTTTATAAAGCCTGAAGTAATTTTGGAGCGTAATAGAAGCCAGTGTTTGGCTTTCGCGCTCGATTTTTACGCTTTCCTTGGCCTCAAGCGCTTGGTGTAATCCATCACTGTAGCGTCGGCCCGGTAAAATTCTACCAGTAAATTCATCAACAATAAGCACTTGGTCATCCCTGATGACATAGTCCACGTCTCGCTTGAAGAGCGCGTGGGCGCGCAAAGCCTGATTGATATGATGTAACAGCTTAAGGTTTTCCATGAAGTAGAGATTCTTAATACCAAAAGCTGCTTCTACCTTATCAATAGCGGTCTCGGTCATTTGCGCCGTGCGCATTTTTTCATCAAGCTCGTAATCAGTGTCTTTCTTAAAATGACTTACGACGGCGTTAGTTTCTTTGTAAAGCTTGCTGCTTTCTTCTGCTGGACCGGAAATAATGAGCGGTGTACGTGCTTCGTCAATCAGGATCGAGTCGACTTCGTCAACAATGGCGTACGATAAGTCACGCTGGACGTAATCATCCAGCCTAAATTTCATATTGTCCCGTAAGTAGTCAAAGCCAAGCTCATTGTTGGTCGCGTATAATACGTCGGACTGATACGTCGCTTTGCGCTCATGATCAGACATCCAATTTTGGATACAGCCGATTTTCAAGCCGAGTGCTTTATAAATGGCTCCCATCCACTCGGCATCCCGCCGCGCAAGGTAATCATTGACGGTGACCAAGTGTGCTCCGCGCCCGGTGAGCGCATTAAGATAAAGAGGCAGCGTAGCGGTGAGCGTTTTGCCCTCGCCTGTCTTCATCTCGGCTATTTTGCCCTCATGTAAAGCGATTCCGCCCATAAGCTGAACATCGAAGGGACGTTGACCGAGCTTACGCTTGGCAGTTTCGCGTACCAGAGCGAACGCCTCAGGCAAGATATCATCAAGTGATTTGCCCTGATCAATCTGCGTACGAAACTCATTGGTCTTTGCCGGAATCTGCTCGTCACTCAGTGCCTGCATTCGCGGCTCAAGCGCATTGATCTGCTCGACCAGAGAAGAAAGACGGCGTAGCTTGCGCTCGTTTGCCGTGCCAAAAACTTTTGCCAAAATACGTGCTATCATGCTTACCTCAATTTCATAAACTTTTTATAATAGAGAGTATATACCATCTGCTCGGGGAATGTAATAGACAAGATGTCAGCTTGGCTCATCGAAATTTGCTTCGGCTTGTCGCTCTGGCCCCTGCACGGTTTATTTCTATTTGCAGTATTTATACTATAGCAAAAAAAATGATTTTGGTCCACTGGGGTAGCTTATGGGCTCCTACTTCGGAGAAAGCCCGTCAAGTTTCGTAAATAGCATCAATAAGGTTCGCTGCAGATTGCCAGCTTAACACGACTCCCCTACTTCTTTTTTGGTTTTCCGTACCGGCATAGAGTACAAAACTTTGGGTGACCGCAGACTGAGCCAGAGCTTTAAAATGCTCTAATCCTACAAAATAATCGTCAACAACTGTTCTTCCAGCTTTAATTTCGATAGGAAACAGGTGGGTACCTTTTTCAAGAATACAATCAACTTCATTGCCATGATTGTCACGCCAAAAATAGAGATTAGGCATACGACTTGTGTCGTAGTACTGCTTAAGCAAGTCGCTTACCAGCAATGATTCTACCAATCCGCCTCTTAAATAGTGTGTTCGGACTTGCTCCACAGATTCTATGTTGAGAAGCGAGCACGCAAGCCCTGTGTCATAAAAGTATAGTTTTGGTGTTTTGACCACGCGTTTACTAAAATTTTTGTAATAAGGCTGTAATAGAAAAATAATGTAGCTGGCCTGAAGCAAGGATAACCATGTCTCGGCAGTACGCAGATTAATACCGCAATCATTGGCTAAAGATGAAACATTAAGTAATTGGCCAATTCTGCCTGCGCAGAGCTGCATAAAAAGCTTAAACGTTGTCAAATCACCTATGGTAGTTACCTGTCTTACGTCTCTTTCGATATACGTAAGTATATAGCTAGGATACCAAAGTGTAGGAGAGACAGCATGGGAGTACAGCTTTACGTAAAATCCTTTGTAAATAACTTCCTCAATAGTTTGTGGTAATAAAGCATGTGCTTCAAGTTCAGCAATTGATAAAGGAAGTAATGTTAAAATAGCTATTCTTCCAGCAAGTGTTTGTGTGATGGCTTGATTGATCAAAAAATACTCCGATCCAGTTAAGATAAAGTATCCTGGTATATTATCTTGATCAACTTGGGTTTGGATATAAGAAAGAATGCTCGGCGCGTTCTGAATTTCATCCAGGATAAGACCATGAGGATTTTTGTGAAATTCTAAGAATTCTCTTGGGTCTTGGGTTGCTTGTGCACGCTTATCTAAGTCTTCCAAAGATATGTAGACGTGTTGGTTGAAAGTAAGGCGAGCAAGAGTCGTTTTTCCTGATTGACGAGGTCCCATAAGAGCAACAACGGGCAGTTGCTTTGCAGCTGAGCGTAAAACGGTCGTAAGCTGTCTGGGAATAACCACAAGGTAGACCTTTCAAAATAATTTGTACTTATCTTACATAAAATGTAAAAATTGTACAAGATAGATGAAGAGAAAATGCAGAAACGCTCGTTCCGAGCTTTTAATTGATAAGCATGTTAGAGAGCATCATTCCCTAATGGTTCATTTTTGCCAAAGTTAACGCTTCCTCTTTTACGATGCTGCACGTATTTATAAAATAACCAGGTGCTCACTCCACCTATAACGGTTATAAGAACAAGACCTGCGGGAATGCCAACCGTTGTTCCAATGATAAGACCTAAAGGTAGGTTGCTGCCGCTCCCCGTTCCAGAGCCAAGCAAGGGGAATACGGACACATCATTTGATGCGCTATTAGCCGTTGCAAGCACTATGCCTCCATCGCTTAAACTAAGTGGCGAAAAGGCAAGCGCTACATCATTGCTTGATTGGATAGGTAAATCATACGTTGTACCTTCGCTTAAAACACCATGAGAAAAACTATAAAGCGTAATACTATTAGAATTGCTATTGGCTGTCGAAAGATACGCATCATCAACTGAGGCAGCAATAAAAACAGGATATACGGTACCTTGAGGTAATGGATATGATTGACCTGCTTCAAGTATACCTGCTACAAGAGGAAAGATTGATACGTCATTTGATTTACTATTTGCTGTCGCTATAAATAACTCATGAGCGCTTGAATCAGACAAAAAAGTGAGTGAATTTGGTGTGCTTGAATTGCGCGGTAGTAATTGTGAAGATACGATACTTGCTATGCCATTTGCGAAAGAAAAAAGAGTTACGTCATTTGAATAGGCATTTGCTGTAGCAAGGAATGAGCCACTCGGTGAAAATGCCACTGCTACCGGTTCTTTAGATCCCATTGGTAGCGCGTAGGAAAGAGCATTTACGAGTGCTCCTTCAGCTACCTTAAAGAGAGTTATATCACCTGATTTGCTATTGGCAAGTGCAAGATAGAGGTTGTCTGGTGAAAAATTGACTGATACAGGCTCAGTCGAATTTGCTGGCAATGGATATGATGTTGCATTTGTCAATGTTCCTCCTGCGAGGGTAAATAAAGTAACATCATTTGACTGGCTGTTAGCTGTGGCTAGATGCTCCGTATCAAAAGAAAAAGCGATACCTGACGGGAATGATGATCCAGCAGGCAACGAGTAAGATGTACCGCTGTTAAGCACACTTCCGGAATTTACCGTAAAAAGCGTTACATCGCTTGTACCATAGTTTGCTGTTGCAAGATACAATCCATCTCTTGAAAAAGCAATCGCCACTGGGTCTGTTGAGTTAGCTGGCAATGGGTATGATGTCGCAGAGTTGGTTACACTTGTAGCACATCCAATAGTAGGTAGTATAACGACGGTGTTAGACGTCGCATTAGCGACAGCTACATACTGACCGGAAGGTGAAAATGCTAATGAAAAGGGATCTTGTGAGCCGGATGGCAAACTATAGGAAGTAGCTGCACTTAGGACGCCATTCGGCCCCATAGTAAAAATAGTAACATTGTTTGAGGTGCTATCACCTATAGCTACATAATTACCTAATGGTGAGAACGTTATCCCAACGCCGGGAGTAGTAGAGCCAACAGGCAAAGGATAAGAAGTGCCATTGCTTAATATTCCTCCTGCTTCTACACTAAAAACAGTGACACTATTAGAACCATCATCACTAACAACTAGATAATTACCCAGTTGAGAAAATGCTGCAAGAACAGGATCCGTAGAACCAGCAGGCAAAGGATATGATGTACCTCCGCTTAAAATACCCCCTGCTCCTACTTGAAAGATGGTTACGTTATTTGAGGTATTATTAGCGGTAGCCAAATACGCGCCGGATGGTGAAAATGCTACTGAGCCTGTTTGAGAAGACCCCGCTGGTAAAGGGTAAGAAGTACCATTGCTTAAAGCGCCTCCTGCTCCCACGCTGAATAGAGTAACATTGTTTGAGCTGCTATTAGCGATAGCCAAATAGTCACCTGCTGGAGAAAATGCTACTTTAACCGGCCCATTAGAACCTGAGGGCAATGCATATGAAGTTGCTCCCGATAATATTCCTGCTCCCACTTGGAATATTGTTACATCATTTGATGAACTATTAGCAGTAGCAAGATAGAGACCATTCGGTGAAAATGCTAATCCCTGAGGAGCGATTGAACCAGCAGATACGGGATACGACGTGCCAGCATTTAATAAGCCTTGAGCACTTATGGTAAACAAGGTAACATCATTTGAACCATTGTTAGCAGTGGCTATGTAAGTCCCATCTGGTGAAAAAGCTATATAAATAGGGCCACTCGAACTGGCAGGAATGGCATAAGGTGTACCTGATAGTAACGAGCATGTTTCAGAAGTTTGTACGTTTACCGTGAAAAATATGAGGCAAAATAAAGCAGCAATTTTCATTAAAATCTCCTTTATTGTAATATTAGTTAATCTAGGCTCTCATGAAGAAAGAGTATATCAACAAACGTGCATTGAGCAAAAATTTTTCTTTTTAAGGGTGTAATTAAATCTGTTAGCTGGACTGACCATGTGGGTGTCAGAAGAGGCTTCGACCTTGGTTGCCCCCCAGATCAGTTGTTCATGTACTTGAGCGATGCAATTGTTAGTTGCCGCTGTGCGTGTACGCCGTCGCGGCGGTATGAGCAGAATGTCTTGTTACAGATGGTGCATAAGTTATAGCGTTGGTTAAATGCGGTGGTATCTAGCTCCGCGTTTTCAAGCTGAAGCTGATTAAAGAGCGCGACATCAAAAAAAACCTTGCCGTCACGTTCCACGACGGCTTGGTGGCCATAGGAAAATCGTTGAATTTTTGCAAGCACGTCTTCTTTGATTTCGTAGCAGCAAGCTTTGGCGGCGGGTCCCAAAAAAATTTTGAGATCGTCAAGCTGGCAGTCAAAAGCCTTTTGCATATGCTCGAGCATATGGAGGCTTACTTGTGCAAGCGAGCCAGCCCACCCTGCATGCGCTATGCCAAGTGTATTTGTCTTCGTATCGTATATAATAAGCGGTAGGCAGTCGCCGGAAGAAATGGCAAGTCCAACATGAGCAAGATTGGTTACGAGATAGTCACCCTCATAACGATAAGGCTGAAAGCGGTCGAGATCGCTCGCTCTCCTGATTGCATATCCCTGATTACCATGTACTTGTTTGAGTATAATAAGATTTTCAAGCGCTAGGCAACGACAAGCAAGGCGAAATTGAGAAATCTGCAAAAGGGCCTTGTCATCGCCAATATCGTAAAACTCTTCCCGCTCAAAAGCCGTTTGCTTGTCCCCCCAGCAAATCGAAAAAAGGGGCGCACTGTGAAGCAGCATCTATTTCTCCTTGAGTATTTGCATCACTTTAGCACAACACGAGCAATTTGCATAACGCGAGCGAGGTCCTCTTGACGATCTACTCAGGCAATATATATACTGCCTATTATTATCAAATAATTATTTTTGATTTTGATAAACCCAAGGGTAGCCAATGGCAAAAGTTAGCCCTATCATAGTTTTTATACCACTTCTTTTGGGTGCTTTTCTTAAGCTGTGCTGTATGGAAGCGCCGGCTAACCATACGGTGCCACAAGAAAAATTATCTGATGATATCTTGAATGATATCGAAGAGCAGCTCCTGCTTAATTGTGGCTTGATAGGCAGTGTGCTCGAAAGAAGTGCCGACAGTGTCGTCTTTTACTTGCAGCTGGGCGCTGATATTAATTTTCGTGATCCACGTCAATATAATAACACGGCCCTCCATCTGGCTATAATGTGCGATAATTTTGCAATTACCTGTTTACTTCTTGAATCAAAAGCAAAAACAACGATACGCAACAAGAAAAAACAGACTGCCCTTGATTTGGCAACCGCGATAGAGTCCTCGACTCGTGATATTGTCGAATATTATACTCAAGCCAACTTCGTAGGCGATATACTTGATATCGTCAGTCGCCCAAACGAAGAAAGCCCGTAGAATGCTCAACGTTTGATACGGTTTACCTATCTATACCTGCCTCTTCTAAAAATCAACGTATCTTCTAATGCTCCTTTATTTGTGTCTTTCCTAGGAGGCGGTTGGTGAAAAGTAGCCTTAATTCCATTCAATTAAAAACGAACCCCAGAGCCAGGGCCTTCATCTACGAGCACCCCTAAATTAATCAACAATGACTCGCAAGGATAAGGAAGCGTTTTTGGTATAAGGTCAGTGTAAACGTCTACCGAGTAGGAGGCATGGAAAGGGTAAAGACCGTAAAATGCAAACTTACCATTGACGAGGAACAGGCAGCTCTTGTTCTAGATACCATTGCATTGCTCTCTAACAAAGTTGCATAGATTAGTTTAATTTGCTATGAAACTACTATTATTTGATCCAAGAGCCTACAGAAGGAAGAGGAGGACAACCCGATGAAAAAAGCTTTAGTAATATCGTTGTTATTATGCTTATTAAATACCATATTAGCATACGATGGAGAGCTTGACCCGACTTTTGGCCCCGGGCAAAATGGAACTGTTGTTATGAATTTTGATGGGCTTAACGATAAGATATTAGCTATCAAAGTACAGAGTGATGGTAAAATATTAGCAGTAGGAGGGGTAGCCCTTGGAATACCTTCAAACGGAAGCTTCGCTATTGCTCGCTATAACTATCAAGGTGCATTGGATGGATCATTTAATACCGATGGTGATATTCCTGGATTGGTTACCACGAGTTTTGGCCCCTCTATCGCAGCGGAGGCTGTTGATGCTCAAACTCAAAAAAATGGGAAGATTCTTATAGCTGGTAATGCCTCGGGAAATAACTTTAGCTTTGCTTTAGCGCGGTATAATGTAAATGGAACACTTGATACATCTTTTAATGCGCAGAGCAAGAGTCCAGGAAAAGTAATCACTAATTTTTTGCAAAGTAACAATGACCGGCTTTCTGGAATGGTATTACAACCTGATGGTAAAATTGTTGTTGTAGGTAGTACTCAAGCTCTAGAATATACTTCATTTGTTATTGCTAGATACAATGCAGATGGTAACTTAGATAAGTCTTTTAATTCTAACGGGCAACAGCCTGGTGCAGTTTTTATTGATTTCGGAAGCAAGTATTCTATAGCTACTGGTGTAGCCATACAAAGCGATAGCAAAATCATAGTAACTGGCCTTGACAATGTAGAAAGCGAATATATTATAGCTCGTTTTACCGAAGATGGCTGCTTAGATAAATCTTTCAATCCTCAAGGGGAGCAGCCAGGAGTTGTTCGAGGTAATTTTTACTATGGTGCTGGCGTAACAGGCGTAATAGTCCAGGAAGATAATAAGATTGTTATTGCAGGATATGGTTCTTCGATTTTTTATTCATCATTTGCCATAGCTCGCTACTTGGAAGATGGTATGCCAGATATAACTTTCAATCCTAAGGGACCACAACCAGGTACAATCCTTACGCGCTTTAACAATGGAAGTGCTCAGGCATTGGCCATTACTCTTCAAAAAGATGGAAAAATAATAGCTGTAGGACGAGATCAACTGCCAAGCCTACAAGTAAAATTCGCGCTTGCCAGATATACCATTAACGGTAGTCTTGATACTTTTTTTAATCCTAAGGGAGTACAACCGGGTACAGTCACTACAAGCTTCGGCGGTTCAGGAATTCCTGATGATGAGGCTTATAGTGTTGCTTTACAGGCTGACGGTAAAATAATAGTTGGAGGCTATACATATAGCTTAGGAGGCTTTAAATCATTTGCGTTAGCTCGTTACAAAGGAGCTTCGTTAATTAATTTGTAAAAGATCAGAAAGAAAGATTTGTACCTTGGTTCCTGGTTCAAATGGTACGTTGGGAAGTAGATTTTAAAAGGTAGAAATTACGGCGTGCTCATGGCTATGGATGGGGGATAATGGCAACTATGGAAATAATATCTTTTCCTGGACCGTAATACCAAAATACTCGATAAGCACCTGGAGTTTTTTGTTGCGCATAGGCTTCAAAAACTTTTTCTCCATTGGGTCCCTTAAATCTACTATACTCGTGAGTATTGAGGGAAGGGTGCCTTAGATTTGTCTCCATCAATTCTAACGTTTTTAGGACAGCTTTAAGAACCTTTTTTTTTGATGAGTCTTGTTCTAAAACAGCTAAATCCTGATCCCCTTGCTCTGTAAAAACGATTTTTCTTTGCACCATCAGCTACCGTTTCTTAGGCTTGGCAAATGATCCTCTATATATGGTCGCCTTTTGCTTTAATCCTTTTTCTATATGTTCTATAAGGTTTTTATTTGCAGGATCGTAGACCCATAGCTCATGGTCTGGTATTTGTTTTTTTTTCGTTGAAGACTTTGGCCGTCTAGAGGGTGTTTGCGTAGATATCCATTCATCAATAGATTCAAGGATTATTTGCCTTAAAGTTTTGCCCCGCAAAGCAGCTAGTGCTTTTAGTTGTTTATGATAGTCAGTTGGAATATCGAGAGATATGCGTGTTTTTTCGCTCATGATTAGCCTTAATCAGTGGTTAGGATAATAATTATTATATTATCTAAGCTGAAATAAGTAAATACTCAAATACTTATTTGACTAAGGAGTAATGATTTGCTCAATCAAAAGCGATACTCTCTTATGAAACAGCTCGGCATAGGCAATTCATGTTTCAGGTAACAGCTAAGCCCGCTGTTTAGGCGGGCTTGCTCTTGTGGACCGGCCATGTTTCAGACACTTGGCCACAATGTTTTATTTCGCTACTAGATCAAAGACGTACCTAATTATATAACAATCCAAAACAAAGTCAAGCAAAATCTTACATATTTTACAAAATAAGACAAAATTGCTTATTTTTGCACAACATGATACAATTTTTTGAATCTTTAAGATCATTACTCAGGGAGAAAAAAATGGCAGGATATAGCTACAAAGAACTTCTGGATAAAAAGAATCAAGATGCAATCCGTGAGAGACTACTTATTGTTAACAGAAAAACAGGACTATCAATTGCTAAAATGTCCGCTCAAATTGGTATAAGCCCAACGACATTACGCTCATTTCTGGTCGATGAAAAGAAAGCAATATATGCGGTTATATCAAAAATCTTGGGTTTTATTGAACAACACGAAATAGACAACTGAACAATGTCGGCAAAGCGTTGCCTTTTTAATTAAGGTTGCTTGAATATTCAAGCCTTGATTGCTGTAGCTTGCGAACCGCTTCTATAAGCGGAAGCTTTGTTATCTATCATAAGAGTTTACGCTTTAAGCTTTATGTTAACTTATGCTCTTTGACTTATGACGGTGATAAGTTAAAATAAAGCTATAGCTAAATATTTTTCATTAGAGATATTTGAAATACTTCTGCTGCATGAAGTAGAATTTTTAAAAACAGAGGAGATCCCGATCGGCTATTTTTGAGGCAAGCTCAATCGTTGATGAAGCCAAGAAACAATTTACAAAAAAGGAGAGGCAGATGAAGAAAAACTTTGTCCTATATGGGTGTTCTTGGGGTTATTCGGCCTGATTGCCGGCGACACTCTGAGCAAGCCCGACTCCGCACAAAAAGTGCGGCATGGATCAACTGGTGCAGGTTCCACCTGGCTCAACGGGCTCAACGGGCTCGACAGGATCAACTGGCAGGACTGGGTCAACAGGTTCTACAGGCATTACTGGCCCCACTGGTGAACCTACCCTCGAACCAGCGCATAAGCCTTTACAGTAATTCAGCACAATCAGCCCCAGCTAATACTGCTGTTACCATTAACACCCTTAATGTAGCAGCTGCACTAAACGGTTGGACTCTCGATGCCAACAGCATGGATTTTTCATCAACAGCCACTGGTGTATATCTGGTTAATTACCAAATATCAATTGCAACATCGGTTGAACTCGCGGGATCAGCTACCGTAGCTTCGCGAGTTACCCTGGATGGCGTTGAAGTACAAGGAAGTTTTGCAGGGTTAACCCAGACATTGAGCGTGGGCGCTCTGCAACATCTTACCCTCGCAAGAAGCTTTATCATGAATTATAATACTGCCGGCCAAACCGTGAACGTCCAGTTTACTTGCGAAGCGACAGTAGCAATTGATAACTGCGCATTGGCATTCGATGCCAACTTCTTCTTCGTTTGTTACGCCAGTAAGTGCCACAGTTACTATTGTAAGGATAGCTTAATAGAAAGCAGACCAGCCAATATGTTTGGCTGGTCTGCTAATCGAAGCCAAGCAAGCGTGCAAAGTACCAGCGCAAAGGATACACAAGCATGATAGCGCCAAGCACACCATCGATCCTATCTAAAAAGCCCCCATGACCAGGCAATAACGAACCAGCATCTTTCAGGCCAACGCGCCGCTTAAGATACGACTCAAAGAGATCACCTGCCGTTGCTGCAGTGCAAATCATCAGGCAGAAGATAAAAATTGCTCCTAGGGATGATGGATGACCGCTTGAGGCTAAAAATATTTCTGAGCCACAGAGCGCCGCGACAAACCCACCAACTACGCCTTCCCAGGTTTTTTGAGGACTAATAGCAGGACACAGCTTATACCTACCCCATTGCTTGCCCGCCAAAAATGCCCCAGCATCATAACTTGACACCGTCACCAGTAAAAGCGAAAGCAAAAGGCGCATGGCGCCCTGATTAAGGGCTACTAATAAGAGAAATGGTAAAATAGGATACAGCGGGGTAAGCCATGGCAGACGAAAGAGCGGCCACTCGGTCCTCAAAACAAACAAGAGAACACCAATTAAAATGAGCGAAAAAACCCATGCAGGTGCGTATACATAGCAGGCTATGAGGCCGACTATGAGTACCGTGCTTGTTATCATTCTTTGAAGAAGTTCGTGATGAAATCTCATTGGTATTTATTCTTCGGCGGCGGTAAAAGCGTTGGCAATATAGGTAAGAGTATAATTGCTTTCTTGCTTTTCTAAAAGAGCAACATCAAATCGATATACCCTGTCTTGCAACCTCTGGTAAGCTATGTAGGCACGCGCTGTCTTGATAATCTTTTTTTGCTTATCACGACCAACTACTTCCGATAGATGAAAATAGTGGCGCTGACGCAGCTTTACCTCAACAAAGATAAGAAGCTCGCCCCTCACCGCAATAATATCAATTTCACCCCAGCGAAGTGCATAATTATACGCGGCAATGGAAAATTGCTGCTCCTCAAGATAACGGCCAACCAGCTGCTCACCCTCAGAGCCGAGTTGCCTGCGGATATTTACCATGTCGTTTCGTTTGTAACCATCTTGTTATAAAAGATTCTTCAGGCTCAGCATGCTTGTCCACGTAATCGCTTACTTGCGTAAGAGCATACACTAAGCCGTCTCGGTATATCTCCGGCGAGGAAGTATCAATCTGGCCAAGGTTCAGAAGGTTTTCAGCACCCTTGAGATTGGCAGCATATTCTTTGAGGGCATATTCGAGGCGATCATGCGCAGCCTTAAGAACACTCTGCTTCGGCTCGTAAACGTATTTACTCAGGTAAAATTGTATGGCAGCAACTTCGCTTTTAAGTAGTTTTAAAAGCGTGAGACGAATAATTTTCTTTACGTCCTTAGTATATTCGGTTCCTTCAGGAAACTCCTCAAGAAATTGCCGCGCAAGAGCGAGCGTCTCAAGCGTTTTGCTCTGATCTTTGCTACTAAGAAGCGAATCATACTTATTGGCCACAATCTCACGATACAAAACGTACGTTATAGCCGGACTTCCTGGGTAAAAGATCTTATACTGATTATAAAGCTTGCTCGCCTTGCTGCGCTGGCCCAGTTCCATGTAGAGATCAGCAAGCTCAAGGGTAAGCTCACGTCGCACATCATGGTCTTTGGCTAAACTAAGCGCATGATCAAGGTACTTGGCAGCAAGAGCGCTATCCTGCATTTTGAGATAATAATTTTTGCATGTTAATGCTTCTTCTAGGTTCGTTTGACGGATACCCTTCATCGGTAACACTTCAACATTCGCTTTCCGGAGCCGTCGCGATGTCTGGACCCGTGGTCCGCAACCGCTCATAAAAACGATGGCAAGCAGAAGCAAAATTCTGAAATAATATGTCATGTAGTGCCCGTTGATCGTTGAATTATTGTTATTTTAGCTTATAAACTGGCTCTTGCGAGCTTTTAACCAAGCACATACTTAATGTATTACACAATTTGTTATCAGGCAAGTCTGTGGTATCTTAAGTAATAAAATATAAGGGGTTTTCCTCATGGTGGAAAAAAATATTGGCGAAATCCTAAAAGAGCTGGGCCTCATTAGCTCCGAGCAATACGAAACGTTTCAAGCGGCAAGCAAAAAGCTCGGACAGGATTTTGAAACGTATGTCATTGCCCACAATCTTGTGCGTGACAAAGACCTTGCCCAAGCGCGGGCGGTCAAGTTCGGTTTGCCATTGATAGAGGTGATTACCGATAAAATGGCAGAGCCCGATGTGCTCGGCAAAATTCCCTTAAAATTCCTTCGCGAAAATAGCATCATCCCTTTACGCAGCCCGACGGGCACCATCATAATAGCCATGGCCGACCCGCTCAATTACCAACCCGCCGATGAGCTCGACAGCCTCTTTGGGGGCTCAACATCCCGCGCCGTGGCAGCACGCTCAACCATTATTGATGCCATTAATCGTTATTACCCTCTTGAAGGCACCAAGCAAATGATCGCCGAGCTTGAGGAAGAAAAAGGCCTCGGACCCGAAATGGATTTCGGTACGATCCAAGAAGAAGATATATTGGGCATGGCAAGCGAGGCGCCTATCATAAAGCTCGTCAATCATATTCTCTATCAGGCGGTCAAGCGGGACGCCTCAGATATTCACATCGAGCCTTTTGAAAAAGAGCTCCAAGTACGATATCGCATTGATGGTGTTCTCCACACGGTTATGATGCCCCCTAAGCGTGCGCAAGCAGCGATTATATCTCGTATCAAAATTATGGCTAACTTGAATATCGCTGAAAAGCGACAGCCGCAGGATGGTCGCATTCAGATCAAGATTGCGGACAAGCCAATTGATATACGGGTATCGGTGCTGCCCGTTGTCTTTGGCGAGCGCGTTGTGATGCGGCTATTGGACCAAAGTAAAACATTTGCCTCGTTATATGAGCTCGGCTTTAGCGAGCGCGATTTTAAGATTGTGATGAATAGCATCGCGCAACCCAATGGCATCATCTTAATCACCGGTCCAACCGGCTCTGGTAAGACAACAACCCTCTATGCCATCTTGAGCAAGCTCAATAGCCCCGAAGTTAATATCATTACGGTTGAAGACCCCGTTGAATACCAAGTCCCTGGTATCGGACAAGTACAGGTAAAAGAGAGCATAGGGCTCACCTTTGCCGCCGCGCTTCGCTCCATTCTGCGCCAGGACCCCGACATCATCATGATTGGTGAAACACGCGACCGGGAGACGGCCCAGATTGCTATTCAAGCCGCCCTGACCGGGCATCTTGTCTTGAGCACATTGCATACCAATAGTGCAGCAGCCAGCATCACCCGCTTAATTGACATGGGTATCGAGCCGTTCCTCATCGCATCAACACTTTTGTCAGTCGTAGCCCAGCGACTCGTGCGCAAGCTTTGTCCCCATTGCAAGAGAGAGTACAAGCCTGATCCTGATCTCTTAAAGCGCCTCGGAATATCACCAGCGCAGGCCCAGCATATACATTTTTACCAGGCAGTTGGCTGCCCCGAGTGCTCAAACACTGGCTACAAAGGACGAATGGCTCTCTTTGAAGTAATGCTTATGAGCAATACAATTGCACGTATGACCGTGGAGCGAGCTGATTCCGCGCTTATTCAGCAGGAAGCAGTCAAAGAAGGCATGACACTCTTGCTTGATGATGGCGTTCGCAAGGTCAAGCTCGGGCTGACAACGATCGAAGAGGTCCTTTCTGTTGCTACAACCGCTGTGCAGGAAGCGCTCTAATGCGCCATGGCTTTGGCCTTCTAGAGCTTGCAATCGCTCTTGGCGTACTCGCACTTATTGCTCTCTTGACGCTGCCAACGCTGCGTATCATTGATGAGCTGACTGTATCACTCGCGGTCGATAATCTTTATGCGCAGTTGCTCAGCCTGCAACAACAGGCGCGCTTACTAGGCAAGATCCGTACCATGACGGTGTTTCCAGAAGCTGGCTCATATAGCGTGGCATCAAAAAAGTATGTACTGCCACCCCTTGTACGCTTTGGCATTATCCCCGGCGTCAAAGGACCGCCATCAAAGCCGCTCAACACCCTTAGTAAGCCGGTAACGTTTACCGACCAGGTGATCACGTTTCATCCTTCGGGAGCTTTACAATCAGGAGCGCTCTACCTTACCGATCAAGCGGGGCTCTGTCTTTATGCGGTGACCGTGGGGGTAGCGCCCTATTCATATGTCCGGCGATATGCCTATCAAGATGGCTGGGTACTCATGTCATGAAGGCACTCATTACGCTCATGGCAATCACCATAGGTAGCGCGCTCGGCTTTTGTCTAATCGGCCTTCAGCTGAGCCATGATGAGCACGTCAAAAAGGTTGTCGAGCAGCACGTAATGGCGACGCTCAGCAGAGGGCTTGGCTGTTCTCTCAACGGGCGCCTCGAAAGCTTTAACCTGCTAACCGGTATGTTAGAATTTTCCGATGTTATTGCCGAGGACCGACGAAAGAGCTGGCGATGGCATGCGCAGCAGGCCTTTGTATCTTTTTCTCGCTTTGAGCTTCTCTTGCATCGTGTTTTGAAGCTCCACATCACGCTTGCCGCCGTTGAAGCATTTTCGCATCTTAATGGTATACAATTAGCGATTACTTCGCACATTAAAGCCTGGATTTCATTGCCTGCCGGCCCGCTTGTTACTTCGCTCAAGTCGCTTCGCCTGCGTGATGCCCGGATAAGAATTATTGAGGCGGGCGGCCAGGCTCCGTCAGAATCATCAGCCACCCTGCATGGGCAGCTAACCATAACCGCGCACGCGGTGCAAATCGCTGCCGCTTTGGGAGACGCAACGGTCACACGGCACGGGGTACGATACTTTGAAGCAGCAAGCGGTTTATGTCGTGCTTATATTCCACGAACAGATGCTCATCGATCCAAAGACGTTCTTCACCTTGATCTTAACGCGGTGGGTAAGTGTGCCTGCCTGCCCTCCTTTAAGCCGCAGTGCTCATTAACGGCGTCATGGCAATCAGGCAAGGTGAGTGGAATATTTTATAGCGAACACCATGAAATGGACGCCAAGCTGGTCGGTGACACAAGTGCGGTAACCGTTACCGGCAAGGTGCCCTATAGGTATGTAGCCGATTTTATGGGCCACGCCGAGCCGGAAGCATTTGTCGGTGATGCTGCCTATGTTCTTACGTCATCGCCGAAAGCGTTAGCGCTTAAGAAGGCAAGTGGCACGGTCACGCTCAACGCTGGTCGCTACCGCGCTTATGACGTACCCCAAGGCACGCTGCAATTTAAAACAATGCCCGACACCCTACAAGGCGAGGCGGCGCTTTCTTATGGTGGCCTGCGCGTTGGAGGTGATTGGCAATGGGATATGCAGACACGTCGCGGGCATGCCACGTGCGCTAACGTTAGTGAATTTGTTCTACCTGGAGTTGGCGTTTGTCCTTCGCAGGCTGCTCATGCCGATATTGCACTTGATGCAGCAGGAATTATAGAGGGTTCCTATGGTATTGATCTTGACCAGAACGATGAAACAATAAAGGGAAACTTTAAGATTGGCAAGCATGGCGGCGAGGTTACGATTGCTCGGGGCGAGGGGTTACTGGCGCTTAGCGCAAAATTTGAGCCGCGTATGCACCTTTCTGCACTTGATTACAAAGAGGGAGATGGGCAGCAAGCAACCGTTATCTGCTCAGCAGATGGCGCTTTTGAGGGAAGAATCGAGTATGGGATTCTTAAAAAGCTTACCAAGCTGCTCAAGGTGGGCAATATGGAGGTAGGAGGCGAAAGAGCGGCGTCGGTTCGCGGTAGGCTCAAGGGCGATAAGGTGTTTTTTGAGAGCGAATTTGATCAAGCACGCATCCGCTTACCCGAGACGTATACAATCGTGCAAGCAGGCCAGCTACGGGGTGAGCTCGACTGGCGAGCGGGTTCGCTTATTCTGCACGAGGGGCAGGTGACGCTTAACAAGGGAAAGATCCGAATCCCTCATGCCAACCTCTCCTGCCCACGTTATCGCGACTTTATATCCGGCGACGTTCCTGCGCCGCCCATTTTTGTGCATATGCCGCTTATTCTGGACGACTGCTTTGTCCACTGGAAAAAAGATATTATTGGGAGCGTTTCTGGCATCCTTACGCTAAGCATTACCGATGAGCAGGCGCTGATCAAAGGGTATGTTACGCTCGACAAGACCCATATACAGAGCAACGTGCTCTCATCTAAGTTTGAGGCTGAGTTGACCAAGGGTATTATGATGGCACGTGATAAGCCGCTCGCCAACGTGAAGCTTGATATTGGCATCATTTCGGGAACACTGGTACGCGTCAAAACAGCGTTTTTGAAGGCCGATGCACTCTTCCGGCTTGCGCTGCACGGGACCTTGGCTATGCCTGAGCTCTCTGGGAGCATACAGCTTGCCGAAGGGGTGCTCAATTTTCCCTATCAGCCACTTTATATTACGCATGGGCGTATTTATTTCTTTGCGCATCAGCTTCAAGACCCGACGCTGGAGCTTGCTGCCAAGAACAAGATAAAGAATTATGTGGTCACCATGAATGTAACAGGCTCGTTACGCCAGCCGCTTATAACGTTTACTTCATCGCCCGAACTGACCGAGGGTCAAATTATCACGTTGCTCTTAGGCGGCGCCGAGGACGGGTCGTTGTTTCTTGCCATGCCGGTTTCGCTTACGAACAGTATTGAGAACCTGATGTTTGGGCCAGCCGAGTCGACTTCGCAGCTCCAGCGATACCTGGGCAATCTCTTCAAGCCGCTCAAAAGTGTTCGCATCGTCCCGCGTTTTAGCGATGAGTCTGGGCGAGGCGGGCTGCGCGGCTCGCTTATGATCGAGGTTAATGATAATTTGCGAGCGACCATTCAGAAGAATTTTGATTTATCAGAGGACGTGCTTATCGAAGTGGAGTACGGCCTGCCCAATAATATGGTCATACGCGCCGTAAAAGACGAGCGCGGCGATCTGGGAGCCGAGCTAGAAAAAGTGTGGAAGTTCTCACGCCCGTGAGTGTACTCATCTGCATTCAATCGAATCGCCTGTGCGGCTGGCACGCCTATGCTGCGGGCAGCAGGAGCGTGCTCCTGCACCTGTCGATTTTGTTTCTTTCTTTACATGCTTATTTCTCGATTTTGTTTAATGCCATAACCGTGCGGAGCGCATGATTACGGCAAACGCAATTCTCCTCACGGAGAATAGAAAGTTTCTTATATGTCAACAGCAGCTTCTCTATTAAAAGAGGACTAAAATCTTTAATATATATTAGCTTCTTTTTACTTAATGTACAAAACAAAGATAAGAGCTTAGAGGGGAATACACACTGTTTTATCTTTTGATACTTTTCGGCGATCGTGTTTGTTATTCATAAGAAGAAAAGTGCTGTACGAAGCTCAAAAGCCGTTTGATTTGATCTTAAAAAATGAACATGGTACATTTTGGCGTCGACTTATAGATATGTTCAGGAACGGTGAATTAGATTCAAGCTTCACGTTAAGCACAATTCAGACGATTCTTGCAACACTCAGTATCAGATTTAATGATTAACAGATAGTTTACTTAAGAATTCAAGCGAGGAGGTTAGTTAACCTCCTCGCTAACTCCTCAGCTTAGAAAAATAGCCACATCGATGCCTTAGAGCTATTCATGATTGACTAACTATTCTTTTCATGTTTTGTTATGGTCTTTGTAACCCACGCAGATATTGTGTACAAAGCAACAGGAGCCATCGTCTCCTTAATAGTCGCGTACTCCGACAAAGCACCCGTTTGACACGTTTGAAATACATGGTTCAGATTAGGCAATTCAATGAGTGTATACTCCTTATGCCCAGATATTTCAAAAGCTTTTTTAAGAATTGGAAATATCTTAGCTGGCGAAGTAGTCATATCAAGACTTCCTACAATCGCTAGTGTAGGAACCTTAATGGCCTCCAGAATAGGCCTTGGATCATAATTCAAATAAAAGTGATATGCAGGCGAAGTTACTATATTCACATACATATCAATCTTCGGTTCGGTAAATGCCCAAGATAGCCTTTCTGATTCACGCTTCATTGAATCTGGAAGCTTAGCCCAATAATGAACTATCGCATCTCTAATGTGCTGACCAGCAGCTTGTTTATCAATTTCTTGCTGAGCTATTGTGTAAATAGCAGATCTCAAGGATTTATCACCAGCGATAAATTCTTCACTTGCACCATCTACTCGTAGCTGCAAACCTGCTTGATAAACAATATTGTCTACACCAAGTGCAATATATGGTGCCATAAGTACCATAAAATTTACATCTTTAGATTGTGCTGCAACCATAGTAGCTATAAGGCCACCTTCACTAAGTCCAATAAGTCCTATCTGATTCTTGTTAATCTCGCTTCTTGTTTTGAGATATTCAATTCCAGCAAGTACATCTTGAGCTAGTTCCTTGCTTGTTACATTTGCCCAATTTCCAGTAGACTTACCAACACCACGTTTGTCATATCGCAGTACTGCTATACCTTGCGAAGTTAAATGTTCTGCAAGAACTTTAAAATATTTGTGCCCCATACCTGTTACGTCACGGTCATTTGGCCCATAGCCAGCAATAAGCACAACTGCAGGAAAGGTTTCATTGGCACTATCAGGGATTGTTAATGTTCCCGAAAGTGTTATTCCTTCTGCATTATTTGTATAACTAACTTCTTCTTGCTTGTGTTGAATTTTATGTGCTTGATTTGATTGCATTGTTTGTGCCTTCTCAAAGGATATTATCAAAAAAGTTCCCATAATAATGGATAAAACTTGAAACATTTTAAACATGTTTACATCCAAAATAACTAGAGACTAAAAAAAATATAATAGAAATATTTGTTTTAAATTTGCCTGAATAAAATGTTTTATTGCAATATGCGTTACATTAAAACATTAAATACTAATAATCACCATATTTCTGATGATTTTTATGCGCGGCAAACAGAAGAAGAAAAGACTTTCACAACACACCTCATAATCAGTTCAGTATCCTTAAGATACCTAAACATTCATAATTTAATCTCTCATAATAGTGTTTTAATGTCAAATCCAATAGACAAGACTTTAACGGTCCTCACATACAAATTTAAAGAATTATCTCTTTTTGAGGTAAACTTACAGCATTGTTTATCTGCAAACTGATTTCTGGAAACTGTTCGCTTATACGTTCCAAATTGCCATTCTGACCTTTAAGATATTTATCAAAAAACTGAACTAATAACGCTCGGGTTATTTCGATCCCGCAGGTTGGATCAAGTTTAAGCGGTTGATCACCTTTCCATGGAATAAAAAGAAAAAGGTCAGTAAATGATCCATGTAAAGCATCTTTAATAACAGCATAATGAGAAGGACCCGTCATAGCATGCCATAGTTGGCGCATACGCTCTTCTTTTTCTTTTTTTTGTAATGAGCTCGTTACAAAAAGCGCAGGTACTGAAAACCCTTGTGTGGCTAATCCTTGCGGTTTACCATCAAGATCTGCTACCGCTTTACATATACCCAACACGCAGCAAGTAGCTAGAGAAGTGCCGCCGCCAAAAGAATGCCCAAACATTCCCAAACGCTGAAGATCGAGCTTGCCTGTTAAAATACCCTGAGGATCATTGCGGTTGATTTGCTCAAGCTCCTTTACAATGAATCTTATATCATCAACCCATATTCCTTGTTCGCGTATAGATGCTTCCGCTTCGCTTTTCAATTGCCATAACTCTTGCAAATCCTTAAGACTCATTGCAGCTATTTTTTTGCCATTAGACAAAATAACTGCATCCGTAACATAAGGGTAAGCAATCCCAACTACAATGTACCCATGGCTTGCTAACTCCTCACATAAACTTGTATAAAAATGTATAGGAGACCCAAAACCTGGTGAAAAAATAATAACCGGATAAGTAGCACACGATTCTGAAACTTTGCCACTCACATAAGCATGCGTCTTCATTCCATCAAGAAAGGAAAGCTCATTAAGCGTTATTTTAAAATGTTCTTTTAGACCCTCTTTTATGGCAGCAGTACTGAGCGGATTAATATACCAAGCCTTTGTTGCATGAGGCTTGAGTTCAGCTGGATACCATATCTGAGCAACCAATTCTCGATTATCACTAACATTCTGAGAGTGAGCCTCTCTTCTACTTTTATCAACCAGATGATAAGGCGTTGTCCCAATCGAAAGTTTTCCCATCGGAATCGGTAGTTTTCCTGTGTTCATAACCGAACATGCACCGCGTGCTTTTTCAGACTCGTCTGAAAGTTTAAATTTCTTTAGTATTGTGCGTTGTGCATCATTCAATTGAAACGTATCTATTTTCAAAGTTCTTTGATTATCAGTTAACTTCAGAAGCTTAGGGAGCTCAGTTTTAATACGATCAAAAATTCTATCCATAACATCCTTTGGAGAGATAGAAATTTTTTCCAGGAAATGTGCAATAGTACTGCTTAGGTGACCAAAAGTAATATGCGGCTCATAGCGATATTGCTCGCTAAAAGAAGAATCATACAATTGCTTGCCATGTGATTTTTTGTATATTTCGTTGGCATGAAGCAATGCATCTTTGATAGCTGCCCGCAATGACATCAAACCTTCTTTTCCATCATCAATTTTTATAACCAACTCCTTGATGCTACCAAAAAAATCAAATCGATCGCTTATTTTTACCACAGATAGCGGCCCCGTTCCTTTATGGTGCTTTTGCATATCCGTCAGAGCATCAACCAATAAATACTCATTGTGCTCATCCATTTCACCCAAGTAGTACAAGGTAATCCATAATCGTTCTTTTTTCACGAAACTTCGTGCAAAATCCTTCACCACATCTATTTTATTGAATCGTTTTAAAGCATAATTTACTTCCTGATCAATGATCTTATTTATCTCTTCTCCGATTCTTCTTTGCAATTCATAGACGAAACTGTTTGGAGAAAACTCCGTTACCACCATAGGACCTGGCACACTAAATTTTCTTTTAGAAGCTTCAGCTACACGATAAACATCTGACGATGGAGGTATATGAGCATCTTTAACATAACATTGATTTGCGATCATGAATGCAGCAAATAGCATAAAAAACAATGTAAAGCCAAAATTAAACATTTTCAAACGTTCAACCATAATAAATCCTTAATTATAATAACCAGTTTAGATGATATGATCCCTAGACTGCAACGCTTATTAATTTGAGCTATCATTTCAGAGAAAAACGCTACACCTCATTAAAATGTTTTTTTAGTTCCCTATTGATAGATGGGATAACTCGGCTTTTGCCTCACGGGACTTCAGAATGGCTGAATAGCAGGCCCAAACAGCCAATTCTTGGTTGTCTTATGTCCTAAGATTAAGGAATACCGGGAGTCTCTTTCGGCACTTAGCATCAAGCTTACGAGCTACGGTGGCTGGCCGATCAGCGTAGAATTTAAGCCATCTCCATACAGCAAGACACAGTATTCATATGCCCCGCTCAAGCCCGTTACTGTAGCTGGAGACACGTATAATCTTGCTGATATGGATGCCAAAGCATACTTGGATCTTTATCGTCGCCATCCGCAAGCAATTGATCCTGAGGACATGGATATGATTCAGGGGCGCATTCTGTTAAATACCGATTTTCTAATAGCTTCGCCGCAAGGGCCGAAAATTTATTGTTATAATTTTATAACTAACAGCGATCCCGAGCAGTATAAAAAAGAGCTCAAGCGTATTATAAGCCGCATGATGCTTGAGTGGTTCACGAGCCCAACGAGCAAGTTTTTCCAAGAGCGTTATAAAATTGCACACGCAGCGCTCACGAAGTATTCTCAAAAGAAAAGGGGGTTCTTATACCGGGTACATCAGTAACGACACAGCCGAGCGAAGCTCAAGAGGCTCAAGCTTTTTGGAGCAAATATCACGCATTGCAGCAAAAAAAGCGTACCGATTTTCGGGCTTTGGTGCTCTCAAGGGGTTATCATGACTGGAAAGCAGACTTACTCGATGAGGTTATGCATGATAAAGAGGAGAGCGCTTTGCTTGCGTTTCTTGGTGACGATTTATTAGCAGCAGGGTACGCTTTGGTGATACTATTGTTTCCTGAAGAGTACACCGATAATGAATTGCTATACGCCTATAACTTTTTGAGGGATCTGCGAAGGGTTCCGCTGGCCTCACGTGCTGAAATTGATCCCATGTGGATCAATGGAGAAAATACACGTTTGCTCAAAGAGCTTATACGGAAGAATCTAGAGTTCCAGAAGACGCCGCTCAAGCAGGAAATATTTCTTCTCAATATTGTATTTCAGCCGCACTGTTTGTCGGGATATCTTGGCCATGTCGCGCTTGATAAAAAGCCTTATCTTGCCGGTATGATAAAGCTGCTAGCATACAATGATCTTCGAGCTAGACATAATGAAGCATTGGCTGTATCAGTCGATGGCATTGATAATAGTTGGCTCCAAGAGCAGGATTATTTAATTTTTAAGCAGGCTTTGGAAACATACTTTACCGATAAAAAGAATACCGTACCTAAACAGCAGCTGTTTCTTATTAATCTTGTGAAAATTGCCACATATCGTGATAGTCTCGATGTTAATGAATTATATGATAACTGTGTTACAAGCGATCGTGTGCAGCTCAACGCCTATAACATGCTCCGCCAGATGCTCAACAAGCCCCGTATTCCTTCGCTCGATCATATCAATATGACCTGGCTCAACAGTCTCCCGGTCAATAAATTTGCCTAAGAATATCAAACAATCAACTATAAGTTTGCATTTTACCGTTTTTACCCTTTCCATGCCACCTATTCTCACATCTTCCTCATCCTATGCAATGAAAAGCATGAGCAATTCCTCTCAAATCCTTAAAAAAGCTCATCAACAGCTGCTAAAGCTTGACGTTAAAGGCTGTATATCCTTGACGCGGAGTAAAAAATTTACTAGCATATTCCACACTAAAATTCTACCTTTTAGGCCAAGAAGAAGGACAAAATCAATATGAGGAAGCTATTTTTACTGCTCCTAGCAGCCTTATCAATTGCACAAAAAATAGTAACCATGGAGGGCGAAAGCTCATTAGGCATCCTTAGAGAACAATCTTTGATTTTAAGTAGCACTACGCCAGCAGCGGGAATTAACATAACAGCGGAAAACAGCCAAAGGCAAAACCTTTCTTTGCCTTTCAATTTAAGCAATAATGAGCCAAGATCATATCCTCGCGAGATATACTGTGTAATACTCGCAGGGGGAGTGGGCGAACGCTTATGGCCTTTAAGCAGAAAAAATAAGCCTAAACAATTTCTACCATTTACAAACAAATTATTTGTCGAAATGGTTCTCGATTGGTTGCAAACCATTGAGGGGAATAAGCATCACTGGGTTGTCACAACTGAATCTCTAGCAGCCTCTATTAAGGAGGTCCTAGGGGAAAAAGTTGAACATATTGTTACTGAACCAGATCGTCGCAACACTGGCCCTGCCGTTTTACTCGCTTGCCATCAAATAGCGGCCATACATCCCGATGCTTTCGTTATTTTTCTACCAGCTGATGAGGATATTCCTGAATACGAAAAATTTGGTGCAGCAGTCAATATAGTCTTTCAACAAACCACATCGCCAAACCTCATTCTTTTTGGCATTCGACCTCGTTATCCGGCAACAGGATATGGTTACATAGAATACGAAGAAGAACTTAATCAACAATCTATCGTGCCAGTATTAAGCTTTCACGAAAAGCCCTCGCTGGATAGGGCGAAAGAGTATCTTGAAAGAAGAAATATGTTATGGAATAGTGGCATCGTATGTGGGCAAGTATCTTCCTTTTTAAGGCAATATCAGCAATATGCCGGTGAAATGTATGAAAAAATGCTTAATTTCCTTAACGGTAGCACCTCTTATCATGAACTACCTGCCCTCTCTATAGATTACGCTATTTTAGAGAGGAGCCAACAGATTTCTGTTTTGCCAGTTGATTTTCAATGGGAACACATAGGCGATCTTGCTAGCTACCTTGCCCTACGGTCAGCTCAACAAACAACAGCAACAGTATTGCCTATTAATAGCAATAATAACCTCATACATACAACCAATTTACAACTTATTGCCTTAGTTGATGTAAATGATCTCTGCGTGGTGGAAGAAGATGGAATACTTCTTGTCATTCCAAGAGGAAGTTGTGAAAAAATCAAAGCGGTTATTTCACAGTTAAAAAAAGATACGGGACAAGAAAGGTTTCTTTGATGTAGTCAAAATACTCTGACCCTAATTTTTTCATGCCCAGATTTTTTGGCCTATTCCACTTTTTAATATCAAGGATTTCAAAAAGCTGCTTTAAATCTGATTTTGATAATAGCGAAAAGTACAGCAAACTGCTGGATAATTATAAACAATTAAGCCCGCTGTTAAGGCGGGCCTGTTCAGGTGGTACCCGGCCATGTTTCATGCTCGCGGCCACCTTATTTTTTGTATGTTGATGCAAGTCAAAAAATATTATATACCAATTTTGTGCAAAGTCAAGCAAAATCTTACATATTTTAACAAAATATAATAAATTACTCGCCCTTAGCCAATATGATACAATTTTCTCATCCCCCAAAACTCACTTCAGATGAAAAGATGGCAAGATATACCTAAATTTGAGATGGGGGCGGGGCCGCCTTGTATTCACATATAACAATAATATATATCCGCTCCAGATCGCGCAATAAATGTTGTATAAATATATATTAACGATGAACACAAATAATGAAGTAACACGGATGATAGTTGAACTTCCAAAAAGCTTACATAGGAAGGCCAAGGTGGTAGCCGCTTTAAGGGGTATCAGCATAAAACAGCTTCTTATTGCAGGATTAAATCAGCAACTAGAGGAGTCCGCAGAATGCCTTGATTGTAAAGGCAGCGAATTCAATGAGGAAACAATGAAGATAATGGGGGAAATTCTTCGAGGTGAAGGGATTATTGAAGCTAAAGATACTAAGGATCTCCTCAAAAAACTAAGAGAATAGATAATGCTGATACCTCGTTTTACGCATCAATTTAAAAAAGATCGAAAGTTCTCTGAAAAACGGGGGTCGAGAAAAAGATAATACCCATATCACTTTTACTCGTATTGCGACTCACTCAGGTCTTAAATTTTGACTATTCAACTTACCTCACTGAGAACATATAAAAAAGAAACGCTTCTTGTATTTATCGAAAATCGCATTATACTCATTCTCAATTAACCGAATCAATTTACGAGGAACAAACCAATGTTAATGCTATCACTATTTCGAGCTATAGCTGCTCTGAAAATGGGCAGAACTTGAGTTGGTTTGTGCTTGTTGCTTAATGCGATAGCCCTTGTAGATTCAGCTTGCCTCCTTTTCAGTTACCATAATCCCCAATCAATATATTTTTTTCATTGAGTATTGATCGAAAAGACGTGATCAATGCTGTGACCATCTTTAGGAAATACCTATGGGCAAACCTAATTTTTCAATTGCGCCCGATAGAATCTTGACCGCTGAGGAGCGCGATAGGTTAACACATTTTGTTACTTTGTTGATAACCATTGACACACGATTGCGAAAGACAAGTAAGCGCTCAAAGGCAAGCAAAGCAAAGTCGGAACTATATCATAAGTCCATTCTCGAATTGACCTTATTTTTCTTCTTAATTGCTTTATACTTGAGCTATCTCAATGAGCAAAAAAGCGATTAACATGGTGGACACTGTTATTTTAATCTTACATAAAGATATGTTCAAAATCGGTGCCCCCGAAGCATTTTCCCCTTCAGCAAAATGGGTTGCAAATTCGCCTACGAGCCTTGCTATTCGTTCAAAGCAAAATCCCACAAAAAAAGAACTACAGGCTGGCATCTATAAGCCGCGACTTACTTTGACCAATCGAATCAAGCCCACAGGAGGCGTAGAATTGATCCTTAAAGTTGAGTTTTCATTGCCGAAGCTTCTTTTCGGCAATAACTTTGACGAGCTTGCAAGAAAGGATTTTGCCGCGCTAACACGAAAATTAGCCGTCATCCTGAATACCATGGGCATTTCCACGACTGCTGCAGCAATCGAACAAGCAGATGTTTCGGGTATCCATTATTCTAAAAATATTCCGTTAACTGATGGCTCTATTCCTTTTCAGTATATTAACAAAATTAGAGAAGCGAATATTCAAGAAGCTCTCGATAAAAGTAAGACTGAATATAGGATCGGACATAGCTTTAAATGGCATTGCAATTCCTACGAGGTTATTTTTTACGATAAAATTAAGGATCTCGAGGCAGCAAGAAAAAGCAATAAGCGATCCCTGGAAAAAGACAGCGAGCTGCAACTTGAGCTCTTTGAGCGCTTCAAAAAGCAAAAAAAGTTTGAGCTTTTACGTATGGAAGTACGACTTAATAAGCGGCAAAAAGCTAAAAGCCTATTTAAAAAGCTGGGCATTAAATCTGATTTCACCTTCAAGAGTTTATTCAAAGTTGCGATAGCAAAGAGAGTATTACTGCATTATCTTGAGCAAATCGAAAGCAAAAGACCGGCAATACTTGATTACTCTGCGATAGGTGATAAAAACCTACTTGCTACCTTGGTTACCCATAACGCTGAGCTCAATAGCAAATATATCTTGCAAATATTTGGGCTAAAAAAGGCCCTTGAGTCTTTTGATATTAGAGAGTTGCGTGCGATGCTTTCGCGCTTTAGCAACCGCACCTGGTATCGGTTAATTGCAGACGCAAACAAAATAAAATTACTTCCAGCAATTAGGCCTTTGGAAGTTATAAAAGGATGCATCAGTAAGTTTAAACCATTGCGAATATCGACATAGTTCCACCATAAAAGTTCAAGGACTGTTTCGCAAATCTTTGCAAAACTTATTTAGCGCCGTACTTCTGGCTGATAGGTGACAGCTTCCTGATATTCAGTCCTTTTGAGTTTCTTGGCTTTACTTTCCTGAGGCACTTTTTTCGAAGGAACAATAGTGAACTCAAAGCCCAAAGCTTTTAATAAAACGATAAGTGTATCCAGACGAGGATTCCCACGCGAAGATAGGGTTTTATATAAACTTTCACGATTTAATCCTGACTTTTCAGCCAGACAACTCATGCCACCTTGTGCATTCACAATATCTCTAAGAGCCAATAGAAGAACTTTTTTTGCGTTTTTATCACTTGGAGTTACATCCTCCAAGGCTGCGTTAAGGTAGCCAGCAGCTTTTTTAGTATCTTTAAGTCTTCTATAGAGCCATTCTTCATGATTTGTATACTTTGCCATTTTTCTGTTCTCTTTCCAAATAATGATAATAATATTTATTTGCTTTACTGATATCGCTTTTCTGTTCTTTCTTAATCCCAGCCATTATAATTAGCAGTTGATCTTTAGCAATTTTCACATAATAAACTCGGTAACCAGGGCCATAATCAATTACCAATTCACATATTCCGTTCGCAGTTTTAATGGGTTTACAATTGTTAAAAATACCAGATCTCAATCGACCAATGTAAGCAAGAATTTTGTCCTGTGTTTTCTCATCGGGAATGCCTTCTAGCCATTTCTCAAAAATATCAATGTTATTGGGCGTCTTGTAATGAATAATTTTGAAAACCATCTACTCCCCGAATCTTTTGCAAATAACGATAACAATGTAGCATATTGGCTACAATTTGTAAAGCATTGATTAGGCATCAAGGATGCAAACTCAAATATTGATGAGCTGGATATGTTGAAATTCTTGTTAACAAAATCGGCATCATAATAGGCCTGCTATATGGGCTGACTTAAAGGAATATTGTATATACGGAAGGCAGAGTTCGCATTCACATACCCGCTATATAAGATTGCTATAGCTGCAAAACGCGTCCTTTATGATAAAATAGCAAAATATTAATCCAATATTATCGGGACTACTAATGAAAGCAATTCTTATCGCTCGCGTAAGCACGGAGGAGCAAAGGGAAGCCGGCAATTCTTTACCAGCACAAGTAGCACGTCTAGAAAAATATTGTTTGAGCAAGGGCTTTACTATTTGGAAGACCTATAGTTTTGACGAAAGTGCCTATAAAGCACAGCGTAGCGAGTTTGATGCGATCTTGGACATGATTAATAGCCAAAAAGAGAAAATTGTTGTGTGCTGCGATAAAGTAGATCGGCTCACGCGCAATATCTTTGATAAGCGCGTATCGCTTCTCTATGAGAAAGCGTTAAACGACCAAGCTGAGCTACATTTTGTTTCTGAAGGACAGATCATAAATAGCTCTATTTCTGCGGCCACAAAATTTCAGTTTAGCATCAGTCTCGGGCTTGCAAAATATTACTCAGATGCGATTAGCGATAACGTTAAGCGAGCTACCGAGCAAAAGCTGCGTAAGGGCGAATGGATATCTAAGGCTCCCCATGGATACGATTACGTAACATTATCTGATGGCAAAAAAGACCTCAAAATAGTAGAGCACGAGGCATACCTGGTTAAGAAGGCTTTTGAGCTTTATGCTACCGGCGCTTTTTCTCTCAATCTCTTGCTCAAAAGATTAAAGGAAGACTTTGGTGTTGTCTGGAACAAGAGCTTTCTGGGCAAGCTTTTTATAAACCCCTTTTATTACGGCATAATGGAGATTAAAGGCAAGCAATATCCCCATAAGTACCCACCACTTATAACTAAATCACTCTATGACCAAGTACAGAAAACAAAAAGCAACTTTAATAAGCGGAAAAAGTTCAAGTATGCTGGCCTGCCTTATATTTATCGAGGGTTGCTTCGCTGTGGCGATTGCGGACTCGCCATAACCCCAGAGAAGCACAAGGGCTTTGTTTATTACCATTGTACCCAATATTATGGCAAGCATGATGCTACCTGGTTTCGGGAAGAAAAGATAACCGAGCTATTAGGAAGCGTATTTAAGCGCTTACAAATGTCTGACAATATCACAAACCAGATTAGTGAAGCTCTTTCTACGGATCATGCCAATAAAGCTAATTTTACTGAAAAAAGGCGTTCTGAGCTTACGACAGAGCATAAAAAATTAACCACAATGCTCGATAATCTCTACCTTGATAAACTACAAGGGAGTATTACTGAGCGCGATTATGACAGATTTTACAGCCGACTCCGCGACCAACTCATTGAAGTTGAGTCCCATCTTGGCCAGTTAGAAGATGCAGATGAAACTTATTATAAAACTGCAAAGTGCTTACTGAAGCTCATATCCAAAGCCCACCAACTCTTTTTAAATTCGGAAATGGAAGAACGACGGTTACTTATCAAGCTCGTACTTTCGAACTTGAGGATAGAAGGAGAAAAGGTGCTCTACGACGCTAATAAGCCATTTGATTTGATCATAAATAATGAGGATCGTGTACTTTGGCGTCCCTAAGGGGATTTGAACCCCTGTTTTCGCCGTGAAAGGGCGATGTCCTGGACCGGGCTAGACGATAGGGACTTAAATTTTGGTGAGCCGCGTTGGATTCGAACCAACGACCCACAGCTTAAAAGGCTGTTGCTCTGCCAACTGAGCTAGCGGCTCGCTTTCAAGCTGTGTCAAAGAGTATGCTTATCTCCTAAAGAGACTATAGCTAAAGTATAGCCCTCTAGTACTTTTTGTCAATATATCTTCCGTGTAACGCGATAATAGCTCCAAGTTGCGTGCGAGACGCTTGCGGCCGAGCTTCTCTTTCCTTTCACAAATTCTCTTTCAGACCGCTCGCTACGGCCAGCTGGTGTTTTTTGGGCTTTGGCGCTATTTCTTGAGCGGTATTGGTAAAGCTGGCCCAAAACAGCGCAAGACAAAGTTGGTATTTGGAAACCATAGTGCCTCTCCCTTTTTAATAATGTGCCTCAAATATTCCTGCAGATTAGCCAATTTAACCAGATGTTATCGAAAGAATTGGGCAAGCGGGGATCCCTTTCTTGCTTGTTACCCTAGGACATCCTTATGCATTTCAGATGGCTGACTCAAGTTAACCGGTACTGAGGTGCTATTGGCGAGCGAGGGATAGCCCATCTTTTGTCGTAATGCAGGAATAAACCTATCAATATATCGCTCAGTATCCTCAATGTCGTTGCCTAATTGTGCCCACCAGGCAATTGCTTCAGGCGAGAGCTTGGCGTTCATGTTCTTTTGTTTTCTCCAAAGCTTTGTTTGATAAAAGTAGTCAACGCTTCTATTAATATAATGGTTGAGCCTCAACTCGTCCTTTCCCACTTTAACGCCTGGCTTTCCATTCGTGTAGACACATTGATGGCATGGCCATGAAAACTTCTCAAAGAGCTCTGGTTTAAGAATAGTTTTGAAAACATCAGTATTCATGCGGTTATCAGGCAAGGCAACCATATGCAGCGCCTCTATCATCAAGGTATCAACGGGAAGTTTTTGAATATTAGCAGTTCCGTAGATATGCCAATATACGTGCACACCAGGTGCTTCATCGTAAGCGGCTAAAACTTCTTGAACGGAGGCAGCTTTTGTTGGAACAAGATACTCATCAATATCAATAAACCCAAGCCATTTCGCCTCTTGGCGAGCAGTCTCGCATGCGTGCTGATAGGCGGCTGCCTGCGTATATGTCGAAAAGGGGTATAGCGAGGTTGAATCAGGAGGTACGCGGGTAGGCCAATCGACAAGCGTAATAATCCCTTGGTCAATATAAGGGGTAAGTATTGTCATGAAGTCATCAGTGCTTATATTATTATAAAGGTAGAAGTGCTCTACGCCGACCACAAGATGATACTCGATCCATAGCTTAAGATAAAGCGCTTCGTCCTTAAAAATGCTTGCGACGGCCAATTGGTACTTTTTAGGCTGCGCTACCGTTTCTTCAGAAGAATTGATAAAGCCAGCCCAAAAGAATGCAAGGCAAATCGCGTATTTGGAAATCATAATGCTCTCCCCTTTATATAGTGAGCTTGACGCAAAGTATTCTGGAAACTTACGGTTACCATTCCTATATACTTATTGAGCATCATATTATCTGAAAAAAGTATATAGGCAAGCGAAAAAATTAAACGGGCTGCTTAATAATTTGAGTCTCTATCTTGGTCAAATCATTGTCAAATGGCGGCCATTAGCCTATACTGAAAAAAGTTTAGTTATTATGATGGATAAAATGGCTACAACACAAAATACCAGCATGCCTAAAAAAGGGCGCATTATTCATGTGAGCAGCGCTATTATTGATGCTGAGTTCCCTTTAGATGCTGTTCCTTCAATTCATAATGAGTTATTAGTTGAAGTGCCTGCAGTGCCGGGCGAGCCAGAGCGTATACTAAGGCTTGAGGTTGAGCAGCAGCGTGGCGATGGCATTGTGCGCTGTATCGTATTTGAAAGCACGCTCGGTGTAGCTCGCGGCTTGGAAGTTGTTGATACAGGTCAGCCAATTAAAGTACCCGTAGGCCCAACAACGCTCGGGCGCATTTTTAATGTGTTTGGCCAGACCATTGACGATAGGCCACCGCTTGCTACGACAACCGAAAAAAAGTCGATTTACCGTGAAGCACCGCTTTTTATCGAGCAAAAGATTGCTAATGAGCTCCAAGAAACCGGAATAAAAGTCATCGATTTAATCAGCCCATATATTAAGGGCTTTAAAATAGGACTCTTTGGCGGCGCTGGTGTTGGCAAAACAATTCTTGTCACTGAGCTTATTCGTAACATTGCTACCGAGCACCAAGGTGTTTCTGTTTTTACCGGCATTGGTGAGCGGACACGTGAGGGAAATGAGCTCTGGCTCGATATGAAGCGCTTTAATGTTCTTGACAAAGCAGTTCTGGTATTTGGGCAAATGGGCGAGATGCCAGGAGCGCGCCTGCGCGTTGGTCTCGTCGGCCTGACTATGGCCGAATACTTTAGAGATCAAGAAAAAAAAGATGTGTTGCTCTTCGTTGATAACATATTTCGACTTGTTCAAGCTGGCTCGGAAGTTTCTGCTCTTTTAGGGCGTATGCCATCGGCGGTTGGTTATCAGCCGACGCTTGCCTCTGAAATGGGCGAGTTTCAAGAGCGCATCACCAATACCTTAAATGGGGCCATAACATCCATTCAGGCGGTCTATGTGCCGGCTGACGATATCACCGACCCCGCTGCAGCGACCACTTTTATGCACCTTGACGCGAGCACGGTGCTCTCGCGAAAGCTTGTTGAGCTGGGCCTTTACCCTGCTATTGATCCGCTCGAGTCAAACTCTAAGGCGTTAACACCCGAATTGGTGGGCAAGCGTCATTACAGGATAGCACGAAGCGTTCAAACGATTCTTCAGCGCTTCAAAGAACTCCAGGACATTATTGCTATTCTTGGTATGGATGAGCTATCGGAGGAAGACAAGCTCACCGTGCAGCGCGCGAAGAAAATTCAACGCTTTTTAACACAGCCGCTCTACACAGCCGAGTTTGCTAGTGGCATGCCGGGCAAGTACGTTCCGTTGAGCAGTACGCTTGACGGGTTTGATCAGATCATAGCTGGCCAATGTGACAAGCTGCCCGAACAGGCATTTTACATGGTTGGTACCATTGAAGAAGCATTTGAGAAAGCTGAGCTATTAAGGGCACAATTTAACGCATGACGCTTACTATTATAAGTCCGCAATCATCAAAGCGATTTCTTATTAACTGGCTTGACATTGAAACGTTGAGGGGTAGTCTTGTTATTCAACCGGGACATGCGCCCGAGTATATTGTATTAAAAAAAGAGAGCGACATAAGCTGGGCTCTTGCCACCGGGGCAATAGAAAAAATAAAGGTTGCTAATGGATTTCTTGAAGTACAACGCGATCGTATCATGCTTATATGTGATAGAGACCATCTATGACTAAAAAAGCGCTGGGCCACATTCTCGGTGGGTCGTTGAGCGAAGGTTTTGCGATGCGGATTAGTCCGCACGTTGACATGGAAGAACTTAAGACGGGAAAATTTGTTGCTATTGAAACGCCAGAAGGCAAATTTTTTTCGCTTATTACCGATCTTAAGCTTGAAGTGAGTAACCCTGATATTTTGCTGTTTCCTCCGCAAGAAAGCGAAAAGCTCTTAAAGAATTTTTTACCACTCAAAGATATCTACGCAACAGCGTCATTGCGACCACTCTTGTCCCTTAATAATCATAAAAAGCCAGCACCGGTCAAGACTATTCCGCGCCATTTTGCGCCAGTACATGAGGTAGATAGTGCAGACGTAGCGCTTATTTTTGGCGATGAGCATGAGGCGAATCGTCGCTACTTTAATATCGGCAATCCGCTTGATATGGAGGCACCTGTCTGTATTAATTTAGAAAAATTGACGGAGCGGAGCACGGGTGTTTTCGGAAAAACGGGCACGGGCAAAACATTTATAACGCGGCTTTTGTTGGCTGGGCTTATCCATAATGATAAAGCAGTGACGCTTATTTTTGATATGCACAGCGAGTATGGCCTACAGGCGCGCAAAGAGTCATCGACTGAGTCGTTTGTCAAAGGATTGAAAACACTTTTTGGCAGCAAGATAGCGCTCTTTTCGCTCGACCCTGCCTCAACCAGGAGACGCGGCGGATCGCCTGATGTGGTATTGACGCTCAGTTACCAATCGGTAGCGGTCGAAGATATTATCGCGCTCCAGGACGAGCTTAACTTGCATCCTACAGCCTGCGAAGCCGCCCATTTGATAGCTGCTAAATATAAGCGCGACTGGCTTGCTATTTTATTGAGCCAGGGCGATCGGTTAAAGGAATTCGCTCAAGAGGTCGGCGGTCATCCCGAGTCAATCGCTGCCTTATATAGAAAATTACGGCACGTAGAGCGTTTGCCTTTCTTTACTCCTGATGCGAAAGACGACGTTTTTGAGACCATGCTTGAGTATATTAGTAAAGGCATTTCTATAATCATAGAGTTTGGTAACTTCACGTCGACTTTTTGCTATCTTTTGCTTGCCAACATTATAACCCGGCGGATACATACCCTTTATACCCAAAAGACGGAAAAATTTCTGGGCTCACATGCGCCCCAGGATGAGCCAAAAAAGCTGATGATTGTTATTGAAGAAGCGCACAAGTTTCTAAACCCGACTGCCGCGCGCCAAACAATTTTCTCTATTATTGCGCGCGAAATGCGCAAATATTACGTGTCTCTGTTAATTGTTGACCAACGGCCTTCTGGTATAGATGCTGAAGTTCTTTCGCAGCTCGGTACCAAAATTATTGCACAGCTTAATGACGACCGTGACATTCAGGCGGTATTAACAGGCGTTAGCAATGCTTCGCAATTACGGGCGGTTTTGGCCTCACTGGAAAGCAAAAAGCAAGCGCTTGTTTTGGGGCACGCTTTGGCGATGCCCATTGTTATTGAGACACGCGCCTATGATGAAGAATTTTATAAAGCACTGACGGTCTATGAGCACCGAAGCGTGAATCACCTTATCAACGAGCTTTTTTAAGTAGGAACTTTATGGATCTAAAACATCGCCTCATGACAACGACTATTAAGGCACCGTGTTTTTATTATTCGTATGCTGATATACACCATACGCTTAAGCCTGATGCTGCGGAATTGATCAAGCAAGCCGAGAAGTATATTGAGCAGCAAGCGATACCACAAGCAACTGAGTGTTACAAGAAAGCACTTGAGAAAAATGGGAGCTCGCCCTTTTTGACGCTCAATTACGGTACCATCTTAGCTGAGCAAGGATTGGTTAATGAAGGAATCGAGGAATTGCGATCGATTGCTGATCAAAATCAGGTTGGCAGCAGTGCTGCGTGTTATAACATTGGTACCGTTCTTCTGGGTCACCGAATGCTTAAGCCAGCACTAGAGTACCTCGAAAAGGCCTATGAGCTTGATCCTCGCAATGTAAACATTAGTAATAATTTGGGGCTTGCCTCACTCTATGCTAAGCACGAGGATAAGGCGCGTTATTATTTTTTGAAGACGCTCGACGAGCGTCCCGATTATGAATACGGAGCCCACAACCTTGGTTGCATTGCCTATGAGCATGATGATTTTGTAAAAGCTATTGAGTGGTTTGAAAAGGCGCGCACTATTAACCCTGCTAATTTTGCTACGCTCAACAATTTAGCATGTGCGCTGTTTCTTAATGACCAAGCAAAACAAGCACTGCCGCTGCTCTACGAGTGCATCAAAAATAATCCGTATTATCGCATGCCATATTACAATCTTGGCTTTATAGTTTATGAGAAGAAGTTGCTTGATATTGCCCAGGCTTGACAATGCGGGAAAGGGTTGTTACGCTCAGGTGTGTCAGGTATTGAGCATGCTAGCAAAGATTATTGTAGTGTCCCTAAAGAACAATACGTAAAGTATTGTTCACCCCCTAACCCTTCAGCTTGATTAAGTTGAAGGGCTTTTTATTTTTGACGATTTAATTTCGACGGTGTTCTCATCATTGCTGTAGGCGCAGACCTCGAGGTCAAGGTCATGAAGGATTGCGGTAACTAGAAGTTCGTCTGGCAACGTATATCCGAAGCTAAAAGGGTTACGTGCTTTTTGGCTGGCAGCCTGCACTGTCATTGATGCTAAAAGCGCACCAAACAAAATAAGCAAATTTAGCATATTGAACCTTTCTCGCCTATAACATCGATAGGGGCGTCATAGGTAAGGTGGAAAGTGGCCTCAAGCAAAGTGTCATGCTGCCGAATTATCGAGCATGCTTCAAGGGCAAGCGGGTGTACTGATTGATTGAGCTGAGTAATAAATTTGAGCAATGTTGGAAAATCGCCGTGCACACTGATTTCGATACTTGGGGCTGGTTCAGGAAGCATCCCACATTTCTCAACAATCAAGCCTACCTGTGTAGCTTTTTGCATCACCCATGCAAAGGGAGAAAAATCTGGTGAAGGCTTGCCCGTCAGCTTTTCTAAATTTGCCGTAAGTGTCTGAACGTCATGCTCGTAAAAGCTTGAGTCAAGGTGAATGCTCTTTGCATGATTCAGTACAGTAATAAGCGGCTTGAGTCTATATGACCACCAAAACGTTGTTATCGCAATCAGGAGTACAGCTGTCATGGCATAACGGCGTGTCGGCGACCATGCCATAACCTCGTAAAAAGCTTGTGAAAAAAAGCGCATACACTTACCTGTTAGAAACCGAGCTTGGTCCACTCCATGGGGTCAACCTGCATATTATCACCTATACGGATTTCCCAGTGAAGGTGATAACCACTGGCATAACCAGTTTTACCGAGCTTACCAATTGGGTTGCCCTTTTCAACCATATCACCCACTTCGAGCGGAGCAAAAGAATCGAGATGAAAGAAGAGCGATAGAACGCCACAGCCATGATCGAGGACAACGGTATTGCCACTGTGAGCGTAGCGCTCCTTTATAACAACTTTGCCATTTTGTGGTGCCCATATCACGGATCGTGGAACGCCAAGAAGATCGACAGCGTTGTGGCGATACTTGCCGCGGTCCTGGGTAAGGCGCATGGTGCCATATTCGGTGGAGATGCCGCGCATTTCTAGAGGTATGTCAAAAGGACCACGCCATAATTTACGCGAGATTGAATTGCGAGAGGCTTCTTCAAGGTCTTTTTCGAGCTCTCTTTCTGAAAGACCTTGTTCAATCTCTTCTTTTATTTTATCAGGGTTTATGGTGAGTACTTGCTTTTTGAATGGGTACATAACGACATGGAATTTATTTTCAAGCACGGCGCGATTGCCAACGTAATCGCTTAACGCAATACGTAATAGGTGTTCATTAGGTGCTTCCTCGCAGCTGATAGGGAAAAAGCATTCATAAATAAGCGAGCCATCAGATTCTGGGTAGCAGGGGTACTTTTTAGACAGGGCTTCAATGGTGGCATCTTTAAGCTCTTTATTAACTTGGAACTGTATATGTAATGTCCTGCCTTGAAATACCCGGCAATTGTTATCGGCTTTTACAAAAGCAGCTTGTAGCGGTGCGTTATCGATGTAAAAGTTAATTTCTTTAACGGTTTCGTTTTTGTTGCGGGAGCCATCGACGGCGCTTATTTTGAGCGTATGCTTGCCCGGTGTTAATGAGCTTGTTGTAATGGTAAAGCCGTAGTCAAACACCTTGCGGTTTATTTTATAGTGATTTATTAACGGTTTGTCATCGAGCCAAATCGAGATATCGGCCACCGTATTCTTGTCTTTTCCTGTTATGGTACAAGCGATATCGCCGGCGTAATAGCATTGGTCTTCGATGCCTGTCAAGTTTATCTCGGGAGGATAGGTATCAAGCGCTGATCGCGCGTAATAAATGCCACCTGCCGTGAGAACGAAAATAATGGGTAAAAAAATAAACGTGCGGAGTCGCGCTGTCATGACCGCCTCTTTCAAACCAAGTCAGATAAATACATATCAATAATAGCGTTTTTTAGGCATAACGCAACCGAAATTAAGTTGTCTACGAAGGCGACTCTGGCTCATAAGGTATGTCGCGGTTTGATAAATCTGTGAGTCATGTATAAGATTTGTCAAGCTCAACTGCGCGATTCTGACAACCTGTCAATATTTTGCTAGACTATAGAGTAATTATCTCGAATTTTAGTTGCTTAGGATGGGGATAGCTATGCTTGAGTTATACCATGATGATCCGCTTATAGCCCAGCTTATTAATGCTGAAGAGCAGCGCCAGGAAGCCGAAATTAATCTTATAGCATCGGAAAACTATGCTCCAGCGAGCATAAGGGAGCTGATGGCTTCGGTACTCACCAATAAGTATGCCGAGGGGTATCCTGGCAAGCGGTATTATGCAGGTTGTAATATTGTCGATGAAGTCGAAGCTTTGGCCATTGAGCGTTGCAAGAAGCTCTTTGATGCCGAGCATGCTAATGTGCAGCCCCATTCGGGCACGCAGGCCAACATGGCATTATATGCCGCTTTGCTCAAGCCTGGTGACATTATCATGGGCATGGATCTTGCTTCCGGCGGTCATCTTACGCATGGGCATTTAGTTAATTTTTCTGGCATTTTATATAAAAGCGTATCGTACCATGTTGACCAACATACGGAGCTTCTTGATTACGAGGCGATTAGCCGGCTTGCTGAGCAGCACAAGCCTAAATTAATTATAGCTGGTGCTTCTGCGTATTCGCGTATTATCGAGTTTGACAAGTTCGCAGCGATAGCGCAAAGTATTGGCGCGTTTTTTGTTGCTGATATTGCGCATATTGCTGGGCTCGTTGCGGCAAGATTACATCCAAGCCCTATTGGCTGTGCTGATATAGTCTCTGGCACCACCCATAAAACACTGCGAGGGCCGCGTGGCGGGTTTCTTTTGAGCAAGGCGTTTTATAAAGAGCGCCTAGATCGCAGCGTAATTCCTGGCATTCAAGGGGGCCCGCTTATGCATGTTATTGCTGCTAAAGCGGCGGCGTTTCAGGTTGCCAGTAATCCTGATTTTATTGCTTATCAACAGCAAGTAGTTTCCAATGCGAGGTTGATGGCCGACGTATTACAAGGCAGGGGCTATCGTATTGTTTCAGGTGGTACTGATAATCATCTCTTCGTGCTCGATCTGCGCAATCGCGGGCTAACCGGCCTTCAAGCGGAGCAGTTGCTTGGTCAAGCGGGTATTACGGTTAGTCGCAGTTGTATACCCTTTGACTCGGAGCGGCCGTGGGTAACAAGCGGTATTCGTTTAGGCACCGCTGCGGTTACTACCCGTGGCTTTGGGCCCGAGCAGGTGGGCATTATTGCTGAGTGGGTGGATGAGGTGCTGAGCCAGCCCGGCAATGAGGTGCTTAGGCAACGTGTGCGTGAAAAGAGCAAACAGCTTTGTGCTGCTTTTCCTGTATATCGGGATCGAGCGCGGGTAAGGTGAATATCGCCTCCGCGGCTAGCGCGACTACGCGTCGAGCGGCAGGGCGGCGGCCCTGCACCCGTTGCCTAATTTATTTTTCTCTACATGCCTGTCTTTTATATTTCTTTCCATGCTATAAGCATGCGTGGCGCATGCTTATAGCTATCGCAATTCTCCTAACGGAGAATAGAAAAATATGGGTTTTTTATCATGGAGCGTAGCGCACATGATAAATGGCGTAAGTTATCGTACGCTTTGGCGTACGATAACTACTCACCAAGCCTATAAGCACTAAGCATAAACGCTATGGGGATTGTTAAGGGACGATGTCCCTTAACCGCTAGCCGCGCAGGCGATTAGATTCAATTTGCTGCATTAGTGTGCCTGACTTTACTGGCTTACGCAGGCGATTAGATTCGTTGCTCTTAAGCTACCGCTTAATAAATCGCGGGTTATGCTCCATATGCGGTGCTGAATTGTTAATCTTAAACAACGGCCTGATGTCCATTTTTAAGCCCGCATTGAACTTGCTTAATAGCTCAACGGGCGTATAAAGCGCCATGTTGCGGTTTTTGGAATAAGTCTGAACCAAATTGAGTGGGATATTCACGATCTGCGACGTTACGGGGCAAAGTCCGATGAGCGAAAAGTTGCTAAACTGCTCCCATGTTGCCTCAAGCTCATTAGGCGTATGATATCGAAGCGATTCGAGAGCACCCCTGATATCCCGCTTGCGATACAGTGTCATATCCAACGTACATATCTGGCGCCACTCTCCTCTACCTGCCATAAACTGCCACGCATAAACCGTAGGCGTAATTTTCAGCAAGGGCGGCGTACCCGTATAAGCACCCCTGGGCAACACAGAATAACAATGAGTAATGTTTTTTCCCAAGCGCAAGTAAAAGCCATGGGCACCCGTTAGCTCAAGCAGCATGAGCGCAGCGTCAAGATCAATCGCATCTTTGATAATAATATCATCAACAGCAAATGCAACATAATCACCAGCTCGCTGATACACTGAGGCAAGCGTCAAAGCCTTAAGATCAGCAGCGGTTCGCTGATGATGAAATATGGCTTGAGGGAAGTGCGCCTTCAGCACGTCATAGGCACGCCCGTAGCTGCTATTCGACGTTGCGTAAATAACAACAACCTCATAAGCGCCGGTTACGTGTGCATAACAAGACTCAAGGAAGGCATACAATTGTAAGGGGCGATCTTTAGAATAAACAATGAGTCTCGCCTTCTGCTTGTCGCTCGTGACCGGCTGGGCAAGGGGCTGATACTTTCGCTTTGAGCGAATTAAGCGCTCTTGCTGCTTTTCTTTTTCTGATGGTGCCGGTACTGGCGAGTGCTGGATGCAGAGAATATCATCAATAAAGCGATAGTGCTCTTTGCCTGCCATTTCAAGCAAGGGGAAAAGATAGGCTTTCTGAACATTGCCATAGAAGTGACCACGGTCTATTAAGTCGCCAAGCTTAATCTGTTTTAAAAGCCAGGCACGACACGTAAACGGCAAACCAATGCACCAAGCTTTATGTGAACGGAAAGTATTGTCCTGGTAGATGTTAAGAGGAAAATCTCCAGCGATACGCTTGCCGCTTAAGCCCTTGAGCTGGTAATTGCCGGACGCCGCCCACACCGTCGAATCTTCATAAAGCTCTGCCAACTGGGCAAGCACATTCTGGTTCGCAAAAATTTGGCCGGGCAACAATATAAGAATAACGCTCTGATCGGGGCAGCTTAAGCCTGTCGTATAAACGGCCTGTACCAACTCTTGACGGTGGCTATTAGAAGCGACCGTTAAGCAAGATTCATGCTTTTGCATAAAATCCCGGACTTCTTTAGCCTTTAACGAGCCATTGTTGATAGCGTAAAGGTGCCAGTTGATATAACGCTGATCGGTAAGCGATGCGAGTGTCTCAAAAAGGTCTTCCGATACGACAGGTGGAACAATAATTGAAAATTTGCATGAAGCGCCTTGGATAGGCGCCGAGATGAGAGCTAAACAAAAAATAACGTTTTTATATATGCGCATTGCTACGTGGTGCTAAAAGTCCAAGATTGGCGAGCAATTGATCAATTTGATTTTTGTATTGATGATATGGCCGTAACATATGTGAGTCTATGTAGTAGCCAGCCTTGAGTAATCGTTGATCAAACTGCCATTTTGACCGATCGATGCGCTGGTTGCCCGTCTCATAACCAAGCAGTTTAAGACGATCCGGATAGCCATGCCATTTTCTTAACAGCCAATAGAGCAGTACTTCATCAGCAGTCCAGCCAATTTTGAATGCATACCACTCTTGGATTTTAGCAGGAATTTCGTCAATAGAGCTTATACCGAAGATTTCTCTGAAAGTAGCACCCTTTGCCACGTTATAGCAAATGGGATATTGCTTAGCTTTGGTGCCATACGCTCTATCATTAAAAACAACAAAGAAGTTATCAGGCACATTGCTAATAAGGTTTGTATAATAAACTTTGCTGATAGGCAGCATGTCAATATCAGAAAGAATACATACCTCGTCAGGATAGAGCACGGGAATAAGAAGGCGGATGATTTGGCTATAAAATGACGAGGGAACTCCAGGCAACGGTGTAAAGCGTATCACGTCGCCGAATGATTCATCAGCAAAAACATCATCAGGGGCTATAAGCGCCAATGTTGGCTTTAAACCGATATGCTCTTTCCAAGCTTTGGCAACAATAGGCCAAAACTCAAGGTACATGGGATGAGCGCCAGCCGATAAGATAACCCGCTCGGGAATAAGCGGATAAATCGACCAAGCAAAGCTTAAAGCGATAAAAAGACAGAGTAAGCGCATAACTAACCAGTATTTTGTTGTTTATAGTAAACGTATATAATCAAACATTTTTTTATCTGTCAAGCAGCTTGTGTGTGCATTCTTGATACAAAAAATATTACGTGGTATAACTTTGCTAAGCAACTTAAGAGGAGACGATTTTTGTGAGAAAAGTATACCGGTTAAGCACCCTGATTTTTTTAGGAATAGTGAGATTCTCTAGCCTCTCTGCAGAAATTAAGAGCAACTCGCCCTATGACGTGACAATCGTTGGTTTTATGAAATTTGCTGACGGGTTGGGCAGAATATCGATAGGGATTGCCGATGCATTAAGCAAGCGCCTGAACGTTAATTTTATTAATACGCGCAAGGACCACACCAGTTTAGATAATCTTTCGCCAGCAGTTCACGCAATTGCAAAAAATGGGGATGCAAGGCCCGGTAAAATTGCTATTTTTACTGACTGCTTATGGGATATCGCGCGTGACCACTCAGCCGCAGTGCCCGAAACATGTGACATCAAAATTGCCTATTCTATGCTTGAATCGAGCAAGCTTCCCCCTCAATGGGTAACTATCCTCAACAGTCGTTTTGATCTCATAATAGTTCCCGACGTTTATCATGTTAGTACCTATCAGCGATCCGGGGTTACAACCCCCATTATTGTGCTGCCACCCATCTGTTATTTAGAAGAATTTCTCGCGCACCAAAGATCGATCTCGAGCGAAGAATTTATTTTTGGCAACACCTCAGGTTTGTGGATTCACAAGAACCAGGACGTTCTTATTGAGGCTTTTGCAAAGGCATTTTCTAATGCACCGCGGGTAAAATTGCTCTTAAATGCCAGAGGCTGTGATCCCGTTCTCTGTGAGCGTATTCGCAAAAAAATAGAAACCGTCAATGCAAATAATATTGAGTTGCAGGTAAAAAATCTTTCTTGGAAGAATTATATCGACTATATGGCGTCATTAAATGTTTTTATTAGCCTATCTAAGGGTGAAGGCTTTGCTTTTGGCCCACGTGAAAGCCTTTCGCTAGGTATTCCCGTTATTATATCTGATAATACCGCACATCGCACGCTCTGCAATACACCTTTCGTTTACTCCGTACCGGCACCGATTAGAGAGCCTGCTTATTACCCTATATTTGCCAAAGATTGCGGCTTCTTTTTTAATTGCTCCGTTGATGATGCCATTAAAGCTATGTTGGCAGTTTACCATAACTATGAACTATACCGTAAAAAAGCGTTGATGGGTAGGCATTGGGTAAAGCGTTATCTTATGAAAAATTTATACAAAAAATACCTTAATGTGGTCAGGCCACGCCAGCTTATTTTGGGAGAAAAAAATGAAGTTACCGATAGGTACCTTATGGTCAACTCGGTTGCCCTTTACCGAAAATATAAAGCACTTGAACCCGATAGCAACATGATCAAGCGACCAAAAAAAAGGGGGGTAAAAAAAGAATAACATGGCGGTTTAAAAATTTATTGGCGCCATTAGTAACGAACTTCATTTAATGTAGCTGCAAAGGGAGAAAGGTAATAATGGGCAGTTTATTTGGGCATAGGCGACCATACCAATTATTGTGTGCTATCTTGCTTATGGTAGGGGTAAGTCTTCCAATAAGCACGCGAAAAAGTGCCCCATTACTTGTGGGTTTTTGGAGCTCGTGGAATATCCCATGTGGCATAGCCATGTATACCAAGCATGTGAGTACAAACCTGGAGCCGTTGAATTGCAAAACTTTTGCCTATAGCCATACGATGCCGTTAGAGCAACTAAAAAAAGCTATTATCAAGGACCGTATACAGGTTTTGAATATACAATATGAAGCAGGCATAATGCCGCCTCTTAAGATTTATCTTGATTTTGTTAAAACGATAAAGCAGTTTGGTGTAAAGGTGGTTGTCACAATGCACGATGAGCCCGACTTTGCTCAATCAATTGTGGAAGCAGCTGATTTTACCATATATCACAAGCAACCATATTATGTAAAAGGTTTAAAAAATAAAATTGCTATCTTGCCTATGGGCGTTCCGGTTTTTACGCCAAGCCTTTCACGACAAGAGATGCGCAAAAAATATGGGTATTCAGACAAGGAAACAATTTTGGTAACAACGGGATTTCTTCTTTTTACCAAAGAGCTTGACGTCGTATTGAAATTGCTTGCGCCCCATCTTAAATCGCATCCTACCTATAGACTGCAGCTCTTGAATAGCGCAACGCCACGTAATATGCCGATGTGCAAGATTGTCGATCAAAAGATTAAAGCGGTTTTAAATGCCTACAAGTTATGGAGGCAGGTATATTATACGGGAAAGTTTATTCCCCAGGAAGAATTAAGCGAAAGGATCTGGATGTCCGACTTAGGGTACCAATGGTTTAGTATGAACACGCATGCAAGTTCTGGTGCAGTGCGCGAGTTTATTGCGGCGCGGCTGCCTGTTGTCGTGCCTCGTTCTTCACATTATCTGAATGTTAACAAAGGGTTGGTTAAAGTAGCACGTGATAAAATTATATTTGTTCGCGAAATTTTGCAGACACTCGAAAACAAAGAAAAGCTCAAAAGGTTGACTACGCATATAGAGCAAGAATATAATCGCTTGAATTATCAGGCGGTTATACGTCACTATTATAATATACTTAAGCAATGCGCAGCAAAAAAATAAAGATGTTACACAAAATTTTGATATATAAGGTACTTTTTTTGCTTTCGTGCGTGGCATGTGCTACCTATGACGTGACCATCGTAAGTTCAGTTATAGGGTTTGCGAATGGTTTAGAACGTGTGCCGCTCATGGTAGCTGATCTTTTAGGGGATAAGCTATCTATCAATTTTGTGCCTCCCACTAAAATTGATTTCAAGGATGTACCGGTAAAAGTAGCTCGCTTAATTCGGAACTCTAAACGCCATGCAAGTAAGGTTGCTATCCTTTTTGATCCCTTATGGTATCCAAATCCGGGAGAAGCCTTTTACAAAAGGGTACCCTATGCACCCATCAAGCTGGCCTATTCTATGATTGAAAGTACGCAAATTCCTTCAAAGTGGACGCAAATTCTTAATTCTTCCTTTGACGCCGTTATTGTTCCTGATGCCTGGCTTGTTCCTGTTTATCAAAGGTCAGGTGTCCACATTCCCATATTTGTCTTGCCGATAGGGCTTTATCTTGATGATTTTTTATCTAAGAGCGTGCCGCTTAGGCCAAACCGTGTTTTTACGTTTGGTTTATCAGCCGCTGGGGTTCATGGAAAAAACCATGAGTTGCTTATAAATGCTTTTTTAGAAGAGTTTGGTCAGAATAATCCCCATGTTAGGCTAAGATTACACAGCCGCGGTGGTAGTGAGGTAGAGAAAATTAAAGCATATGTTAAGCGCCTCAAGGTTTCTAACGTCGAGTTTATTCATAAGGTTTTTTCACAAAAAGAATATGTTGATTTTATGGCAAGTATCGACTGCTATGTTACGTTATCAATGGGTGAAGGGTATTCAATTACGCCCCGTGAGGCGCTTGCACTTGGCCGGCCTGTCATTATTTCTGCTAATACGGCGCATCAGACTATTGTGGATGCCGGGTTTGTGCGTGCGGTACCGGCAGCTATTCCCGAAAAGGCTTTTTATTCGGTCTTTGGCAGCAACCTTGGCTATAAGTTTAACTGTGACATCAAGCATGTTAAGATGGCTCTCCGTGATGTTTACTCAAATTACGCAAAATATCGGCAAAAGGCTCTGGCTGGCAGAGGGTGGGTCAAACGCTATAATTATAAAATGCTTGAGTCGTCATATCATATGCTGCTCCGGCCAAGCAAAATAGTACTTGGAAGCACCAACCAAATAACGGACACTGCTTTAATAACGACGTCGCGTACCCTCTATAATAAATATAAAAGCATTGGATGCTGATGAGAAATCTTTACCAGTTATGATCTTTTTCATAACCAAGGGCGATTAAGACTTCTTCTAATTCACTCTGCTTGAAAAGCGCCTTGTCTTCGGCGGTAAAATGCTTGCGCCAACTGCCTATTTGACCTGCGCGAAACGTGACGCCTTGGCCAAAAATATTTTTCAGACACCAGCCCAAACGGTTCGTTGTTAACGGCACTTCTAAATGAGCAGCGATCTTTTTTATTTCCTCTACTTGTTTTGCCGTGGAGCCACCGCCCTTTCGACCGACCAAGTTTTCAAAACGAACCGGACAAAAAAGTGGATCATGGATCCATGGTAAAAAGGCAGAATAATAGCGTGGGCTAATTTTAGTTATTACATGTTGAATAAGCGGTGATAGCGATTTGCCGGTTACCAGGTGGGCCGGGTAATGTTCTAAAAATGCTGGCTGGTTGGGAGCATCCTTAAGAACATGGAAGGCGAGCGAGACAACCTGGTCCCGCGGATCGCGATAAATCATGAGCCCCTTAAAGTTATTTTGTTGAAAAAAAGAAGTTGCCACTGGTGAGTAGACGGTATGGTAAAAATAAAAGCCATTCTTGAAATTCTTAGGTAACGGTGCCTTCATGTTTATAAGGTCTTTCAGGATATTAATGCCTGGCCTGCGCGTAAGAAGCTCGAGGCACCTGGTCAAAAGGTGAGTCCCGCATTTAGGTATGGAATTGACAAATATGTTGCCCTTTTTATAGTCAAACTTTGCAGCTAAGCTCAACTCCGTAGCGAGTATCATGATGATCAAGTATTTCACGTATTTCATAGTGTTTCCTATCTGAGAATTGCCTGAAGAAGGTTAGCATAGGTATAAGCGGTGGGACAATAAAATTGTTTTAATTTATCGATTTAGAAAAAAATGAGAGTTTGATTAGCGAGGATAAATGGTATATATTTTGGGTAAGTGTTAAAAAGGAGGCCCTATGAATCGTCTGAGTGTTGTATTTTCGATCTTAATAATGACCAGTATCGGCTGCTTGTCATTTCATATACCTGCTCACTTGGCAGATGAGGCATTTCTCGAGGAGTTTCGCGCTCATCTTGGAGCCTGCACATGGGAACCGCACAAACTTTATAGTGTCTTTACCCAATACGATAAGGAAAGTTACCTAGTAAATAAAGAAAAATATCTCAAAAAATATCAATCGCTTTACGCCATAGCCAAGACGATAAAGCCGAAAAAAATAATTGAGCTTGGTACCTCCGCCGGCTCGAGCGCTGATGCCTATATCTCGGGTTCCGGAGCGGCCTATCTAGGCATAGATACTTTTGGTATTGGATATGATGTCGATGACAAGCCGTGGGATCCGTATAAAATAGCAAACAAGTTATTTAAAGCCAGAAAATTTACTAATTATCGCCTGCTTAATATCAATCTGAGAGCGTTAGCAATGTTGCCAGAGCTCGCTGATATGGTAGTGGTAGACGCAGCCCATGATTTTGACAATGAGTATCAAGACCTAAAGTTAGCACTAACGGCCAAGCCGCGGTTTATACTCGTTGATGATATCAATGGTAAAGAGTGTGCTCTGGCGGTGAAAAAATTTATCAACCATGATGTCAAAGGCAGCGTTGAGTCTTTAGCAATAATCGAGTATGAGGGAAATGGTCTGATTATTAAGCTTAAGGATTCAGGAGCACCTCGATCGCATAAAAAGCATACTAAGTCACCTAAAAAAGCGGTCCCACAGCGAGAATTATGAATTCAGTTTCTTATAGTTTTTAATATCTTCCTCAACCATAAGTTTTGTTAAAGTATCTAAATCTGTTTTTGGCTTCCAACCAAGTATTCTTTGTGCTTTAGAAGAATCACCTACGAGATAATCGACGTCGGCAGGACGAAAATTATGGGGATCAATTTTCACCATAATTTCTCCTGAGTTTTTATCAATACCTACCTCGTCGACTCCCGTTCCTTGCCATTCAATGGTTGTACCGATTTCTGCAAAGGCTCGCTTAACAAAATCGCGAACCTTATGAGTTTTGCCTGTCGCTATAACGTAGTCCTCCGGCTTTGGCTGCTGGAGCATAAGCCACATGGCTTCAACATAATCGGCAGCATAACCCCAATCACGTGAGGCATCGAGGTTGCCGAGATAGAGGATATCTTTTTTTCCACAGGAGCGGGCTGCAACGGCACGGCTAATCTTACGTGTCACAAAATTTTCACCCCGGCGAGGAGATTCATGATTAAACAAGATCCCATTACAAGCAAATATATTATATGATTCACGATAATTAACGGTAATCCAATAGGCATATAACTTGGCGACAGCATAAGGTGAGCGGGGATAAAAGGGAGTCGTTTCTTTTTGAGGGATCTCTTGTACTTTACCATAAAGCTCGCTCGTCGAAGCTTGGTAAAACCTTGTCTTGTCTTTCAGGCCGAGAGAACGTATTGCTTCTAATACCCGTAACGTCCCTATTCCATCAACGTCCCCGGTATGCTCGGGCTGATCAAATGAAATACCAACGTCGCTTTGCGCAGCTAGATTATAAATCTCGTCAGGCCGGATCTTTTGTATCAACTTAACAACATTTGCTGTATCGCTTATGTCGCCATAATGAAGCTTAAAACGATTCGAATTCGAATGGGCACGCGTCAGATGGTCAATTCGCTGGGTATTAGGTGATGAGCAGCGCCTTGTTACCCCATGTACCTCGTATCCCTTGTTGAGCAAGAATTCGGATAAATAAGATCCGTCTTGCCCGGTAATTCCCCATATGAGCGCTTTTTTAGGCTGGTGACTACGCGGTTGCTCAGATATGCTTCCTTGTGTATTTTGGGTAAGCATAAAGAACCACGAGCATGTGATAGCTATTCCAAACGTCACCATAATAAAAAATTTTCTATTATTGAATATATTGATCATTTTTCTGCCCCGCTTTACAACAATGCCACGCCCTTTGTCGGTTGGATACTATCAAAACGCGCCCACGTTGTAAATATTACCGTTACTATTGAGTGATAAGCTTGATGGTAAAATTTTGAGCAAAAACTTGTAGCACAACGGCGCCATTTTTGTATAATAGCTTAATTAGTGGAGATTGATAATAAGCGAGGGAAAGCGCAGTGGTGAAAAAGTGGTTGCTCGTTATACTTGTTTCGTTCATTAAAATAAAAGCTGATGTTCCCGAGATAAATATTGTAGGGTTTATCAAGTTTGCCAATGGTTTAGGTAGGGTGACGACCACGTGGATCGATGCTTTGTCGCCCCATGTTAGAGTTAATTTTATTGATACACGGCCAACCTTTTCAAGTTCCGAAGACGTGCCAAGTTCGGTAAGAGCGATTGTTGATGGTAGAAAAAAAACTATCAGTAAAAAAGTATCGTTATTGACTGATAATTTATGGGTTCCTAAGCACAAGCACTACGATCGTGTACCTACTTCTTCTATTAAGCTTGCGTATTCTATGTGTGAATCTACGAAAGCGCCACGGCCCTGGGTTGATGCGCTTAATAAATATTTTGACGCTGTTCTCGTGCCTGATGAATTTTTGGTCGCTGTATATAAAACATCAGGGGTTCGCATACCTATTTTTGTGGTACCGCTTGCCCTTTATTTAGAAGATTTTCTCGCCCTTCCGCTCAAGCAAGCGGCGAATACGCCGTTCGTTTTTGGCATTTCAGCTGCTTTATCCCGCAATAAGAACGTATCGCTGTTAATAAAATCATTTGCCGCAGAGTTTGGCAATCGAAAAGATGTTATGCTGAAAATTCACAGTCCTTGGGAAGGTAATTGCGATGAGGTACGTGCACTGATAAGAAAGCTTAAGCTTAAAAATGTCTCTCTTTCAATAGGCAAACTTTCATGGAAAGAATACGTTGCATTTATGCGTGGTATCGATTGCTATTGTCTTCTTTCTTTGGGTGAGGGTTTTTCGATCACTGTTCGCGAAGCGATGGCGATAGGGACGCCCTGTGTCATATCGAATAATACTGCTCATACGACTATTTGCAATACGGGTCTAGTATATGGGGTGCCAGCGCTCCTGCGCCAAAAATCGGAAGGTGAATTTTACCACGTCGACGTTGGTTATAATTTTAATTGTCGCCTTGATGATGTACGCCAAGCCCTTCGTCATGTCTATCAGCAGTATCCCTTGCACCTTGCACGCGCTCAGGAGAGGCGAACATGGGCATCGCACTATCTTATAAAAAATTGTGTGCCCATCTATAGTAATTTTGCACAACCCAAGCAACTTCGATATGGCACGCAACACAGCGTCGACGAGAGCGGCATCACGACCTCCGGCGCACTATACGAAAAGTACCAGGCTTTGTTAAGCAAAAAATAGGAAGAAAATGCTTGATAAAATTCGACTCTTGTGCTAATTATCGCTATGATTAAGGCTGCTTTTGAGTTCCCTTGCATATTAAGAAATGTGGTATGCTGAAAAACTATTTTTATTGGTTATCTATTTTCCTCTTTGGCTGCCTATCTCAGTGTGCTTATCAATGGCTTCCTTATGGTGTTAATGATGAGCATATTTCTACGCTTATGTACGCAGCACGCCGAGGTGACATAGCTCTCATGGCATCAGCGCTGAATCAAGGTGATGATATTAATGCTATTTCAAAAAGTGGTATGACAGCGCTTCATTATGCAATAGGATTTGACCAAACAGAAGCTGCGGGCTATCTTATCACCCACGGTGCTCAGGTACATATTCTTGATCAATGGGAAAATACACCCTTGAGTATGGCACGTGGGCGCAATTTAGATCCTGTCGTCAGGGCGCTCGAAGAAAAGATTTTGTCATCGACCATAGATGGCCGGACAGTTATCGACAGCAATAAGCATTTTATTATTCTGGTTGCCTCGTTTAACAATGCTCGATGGTATCGGAACAACCTAGATTCGATTTTCATGCAAAAATATCGAAAATATACGGTGATTTATATGGATGATGTATCGACTGATGGAACTTTTAACCTCGTAAGATCATATTGTGCTCAAAAAAGCGACGCATCAAACATAATTCTCCTTAAAAATAAAAAGAAAAAGTTCTGCTTGGGTAACTATATATGGGCTATAAAGCGATTTTGCCCAAGAGACGCTATTCTTATCACGCTTGATGGTGATGATTGGTTTGCTGGAAATGACGTGCTTGCCTATTTAAACGAGGTATACAAAAATCCTGCCATTTGGCTTACCTATGGGGAGTCGGTGACCTACCCAGCTTATGTGAAAACGCCTCACTGTCGTCCTATTAGTGCGCGTTTATTTGATCAAAAAGGAGCTTTGCGCAGAAAATGTGCCCAAAGAGTTTTTTGGCCAGTTCATCATTGCAGGTCTTTTTATGGTTGGCTTTTTATGTTGATTGACAAAAAAGATTTCATTGATGCCAATGGGCGCTACTTTACGTTTGCCGAAGATGTTGCGTATATGCTTCCTATGCTTGAAATGGCTGGTGCGGCGCACCATAAGTATATTTCAAAAGTTCTTTATGTATATAATCGAGCAAACCCGCTGGTAACGTCACGAACCCGCGGCACTGATGCGGTCGAGAACAAATTTTTACAGATTTGCCGCAAAGCGCCTTATGATATGCTCAGCGTGCGACCAGGGGACATGACGGCGCAATAAAGTAAGCGAAAGGGCTTAAATGCGATTATTCGTGTGTATTATGATGCTTGCCCACACTTTTTTACTGGTTGGCCACGATGTCAATGTTGTTGGCCTGATTGGTACGGAGTCTACCTCACCGCTTATTAGCACGACGATTATTGACGTTCTTAAAGACCACTTTTCAGTCAATGTTGTTGCGTCACGAGCACACTTGAGAGACAAGATTATACAAGCAATGTTTAAAAAGGATGTACCTTTTGATGTGCGGCGCGTTTCTCTTAATAGCGCGGTATTTGGCCCCGTTTCACTTCTTACTGATGTCATAGGCTATAAAGATCAACTTTTTTATAAAAATGTACCTAACACGGTGCTTAAATTGGCTTACTCGATGTTTGAATCTGATCGGTTGCCGCGTATGTGGGTATTGGCTATCAATCAAGATTTTGATGCGGTCATTGTACCTGATGCTACGTTAGTTGAGATATATCAAAAGTCAGGTGTACGAAAGCCCATCTTTGTTATACCTTTACCGGTGTACGTTGAAAAAATGTTGGCAATGCCTGAAAAAAAGCTTGATAGCGGGCCTTTTGTATTTGGTGTATCCGCGGGATTTGCCGAAAGAAAAAATTATCATGTATTACTCGAGTCATTTGCTCGCGAGTATAAGAATAGTACTGATGTGGTACTCAAAATTCATGGCAGCTGGGGCGAAAGTCGGCAGATCAGGAATAAGATCCGGCAGCTTGGATTGCGTAACGTCCAGCTATTAGAAAGGGTGCTTACACGCGATCAATATACCAACTTTATGCGATCCTTGCATTGTTATATATACCTCTCTATGGGTGAGGGCTATTCATTAACACCCCGCGAAGCTGTGGCATTAGGTGTTCCCTGTATTCTTGCGGATCATACGGTTCACTGTGTGCTTGGCGGAATACCCAGTATACGCAAAGTGCCAGCGACCACGTGCGTGAAAGCATATTTTTCTGGCAACGAGCATTGCGGCTGCTATCATCAATGCTCGGTAGATGCGGTGTGCGAGGCGATGAGGGACATGCGTGCTCATTATGCAGCCTATCTTGAGCAAGCGCAGAAAAGTCGCTCTATTGCTCGGGAGTTTTTGCGCCGGCATCTGGCGCCACTATTTGTAACGATTATTCGTCCGGAAACGCTGCGGCTTGGAAAAGTAAATATGGTTGAGCCAGGTCAGCTCATCACCAATGATAAAAAACTTTATAACAAGTATCTTGGCATTAGGCGTCTTGTGAAAAAGCAAAGGAGATCGTGATGGTAAGGAGCAAGATAAAGAGCTCGTTATGGAGTTTTGGTATTTTTTTGAGTGCTGGTCTCTTGTCGGGCAATGTGCTTAAGCTCAAGCCCGCCAAGAGCAAAGAGCATGCTATGAGTCTGACGCAACCATTCTTGTCAGAAATCGCTAGCCTTTTTAGTGCGGACACCTTTATTGAGACGGGCACGGCGCGCGGGAGTACGACAGCGGTAGCGCGCAAAGTTTTCAAAACGGTGCATACCATCGAGATAAATAAAAAGCTCTTTGATTATGGCAAGAGAAGATTTAGAAAATATGGCAATGTCCATCTGTATCATGGTGATTCGACCCATATTTTACCCCAAATTCTTCCTGCCATTACGGGTAAGCCTGTATTTTGGCTTGATGGGCATAATAGTCCAGGGATGGGGCAGGGGGCGGTCAATACGCCGTTATTGGAGGAGCTAGCAATTATTAAGCAATCGGGGATTACCAATGGTATTCTTTTGATTGATGATATTCGCTGTTCGGGGTGGCCGTTGCTTTGGTGGGATATCCTCAAGAAAAGATTTGGTCCCGGCTGCCAAAATCTTTATAACACTGTCGGTGTGGGGTGGCCATCATTTAGCGAAATTTATGATACTCTACTGGCTATTAATCCACATTATACGCTTGCTTTATATGGCGATATCCTCATAGTTTTTGAAAAAAATTGTGGCATTGTGCTGGCTCCTGAGATAGAAGCATGCATGACCAGCTTCCTATCGTTTACGCACGATATAGCGCTTGAGCATATTCTGGCTGCTGAGCGCCTTATTAGTCAGCTTGACAATGATGGGCTTGCAGCTATTAAGCAGCAGTTGCAGAATTACGGTCAGCATGAGCATGATGTATATCATGCCCACCTGCATCTTTGGTATGGTCTTTGTTTGCTTTACCGCAATCATAATAGGGAAGCGGAGAAGCATCTTACGCTTGCTTATGATGCAAGCAATAAGCATTGGAGAATAGCTTGGTATAGGGCGCAGGCAATGAAGGGCCAAGGTAAGGCGGGTGCTGCGCAGGAAATCCTGAATAAAATAGCGCATGAAATCAGTGGCTTGGAAGAGTTGCCAAGGCGTGCATATTGATACAGCGAGGGACCGTGATACGATACGTTTTGATCTTGCTCGTGGGCCTACGAGCATTCGCTGTGGACAGTGAGGTATTAAGCAAAAAGGCAGTGGTTTTCGGCATTGCCGGCCAAGATGGTTACTACCTTGCGAAGTTACTTTTAAGTAAGGGCTATGAGGTACATGGTAGTATGAGGGGTGATGACCAGGAGCTTAGAGCTTCCTTATGCTCGAGTAATCCTGACTGTTCGCTTAAGCTCATAATCCACCGTGGTGACCTGGCTGATTCAGCCTATATTAAAGAGCTCATGTTCACGGTACTGCCTGATGAGGTATATAATCTGGCAGGCCAAAGTAACGTGAGTGTTTCTTTTAAGGAGCCGGTTATTACATCGCAGGTCAATGCGTTTGCCGTGCTCACTATGTTGGAGTTGTTACGAGCATTACTCCCTCACAAGAGCATTAAATTTTTTCAAGCATCAAGCAGTCACATTTTTGGTCTTGCAGGAACCGAGCATATCGTGGATGAAAATTCCCCGTTGAGCGCTCAATCACCTTATGCGATTACGAAGCTTTACAGCCATCTTATGACCCAGCTTTATCGTCAGGCATATGGGTTATTTGCCGATAATGGGATTTTGTTTAACCATGAATCTGAGCGTCGAAGTGCTGATTTTGTATCGCAAAAAATTGTGGAACATGCCGCTGCTTATAGGTTTGGCAAAAAGCAGGTACTCAAGCTCGGCAATCTTGATGTCTGTCGTGATTGGGGCTATGCGCCCGACTATGTTCATGCGATGTGGCTTATGTTGCAGCAGGAAGGGCCCGATGATTATGTAATTGCATCGGGCCACAGCCATTTAGTAAGGGAGTTTGTCGAACGTGCCTATGCTTATGTTAACGTTCACTTAACATGGTCGGGGTCGAATTACGATGAAGTGGGAAGTGATAAAGAAACAAATGAAGTTGTGGTTGCTGTCGACGCGGATTTTTTTAGGCCGTCTGAGTCGCCTTGTCTTGTAGGTAATGCTTCTAAAGCAAAAAGGGTACTTGGCTGGGAAGCAAAAACTAATTTTACGCAGCTTGTCGCCGTCATGATGGATGCTGAGTTGGCGAGGTATGTATTGGTGCAAGAAGATGGTTTTGCGAGCGAGCCAATGCTTGCTCGCAATAGTACGCTGCTCTAATCTTGGCGAATTGAATCGCCTGTGCGGCTGGCGGTTAAGGGACAGCGTCCCTTAACAATCCTAAAGCGTTATGCTTAATGCTTATAAGCTTGGTGAGTAGTTATCGTACGCAAAAGCGTACGATAACTTACGCCATTATCATGTACGCTGCGCTTCATGATAAAATTTAATATCGCTTGTCTATTTTCCGTCAGGAAAATTGCGTTTGTCATAACCATACGGGGCGTATGGTTATGACATTAAACAAGTCAAGAAATAAGCGTATAAAGAAAGAAGCAGAGCCTTTCGCTTACGCATATTGGTGTGGGTGCAGGGCCGCCGCCCTGCCGCTCGACGCGTAGTCGCGCTAGCCGCGTAGGCGATATATATTCTACTCCACCCCGGCGCGAAACTATAGACGGTAACCGAAGATAATGATACAGTGGTTGTGTTAATCAAAAAAGTGCGATATTTATGCAGAAATTACGTATTGGCGTTTTAATGGGTGGCCGGTCCCAGGAGCGCGAAGTTTCACTCAATTCAGGCCGTACGATTTGCGATCATGTAGACACGTCATGCTATGTCGTTATCCCGCTGTTTCAGACAAGCGACGGTGCGTTATATGTTATGCCGAGCACTTTTCTTCATCGCGGTAAAATTAGCGATTTTGAACATCGCTTGGCGACTGAGGCTCAAAAAATAAGCTGGCACGAGCTTAAAGATATCGTTGATATTGTGTACATAGCACAACATGGTCGATTTGCTGAAGATGGCTCGCTACAGGGGCTTTTTGAAACCATAGGCATCCCCTACGTTGGTTCCAAAGTGCTGGCAAGCGCCCTTGGCATGGACAAAGCAATGCAATGCATATTTTTAAAAACAGCGGGGATAAATGTTCCAAAAAGAGTCGTTGTGCCGCCAAAAAAAGCAGGCGACGGCATAGCTCAAGGGAACTTGTGGCCCGGCTTTGCTTTTCCTTGCGTGGTAAAGCCAAGCGGTGAAGGATCAAGCCTTGGCGTTAGTGTAGTCTATGATATTGAAGAACTGATTGATGCGATCAAAAGGGCTTGTACGATAACCCCCGGCATTGAACAAGCAGTTATTATTGAAGAGTATATCCAGGGGATGGAGTTTTCATGCATTGTCTTGACCGATTATAAGGCGGGCGAGCTTCTGCCGTTGCCGCCAACGGAAATCATTCTGAACCAAGGGATGCTCTATTTTGATTATGAACAAAAATACATGCCGGGCAAAGCGATAAAGCATACACCGGCGCGCTGTAGTATGGAGCAACAAAAAAAGATCCAAGAAACCTGCATCAGTGTTATGCGAATATTGGGTATTCATAACATAGCACGTATCGATGGCTTTTTAACGGCTGATGACCGCGTTATTATTATCGATCCTAACACGTTTTCTGGCATGGACCCGGCAAGCTTTGCCTTTGTTCAAGCTGCAGAGCTGAATATGGGCCATACGCACCTTATTAACCACCTGATCGAAACGGAGTTGCACGCATACGGTATGCTTACTAATTATGCTGAACGAAACGGTGAGATGAATAGAGTAGCTGAAAAAAAGCTGCGGGTAGGCGTCCTGTTGGGTGGTGCTTCCAACGAAAGGGAGATTTCCCTTGCTTCTGGTAGAAACGTTATGTATAAGCTGTCTCCCCACAAATATGAGCCAATCGCTCTTTTCGTGAGCTCTGCTCGCCAGCTCTACAAAATTGACCAGCGCCTGCTGGTACGCAATACGACAGCCGAAATTGAGGCATCGCTTGAGGTGGGTATGCATATACCGTGGAGCGAGCTGCCAGATCATATTGATTTTGCTTTTAACGGCCTACATGGGGGACATGGCGAAAATGGCTGTGTTCAAGGAACGCTCGAAACGCTTGCTCTCCCCTATAATGGTTCATCAGTGCTTGCCAGCGCTCTCTGCATGGATAAATTTAAAACAACACAACTGCTGCGCGAAAAGCATATTGCTGTTCCACAAGCACAGCTTATAACACGAAAAATGTGGGAATCGACGAGTTTCGCGCCAGTAAGCTGCTATCCATGCATTATAAAGCCAAATGATGACGGTTGCAGCGTGCTTGTGCAGAAAGCGTATTCAAATGAGGAATTGAGAGCTGCGCTCGGTCTTATTTTTGCTTCGGGAAAGCATGAAGCGCTTGTTGAAGAATTTATTACCGGCATGGAACTTACCGTGGGCGTTATTGGTAACACCCATTCCTATGCCTTGCTGCCGAGTATGTCGGTTGCTCAAAATAGCATCCTCTCTATTCAGGAGAAATTTTTGCCAGGAGCTGGCGAAAACCAGACGCCGGCGCCATTGGCACCGGCAGCAATACGTCTTGTTCAGCGCACGATGGAAAATGCCTATAGCGCTGTTGGCTGTAAAGGATATGCTCGCATCGATTGTTTTTATCAGCCAAGTGCTATAAGCCCGACCGGCCAAGACCGCGTGGTAATTTTAGAGATCAACACACTACCAGCGCTTACGCCGGCAACTTGCCTGTTTCATCAGGCTGCTGAAGTGGGCTTGCGCCCCATGGAATTCATAGATCTGCTTGTCCAACTTGGCCTAGAAGAGCATTCATCACCACTGTTGGCAAGTAAGCCAGAGATCGTTATCGATACATTGGTGCAGCACCGCAATGCATGATTATATCTCTTTTTCCCCGTACGGCCCCGATTGTCTAGGGTTGACCTGAAGTAATACTTGCTTGTAAGACATTATTCTGCTGCGTTACCGTAATGGTCGCATCTCCAGTGCTTGATGGAAAACGACGGCTAGATACCTCGACAGGAGTTACCGACTTATCATCGGTGGTGATGTAGATATTGCCGACGGAGCACACCCAGCCTTTGAGACGCCCAGATTTATAGGAGCGATCGAGGTGCACCGTTTTTCCTGGTGGCGCGCTTAATGGCTTTTCGTCGTGACATGTAGTGCTGTTGAATGCTTCATACTGAACTATAGCACTGATGACTTTATCGGTCTTGTTGACGAAGTAAATGCTTGCAATAGCCGATATGCTCTGGTTGATTCCCAGCAGGAAACTGGCAGCAAGAAATATACAAGATCGTAGTGAGATCATAATAAGCTCCTTTTTTATTTCAACGGTTAGTATTATTATCACTCACACTATCATAAATATGTTTCAAATATCAATAATTGTTAAATAGGCTAACCAGAATACTGACATAATGCTATCGAAAAATCTTGCTCTTGGTAGCATTTCGGGATAATATAAAGCGACCAAATTTGTATATCATAAACTGAAGGGGAGCGTCCCGTTGATAGATTTATTCCCGCATTACGGCAGAGGGTTCGATAAATCAGATGTTTTGGCAGAAAATATTGTCATAAAATACGGGTAAATGCTGGAAATAGTCGAGAACATCTCTATGACAACCATGACGAATACGCTCACGCTTGAGATTGCACAAAGAATGGCTGATGCGGCTCAAAAAGCCGCATCAGAAATGGACCTAAAGATTGCCATTGCTATCATGGACAACCATGGCAACCTCAAGTATTATCGGCGGATGGATGACAATAGCTTTATCAGCGTCCGCATGTCCCAGCTTAAAGCACTTACTTCTGCAAGTATGCCAATTTCTACCAAGGCACTTGCTGAGCGAAATCAAAAAATCCCCAATGGGCCCTATCTCAATGTTCCTGGTATTGTGCTCCTTGAGGGAGGTTTGCCAATCATTACCCCAGACAAGCAACATATCGGATCAATTGGCATCAGTGGCGCGACCCCGGAGCTTGACGGCATGTGCGCACAGGCTGCCATAGATGCAATCGTTGATTATTTATGAGCAAAAATGTCTAAAAAATGGGTAAAGCATGTGCAAGAGACGTCTTTTGCGATGGACATTCCTGCGGGCCTTTTTACGCGATCACCGCGGCAGATTGCTTTAGGGCTTAAGCAGGCGGTTCTGAGCAGTAACCGCACCAAGGGGACCAAGTTTCAGTCAGCGATGTCTATGCTGAATTTCTATATTAACCGCGCCGGTAAGAACCTCTCACCAGAAGATCGCGAGCGACTCGAAAAAGCAAAAATTGAGCTTCGCAAAGCATTTAACCGGCAGTAGACTTTTTAGCAAAAAATGCCAAGCCTTTGCGCAGCAGCGCATCAAATGTTGCATGCTCGAGCCAGCCCTCTTTCTTTAAGTGCTCAAGGCATGCACTGGTTTCTGCTCGCGAATACCCCAGCGAAGCAAGTACTTCTGAAAGTTGCTTGATAGAAGAGACCGTGGGCGTTTGGCTAAATTCAGGAGAAAGTGAAAGCTTGCCGATCTTGTCTTTGAGTTGCATAATCAGGCTTTCTGCCTTTTTGGGGCCGACGCCATCGATACCATGAAACGCTCGCACGTCACCTGATAGCACTGCTGAGACAAAAAGAGCCGGTGAAAGAGCGCCGAGAATTGCCAGCCCTATCTTGGGTCCAATACCCGAACAAGCAATGATTAATGAAAAAATATGCCGCTCATCGCTGCTCGCAAAACCAAAGAGCTGCATGCCCTGATCCTGCGTTACGTGGGTATAAATAGCAAGTTCCAGGGGGCCGCCTAAGGTAGCATGAACATTAGATGGCACGGTTACCAAAAAGCCTATACCATTGGCAACCAGTGTGATATGGGGTGTCTGAACAGCGTGGGCAGTGCCCGTCAAATAAGCAATCATGCGGTTCCTTTTTTTACTTTTACTATTGTATAAAATTCGCGAGCTATTGACAAATCCAGTAGTTCTGGTAGTTTTCATGGTAGTAGCTGTGCGGGAATAGCTCAGTTGGTAGAGCGTTGCCTTGCCAAGGCAAAGGTCGCGGGTTCGAATCCCGTTTCCCGCTCCAATATCTGCAACTTATCATAAAATTCATCATTATTATTTTGCCAAAATTATCGCAGAAAAAGGTTAGGGTTTATGAAATCAATAATGCAGGAAGCATCCTCCATTGCCAAGGCCATTGAACAAGCATGGATGACAGCAGGCCAGCCTGCCGAGTTTACCATCAAAGTTTTGGAAGAGCCTCAAAAGAACTTTATCGGTTTTACGACACGATCTGCCAAGATAGCACTGTTTTTTGAAATGGCGCCCTCGGCAAAGCCGCAAGCACCAAAAGCAAAACCAGCTGTTTCAAGGCACACTGAAGCCAAAGTGATGCAACCTAAGCCAGTTATACAAGAACGCGAGCAAAAAGAGCCAGTAGCCCCGCGGCAAGCGCATCCCACGCGCAGGCAATACAAGCCATATTGGAACGATGCCATGGTCAATTTTACCAAGGAATGGCTCCAGGAAACATTGAGCCTGATGGGCATCGGCAACGTACCCTTTACGATAGAGCCATCCGACTTTTATTTGCGGGTAACTTTTGGTCAAAGCTTAATCGGTGAGGAAGCACAAGAAAAACGCTTATTTGCCAGCCTTGCGACGCTTATTATCGAAACGCTCAAGCGAACGTTCAAGACCGGCCTGCGCGGTCACAAAATTGTACTCATACCGGCAGCCCATGATAGTCAGTCGTGATGAAGAAACCATTATAGCGCAATGTACACCGCGTGGCAGCGGGTCGCTGGCATTATTGCGCCTGTCAGGCGACAATGCCATAAACATTGCTGATTTATTGACCAAGCTGCCCAAGATTCAATCTCTACAAGCCGCTCCTTCCCATACAATTCATTATGGCTGGGTTGTTGATAAAGGCGGCGCCAAAGTCGACCAAGTAATGATAAGCATACTTCGTGCACCTCGTACGTTTACTGGCCAAGACACCATCGAAATTACGTGCCACAACAATCAGTTTATTATCGAAGAGATTATTGCTCTTGCCATTGGGTACGGTGCTCGCCACGCGCAAGCGGGCGAATTTTCGCAGCGGGCATTATTGCATGGTAAAATTGACCTTGTCCAAGCAGAAGCGCTTAATGAACTTATTCATGCGCAGAGCCAGCAGGCGCTCAAAAAATCGCTTGCCCAACTTGAAGGCACGCTCTCCCAGTGGATAACACATATCGAGGGAGAGCTTGTACGTAGTCTTGCCTGGTGTGAAGCGAGCTTTGAGTTTCTCGATGAAGAGCAAGAATTTGGCGATCAAATCAAAGAGCATCTGCAAGGGCTCTTAAAGATGATTGAGCATACAAAAAAAACGTTTGATAACAACCAGCACCTCAGGCAAGGCGTTCGTATAGCGATGATCGGCTCGGTCAATGCCGGCAAGTCTTCCCTGTTTAATAGCCTGCTTGGGCATAAGCGATCTATCGTAACCAATATTCCCGGGACAACGCGAGATACCATTGAAACTGGGGTATATCGCAAGGGGCTTTATTGGACGTTGATTGATACGGCAGGAATTCGCCCCACCGACGATATTATCGAGGCTGAGGGTATTGAGCGCTCATTGGCTGAGGGCAAGAAAGCAGATATTATCGTACTTGTTTTTGACGGGTCTGCCCACTTGACCGAGGCAGAGCGTGCATTTTACGTATCTTTCATGCAGGATTACCAACACAAGACCATATTGGTACATAATAAAGCCGATCTGGCCGGTATAAGCAACCTTGATATGTCTGACGCCGCACTACGAGTTTCAGCACTAAGTGGGGAGGAAGTAGCCCTTGTAGAGTGCGCTCTTCAAGCAAAGATCAACGCGCTTTTTGGACATGCTCTTGAAGCACCTTTTTTATTAAACGAGCGACATTACAAGCTTTTGCTGGGGCTTGAAAAAAAGCTGAGCGAGATCGTAAGCATGCTCTCAGGAGTTACTCACTATGAGCTCGTATCTTTTCACCTAAGGCAAGCACTCGAGCACGTGACTGAGTTAACCGGTAAAAGTATCAGCGAAGCAGGCTTGGATGCTGTGTTTAGGGAATTTTGTGTCGGCAAATAAAACAGAGTATTCTCCGTATTGGCGAGGCGTGTCATGGATTATAATCGTATTTTCTTGATGCTTAATTGCTTTTTTGTTGCATCGGTGATAGGTGTACTTTTTTACCGCTTTAATATGGCATCGGGCGATGAACCTCATGGGCTTTTTGATGCGCGGGGGATTCCTAGCCAAGCATTGATACGGCTGCTTGATGTTTTGCAGGTTTCACATGAGAGAACGATTGAAAGCATGGTAAATGCTACACAAAAAACACTTTTGCGCCCTGCAGGCGCTGAGCGCTGGGAAGCGGAAGATAGATACGGTGAAAAAAAGCCAAAGCTTATGCCTTTGTTTGATCAGTTGGGCATGATTCAAAAAAAAGTTCCCTCTCAGCAGCATTATGCGTATGTAGTTTTGCTTGGCTCGTTATATGATAACGTCAAAGACCGGTTACTCTTTCTTGCGCGGGCATGGGACCGAGGGGTTAGGTTTGACACATTGGTGCTTTTGGGGGGTCAGCGGCCTTTGCTTCATGATGAGCAGGAGAGCTTAAAGGCGCTTGCTCCATCTGAGAAGCCACTTTCTGAAACTGACATGTTAAAGCTTGCTTATCATTATTTATCTATTCCCCAGACCATGAGAGAGGTTCCGGTTGTTTTTGTGGACGCTCCTAAGCCCCTAGGAGCACGTAGGCCAACAACGAGTGACACGATTGCCGCATGGCTAAGCATGCAGCCCATTTCTGGATCGGTTTTAGCAGTTTCTTCTCAGCCATTTATAGGTTATCAGGATGCGGTTTTGCACACTTTTTTGCCAAAAGATTTTGTAGTGGAAACGGTTGGCAATAACGCTCGCGAAGAAGTGACCACGGCGGTATATCTCGATACACTGGCTCGCTGGCTTTATCAACTCCGACAGCAAGCAGAATAAAGAATATCGCCTGCCGGGCCGACTTCGCCAAGGCTGGGCGCCTCCGCGGCGAGCGCGCCTGTGCCGCGGGCACACCTACGCAGTGGGCGGCAGGAGCGTGCTCCTGCACCTGTAGATTTTGTTTCTTTCTTTATAAGCTTATTTCTCAACTTTGTTTAATGCCATAACCATGCGGAGCGCATGATTACGGCAAACGCAATTCTCCTAACGGAGAATAATTTTTTGTTCTCTAGTAAATCTCTAAAATCTTTAATAAATAAAAGTCTGATGAGGCCCTCCGTAATAGCCCGGCGCATCCTTCCGGGATGCAAGGTGCATGAGTAGGGCCGCTTGGATTAGGGGCCGGGGAAAGCGGCGCATGGGTTGCAAGGGGGTTTGCGAGAACCCCGCTTGCCGCTCGCCGCGGAGGCGTATTCGCTAATCACCTTCTCTTGGAGGTTGTTTCAGATGAGCTACGTCGCAGATATCGCATAAAAAAACGAGCCATGAGTTTTAGCCCATGGCTCGTTTAAATCTTGACGACAGGATCGCTTATAACGCGCCCTCTTCTTCAAAGCCGTCTTCTTCTTCAGGCTCTTGCTGCTCGGTGGCCTGAGATGACTCGGCAGCAACCTGCTCTGCTGGCTCTTTAAGTACGTAGAACTCAACACGCCGATTTGCCGCTTGCTGTTCCATATCGCCTTCTGGAACGAGGCACATCTCATATCCTCGGCCGACGACCTTCATTTTTTCTCGTGGAACTCCCTGCTCAGTAAAGTACTTCGCAACTGCCTCAGCGCGTTGCTCGGATAGATGCATGTTATACAGGGCGGAACCAGCAAAACGACATGCATGGCCCTCTACAACAATTGTTGAACCCTTGCGCACTAAGCCAGAAATTCTTCTGAGGTTGGCATCAAGGACTGCCTGCTGATCTGGTCTTATTGAATATTCACCAAAACTAAAGTAAACAGGCCTGAAGCCGTGCTCCTGTGCTTGATCAAGGCGCTTGTCGACCCATGCCTCATCAACCAAGTCATGTTCAACTAAAGCAATCTCTTCTTCTGTTGCTGGTGCTGGCGGTACAAATGCATTGCCAGGCTCTTCTAAAATAAAGCCCTCAACATCTTCGCTGGCCATTGGCTTGCTTTCAACTTCATAGGCACCCGGCATTTGCTCGGTATATGCCTCTTGAACACAAGGCTCAATAACAGTTTCTGTCGAGACTGGGCGCGCTCTCACTATCCTTCGCTGACAAGGCTGGCGACAGGCAGGAATAGCTAAAAGCGCCAGTCCAAGAAGAACTATTCTTTTGTTCATGGGACCATCTCCGGTATCATAAGGGAGTAAATGTTATTATGTATAACGCACTTTAGCACAAATTTTTCTAATTTTCTACTTATTATCAGAGATATAAGGTATGCTAGTAATATACAAAAAAAGAATTACCTGAGCCGATAACGTTCGATTTACTATGAAAAAAATTTTAATTAATGACAATCTTTGGCAAACACGTATCGCTATTATCCATGATGAAAAACTGGATAATCTTTACCTTGGCACACCCTCAACCGAGAGCCTTGAGCGCTGCTATTTCAAAGGCAACGTCGTAAAGGTGCTTCCTGGCATTCAGACAGCCTTTGTCGACATTGGGCAAGAAAAGGCTGGTTTTCTCCACATTTCTGAGATAGATCGCGAGCTTGCTATTAAACGCATGAGCGAACAGCTTGAAGATATCGATGAGACAGATCACGCCGAAAGGCCCGAGCTGCCGACTCGCCGAGAAATGGACATCAACAAGATCTTGAAAGAGAAGGAATCGATCCTTGTCCAGGTCAGCAAAGAGCCGGTTTACGAAAAAGGCGCTAAGCTCACCACCTGTTTTACTCTACCTGGCCGCTTTATTGTTCTGATGCCGAATATTCCGCGTATTGGCATATCAAAGAAAATAGAGGACCGTGACGAACGTAACCGCTTGCGTGAACTCGTCGGCAAGCAATTACCTGAGGGCATGGGAGCTATTATCAGGACCAGCTCAGAGCACAAGCAAGAATATGAGATTTCCCAGGATATTGCATATTTGCTTGATACGTGGCAAACAATTCTTAAGCGCTATAAAGAATCGGAGCCCGGCCAGAAACTTTACGAAGATATTGACATATCACTTCAGGTTATACGCGACCATCTTGATAGCGATGTTGAGCTTGTGTTATGCGACAATTATGAAAGCCAAAGCCGCATTTATAAATTCGTTAAGCGCATAGCGCCCGAGCATGCATATAAGATTCGCTTGTATGAAGATAAATTGCTACTCTTTCAAAAGTTTGGTCTCGAAAGACAAATCGAACAAGCACTTGAAAAAAAGGTATATTTAAAATCCGGTGGCTCGCTTATTATAGAGACAACCGAAGCAATGACGGTTATCGATGTCAACACAGGACGGTACACGGGACAATCAAGACTTGAAGAAACAATTCTCAAGATCAACCTTGAAGCAGCAGAAGAAGTTGTCAGGCAGCTCAGGTTGCGTAACATTGGTGGACTAATTGTTATCGATTTTATCGATATGGTTTCAGTTGCGCATCGTCAAAAGCTTTACCGCTTTTTAGAGAAAACATTGAAAGAGCAGGATAAATTTCAATCAGTTGTACTCAAAGTTTCCGAATTTGGTCTTGTACAAATGACACGCAAGCGTTCAGGTAAAACGCTCATTCAGCAAATGACCGAAACCTGTCATACGTGTCGGGGGCTTGGATTTGTCAGATCAGTTTCAACGGAAAGCTTTATGATTTTACGGAAGTTACAAGAAGAACTCATCCATAAACCCGCCAGTAAAACCGCGATCACTCTTTCGGTGCACCCGACTATTTTGACCTATATCACGTCAACCGAGTACAATGCCATACTGAATCTTGAAAAGGCATATAAGGTAAAAATTATGCTGGTAACGCATGATAGTCCTGATAAAAGCTTGTACGAGATGAGCTACGATTAGCCAGGGCGTATCCACCTAAAGCCGAACAGCTGCTCAGGCTCAGGGGTATAGCGTTCTTGGTCAGCTTCTTTGAGTATGTGGCGTATAAGTGTCTTAATTTTGTGAGGGAACTTTTTATTGCTCAACGGCGCCATGTGCTCGCGTATACTTGTCTTGTAGTTAATGTCAGTTAGCATGCGCGTTAATTTTTTGGGTAAGTCATTGTAGCTGGTGAGCACTTCGCCGAGCTTGTGCTTTTTGACAATTTCGGGCTGCATCCGCTCGACCTCCAGCGGCTCCGATACGCTGTCAATGAGCAGGGGAACTTGCATTTCTATCGCTTCAACGAGCGTTGTAGCACCTGCCTTGGTAATTAAGACATCCGAAATAGCCATAAGGTCAGATATTCTTCGGGTAAAGCCAATAATAGATCTGGTCACATTGGGCGGAAACTTGATACGCTCGATGCTTTTGCGAATAGCTTCGTTTTTGCCAATACAAATAAGCAGGTGTAAAGAAAAGTCCATTTTAGCAATATGCTTAAGGTACGCGACCGATTTAGATGAACCCGTCGCACCCATGAGCATCATGACGACTGGCTTGTTTGCAGGTACGCCAAAATCTTTTCTTATTTGTTTTTTGTCTTTAGGTTGAAAAAAATCAGGCCTGAGCGGGAATCCATAGGCTTTAATAAAATAGGGGTAAATCCATGCTTCTTTGGCTTTGTCGCGGAGCAACTCATCGTCAAAGGGAAGCGTGCAATAGAATGGACGGGACGGGTACATATCCGTTAGGTAACGGCTTGTATCACAGTCGGGAGCTATCAGTAAGAAGGGTATATTGAGGCGCCGTGCCGCCTCATTGAGCGCGTAATTTAAAACGGGTATGACCGAAATAACCAAGTCCGGTTTTTCGATGCGTAAATATTTTTCAAGCTCATCCTCAAGATAGCGCGTGTGGCGGCGCATCGATGATATGCCGAAGAAAAATGTTTTATTAATGATCCAGCGGCAATCGCGTGCCAGCAAGCAATTGTAAAAATCCTCGCTGTCCATATAACCAAAAGATAAAGCGCGCACGGGGTCTAATTTCCCCCAGACTTTTTCAAGGGGATTAAATGCGACCAGATCGTATTCCGGGCAAAGATAATTTTTTAATGCATCGAGCATCGATTTATGCGCACCACCGCCCTTGCTCCAAGCGATAGCAACTTTTTTCTTTTTATGGGCTATCGTACTACCATATGCTGCCTGCTCACCAATTTGCAGCATGCCAATTACGAAGCTTATAAGAATCCAATAAGCACTTTTTTTCATATAATTTTTTAGACCACCATACGTAGCGATAGTTAATATACGTATTTAGCCTACACTACTTTGTTTATCAAAACAATAGTATGCCTTAAAGGCGATTATACCAAGGTTCTCCGCAAATTTACATGCAAAAGCAGGCTTTCGGACCCGATATTTGTTAGCAGGGCCTTGGCGAGCCGCTTGACGAATTAAACATATTGACTAATAGTTAATAAGGTTGTTATAATTATTCAAAATAGCTGTTAAGTTGGTAAAAAATATGAGGTCTTTAATGAATTTAAAATTTATATGCGCACTACTTTTTCTCTTGTTCGGTGCAGCGCCTATAATGAGTATGGAAGGCGGCAAGCGACCTAATAAAGAAAAAGAAAAGGAAAAAGAGCAAGAACGTTCGCGCGCTGAAGAAGCAGAAAAAAAAGAAGAAGAACGACCAGCAACCAAAAAGCCTCGTTATGGTCAAGCCGAAGAGGCTGAAGCACCAATAAAATTGGAAGAAGCAAAGCCTTGGAGCGGTGTTGCACAAATAGAATTGCTCTCTTCTCTGAGCCAAGATATTGTTAATTACGATGATGCGCGGCTTGCTCTTGAAAATGGGGCCGATGCCAGTTCATGGCATGGTATTATAGAGGAAGCGTTTGATAGCCCACTTTTGTTTCTACTCCGCCGAATTGCCAGCCCAGAAAATTGGGGAAGGCAACAAAATCCACTGAAACTCATAGAACTTCTTATCGAATATGGTGCTGATGTTAATCAGGCAGGCTTCGCGCAAGGAAGGTCCGAGCTTCCGCTTTTAATAGCATTAGACAATAACAATAAACAGCTTGCCGAATGGTTACTTAAGCATGGAGCTAATATATGGCACCATGCTTTTGTTGAGAGAGCTACAAATTCTCGTGATATTCTGCTTCTTCTTCAGCGTTATGGGCTTGACGTAAATACTTGGATAGGTACTATGCTGCACAGCGCTACAAATGCTTATTTGCAAGCCATAAGATTGGGGAACATGAGCGAGCAGTTGCAAATGAAAAAGGTGCTCGATTATCTTATATTTTTGGGCGTTAACCCTGAGAAATATCAAGCGCAGAGACCGCTTGAAGGGTACCTCAACACACTACTTCCTATTTTAAGAAACATTGCTTTGGACCAAACAGAGGCAGCTTTAGAAGGTCTCAAAAAAATTGAAGGCTCCCTTCGGCCATGGATGTATGCTTACTTGCCTATTAAAGATGACTCACGAATAGACCTTGTAAACATTGCTTTTCGTCTGGCAGCTGCTCATGAGAATATTGCTATTGTCACCTATCTTTTTCGTCAATTTATGCCTATTTTAAGACCGAGCACTCTTCGGACATCTTTCTTGACGGCAGCTCTCACAGGGCATATTTCTATTCTTGAGATGCTGTATAATGCACAATTGGTCGAAGGAACCGAATGGACTCAAAACCTCAATGGGGCACTGAGGGCTGCTGCTCAGCAACGCCATAGAGATGTGGTAGCTTTTATCTTAAAAATAGCTAAAGAGCTGGCTGCTGTGGGGAAAGTTGAGCCCCTCAAACTTCTTGATGTAATCGAGCATCTCAATGTGCTGTTGGGCAATCAGAAATTGCCTCAAAACATAAGAAGGCAGTTTGAGCAAATCCGACAAATGCTCTGGGATCAAATTATTCTTAGGACTCAAGAATCAATGGCGGCGGCCTCTTCTTCGCAGCTAAGACCAGGAGCTCAGCCGCCGGGCTATTTTGGAGGTGAGTAATTCAGGTATGGAAAAGCGAACAATTTCGCCACGCTTATTTTTCTTGCGCTTTATTTATTCCAGATGTTAAATTAAGTAAGAGTATATTAGAAATATATAAACAAAGGAAAATAATGAAGCGCTTTTCCCTTGTCGTAATGCTTACTCTTACGTGCGCGCTGGGCCTTTCAGGAATGGCTAAAAATAGCCACCGTTCGCCTGCTCACAAAAATAATAGCTGGCAAAAAGGCAGCAAAAGGTCTTTGCCCATCCATTACAATCATAAGAAAACTTGGCGTTCGCCATTCGGGGCTGGCCACCGTTATTCTTCTCGCCCATTTCACTCGAGGAAAGACTATCTTTCTGGTCGGCACTACCGCGCTCACCCACAACGCTCGCCAAGTCGAATTAAGTGGCGCCGCCATCACCGCAGAAACTTCCCTCGCTCTCGGCGCTTTAGTAGCGGGGGATATGGCTGGTCAGACGGAGATTACTATGACTTTGGCGGCTGGGACTATGGCGGTGATGCCTGGGGTTGGGGCTGGTGGGGGCCTATGCCACCCTATTTTTCTGCAGGCTTGGGGGTCGGTTGCGCATCGGGTATGCCAACACAGGGTTATGCTTGGCTTGGTTTTGGGTATCCACCTTATTACTGACCAAGCGTTCCATCTAATGCAAACCCAGCAATATGTTGTATGAGTTCTGCGGGAGCGATGTTTGTCAGGTGGCGAACAACTTCCTCCGGATGAGCCGCTGCATAGCGTGATTGAGCTGTTCAAGGATCGCCCCGCGCTTATGCAGCGGGCACTTTTAATCGCCTGCGCGGCTGGCGCGCCTCCGCGGCGAGCGGCAGGACTTAGTCCTGCACCCGTTACCATTTGTTCTCCTGCCATACTGTCCATCTTGCTCTATTTGCTATGCTTGTATAATGTGCCATACCCATGTGGGGCACATGGCTAGGCACTTTCGCATTCACCTTCGGTGAAGTTTGTAATAACCCCTTTTGTTCATCGCCAGTAAAGCTTTTAGGGCTGTTTGAAAAAATCATGGAAAAGTCCGAATTTCATCATGCCTTGCATGATTGGCTTTTGTTTGGTGACGCGTTACGCGTCACCAAACGGCTAGAGAGCCAGTACGCAGAACCCGCCGGGATTGTTAAGGGACTACGTTCCTTAACCGCCGGCTGCGCAGGCGATTTTATTCCCAGCTACCATGACCAAAGCCTCCTGTTCAAAGTTTGCTTTTGACATGCAGCTGTGTAGGCATATATCAAACCCATGATGGTATATGGAAGGGCCGATCTGAGAAAAGGCCCTCAAGCTCCACATGAGGCTGGTTGGAAAGTATCGTATAAGGTTCGCTCAGTAAGCTGGGTGGCTAAAGGTATAAAAGCTAAGCTAATGCTGCTTGGCAAAGTTATTGGCGTAGCGACTTCGCGGTTGCCACTTCACGAATGCTTCTGTTTATAACCATACAAGCTTGTTGTGAAAATTCGCAGATTTGTTATTCTCAAAGAAACATTGATGCGCTTATAAAAGAATTACTCATGAATGATGCCTACGAAGTTGATATCGGTATAGAAGTTCACGTTCAGCTCAAAACCAGGAGCAAGCTTTTTTGCTCAAGCGCGGTTGCGCCAGCAGACGAGCCGAACACACATATTTGTCCCGTCTGCATCGGGCATCCAGGTGTTTTGCCCGTCCTTAACACCGAAGTCATCCATTACGCCCTTATGGCAGCCCTTGGAACGTCTTCTGTCATCGCGCCTGAAAGCGAGTTTGCTCGTAAGCATTATTTCTATCCCGATTTGCCTAAAAATTACCAAATTACTCAGCATGATAAGCCTTTTTGCACCGAAGGGCATATACTCATCCGCCTCGAAGATGGGGCGATAAAAAAAATTCGCTTGATACGCATCCATATCGAAGAAGATGCTGGCAAGAATATTCATGCGCCTCACAGCAATGAAAGTTTTGTAGACTTTAATCGTGCGGGTACGCCGCTCTTAGAAATAGTAAGCTATCCTGATATTAAAAGCTCAGCTGAAGCGCGGGCCTACCTTAAGGCACTTCGCACGCTTGTTTTGTATCTTGATATTAGCACAGGCAATATGGAAGAAGGTGCATTACGAGCTGATACCAATGTCTCGGTGCGCAAAAGAGGCCAGGCAAAGCTTGGCACGCGCTGTGAGCTCAAGAACATCAATTCTTTTAAATTTATTAGCGACGCTATCGAGTATGAAGTTGATCGCCAGATTGCTTTGCTCGAGCAGGGGCGGCCGGTGCTACAGGAAACTCGCTCATGGGATACCAAGGAGCACAAGACGGTAACGCTGCGCAGCAAAGAAGAAGCGGCCGATTACCGCTACTTTCCCGACCCTGATCTTCCTAAAATTAGAGTTACCCCCGAGGATGTGGCGCCAGTGCAAAAAAGCATGCCTGAGCTTCCCCATGAAAAGTTTGATCGTCTATGCTCGGTCTATGGACTCACGCCCTATGAAGCAGAAATACTTATCACAGATAAAGCATTAGCCGATTATTACGAGCGCGCTGCTGAAGCTTATCCAAGTAAGAGCCTTATTAACTGGGTGGTTCGGGACATACTCAAGCTGCTTAAAGAAGAGAAGCTTGCTATTGACCAGCTTTTAATGAGCCCCGTATACCTTGCTGAGCTTGTCTCTTTGCTTGAGCGTGGGACTATCAATAATCGCATCGCGCAAGAAATTTTTGAGGAAGTTTCCCGTACGGGCAAATCACCAAGCGAGCTCGTAAAGCTCAAGGGCCTTGAGCAGCTTGGCTCATCCGAAGAGCTTGAGGCAGTTATCAAAGCGATCATTGCCAACAATCCCGAGCAAGTTGCCGGCTATAAAGCAGGAAAAGAAAAGCTCTGGGGCTTCTTTGTCGGCCAGGCCATGCAAAAAACCCAAGGCCGCGGCAATCCGCAAGTTATCAACGAGCTTCTGAAAAAGTATCTCAAATAACGACTGAATATCGCCTCCGCGGCGAGCGCGCCTGTGCCGCGGGCACACCTACGCAGTGGGCGGCAGGAGCGTGCTCCTGCACCTGTAGATTTTGTTTCTTTCTTTATAAGCTTATTTCTCGATTTTGTTTAATGCCGTAACCATGCGGAGCGCATGATTACGGCAAACGCAATTCTCCTAACGGAGAATAGATTTTTTGTTGCCAGTAGTCTCTTTTCCCAAAATCTTTAATAAATAAAAATCTGATGAGGCCCTCCGAGTAGCCCGGCGCATCCTTCCGGGATGCAAGGACAGAATTAGGCGGAGTAGCGCCTAATTTGACCGAAGTAGCTCTTCTTTAGAAGAGCGAAAAACGTAGGCGGAAGGGGCCGTTTGAATTAGGGGCCAGGGAAAGCGGCGCACGTGTTGCATAGGACATAAACATGCGAAGTAACGCATGTTTTGTCCAGAGCGGCCTTCGAAAGAAGGCGATTAGCGTAGGTTGCGAGAACCCCGCTTGCCGCATCGCCGCGGAGGCGTATTCATTGAGCGACAAGCTAATTTTCTTTTTTAACGCTTTGGACGCTCTCGCTTAGTTATGCGCCTGCCGCTCGCCGCGAAGGCGATTCGTAAGGCTCGTTGCTTTTATCAAAGGTCATTTGCGACAGATAGCATTACTTGATAAGTGATGTTATCGCACATAATTATCATACTCTGTCCGCTAGCAATCAAAGCACTATCTGTAGTATCATAAATAGAATTTTGAGCAAGGTTATTCCATGAAGCCTAAAAAACAAACGCTTTTACCCATTGAACACAACAAGCCGCCCTTTGTCGAGGCGCTTGATCAATTTTTGGCAACACTTGACGTTACACGTGGCTCAAGAGGCACCTATCGTAATGCTCTGCGCCAATTCCTTTACTGGTTTGTAAATCAAAAAAACATGACCCCCACGCGCGAGACAATACTTATTTATAAAGAAGAGCTTGACCTCAAAGGCTTGCGTCCTGCAACACGCGCTTGTTACCTGGTAGCCGTACGCAAATTTTTTGAGTGGACCGAGAGCCTTAAAATTTATCCTAATATCGCTAAAGGCATTAAAGGAGCACGTCGTGCACTCAAGCATCACCAAAAAGACGCTCTAACGATCCCTCAAATTAAACAAATACTTGGTTGTGCCGCTAAAGATAGTCTTGGAGGCAAACGCGACTTCGCGCTCATCAACTTACTCGTTAGAACAGGGCTCCGCCTCATAGAAATCGTACGCGCCAATTACCAAGACCTTGACCTTCAAGGAGAGGAAGCCCTTTTATGGGTCCGCGGCAAGGGGCGCGATGGCAAAGATGACTGCGTCATACTTGCCCAAGAAGCGCTAAAGCCGCTGCTCCACTATCTGCGTGCACGGGGGCTTAAATCAGCCACCGAACCACTTTTTGCCTCACTGAGCGACCGTAATCGTGGCAAACCCTTAACCACGTATTCGCTTTCGCGTATTATTAAGGGCTACCTACGGCAAGCCGGTCTCAATACGCGTCGCATCACTGCCCATAGCCTCCGCCATACGTTCGGTGTTTTATCAATTAAGGCAGGAGCATCACTCTATGAAGTACAGCTGGCAATGCGCCATACAAACCCAGGCACGACCGAAATATATCTCGGGGATATTGAGCGACAAAAAAGGCTCGAGGGCGCACCAGAGAGGAAAGTAAGCGACCTTTTAAGCGAAGAGGGTATTGGGGGATAGCTTGCAAGAGGCGACAAAAATTGTGTATCTTGTAAGAGATATAAAAGGGGGCAAAAATGAAGAAAGCATTGTTTAAAAGTACTTTAGTAATATTAAGTACCGCAGCAGTCGCCACGGTTGCTTATATTAATAGTCAAGAGGCGCGATTAACAAAGCCTACATATCAAGGAGAACATATGAGGAAACAGCACGGCATTACGAAAAGCATAGAGCCAAATATTGGCATCTCAGCACAGGATCGTTCAAGCTCAAGCGCGATTTTAAATGAAGTTTTGGCGACAACGTATGTTTTATTGGTAAAAACGCAAAATTACCACTGGAACCTTGTTGGCCCTGAGTTTCATGATTATCACCTTTTGCTTGATGATCACTATAAAAGACTGCAGGAATTTGCCGATGATATAGCTGAGCGAGTGCGTGCTGTTGGCGGGATAGCACTGGGGTCATTGCAAGAATTTTCTCAGCAAAGCAAAATTAAAGATGATAGCGGCGATGTACCAACACCACGACAAGCGATAGAGAATCTGCTCGCAGACCATGAAGCTTTGATCAGGCTTATTCGCGAAGGGATTAATATTACTGGTGAACATAATCGCGATATGGGTACGAATAATTTCTTCTGTGAGCAAATTATGAAACATGAAAAAATGGCATGGATGCTACGCTCACTCCTTGAGAGAAAGTAGCGCTCCATAAAAAATGGAGACGCTCTGGCATACCTCACTTATGTTCTCCATGCTTAGCCTTTACTTAGACACATACCCTCCTAAAGGCTTGATATAGCATATGCCTCGTAGTTTGATAGTTTACATGCAAGCTTGACAAGCTACGTTAACCTCACTTGCACGCCCTACTTTTTACTCACCAGCCTTTACTTGTAGGGGAGCATAACTGGCGGATTGTTTTTTTTACGAGCACATTCAAGCTCGGCATGCCCATAAGTATTAGAGAGTATGCCTACGTCTCCATTTTTAGTCTAGCATAAACGTTTCTATTTGTCAATTATAAAATTAATTATTATTTTTCGCATCTTCATGATTTTTTATAACCTGCAGGCCATAATCCTTCAGCTTGGCATCACTCACCACCGTAGGTGCATCCATTAATGGCTCATGACCTGTTTGCGTTTTAGGAAATGCTATAACTTCCCGGATCGACTCACCGCCGAGCAAAAGCATGACGAATCGGTCGATGCCAAGCGCGATGCCCCCCAGAGGAGGAAATCCTAACTCGAGTGCTTCCAGCAAGAAGCCAAAGTGGGAGTGCATGGTCGACTCATCGAAGCCTAAAAGTTTAAATACTTGTGCTTGGAGTTCTGGGCTATTGATGCGAATCGAGCCCCCGCCCAACTCGACACCGTTAAGCACTAAGTCATATGAACGAGCTTTCATGAACGCAGGGTCTTGCCTTTCCCAGCCCTCTTGTGGAGCGGTAAATGGATGGTGGGCAGAGGTCCAGCGTTTGTGGTCAGTATTCCATTCAAGAAGCGGGAAATCAGTAACCCACAAAAATGCAAGCTGGTTGGTTGGTATGAGCGTGAGCGCATGGCCTAACTGGAGGCGCAAGCGGCAAAGCTGCGTCCATGCCTCTTTATAGGGCGCAGCAATAAGAAAGAAAGTATCACCGGGCTTAAGATGCGTAAAGCGCGCTTGGAGCTGACCTATAAACTCTGCGGGCAAGAACTTGGCAATAGGCGATTCAATTTGACCATGCTCATTAACGCGGAGCCACAGCATGCCTTTTGCGCCATTCTTGATTGCTTTTTCAACCCAGCTTTCAAGCTCTGATCGCGTGAATGTGCTGTCTTGGACATAGAGGGCGCCTATTTTGCCACCTTTATCAAGCACGGAACGTAAAAAGCTTAACGGGGTCGAGACAAAGAGCTCTGTCACATCCTGTATCTCGAGCCCAAAGCGAATATCAGGCTTGTCGCAGCCATAACGAGCAAACGCTTCGTCATGAGTCATGCGCAATAAGGGAAGCGGTAGGTCGGTGCCAAATACTTTTTTCAATACATAATGGCACAGCCCCTCAGTGAGCGCTTGTATGTCCCCTTCCTGAATAAAAGACATTTCTATGTCAAGCTGGGTAAACTCAGGTTGACGATCGGCGCGTAAGTCTTCATCTCGAAAGCAACGTGCTACCTGAAAGTAGCGCTCAATACCACCAGCCATTAAAATCTGCTTGTATAATTGGGGAGATTGTGGCAAAGCGTAAAAATTTCCCTTATGCATGCGTGAGGGTACCAGAAATTCACGCGCGCCCTCGGCAGTGTTTTTCGTAAGAAGAGGTGTTTCTATTTCGTAGAATCCACGATTACTCAAGAACTCCCGTATGGCAAAAATGACTTCATGCCTAATGCGCAGTCGCTCGGTCATTAATGGTCGTCGCAGATCGAGATAGCGGTATTTAAGCCGCAGCTCTTCTTCGACATGCTCAGCTTCGCTGGGGGCAAAGGGAAGCGCTTTCGCTTTATTAAGTATGGTCAGCTCATAAGCCTGAACCTCAAAAGCGCCTGTAGGCAATTCTTCGTTAATCGTTCCTGGCTTACGGTGAACAACCGTGCCTTTGATCGAGATAACATACTCAGAGCGTAGAGAATGGGCAGACTCAAATGAATCTTCGGAAAACTCTTTGCTAAAAACGAGCTGAACGATGCCGCTCCTATCACGGAGATCAACAAAAATGAGCCCGCCATGGTCTCGGCGCTTATCAACCCAACCAACAAGCGTGACCGATTTGTTAAGGTACTGACCCGTAATCTCACCGCAAAAGCAGGTGCGTTCAAAAAATTTCATAAATTCAAAGCCCCAATCAATAAAATGATGCTTATTAGTTAGTGTAGCATGTTTTAAGAAATTTACCGAGCCAACACTTTAGAGAAATGAGGCGAACAAGCAGAATGAAACTGCAAGCTATAAACGATGGTCAATGCTTAATAAGGCTTGCTTGTCGAGCGCAAGGTCTTTTAAGCATGCGCTTATTGCTTCAGCAACGTATGGCACCAATGCCTTCCAATCATCTTTATTTTTAAGGCCGCATTCTAAGGCGAGCGCAGGTATGCTGATTCCCACAAGAGGCTTACATGGGATCCCGTATGGTGCTCGTATAGTAACAGGCAAGGATATGCCCGATGATTTGAGTGCTTTGGTGAGCATGTCAGCAAGCGAGCGATTGGCCTTAAATAAAGACTTATATGCCTGATTATAGGCAGTAAGCGATAGGCTGCTATCGGGTTTATACCATGAATCACTGGTGGGATCATATGAGCAATAAGAGAGCGATAGCTGCAGGTCGCTGGATTCTTCTTGGTAAAAGTTGACGCTCAGGTAAAGGTCGGCGCGAAGTTTGTTGGCAAAGGTAGCGCTTTGCAACGGCTCGAGAGCTTGCCCGGGCAGACGCGTCAGGATCACTCGCGCATTATTAAGCTTGATCTCGAGGGCTTCTTTAAGTTGTTCGGCGCACTGAAGTGTCAAACCACGCTCAAAGGTCCCCGCAATAATTCTTCCTGGCGCAAGTGCGTCACCGGCGGGGTCGAACATAATGGTTAAGGGTGCCTCAGGGTTTCTACGGGTCTTCATCTGCTCGCTGAGCTCTTGGAGAGAATATTCGATGCTTGTTGGTGCTGCAAGAAAGCCGCTTATTGGCCAAGCAAGCGAAAAATCTAAATGCGGATCCTGCAAAGGAGCATGGTGGACTAAAAATCGTATGCTTTGTGCCGGTATATTCGCATCTCGCAAGGTTTTTAAAAGACTTTCGGCAAGCATCCACTTATCGAGCGCGCTTTTTTCTTGGTCAAAAAGGCTGCGATCAAGCGAGATAAAGAGCTCATTGGTATGCCGAGACAAGCAAAGGGCCTGGAGCATACATGGCTTTTGTATAACATTTTCCTCATCTAAGAGGTTGAGCCAATTATGAACGAGGTGCGTGCAGGATGCGATAGGATCGGAAGGCCAGAGTAGTTCCTTTTTTTCGCGCCTAAGCTCTTGTTTATGCCAATACCAAAAGGTGATAGCTTTTTTGACCGCTGGTGCCAAGGGACGCGTTACCGGTAGAGTGAACCCTGGCAAATGGAGCGTAAGGGTAACCCAATTGTTATAAAAGAAGAAAAAAAGTATGCCCATCATTAAGGCAGCAAGCGACGCAATAACCGTAAAGATTTTATTCATGGCTTTTCTTGCAAAAATGTCTGCAAAAACGTTACACGGCGAACACTCTTATTATTATTAAGTGCTATAGCGAGCGCTTTTGGCTCACCAACTATAACGCAGAGCGATTTTGCGCGTGTTATTGCCGTATAGAGCAGATTGCGCTGGAGCAGGGTAAAGTGTTGAGCAAAAAGAGGAATAATAACGGCAGGGTATTCTGAGCCTTGGCTTTTATGGATGGTGATAGCATACGCAAGTACAATTTCATTGAGATCGGTTACGTCATATTCGAGTACGCGATCACCAAAGGTAATACCAATGACCCGTTCGGTAAGATCGATTGATTCGATCGTGCCAATGTCGCCATTAAAAACAAACTTATCATAATTGTTGCGAATCTGCATGACACGATCGCCCACTTTAAAGCAGGTGCCATTGAGCATGATATGGTCTTGTGTTTGCGGATTGAGCAGCCCCTGCAAATGATGATTGAGTACGTGTGTACCGGCTGATCCTCGGTTCATGGGCGACAATACGATGGCGTCATCAGGCGTCAGACGATGCTTGGCAAGCTCGCTAAAGAGCAAGCGTTTAAGGTGGTGCGGTAATGTTGTTGCATCAGGCTCTTTAATAAAAAGAAAGTCTTTACGTGACCCCGGCAGAAACACCACGGGGAATTCTCCTTTGTTGATGCGGTGGGCATTAGCGATGATAAGGCTATCCTGTGCCTGACGAAACACCTCGGTCAAGCGTACGCATGGAATCAGCGTGCTATCGATGCAATCATTGAGAAAGTTGCCAGGGCCAACTGACGGAAGCTGATCAATATCGCCAATAAAGAGCACATGCGCGTCAAATGGCAGAGCCTTAATGACCGCATGGGCCAAAAAAATATCGATCATCGATGCTTCATCGATGATCAAGAATTGTAAGGACAATGCATTATTTTCGTTATGCTTAAAGCTCATGGTGAGCGGATCGAACTCAAGCAACCGATGTATCGTAGCGGCGGGCCTATGAGTACCTTCGGTTATACGCTTGGCCGCTCGCCCGGTGGGTGCTGCGAGCTTATAAATTACGTGCTCGCTTTCAAGAAATTTGAGCAGTTCGCGGATGAGCGTCGTTTTGCCGGTACCCGGGCCACCGGTAATAATGGTTGCTTTGTGCTGCAGGCACGTTATAATACCCTGAATTTGGTTATCGTTGAGCGAAATGCGCCCCTTTTGCGTAGAGAGCTTGGTGTACACGGCATTGATATCAAACACAAGTGGTGAGCGGCGACCAATGAGCGCCTTAAGCTTGTGAGCGACTCCTTGTTCGGCATTATAACACCGTGTCGTTGTGAGAAAATGCTGCTCAGCCTGAGATACAAGCTTAATCTTTCCTTGGTCATGGAGATTATGAAGTGCGGTTTTTAATGTTTGCGCAGTCTTTTCATCGTCAGTTAACCCGAGCAGCGCGTGAACACTTTTTTTAAGTTCCTGAATCTCACTATAAAGGTGCCCCTGCTGCGATGCGGTAAGAAGCCCAAACAGAACACCGGCAGTGATTCGCTGGGGCGAGTCAATTGCAAAGCCCAACTTTTGAGCTATCTCATCTGCCGTCTTAAAGCCGATGCCCCATACTTCTTCAGCCATACGGTAAGGGTTCTGCATAATATAGGCAACGGTGTTATGCTTGTAATGCTTATAAATGCGCGCAGCATATGCGGCAGAAACGCCCTTATCTTGTAGGAATACCATGATGTCGGCGATTTCTTTGTGCTCCTGCCAGGCTTGCGTGATCAGGCCAGCGCGCTTTTGGCCCATGCCCGATACTTCGGTCAGGCGATTAGGGTGCTTATCTATAACGGCGAGAATATCTTTGCCAAAATAATCGACGAGCTTATCAGCGTAAGCCTTGCCGATGCCTTTTATAATCCCTGAGCCGAGGAATCTTTTAAGACCGATAATGCTGCTGGGCAGGATGCCGCGACAAGAAGATGCTTCAAATTGGCGGCCGTACTTGGGGTCGACAACCCAGCGGCCCGTAAGATCGACATCCTGGCCAGCATGTAAAGGAGGAAACTTGCCTTTAACGGCAACCGTAGCTGCTTTTTCAACATCAAGTAAGAATACGGCATACCCCGATTCAACATCTTGGTAAAGAAAGCGATTTATAGTGCCATTTAAGCAAGAATTTTCATCCATTATTATCGAGCTTCTGCTTGAGCCTTTTTAAGGGCAGCTTCTTGAGCCTGCCGCGCTTTTTTGACCCCTTCTTCAAAATTCTTAGTTGATTCTGGTAGTGAGCTTTGTACATCCATGAGCAAAATCGTAAATTCATTAAGAAATACGCTCAAGGACTTAAACGATTGAAGATACCTGCGCATAAATTGTTGCTCGTCCATCTCGAACCATTTTACCAAGATTGAATTTTTACGGTTGCGTGCAGCACACCAATGTGCAACAACATCCTCAAGCTCGCGCTTCTTGTCTTGTACAATGCCCTTGAAAGGCAGCGTAATAGTATGCACTTGGCTGAGCGCATTCTCGAACACTTCTTTTAAGAGCGCTTCTTCTACTTTTTTTTGTTGAGCACCGACTTGAGTATTTTTTGAAAGGGCATGCTCAATTTCAACAAGTTCTTTTACCGTGCGTTGAGCGCCTTTATATCTAAGGGGGCTTTTATCTCGTCTATTTAGTTGTCCAAAGTGAGCGATTATTTTTACCATGGGACCAATATCAATTACGCCATCCATAAGGACAAGGTATTCTGATTCGATCTTTATTTCCTGAGGAGTATTTGCAGAAAAAGCGGGATATGCCAAACACGATATGAGTAACGTACGGCATATAATTTTACTGGTCATGATATTCCTTTGCTATTCTTGTCTCTACGATTATCGCTTCTTTGTGTTGATCATTAAGCGCCTCTAAAAGCTGCTTGCATGACTTTTCACATGAAGTTTGCAAATCCATCAAAAAGAGGGCTATATGATTTAACAATGCGTCAAGCTTACACAAGCTTGGCGCAAGCTTTTTTAGTAAATTTTCGGGGTCTTCTATATTATAATGCTCACAACGAGTAAGCGGTGTTTTGAGCTTTCTTTTCTTGGCCCAGTAATCAAGCAAGGTGCAGTACATTTGTCGTATGGAAAACTTAGGCGCATAGTGTTCTTTTATCTCATTAAGATAGGGACGTAGAAGATTGCACGCTTGTTTAATGCTTTCTTGGTATGCGCTTCCAAACACCTTAACGCGGTCTTTTTCGATTGGCCGCGGTTGTTGCGCGACAAATAATTTTTCGAGAACAGCAAGATTTTTTAAGCCATAGAGCTTGCCCTGATGGCTAATAAGTCCTTTGCCCTCTTTATCGCCTTCGCGTAATTCCTTGATGCCAAGCTCAAGCTTGATAATTTTAAAGCAATCAATTTTCGGGGTACCATCCATGAGCGTTATTATTTCATGGTTAAGTACCATAGGGGATTGTGGTTCTTGCCCCTGCACACTAGACGCTAGGATCAATGATAACAGGGCAAAGCTATATCTTAAAGAAAACATAGTGAGCCTCCTTATAAATGAAGCGAGCATCGTTGACCCGTAACGTAAGCAAAAAAAGTTTGCTGTTACTTTTTTATGTTTTTACGGGAGAATTCAGCCCATGAATTTTTACATGATAAGCGAACATCCCACAAAAACGTACTAAGATGATCCAAAAACTCATCGAATTTTTTGTAGGTGATTGCCAGCTTCTTAAGTTGTCCCATTTCTTGGCCTTGGCTTTGGCGAGCCCACTCAGTTAAGAGCGAGGTAACGTTTTTTTGTTTTGCCCAGGCTTGAATGAGTATGCCCATTTGAGATTTAAATCCTTGCGCCTCCCTCAAGTACGGGGTTGAAAAGGCTTCAAATTGCACTATCGCATTAAGAAGTGTTTCTTCATGAGCTTTTGAAAAGCTATCTAAGTTACCAGCATTGCGTGCTTTTCTTTCTAAAGCAACAAGTTCACGAAGGGTATATTTGCTGCCGTGGTGAGTAATGAGTTTTTGCGCGCCTTTGTTCATGCCGAAGCGTAAATTTTGGATATTTCTTTCAAGAGCCAGCATTTTTACTGAATCGCAACGGGTTGTTCCGTCAATCACGTCGATTATTTCGTGCTTAACTTTCATAAACTCCTCAGCCATAGCAAGAGGCGAAAAGCTCAGCAAAAGAGAAATTGATAATGTAGCCAGAAATTTTTGCATAAGTGAGTACCTTTTCTTGTGGTTATTTCTCATTAATATATAAAGCGAAGATCTAAGGCAAGCGTAAAATCGCGACCAATACCATGGCTTGCCACCGTAATATCACCACGTAATCCAATGCGGAAAATACCGGCGTCATGGTCAAGGTCAACTCCAACGCTTCCAAAAAGCTTATGTTGTTCGCCAAAGGGGTTAAGCGCCCGTTCGACAAGGAATGAGCGGGCCGGTATATTATTAAGGTCGATTGTTTCTTTGTTTTGGCGCCAATAATCATATCCTATAGACGCCTTAGTGCACCCGTATTGCCACAATAATGCGGTGGTAAAGTTAAAAATGGCGCCAGGGCTCACGGTAACGTTAAATACCTTAGGAAAAAGATTGTCAATGAGGGCTCTTTCAATAAACCTCAAGTCTGATTCAGCATTTTTTGAATTTTCAAAGTCGCGGTTAAACTCTTTCAGATTAATCTTCTTAATAAAAAAGCGTTCTTCTTTTGATGGCGCGACGTATTGGATTGAGCCTTGCGAGATGATACCAAAATTATCATTAAATTGACACTGGTATTCGACCATAGGCGCGATGGTTACATGCCCATTGTTACCCAAAGACGTGTTAGCGATATTGGCGGTTAGGTGGTCAAGTACGCCAAACGCAAGATTTTCAAGCATTTTGAGTGAGCGAATTTGGCGAGTTTTTAAGTTGGGAGTATCTATTTCAAGCAAGAGAGAGCAAATAATCTCTTTTAAGTTTAGTTCCGGCGGTCTCAGCGTTTTGCAAAAAGTACCGCCGATAATACCTTCCTTAAAAGAGACAGCCGTTGGCAGTGTTATAAAACCGCCGAAACTCCAACGACCATAATCACACTGATAAGGCGTATATAGACCATAAATACGCATGTCGCCCAGCCCGAACTTGTCGCCAACCAAATGCTCAGTCAGAATTTCTTCAGCTTCCTCTTGGCTGGAATTGGTAGCAAATTGGTTAAGTATATCTGAGTCGGAAATACGTTTGCGCTCTTCATTGCTCAGAAAGAAATTTCTTTCGAGGTAATACAAAGGAACTGAGAATTGCAGCAATATATTTTGTTGGCGCGAGCAGGCCCTGAAAAACAAGCCGGTTCGCCGCTCTTGAAGCTTAATGTGCCTAAAGAGGGGCAAAACATCTTCAACGCTGAGTTCCATAAATGTTGTAGTGATATGGTCTAGTTTTCCTATCAAATCTTTGCCGCTTAAATTAATATACGACTCAATATGGGGATTAGAATCAGTAAAGAAAATCTTGCTAGTCTGATTATAGAAAGGAAGAATGGCAAGATCCAGGCAATCTTTGTCATTACACGTCCAGTTAAAGGTGGGCAAATCATGTAAGTTTCTATTGAGAATAGAGTTGCTATGCAAATAAATCGAATGCTTTAAAAGATCAATAAACCCGCTTTGCTTAATTTTTTTGACAACGAGCTCAGTTGTACAAGGAATAGGATCGCTCTTGAAGTTATCGCTTGTGTAATAATCGAAATATTCTTGCCGCTGGTTAATAAATTCTTGATCATCGCTTGGTTCTTCGGTATCAGCAAATTCTTGCTGATTTTTAACTTGAGCAGAGAGCGTCAACGTAAAGGCCCCAATCAAGAATAGCAGAAGAAAAGAAAGCTTTTTGATATCCTTCATAACGCCCTTTAAAAAAATCAAAATGTTGAAGAATTAGTTTAGCAATATTTTAGTTATTTGACAAAACTGCTTTCAATCAGAATTTAAGTTGGCAATAAGTATTATTTTTTGACGTATATTTTGTAAAGCCTTAAAGCTTATTTGCTGAAATGCTTTCCTGTTTGCATGGTAAATGGGCAATGAATTGGTGGTCGATTTTTTTTGGAAGAGGTCTAAACTTAAAGGATAGTGTGGTTAACTTGAGTAACAAGAGCGTGAGGCAGTCGATGGTTACTTCCCCGATATCCCCTAAGCCTTTGTTGGTAGTTGAAGGCAATATAGGCGCTGGCAAATCGACATTTTTGCGCCTTATTGGCGATGTCTTGGATGCACAGCTTATTTATGAGCCAGTTGACGAATGGCAAAATGTTGGGGGCGAGAGTCTTTTAGAATATTATTATCAGGACAAGCATCGTTGGGCATATACATTCCAGAGTTATGCATTTTTGACGCGTATTCGTGCCCAAGAGAAACATGCTCAGCATGGTAAAATGATGCAAATACTGGAGCGATCTGTTTATTCAGACCGATATTGTTTTGCCCAAAACCATTTTGAACTGGGTACCATCAAGCCAATAGAGTGGCAGCTCTATTGTGAGCTTTTTGAATGGTTTGTGGAGCAGCATGCTCCTAAACCAGATGCTTTTATTTATCTACGGGCTGATCCCAAGATTTGCCTCGAGCGCTTGCGCACGCGTAATCGCTCAGAAGAGGTAGGTGTTCCCCTTGATTATCTAAGGCGAATTCATGATAAGCATGAGGATTTTCTTGTTCATCGCAAGGGCATCGCGGGATATTTAAGCTCGGTTCCGGTGCTTATTCTTGCATGTGATGAAGATTTTGAGCATAATAAACAAAAAGGGGACTCGCATATGAGTACCGTTATTGAATTCTTGCTAAAGCAGTTTCAACAGGATGGCTTATCAAGAGCAACGTTTGTGAGGGAATTATGAGCGAAGATATGGCAGTATATGCTAAAGTAGCGGCTTATTTAGGTGCTGCTTTTGCTATCGGGATTGGCACATTAGGACCCACCATGGGCCAGGGCATGATTGGCTCGAAGGGGTGCGAAAATATTGGCAAGTATCCTGAAAGTGCCAATAAAATTCAAACAGCGATGTTTGCTGGCCTGGCGATGGTTGAAACATCGGCACTTTTTGCATTTTTAACGGCACTATTTTTAATTCTGCTTGCTCGATAAAATCGCATGATAAATATAACCGTCTTGCTCCAGATAGCGCACTTTTTAATAGCGTACTGTATACTTGAGCGCTTTTTTTTGCGTTATGGTGCGCGTCAGATTCAGGAACAAGACGCGCTCTTTGCTCAAAGGCAGCAGGCGATTGCCGGCGCTCAAGAAGTGACGAAGGAACTGCAAAGCCATGTTTCTCTTTCTTGGCGGCATCAACAGCACCTCTTGCAGGCAGCGAGTCCTGAAGTAATTTTCCAACCGCAAGAATCGCATGTTCCTCGTTTTGAGCCGGTACCGGCCAGGATAAGCGATGCGCAAAAGCAGGCGCTGATTGAAGTCTTGAAAAACAGCGTTATTAAGCATGTGATACCATGATGATGATCGACCCCTTTTTCCGCCTCCTCAATTTTGGGATATTTTTAGCATTGGCAGCGTACTACGTTAAAAGAAACCTGATTGGGTTTATCAGAAGCCAATTGGTTCGTAAAAAAAATGCCCTTTATGCATTTGACCAAGAGGAAGTATCGCTTCAGACTGTTCAAGACAAGCTGCATGATCAGCTTCAGCAGCAAGACGCTCTCTATCATGGGCTTACGGCTAAGATAGCGCGCTGGCGGCAAGGATTTTTAGCTGAGCAAGATATGAAAAAGCAAAAGGCCGCCGTGGTCAATCAGCTCCTGGTAAGCAGATTAGGTAAGCAGCGGGAGGCTTATGTGCGCAATACAGCACTCCGTGACGTATTGCCTCAGGTGTTTAACGAATCTTTAGCTGAGCTCGCTGCTCAATTTAGTGACGAGTCCCGCGCTCAGGCATTTAATCAAAAGGCGATCGAAGCTTTAAAGGGCGAGCATGAGTATGAGTTATAGCCAAATAGATCTTGCTTATAAGTATGCGCGTGCTTTTTTGAATGTTTACGGCAAAGGGCTTGCGGTAACGGATGCTCAACAGTTAGCTGAAATAAGCCACCAGCTTGGTAATATCAAAAAATTTCTTGTTTTTGCCGACCTTACGCATCTGGCCCATGATGCGCATGATACAATTATGCATTTTTTGGCGCCATTTGGCGTACATTTGAAGCTTAGCCAGCTTGTAATGCTTCTTGCTCAAGAATCAAGGCTTGCTCTTTTGGCCAATGTGCTTGATGCTCTTGTTGATCTCTTTCAGCAAGAAAGGGGAATTGTGCCCTGCGCAGTGACAAGTGCTTACCCCTTAACGCAGGAGCAAAAGGGCCAGGTTGAACAAGCGATCAGCGGCTGGCTGGCGCCTCGGGTTTCAGAAATGGTATATAAACTTGATAAAAATCTTATCGCTGGTATCCGCATTCAGCTAGGCTTAACAATAGCAGAATGTTCGATTGCTCAAGAAGTGCAGAAAATGCGCAACAACGCATTAGTGGGGTAAAGCGTGGAAATTAAAAATACTGATTTAGTAGCGCTTTTTGAAAAGGCTCTTTTGCAAAAACAAGACTATAAGTTCGAAGAAATGGGCTTGGTAATTCAAGTAGCGGACTATACCTGTAAAGTATATGGCCTGACCAATGCGGTTTTTGGTGAGCTTGTTGTATGTCAAGGTGGCAATAGAGGAATTATTTTAAATCTTGATGAAAATATTGTTACGGTCTTTTTGCTTGATGCCAATATTCCTGTTGCTGAGCACGAACTGGTCAAGAGGACGGGCGGGGTCTTTAAGGTTCCTGTTGGTATGCAGTTGCTGGGTCGGATTCTTAATGCTCAGGGCAAAGCTATTGATGGCCTTGAACCGTTGTCCTTTGAGGAAGAGCGTCCCACCGAGGCCCGGATACCGGGTATTATTGAGCGCAGCCCGGTCAATGAATCGCTTGAAACGGGCATCTTGGCGGTTGATGCGCTGGTACCAATTGGCAAGGGCCAGCGAGAATTGATTATTGGCAACCGTAGTACAGGAAAAACATCACTTGCGATAGATACCATAATTCACCAAAAGGATAAGAAGGTCTATTGCATTTATGTGTCAATTGGTCAACGGCAAGCGAACGTTGTGCGCATTGCTCAAATGCTTGAGCAACATGGGGCCTTGGAATACACAATAATGATAAGCGCTGACGCGAGCGATCCCGCGATCAATCGCTATCTTGCTCCTTATGTTGGGTGTACGATGGGTGAGTTTTTTAGGGATAAGGGGTTTGATGCGCTTATTGTCTATGATGACCTAAGCAACCATGCGGTTGCCTACCGGGAAATGTCGTTGCTTATGAGGCGATCGCCTGGCCGAGAAGCATATCCTGGTGATGTTTTTTATCTCCATTCGCGCTTGCTTGAGCGCGCGGGCAAGCTGGCTCGTGGCGGGACCCTGACGGCGCTTCCCATTGTTCAAATTCAGGCCAATGATATAACTGCCTATATCCCCACCAACTTGATTTCGATTACCGATGGCCAGATCTTTCTGGACACTCAATTGTTTAACAGTGGTGTTCGGCCAGCGGTCAATGTTGAGCTTTCGGTCTCTCGCGTAGGCGCCGCAGCCCAAACAAAAGCCATCAAGCAGGTTACGCGGGCGCTGCGTCTCGAGCTTGCCCAATATCATGACCTTTTGGCATTTGCTCAATTTGGTACCGAGCTTGATATTATTTCTCAAAAGAAGCTTGAGCGTGGTGCGGTTATTATTAACTTACTCAAGCAAGAGCCGCTTGAAACCTATTCTTTTGTGGATCAGGCGCTCATGTTCTTCTTGCTTAAAGAAAATTATCTGGATAAAGTCCCTCTTGCCCAAGTTCATGACATGGCGGTGCGCTTTGCGAGCTACGTTCGCTTAGCCTACCCAGAATTGTATAGTGGTATCACGCTTGCCCAAGATATCTCGCCAGAAGCTTTAAAGAGCTTAAAGGGCATAGCGGCTGAGTTTGCTCAGCTGTTTGTTGCTGGAGGGGCATGATGGAATTGCTCTCGAGCTTGATTTTATATTTATCAATAAGTCTTGCTGATTTGATATCATAATGACATCATAAGAGGATGTCTTCAGCGATAGATTATTAATGAGTTCTCGTGAAAAATTGATCCAGAAAATTTTTGCTGTGTCTCCAATCTCTTATGAGGAGGCTGAGAAACTCTTGCTAGCCGGGTACTCACTTATGATTAAAGGGTCTCATCATGGGTTTAGAAAAAAAGGGTTTAAAAATATAATTCTTAAGAAAAGAGGGCAGCTTATAGCGTACCAAATTAAAGATTTGCAAGAGGTTTTAATTAATCATGGTTACAAAAAAAAATAAGAAGATAAAAGATATTAATTATTATCTTGGCTTGCCTTGGACATTTACGATTGAACAAGATAAAGACGAGTTTGGAAATAAAATATACGTTATAAGGGTAAATGAAATTCCAGAAGCGGCGACTGATGCTTCTTGTTTAGAGGATGCGATCGCTTTAATCGAGGAAGCCTTGGCGCTTGCCATAGAAATAAGGCTTGATCTGGGGGAAAAAATTCCTGAACCCGTAGGCAAGGAATATAAGGGGAGCATTGCTTATAGAACAACCCCCCGACGGCACTATATTATTGCTCGTGAAGCCCAAAAGCGAGGACAGTCGTTGAGCAAATTTATTGATACTTTGGTTGATAGTGTTACGGAAGCCTTAAGAAAAAATTAGTCTCATAAAATAGTCTCGAGGTGGTTTTCTGGCGGAATTTCTTGTAAAATAAGTAATATATCGACAAAAGCGCCCATAGCTCAGTTGGATAGAGCAACAGATTTCTAATCTGTAGGTCGTAGGTTCAAATCCTACTGGGCGCACCAAACTATTTTTTCCTGAGAAAGCTATATATTTATTGACTATTAGGCTAATTTTGTTTTAAACTCGTTGATAATGATATCAAACGAGAAAAACAAGGAGTTAGTTATGAATAAATTACTGTCCGTATTTATAGCGGTACTCATTATGAGCTTTAATACTGCTCAAGGCTATTTGTTGTTTATCAAAAAAGAGGGAAATAAGCCAAATCTTATAGACTTAACTCAGCAGAGTTTATTAGCAAACAAAATTGGCCTCAACGAAAAAGATGAATTGGGAAACACGCCGTTAACGATAGCGGCGAGCAACGGGAATGATAAGCTGGTAAGGTTTCTAATTAAATCTGGAGCAGATATCAACCTTCAGGGATCATTGGGTACCCCGCTCATCTCGGCTGTTTTTAATAAACAGGCTATAATAGTCCGTTTACTTTTGCAAGCAAAGGCTAATCCAAACATAAAAAGCACGAACGGCGTAACTCCATTAATGTCTGCTTCGTGGCGGATGAGTAGAATGATGGTAGATGAGCTTCTTAAGGCCGGAGCCGATGCTAATCAAAAGACCCCAGATGGCGAAAATGCTCTAAGCATGTTGGAAGATCGAAAGAAGTTTCAGGAGAAAGAATATCAAGAGATAAAAAGCATCTTACAGGCTCATATGAAAAAATAAGAAGCGCTTGGTTATGCGGGCAGGCAAGATGACCCGCATAACAATTTCGTTGAACTTTTCTTGAGCTTTGTTATTTTCTTGTATGCGTAGGTAAGAATAAAACGGGGGAGCTTATGCGCATTACGTCCAGAGGCCAAGTAACTATTCCTAGAGAAATTAGAGAAAAGCTTGGGCTTCTTGTCAAGATGGAAATTGAGTTTTATATTGAGGCACAGGAGCTAAGGCTCAAGAAAAAGAGCCCCAAAAGAGGGGAAGAGTTAATTCAAAAACTAACTTCAAAGAAATTTATCAAAATGTCTACTGACGAAATAATGGCTTTGACGCGAGAAGAATAAGTCTCTGTGTTTTTGCCCAGTGACGTAATTTATGCGTACTTCTAAAATTCTGATGCATCATCGCAAAAGACAATAAATTGTCTGGCCCTTGCCGCAGGCCAGGCCCATTGGCTATCCTGTAAAACATCGTTTTCATCCCAACTGAGCACACTGCTTGTATAACGCGTTGGCGCTATATTGAGGGTACTCTTTTTTGGGTAACGAACCAACCTAAAACCAACCGTTTTCCCCTTGCTGTCCTCAAATACGATAGGTCTGAAGAGTCCTTTATAATGACCAGGTACCCGTGAGGTTTCATAAGAGCCGCCGAATAAAAGTTGTGCATTTACCTCGGCATACCAATCTGAGGGAGCAAGCCCTACCTGATCTCGGGTAAACTGCCATACGTTGCCCAGAAGGTCCCATATTCGTCTGTTACCTAAGAACCAAAAAGCACCGCTCGTAACGGCATGAGTTTGGTCGTTTGTAGCAGGTGCTTCACTGGGTAAAGAATCATATGATTTGCCCGAACTGGCATATAAAAAAGCTTCTAATTCTCGTACTGAGGGAAGGGCATAGGTATACGCTGTATCTTTTTTATTAAGCTTTTCTATAAATTTTTGGATTTCAGCATAAGAAACATTTTCTACGGGAAAATCAGTGCATATACTACCGGGAAGAGCAAGGGGGCGTGCTCTTACTCCCATGGGTCCCGTAACGCCGCGTGGTCCTGTTCGACTACTCGGTATTATTCTCCAACGCGTCTTGAATCTAATTGGCGGGTTTTCGGTAAATACAACACTCTTAGATTGAATGCCATCAGAAAAAAATGCAGGGTTATATCCCATTACTTCGAACCACTGTGCTTGTGTTACCGGAGTTTTTTGTAATTCTATACCGGCTTCAATATCAAAAGATTTTTGGTCAAGCTTGCTCACATAATGGCCATCGGGAATGGTCACAAAATCTAAAGAAACCTCTATGTCTTTGACGTCCTCATGTGCTTCTTGTTGGATTTGAGTTTGGTGTTTAAGCTCTTCGATCTTTTGAGCCACCCAGCTTTTTACTTTGGTAATATCGCAGTGGTCGGTGAATTGCTTATGGCTTATTACTTCTTCAAACTGTTTTGAGTACATAAAAGCGGTATGGGATGATGCCGCTTCAGCCGGATCAATTGGATTAATGAGCTTGTCTTTTCCCAATATCCGCTCAAGGTGCTTTAAGTCAATGATATTTTTGTTAAGTAAGTCATCAAGAAAAGCTATGAACATGCTTGTCGTTTTGTCGGTTATCTCCCTTGTGCCGTTGCTGGCAGAGTCAGAACGCAAGCAAGCAGGATGAATGAGCAGCGTTAAAAGAGCAAGCGTGAGCGATATTTTGTTCATAGCTTTTCCCGTATTAGTTATGAAACCTGCTCGAAGATTTTCTTAATGCTGCTTACCGAGCCCAGGAGCGCCGTGGCTTCATAAGGTACGATAATAAGCTTATTATCTTTGCCTTCTGCCAATTGTGGCATCATGCGTAGGTACTGAAGCGCAATAAGATAGGCAGCTGGGTCTTGCTGTGGCAAAGCTCGTGCCAAAAGTTCGAGTGCTTGTGCTTCTGCGTTGGCCGAACGTAACCGTGCTTCTGCCTCGCCCTCGGCAATGATCGCCTTGGCTTCGGCAATGCCTTGTGCTTCAAAAACGCGCGATTCTTTATCACCTTCTGCCCGCAGAATGGATGCACGCTTGGCGCCTTCCGCTTCCAAAATTACGGCGCGGCGGTCACGCTCTGCCCGCATCTGCTTTTCCATGGCCTGACGAATATCAGCTGGTGGATTAACCTCTTGAAGCTCGACACGGGTAACCTTTACGCCCCACTTATCGGCCGCTTCATCAAGTGTTGCACGTAAGCGTGAATTAATCTGATCCCGCGATACAAGCGTCTCATCAAGGTCCATGGAGCCAATTAAGTTACGCAGCGTTGTTTGTGCTAATTTTTCTATGGCTTCTGGCAAGTTGTATACTTCGTATACGGCAGCACGGGGATCGGTGATCTGATAGTACACAAATGCGTTAATCTCAGTGGTAACGTTATCCTTGGTAATAACTTTTTGCTTAGGAAAATCATACACCGCTTCCCGTAAGTCAATGCGCTCAACAACCTTAGTAAAGCGATGATAGCGCGCGCCCTCAATCTCTTTAACATGTGTCCACATAACGCGCCGCGGGGCCTCAATAAAAGGTATAACGATATGGAGTCCAGGGCCCAGCGTTCGCTCATAGCGCCCTAAGCGCTCAATAATAATAATTTCAGCCTGTTGTACTAAATAGATCGACTTAATGAGATAGATTAAAACTAAAAGCCCGAATAATCCACCAAAAATAAGCCCTAGAGGAAATAGCATAGTGGCCCTTTCATAATGATGTAAGTTCTTTAACAACAAGGTGACAGCCTTGAACAGCAACGATTTCAACCATAACCCCTTCATGTATTACTCCCTCATGCAACCCATAGGCAGTCCAGGTCTCGCCCCGTATTTTAACCAAGCCCGATTCGATACGCCCTTGAATTGGCTTCATGACAAGAGCATGTTTGCCTATAAGAGCAGCCGTATTAGTTGGCAAGATCCGTGCTTCTTGCACGCGAGCAATCCACCAGCGCGAAAAAATGATACCAATGAGCGTTACCCCGACGAAAAGCGCACTCTGCGCCTGGCCATTCATGCCATACCATGCCGCGCAAGCCCCCGCAAGCGCACCGGCGGTACCAGCAAGCCCAAACACAAACCCAGGGGTAATGAGCTCAACCAAGGCAGCAACAACGGCGGCAACAAGCCATAAGAGAATTATGTTGTCCATAACTAATTACTTTCTTGTTTTTGTCTATCAGTATGCCATAATCGTAAGAAGTGGCAAATCGATATTTCTATTGATAAATAAAGAAATTTTAAGAACGGGGCAGCGTGCATACCAGATCCATGCGGAATCTAACCCATAGGGGCAAAATTTACGAGACTTGCCTTCTAATGACGACCAAAATGTATTATAATGGAGAAAAGTCACGGCTTTTCTCCATTTGGCTGAGGTTTCGTCGCATCTTTTGAGAGCCGAGAAGTTTTTATCGGAATTATTTTTATAGCCATGTGCTTTAGCTGCCCTCGATGACATTTTTCTTGCTTTCGTGTATACTAGCTTGTAAAATCGCTTAAAATCGGGTGGGTTATTATCACTTATGACGCGAAAAAAAAGCAAAGGTTACTTTTCTATCTCTGCTGTAGCTAAAATGTTCTCGGTACACCAACAGACAATTAGGATGTACGAAAAAGAGGGGCTTGTTTCTCCCAAGCGCTCAGAGGGGAACACCCGGCTTTTTTCTGAGGAGGACATTAACCGTCTGGAAGAGATTATTTATTTAACCCACACGCTCGGCATTAATTTGGCAGGAGTAGAAATGATATTAAAGCTTAAAAAACATATCAAAAAGCTCCAAAAAGAGATGAATGAGCTCTTTAAGCATGCTCATCAGGAGCTTGATAAAGAAGCCGAAACCGCTAAAGTGCTTATTGAAAAGAGCTCACAAGGTCTGATTGCCCTCAAGCAGGGACGGGAAGCAACGCCTGCATTGATCGATTCGGAGAAAAAGCATGACTTGGTGGTTTCACCCTTGGTCATGATAAAACCATCGCCAAAAAAGATTGTACGGTGACCTATGTGGAAAAATCAATTCAAAACGGCCGTTTTACTCGCTACAATGAGCGGATTACTCATGTTTATGGGAAGTCTTATTGGTGGTGCAAAAGGTGTTACTATTGCCTTTATCATTTCTCTTGTAATGAACCTCATTACCTATTTTTATTCAGATAAGATCGTACTGGCGCTTTATCGGGCACGCCCGCTTGATCAAAATCAATATCCGGATATCTACGAGATGGTCTCTGGGCTTGCCCAACAGATGGGGCTGCCTATGCCCAAGTTATGGATTATTGATACGCCGATGGCTAATGCGTTTGCTACCGGGCGTAATCCAAGTCATGCCTCGGTGGCGGTAACAACGGGGATCTTGCAAATCCTTGAGCCTCATGAGCTGCGCGGGGTACTTGCCCATGAATTGAGCCACGTCAAAAATAGAGATATTTTAATAAGTACCGTTGCTGCGACGCTTGCTACCGCGATTGGTTATTTTGCCACCATGTTGCGCTACAGTGCTTTTTTGCAGACAACGAGCAGTAATGACAAAAGGCAATCCAATAACCCCTTGTTTCTTTTTGTGGCGGCAATTCTTATGCCATTGGCCGCCTCGCTGATTCAGCTGGCTATATCTCGTTCACGTGAGTATTTGGCCGATGAGTCAGGTGCGCATATAAGCAATGATCCGCTTGCCCTTGCTTCTGCCCTTAAAAAAATAGAAAGCAATGTTGCGGTGGCCCATTTGAGAAATGATGATGTCGCCCATGCTTCCACGGCGCCGCTTTTTATCATCCATCCCTTTCTTGGCAAAGGTATTATGAACCTTTTTATGACGCATCCTCCAACACAGAGTAGAATTAAGCGGTTACAAGAAATATATCAAGAAATTAACTCACCAAAAAGATAACGTAGTATTCAGCAGGGAGCTCTCATGATCAACGAAGAAGGACCTTTTGAGCGCTGCCAGTTTGTGCTTTCAGCAGAGCTTCTCAAGCTGCTTGAGTGGCTTATTGATTTTGAACAAGATAGCTTAAAGAAGCTCATTAAGCGCGCAATTCAGCATGGCTTTATAAAGCAAGGGCTCCGTTATAGCGCAAACAGTAATCCAGAGGCGCTCCAGCAGAGCATAATCGATTTTTTTACCATTATCGACATCATATTGCACGAATCAATCAATGAAGACGATGTGCGCCAAGCCCTAAAGCATGATTTGATCCCAGCGCTCAATAATTTTGATACCAACCCCTATGACTCATCAAGCGTGGCTATGAGTATACATAAAGCAACAGCAAAAACGCACAAAGGGAAAGACCCTAAAGATGTGCTTTGCCAAGAGTTGCTCAAGCGCTGGAAGCCTGATAAGCAGTCAACTATCCATTGATGGAATAGAACTCGCCCCTTTAAAAAAGCCCTGGTAAAGGCTTTTTCTTGAGAATTTGCTGTGGGTATTGCAATTTGCAATTACCCTGCAGTAAAGTAAGAAAAGAATTAAAAAGGGGGGGCAAATGAAAAAATCGCTCATTGTCTTTTTAGGGATTAGCCTCGTATTAGACTATTACGTCAGCCGTTCTCTCAAAGGGCAATGTAAGACACTTATAGCGGAAAAGCCGTTTGCAAATACTAAAGCGCAGGCATCTCGGTCGCGTATGGCAAGTGCTTTGGACTCCCAGAGGGCGAGCATATTGCCAGCGGGCGCTTCTTAAAGCAGGGAGATAGAGGTATACAAAAGCTAGGCGATGAGGCGAAACACGCCCCGGTAATCCTTATCTTTGACAAAGGGCTCAACTTCAACATCCAAGGGCTTTTTTGCGGTGTCCTGCTTATAAAAAAAGTCGACAAACGCTTCAATATTTTCTTTTGAGCCACAGGCTACAATTTTGATGGTGTCAGTGCCGACAGCTTGCATAAGGCCTTCAAGCGACAAGGCCTGGGCTTGTTTTTGTACCGTTTCGGTAAAAGTTTTGGTTATCTTAAGTGTGCACGTAATTTTGATACATTTATTCATCACTTCTCCTAGTGGTAGCTGTTTGGTTATCCCTCATTCGCATGAAGGTACCAAATCCCCTTCTCTTCTGTCAAACACGTTATCCTAAATTGGCAGGGCATTGCCAATCAAACATCTTAGCCGTAATCCCAAATTTGCCCGCGAGTGATTTGAGAACGAGAGGTGCTTTTTTCATAAATTCCTCGCCGGTGCCATAGGGACCAAATAAGTCATGTTCATTTTTTACATAATCATTAATTATGGTCCCTGGGGTTTTTGCAAGGTTGAGCCACCCTAAAATATACTGGTAAAGGCGTGTTGCGTGATTCAACTCTTCAGGGTCAACCGGTCCTACTAAGAGATGCTGAGCTTCTTTAAAGAGTAAATCGATGCTGAAGAAAGCGTTCTCATGCTCGATATCTTTGAGATCGGCAAAATGGTAAGCATGAGCAAGGAAGACCATCAGAGCATCACTAAAATACTCCAGCTCAATAGTATCTTCACTCTGATGCTGTGCTAGTGGGGGCTTCAGCATAATTTTCAGGAGCTCGTAAATTTTTTGCGCATATGATGTGTCGCTCATGCGGGGCGATCTAAATACAAGGTTCTCCGCTTCCGTTACCAAACAGGTGAGCAGATGTTCATATTCTGTTGTTGAATGTATCGCGGCAACCTTACTCAGCGGCTGATCCGTGAGGTTTTTAAGCTCGGGGCACGGCTTGCAAAGACTGGTGCCTATTTTCGGCATCCATTGCGCAACCAAGTTATTGAGCTTATGGCGATATTCTTTCGTTTGTGCGCCTGACAAGAATGTATAGCGGTAGATCTTAACGCCGCTTTGCGGGTTAAGCATGAAGTCGTTCGTCAAAAGTATACGTCCTTGTATTTTATTAATGTTGGACCAACCGACTGCTTGCGGGTTTTTTCGATAGATGTCGAGGTACGTTTTTACGTCGAGATTCTGCGGTTCGAGCTTTTCTAGAGTTTCCGTTTGCTCGTTTTTAAGCGTAATGGGGTATATTTTGTATTCATAAGCAAGCGATAAGCACTGTTCCCAGAGCTTGGTCTGCTCTTGGCAATTAAGAGGAGCGCCGTATGGGTATGATAAATATACGTAATCATTAACTTTGTCGGGCGGTATAAATATTTGTAATAGGTTGCCTTCTGGTACATTAAAATATTGCTTGTAAAGAAGGGCCAGCTCGTTAATAAACTCTTGGGGCAATTGGCCCGGCATCAATTTGTTTAAAAAACTGCGAATTATCGAGGGGTACTCTATACCAAAAACGGGTGATTCGCTATGGCTTTCTAAAAAATAGTATTCGAGGGTAGACTCGCCTTCATCGGCAGCAGCAAACAGAGAAAAATTTACTGAAAGGAGTAGGTTGCGTATAGCAGCTCGGTCGTCTGAATCAAATCCTAGTCGTAGCACATCAGCCAGCGTAGCGTCATAGAGAGATTTTCCCGGGATTCTCAGGTAAGCAAATGCTGGGTTAGGCGCGGCCTGGGAGGCATACGTACGCAAGGCATTATCAAGGTCATAGAGGAAAGCAAATATATTATCTTGGCCATGATAAAAGACAAACATGTCTTTATTTCTTCGCTCTTGGTTGATGATGCGAGAGATAAAATCTACCATACGTGGCTTGTTAAATTGTTCGCGATAAAAGGGAAACGTATGAGCAAAGGCCTCAGTTTGGGTAAGATTTTTGAGATCCTGTGGCTTAAGAAGTACGTCGAGTTTCTGTTTGGCCGTTTTTTCAGGCCAGGGCACATCATGTATCTTAAGGGGTACGGCTTGCTGACTTAAGCCAAAAGTCACTTGTAGGGTTTCAAGTAATCGTTCGATGATAACAATATTAGCCTCCTCGAGATCATCGAAATCTAAAATTTCTGTGGGATTATCAAGATAAAGCTCGATCAGCAAAGAAATTCGGGTACAAAGATCACCGGCTTCTTTTTTGGTTGTTTCATTTACCGATTGTGCCAATAAATGTTGGGCCTCTCTGATGAGTACCCTTACTTTTTTATCGAATTCTTCGGGCGTGGCGAGCGCCATGTCTTTGCTCATGATGGTATCGGCGAGGAACGCACCGTAATTGTTCGCGATGATCGAGAGAGTGATTATTACAAAAAATATTTTTTTCATGGTTTTCCTTTAATAACTACTTGAATTACATTATAGTTAATAATTTTATTTATTGTCAATATTAGAAAATATTGGGCAAGTTTTATGAGTATTCGGCAAAAAGAGCGCCACGTGGTATAATAAAAAGCACATTACGGTCCATTATGGCCAACCAAGGTATGTTTCATGAAACACGAGATTGTGAGAGTTCGTTTTGCCCCATCGCCGACGGGTTTTATGCATTTGGGAAATGTTCGTGCCGCGCTTATGAACTTTCTTTTTGCACGCCAGCGTGGTGGTACTTTTATTCTCCGGCTTGAGGATACGGATCCTGCGAGAAACGTTGATCCGGGTGGCAAGCATATCATGGCTGATTTAGCGTGGCTGCAGCTTGCCTATGACGAGGGTCCTGGTGTTGGAGGACCCTATGCGCCCTATGCACAATCGCAGCGAACTCCTATTTACCAAGAATATCTTGTCCTTTTGCAAGCAAAAAACTTAGTGTACCCATGCTTTTGTTCGACTGAGGAGCTTGAAAAAAAACGTGAGCGGCAGCGGGTTCTCAAGTTGCCACCGCGCTATGACCGGGCATGCTTACGGCTTACTGAGTCGGAAAGAGCGGCGCTCTTGCAGAAAAATACACCCTTTATTTGGCGCTTTAAGCTGAGCACTGGCACGGTTGCCGTAGAGGATATGGGGCGCGGCGTCTTAACCTATGATCTCAAGCATTTTTCTGATTTTCCCCTTTCGCGTCAAGATGGTAGCTTTACGTTTATTTTTGCCAATTTTGTCGATGATCTTATTATGAAAATAACCCATATTATACGCGGTGAAGATCATCTTAGTAATACAGCTCTTCAGGCGGCTCTTTATGAAGCCCTTGACCAGCCGGTTCCTCTTTTTTGGCACTTGCCCACTATTTGCAATAACGAGGGGAAAAAGCTTTCGAAGCGGGATTTTGGATTTTCTCTTACTGATCTGCACCAGGCAGGTTTCTTGCCTGAGGCCATTGACAACTATTTAGCAATTATTGGCGGGTCATTTGAGCATGAGATTATGAGTTTGGCGGAACTTATAAGCATATTTAATTTTAATAACTTAGCATCGAGTGGGCCAATTAAGTATGATCTTGAAAAATTACGCTGGGTTAATCATAAGTGGCTTGAGCGGTTGGCCATCGATGATCTGGCAAGCCGTTGTCGGCCGTATCTTATACACGCGTATCCTGCTGTTGAATCGCTCGATTATCAAGTTCTTGAGCAGCTTATAGCGATGGTAAGGACAGAGGTCATGGTCATGCACGATATTGTGCCAGCTCTTGCCTTTTATTTCAAGCAGCCGCAGCTTGTGCCGGAGCACCTAAAAGACGTAAAGCCGGTGATAGCAGAAATTATTGCTCAATGCCTCCAACATGCGGGCCCTGTTTTTAGTGGCGAGCATTTTCTTGAGTTTATTAAGAAAGCTGCCCAAGAAGCGGGTCTTGCGACCAAAGAGATCTTCTCGGCCTTGCGGCTTGCGCTTACCGGCGGGCAGCGGGGGCCAGGCATCAAAGAGTTGCTCGTTGTTCTTCCTGCCGAAGAGGCTTATGGGAGATTGAGTCAGTTCGTTAATCAAGTTCGTGGGAAATAAATAAAGAGCAAGTGTTTTCGGTTTGCAAACGGGGCAAATTAAATATAGCAAGCAATAGAACAGTAACCGCCTCCGCGGCGCATACGGCAGGCGCATAACTGAACAAGAGATTCCGGAACAATCAGCCTTAAAAAAGAAAATTAGCTTGTTGCTCAACGAATATGCCTGCGCGGCGGTGCGGCAAGCGGGGTTCGCGCAACCTACGCCAATCGCCTTCTTTCGAAGGCTGCTCCGGACAAAACATGCGTTACTTCGCATGTTTATGTCCTATGCAACCTGTGCGCCGCTTTCCCCGGCCCCTTCCGCCTACGTTTTTCGCTCTTCTTTAGAAGAGCTACTTCGGACAAATTAGGCGCTACTCCGCCTAATTCTGTCCTTGCATCCCAGAAGGATGCGCCGGGCCACTACGGAGGGCCTCATCAGACTTTTATTTATTAAGGGTTTGGATAAAGAGATTACAGCAAAACAAAAAATCTATTCTCCGTTAGGAGAATTGCGTTTGCCGAAATCATGCGCCCCGCATGGTTATGGCACGAGAAGAGAAAGAAAAACTGCTTGCGCTACTACGCATATTGGTGTGGGTGCAGGGCCGCTGCCCTGCTGCCCGCGGCATAGGCGCCCCAGCTGGGTAGGCGATATTTATTCTATTCTTTAGTCTAGATGCCCAGTAATAATTTTGTGAGTGGTGGGCCTATGAGTACATAGCTGATTGCTCCAAGCGCCAGGAGCGGACCGAAGGGTATGCGTACTTGCATGACCGAAGCCTTACTGGTACGAGCCGTGAGAAGGTACCAAAGCGCGATTACCATTCCTGCCACTGACCCGATGACGAGCGAAAGCCAAGCGCCAATAATACCTGTAAACGCGCCGATTAAGGCAAGCAGATCAAGGTCGCCAAGCCCGAGCCCCTCTTTGCCCTTTCGTAGCCAAAAGAGCTTCCGAATCGACCATAACAAGCCGTAGCCAAACAGCGTTCCCCCAATGCTTGCTAATGGCGCTAGCGGCAAGAGCCCTAAAAGGCTGCATATGACGGCAACGGGAATGATATAGAGGGTTGCGGCGCGCAATATTACCATTTGCTCAAGGTCTGTTCGTATGCTTACTATAAGTGCTGAAAACAAAATCGCATAAGCAAAAAAGAAATGATGATCAACCCGTACCCAAAGCAAGGTCAAACTGATGGCGCATAGGAGCTCAATTAAGGGGTAAAGCCATGAAATGGGCGCTCTACACGAACGACAACGCCCGCGCAGTGTAATCCATGAGATTATGGGGATTAGGTCGTAGACGGCCAAGGTCTTTTCGCAATGGGGACAAAAAGAACGCTTGATAGCCCAGGAATAACCATAAAGCCCACGAAACGCTATTACGTTTAAAAATGACCCCCAGCATAAGGCTGCGAAAAATACTCCAATTACGATGATGAGTCCGCCTTAATCTTTTCGAAGAGCTCCTCAAGGGCTTGATGCTTTTCAAAAAGCGTATCGTATTTAAACATAAGCTCTGGCGTGTAACGCCGATTAAGCTGCTCTGCAAGAGCTTTGCGCAGTGACGGCCGATACAGCTTGAGCACTTCCAAAATTTTATCAAATGCGGCCTCGCCGCCCGGCGTATAGAAAAAGACGGTAGCTATTTTGCCATCAGGAGAAAGCTGGACCCGATGAGGGAAGATCCCCTCAAGGCGCGAATCATCCAAAGCAGCCTGGCGAAAAAGCTCAGCAACGGAATGCAAGAGCTGCTTTTCGCGCTGAGATTGCTTTATTGTCTTAACTGGAGGCGTTGACATGATACTCGGTAGTTATTAGATAATGTGATGCGCAGCCATACGAAGTAAGTTTTGCTTAATGGCGCGCATAAGCTTCTTGCGGCGCTTTTGAGCATGAGACTCGTGATACACGATGCGCTTCATATCACGGACTATTCCCTCGCGCTCCGTTTTTTTCTTAAATTGTCGTAGCGCTCGTTCAACTTTTTTCTCGTCGAGACTATCGTTAATGACGACAACGATGTTACCTTTGTGGTTATGAGAAGCCATAATAGTTGTTTATGTCCTTTCTTAATAGTACGATCTATTTCCTGCTCTTTATCTTTATTGTATAGTTTCTCTGCTGTCATGTCCAGTTAAAAGAATATATTGAAAGATCCCAAGACCGTTGTTGATCGATACCCATTTTGCTGAAACAGGGGGATCTGCCATACAATGCCGAGCATTATATTAGGGGAAATCTCGTAATTAAGGGCGCCGTTAATGATATGTATCCTAAATTCAGATTCGTTGTGGAGCTTTTTCGTCAAAATCCGGCGCTTGTGTCGTTCATGGTGCTTATGGTGGTTTTTCTTATGGGGAACTACCATAATTCCCTCACTTGATGAGCCTCTGGTAGGCCGCTCATCGATCGAGACTACGTCAAAGTCATCTTTGTCATGATTGATGACCATGTACTGTACATAGGCTGAAAACCGGTCGAGAAATCGATAGGCATTAAGGTATGCTGCAAAGTGCCAGTTAAAGCCCGGTTGTACTCGCATGGTGGTAAGTTCAGGGAAGACCCCTGATTGCAGTTCATTGGTAGGCGCGGGGAATTTTGTGTGAACTTTTGGCGCAAATCCGGTAATACCCCAATCGCCGCCTATTTCAAATGCGTCGACAAAGTCAAAGGTGACGCCCGCGCGGCCGCCATATGACCAGTGGCCATCATTGCCAAAGGGCAAGGCGAACAGGTTGTTGTGGCGCATTTGTTTACCGCTTGGGATGGTAAAGCCAAATGAGGCAAATGGCGTAATGACCGTGAATGGCCAGTCGCATCTATCCTTATTAATGGGGTACATGCGTGCCCAGTTAAGATCTACCTCTATATCCTCAAAGCCAGTCTTGCTAAAAGGCGCCGGGGTAAGTAAATTCTCATCGATATCAAGGCCGAGAAGCCGTTCTAATTTTTGCTTTTGGTTAATAATCCGGTCCATGACAAGCCCTTTACAAAGGCAGTTTGGGATGTTTATGCAGCAGTCTGCATTGACGCATATGTTGTCGGTATCAGAAAACGGTTCAACGTCACTGACAATACTGCAGCACGTTGACGTTGCACTTGGGCATGGCATATCTTGTAAGCCAGCTGGGGTTGTACAGTTGCGAACGGGGCACGTTTGGCCACTGGCAGTACAAGAAAAGTCGATAAAGTCTGGCTCTTGGAAAATGTGGGAAACGCCGCCACTGATCTGTATGGTAAAGTCGCAGGGCAGGCCTATTTCTGCCTCGAGGCGAGACCCGTATTTTCTGTATAAGATAGGTACGGAAAGGAAGCCGAAATTCATTTCACGATCAATGCCTGCCGGTTCAGTTAACAAGTTAACGCCGAGATCAGTTTGGCATGCAGTCACGGTATTGGAAGTATCCAGATCAAGCCCACGAATGAGCTGTTTTCGCTTGTGCGGGTCGTAGAATGGCCCGAGCATGTTCCATCGGCCTTTTAGGTCTCCGAGCTCGGCATCTTCAAATTCGGTGAGGTCGCCGCCAGCTACTGCTGATTGTCGAAACACAGAAAATGAAACACGTAAGTTGTCGTTGCATGATTCTTCGCAATAATCCTCGAGCTCATTGCGCCGGCTACGTGTCAAGAAATCATAAGGGTCATTGGTAGAATAAAGAGGATAGGGATCGTTATTGGTCAACCTCGTTAAAGCAACAGCTTCTAACGATTGGCATACCAGCAGTATGAGTACAATAAGGCAGTATTTTACGAGCCGTGCTAACATTACTATCCTTTCTCATCGCTCCGAATTTGCTGTGTTTACGTATAGCATCTTTGAGCAAGAACCTCAACTGATCATGTGCTGCCAAATTCCTTCAAGGGCGTATAGGCACATGATTACGGCGCTTGCGATGCCAGCTCTTGCTATCCAGCGTTCTTTGGCCGTGCTTGGCATAAGATTGGCAGCAAGTGGCCAAATTGCGCTTGCAAGAGGAATAATTATACAAAGCGCTGCTCCATTAAAGAAGAGATCGATGCTCTTAAAAAAGACGCTCATTACCGCCACCGCTACGGTGAGGCCGATAACCGCCTGGTTGGTAGTGATTTTAAAAGGCAGCGCGGATAGCCCCGAAAGCGAGTGAACGAGGGACCCAAGTGACCATAAGAGAGCATGGATAGTGCCCATAATGGTGATAATGATTGCGCAGATAATAAAGGTGATGAGCCATGAGTATTCGGGAAACAAGGCGTACAAGAAATCGGAAAGCGAACCGCCCTTGAGAACGAGTGCTCGTGGGATGCCTAAAAAGGTTGATGCTACGAACGTGATATATATTGCGCTTACCGCTATGATTGACCAGGTTATCGCTCGCGGGACAACACGTTCAGGTTTGTCGACCAGTGCGTGGAGTGCGGTAACTGCTTCGAAGCCAAAAAAGCCAAAAATAACCACTTTGGTTGCTCGTAAGATCGAATTGGGGCCATAGGGTAAAAATGGGCTTAAGTTGCTAATTTTCGCCTTCGTAAAGCAGAGTATTGTTATAATAACCAGGGGTAAAATGGTGAGTGCTATCAATACTATTTGCCCACTATGTAGAATGCGCGTGCCCATGAGTAATGATGCTGCGAGCGAGAGAAGCGCAACCATCGATAAAAATACAGCCGATATGTTGGGGAAAAGCGTATGAAGGTATAATCCTGTCATGCGCGTTAAGAGGCCCATGGCGACGGCAACCCCTGCTATATATAACAATGCTGCGGCGAGACCAAGCGATTTGCCACCCCAAGCGGCAACGTAGGCGTAGAAAGAGCCTTCGTGAGGATAATATTGGGCAACGCGGGCAAGAGAATAGGCGATGGACCAAATGGCTCCAATGACAAAAAAGTACGTGAGGATGGCGGCCGGGCCGACGGTACGCTGTAGTTGTTCAGGGATCATAAAGACCCCAGCCCCGATCATGGCATTCATCCCAACAATGATGGCCATCGCAAGGCCCATTTTTTTATCGTTATTCGTCGTCATTAGTTTTTTCTCGTATACTAAAATTAAGATTAAGCAGCTTGTGAGCTATAGGAAATTGTATGATGTATTGCGCTTATTATCAAGGATATGTTGTTAAAGAGCAGACGTGGTTTTTAGTGGCAGTGTTGCGAAGTTACGAGCACCTCGCGTTTGACAGAACATTTGATAAGCAAAGAGGGCTTTTCGAATTTTTTGTGCCAGTGGAGCTTGAGCATTTCTTGGTTACGTTGCTTGGTCATATGCGCGAGCTCGGTGTGGTCTCAAGCTTTGTTAAGCTTCCTAATCGTTTGCTTGATCCCAGCGAAAAAGTTTGAAGTGCTTATGCTCTAACGCCTACGCGGCGGGCGCGATTACGCATCGAGCGGCAGGGCGGCGGCCCTGCACCCATTGATTTGGCATCTGTCACTATCTTGCTATATTCTTTTTTTCTTCCAATGCCATAACCATGCGGGGCGCATGATTACGGCAACCGCAATTCTCCTCATGGAGAATAGATTCTTTTCTTTGCAGTAATCTCTCTATCCAAACCCTTAATAAATAAAAATCTGATGAGGCCCTCCGTAGTGGCCCGGCGCATCCTGCCGGGATGCAAGGACAAATTAGGCGGAGTAGCGCCTAATTTGTCCGAAGTAGCTCTTCTGTTAGAAGAGCGAAAAACGTAGGCGGAAGGGGCCGCTTGGATGGAGATCCAAAGGAACGGTGGCGTGGGGTGCATGACATAAACATGCGAAGTAACGCATGTTTTGTCCAGAGCAGCCTTCGAAAGAAGGCGATTAGCGTAGGTCGCAAGCATGCCTGCCGCCCGCCGCGGAGGCGTTTTGTTGTGGCGGCAGCTTTGAAGATACGGTCTAACTTAATCGATTCAGCTACTCAAGATCATCATGCTCAATCTTGAGCTCGCCATCCTGATTTATGGTCAAAAAGTCTGGATCACCATCACCATCAATATCCCCGGCGGCACCTATCTTAAAAGCCTGCCCTTGCGCGAAGGTTCCTTTAAGCGCGCCAGCAGGCGCTTTTAACGCACCCGTTAAAAAATTTTTTTTCTCCGAGCCTTTACTAAACCCATACGTATATTGTAACTGCCCGTCGGCCTTCCAGCCCAAACTGTGGGGGCCCATTATGTTTGACGTGTAAACGCCATGCTCAGCATAATAAGCCTTTTGAGCAATATACAGTGCACGCAATTGCGTATAAGCCTCAGCCCTCTTGGCTTTAGCAAAAAATCGCATAAAATTGGGCAGCGCAATCATTGATAAAAAAGCAACAAGCGCAAGAACAATCATAAGCTCAATCAAAGTGAACCCGCTAGCTTTTTCCATATATCTTCCCCAACAAAGCGCATACATATGCTAAGCATTTATCATAACGTCTTTTAAACACAACGCAATAGGCGGAAAAAGCATTTTTTACGAGATGCGAACTTTGCGAATTTTTATGCAAAAACACAAAGAACTCAGATTTGGCATGGTATTACGAGGCCGTTAGTCTCGACTTTTGCAAATTTATATGACAATTTGATAATTTAAAAAATGATTCACTGTAAAACTAATTTTTCTTTGACATTTTAAGAAATATCGTTACATTATTCAAAGACAAGGTACGTTTTAACCAATACTTAAAGCATGCAGAGACGGAGATATAGCATGATGGATACCATTAAGCAAACGCTTAGCAAGGGGATTCTGGGTGCAAACAAGCAGCGCACATACACAGAAATAATCGATTTTCTTGATAAACGTTGGTCGATTCCCCAGGACAAAAACAGCCTAGAGCGCGTAAAGGCTCTTGATGCAGCATTTGACCATCCCTCGCAAAAATTACCGGTTATTCTGGTGGCTGGCACAAATGGCAAAAGCTTAACGATTCACTTTACTGCTCAATTGCTCAAGACAGAAGGACTTAAGGTGGGAACCTTTTATGCGCCGCACATCTTGACCTATAATGAGCGCTTTGCCATTAACCATGAAATAATTACCAACAAGAGTTTTGCGGAAATAGCCAATGAGGTTATCAATACCGCGGAGAGCCTGGAGCTCAAGACTGGATCGCAAGAGCTTTTGACTATTATGGCGCTCGAGTATTTTATTCAGCAAAAAGTAGACGTTGCCGTGCTTGAGGTTGAGCAGGGGGCTCTTTACAATCCTGTTTCAATCTGCGCGCCTAAAATTGTAACCATTACTCGTGTGACGCCGCATGACATAGCAGTTGACGACAAGAAGCTCGAAGACATGACCCGCGAAACGATGAGCCTCGTCAAAAAAGGGACCCACGTTATTTCTGGCGATCAGAGCAAGACGCACTTGCATATTATGCAAGAGCTCACGGAGAACTTGCAAGCACAATGGGCAATGCCTATTCGTAAACTCGCTGCGCTCGGCTATCCTTTTGAGCAACTGCATGGCCGCTGTGCCGCGTTAGCTGAAAGAACAGCGCAAATTTTCGTTGAAAAAGTATTAGCGCGCAATGCGACCCTCGTTATGGATAGCATCTTAACCAAGCAAAAAGGGCAGCGCGGTAGGCCGACTATCGAAGAAAAAAGAAGAGCTGAGCTCTATCCTAAAAAGACTATCGACCAATTCTGGAAAGAAACGGTGAGCGAACTGCCGTGTCGCTTCCAACTGCTTGATAAAGAAAAGCCAAGCATATTGCTTGATAATGCGCGCAACGTCGATGCATTTAAAAATCTGCTTCTCGGCATACGCCTTCTCCATTACCAACGCCCCCTTAAAGGCCTGTCCATCGTCGTTGCAGCAGCGCAAAATACCTTACATAGCGAAGAGTTTATCAAGCTGCTCCGCTACTTCTTTAAGAAAACATCGGGACAACTCTTCCTGTGCCCCCTTGAGCAACCGCTGCCAGGCGTTAACGAGAATAGTTCATGGAACGTTGAGCAAGTCACCAACGATGTTAAAAGCATGAAGGTAAAGGCGCGCGCCTGCAAGAATTTTGAGGAAGCATTCGACCTTGCCAAAAAATCAGTCGATGAACGGCATGGCCTTGTTGTTGTTACGGGGTCCCAGTCGATTATTCATCAGTATTGGCAACATAAAGGGCTCAAAAAATTCTAAAGCCTGCTAATAACTCACTAAAGCCCCATTTCGATGGGGCTTTTTTTATTGCCAAAAATCTAAACTGCTTGGCTGGAAGTGATTCTAGTTGCGTGCGCTCCGTGATAACTTTATACTGGTAATTATATATACAAGCCAAGGATACATTATCATGCAAGGGTTTGAACTATTTGAGCACCATGCGTGGCGCCCTTTTGAACGTATGGGGTGGACGCACTCATTTTGGACTATCGACATCGATACGATTCTATTTACCTGGCTTGTTCTTTTGCTTATCGTAATCCTTGTGCTTTTGGGACGCTGGAGCCTCAGTCGGCCCGATAGTATTCCTGGCTACCTCGCGCAAGCATACGTGCGTAGCTTTGTGAACATGATAACACAATCACTCGAGTACTTTAATTATCGCTACTTTGCCTTTATCGCGAGCCTGTTTACGTTCATCTTTCTGTGCAACATACTTATTATTCTACCCTATGGCGAAGAGCCGACCAAGAATATCAATACGACGCTCGCGCTGGCTCTCGTATCGTTTGCCTATGTTCAAAAAGAAAGCATTAAGGCACATGGATTGTGGGGCTATATCAAAGAATTTTTTAAGCCCTTTTTTATTTTTTTCCCGCTCGAAGTTTTAGGCAAGCTCGCCACCATCGTCTCCCTCTCGTTTCGGCTTTTTGGCAATATATTTGGCGGCTCCATTATTAGCACGATGTGGCACAGCGCTATTGCCGGATCAATACTTGGCCAAATAGCTGGTACGCTTATGGGGGTCAGCATAATTATTATGCTCTTTTTTGGCCTGTTTGAGGGTCTTATCCAGGCATTCGTATTTTCAATATTGACCTTAACGTATCTTTCAATGGCTACTGCACAAGAAAGCACTCATGAATAGCATTGCCCATTCAGCCACCATTGGTGCGCTTGTTGTTTTACCTGCCCTCGGTGTAGGTATTGGTCAGGGCCTTGTCAACAAGGCGGCGCTCGAAAGCATTAATCGGCAACCAGGTGCTGAAACAGCCCTGAGGCGCCTCGCCCTCATTTCTATGACTTTAAGCGAAACAGCTGTTTTGCTCGGCGTGGTCATGGCGATTCTGTTGTTGGGATCGACGCCGAAGGTTCCCTATAGCATGTTTGCTTACGCCGGCATTGTCAGCGCGCTCGCGCTGCCGGCCTTTATTGTGGGCATCATAGCAGCGGGGCCTGGCCGCGCTGCCCTTGAGGCCGCAACGCGCCAACCACTCTTTACGGGCAAGATCACGCAGCTCCTTTTGCTTACCCAAACGGTTCTTCAGACACCGACAATATTTGGCTTTATTATTGCGCTTATGTTACGCAGCCAGCTCAATACCATTAGCTCATTGAGTGACGCTTTACGCTTGTGTGCAAGCGGCATGACATTTGGTATAGCATGTATCGGGCCGCTCTTAGGATTGAGCTCCTTTACCAAAAGGGTTTGTCGGATTATCGGTGTCAACCGTGATATCTATCCACGCTTGCGTACCTTTACGTTTATCAGCCAGGCACTGATTGAGGCGCCCATTGTATTCGCGCTTATGGTGGCGCTTATTTTAGCAATCATAACCCCGACCGGGGCTTTGGTGGCTGACAGCAGTGCATTTCTTGCGGTAGCCTGCGCGATGGGGCTGAGTACCCTAGGCACCGGCTTGAATTCAGGGCGCGTCGCTACGCAGGCAGCCAAGCAAATAGGCCTACATCCCGAGCACTACAGTACGCTCGCCAAAATGAGCATGATCTCGCAAACCTTTATTGATACCTCATCAATTTACGGGCTGCTGCTCTCGCTTATTATTCTGCTCACCCGTTCCTAATTCTTGATACACTTCCTGGCGGTCACGGTCATACGTAAAGCGTATCGATGAGGCAGCCTGGCTGAGCAGTTCATTTTCATAATCTTTTAATGCCTGCTTAACCCGGTTTTGCCGAATCGTATTTTCGATCTCACTCATACGCTTTTTGTCCTCTTCCGCATTACCTGTAACCAAGGGAGCCTGTCGCTCAGGGTTTTTCGCTATGATCTTGGTAAGTTCAAAGCCGCCTTGTATCTGTTCAATAAGTACAATTTCCCCTGGTACTTTTTGTCCAAAAAGCTGCTTATCCTGCGCGAGGTCATGTATATTTACCGTAAAGGGTGCTCCCCAGGCGATGGGCTTGGTAAGCGTTTGCGTGGCAAGCTCTTTCTCGAAATCAGCATTGTTCTGATTGCTCTCAACGGCCGCGGTGATGAGCGTTATACTTGCTGGCTCGATCGGTGCGTGTTTCTTCCAATAGTCCTCAATGTGGCTCTGCTCAACTGGCGAGGAGTGGATATCTTGAATGCGGAACCGCTGGAGTTGGTCAATCGTTTCCCGGCGCCGGAGTTGGTCGCGGCCTTCTGCCAGCGTATAGCCGCGTGACTTAAAAAGCATCTCTAATTGTTCTAAGTCGCAGTTATTGAGCTTTTGCAGCTGCTTAAGGTACTTGTCGATATCTTCGTCGGTAATACGCACGTTAAATTTCTGCGCATCGATAAGCATCAGATGCTCAAGCACGACGTCGCGCAAAGTGCGTGGCTCACCCGACAAGAGCGGTCGCACATCGCGCGTCAAAATAAGCACGGTATCGGCCTGTCCGGCAATCACGGCCCTTACTTGTTCAGGACGTATTTCTGCCGCACCAACACCCAGCGCTATAAAAGCCGAGCAAAATACCTAAAAATAAAAAATAATAGTTGTACATATGCATATAAAAACCCCTATGAACAAGCAGCGAGAAAGCTCGCTGCTTGTGTGTTGCTTATGTTAAGCAGCCTGTTGCGGCCCTTTTGCCGGTTTTGGCGCGACGGGCGCAGGAGCTGGCTTTTCTACTGGTTGCTCAGCTGGTTCGGCCGGTGCAAGTGGTTGTAGTGCCTGTTTGCGTTTGTTCAAGTACTCTTTATTGACCTCGACCTTGTATTTTTTCTTGAGGTCTTCCATCTTCTTCGCGTGAAGCTCGTTAAACTTTTTGCCTGTAATGATCTGTTTGACGGCGTCTTTTACTTGGCCAACATCAGCATGTTGAGCTTCTTGCTTGCTTGTTATGGCAACGACGCGATACTTGCCGTCGGCGCCCTTAACCACGTCGGTCGAAGGGAAAGTCTTTGAGCCGAGGATCTTGTCTTTTACCTGGGTATCAATGGTGCTTTGGGAGTTGACGAGACCGTAATCAGTAACTTTCTTTTTAGCATCTTTTGCTACCTGATCGATGGAGCTTTGTTTTACTTTTTCAGCAAGCTCTTGGGCTTCCTTTTCATTAGCGGCTTCGATACCCTTAGCCTTAACCCCGCTTGGTGTTACGAGGAATGGTGGTCTTTGGAAGGCTGGCTCTTTGTCCTTCTTTTCTTCGTAATATTTCTTAATTTCGTCGTCGGTCACCGTGATCTCTTTCGCGAGCTCATTTTCGAAGGCGCGTAGTGCGAGGTCGCGGTCGACTGCTTCGTGGACACGCGCGGCGTTTTTGCGATACTCAGGGGTTTGGTCGATACCGCTTTCTTGGACCCAGCGGAGCATGGTTTTTTCAAGCGCCATGGCGTCAAGAATTTGCGCGTACATCTCGTTTTGGTTTTCCTCTGGGATATAAGGGAGCATGTCCTTAAGTGCTGGCTGGGCTTCCATAATTAACTGGATATTTTTCTCGTAGTCTTTGCCGGTGGCTGCGGTTTGACCGCCGAAGGTAACGACTGGTTCTTTGAGCAGCTCGGGGCTCATGCCGGCAATAACTACTTCTTCTTCTTCCACGACAGGCCCATGTTGGTCACATGAAACGCAGCCGCTTGTTTCTTTTTTCATGGCGAAAGGGTTGTTGCAGCCTGGCAGTAAGGCAACCACGGAGAGAAGAAGCAGCTTGTTAAGGCAGTGGCGAGAACTTTGGTTCATCATAAGCGGTCCTTTTGATAGTAATTAAACAGTTAGTCCTTCTGCGTAGAGTATCACACAAGTTCCCTTCGTGCAAAATCTTCTACAAAGCTCTGCAAGCAAGAAGCACGCTTAACGACCGGGGATTTTCGCCGAACAGCGTTTGAGCGGCTGATCTAAGCGTTGACCCGGTAGTCATCAAGTCATCTACCAGTATAACATGCTTTCCATCAATGAGGTTACGATTGCTTTTTTCAATTTCGAATGCCTCAGTAACATTTGCAAATCGCTGCTGAGCGGGCAAGCTTGCTTGGAACTGTGTGCACTTTACGCGCTTAAGCATAGCTACAACCGGTTTTTTTATACAAGCTCCTAGTTCCTGTGCCATAACTTCCGCCTGGTTGAAGCCTCTTTTCGCGTAGCGTGTCCAATGAAGCGGTACCGGGACAAGTAGGTCACCGTCAATTGTTTGGAGCGGCAGGCGTTGTATCATGAGAGCACCAAGTTGTTTGCTGGCGATGCTATTGCCATGGTGCTTGGCAAGAATGAGTGATTTAAGCGGTTCTTCGTAGCGGCCGGCGGCGTACACGCGTATCTTGCATGTTGCACTGAGCACTATTTCTTCTGAAACAACCGGTGTTATGAGCCGCGAGCATTTTGCGCAGAGCGGTTGTTCGTATTCGGTCCAGTCGTGGCAGTAAAAGCAGAAGCTCGGTGCTATGAGCTGGAGAAGGCTTTTGCGTAAAAGTTTAAGCATATACACTCTCCCAATTAGCTAAATTTGAATCGTCTACCTGGCAAAGGCGCCTATGCGGCGGGCAGCAGGGCAGCGGCCCTGCACCCACACCAATATGCGTAGTAGCGCAAGCAGTTTTTCTTTCTCTTCTCGTGCCATAACCATGCGGAGCGCATGATTACGGCAAACGCAATTCTCCTCACGGAGAATAGAAAGTTTCTTATATGTCAACAGCAGCTTCTCTATTAAAAGAGAACTAAAATTTTTAATAAAAATCTGATGAGGCCCTCCGTAATAGCCCGGCGCGTCCTTTTAGGACGCAAGGTGCATGAGTAGGGCCGCTTGGATTGGGTCCAGGGTGAAACCTGGCGCACAGAGTGCAGAGGTGTTTGCGAGAACACCTCTGCCGCCCGCCGCGGAGGCGTATTCATTAAGCGATAGCGATAAGCTAATCTTTTTTAAGGCTGATTGTTTCGGAAGCTTTCGCTCAGTTATGTGCATGCTGCAAGCAACACTATTTAAATTTAGTAAAAACAAGCATTAGAAACACCCCACCCACGACCGCTATATCCGCAGCATTAAACAACGTAGGAAACTCGATACCACCGTATCCCAATCGTATAAAATCAACCACAGCCCCATACCAAACGCGATCAAAAATATTGCCAAGCCCGCCGGCTATGACAAAAGCCTCGCCTAAAATTAAGTATCCTCCATAAAATCGCTTATATGCATAATATGCCATATAAGAAATAAGCGCAAAGAGTGCTATTGTCATCAGTCCATACGCTATGGGATTATCGAGCGGGAGCATACCCCATGAAATACCCTTATTGTAAATAAGATGACAGGATAATCCCGGCATAAGCTCCTGCGGCAACGAGCATGATCTTATGGCCCATAACTTTGTTAAGCGGTCAATAACGGTAATCAACATGATAAGCAGGCAGTACCACGTCAGTGCAATCTTCATCGAATAGCAACTCCCAGCTTTTGTAAAGATCCATGTACCGCATGAAGCACGTTATCAATATCCTCTTTGGTAAGCGTTTTAGTTTCATCGCTTACTTTAAACCTAAGCGTTAACGACCGTTGCTCATGCCACTCGTTCTTTTCGTAATAGTCTGCTAAGTAGACATCGCGTATACGATGATCGCTCATCATAATCGCCCGCTCAAGCTGAGCGCAGGTGATGTCAAACGGCGCAAGCACGCTCACATCTAAGTGGGTACTCGGATACTTAGGCAAGGGCTTGATGAAAACGGGAGGCTTGACATACTCACGCAAAAAGGTGCCATCTAATTCAGCAATAAAAGCACTACCGGGCGCTATCTTATCTAATACCAAAGGGCTTATCATGCCAGCATAGCCAATACTCGTCTCCCCATGATAGAGCTGCGCTGTTTGATAAGGATGATACCATGGCGCTGGCACCACCGCAGCTTTTTGCCACATAACGGAGATCCCGAGCATATCAAAAAGGCCTACAAGGTCAGCTTTTGATGCGTAAAAATCGACAGCCTGACTCGGGTCATACCATGCGGCAGCTAAGCAATACCGCTCGTCTATTCTCTGCTCCTGCTGATGCCACACCCGTGCCCACTCAAAAAATCGTAAAGCCTGTTTCTGATTGCTATTTACCGCAATCGCGTGCAGCAAATGGGGAACGAGCGAGGTTACTAAGCGGCACCAATGCTCAGAGACAGGGTTGCTTACCCCAGGGGACCCTTCAGGCTCCCAATCGAGCAGCCGTAAGAACTGTTCATCGTAAAGGGGATAACTTGCTATCTCATGCATTTTTAACCCAAATGCGCAATACCTCTTGAGCCGCCTGACACAAAACACCTGATGATTGTCAATGGGTATGCATACACGCCGTGGCACCTCGCGTTCAAGAGTGCCGTAACCGACAAAACGTACGATCTCTTCAACGAGATCGTCTTGGATAGTAATATCGCGCAAACGGAAGGTTGGTACGGTGACAACATACGCTTTCTCGTCTTCGGCAATGCCAAATTCCAGCGCGGTCAATATCCGCATGATATCCTGTGAGGGAATATCTATGCCAACCTTTTGCGTGACAAAATCATGCTCGAGTATGATTGTTCGGGGACAAGCCGGCTCGCCTAACGAAACGAGCTCCTGATTAACGGTATAAGCAATCCCCCAGTCGTTCAATAAGCGCAAAAAGCGCATGAGCGCTGTAGTATTTTGATTTGGGTCAAGCCACTTTTCAAACCGCGCCGAAGACTCTGTTCTTTTTTTGTGGGCGAGCGAGCTTTTTCTAAGAGCTGCCGGCTGGAAGTGCGCCGACTCTACTAAAGTGCTTACGGTCGCCATACTTATGGATGCTGCCGTGCCACCCATAATACCAGCAAGTGCCAACGGTTGATCTCCCTGTGCGACAACACTGTCAGTAGGTGATAACGTAATAACCTGGCCATCAAGCAATTCAAGGCGCTTGCCGGGCAAGGTGGTAACATGTAATAGTTCGCCCGTAAGTGCCGATGCATCAAAAGCGTGCATTGGTTGTCCAATGTCGTACATCACATAGTTGGTAGCATCGACAAGCGCATTAATAGGCCGCGCATCGATGGAAGCCAAACATTGGGCCACAAAGGGGACGGAATGCTTATTTTCAATAGTGCTTATAAAGATTCCCGCAAACCTGTCGCAAACGCCAGGATCGTCAATCTCAAGCGTAAAGCGACTATCAGCGATAGGTGCCCGATACCCATAATTTTTAATAATCTTTTGTACAATAAGTTCTTCTTCGGGTACCATATGCACGCCAAGCAATGCAGCAATTTCACGCGCAATACCACGATGACTCCAGAGGTCGGGCCGATGTGTGAGTGACGTGTTATCGAGCGTGATGAGGTAATCTTCTTGAAGACAAGCATCTTTCCACCCACCTTGCACAAGCTCAGCAGGACAGGAAAGTGGCGGCAGAAGCCCCTCTTTCGTGCCGGCAAAATCTTGTATTGTCGCATAGCGATAGAGTTCATGATCTTTCTTAATAAGGCACAATGAGCCAACAGCAGTATCTTTGCGATGGGGCAGCATAAAGGTGCTGTTCCATTCAGGGCAGTACAAAACTGCCTGGTCGCCCTTCTGTTGCGTCAAATAAGCAAGCCCACACGACGGTAAATCAAACGATACCCTGCAACATGATTCAATTTCTGCCGTCGTGTTATTAAATCGATCTACCAAGGCATCAATATCAAGATGCTGCCAAGCAATATCCTGAATATGCTCAAAAACCCATGCCAATGATAATTTCATAAATAAATCGTCCTATAAGCTTACCAGAAGATTAGCTGCCCTTTTCAGAATAAGCAAAAAGGGAAAAAGTAGCAAATAGGCCGAAATTTTGGCCTGGCATGATGAGTAAAAATATTTAATGCGGCAATAATAGTTAAAGAGACTGCTTGAAAAAGCAGTCTCTTCTTACGAAATGTTTCGGTGAAACAACCAGGGCTTGGCAGGGTGATGTTGGACAATATAGCAGAGGAAGTCGCCGCCTTCTGGGACCGGTGATACACCGCTATACATTGAACCGGCTTCGTTGCCCCAACAGTCTAAATTGTGACGCCAGATCCAGGTTTGTATCTTGTTTATTTCTTCTTGGTCGGTAACGCAGGTAGATGGGTTGTTTCGAACCATTTCCTTGAAATTAGGGCAGGCAACATCAACCTGAGCATGAGCAGCTGCGCCAAGTGCAAGGGCTCCAAGAGCTAAGGCGGTAAAGACTTTTTGAAAAATCATACGATCTCCTTCTTTATAAAGTGTTATAAGCCTATTTTTATAAGTATATAAAACCGAGCTTAAATAAATCAATATTTTATATTTGAATATCATATCCGCGGCAGTGGCAATGCTTGCTTGTCTGACGAATCATATGACCTGTAGCGCATTCTTGATTGTCTGTATGCCTTCTGGTACAATTATGATATAAATATACCAGCTGTAATAGTGGACAATATCTTATTTTTGAGGGTGCGAGGTTTATCATTCGCAAAGAAAAACGCGCTGGCTATGGAAAAAATTTTACTGTATTACAAATATATCGACATTGAGAATCCTGAGCTTGTAGCTCAATGGCAGAAATCGTTATGCGGCGATCTTAAGCTGCGTGGCCGTATAATTATTGCTCCTGAAGGCATTAATGGAACGGTGGGCGGTACGATAGAAGCTCTTGAGCACTATAAAGCTCAAATGGATGCTCACCCGCTTTTTGCGGGTATTGATTTCAAAGAGAGCCCTGGTAGTGCTGCGCATTTTCCGCGCCTTTCCGTAAAAGTAAAAAAAGAAATAGTAAGCCTGGGGATTGACCCGGCCCAGCTTGGTGCATCTAATGGTGCGGCCCATCTGAAGCCTGCAGAGGCACATGAGCGTATAAAAGCAGGTTCTCCTGACCTTGTGATTTTTGACGTGCGCAATACCTATGAATCTCGCATTGGTAGTTTTGATGGCGCTCTTAATGCCGATATCAGCAATTTTAGGGAATTGCCTGCTTATATTGATAAAAATAGCGATCTGTTTAAGAATAAAGAGGTGATCATGGCGTGCACGGGAGGTGTCCGCTGTGAGCGTGCTTCGGCATATCTTTTAGCCAAGGGCCTGGCGCGGACGGTCCACCAAATTAAAGGCGGCATTCACCGCTATCTGGAAGAATTTCCCGAGGGCTTTTTTCGCGGCAAAAATTTTGTTTTCGACGGGCGCCTTGCATTAAGCACCGATGCTGAAACTATTATTGCCCAGTGTGAATCATGCAATCAACCCTATGATGAATATAGCCATTGCGTCAATACGCTCTGTAATAAATTTCTCATTTTATGCCCGAGCTGCCAGCTCACGGCGGAAGATACGTGCAGCCCTCAGTGTCGGGACGTTGTAAAGCTGGATGCTTCCAAGCGGCGCACCGCTCCTTTTAGACTTTTTTGCAAGGCGAGTTGACCATGATACTACCAGCGCTTATTACCCCTAGCGTCTCTCTTGCCGATAAGAATTGGTTTCAGACGGGCGGCCCTGCTCGTTTTTTTTGTGAGCCAGTGTCCTGCGATGAACTAAGTGAGGCACTTAGGGTAGCGCGGCAGTATAATTGGGATGTGTTTATGCTTGGCCAAGGGGCAAACGTACTCATAAGTGATGACGGTATTGATGGGCTTGTTATGCGACCGCAGCTTACGATGCTTGAAATTGTTGAAGAGACCGCGACTCATGCGTATGTTCGAACTGGCGCTGGTGTCCCTTTCCCAGCATTAATCGATTATTGCTTAAAAAATAATCTGACGGGGCTTGAGGAATTCAGCGGCATTCCCGGCACCGTGGGCGGATCGGTATTTATCAATATCCACTATTTTGAGTTCTTGCTCAGTGATTTTTTGGTGGCCGGGACGGTTATTGAACGGGCGACAGGAGCAATACTGCAGGTGGGTCACTCATGGTTTAATTTTTCTTACAATTACTCGATGCTGCACGAGCAGCGTCATGTGTTGGGCGATGCGCTTTTTAAAGTCAAAAAAGCAACGGCACTTGAGGCGGCATACGCTTGTGGGCGCCAACGAGAAATAATACGTCATCGTGCCCAGCGCTATCCCATGCAACGCACCTGTGGTAGCTTTTTCCGCAATTTTTATGAGGCTGAGGTAACTCATACAAGCGGTGGTAAAAAGGTAATCTACGTTGCTTATTATTTGGATAAAGTCGGCGTTAAGGGGGATCTTGTTAGAGGGGGCGCTTACGTTTCACCTAAGCATGCGAATATGATCGTATCAACGCACGACTGCAGTTCAGCTGACATCGTGGCAGTAGCCCGCGCTATGCAGCAGCGGGTATATGATAATTTTGGTATTGTAGCGCAACCTGAATGCCGGCTCGTGGGGTTTAAGGAGTATCCTCTCCTCGATACTCGTTTGCGAGCTGCATCAAGTCACTCGCCACAGCACAATCAAACTCCTGCTCAAATGCTTCTATAATTTTCCAGATTGTTTTGCCATCAAGCATAACTTTGTTTAGTTCCAAGCCGTGGTCGAGCAAGATAGTGAGTGCTTCGAGATCATTGAGCAAGATAACGAGAAAGGCAAGAGGCAGTGATTTCTGCCCTAAAACAAGTGCGCTCGAGGGTTTTGCTCCCTCAACCAATAAGCGGCGAAAAACGGCGTAACGATCGGGCGAATTAGCATCAACAAAGGCGATAATAAAAGCGATAGTAAGGTAGTCTGCTTTGACCTTCATATCGAAAATTTCGATCTGATAGGCGAGGTCGATGGGGCCGCTCAAAAAGAAGTCCATTGCATTGATGTCGCCATCAAGCATTGTTTTAACAAAAGGGTCCTGCTCGCCTAAGGCAACAATTTCTTGCCAGAGAAGGCCTTCTTGAAACTGCTTTTTAAGCTCAAAAAGGCAGGGTACATAGGTTCTTAAAAAGTTATTAAAATTTTTTTCGATACGCCTGCTGCCAATATGGTGAGCCAGCTCTTGCCAATACGCGGGAGAATTGCAGGATGGTCTGATTAAAGAGCAATAAGGGCGGGCAACCGTTGTATTAAAAGAGTCATTGCTAAAGCATATGGGGGTTTGTTCCCATGATAATGCCCAATCAAAGCCATAAGGCTTGGAGGGACTTGCCGTAAAAGTGCTGACCAAAAGAATTATAAGGCCATATTTTTTGCTCATATTCTTATTTACCTGATTTGATTGAATAATGTGCTTATTAGTTGCTAACAAGGGATGCCTGGCTGCTTGGCGATTATTCTTTGCCAGTAACTATTTAAGGCTACACGCTTATGTAAATTAGTCAACTCAAAATAATAGTCTATTAATAATATAATGCTATTAAGACAAATAAGATTTTCTCGCGGGATTTTAAAAATTGCTTTTTCGGGGGGAATTGAGTTTGTTTGACACGAATATGAGCAGGTTTTTAAAAAGCCTGCTCATATCGAAGCTATCTTATATTATCTAAATTCCACGACGTATTTCTTTGCCGTCGAAAGTTAACGTTTCGCAATCAGTCAGCAATGTTCCTAGGGAAGGTTTTGGAAAAATTTCTAGGGAGTGAGCCACGACCAATCGAAAAGTTGGGGCGCCCAACAGTGGCTACGTAAGATTAATTAATGCTTAGATCACGCGCGCTTATAGTACACACACCGTCAATACATGTTTTGCACAGTGCGCCAACACAAGAAATGCTTGAAGTCGTTGAGGTACTCATAGTAGATGATTGTTTTGCATTATCATCCTTTGCTTCTTCGCGCTTTCCTAACCTCTGCATAACTTCTCGTAACCAATCAAGAGAGCCCGTGCAATTAAAGGTGTCGTCGAGCAAAGCTTCGAATTTGCTTTTCTTTTCCTCTTGCTTTACCGGGAAGAAGATCCCCTTAAGCAGCAGCGTTGTCAATCCATAAGCGAGGCGCTTAACTTTCTGCTTATAATATGCTTGCTCATTCTCAGAAAGGCCTTGTTCCATCAGTTCCGCAAGCAGTTCAAATTTCGCGAGGTGCTCAGGCGAGCCACAAACAATAGTCGTATTATCATGAGCTTGTATCGTAACGGCTACCAAGGCGCAAAAAATCGCTAATACCAGTTTATTCATGTTTATCCTTCATTTTTATTAGTAAAAGATTAAAAGCCCGTTCTGTTTATTAATATATATAAAATAACAACGGTGGCAAGACTAAGGCAACGGGCCATAATAATTTGTTGCAAATTGCTGTTATAATCAAATATAATTTAAGTATAGTTTTCTATTATAAGGAGTTGCCAGATGAAGAAATATTTTGCATTTTTGCTCATGTTAGCGGTTCCTCTTGCATTAAAGAGCCTTGGAAGTTATGATCCCATAAGCGCATGCAACGGTTTATCTGAGGGAGATAATTGTACAGCCTTGCTATCTAATGCTGACGAAATCTACATAAACGGCATTTGCCAGCCTTTGGGGGGGGCCTCTTCTCTCCTATCGTGCACTGAATATCCGAGCGAATCTAGTCCAGATTAGGAAGCTAAAGATAATCTTAAGAGAACAATGCCAAGCCGTAAAGACAGTTATAGCTCATCTTGAGCAGATGCGTAATTAACAGAACCAGCCCCTCGGTAGCGAGCAAAGTACTTATAGACAGTATAAGCAACAATGCCTGCAACAACTGCTCCTGTTAGAGCGCCAACACCACCGATAATAGGCCCTACGATGATGCCAATATTAGGAGAGCTACCACTACCATCTCCTGAATATCCTCCAGTGCTGCTTGTTCCAAAGATTTGCGAAATTGATACATCATCGGAGTAAAAGTTTGCAGTAGCAAGAAGAGCATTTCCTGTGTCTGAAAGAATTGGAGAGAAAGCTATTGATACACAGTAGGTAGAATTACCAGGTAAAATGTGCGTCGTACGATTTCCCAAAACAGCGTCTTTTGAAAATTCAATAAGAGCGATCGTATCAGAGCCACTATTGCTGGTTGCGAGAAAAGAACCATCGGCTGACAGACTAATGGATCCTGGCTGCGCATTGCCCTGGGCTATTTGGCGTGATTGTCCTTCTGATAAAGCGCCATTAATAATAGCAAAAAGCGTAATATCATCGGAGCCACTATTAGCAACAACAATAACGGTATTTTCATGAGTATCTAGGAAAGAGACAACAGAACTAGGAACTGATGATATTTTTGGCAGCGGCTTTGACATACCGTTGCTTAGTATACCATTGGTTAATTTAAAAAGAGTTACATCATATGATTGAGCATTTGCGGTAACCAGATGGCTATTATCTGGCGTAAAGGTTAACGCTACTGGCTGCGTAGAATTACTTGGTAAGCGGTATGAAAGAGGATTGTTGGGAATTCCTGCTACAAAGTTAAAAAGCGTAACATCATTTGAGCCACTGTTCGCGGTTGCAAGATAGTTATTATCGGAAGAAAAGACAACAGCATGAGGCTTTATAGAGCCATCTGGTAAAGGATAAGAGCTTGCTCCTCCTAGCTGCCCCCCTGAAATTTTAAAAAGAGTTACGTCACTTGAGTTACTGTTTGCTGTTGCAAGGTTTGTGCTGTTTGGCGAGAATGTAATTCCTACAGGACCAGATGAATTTGCTGGTAATGGATAGGAAACACCAGGAAAGAGAAGTTTTGTGGCGTTAACCGGGTTTATTTGGAAGAGCGTTACATCATCTGAGTTTTGGTTTGCTGTTGCTAAGTATTGTTCATTGTTGGAAAAAGTGACTGCTGCTGGATTTTTAGAGCCTGGAGGCAAAGAAACCGAAGTAAAGGTGCTTGAAAAACTGCCACAGTTAAAAATGGTAACGATATAGGGATTGCTATTAGCGGTAGCAAGATACAAGCTGTTGGGCGAAAACGCTACTGATCGAGGAGCACTATAGCCGCCAGGTAAAGCGTAGGAAGCTGGTCTTGTTAGAATGCCTCCAGCTTCTACATTAAAAAGTGTTACTGAGTAAGAGCTAAAATTAGCTGTGGCAAGATGTAACCCATCAGGTGAAAAGGCTACTGAGTATGGGGAACTAGAGCCGCTTGGTAATGCGTATGACATTGCTCCCGATAACACGCCCCCTGATCCGACCTGGAATGTTGTTACATCATGTGAGAAATAATTAGCAGTAGCAAGATATGAACCATCAGGCGAAAAGGCTACTGAGTAAGACTCACTAGAGCCACTTGGTAATGCATATGAAACTGCCCCCGACAATGCTCCACCGGCGCCAACTTGGAATATCGTCACGTCACTTGAACCGTAGTTAGCGGTAGCAAGATATAATCCATTGGGCGAAAATGCTACTGAGTAAGGGTAGGAACTTGGTAATGCATATGAAACTGCCCCAGCCAATACTCCACCGGCGCCAACTTGGAATATTGTTACATCATTTGAGCTCGCATTAGCAGTAGCAAGATATGATCCATCGGGCGAAAATGCTACTGTCCAGGGAGAGCTAGAACCACTTGGTAATGCATATGAAACTGGTCCAACCAATACTCCACCTGCACCAACTTGGAATATCGTTACGTCATTTGAACCCTCATTAGCAGTAGCAAGATACGATCCATCGGGTGAAAACGCTACTGATAAAGGATTGCTTGAACCGCTTGGTAATGCATATAAAACTGTCCCAGACAATGCTCCGCTTGCACCAACTTGGAATATCGTTACGTCATTTGAGCCCTCATTAGCACTAGCAAGATATGATCCATTGGACGAAAATGCTACTGAGTAAGAAAAGCTAGAACCACTTGATAATGGATACGAAACTTTCCCAGATAATGCTCCACTTGCACCAACTTGGAATATCGTTACGTCACCGGAACTGATAGCACTAGCAAGATATGATCCATCGGACGAAAATGCTATTGAGGAAGGGCCAATAGAACCACTTGGTAATGCATATGAAACTGTCCCAGACAATGCTCCACCTGCACCAACTTGGAATATTGTCACGTCATTGGAACTGCCGTTAGCAGTAGCAAGATATGAGCCATTAGGTGAAAACGCTACTGAGAAAGGATTGTTTGAACCACTTGGTAATGTATACGATGTTCCTCCCGATAGTATTCCTCCTGCTCCTACCTGAAATATCGCTACATCACTCGACCCATCATTAGCAGTAGCAAGATATGAGCCGTTAGGTGCAAATGCTACCGAGGAGGGAGCCGAAGAACCGCTTGGTAATGCATATGAAACTACCCCAGACAATACGCCACCTGCACCAACTTGGAATATTGCCACGTCACTGGAACTGTAGTCAGCAGTAGCAAGATATGATCCATCTGGCGAAAACGCTACTGAGAAAGGATAGCTAGAACCGCTTGGCAATGCATATGAAACTGCCCCAGACAATACGCCACCCGTTCCAACTTGGAATATGGTGACATTATTTGAGCTCTCATTAGCACTAGCAAGATATGATCCGTCGGGCGAAAATGCTACTGAAAAGGGCGAACCAGAACCGCTTGGTAATGCATATGAAACTGCCCCAGACAATACGCCACCCGTTCCAACTTGGAATATTGTTACATTATTTGAGCTCTCATTAGCACTAGCAAGATATGATCCATCGGGCGAAAACACTACTGAACGCGGATCGGAAGAACCAAGCGGCAATGTATACGAATTTTGGCTACTCACCACGCCTCCAGTACCTATCGTAAATAATGTTACACCATCTGAGTCACTGTTAGCTGTAGCTACGTAAGACCCATTAGGGGAAAACGCTACTGATTGTGGATTTAATTGAGCCGATGAAGCATAACTTGTACCTGTCAGCCTGCAGAGTGCTGCTTGCAACTGAGTAGTACATAAAAACAAGATGCCTACTAAAAAATACTTAAGATAATAAGCGGACATAAACTACTCCCTATGCAATCTTCCTTGAAATGACTTTTATTTTAGAAAATATTTTATTCAACGTCAAACTAAAGAAAGGCAGAAAGGCAACGCCCTGCCTACTATAGGCGACACAACATACTCGTAGATGAGGCGACACTAACTTCATGGAACTTTTATAACTCTTGTCCCACAGGTGCCACATCTGGGGAGTAATTAACGCTACCTATACCACGATGGCGAGCAAAGTACTTCCAGGCAAAGTAAGCAGCTATGCCAATTACCACAACGCCTGTTAGAGCGCCAACACCGCCAATGATCGGTCCTACGATGATGCCAATATTCGTAGAGCTACCACTACCATCTCCTGAATATCCTCCGGTGCTGCTTGTTCCAAATATTTGTGAAATGGATACATCATCGGAGTAAAAGTTGGCGGTAGCAAGGAGAGCATTTCCTGTGCCTGAAAGAATCGGAGAGAAAGCTATTGATACACAGTAGGTAGAATTACCCGGTAAAATGTGCGTAGTGCGATTTCCCAAAACAGCGTCTTTTGAAAATTCAATGAGAGCGATCGTATCAGAGCCACTATTGCTCGCTGCAAGAAAAGAACCATCGGCTGACAGACTAATGGATCCTGGCTGCGCATTGCCCTGGGCTATTTGGCGTGATTGTCCTTCTGATAAAGCGCCATTAATAATAGCAAAGAGCGTAATATCATCGGAGCCACTATTAGCAACAACAATAACGGTGTTTTCATGAGTATCTACGAACGAGACAACAGAACTAGGCACCGATGATATTTTTGGCAGTGGCTTTGACATACCGTTGCTTAGTATACCATTGGTTAATTTGAAAAGAGTTACATCGGATGATTGAGCATTTGCGGTAACCAGATGGCTATTATCTGGCGTAAACGTTAACGCTACTGGCTGAGTAGAATTACTTGGCAAGCGGTATGAAAGAGGATTGTTGAGAATGCCCTCTACAAAGTTAAAAACGGTGACGTCATTTGAGCCACTGTTCGCTGTTGCAAGATAATTATTATCGGAAGAAAAGGCAATGGCATGAGGGTTTATAGAGCCACCTGGTAACGCGTAAGAGCTTGCTCCAATTAGCTGTCCTACCGAAACTTTAAAAAGAGTTACGTCACTTGAGTTACTGTTTGCTGTTGCAAGGTTTGTACTGTTTGGCGAGAATGTAATTCCTACCGGGCCAGCTGAGCCTATGGGTAATGGGTACGATACTCCAGGAAAGAGAAGTTTTGTGGCATTAACTGAGTTTACTTGGAAAAGAGTTACATCATCTGAGTTTTGATTTGCTGTTGCTAAATGCTGTTCATTGTTGGAAAAAGTGATTGCCGCTGGATTTTTAGAGCCCGGAGGTAAAGAAACCGAAGTGAAGGTGCTTGAAAAACTGCCGCAGTTAAAAATGGTAACTATATAGGGATTGCTATTAGCGGTAGCAAGATACAAGCTGTTGGGCGAAAACGCTACTGATCGAGAAGCACTATAGCCGCCAGGTAAAGCGTAGGAAGCTGGCCTTGTTAGAATACCTCCTGCTCCAACCTGGAATACTGTTACGTTACTTGAGTTAAAATTAGCAGTAGCAAGATAGGAACCATTGGGCGAAAAGGCTACCGATTGAGGGTAGCTAGAACCGCTTGGTAATGCATATGATACTGCTCCCGATAACACTCCTCCTGCTCCAACCTGAAATATGGTTACATCATTTGAGCCGTAATTAGCGGTGGCAAGGTAGGAACCATCGGGCGAAAAGGCTACTGAGAAAGGCCCGCTAGAACCGCTTGGTGATGCATATGACACTGCTCCCGATAACACACCTCCTGCTCCGACCTGGAATATTGTTACGTTGTTTGAGTCTGCATCAGCAGTAGCAAGATATGAACCATCGGGCGAAAATGCTACTGAGTAAGGACGGCTAGAACCGCTTGGTAATGCATAAGTGGATGCTCCTGATAACACACCTCCCGCTCCAACCTGGAATATTGTTACGTTGTTTGAGGCTGTATTAGCAGTAGCAAGATATGAACCATCGGGCGAAAAGGCTACTGAGAAAGGCCCGCTAGAACCGCTTGGTGATGCATATGACACTGCTCCCGATAACACACCTCCTGCTCCAACCTGGAATATTATTACGTTGTTTGAGTCTGCATCAGCAGTAGCAAGATATGAACCATCGGGCGAAAATGCTACTGAGTAAGGGTAGATAGAACCGCTTGGTAATGCATATGACACTGCTCCCGATAATACTCCTCCTGCTCCAACTTGAAATATGGTTACATTGGCTGAATAGTAATTAGCAGTAGCAAGATAGGAACCATCGGGCGAAAAGGCTGCTGATAAAGGCTCACTAGAACCGCTTGGTAATGCATATGACACTGCTCCCGATAACACTCCTCCTGCTCCAACCTGGAATATGGTGACATCATTTGAATAATTAGCGGTAGCAAGATAAGAGCTATCCGGTGAAAAGGCTACCGATTGAGGGTAGCTAGAACCGCTTGGTAATGCATATGACACTGCTCCCGATAACACTCCTCCTGCTCCAACCTGGAATATGGTGACACCATTTGAATAATTAGCGGTAGCAAGATAAGAGCTATCCGGTGAAAAGGCTACCGATTGAGGGTAGCTAGAACCGCTTGGTAATGCATATGACACTGCTCCAGACAACACTCCCCCTGCTCCAACCTGGAATATTGTTACATTGTTTGAGCCTTCATTAGCAGTAGCAAGATATGAACCATCGGGCGAAAAGGTTACTGAGTAAGGCGTGTTAGAACCGCTTGGTAATGCATATGACACTGCTCCAGACAACACTCCCCCTGCTCCAACCTGGAATATTGTTACATTGTTTGAGCCTTCATTAGCAGTAGCAAGATATGAACCATCGGGCGAAAAGGTTACTGAGTAAGGCTTGTTAGAACCGCTTGGTAATGCATATGATACTGCTCCCGACAATACTCCTCCTACTCCAATCTGGAATATTGTTACATCATTTGAGAATATATTAGCGATAGCAAGATATGAACCATCGGGCGAAAAGGTTACTGAGTAAGGAAAGCTAGAACCGCTTGGTAGGACATATGACACTGCTCCCGATAACACTCCTCCTGCTCCAACCTGGAATATGGTGACATCATTTGAGCCTGAATTAGCAGTAGCAAGATACAAGCTATCCGGTGAAAATGCTACTGACTGGGGATGGGATGAGCCAAGCGGTAATGTATACGAATTTTGGCTACTCGCCACGCCTCCCGTACCTACCGTAAATAATGTTACGCCATCTGAGCCACTGTTAGCTGTAGCTGCATAAGACCCATTAGGCGAAAAAGCTACTGAAATTGGATTTAATTGGGCAGACGAAGCATAACTTGTACCTGTCAGTCGGCAGAGCGCTTGCAACTGCGTAGCACATAAAACCAAGGTGCCTAATAAAAAATACTTAAGATAATAAGCAGACATAAACTACTCCCTATGCGATCTCTTTGAAATGACTTTCATTCTAGAAAAGATTTTATTCAAAGTCAAAACTAAAGAATGGCAGGCCAGGGCCGCCTCATCTTGGATTGACAATAAATCCAAAGCGCTAGCTTGCCAAACAATGGCCGCGTCGTTTTCAACAAGCTGGCCGCTCTACTCTTAACGGTTGTGATATTTTCAGGAGCATATCCTTTGCGAATGCTACTCTCTTGATTTTACGAGACTTCTTTCGGTATGGTAACGCTAATCCTTCTTTTAAGGAAACAATGATGTATAAAAAAGCCTTATTATATCTTCTCTGCATCCTATGCGCACATAAACCTGTGCATGCGCAGAATCAAGAAGCTGCTTCAGCACAAGGTTGCTGCCCATCAAGTGGCCAACCACCCGCCTCATGCGGGCTGCTGACAAGCAGCTCCGATCTGAGTCGTGTGCACCGCTTAACCTGTGCACAATACGCAACCGCTCAGCTGTCACCCGATCAAACATTGCTCATCGAGAACTCCCCAACAACGAAAAACAGTATCGCTTTTGCCGCAAAGCTCGCTGCTCAGCGCGGCCAAATTAGCACCACCCTTAAAGCACATGCCTACGTCAATCACCCAGCCGGCGGCGCCGTTTTTCCCAAAAATGGTGACCTGGCGGGAGCCCTTGATGCTGCTATTACTGCAATCCGAAACGCTGGAACAACTGTTCAAAAAGGCAACACGTTAAGCCGTTTTGTGCCGCTGTTTCGGAAGTTTCAGTTTATGGTGTTAACCGACCTCTACCATTACATAACCAGTATTTATACAACCTTTAACCTTATTCATAAAAATACCGTCCTCGGCTACGTCGTGGAGGAACCGACCGACGCGTTTAACAAAAAGTCACTTATTATTACGCACTTGCTGAACGTTATTCAAGACCAGATGTTCTTTATCTGCTCTTATCACCAACCCCTCGTTCCGAAGCATTTCGGGCTTAAAGCAGGCAGCTTGATGCTCCAGCACGATAACACCGCCGATCCTCTGTTCTTCATCGCCGATTTCACGCAACCGCTTTTTGCCGGCGACCTTGCTACCCAAGGGCAGAAAATAGCTCACGAAAATCTTAAAAAAACTCAAACAGTTTATCTCAATACGCTTAAGACCATACTTGCTTTCTTTGGCGCCTACGCTCACTATCTTTATGAGCCAGCTCCAGCTCCCGCGCTGCCGGGAGCAAATGCATTTTCCGTACTCGCTGAGCATATCAAGCAGCTTATGGAGAACAATCCTTTCAATCGTCGTACGCAAGAAATTGCCGCGAGCAATGCAACTTCTAAAGATAAAATAGACGCTCTGCGCGAAGCGCGAAAAAGCCTCGCACCAATCAATCCGCCCCTGCTCCATTACAATGATGCTTCACTACGCGCCTGTAAAGTGATTCCTGCCCTTGCTCGCGAGCTTCCCTTGCATGCCCAAACCGTCGGCTGGCCGGACCACTTAGTAAAAAGTGCACAAGCAGGCACGCAAGCAACAAGTCGTGGTGGTGAGCGCATGGGCTTTGTCATCGCTTACTTTGAAGACGCACAGCAGCGCAGAACACAAAACCTTGCAAGCGCCGTCAAGCTGTTTATTAATCTGCCAACCGTCAATGGCCCCTATGCGCAAGAAATCAAAAAGCAGCCTGAATGGCTCAACTCAACGCAAGGAATCATTGCAATGCTCGGCGCCTGCTTGGGCGATTACAGCACGTTAGTTGGCATGGATGTGCTTAGCCCCTGCACCGAACGTATCCTTTGCGCTGCCCTCGGACAAGCATGCTCAGGTCTTTCATCAGCGGGATGCCAAGCAGAAATGGCGCTTATTGAACAGACGCAGCAGCAATACATGCAGGCGCTCCAAGGAACCAAGCAGCCACCGCCACCACCGCCGCCGCCATCAACCAGTACCATCCCTCAGCAAGGGTTTGGGGCTCTCGGTCAGTATACAACACCATCGGGCTCATAGGAGAATGCCATGCGTATGCTCGTTATAGTGCTGTGTGCGATGATCGGATTACCGAGTTTGGCTACACGTGCCCAAATAAGACAGCAATTCATCGATCTTCTTACCAGCATGCCCGCCAAAGACCAAACGGCAGCGCTGGTCGCCGTGCTTGATGAAATGCATACAGAGCTTAAAACCAAAGCGCCAGGCGAGCATTATAAATACCTGCTGCTCAAAAAGCAGCTCGACCACTGTACTCCCCTGATAGAAAATATGACCAAGCGCTACCAGCCGAGCGATGGTCCATTGTCATCTAAAGCGCAGCAGCTTAAGTATGTTATTAGTAAGGCGCTCAGACAAGAACGCATGCTCCTTGCCCGCGAGCGTGATATACGTAAAGCGGATCAAGTGGGGAAGTTTTGGCAACGCTTTGCTGCGCTACGCGACGATCTCAGCCAAAGCGTAACACCCCAAAACTTCATCATCGATATGCTTATCAACATTATTATCGTATCGGGTGAGTCATATGCCCAAGAGCTCTTTAGCGCAGAAGATAAAGCTGAAGAGGATACGCTCACCGGTAAAATAAAAAAGGTACAGCAACAGTTTAAAGATACTCAAAACCAGATGAAGCAAAAGACCGGTCAGCTTATCAAAAACTTGAGCAAAGACTTTTCAACACAGGCGCAAAACATAAAGAAAACCCTCGGTTATGCGCAAGAGCAATTTGCCCAAGAAGTAACGTATGTGCAGCGGATGATCAACCTGAGTATGCCGCCCCTGCGCTTTATCGTTGATGGCATACCGGGTGACCTTTTTTTCAAAGCAGCCCCTATGAAAGTTCCCGGCAATTACCCATGGTACAACGTTTACCAGATTCCCGATTGGGCATTTGATCCCGTAAGTGCAAGCTTTATCCAGCGCGGTGCGTTTGCCTATGACCTTGCCTCAAAAAATATTGTCCAGGCAACACCCGGCGCACCAGCAGGCACGATCCATCAGGTGCTCGCAGACCCGGGACAATGGCGCGATGCATCGAATAACGTCAGCACCGTCTATGCGGAGCAAAACCAGATTTTTACCGAGTATTTCACCAATAAAAGCTCGTATCAAGTCCAGGCCGAAATTACGCTCATCAACGTTGCCTACCCTTTTTGCGCTGGCATTATATTTAATCGTGCGCGCTGGCTTGCCGGTAGTCTCGACCGTGCTTCAACGTATCGCCTTGTCGGCCTTTATGGTACCCAACAAAATAGTACACCGAAGGTAGGGCTTTACCTGGGCCAAACAAGCTTTCAGTCGCTTGGCGGCGTTCTTCCGGTGGCAACATCGCCTCTCCATGCCATCGCTGCTGGAACAAGCGCTCCCTTATATACCTTCGCGCCAAGCGATGCCGCGAACCTGGGCAAGGACCCGGTTGTTTTTCGCATCACGCTGGTGACGCAAGAGCTGTCAGTCTACGTATCACTTGAGAAAAAAACGGGGACTACCTGGCAAAATCTTTATAGCGGCTCAGTTGCCAATTTTGACCCGGCCGAGAGCAAACTGGTCTTCTGGTATCACGGTATCGGTTTCATGGCACCAGGCTGCCAGGCATCTTTTAAGATCATCGCACCGCCAGATTTAGCTTTTAGCTCAACCAAGCAACCACGGGGAAGCACGCCATGAACAGCCCACGCTTTCTTACCATAACTTTTTCTCTGCTTTGTGGCTCATGGTGCTTTGCCACGGATGCACCTCCAAAGAGCTTGGCTCATGTCATCAAAGAAACACAGAAAAATGCGAAAACACAATCAAGTGGCCTGCAAGAAGCTGCTCAGCGCTTTATTTTTGCCGCATGGCCTGAGTACCCAAACCCGAGCCTCAGCGTTACCAATCCTCCGCTCTACCCAACGCCATCAAGCAACCAAAAAGCAGTTACCAGCCTCTTCGGAGCTTCAGGGCTCCAGGTCGATGCGACCCTGCTCTCTTATGTTCAAGCATTTTACTTTTATTTTGAATACTGCGTAAAGCGCGAGCACGCTGCCCAGCTCATAACGCTCGCCCAGCAGGCCAAAATTCCTTATGAGCACATCCTTGCACATGGCAGTTGGGACGAGCTTATGCAAGCGGTTGATCGCCAACGAAAAGGCGGTATCGTCTTTGGCAGCATAACACCCACCCAGGATGCATGGGAAAGCCTAAGCAGCTTGCTTTCGATCACCTTTGAGCGAGAAAAGAAAGACCTGGGACAATTTTGGCAACTTATAACAACGACGTCTTTTTGGCGGGCATTTCCCGTCACCAACCAGGACCTTGCCGCCTCATTGCTCTGGCAGGACTACCTCAAAACGATGGTTACCAATAGCTTCGTCCTTGATAGTCAGTTTTTGCAGATGCGGCACGCTAACGAGCAGCAACTCTTCCGCTATATTCCTTACTTGGAAACAGCCTACTACTTAGATGACTTTACCCAACAGCGCTATACTGCCGAATTAACTCAACTGGCGCTTCTGCTTAACGAAAACACACGCAAGCACTTCCTTGCACAATCACGCGACTGGGGTTCGCTCACGCAGGCTAAGACCAAAGAGTACGACTACCAAGCAATCGTAAAAGCTGCCGAGTGCTTCCAGCAATCCCCATTCTATCGCGTAATGCAAACACTCAGCCAGCCGACCTGCCAGCCAACAACTGGCTGTGACCCCGCCTGCGATCCCACGTGCTCGTCGGCCAAAAAACCCGTTATAACGTGCAAAGAGAGCCCCTTCATCAAAAAAAAGGATGGTACGATCGGCTTTCAGCATATTACGCTTCCTGCCCCTTATAAGCACGAGATGCTTTTCTTAAGCATGGCCATCACCCTGCAAACGTTAACCTATTACCTTTTCCAAGGTGAAAATCTTGCGCGCACGATGGCGGTACTTGCCAAAGACAAAAGCTCTTTTCCTTCAATTTTACTCTATCAAGCGACCGATGCTCTCTATCTTCAAGATTGGTCCGCTTTATCAGCGTCGCTTCCGACGGCAGCAGAAAATAACCTGCTTGCACAACAAGCAAACCGGCTGGGCGGGACATCGCCTAAGCCGAAATCCGACAACGAGGCAGTTACCCCACAGGGATTTGTTGATTGGCTGGAGCACACGGGAAGCAAGGTAATTGGCGGGATCGAAAAGGTCGGCGGCGATATCTATGCTACGGCAAAAGACGTCGCAGAAATAGCAAAAGATGAGGCCCAGGTCTTTTATTATCAGTCAGGCATGGCGGGCATTCTTCAAAACATGCCGCCAAAAGAAGCTCAAGAAATGGCAGAAACCTACAAAGACGCGGTAAGTGAGGACTTTAAAAACTTTGGCAAGGATGTTACCCACTTGGTCACCAATGTTGTCAAACTGGCAACAACGGGAGCTGGCTCCCCGCTTGATCTTGTCTTGAAAGGCATCGGGGCTGTTTTAAATGACCCGAGCTTAAGCGTCGACTACGAACATATGCTCGATTCGGTAGCTGATGCGCTGGGAACTTTGATTGGCAGTAGCCTCGAGCTCGTAGGCGATGTGGCAACGCGCCTTAATACCGATGCCATTATACTGATTGCTGACGCGATCGTCGTGGTGGCAACAGCGGGGACGCATGGTACCGGCGCTGCCTTCATCAACGACTGGAAATTTATTGGCCGCGACATCGTTATATCACTCTTAGAGACCGTCGTTATTGGTTTGGGAGCGATTAAAACCATCATCAAAGACCTGATCCAAGCGGTTGGTTATTTGATAAAGCTTATGACCGACGCGATTATTGACCTCGGCGCCGGTGTTGCGGCCGTATTAAATCCCGCTGCCTGGCTCCAAGCGGGCGGGGTTGCCAACTATTATCATCAGTATCAGGCTGAGCTTGATACCCACAAGGAGCTCATTTCACAAATGGTAACCGTTGGCCTCTTGGTAGGCGTTACCATCGCGACAGGCGGGACGGGCGTATGGCTTGCCGTCGGCCTCGGCGCAACGCTGGCATTTGGCAGCTTCATGATCATGAGCGGGGCTCAGCAAGACACCGAAATAGCGGATGTTAAACAAGAAATAGCGCAGTATCTTGACACGTTCACCATCTGGACGCGCAACCAAGAAATTGTTGGCACGTTCATGCAGAGTAGCCTTGTTGAAGAAGTCAAAGAGGAATTAAATGCTGAAATAAGCAATAAACAAATAGGTCTTGGATTTTACGAAAATTACTTTAACGAAACTTTTCGTGTCTTTGGCGAGCAGCAGAGCATGGCTTTAGGCGCTTACCAGAAACAGCTGCTCAAAAAAGATGCCTATGGTATGATTGCCGACGATGTAGGCACCATGTATGGTCATATCACCGGATGGCTGAACTGGAACCCTTCGCAAGGACTTGCCCTCTATGAGCCTTGCCGTGGACACTTTGCGCAGGAGATTGCGCAGATTCCGGCAACCTTTACGAGCACTGACCAGGCAACAGGACAGCAGATGAGCGTCCCTCGCTTTTGGTTCTTGCAAAGCTTGACCAAAGATTTCGAACGCTCACCGGCAAGCGCGCTTGTTTTCGAAGCGCGGCTCCGTCCTCTTTATCTTTTGGACCAGTTCTATGTCGGTATCGGTATTGGTGGTGTACCGGTCGACGCCCAAGCTATTGCTCAATACAAGGGTACGATTGATCGGTATAATCATGCTAAGATGATCATCGTTAAAAAAGAGCAGGCAGGCAAACCGCCATCACTTGGCGTTTACGAGCATGAGGTAGGATCAGGTAAGGCCGGCTGGGTAGCGTCACAGCAAGCGCCTGCGTTCACGCCAGGAACATGGTATCGCTTCCGCGCAACCTTACAGGGGAGCTCCCTCGGAATACAGGTTTGGCCAGAAGGAGATTCCGCGCCATCACCAACCACGGTGCACGTGACACCATTGCCAAGCGTTGATGTGCAAAAGAGGCCTATCACGCGTGTTCCTTTCAGCGTTATATTTTCTGGGGCGTCAATTGAGTTTGATTGTGTCAATCCCGATGAGCGAAAGGCCATCACGGCCGTATCGAGCATTTATACTGGCGGCCCATCAAGCACCGAGGTGGCGCGTGAAAAAGTACAACAAGCCACCTATGAGCAGATAAGCAAGCCAACCTTTAATAAGATAAGCGACCTTGCACCAGCTTCGCCCTCGGAGCTTATTAAGGGACACTACATTTACACAACACAGCAAACTAATATTGACGAGGCAAGTCAGCACAAAGTAACGACTGACTATGTTGCCTTTGCAGCACTTGCTCAGGAGCCCGCACAAGCTACTTCGATTGGTATGAGCCCGTTGGGAATTTTGGGGACACCACCAAACGCCCTCGTAAGTTTAGTGACCAATAAAGTGGTGAGCGGTCAAGCCCCATTCTATCAAAATGCGATGTGGTCACAGTATGTGAGTCAAAATCAGGCAGCACAGAGTCCCGTTGGTCCAACGCTTATAGCACGTATCGATGATGCTCGTCATGCCTATGCGACCTCACTTATGGGACAGCAAACGGTTGGAGCGTTTACGGTGACAGGCGTTAGCCTTGAGGCCATGCTTGCGGGGCAATATGTATATGCAACAATGATTAATAATCTTCCTGATTATGTTATTATGGCAACACTTGATGATCAGAACTTTGTTACTCTGTATGGCATGCCGTATGATCCATCAAATAAGCAGATCATTAATGGTCTTGTGAGCTTAGTCACGACGCAAATATACACGCTTAAGAGCACAATGCCAACATCAAATTTGGTATCAAACGCTATAACGCTTTTCACGGACACCTATGGCAATCTGCTACCCGATATCCAAGCAATGATTACCAAAGCGGCCGCTGCGCAGAAAAAGGCTGCAGGAACACCACAGCCTACCAAACCAGCAACCGGAGCACCAACAACACCGACCAATATATCGCATACCGGCGCCCCATCGTATGGCAGTGCCGTTCCCGCCATTGGCCAATCATCGGGGAGCTTGAATCAGCAGCAACAAGATGCAAGCTCCGACACCGGCTGGGGTTAAGTATGCTTTCGATGCGCAAGCGCTGCGTTAACGAAAAGCTCATATTCTTGGTTGACGGGCACTTCCTTATCGCCCATGCCAATTTCAGCTAATACACCATTGAGCACTTTTACCGCTTCCTTGTATTCGTCCCAACTTTGGGAAAGCTGGTTAACGGCTGCCGGCGGCAAGGCTTCTTCGTGAGATGGCTCGTAGATTGATTCTCTGTACGTATCGTAGTCTCTGAGCAATTTTTCTTCGCTATGCAGATACGCTATCAGCGCGGTTTTAAGCTTATCAAGGTGAGCGATTGTTTCAGCCGAAGGCGCTGATACCGGTTTTTCACCTTCTTTGCCTCCCAAATGACCGCGTATAGTATGTATCTTTTTGCTTAACTCTTCAAGCGCTGCTAAAAGTTCAGGGTCAAGTTCCTTGCCTTCTTTTTTGGCTTGTTCGATTTTAGCGTTTATTTCATCGATCTGACGAGTAATCATAATTATTTGGGCGGCCAGCGACGTCGTTTCTCGACTTGGCGGCGCTTTCTTAAACTCCTGGAGAAGCTTGTTCATTTGTGCTTCTAAAGCAAAAACTCTGTTTTCCACATCTTTCCCGCGCCCCCGTTGTCTTCTTCTGAACTTACCCATTCTTTCGCGCTGCCGCCGCCTAAAGGTTTTCATGCGCTTACGCTGTCTGCGTTTAAATTTATGGTCGGCTTTTTTATGGTCGGCTTTTCGCGGCTTGATGACGTGCACCGTAACTGCTACATCAACAGGAATTCTTATTCTTTTTCTCTCTCTTCTTCGCTCGTGCGCACCAGCGTTACTCATAATAGTGAGGCATATAAACAAAAAGAGAAGCTTGCGGTATTCCATGATACATCCTTTTTAAAGCAGGTGCATAGAGATTTCCCTATGCACCTTTTAACATTACGGCAGTATTGGACCTACTGGAGGAGCTGTAGGAGCTGCCTTTTTCTCATCGTATTCATCGAGCTTTTTCTCAATATCATCGAGCGTCATTGTCGCGACAGCCTTATCAGCCTCTGCCTTGGCTTCTTCGAGAGCCTGTGCACTAATGCCTTCACGATGGGCAAGCTGTGAACTCGCGATAAAGTCTAAGAACTCATCGCTTTCAGGGAAATTAATATTACCAAGTTCACGTGCTATACGTTCTCTCATCGCATATGCATGCGCGTAAATGCTATAGGCATGCAGAACCTGTTCAGCACGTTCTGACTCTTCGGGCCCAGTTGCTTCTGGTAAAGCTAACAAGTCTTTCATATCCGCTATAAGGTTCTTTTCACTGCGGGTAAGCAGAGTAATAGCTTTACCCAAGTCATTTAATTTATCTTGCTCGATTTTCTTTTCGGCTGCCAACGTAGCATTGGTTCCTTCGAGCTTTTTAATTGCGGTTTGATAGCTTTTGTAGTTCTTTCCGCATTTCTCTTCAGTATTTCTCTGCAGAGCTTTTTGCGTAATTAAAGCTGTTAATTTCTTCGCGAGCTGTTCAACTACCTCACCGGCATTCGGGTAAACCTTAAATTTCGTTTTATACCCTTCCTTCAGTTCTGCCTTACGCTTTTCTGCATTTGGAAAAGCAGCACCGCCTGGCAAAAGGTCCCAGTAGGCTGCCAATATTACTTTCATATCTTGGCTATTTTCTGGTGCAGCATGAAGTGCTGCTTCAAAGGCACTATACGCATCACCAAAGTGCTTTGGCGCTTGTCCAAACATGCTTGATACGGCCATCGCTGACACAAGCAACGTAGTTATCATAAATTTCTTCATGGTATTCTCCTTATGGTTATGTATAAAAATCACGTATTACTCCTGCTACCTATTTTGTAGCTTCGATCTTCTTACTCAACGCTTCGGCTGTTAACGCCAATTCGTGAGCAAGTGCTTCTGGATTTTCTTTTTGCACTGCTTCCAAAGTATCCTTTTTGAGCTTCTCGAGATCAACACCGAAACCAGCAAGCTGCCCACCCACAACGATATCAATGAGCGGGTACTCAGGTAAGAAATTGAATCCCAATGCTTTGCCTTCTCGACGGCTCAAATAAAGAGCCTTGACATAGGCAACATAGGCTTCATGAACATTGTCAGCAAGTTTGTCTTCATCTTTTTCAGCTTTACGCAAAACTTCGATGGCATCGGTCAAGCTTGTCGTAATGCTTGTCTCAATGTTAACGATCGCAGCCAAGTTTTTATACGCGGTATTTGATTGACCACAACTTTCTTCAAGCCGCTTATATTTTTCTTCTGCCGCAGTTTGAGCTGCTGCTTGCTCATCCTTACATGCTTTCATATCTGTCCTGTATTTATCTTCAGCTTGGACAAGTTCTGCTTGCACTTTGTCTTGGACATCTTTGCACTTAGTCTGCACCTCAGTAAGCGCTATTTTTGCAGCAGCTTCGTCGGCCGTACATTGCGTTACATACGTTTTAAACTGAGGCAGGTAATTTGACAATTTGACTTTTGACGGATCCTCGCCAAATTTACCTTTATACATATCGCGATCCCTTATATTTTTGCGGTCAGAATCAGGTTCAAGGTCCCATATGGCCGCAAGGGTTGCTCGCATGTTTTCGAAATATTTATCCGTTTTCTGGACAGCGTGCGTACCCGTTTCAAACAAGCTGAATGGGTCGGTAAAGTGCTTGTTTTGCGCGACTCCTCGGGGCACCACGAGGCCAGCGAGGACAAACGCGAGTAAGACATAGTGCTTCATATTTAAATCTCCCAATTAATACATGAATTAATTTTATAATATGCTTCATAATCATATTAGAAAATTTTAATATAAAAAAGCAATAGTTTTTTGGGTGAAAATTTGTCAGTTAATAGATAATTATAAATGGAGATAGTTGAGCTGAGTACTGAGAAACAAGAATGGTGGATTAAATTAATTAACCCACCATTCTTACAATCACTTAAGGAATCTATTTCATATTTCCTTTTTGTGTAGGCGCTGAAGCGGTTTTTTCTTCTTTGCCCCACTTTGCCGTGCTTGCTTGTTTTTCCTGTTTTGGTGCTTCAGCCGCAGCATTTCCTGCAGCATGCTTTTTTTCGCGTTCTGCCATGACAGATCTCCTTTATAAAGGTTTAATATAGACTTAAAAACTATTCCGTTTTTGACTTCTTTTCATGACATTCATTACCACGGCAACGGTGAGGAGCAACGCCACCCTTGTGGCCTGCTTCTTGACGCGTCATCCCATGAGTATGCGGTGCAAGACCGCCTAATTTCCCTGCTTCCTGGTGTGTCATAGCCCCTGCTTTATGTTGTGTTTGACGTTTAGCCATAATCATTCTCCTTATTACAGGTTATGGGTACTACTTAACTATCTTCACTCTAGCATAATAGAAACAAGGATTTCAATATTTTTGTCAAATAAACATTTTTACAAGATTGCATGATCAATACTATCTATATTATTTTATTTATTTCTGCCGCTTCACAATCTGTTGACTTGTCGCGCAGCAAAATGGCATTATAAAATCATAAAAGTAAATATTAATAATTTATTCCAATATTAAGGATGCCGTTATGAAGCAATTTTTCAAATTATTTATCATTGCAACGCTCCTGGGCGCCTATGGCGCGCAAGCTGGCGAATTTAAACCAGGCGAGCCCGAGAAACCGGGAGAACATGGCAAGCCGGAAAAAGGACCTGAGCATGTGGTAACTCCTCCGGTGACACCATCAGGGGAAGCGGGCCAAGGTGAAGCAGCGGCAAAAAAAGAAGAAGAAGCCGCAAAAAAGGCTGCTGAAGGGGGAGGCGCCATTATACCGGTGATGCCGGGAGGCGGGGGAGAAAAGCCCATTGAAACAATAACAACGGATGTCGGATCTATCTTGCGTGGTGGTGATGCTGAAAAAATCAAGGCTCTATCAGCCGACCAGCTGACGGCATTTATTAATGAACAAATTAGTGAAGGCAAAATTACGCAGCTACGAGACCTTCTTACTTTTGACCTTTACAACAAACTATCCGAAGATCAGCGAAATAGCATAGAGTTCACGCTAGGTAAGTCTGAAAATGAAGCAGCGAAGAAGCTTGGCCTCGACCTTATTGCGGGGGAATCTGAAGAGGTAAAGCAAGCTAAAAATCCTGCGACGGTGGCCGAATCTCTTAAGTCTATAACCCCTGAAGTCTTTGAGAAGCTAACACCTGAACAACAAGCTGACGTAGCCGTCGCCTGGGTTAACTCGGATAATCCTGACGCGCAAAATCGAGCAGCAGAGACTGTTGCTGACAAGGAACAACAGCTTGATGAGTTTACCAACGAAAAAACACCACTAACACCTGAACGCGTTGCTGCAATCGTGAAAATATCACGATTCCTTGCTTCGGTCATACGTCTAACTCGTTTTGTTGCCATTGTTAAGTTACCATTTCAGGCCATGTTGAAGCTTACTCACGGGCTTGATAAATATATTCACACTGCTGTTTCTGCCGTTAAGAGCAGAATTGGCACGCAAGGGCTCACTACTGACCCGATCACCTGGATCAAAGCACAGGAAGCTGAATTGCAAAAAGAGCTTAAGAATCCTGAGCTGGACACGGCTGGGCGGATAGCCGTTTGGACTGCGGGGCGGTTAGCTGAGAGTCTTTTCCCCTTGATAGGCATCATGTGGCTTGGCGAAACAATTGGGAGAACTGCACTTATCAGCAATCTCGATGCCATTGGTACGGTTTTTTCTAAAGCCTATAGATTACGAAAAGAGGCAGAAAAGACTTATGCTGCATACCCTGAGCTATCGGATAAAATGTCGAAAAATCAGCTTGTTGATTTCAGCAACAAAAAAATTGCTGAATTTGGAGCTACGGCAAACGAAGAGGTCAAAAAAATCAGTGATTTTAAAACCATACGAATAGGAATTGATAGAGAGAGAAATACCTATGCTTTTGAGGCCGACCCGGAAGCGCCAGAAGTGAAAAGTATGTATGCCAAATATGAGATACCTGCGGACACAAGTCCTGAGGCTGCATATACAAAAATATCAACCGAAGAGCATAATATTTATCTTAGTCGAGTGAAAAAGTTTCTTGATGCAAAAGGTTTAACAAAAAACTCAAACATTGAAAAGCTTATCAAAAACGCTCACTTGGGTGAATACGCATGGCAAAAGCCTCAAGTTTCGTTTCCAGCAGATATGGCCCCAGAAGACAAAGAAGCTGTTCAAAAAGAATTGAGAAGGATGAATTTAGAATGGGGAGCTATTGATACCAATATTGAAAATGTTTTACCAACACCTCAAATTATAGAAAAAAACAAGGCATACGACAAATTAATCAATATTCTGCGCAAACTCCAAAAAGACCGCAACAATAATCTGGTGATTATGAAAGGGGCGGTTGAATATCAAAGGTTCCTCGGCAACATCGATAATGACCAAGCTGTCGAAGATAAGATTTTGGGCAAGAAAACTGCCTAAAAGAGGCGCCTGCGCGTCGAGCGGCAAGCGGGGTTCTCGCAACCTACGCTAATCGCCTTCTTTCGAAGGCTGCTCCGGACAAAACATGCGTTACTTCGCATGTTTATGTCCTATGCAACCCGTGCGCCAAGGTTTCACCGTGGACCCTTTCAAGCGGCCCCTTCCGTCTACGTTTTTCGCTCTTCTTTAGAAGAGCTACTTCGGACAAATTAGGCGCTACTCCGCCTAATTCTGTCCTTGCATCCCGGAAGGATGCGCCGGGGCTACTCGGAGGGCTCATCAGATTTTATTTATTAAAGATTTTGGTAGAGATTTACTACAGGGTAAAAGAATCTATTCTCCGTTAGGAGAATTGCGTTTGCCGTAATCATGCGTCCCGCATGGTTATGGCATTGAAAGAAAAAAAGACGGAGCAAGATAGCAACAGATCCAAATCAATGGGTGCAGGGCCGCCGCCCTGCCGCTCGATGCGTAGTCGCGCCCACCGCGTAGGTGTGCATGCTCGCCGCATAGGCGCCGCCCCTCTTCCATTATTTGTCAATGAGCCACGCAAAGGTCTCGGGAGTGAGATCCGTCTCATTATACTTTTTTAGATGAGCGAGATGCCTGTCCGCATCCTCCACAAAAAGATCGGCGGCAATGCCCTCAGCCAGCCTTTGAGCTCCGACGCTAATACCAGCAATATCCTCGCTAATAAGCCCATGACTTAAGGCAGCCGCGTAATTAAAACAGTGAATATTCTTAAGATACGGAGCCAGCCCCGGAACCTTCTCAAGAAACTCAAAACGCGGGCCCAAATAAGGGAACCTGCCTAATTTTTTCTCGATAGGCGTTTTTTGCAGCCCCACCACATCGTGCCATAACATAACCTTGTCAATAACACCCCGCAACTCAGGCTGCTTGCTCCCATCAACGGCAAAGCCCGTTGCTAAAATGACATAATCAGCCGTAAATATCCCCGCTTGTGTTACTACCTCTACCAGATTGCCCCGCTGGCGCAAACTATCTATGGCTATGCCGGGATAAAGCTTCACATTGTCATGCCCCTTTAATCGCATGACCGAAATAAGCGGCACGGTCGCTCCCGCAAGAAAAATATTCTTGAACATCTCCCACCGCTGCTGATCGCTCAATGAATAAAATCCCTGCTGTGCACCCTCATGGGCCAAATAACGCGTCTTGGTAACAAGCGGCGGTTGCGGCCGCCGCATAAGCAAAGAAACCGTGCGAGCACCGTGCTCTAGTGAATAGCCAGCCGCATCAAAAGCCGAAGCACCAGCTCCAATAATAACAATGTCTTTATTACGAATCGAGCCAGAATCAAGCGCCTGCGCGGTATGCGCATACCGCGAAACCGGAAGATCACCGACAAAGCTCGGCAACTCAAATCCTCCAAAACCCGGCCTCCCCGTAGCAAGAACAACCTTATGCGCTTTTATACTAAGCAGGCGACTGTTTTTCTTAAGAGTAAGTTGCAACAGCTTACCCGCCGGTGCGACCGAAACGAGCTGAACACCATTCTTAACGGGAAGGGCAAGCACTTTTTTGTACCATACCAAATAGCTACCCCATAACTCCGTCGGCACCATATCCATCTTTTGCCAGGCATCAGCTCCAAACTGCGCCGTATACCACGCCCGAAAGGTAAGGTGCGGTATAAAAAGAGCCGGCCCTAGGTACTTCTTGTTTGATCGCAAAACATTCATACGCGCATACGTCTGCCACGGCCCCTCGCGGCCGTCTTTCTCCTGATCAATAATAAGAATATTGGTAACACCAAGCCTACGCAACGCAAAGCCAATCGCCAATCCCGACATGCCACCGCCCACAATAACAACATCAATAGGCCCCTGCTCCTCACGCCATGACGCTGCCGGGTAGTTAATAAGCTCAAGCTCTTCGCGCAAAACAGCCTCTAATTGCTCCAGCCCAGCAAGGGTCCTTGCAGATCCGCTCAAAATGAGGAGAGAAATTAATAACCGGACCATTTTGCACCACTATTTGTCAAATATTATTCATCTACACGGTAAACGTAAACTATTTTTGACCACCAAGTCAATCAAGGAAAACGAGCCTTTATGAAATTAACAAAATAAGTTTAAAAAAAATGATTTTCAATCCACAACTCACGCGAAAAACGGCTTTTGTTTAAGAGCATACAAAGTATACTAATATCGTAAAAAATCACCGCAAGAACCGAGATAACTACTTGAAATTAACTTATCCTTGATATGTTGATTAAAATTATCTTATTCTTAAATTCGAAAAATCGGTGCAGGGGATGAGCACATGGGAACATTTCGATATCTTTTTCTGATAGTGCTTGCCAGTCACTTCTCGGTGACGGGAGCACCGGCTCAATCATGGACAGGGCATTTTCAGAAAATTTTCAGGCACCCTGAGCCCACGAAGCGCTTGATTACGATATCAAGCAGCAAGGAACCATGGCACGTTCCGCATTTTCGACAACTTATCTGCTCGTGGAATGCGCACCGGCCACGACGTGGCCATTTGCGATTTTTTGCCCGCGTCCGTAATAAAGCAACGAGTCAGTGGCTGTCCTGGCACAAGATTGCCGAATGGGGTTCCCATACCCAAAAATCTTTTAGCAATGCGGCAAAAGGGTCTTCCCATCATTTTGTACGGCTTGAGCTTGATCAAGATTTGTTGGCCGACGCCTTCGAGATCAAAGTACATGCATCCCATGGTGCACACTTAAAGGACATGGCTATGGTTTCGGTGACGGTCGCTCGGCCTGAAAGCATGGCTCCTGAGTCAGCAACGCACTTCAAAAAGCTGCCCTCGGTGCTTATTCATTGTCCCGCCATATCGCAATTTTTAGTCGACCACCCTGATGCACATCGCATCTGCTCACCCGTATCATCAACCATGCTCGTAAGCTATTTAACGGGTAAGCGGATTAACCCGATTTCATTTGCAGAAAAGTCGTATGACCATGGCTTAAAAGTCTATGGCAACTGGGCATTTAACGCAGCACATGCCTTTGAGCAGGTTCAAGGTAGCCACTACATTGCGGTTGCACGGCTCGGGTCATGGAGCGACCTACATGCCCTCTTACAGAAAAAAATTCCCATCGTGGTCAGCATACGGGGAGAGCTCGCTGGCGCGCCTAAACCATACCCTGAGGGCCACCTTTTGCTCGTTATTGGGTATAACAACAGAACACAAGAAGTTATTTGTCATGACCCAGCACAGCCAGAGGCAGCTCTGGTAAAAACTGCTTATGCGCTTGAACCTTTCTTAAGGGCCTGGGAGAGATCCCACCGCCTTGCTTATATTGCCCGGCCAGCCAAGCGGGAGGAGCAAGCATGCAAGTAGGTTATTTGCTTATTTTGTATTCGGATTGGTCCTCTATACGCGCGATGGGACACCGAAGCACTATCCTGATTTTAAAATTTTTAAGCTTTTTGGCCGATAAAGGAGCGCTATGAAAATTGCACGTGTTATTGGACGAGAAGTGTACGATTCACGCGGCTGGCCCACCCTCTTGGTTGAGTTGTTGCTCAGTGATGGTTCTCTTTTTACGGGATATACGCCATCAGACAGTGTATCAAGCCGCTACCAAGCACACGAAAAGCTTGACAATGATAAGCGATTTGGTGGCAAGGGAGTCCGTAAAGCAATTGCAACAATTGACGAAGTCGTCGCTCCCTTCTTGGTCGGCAAAGAACCGATTATCCCCGAGCTTGATTTTGCCCTTATAAGCCTTGACGGCACAACCGACAAATCAAACCTTGGCAGCAACGTACTTATTGCCCTCAGTATGGCACTCTACCGGGCTCACGCGTTTATTGAGCGCGTTGAGCTCTATGAATTATTAGCGTACCTTGTTGGCGCTGATTCAGTAACCTTGCCCTGCCCACAAGTGACCCTCCTAACCGGCATCAGGACCATCAATGAAAATCTCTGCATTCAAGAATGCATGATCGCACCGATCGGCTCATCCACACTCCAAGAAGCGCTTGAAGCCAGCTTTACTCTTTACCATGAACTCAAAAATATGCTTTTTGTCCGCGGCAAGCTTGTTGGCTTTGGTGATAATGGCGGCCTTGTAGCACCTTTTCATGATGACAGGCAGGCCCTTGATATCGTACTTGAAGCGGTTGAGCAGGCAATGCATAATGGTGCTCAAGGCTTTGGTATAGCATTAAATATTGGCGCCAATCATCTTTATGATGAGTCGTTTGAGCGGTACCGCGTACATGGGCAGGCAATAACCCGCCAAGAGCTCGTCAATTTCTATAACGAACTTGTTCAGACCTACCCCATCTATTCGATTGAGGACGGCTTGAGCGAAAATGACTGGGAAGGCTGGCGCCTGCTAACCGAGACACTGGGAGATAAGGTCCAAGTTGTCGGTGGCGACGTCTTTGCAACCTCGCCCGATCGGTTAAATAAAGTGACTGATTACAATGTCGCAACGGCAGTTCTTATAAAACCGCATCAAATCGGCACTATTACCCAAGCAGTCCAAATGATTAACCTCTGCAAAAAGTACCAGCTCAACCCTATCGTTTCGCTGGGTGGCGGTGAAACCGAAGACTCATTTATAGCCGATTTAGCCATCGGCACCAGCGCGGGACAAATCAAAGCCGGTGGCTGCTGCCGCAGCGAACACGTGGCCAAATACAATCGCCTATTGGCTATCGAGGAATCTCTAATCTCGGGCCGCGATCGCTTCCTGCTGTAACTCTAACATTTCCTGGGTAGAAGGTTGCGGCGAGGCTTCTTTGCCGCGCCTCAATGACGCGTCAAATGTTTCAAGCGGCACCAGCGTCTCCTCGGCACGCGATGACGGAGGTGGCGCCTTGGCAATGTCTTCCGCCGGCACAAGCCGGGTTTCACGCATATAGTCTTCGACAATATCTGATTCTGCCGAATCTAAGCCAAAAAAGAAGCGCACAATCGGGTCCTTTTTATTGCCCATGAAGCTTTCATCGACAGGGCGCAAGCCTCCTCTGATCTTACGCGTCGTGTATTCACGCATGCTTGTCCTTCGACGCGGGTCAACAATTGTCGGCCTGATAAAAATGCCCAATTCAGTTTCAGTAACGATCTCGCGATCGCCCCGGAAAAACCAGCCTATAATCGGGATGCGGCTCAAGATCGGCGTTTCTGTTACGAGTTGGAGCTTTTGAGTTTGCGTGAGCCCACCAATAACAAGCACCTGGCCGGGCCCCCGGTGACTACCACCCTTAAGGTTGACACATGTTTGCACCTTGCGTGTATTACGCGTGAAGCCGACGTCAGACGTAAATTGCGTGACATCAACCACAACTTCAAGATTAAGCCGATCAACAGAGCTAATGCGTGGCGTCAAGCTCAAGCTGAGCGTCGCCGGAATATCGCCAATGTTCACCTGAATAGCACCACCCGTCGAGCTCGAGCCATCAGTCTGTGTCCGCCGGATAAGGGAGCTATATACCTGAGCATTCGTATTATTAAGAGCAATTAAATGGGGATGGGAGAGCACTTTGGCATGCCCAATGTTGTCTAAAATACTCAAAAGGCCCCAAATACCCGTGCCCGCCGGATCATTAAAGGAGACCGCAGCGGTTCCCGGCGCTGCCGGAATAATCGTGCCCGTCGTATCGGTAAAGAACCGCAAAAGGTCACCCGTAATCGTGGTGTCAGCCGGGCAAGCGGCTTGAGCAAGATTTTGCGCCGCCTTGCTAGCACCGGCCAGGCTATCTTTAAGGCTGTTGGTGGCCTGAGTTGCCTGGCTAAGCGCTTGAGCCTGTGTAGATGCTCCCGCTTTAACGGCATTACCAAGGCTTCCTGCTGCGCTGGCAAAATCATTCGCTGCTTTTTGCAAGATGTCGCCGGTCAAGAGCTGACTCGCTCCGGAGGCTGCTGCTGCCATACATTCGGCGCTCGTTAAAATGTTGCTCGTAATATGGGCTGCCTGAAAGCCAGCCCCTGGCAAGAAGTCAAATCTACTCAAATTGCGTACTTGACTGTTGAGCCGTTTATCGAGATCCCGCTCGTAATCGACGATAAGCACTTCGAGGATAACCTGCAATTGCGGTACATCAAGCTTGTCGACCAATTTTCTGAGCTGTTCCCAGTCGGAAGGCTGGGCCGCTATGAGGAGCCTATTGCCCCCCTTATAGACTGTGCCAGCCGTTGATCCCTGGTCAAATTCCGAACCAGCGGCGGCGCCTTGCGCTGGCTGGGGCGACTCAACCGGCTGGTAGGTTTCTGCACGAATCACCACGCCTTCAAAAAACCGGCGCGCACCCGAAATCCTCTCTCCCGCCTTTTGTTCGCCAAGGCCTGATGAGGTAACAACACTCGTAAGCACTTCAGCAAAAGACTGCGCATCAAGGTACTTTAAGTCATAGACATGGAAAATGGAAGTTCCCGAGTCAAGCGGTGCATCCATATATTCTCGCACAAAGCTTTTCAATCGATTGACAGGCGCTTCTTTGCCCATAATGATCAGCGTGTTACGCCTGGTATCCGCTACAACGCGTATATTGGTTGAAAAATAAGAGCCAATCGTCGTCTTTGGCTCATTGCCTATTATTTTATTTCTGCCGGCAACGGCCAAAATTTGCGAATTGAGCAACTCGGCGACATAGTGCGCATTCGCATTATAAAGCTGGAGGGTAGCAAGAGCGTGCTGTGCACTTGACGAATCAAGCTCGCTGAGAATTTGCAAGGCCGCCGTAACGACACGTGCTTTGTCGGTGATAACGATAGCGTTGGATACAGGGTCAACAAAAACATTGGTCGGCGCCGATAAAATCTCCTTAAGAATTACCAACACCGGGTTGCTTGCTTGGTCGTCAACCTTGAGATTGGACAAGTAATATATTGCACGTATAAAAGCATTATTGGCCGGAAGATCTTCAGGAATAAGCTTACTTGTTGTATCAAAAACGTAGAGCGGAAGCTCATTCGTTTGCGCTTCCTTGCTCTTGATAATAACCGTAAAATCTTCGTTCGGCGATCGCGTATACCCGACATAATCCAAAAATAGATCAAGATACTTTTCTGCTTCATCAATCGTCAAGAGCCGACCTGGCTTAAACGTAATTTTTTGCTTAAGAGCAGCGGTTTGTTGCGGTACAATAATATTGAGCTTTGTTTTACGTGCAAATCGCCTGATTACATCGGTCAAATCAGCATTATCAAACGTAAAATCAATCAAATCTTCTGGTGTTTTAACTACTTTTTGTGGCACTTGTTTGGCGGTAACCGGAACAGCTGCTTTTGCCGCTTGTGCTTTTTTTGTCGGCCCGCGCACTTCTTTCCAGGCGCTCACCACAGGTGGCCCAGCAGCGGCTTTTTTGGCCTTTTCTGCAGCCTCTTTTTTTTGCGCTGCCGCTTCCTTTTTTGCTTTTCGAGCTGCCGCTCTCTTTTTGGTAGCAGGCTCTTTTACTTTTGCTTCTTGTTCTTTTTTGGCTTGGGCAGGCTCTACCGGCTTAGGTGCCGCAGCTGGCTGTGCTGGTTTCACTGGCACTGTCGGTGCTACCGGTGCAGGAGGCGTAACCGGCTGCGCTGGTGTCACGGGCGGTGTAACGGGTACCGCCGGCTTCGCTGGCGTTTCAGGCACCGGCTGCCATTTTACGACAGGAGGGGGCGCCCCATTTTCAGCAGCATGAATCGCCTGGCCACATCCTAGAGCGAGTAGTATGATAATATTTTTCTTAAGTGTATTGTTTACCATTGCTTATTATGATGTCAATTTAGGTTGTAAAGTAGCAATTACCAATGTCACATCGAGCAGTGATGCTTTGGGCGATTTTATCAGCACAAGCTCCTTTGGATAAACACGGTCATTTTTTTCAATCTTATAGAGAAGCTCCGCCACCTGCTTCATGTTCATCTCTTTAAAGCTACTATCAAGCTGCACTTCCTCATAGCCGTTATTCAAATCACTTTCAGCAACCGTTGGCTCTTTGCTCATATGGTTGCTCAGCCCAAGCTCTTTAACCAGCAGGTCAAAATATTGGGGAATTTTAAAATTTTTGTCTTTGGCAAGAATCTCGTCCACCGTAGCGCGCTGCTGATTAATCAAACGATACTCTTGCAAAATAGCGCGCGCTTCCTCGCGCTGCTGATTAATGCGCCTCAGTCGTTGTTCAAGTGCCCCAATACGACGCCGTTGAAAAAAAATAAGTGCTCCCAGAAGCAAGAGAAAAATACCAAGAAATATCCCTAAATATTGGTAAAATTGCTTTTTCTCAAGCTCTTGTAAAAAATTTCTAAATCCTGCTACCGTCATGATGCTCCACCCAAACTTTTAGCAAGAATTAGTTTAGCTGAAAATGTAAGCTCTTGTAAGCGAGACACGCTCGTAAAGAGCTTTGATCGCCTTAGGTCTTCTTCCAGCTGCTTGAGGGCTTCATAATCCTTTACCTTACCTTCGAGATTTAGCGAGTCTTCGGTGAGCGTTAATCTCGTCAATACAAGCCCCAGCCCATCAGCATCGATACGCGTACTCAATTCTTGGAGGTACATCAAAAAAGATGCTCTGTTCTGCGTCGATAGTGCAAACCAAATATTCTTTTCGCGCGCTACTTCGGCCCGCGATGCCTTTATGGCCATGTCAAGCGACGCGCTCTTGACACGCGGCACAATCGCTGGAAGCTCCTTCTTGAGCCGATCGACTGCCTCTTTTTCTGATTTTTGAATTTCTTGACGTAACCGCCGCGCATTAAACAGTCCATGCGCTACCAGCGAACAGATCGTGAGCACCATAAGCGCGATTGCGGTAATAAGCTGGCGGTTCAACAGTGTATCTTGGGCGACAATTTCAGGAGCTCGATAAAGGTTAAAGTCCTGGCTGGCGGGAAGGGCCAAGCTGGCGCTCGTGCTTATCACCGACTTATTAGGGATGCCGTGGTTTCCCTTAAGCTTAGCAAGATTGTGCTGCACCAAGGCTTGGCCGACGAGCGTATCGCACGGCAATCCCGTAATCTGTTCAATAAGAGCAGGCAGTCCCTTAACATCTGCTGCGGGCCCCATGAGCAGAATTTTTTGTAATTTTTCATCCTCAGGCACGCGAACCGTAAAAGCCTCCAGTGTAAATTGTACGTCGCCTAAAAATGTCGCGGCAGATGCGCTATCATCTGGTGAAAGGGCGCTGTGCATCAGCTGCTCAAGATTGCCATTCTTAAGCCGAGCAAGCGCGGCAAGACCATGAGGCAAAAATCGAACAGCCTTCAATTGCTGCTGCACAATAACTTCTAAACGACTACTATTCGTTCCCACGTAAAACAGAAGGATATTCCCATCCGCAATTTTGGGGTAGAGCGCTTTATAGAGAGCATATAATTCAATGGCATCGACGGTGGCCCTCGTTGGGAGTAAACCAGCGGCTTCGTAAGGAGCAAATTGCTCAGCAAGTGTTTCATGCTTAATAGCCACTGCCATCACCACCGAATGGTCCGCTTGCATGCTCGTAGTTATACAGTCTACCGTCGCCTCGCTTAAAGCAAAGGGCAGCAAGGGCTCAATTTCGAATGGTAACACGAGCTTGATTTTTTCAGGACTGGTAAACGGCAAGCGTAACTCCTTAAAAATCACCGTGTTGGCCGGCATAACGATCGAAAGCTGACTGTAGCGACCAACTGATGAGAAAGCTTGGGTCAACGCGCTTGCAGCCCGCTCAGCGTAAGACTTTGTTGCATCATCTTCAAGAGGCACCTCAATAATCTGCTCAATGGTTCTCACCCTGCCCGCTATCTTCGTCGCGGTGAGCCGGACATGATTCTTCGTGAGCTGGCAAGCAACCAATCGCTGTGCAAAAACGTAATAGTCACCAATCTGGTCAGGTAAAAAAAGGGAGCGGATCATGGGCAGACCTCAGGTGTACGTTTTTGGACAAAGTCATACAATTTTTTTGTCCTTATGGCACCAGGTGGCTTGAGGCTTTGGCTACCCTTGATCGGCGATGGCGGGGGCGGTTGAGCGGGCAAGGCGCACGGGCGATTAATTAAGAAATTTTCGATCGGGTCACGCAATGGCTGCTCAAAAGACTCAGGGGGTGAGCCTATAGCCATTTCTGGTGGCATCGTCGGCGGCTGGCCTTTCCTACGCCCTCGCAGACGCGGTGGTGGCGGACCCATTGGTCCTGGTGGTAGTTCCGCCATCGGCGGCATTCCCTCGCCTTCTGGGGCACGCGCCATTCTGCCGCGCATACGGACTGCAGTCTTTCGCCTTTTCTTGCGCTCTTTTTGATCAGCAGTTGGGTTTGAGTTAAAGTTTCTCATCAGAGCGCCTATTTGATCAATATCGTCCTCAAAGAACCATCGATGAATAGGGTCCTGCAATTGCTCATCACACATCATGGAATCAAGCAAGTTTTGGGCACTTGTCATTTGTGAATTGGTAAAGGCTTCTATTCTATTAGAGGCATGAGGGTTAATCACTTCTGCCGAAATCAGAATAAGCAAGCTTGCTTTTTGGACGGATTTTCGCCTGCTTTTGAAGAACCAGCCAAGGACCGGAATATCGCCAAATATCGGCACCTTAAACTCGCTCTCTGATATAACGTCCTGCGTCAATCCGCCGAGAGCAAGCACCTGATTGTCTTCTACAATCACCGACGTGGTAATACGCTTATCGTCTCTATTGCCCTGTGATGGGTTATCAGACGGTACGGCGGTATTGCTGGCGGCAAGAGTGAACGTACTGCTATCAACCGTCACCGTAAGCGTTATCAGGCCATCAGGGCTTATCTGCGGCATGATATCAAGTGTCAAGCCAGCCTCTAAGTCGCCAAAAGTTGGCACACTCGTATTCGAGCCACCAACGATCGTCGATGTTATAACGTGGCGAACCTCGGTGATCTGTATCTGAGCATTATACTTATGCGTCGTGACGATGAATGGTTTTGCAACGATCGAAGTATTCAAATAGCTTTGCAGAACTTTAAAGAGGCCCCAAACGCCAAAAGCATCGGTGCCCAAGGTCACGAGCGTCGACCCAACGACGTTTGAGCTTGCAAGGTCTACCAGGTTACCCAATAATCGGACAGCGCCGCCCATACCCGGTGGCTTGGTCGAATCGTTGACCACAATTGACGAATTGGCACCATTGAGTGGCAAGCCAGATGTTTGAAAGTTAACATCCGGGCTGAGCGAGCCATCAAGCGTTGGTTTGCGGTTACGAAGCTGCATGCCAAACTGCCGACTATTGGTCGCATTAACATTAAGAACGAGCACGCGTATAGCAACCTGCGGCTGCTCCGTATCAACTTTTTGAAGCAACTCGTAAATTTGCAGGTAATCATCATAGTCAGCATTGATAATTAAGCTATTAGTCGACTTTTCAGCCGTTACCGTTACCGTTGGCTTGAGGAACTTAGTGCCACCAATAACACCTCCAAATTGGGTTACGCCCGCGGCGCTCTCGGGACTAAAGCCCTTAAGCTCATTAACAATCTGAGCCATTGCCTCGGCATCGATATATTTAAGCGGGTAGACATGCAATGGGGAGTAGGGCAAATCAATTTCTTTATCAATCTCTTTACGCACAAAGAGCTCTATTTTTTCAACATTACTTCGCGGCCCGAGAAGTATCAGCGAATTAGTACGTGCATCGGCAATAACACGCACGTTTTCGGTAAAGTAAGCAACCGTCGATTGCTTTCTGCCCCCCGGGCTTAAACGTGCCAGGAGCGACGTTTCCTCTTTTACGAGCGCATCATAGAGCGCTTTTACCTTAGTTGCATCGGCATTTTCCAATTTGATGATAACGAGCGTCTCGGGCAACGTTGGCTTGTCGAGCTCCTTAAGAATAGCCAGGATTGACCGGATATTGCTCGAGCGGTCAGCCAAAATAAGCGCATTGAGATCTTCGATAAGAATTGGCTGCCCCGCGATGGCACTCTTTAAATTGTCAGCAACATTTTTAATAACAGCAGGCGTCGTATTTTGAATAAAGTACACATAACGAATTTTAACATCATTTGTTGGCAAGAGATTATAATCGATGCCGATAAACGTAGGCACCGGGTCCTTGCTCGTACTGAATGTTGAAGCGCGTGCGTTATTGGTGATAAGATATGCCCGCTCTTCAGGCCCTGGAATAATCATCAAGCCCGCGAGATCAAGAAACTTAACAAAGAAGTTCCATGCTTGTTTCTTATTAAGCGCAGCCTCAGTCCTAAAAGAAAATTTAACTCCGGTAACCAAGCGCGCACCGGGTTCAGGTGGCTTAATAATATCATCGAGTATAAACGTAAGCTCGTACTGCTTTTCAAAATAACGAATGAGGTTGATCAGCTCGGCATTTTCAAAATTTATATCAATCTTTTTTTCACCCTTGACATACTCCCATGGGTTAAGAAACTGGCCCAGGTACGCGTAATTGGCAAGCGGTGTTTCAGCTCGTTCTTCTTCTTGTTCTTCGATTTCCGTTTCAGCTTCTTCGTTGATTTTTTCTTCGAGATCACGCATCACTTTTTCAGCTTCCTCAATTCCCGTCATCGGTTCGCTCAATATGACCGGCGCGTGCTTTTCTTCCTCCTTAAAGTCAAAGGTAACTGATAAAGCAGGCAGTGGGGGCACGATGGTATTCAGTCTTTCATGAAGCTGTTGCAATAATCCCTCTTTGCTGGCAATCTCTTCTTTCAGCTTTTCAAGAAATGCCATATTTTTGCTTTTAACCCAGCTTCTTACTTCAGGGGCGGTTGCGGCCCTAAAGATCTCGTGATCAACGCCTTCCTGAATTTCCAATGCACGGGTATCGGCAAAGCCGATCACACTGATGACCATCAATAAAAGGTACCAATTTTTACCTAAGCTATTCATTGCAATTCGCATTACTTCTGGGGTATTCGCTGTAGTAGTGCCTCATGGCTTCCAAATTTTCTCATAGCTGCTTGATCTCTTTTTTGTATTTCATATGCTGCTGGTGGTAGATGGGCAAGCGAGCTTGCTTCCATCGCTCTGGGTAGCTCGCTTTGCAAGCTGAGTGGTTTTGCTGAACTTATGTGCTGCAGTATCACCACGAGCTCATGTACTTTTTCTTGCCGCAGCAGCCGTACTCGTATTGTTTGGCCCAAGGTAGCATTCTTCAATGACTGGTAAGCGGTTACGCGCTCCTGGGTTGTCGCAAGCGGCATGTTATTAACGTGAGTTACTATATCGCCGGTCTGCAAGCCGAGTGCGTAGCCCAGTGATTGGTCAGGCATTCGACCAATATGGCAGCCAATGCTTACATCGCGCTCAAATGCTGTCGTCATATCAAGCATATCGACAAATTGCGCTACGCTGGTTATTTTGCTTTTCAGTATATCTGGATCAATGGCATACGACCAGTCGGTAATTTTTTGCACGGTTTTCTCCCATGACGTATCATGCGCAAAAACTGGGTCTTCTGATGCGTCCTGCGCCGTCAAGAAGAGCGTTTCTTGCTGGCCATTAGAGCGTATAAAGATGACTTTATCGCGCTCAATTCTAATAATTTCGGCGTCTTCTAGTATACCACCAACTGCATAAATCTCTTCTTTTTTAGTTTTTTCATCGGCAATAATTGCTCTATTGTCTTGCTCATCACTGCTCGTGATTATACCTTTCAAGCTTATTTTGAGCGGCTCGAGAAATTCTATGCGCGGCTGGGGCAGCGGCATCGGCATCAGCGGGATAGGCGGAGGCGGCGGCACGACGTTCACTTTTTCTGGTTCGATTGGTTTAAGTGGCGGCTTATAGGTATTAAAGAGGTCATTATTGTAGATACGGCTTAAGTCGATGGGGAAAAAGGGTTTTTTGGCAGGCGCAACAGCGGCGCTCGGTGTAAGCGATTTACGAGCTGGAGGCGCTTTTCTGGTAAAAAAAATAACACATAAAACGAGGAGCCAAAGGAGCGCTAGGCTCGAAGTGAGCACCCAGAGTGGATTTCTCATACTCTCCTTTGTTTGAGCTCTGCATACCAATGCAACAAGACAATACTCTCGTTGAATAACAAATTTGTCAAGATACATCTCCACTTTCTAAAGCTATCACAGTATAGCCGAGCAACGCCTTCTTTAAAAGAGGCAATTTTTGAGGGGGAGGCCTCCGCGGTTTCGCCAAGACTCACCTACGCAGTGGGCGCGACTCCGCGTCGAGCGGCAGGGCGGCGGCCCTGCACCCACACCAATATATACGAGCGCAATGCTCATTTTCGCTGTCATGAATGCCGTAACCATGCGGAGCGCATGATTTTACGGCAAACGCAATTTTCCTGACGGAAAATAGATTTTTATCATGGAGCGTAGCGAACATGATAATGGCGTAAGTTATCGTACGCTTTTGCGTACGATAACTACTCACCAAGCTTATAAGCATTAAGCATAACGCATCGGGATTGTTAAGGGACGCTGTCCCTTAACCGCTAGCCGCGCAGGCGATTCTATTCGCTACTTGCTATAACACTGAAATTGGTCCCGTGGGCAAACCGCGAACAAACTGATAGATATACGGATTATGGGACTGCCACAGCGAATGCGCAGGGCCGAAGAACTTAATCGTCCCCTCGTGTAAAAGCGCAACGTTATCCACGTACTTGAAAATTTCGGTGTCATGCGATATTACCAACGAGGTAACCCCCAAATTTTTCTGCATCGCATACATAAGCTCATGGACAATACGCGTGTTGATGGGATCAAGCCCGGTTGTTGGCTCATCGTAAAGAATTACCTTAGGGTTAAGCATGAGTGTTCGCGCGATCCCGACACGCTTGCGCATGCCACCTGATAACTCCGAAGGGTACTTATGCAAAATGTCAGGGGCCAAATTGACAAGCGCCAGCTTTTCTTGAACAAGTGGAATTACCTCTTCGAAAGGCGCGCCATTCTCACTTAAGGGCAACGCAACGTTTTCAGCAATCGTGAGCGAGTCCAAGAGCGCAGCAAATTGAAAAACATAGCCGCATTTTCTAAAAATTTGTTGCAACTCTTTGCCTTTAAGCTGGGTCACCTTGACGCCATCAATAATGATATCTCCCGAGGTCGGCTTGATAAGGCCCACGATTTGCTTGAGCAATACTGATTTTCCCTCACCGGACCTACCAATAATACAGGTCATTTGACCAGCCGGTATGGTCAAGTTAACGCCAGCAGTAACCCAACGATCAGCAAATTTTTTTTTAAGATCAATGATCTGTATCATCCAAGGCCTGTTTGCAAAAGAAATGAGCTTAAAAGATAATTAGTAACTAAGATAAGAACTGAAGCTACGACCACGCTACGCGTGGTTGCACTTCCTACGGCGCGCTCCCCACTGGCATGATAGCCATAATAAGAGCCAACCCATGAAATAATAAGCCCAAAAACGCCCGCTTTAATAAGCCCAACGGCCAAATCAGCGGGCTCAACAAAATTACGTATGCTCGCAAAATAGATTTCAGGATTAAGTGCTAAAAGATAGGTGCAAAACACAAAACCACTTGCTATCCCGAACAACATGGAAAAGAGAGCAAGACAAGGCGTCACCATAATACCAGCAATAAGGCGCGGTATAATCAAATATTGATAAGGGTCGATACAGAGGGTCCTCAATGCATCAATTTGCTCGGTCGTATTCATCATAGCCAACTCGGCTGCCATGGCTGACCCTGCACGGGCTGTTATCATCAGCGCTGCCAATACGGGTCCAAGGTCACGCGTCATAGCCATCGCTACCACGCCGCCAATAAAACTTTCCGCGCCAAAGCGGCTAAAGCCAACATAAGCTTGTAAAGCAAGCGCTAGTCCCGTGAACGAACCAGTTAATATAATGATAAGAGAAGATTCAACACCAAGCCGCATTATCTGGATCCGCACCAGTTTCATCTTCAGAGGCATGGTGCAAAGAACCTTAATCGCTCGCGCCAAAAACTGAGTAAAATCACCAATTAAAGAGCATACTTTGAGCGTGTACAAGCCAAGCTTACTAATGAGCTCGAGCGCCATCGTTTATGCGGTCGGTTGCGCAGGCTTTAGAGGAGCAGATTCGGAAGCAGGCGCTGCCGGTGCAGCTTCTTGTGCTGGCGCTTCTTTGACCTCAGATACCGCTTCCTGCTTTTCTTTGATTTTTATGTAGCGAACATCATGCAAGGTTGATGACTTCATAAGACCGAGCGCAAGCGAACCCCCCATAAAAAGAGCTCCCAAGGCCCAAGTAATTTTCTGAAAAAGGTCTTGGCCGCCCGAGCCGCCAAAAAGCATCTGGGTGCCACCACCCATCGTCCCAAGCCCCATGCTTCCCTTGCCCTTCTGGACGAGAACAAGCAAAATAAGGGAAAAGCACACAAAAATAAAAAGCGTTAACAATAAACCATACAGCATAATATTCCTCAGTTAATATCTTTATCTCGTAGCTTACTCTTTTTTTAAGCACTTGGAAAGCTCGCCCGCTCTTTCTCCCCTGAAGAACTTGCGACGTGACCCTTGCTCCTCGGTTACTTGATCGGGTACGGTAATACTATTATAAGCAAGATCGAAAGGGCCCAATGAAAAAAAATGATCTTTTTGCGGGCATTCCTGAGGCAATCCTCGAAAAGCGCAAGCATATTGCGCAGCCCTCTTTTATTGAGCCGATGCTGGCGACCTTAACAAAAGACTATTTTTCAAGCAAAGACTGGATCTATGAGCATAAGTTCGATGGCGAGCGCTGCCAAGCCATTAAAAAAAATGGCAAAGTCATGCTTATGTCGCGCACGCAAAAGAGCATAAATCTCGAATATCCCGAATTGGTCACGGCGCTTGAGCAACAAAAAGCTGACGATTTTATTATCGACGGTGAAATTATCGCGCTTAAGGGTGGCCTCTCAAGCTTTGAACTGCTTCAATCGCGTATAAACTTGCAAGACATCGCTGCTATTGCAAGACGAGAAAAGCGTATCCCAATAGGCTATGCTATTTTTGATATCATGTACGTCGGTGGTTACGATGTGCGCGATCTCCCTTTATTAGCAAGAAAACAGTTGTTACACAAATTGCTCGATTATAACCAAATCTTGATCTATACCCAGCACCGCTCACCTGACGGCGTAAAATATTTTCAGCAGGCATGTAAATTGCATTGGGAGGGACTTATCGCAAAGCGCTCAGGAAGCACCTACGTGAGCATACGCTCACGCGACTGGCTTAAGTTTAAGTGCATCATGAAACAAGAGTTTGTCGTTGCAGGGTATACCGATCCAAAGGGATCACGCACTGATTTTGGCGCTCTCCTCGTCGGCTACTATGAAGGAAAAAAGCTGCTTTATGCCGGCAAAGTGGGGACTGGATTTGATCATATAGCTTTAGAGCTTTTAGGGAAAAAGTTACGCGCATTACAAACCAAGATTTGCCCATTTGATAACTATACACTTTCAACCGCCGGTGTTCATTGGGTTAAACCCCAGCTTGTAATCGAAGTACAGTTTGCTCAGTGGACCAACGCGAGCAGGCTACGCGTTCCCCGTTACAAAGGCTTACGCGACGATAAAGCCGCTCGCGATGTGGTGAAAGAAGTGCCAACTGGTTAATTCTCGCGGCGGCGTAAGCCCGGGTATCTCTTCGCCTATGTCTAGCTACCATATGCGGCGATTTCCTCAAAAATATCTTGTGCATCGTATTTAATAAACAAGAAGCGATTGCTTGAGAGAGCATCCACTAGAATTCTACGTGTGGCAACTCATTACGCGCGCAATGCGCCATGAGCTTTTCCATGCGCTGAAGAAACAGCTTAAATTTCCGATAATCGTTACCGGATATTACCGATAACATACTCACAAAATTCTCAAGATACGCGGGCGTCAAAAGATGATCGTTGCCAAGCTGCTTAAGCATGGCGAGCAGCAATTCATCGAGGGAAAACAACCCTTGGGTATTACACAGCAAGTGCACATAAAAGGGCTCCGCAAAAAAATCGCGCATCTCACGACTCGTTGCCTGGCGGACAAAAGCATGAATTTTGGGCGGGAATGAAGGCAACTGGTAGTAGAGTACATCCTGTTCCTGATACCCTAAGGTGACACATGAGATATGTGTCTGCAAAAGAGCAAAAATTTGCGGCTGCTCCTTCTTAAGCTCTTCGTGCGTTTTTTGGTAGGGAAATGGATAGCGACCCTGATCAATCGAGCCCGTCTGCACATGCGCTACCACCCCAAAGAGCGTCGACTGTCCTTCATTAATCACCAGCAAAGATCCAAAGGGCGGCATAACATCCCATTGCCAGCAATGGACTTTCCAGCCCGACAAAGAACTTTCAACAATTTCACCAAATACGTGCTTGGTCATTATTATTCCCGCTTACCTGAGGTTCATCAATCTCTTTGTCTTCAAACTTGTCAAAATGGTCGATAAAAGTCTTGCGATGAATAAGGCTTGCCGTGTGCTCATGTAACTTTTGGCGATGGAGCGCCGTACAATACCCCTTGTGCTGATCAAACGCGTACCCAGGGAAAGACCCATTCAGCTGCTCCATAAGCTTGTCGCGCGTAACTTTAGCAACAATAGAAGCCGCAGAAATAGAAATCGACTTGCTTTCACCAAATGGAAATGCCACAATATCGGTCGCTAAAAAATCGATACTCAACGGCATCGCGTCAACAAGAATGTAGCGGGGTTTTTGCACGCCCGTAGCAAGCAGCTGCATAACTGCTCTTTTCATGGCAATAAGCGTTGCTTGGTAAATATTTCTTTGATCAATAATACGTGGATGCGCAATGCCCAAGGCATACGAACCGTTGCGCTTAATCCACTCATAGGCACGCAAGCGATCAGCAGGCACCAGCTCTTTTGAATCTTTTATCAGGCGCGATTTTTTGCCAGCTTTGAGGATAACAGCTGCGGTCACCACCGGGCCAGCCAGACAACCACGGCCAACCTCATCAATACCACAAACAACCCTGTTCTCCGACCAGGCGGACTCTTCGTAAAAATTTTTCCTAAAATCCGCTTTCCGTCTAATCGTTATCATAAAATGCAGTTTTCCATTTGACAAGAATTGGAGTTTGAGTACAATTAGAAATACGCGGTGATAACCATACTATCATATTTTAATAAAACATACAAAAGGAGTTTACAATGTCAGCGTCATCAACAGCGTTGCGCGTAAAAGAGCTTTTGCGCGAAAAGGGATGGACGACTAAGATCTTGGCTGAAAAAACCGGCATGTCTGAAAGTTATCTGACGCACATTAAGAATGGCACGCGTCGTTGGAATGAGGATTCCTTGCGCAAGCTGGCAAGTGCATTTGAAATAGGGCCTATTGAGCTTTTTGCGCAGCACCGGCAAAGAACCGACCAAGTTACCAGCAATGTTAAGATGCCTGAAAAATCTGATGTTCAGGTTCAAGTACAGATCGTGCCCGTGCTTGGCGATATCCCATCACACCCATCGCCTTACAATAACCAGCTGATGCAAGTTACCACTGGCTGCAAAGATATGTTTGTCCCGATGATAAACCGGACAGACCCGGGTATGTTCGGACTTATACTGAACAATAACCTGCTAGCGCCTACTTTCGAAAAAGGCGATCTGCTCATTGTCTCGCCTGAGGTTTGGACACGCTCAGGAGATATAGCTGCTGTTGAGTACGGCAATGATACGCCGATGAAGGGCATCATGAAAGTTACATTTACCGATGATTTTATTGTGCTTGAATCGGTCAACTATAAGCAATCCCCTATTGCACTCGTGCGCGCCAAAGACCATTTCAGAATCATTGGCCGCGTCATTGAACGGCACCAAGGATTTGTTGAGTAAAAAAAGAAAACACTACTAAATGCGGCTTGCATGAGCAAGCCGCATAGTGTTATACACTACCGCTTAGTAGAGGATACTATGATACGTTACGAAACTCTTTTTATGACCGTACCTGAGATCACGGCCGACGAAGCGGCTGCGCTCGAAGGGAGCTTTGAAAAGCTCTTGGCGGAACACAAAGCATCGCTTCTTTCGTTTGAGCGTTGGGGCAAATACCGTCTGGCTTACCCTGTACGCACCAATGATTACGGCGTTTATTTTTTGACGCGCTTTGAAATTTCTGATGCAGAGAAATCGAAAAGCCTTTTGGATGCGATGGATACGCTCATGTCGGTCAAGTATAACGAGCTTGTCATGCGCCACATGAATACTAGACTTGGCGCACGCTCATCTCTGTCATACCACCGACCTGAATCACTTGAGGAAGCGCCTTCCCGAGATGTCGAAACCTTTCTAAAAGAAAGCAAAATGACAGGCCTGCTTAATGCTCGCGGGCCAGCCAAGCGCGACTTTAAGGAACAGCAGGCAGATATTCAGGCAATCGATGAAACCGATGAGATGATGGAAAGTGAGGAAGCTTAATTATGGCACGCAAAGCTAAATTGAAAGTAAGCTCAAGGCTCTTACGAAAAAAAGCTCGCCGCAGCTCGCTCTTTACCGGCAAGCAGTGCAGATTTTGCAGCAGCGATGCCCAAGCAGCAACACTTGATTACAAAAATGCCACGCTCTTAAAGAGCTTCATGACGGAACGTTGCAAGATATTGCCTTCGCGCATCTCAGGTAACTGCGCGCGACATCAGCGAGACCTCGCTGGACAAATTAAAAAGGCACGCGTTATGGCGCTGTTGCCCTTCTCTTCTGTTCAAATTTAGGTCATGCGGAGAGAGACGAGGTCTCTCTCCAAGCATCTGGTTGCCGAAAGAATGCGCTCTATGAGAATATGGTTTCTCCTAAGCCGCTCTAGACATCAGTTCAGACACATGCTATATTAGAAATAAATTAACATTCTCTTTTCTTTTTACAAATTCTCTAGGAAGATAAGATCTATGGTTGCACAGCAACGAGATAAACTACGTAATATAGCTATTATTGCCCACGTTGACCATGGCAAGACAACGCTCGTGGATAAACTTTTACGCCAGTCGGGCACCATTGGCGCCGAAGCTGGCGAGCGCGTTATGGATAGCAATGCTCTTGAGCGTGAGCGCGGTATTACCATTTTAGCAAAAAACACCGGAATTCTTTACGAGGGATATACGATCAACATTGTGGACACGCCCGGCCATAGCGATTTTGGGGGCGAAGTTGAACGTACGCTCCAGATGGTTGAGGGATTTCTCCTGTTGGTTGATGCTGCCGAAGGCGTGCTTCCCGGCACTCGTTTTGTTTTGCACAAAGCCCTTCAGCTCAATTTAAAGCCAATCGTTTTTATTAATAAAATTGACCGTAAAGATGCTGACCTTGAGCGCACCGAAAGCCAGATTCATGACCTCTTCTTGGACTTGGCGATTTCGGAAAGCCAGCTTGCCTTTCCTTTATTGTACGGTTCTTCGCGCCACGGGTTTGCTACCACCAATGCTGCGGTACCATCTGACTCGCTCAAGCCCCTGTTTGACGCGATTATTGACACCGTGCCTGCGCCAATCGAAAAAGAGCAGGGCCTCCAGATGTTGGTCACCAATCTTGACCATTCAGACTTTTTAGGTGCCATAGCGATTGGCCGCGTATTTAGCGGTACGATCAAGGTGGGCCAATCATTTATATGCTGCAAGGATTCGTATATCAGCAAGCCGATGCGTGTTACCAAAATTTATAAATTTTATGGCCTTGAGCGCGTCGAGTGCGCAGAAGCTCAATTTGGCGATATCATCGCCGTTACGGGATTTAGCGAGCCGGTAAGCATAGGCTCAACGCTTTGTGACGTTGGCAACCCGCTCCCGCATCCCTATGTTAAGGTTGACGAGCCAACAATGGCCCTCTACATCTCGGTTAACGACTCCCCTTTTAATGGCCAGGATGGCAAGTTATTAACATCACGACAAATCCGTGAACGCCTTGAAAAGGAGCTTAAGGTAAACGTAGCATTGCGCGTAGAACCTACTCAGTCTCCCGACGTTTTTAAGGCATCGGGACGCGGCCAACTACACTTGAGCATCCTTATTGAAAATATGCGTCGTGAAGGCTTTGAGCTTCAAGTTTCCGCTCCTGAAGTCATTTACCAAACAATTAACGGCACGCGTCATGAACCCATGGAGCACCTGGTTATTGATATTCCCGAGGACTATCAGGGAGTCGTTATAGAATCGCTTGGCCGCAAAAAAGCTGAGTTGAAAAATTTGGCACATTATGGCAATAAACGCGTCCGCCTAGAATTTGAAATACCATCACGGGGGTTACTGGGCTTTAGGAACCAGTTTCTAACCGATACGCGTGGTACAGGTATTGCTACCTTTAGCTTTGCCGGCTACCAACCGTATAAAGGCGACATCCAATTACGCACCAAAGGCGCACTCGTATCGATGGAAAATGGCGCAGCTACCTCTTTTGCTCTCGAAACATTGCAGGAGCGCGGAGTTCTTTTTGTCAAGCCTACCGACAAAATTTACGAAGGCATGATTATAGGCGAAAATAGCCGTGAAGGTGATATGGATGTCAATCCCTGCAAGCTCAAGAAATTGACCAATATGCGGGCAGCTGGATCCGAAGATTTGGTCAAGCTCGAGCCACCCCGTGTCATGGATTTGGAACTTTGCATGGAGTGGATCATGCCTGATGAACTTATCGAGGTCACGCCACATCATATTAGGCTACGCAAAAAAATTCTCCGCGCGGCTCTTCGTAAATAACTACTTCTGCGCCTTATTTTGCAGAATAATAATACCAAAAATAAAAGCGCTTATCACGGCGGCGAAAAAGCACCAGATAGAGATAAAGAACATTCGTTCAAACGTAAAGCTCACAAGAAGCGCACTGGCGATCAATGCGCCAAGCAGCTGGAGCGAGCGATGCGATGAGACAAGAAGCGAGCCAACCGTTACTGCTACGTATATGGGCAACAGCAGCCGCGTCAGCATCTCGGTTTGCGCAAGAGAAAGCGCATAGGCAATGTGGCGGCCTTGAAGTGAAGCTGTTGCGCCAAAATAGATGAGTGCGCTTATAAGGCTAACTGCCAAGGCAGCACCAATAACACAGAGAGCGCGCAAAATTCGCTGGCGCCCATGCTCGCCTTCAAACGAAAGTGTCACATAAGGTACCCAGGCAGGCCATAAGCCAAAAGCAAAAAACAGAAAAGTATACGCCCCAACCATATACCAGCTCGCAAAATACCCATACGAAAGCCCCATCCAGACAAAGCCTTCAGCAATTTGTTGGAGCGCAAAAAAGGATGGCGTCATGGCGAGTAAGCGTTGCGGTGCCGACTGCGCTTGATACTGGGCAGCAGCGCCAATCAGGAAAAGGCCGCTCGCCGTAGCAAAACTAACGCTTGCGCAAAAACACATCGGTCTGCCCCCTAGAGAATACGAAAAAGAAGGCAGAATTTCTATCTGCCTTCAATTGACTTGTTTAATTCTGAACCGATTGGTCGTGTACTGCTGCTATCGCTTCAGTTTCAGCAATAGATTTTGCAAGAAATTTCAAATACTCTTCCTTCTCGCTAATCGCTGCTTGCTCGCCACGATCAAGCACGGCGTTCCAGGCAAGATTAAACAGCGCGCGGGCCGCCGCAGCAAATGCTGCAGCATCTAAGACATAATAAAAGTACCGCGTAAACTTATGAGCGCGCTCGTTTTTGATTCTCGATAAAAGATTATATTGAGATGCCTCAAGTAGGTGCGATGCCAGCACGGTTGCTATAAAGAGCTGCAATACGCTCTCAACCTTGGGATGACTCGTTTCACCCCGCTTAACAACATACGCTTGTTTAAGCTCCTCGAGTGCTTTTGTTTGACTTGCCTGGTCCCGATAAGCTCTGACCAGCGCTTGTTGAATAGGCGGCAAATTGGCATAGTCAGCACCGTATCCCATAGCTTGCATGTCATTGTCGTCCATCTTAACACACTGCACTGATCGCGCCACGGGAATGTTCGTTAGCCTTGCCGCCTGCACCCCTGACGCGGCAAAAAGTAATAAGGCACATAACTTATTCATCGAAACTCCTCTCCTTGAGTTTTGGTTAAAGTAATAGATGCTTAAAAAAGAGAATAGCAAAACTTAATAAACACTCCTAATAAATTTTACGCAATCAAAAAGAAAGCGCTCATCAAGCATAGAATACTTTTTTTCTTTCGTCGGAGAAAATGTTTTGCCCTGTGCACGAGCTGCTCAAAAAAAGAAGACGGACCAAGGCCCATCTTCTTTAGAGCATTCTTTACACGTAAAGGTTAAGCAGCTGGTTCTATTTGCAACCCTGAGATATACTCAATGTGTTGTTGCAAGAACCTATACCGCTCATCGAGTTTTTCAAGTTTATCTCGATAACAGCTATCACTTGAGTGGTCACGATATAATTTATACAAAGCCCATATCATTGTTGAAAGGGCCAGCGATCCTATAACGTACGTGCCTATATTTCTCGCTTTATTGCCAGCTTTAGCGGCCACCACTACATCTGGCTTGCCCTCATTAGGCTTGGCAGCAGCAACAACTTCTGCGGCAACGGGAAGATACTTGAGCATGCCGAGAGCACCTAATGCCCATCCTAGTTCTATGAGGCTTTCAAGGTAATAATGATTTTGCTCACCTGCTCTTCTGAGCCACTGTTCTTCTTCGTGTGCTTTCTGGTATAAAATTGCTTCTTGTTTTGCCCGTGGCTGTTTGGTAATGTCATCGTCAGAGGCTGGCCTCTCGGGATCAGCAATCACCTGCAACACGCCGAGCAAAGCAAGCGTTAATAGTGTTATTTTCATATACTCTCCTTGGTAAAAATGTTAATATTTTGTTTGCTTCATTGGCACAACTGGATTCAATCTTAGCGCAGGGTTTTGAGGTAAGTCAACGACATACGAGAACATAAGGTGATCGCCAATACTTCAAAGCTTATCATTAAATAACCCTCGCAAAAATTATAAGCAGAGGAATACCGCGTGAATTATAGAGCATTGGTTGCTTATGATGGCACGGCATACCATGGCTGGCAACAGCAAACTCACGATAACACGGTTGCAGGAACATTACAATCTTCGTTTATCAAAGCGTTTAGCCAGGAAGTGGCACTTCGTGGCGCCTCGCGCACTGATGCGGGGGTTCATGCGCTTGGCCAAGTTGTTCGGGTCACTACCAATCTCGATCTTGAGCCAAAGGTCATCCGTACTGCATGGAATGCTCGGTTACCACACGATATACATATACGCGCATTGTGCTTAAGCTCTGCCGACTTTAATCCATTAGCACAGGTTATTCAAAAAACCTACTATTACCATTTTTTTCTTGAGAGGCCGTTGCCATTCATAGCACGGTATGGCGCCATATGGCATAAGCCGGTTAATTTTGATAAGCTACAAGAAAGCTTGTGGGTATTTACGGGCACTCATGATTTTCGGTCATTTTGCACGGGCGATGAACAAGAAACGATAAGGACGATTGACTCGATTAAGCTCGATTACCTAAAAAAATTTAAAACCTATCGTATTGTTGTGCAAGGTCCGGGCTTTGGCCGCTATATGATTCGGCGCCTTGTTGGCGCAGCGCTTGACTGTGCTAGCCGTGCAGAGCGATCACCTAACGACTTAATCAACGCCCTTGCTGAATGTGATCCTCGGCAACAATTTCCTACCGCAAAGCCTGAGGGATTATTGTTGCGCAAGATCGAGTATAAAAATTTTTCGTGGCCACCCGCACCCTGAAAGGGCTCACATGAAAATAAACCGTTATGCTGTAAGTAGTTTACTTCTCTCTGCGCTTATACTGATTGGATTAAGTTATTGGCATTTCCGAAGCCAGCGCACCTGTGACGGTATAGCAATATATAGCTCCGAACGAGATCGGGAAGCGTGCCTTAAGCTTTTTCAAGATAATTGGTACTGGTTAGTCCCTGAAGATTTGCCTTTTTCGGCAGAAAAATTTTTGGCAAAAGGCCATCGCAGCGGAGAAAGCAGTGAAGAAACCCAAATAGCTGTTTATTGTGTCGAGGGCAAGGTTATTGGCTTTGTTGCTTATCACAAAGAAAACTTTTACAAGGGCAGACTACGGTTTATCGTTCTTGATAAAAAATACCGCGGGCAAGGATATGCTGAAAAGCTCATGGAGTTTGCCCTGATTGCTATGAAAAAGATGGGGCTCCACCTCGTCCAGCTCATTACGCGCACTGACAATGAGTCTGCCATTAAGTTTTATCACAAAATCGGCTTTCATGAATATTGGCGCGATGACAAATTTGTGCGCTTCGAAAAATCGCTCGATCAGCCAGCGCCCGCTACCAAAAGCGCTCTTGCGTAAAGCGCGGATGCATGATACACTGTGGTCGCTTATTAAATAAAAAAATAACAAGCAAACAGCTTAATTATTCACTATTTATGACGAGAAGAATTTATGAAAATCCACCACTTTATTATACTTTGCAGTTTTTTTCTTATGGCCGCGCAAGCGCCTGCAAGCGAGCAACTTATTGCACCACATAACAATCAGGAGCAACAAGACGACCTTTGGGATGAGCTCACTGAAGAAGAGCAAGCAGCTATTAATAGGCTTGATGAGATTTTTGACCAGGTGCCCGAAGAGGTCTTCGATGCAATTACGTATGAGGATCCAAGCGCGTTTGAGCTTTATGTCCAGCAGCTCCTCAGTCTGATTGCTTCAGTACCAGGCGCAATTAAGTTAGCCGCCTGGCTGCGCACTCATATGTCTGATTTTTCAAACATGATGAGCAGCCAGGTTGATCAAGAGACTGGCTCCTTACATGAAGAGCTCTAATAAGCTCATCGCATCACAGAGCCATATTTTTTCACTTTTTAGCGATCAGGAATTAAGCCAGCTTATTGTAGGACGTCACATCACGGTAACCGAGCATGCCCTGGTAAAGCGTTTAACACACGTATTGCGTGCCGAGCGGGGCGACGAAGTAATTATTTTTGATAAAAAGAATCATACTGCCTTTACGATAACTAATATTTCGAAGCAGGCTATAGAAGGTTCTCTTATTCACGTTGAGCACAACAAGGCATTATTGCCCCAGATTCATTGGCTTTTGCCATTGCTTGAACGCGATGCATTTGAAAAAGCAATTGCTGGCTTAACCGTTTTAGGAGCAACATCAATCGAGCCCTTTGTAACACGAAAAGTTCACCGAAGAGCTCTTTCACCCAAGGAGCATGAGCGTATTCATCGCATCATGATTGCTGCTGCCGAACAGTCTAAGCAGTTTGTATTGCCCGAAATCAAGCCAGTTGCCACTTTTGAATCTTTACGCTCTCGAAGTTTTACCGAGCCGGCGTTATTCTTTGACCCCGTCGGGATGCATGCTCGTGACATGATAGCGTTAATTGAAAAATCGCCGCCACCTAGTCTTAGGTGTATGGTCGGACCTGAAGGCGATTTAACCGTCGACGAGAAGAGCATGCTTAAAGAGTTACATTTTTCTTTTGTCGCTTTAACGCCCTCAATTTTACGCTCCGAAGATGCTGCTTTTATTGCTACGGGGCTCTTGCGGTCAATGTTGCGATAAAGTATTTGGGTAACGAAACTCATTGACCTCATGCAATGCCGGCTTTATCGTAAATGCTGTGAGTCCAAGAGCTTCTAACCCATGATGGCTATAAAATTGCGCATCAGTCGTTGCTTCAAAATAAAGTGGCTTTGCTTGATAGCCATTATCGCTGATTGATTGCGCACTTGAAATATAAATCAACGCAATCATACTGCGCGCATCAGCTTGTCTTGCATAAAAACTTAGTTTACAATAGAGCGATTCAATGCCGTAGTTTATTATTTTCTTTAGAAAAATAATCTATGATATGTTCACTATTTTGTAAAGGAGTTGCTTATGGCACCTATATATCGACTATCTATTGTGCTGCTCATGTTCAACAGTATTGCCGCCATGCAAGACCCTGACCCAAAAAAAAGCATAAGCAGCTCTCCTGATTCCAGCAATCACTTTGCTTTTTATGATGATATTTCTGACCAAAAAAAAGCCCGCGAGGAAAAGGCTGAATTACCTCGTGAGCTCTATCAGCAAATAGTTGAAAATTTGCCTATATCGTGCGTCGACATTTTTGTTTATGATCCCCAAACTGAAAGCTATTTTATCGTAAAGCGCCATAATAAGCCTGCCGCAGGGCTTCTGTGGGTTCTTGGTGGTCGGCAAATAATTTTTGAAAGCTTTTTTCAGGCAGCGATCCGCAAATGCGCCGATGAGATGCATTTGCAGGTATTGCCTATCGCAGCACTTGGACACTATAGCACCACGTTTATCGATTCAGAATGGGGTAGCCCAACCCATACCAACAATCGCGTTGTTTTAGCAATCGTTGAGCCAGGTTCGAGTCCATCTCCTGATCGCAACCATAGCAACGAACGCTGGGTTTCGCTCTATAGAAGCCCGCTTGACACCGAGTTTGAGGTGCGCCCCGAGAACTTATACCTTTTTCACCTCTGGCAGGATGCTCTTGCGGCAATTAGCCAACATCGCGACCTGATCGACAGAATTTCAAATAACCAAGAAGAACTCAAGCACTACAAAGAGCAGCTGACACAAACAAATTCCTATCAAGCCACGGGACACCGCTATCGAGAATTATTCGATAATTTCAACACCTACAGCACAACAAATAACGGCGAAACGCTCGCGAATACCTTATGGGCGACAATTCATAGCTTTGATGAAACTGAGCGCACGTCTGCCCTACAGCGCTTGCAAGAATTGATGGACGAGACGACGCGCCACTCAGCAAAAACCAAGGCAACAGCTGTGGTTGACCAGTTATGGCGTGTGCTCCAGAAACTTAACCAAGAAGAACAGGCCGCTGCTCACATTAGGCTCGATTCATTCGTCCAAGCAATGATTAAATCAAAAGCAACAAGCTTAGTCGTTGAAACCATAGCGCCATCACCGACTGCTCATAATGCTACCGCTGGCTCATTCCAGCGACCACCTATAGTGACTTATGGTGATATTTATGCGCATTTTTTAGATGAAGAGCTTGAAGAAACCTTTTTTTTTAATCATAAGAAAGGATGGCCACGATAATTACTTCACCTAGCAAAAAGCACATTCACTTAAGGGGCACCTAGCATGGCGCCCCCTCTTTATGCTCCGTTAATGCATATTTTTTTTTTCGATATGCTGCTGAGGCATAAGAACGTGATGGATCACTTCATCAGCATGATTAACCCAAATTAAATGCATATCCTGGGTAAGCTCTTCAAGCCCGACCATGTCATGCTGATTTTTACAGGGTAATATAACATGCTGGATGTGATTTCGCTTGGCGACCAGCAGTTTTTCCTTAACCCCACCAATAGGCATAACATTGCCGCGTAGATTTAGCTCTCCTGTCATCGCGTAATCAGCATTAATAGGCCGCTGGGTTAGCGCGGACAGTATTGATGCCAACATCGTAATACCTGCTGATGGCCCATCTTTTGGCACCCCCCCAGCAGGAACATGCAAATGAATATCACAATTGGTAAACATTCGCGAGTCGAGGCCAAACTCTTCGGCGCGGGTGCGAATATAACTCAATGCTGCTTGAGCAGACTCCCGCATAACGTTACCCAGTTGGCCCGTCAAAATCAGCTTTCCCTTGCCAGGAACAACAACAGCTTCAACTTTGACAAGCTCTCCACCAAAAGCCGTCCAGGCTAGCCCATTGGTAACGCCAACATGATTTTCTTTATCATTATCATCCTCGGGGAACTTTTGTGGCCCCAGGAACTGCTTAATGTTTTCAGGCATAAAGACCGTACTTTCGCCACCCTCTACTAAGGCTCGCGCTGCTTTGCAGCAAAGCTTTTTAATAAGGCGTTCAAGTTCCCGCACACCAGCTTCACGCGTATAGTACGTAATAATATGCTCTATCACGGTGGCCGGGAACGTAATAGGCTGCTCGGCAAGCCCTGTTTGATCAAGTGCCCGCTTTATTAAATGGCGCTCGGCGATCGATTTTTTTTCTTGGACGGTATATCCAGACAATTGAATAATCTCCATGCGATCTCTAAGCGGCTCAGAGATTGACTCGAGTGTATTTGCTGTCGCTATGAAGATCGCTTTAGAAAAATCAAACGAGACGCCCAGGTAATTATCGTAAAATGTCTTATTCTGCTGTGGATCAAGGACCTCAAGCATTGCTGCTGCCGGGTCTCCACGAAAATCTGCGCCGATCTTATCAAGCTCATCAATAATAATAACGGGATTACACGAACCGGCTTTTCGAATGCCTTGGATAAAGCGCCCAGGCATTGCACCGACGTAGGTACGTCGATGCCCGCGGATTTCTGCTTCATCTTTAACACCACCCAACGAGACCCTGAAATAGGACCGACCTAAACTGCGTGCAATTGATTTACCTAAAGATGTTTTCCCGGTTCCCGGTGGCCCAACAAAGCATAAAATCGGCGTATAACCGTCCTGCTTAAGCGTCCTAACCGAAATAAAGTCTAAAATGCGCTCTTTGATATCGTTGAGTCCGTAATGGTCATGATCGAGCACTTCGCGCGCTTGCGCAAGATCAAGGTTATCCCGCGTCTCTTTTTGCCAGGGAAGCGCAAGCGCCCACTCAATGTAGGTCCGTATCACCGAGGCTTCCATTGAATCAGGAGACGTTTTTTCCAGGCGGTTTATTTGTCGCGTTACTTCAGTGCGCGCCTCCTCGGTAAGCTGTATTTCCGTAGTCTTCAAGCGCATGCGCTCTATTTCATCAAGATCATCTTCACCCAGCTCTTTTTTAATTGCTTTGAGCTGCTCGCGCAAATAAAATTCTTTCTGCGACTTATTCATCGCTTCACGGGCACGTATCTTAACACGCTCTTGTACCTCGGAGACCTCTACTTCGCGCACCAAATGCTCATACAATCCCGCCAAAAATTCACCGTGGGTTTGCGTCTCGAGCAATCGCTGCGCCTGTTCAACGCTCAGCGTAAGATGCGAAAATATAAAGTCGGCAATTTTTTCTGGATCATGCATTTTTGAAAGAATAAGGTAAAAGTCGGGGCTTAAGGATTGCCCGGAAGACGACATTTTTTCCGCTACCAGCTTGATCTCTTTAATTTGCTGCCCCAACCGCATAGGCTCATCCGGCTCAAGTGTCAGCGGCTCGCCGTGGGCGCTCAGAATTTCCTCATCAGCCACGATATCTAATACACGCGCTTTACAAACGCCTTGTACGAGAATTTTTACGCCACCTTCAGGGAGCTTAATAAGCCGCATGATCGAGCCAATCGTACCAATATCGTAGAGATCTTTAGTACCAATAACCCCTTGCGGATTGAGAATTTGCTTTTTTGAAGCAAGCAGAAAAACAAGCTTAGACTCATTCTGCGATGCTTTATTGATTCCTCGAATAATACGCTCATCAAGTACCAACAATGGAACGATCATATTGGGAAAAACAACCACGTCCATTGTCGGTACAATTGGAAGCCTCTCCGGAATTGACTCGTGCTTCTGCTTGCTCAGCATCTTCATGGTGCCCTACCCCCTTTGTCCCCTGCGAAGTGTCCCCATTTCACCTATCTACCATGAGTCTACCCAAAGACTTATGGTAAAAACAATAACCAACCTAGAAGTATTTTCTTATAGGCAAAAATATTAAGAATGGGTTGAAATAGACAAATATTGATTATTGCTTGCCATTACTAATTAAGATAAGAAAGGACATTAAAAGTCAGGTAAGAGCAATGAGAGCATTATTTGAAAATTTTAGTGACAACTCTGATTTTAATTAACCGCTTGGTCACGTTACGCGGTAGAATCGATGCTTCCCAACCTTTATATGATCGCCGCTATTAAGCGTTACGCACGCTTTAAAATCGATCACTTTATCGCTATTGATGCTCACCGCACCCTCTTTGATAAGACGGCGTGCCTCGGCTGAGGAACTAACAGCGCCAAGTTGCTTAAGCAAGTCAATGATCCAAACAGCGCTTGCAAAGGCTCCCTTGTCAATTGCCTGAGCATAGTCAAAATCGCGCTTTTGAAAGAGGTGCTCAAAAGCTGCCTGAGCCTGATCTGCTTCGGACCTGCCCCAAAACTTACTCGTAATAGCCTGCGCTAAAGCTTTCTTGAGCGACATAGGATGCTCGGAGCCTTGCTGCACACGTTCCTTGAGCAATTGAACTTCAGCTTTAGGAAGCTGGAGTAAGATTTCGTAATATACCCACATAAGCTCATCTGATATAGACATCAGCTTCCCATAAACATCATTAGCGGGCTCGGTTATCCCTATTGCGTTGCCCAGAGACTTAGACATCTTAATTGCGCCATCAAGGCCTGGCAAAAGCGGCATCGTCATAATCACTTGCGGCTCTTGCCCATAATGCTCTTGCAAGAAGCGGCCCATAATTAGATTAAAAGTCTGATCGGTCCCCCCCAACTCAACATCGGCGCGCAGCGCGACCGAATCGTAGCCTTGGAGGAGAGGATACGTCAGCTCATGAAAGCCGATAGGCTGATGCGTCTGTATCCGTTGAGCAAAGTCTTCGCGCTCAATCAGGCGGGCAAGCGTAACCTGCGCACAGAGGGCAAGCCACTCTTTGCTGGTTAGCGACCCAAGCCACTCATTATTATAGCGCACGGTGATCGCATTAAGATCGAGAATCTTAGCAACCTGCTCAAGGTACGTCCTAAAATTATGGACTATCTGCTCATCACTCAGGGGCGGCCGTGTCTTTGAGCGACCGGTTGGATCGCCGATGCGTGCTGTAAAATCACCAATTAATAAAATAACTTCATGACCAAGGTCCTGAAACTCCCGCAACTTTGACAAAACGACCGTATGGCCCAGATGTAAATCGGGCGATGTTGGATCAATCCCAAACTTAATTTTGAGCTTTCGTTGCGATGCGAGCTTTTTGGCAAGGTCTTCCTGGGGGAGAACGGCAACCGTACCCGCGAGAAGCTTGCTGATTATACGTTCCATTAAACTTTACCTACCATATGTCCTACTACCATAACGCTTCTGGCAATAACCTGAAACAGAAACGCTCTCAGGGGAGGTGTAAAAAATATCAGCAAAATAAATACGCTGACCCAAAGTACATTTTCATCATGGATATGTGTTGCAAGAAACGGCTTCTCACGCGTCCGAAGCCACATCATAACATAACGAAAGCCATGAGCAATCAAGCCAATCGAAGCAATAAATGTACTATAGGTAACAAGTGCGATAAGAAAAAGCCCTGAAACAATCGCGAAAGACGAATGATCGGGATACATGGTAGCAAATGAGCTAAGTGGCGCATGGTTACTTATAAACATTGAAAAAGCAAAAGCAAGAGATCGGCCACCAAAGCAAAGAACAAGCATCGTTAAAGCACCACAGGCAAGCATAATATTAATAATTGCCTGGGCCAAATATACCAGAATTAACCTCACGTTACCGAAAGCCGACCGCAAAGGCGCAGAATCCATGGGCAGCGGCCGCACCCAGCCAAACCCCAAGAGAGAAACCGTGAGCGCTCCGATAATGTCCACGTGATTAAGAGGATTTAAACTCCCCCAACCGTTGCGCAAAGCACTATCGTCGCCCATCCGCCATGCAAGCCATGCTTGGCCAGCCTCAGCCAGGGTTGAAGATACGGCATAGGCCCCTAACAAAAGGAGCGTCGTTACAATGCTTTGAATAATGTCTAAATTTAACATAGCCACAATTTCGCACCGTAGGAGTAGATACTATTAAAACAACGTGCTACACTCTCAATTCTAAGGCAAATTTACCAATTGGTCAAACAAGGGCCTCGCCATGAAGCCGATTACGCTCGATACACAGCTATCAAAGTGGCAATGTGTTTGCTTGCTCATGCTTCTGATTGGCGCAACGATCGCAACATACTACTCTTCGCTTTTCTATGGCTTCGTCTTTGATGATTGCCCGAACATCGTCAAGCTCTTCGAAATCCGTTCGCGTAAGCTTTCAGACCTTTTTTTTGAGCACTCACGCTGGGTAAGCGCCTGGCTCAATACGCTCTATTACCAGGTAGACCAGCTTAAGCCGTTTATTTATCGCTTGGGCAATCTGATTATTCACCTGATCAATGGCTCCCTTGTTTTTGCCATTATAACGATGCTCTTAGGCGGCGTTAGAAAAGAAAGTTTCTTTAAGCGCTACCGGCACCCTATTTCATTTTTGACAGCGGGCCTCTTTCTTTTGCATCCTGTGCAAACACAGACAATCTGTTACGTTATTCAAGGGCAGCTTGAGGGGCTCGCAGCCATGAGCATTCTTTTAGCTCAACTTCTGTTTATTTTATATACAAGGGCTCAGAATTGTTCCACGAGGGCGCTTTTCGCTCTTCTGCTCTTGGCCATTGGTGCTCTGTCAACAGGGACCAAGGAAATTGCAATCGTGTCCCCCTTGCTCCTTATACTCACTGACTGGTTTTTTATAGCCGAGGGCTCCTGGCACTCATTCAAAAAAAGGCTTTGGCTCCATGCCCTTTTTAGCATTACGGTGATCGTATGCTTATGTTATGTGCTCACGCCTGCTTTCTTTTGGCAGCTTATTCGCGGCAAGGTCCAGCCGCCTAACAATATGGGAAATATGTTGACTGATGCTCATATGGATAGCATTACGCCTTATGCATTTTTTATCTCACAATTTAAAGTAATTATTCACTACTTAATGATTTTTATTTGGCCATTTGGGTTGAGTGCCGATTATAACTGGAAGCTTTCCGAGGGTTTTTGGCATGCTGATAGTATCGGAGCTTTTCTTATCCTGTGCGCTCTTTTTCTTTGGCTGGCGCGAATCATTGCCCAGAATCATACAAGTTTGGTAGCTTTCGCCTTTTTGTGGTTTTTTATCGCGGTACTTCCTCGGGCAAGCCTTATTCCATCGGCTGAATTAGTAGCTGACTATAAGACCTATGAGGCCTCCGTGGGAATATGCTTATTGCTTGCCGCATCACTTGTTGGCGCAGCCTTGTTTATTACCCGTCTCTTAGTAGCCTTACAATACAAGCTCTACGAACAGCAGGCATTTTGGCTTGCTCTTTGCATAATGCTCTTATCAGGAGGTTTTTTGGCAGCTCGGCGAGCACGGGTTTGGCAATCTGCTGAAGCATTTTGGTTTGACGTCATAGCGCGTGATGATGATAGCAAAGCACGCGCTTACAATAACTATGCGGTGACCCTTATTGAAAAGGGCAACCATCAGCAAGCAATCCAACACCTAGAGCGCGCTATCACGCTTGACCGCGCCTACCCTGACCCCTGGAACAACCTGGCAATCGTTTATGGCAAGCTTGGCCTTGTTGATGAAGCAATCATGGCGCTTCAGACAGCGATCAGCATTCACCCATACCATGCTGAAGGGTATAGTAATTTAGCGAACTTTTTCATCGTTCAAAAAAAGTATCGTGCGGCAGAGAAGGCGCTCAAGCGTGCAATCGCACTTCGTAAGCATTATGGCAAGGCCCTTTTTAAGTTAGGCCAGGTTTATCTTTTTCAAAATGATATCGAGCAGGCGCACCTATACTTTAAACAGTGTTGTACGCAAGCCGACATGGATACAGCGGAGGGTTTCGCCGCATGGGGCAAGGCAAGCACCGATCTTGCAAAATATGATGAAGCGGCTGAAGCATACGAGAGAGCATACAAGCTCCGTCCCACTGACGACCTTTTATACCATCTTGCTTATGCATACTTATTTAATCGCCAGTTAGAGGCTGCCGAGCGGTCCTTTAAGCAGCTGTATGCGCGCTATCCACGGGATCCGATCATAGTCCTCGGCCTTGCTGAGTATTACTTCACCACCCAATCTTACCCTCAAGCGATGGCGCTTTATCATAAGGTTGAGGGCGGCAAACCGGACCTGCCTATGCTTTTTTGGCGCTTAGCAGCCTGCTCTTACAAGACTGGCGCGCTTTATGAAGCAGAGTGTTATTTGAGGAAATTTCTTGATGCTCGCCCGCCCGACGATGCAGCGGCCAAAGCGAGAGGAGTTCTCGATGCCTTGGAAAAAAGGGATTTTTCTGCGCCAATTTGGTCATGTTTAACAGAATTTTCGCGAAAACCCTCTGCATTTCTAGATTAGCGCTGCATCTTCTTAAGGTAATTTATGAGGGCAATCGTTGAAGCATGGCTCGAGGCTATAGATTTTTTACATCGTGCTAAATGGCGCCTTAGTTCAGGCTTCCATAATTTCAATAACCTTGTGCTAAAAAAACCCGCTTTATAAGCAACTTGCTTAAGTGCAGCATAAAGGACCTCTGGCGGATAGGTATTAACCAAGCGCTCAAGCGCATTACGATACGCTTTAAGCGCCGCAAGCTCGATATCGGTAAAGATGGTACCATCATAAGCAAGCTGTTTTAAATTTTGCAATGCCGCATTCGCTAAATTTTTACTAAAGCCACAACTAAAATCGATGCCGTAAAAAGTGTCCATTGCTCGATCATAGAGCATATTACCACAACTGCGATCAGCTCCAGCCATAAACGTATCAAGTGCCGCTATCAATGGTAAGGTAGGATGGTTCGCCATACCCTTGATAGTTTGGAGCCGCAAACCACACGTGGGTGTTTTGGCGCAGCGGGAACCTGAATCTTGGTAAAGTTTTATCGACGGGCGATAAACGCAGCCCGATGCACCGGGCATACGTGAATGGAGCGTTGCTGGGTAGTTTTTAAAATATTTATAGCGCCTACAAGCATCCCAAGGTACAAGCTCAACACTGTTGCACGGAATATTTAAAAATTGCGCCATCCGGTGCCCGATAACCTCTGTAACACATTGAAATTGCTCACTTAAGATATTCTTTTTGCGTTGCTTGATAAGCCACTGGGAACCATCTTTTTTTTTCAGTAAAAACATATGGCTATGCGCTGCACGAAATGGAGCTTTTGCGATAAACGCTCGGCATCCCTCGTAGGGCTTAGCTGCCATGAACCATAAGCTGGTAAGACCAAGGAGTGCCGTGCCATACCTGAGCGTCATACGCAGTCCCCCTTACATTAACCACGCTCCCCCAAGAATACCACAGCGCCGATATGTTTTTATAGGGAAACCTACTGCGAAGCTCAATCTTTAGTTTGGGTAGCGCACAGGCCTTCTAAGGGGACAGCAAGCGCTACCCCTTGAAAATAAAATACGGTATGTGGAGTTAAGAACACTTTATTACGTCTCTTCCCCCATATAAGGTTGCTTTAAAGGAGTCAGCGCCCATCTTATCAATAAATATGGTTTCTACCCATCTGTTAGGGTTATAATCCCCCATCTTATGGATAGCATATGCTGGCAGACTCTCCCCATTAACTTCAATCGCCCCATTGATGGCTTCTAGCATGCAACCACCATGTCTTGTTTTAAACTTTACCCACGGCAAGTCTATATATTGGTTAGTTGTCAATGTATGGCCGTAATCAAGAATTGACGGACAAGGGCGATGGCTTGGATTCAATTTGACGTATATCGTTTGGCCTGATCTGTTGCAAATTCTCGTGGTAAAAGCATCCGCTTGCTGAGCTGCCAAGCTAAGCACTGTAAGGCCAATAATGTATTTAATCATGTGATCTCCTTGGTTTTTCGGTTTCTCGGTATCTCTTACTATATTAATACAAACAGAAACCAAAATTCAAAGCTTTTATTTTAGTATTATATTTTAACCCCCAAATAGGCTGATCGGCGAGCTCCAAAAACCAGTAAAGATATTGATTTTTACAATGAAAAATACTGTCATCAAGCATTGAATTATCACACTCCCCCAAGCATTAGATACCGACAAAACAGATTTATTTCAACAGATTTTGAAAAAAGGGCTATGCCCTTGGAGATGTGCATGACTCTTAAATAATTTTATTTTTGTGTCTTGACAATGGGTCACTTTACTGTAGATTATGCAGCTAAGGCTCAAAAAGGTCGAACGTTGATTGGTTTCATGAAAAAGGCTCTTTTAAAAAAAAAGATGCACGTTGTTGCTGTCAACAATTGTATGGCGAGTCCATAGTAGCTGCTTATGAGGGCTCATTTATTATAATCGTTTTTTAAGCTATGCAAAAAGATACATAGCTGGAGGAAGAGCTAATGATTAAAAAGTGGTTGAATTTAGTCAGTTGTATTGTTGCTATGACGGTGTGCTTTTCTAGTAAAGCTATGGAGCACCCCGAAGAAAATAGTGTTACGAGCGATATAACAGGAATGTTGGAGATGGTAAGCGGCCAGCTTAGGAGCAGCTCTTTAGGTACAACCGTAAATAATACGGTACCAGGCCAAACAATTAACGTGCATAGAAGTGATCAGCTAGATTTAAGCGATGATTTGTTAAAGGCGGTGCAGGCAAGAGAAAACAGCTTAATTATGTATATAATTTTTAAAGTTTTAAGGTTTGATATTTATACGCTTAATACGTTACCTGCAAGGGAGTGGATTTTACAAAAACTATCTGATCTGAGAACTCAGCCGCAAAACACAAGCAGCATCTCTGAAACTAAAGACTATAGGCAGTTATTAGCTCTTGTTCTATGGGCAGAAGAGAGGCTTAGAACAATGAGAACGATGACTGCAACCTTAAAATTGCCCGACGCATTGGTGTTTTCTATTTTAAGTGAAGCAAAAGCTGTTATTTCCTTGTCTTCAGCTCAAATTTTAGGTCAAATTTTACATCATGCTGTCAAGGAACAAAATGAGGTGATAACTAAGGAGTTATTAAATCAAGGAGCTGACGTTTCTATCTGTGACTCTGCAGGTAAGCGACCGATAGACCATGCAGCACAAGTTGGCAATATTAAGCTTGTAAGATTGCTTATTGAGCATGGAGCTAAGGTTGATTTAGGAGAGGAAAAGCATAACCAGCCTTTACATTATGCAGCAGCTCTCGGACGTGAAGATATAGTAGAATTGCTTGTAAATAATGGAGCTCGCATTGATGCGATTGACAAAGAAGGCTATCAGGCAATCCATAGAGCAGCTGCTGGTGGGCATAAAGATGTAGTTGAGCTATTGCTTAAAAAAGGTGTACGTATTGATGCACTGACTGAAGGAGTTGGTTGGCAGCCTCTCCATGTTGCTGCAAGAAAAGGTCAGCTTGAGATGGTGAAGTGGTTGCTTGATCAGAAAGCTGATGTTAATGCCGAGGATACGAATAAAAACCAACCTCTTCATCTAGCGTTAGATGCTAATCGGCTGAAAATAGCAAGGCTGCTTATTCAGCGTGGAGCTGATGTTAAGGCACGCAACAGCTGGACTAAGCAACCAATACATATTGCAACATCACGTGGTTTTAATGAAATACTTAAGCTTCTTTTAGAAAAAGGGGCTGATGTTGAAGCTCTAGCTCAGTGTAACCTGCGTCGTCAGGTCGGCCAAAATGCAATAGCTTATTTTCTACGCCCCATCCACATGGCAGTTCTTTTTGGAGATATAACAACAGCAGAGATATTAGCTGATGGAGGCGCTGACCTTACTGCCCTTGATGGAGGCGAAAGGGGTTTTCAGCCAATACATTATGCAACAAAACGTGGCGATGTAAAGTTAGTAGAGTGGCTTGTAAAAAAGGGTGTTCCAGTGGATAGTCTAAGCAGCCAATCCTGCTTTTGGGAGTTTAGTTGGGATACTGGGTGGACAATAGATTTAATAGATTGGTCGGCAAAAAGGTGTACCTCAATAGGTAGTATGAGCAGTCAGGCCTGCCTTCGGCCGATTACTATTGCAGTTATTAAGAGAAATTATGAATTAGCAAGCTGGCTTTTGAGTCATGGTGCTTGTGTAAACAAGATAGAAAATAACGGTGTAAATGATATAGCTCCTTTAATAGCTGCGATAGTAGCGGGATACCTTGCAGGTAATTTAGACAGCTACGCTTACATTAATATTGTTAGACTCCTTGTCAAACATGGTGCTAATATTTATGGACAGGAAATAGGAGGTTGGCAAGCAATACATTTTGCTGCCTCTGCGGGAAATGAAGCATTGGTAAGGTGCCTAATTACACTAGGTGCTAATCCTGCTGCCAAAATGGACAATGGCAATCAGCCAATACATCTTGCTATCCGGGAAGGAGATGAAACAGTAGTAAAATGCTTAATTGAGCTAGGTGCTAATCCTACTGCTTGGGATGTCGATGGTAATCAACCGATACATTTGGCGGCGAAAAAAAGACAGCTAAAAGTGGTTCGATCTCTTTTGAATTACGGAGTTTCTAAAAATATAGTAAATAAGGCTGGTAAAAGTCCCATTGAGTGTGCACTAGAAGGTAAATCTGAGCTTAAATCTTACATGGTTAAGAAGCTTAATAAATATGATCGCATTTTAGAACTTTTGAGCTCGAAGACTGACTTTCTTGATAGAGAAGATGCTGCATTTCCTACAAATTGCTGCTTGTATAGCGGATAGGGTTGTTGATAATGTTGTGGAAATCGAGCTTGACAATACAGAGATCCCTTAATAATTGCAGCAGCCATTGGCAATGTCGAGGCGATCGAGCGTTTAATTCAGCAAGGAGATAATATTCAGGTACGAGGAAAAAGTGGTGCCCAAGCAATACACTGGGCTGCAGCTGAAGGACATATAGCAGCAATAGAATGTTTAGTTAGACGTGGTGCTAGCCTTACTGCTCAAGATGAGTATACAGATCAGCCGATACATTATGCCGCTCGATCCGGAAGGCTAGAGGTAATTGCATGGTTGCATGGTCGGGGTATTTCATTGGATTCATGTGGATGTAATGGGATGAAGCCACTACATTACGCAGTTCAAGCAGGAAATAGAGAGCTTGCTGGATGGCTTGTAGCGCATGGAGCTGCTATCTTAATAGGCGATAGGGAAGATGCTCAACCAATTCATTATGCTGTATTTTATGGACATTTGGATATGATGCAATTGATTGTGAAACAGGATGCCAGAGCTATTTCTGAAAAAGAAAAAAACGGTAGGAGAGCTATCCATTATGCTGCATGCCATCCTAATGTAGATGTTATTAAATGGCTTGTTGAACAAGGAGCTTTGCCGCTTGTACGTGATCTGTTTGATATGGAACCAATACAATATGCAGCATTAATGGGTAATAGAGCGGTGGTTGAGTATTTGGTTTCACTAGGTATTGATCTGAGGGCTGTCTATAACCAAGGTAGACAGCTTGTCCACTATGCAGCAGCAGGAAGCGTAGATTGTATAGAGTGGCTTGCGGAAAAGGGCATGTCTATTGATGTGGTAGATGCACTCGGTAGGCAGCCACTTTGTTATGCGATAATTAAGCGCAATATGCCTATGGTAAGGTGGCTTATTGATCAGAAAAACGACCTTTTTAAAGTGGATAGTAATAATAAAGGTTTAATAGACTATGCAGTAGAAACAGGGGATACAGAAATAGTAGCGTATTTATTGTCTAAGGGTATGACTGTTAAACCACAGCAAGCCGGACTTTTAGTGCATAAAGCAGCACGTAATGGTCATCTTGAAATGATTCAAATGCTAGCTCATGAATATGGTGAAAATATTCTCCAAGCAGCCGATGATAAAGGCATGCAGGCGATCCATGTTGCAGCGGCGGCCGGACAGAAAGATGTAGTAGAATATCTTATTAATAGGGGAACTGATAAGTGTGTTCGAGATAAGAACGGTTTCCAACCTATACATTATGCGGTAGGGAGAAGTATGAAAATAGTTGATTACTTGTGTTCTTTGGGCGTTAATATTAAATCTGTGGATAGTCGCGGTGTTCAACCAATACATCTCGCTGCAGCACTTGGATTAAGTTGGATGGTAGAATGGCTGGTAGCCCATGGTGCCGATATTGAGGCAGAGGATAACGGAGGCAAGAAGCCTCTTGATTATGCACAAAAGCAGGGGCATGCTTGGGTAGTAGAGCGAGTGATAATTAAAAGGAGAAGCTAATGTTTAGCCTAGGTTTAAAAATACTGAGCTTTATTATTACTATAATGGTATGCTTTACTTCTTGGACTATGGAACATCCGGAAGACCATGGCATTGGTGCTATGGTGAGCATCTTAGAGATAGCATCAATTGAGCCCAGCAATGGTGCTACTGCTATTAATAGCACGTTGCCACAATCTTCATCAGCTGAAAACAGTGGCTCTCTGGTACATTATATTGTGTATGATAGCTGTTTGGATGATATTGAAGAGTTGCTAAGAAAGAATCATCTTGACGTTTCTATTTCTGGTTATTATGGTAGAAAATCGATACATTTAATATTCCTATTAAATGATAAGGAATTGCTCAGCATTGTTGTGCAAGCTGGAAGGATACTTGAAGCTAGAAAAATAGTTTGTTTCTCCGAGGCTTTGTATGAAACCTTATCGAAAGAGGCCATATCGTTGGCAAGTAGTCTGAGATATAATCTGAGATATTTGCTTACGCCCTCAAAGCTTGCCAAAACTGATGTCCCGCTCAATGCCCTAGATAATGATCCTACCCATTCTAACTATGGAGATGAATTACCGTTGCATAGAGCAGCACTATCAGGCGATGAAGAACTAATACGTTTACTGATTGATAATGGTATGCCTCTTGATGTAATTGACCAACGCGGTTTTCAGGCTATTCATAGAGCAGTGGAGTATGGACAATTAAATATTGTAAAGGTACTAGTTGATAAAGGAGCGCGCATTGATGCTCAAGTAAGGCGTATTGGTTGGCAACCGATACATATAGCATCAAGGGAAAATCAACTAGAGATGATACAATGGTTGCTCGAACATGGAGCTGATATTAATGCTTGGGATGGTGATGGTGATCAACCGGCGCATCATGCGGCAAGGCAGGGCAATAGAGAGATGATTCGATTTTTGCTTGAGCATGGAGCTCGGGTTGCTACAAAATGTAAGCGAAGTACTTTGTGGAGATCAGTTACTCAACCATCTTTGGATTCTTCATCTATACATTATGCAGCTTTACAAGGTGACTTAGAGAGAGTTCGGTTTCTTGTAGAAGAACAGGGTGTTAGTGTTTCGGAGGAAGATAGGTATGGTGCTCATCCGATCCATTATGCTATGGAGTCGGGGCAAGGAGACCTTGTTATGTATCTTATTAACAAGGATGCTTACTTGCTTCCCAGTGATCATAACTTGAGGGAGCCTCTATTTTATGCTCTAGCTGCTGGACGTGTTGAGATGCTTGAAAAAGTAAAGAATAGCTATCGCTGTTGGAGAATCCTTACTCGGGATGGTTTCGGTGAAACCCCGATAACTTACGCATTTAGTTATGATCCATCGATATGCAACCTAGCTTCTTCTTTAATTTGTAGAGGCCAGGGCATACGCTTAATGTATGCAGCCGCAAAAGGGGGGTGTAGAAAAGTCCTTGAAAATCTAGTAGCCTCTGGCGAAGATATTACAGTTTGCGATGACAATGGCTTGCAAGCCTTACACTACGCTGCAGCAGGACGATACGGCAAAAAGGAGCTTATCGATTGGTTGATTACCGTGGGGGGTGATATTAATGCACAAGATGCTAGAGGCTGGACAGCTTTGCATCATGCTGTTCACGCTGGCGATAGCATGATGGTAGATTTTTTGCTTGAAAAAGGAGCAAAGCCTAATATTAGAAGCTTCGATAGCGATGGTAATCGTACAGCTGATAAGGTTATTAATCCCGAGACGGCAGGAGGAAGAGGCCCTAGCATAACAAAGGCTATCTTGGCAGCCCAACAAAGCTATGGGGAAAGGAAAGGATGGTTGAGCGGTCTTAAAAGTTTCATCGGCTTGTAATTTACTTCAGGTCTTAGTTGATCTTTAAGCCAGTATTTGTATACTGGCTTTTTTAGGACGACTTACGCCCGTCAAATACACAGTTGCATTTATGGGTAATTTAAATATACGCACATCGTAGCATTCATATCATATATTTCAAGATTTTGTGCTATACTTTTTCATGTGCTTTTTATCGTATATGTTTATTAAAGCGCCTCCTCCCCGACTAAAGTTGCGGGGTTTCCGCGCGCCCGAGGTTTATGTTTATGCGTCAATGCAGAGTGCCGGCGATCGCCGTGGGATTGTTGCTTATATTCTGCCAATCGGCTATGGCAGGCACCTTTAATAACAATTTATTTAATCCTTATGATATTCTTTTGTTCAAGCCTTTGGAAAGCCACGGCGACTTTGTCGTTGCTTATGAAGGGGCTTTTCATGTCAAGGCCTTTCAGGCGGACCCTGATGATCGGATCGACGCAACGGAGCAAAAGCATTCGAACGTATTTAGGCGCAAAGCTGAAGTCCTCCAGCTTTGGCATAACGAACAAGATTTTTGCGCCGCTTTACAAGGTGCACCGCACCATTCACCACACGCAGCAGAGGCAAGCTTATTTAATATAAAAAATCAAAAAATTATCTGCGGCTTGCGCGTGAGCGGCGATCTTTCCGTACCCATGAACCTTATGCTCTCGGCACGCTTTGCCTTGCCATATGACTTAACCCTCGCCTTTTATTTACCTGTCTTACTCGCCGAATTTAAAAATATTACTTGGGCTGAACATGACGCCGCAGCGGCGACGACATTTGCCGGCCGGTTTGGTAATTTTGTTGAGCGGCTTGAAAAGATTGGCTCGCTGAATCTAAGCCGTAATTGGCGGCGCACCGGCATCGGGGATTTCGCAACGCTTGTTTGGTGGAATAACACCTACCTTCAAGACAAAGAATGGCTAAAAGATGTCGGTGTGTGCATTCGTGGCGGTGTGACCTTTCCATCAGGCGCTCGTAAAAAAAGTGATCATCTCTTTGACCTACCCTTTGGGCATGATGCTGGACTTGGCATTCTTTTTGGCGGCAATATTGAGCTTGGTTTTGGTCGCTATCTCAAGCTTGGTATCGATGGCGAGTTTCACCATTTTCTTGGCTCAAAGAGAGAACATCGCATTCAAACAGATAAACAACAAACAGATCTTCTTTTTGCTAACAAAGCCAATTCACACACGCAACCGGGGCTTTTGCAACACTATACACTCTTTCTTAAACTGGGTGGCCTCGTTCCAGGCCTTTCAGGCACCATAGCTTACCAGCATAACCGACAACATGAGGATAAAATAATTCTCGATAGCGCCCGATTTAACTCTTTGCTCGCTAATAACGCTGAAAATCTCCAAGATTGGACTACCCATACTATTGTTGGCATGCTGGATTATGAGTTCACCGATTGGCTCGATTGTGATTATATGCCAGCAATTAAGCTCTTCGCTAAAAACGGCTTCAATGGAAAGCGCGCTTTACTTTTTGATACTGCCGGCTTCCAGATCAATTGTCGTTTTTAAGCATATATATCTTCGTCTATAAGCGGCTGCTCTCGCATTTCGCACCGGATTGGATAATTATCAAGGTCCCATTGCTTGCAATAACAATGGTGGCCTGCGTGATCATGATGAATAAAGACAGGATTATCATCTTCTTCTTTAGCTCGTGGGCTGCATACGCGCGAGCAATAGCACGGACAAGGGTTATCTAAATCCAAACACGATCTCTTCGTAGGGCAGATTCCGACCGTATCAAAAACCTGAAAAATGAGCGCCAACATGATAAGACACAGCGAATATTTTGACAACATGATACTTCCCTTTTTTATTTATTTTAATACAAACTTTCTTTTTGAGCTACGCAAACAAGTTTCTTATTGTGCATCTGGTATGTCCCCTTATGGCATTTTTGTCCCAGCGAAACGCACGTTAAGGTACCATCTACCATAACAAAGGTTCCTGGGGGGCTTCCCAAGAAGCCGGTTTTGTTACATGGCTTGCCAACCTGTTTGTTGCCATCTTGAGCGGTTAAGTAAGGCATCATGCTTATACTCAAGCTAAGCCATATACTCATATATTTTGCCTGCATTTTTTCTCCTTAAGCACCTAAGTAAATTTTTAAAAGTAACTAGAACAAGCTGCTTAATAAGAATATTATCAATTAGGCAATAAATAAGTCAAGATTACAATTTTCTTTTAAATTTTTTCTCAATCTCATAAAGCGGGATAGTCCACGAAGTTGGGCGGCCATGAGGGCAGCTAAAGCGGTTGTTGGTTGTACTGAGGGACTCGATAAGCTGATGAATTTGCTCTTCCGATAAGAAATCCCCTGCCTTTACAGCTGCCTTACACGCCATTTGCGCTCGTAATGCGTGATGGAACGAGCTCGCCAAATCTTTATTGGGCTCATTGTCATCATGAGCACCGGCTAGTATTTGCTTAATCATATCTTCAAGTGGTTGATCTTTGAGCGGCACCGGGATGGTACGCACGGCCCATTGATGGGTGCCATATTGTTCAATTGCAATGCCATAGGCATCAAAGATCCCTTTGCATGTTTCTAATGTTTTGCCTTCAACCTCCGTGAGCGTGATAAGGGGAGGGAAGAGCAACGGCACAATAGCCACCGAATCGAAGCGCTGCTCAAAAAGCTCATAGAGTATTCGTTCGTGCGCAGCATGTTGGTCAATCATAACCAAGCCTTGGTCATTCTCGATCATAATATAGGTTTCATGCATTCTTCCCACCAGGCGATAAGCACGAGCTTTCGCTCCCGAGGTGAGTTCTTGTTGTGTGTAAGCTGGGTTCGGGTCAGCGGGACCTGCTAAAACCTGATGCGCATTGTGCTCGGTGTTGGGCAGCGGTTTGCTAAATGATTCCTCAAGCACTCGCTTAAACTGCTCCTCATGCGCCTTGCTCGGTTGGGTTGCTTGTTGCTCTACGCGCACCGGCTCAAAAAAGGGCTTCGCTGACAAAGCCGGGGATGAGGTAGGCGAAATGAAGGGTTCAGGCATCGGCGCACTCAAATCGAAACTTACCCGTTTTTCAAGGACCGCGTGCACCATTTTTTCTAATGATTGCTCAATGCGGCGTGGGTGCAAAAATTGCACTTCCTCCTTTCGTGGGTGGATATTGATATCGACGAGCATCGGGTCTATCGACAGAGCAATGGCAGCGCTTGGAAACCGAGCGGGCGGCAACGTACCAGCATATCCTTTAAGTACTGCGCTCGTGAGCTTGGTATTTTTGACCCACCGCTTGTTGACAAACATAAAGATCCCTGACCGGTCGTAACGAGCATAGGTCGGAACGGTAAGCATGCCAACAATAGATAAGCCGAGTGACTGGTCGTCGTATGTACAAGGCATGCTCGCTTGTACCAACGTTGTATCGTATATCATGCTCAGCCGTGATACGAGATTCTCCGCCGGCCGACAATCAAGCAGGAGCCGGTCATGATGGTAAAAGGTCAAGCTACAGCTTGGATAAGCAAGCGCAAAAGCATGCATAAGCGTGCATATCGCGCGTAGTTCGGTCTCATCGGTTTTGAGAAATTTGCGGCGTGCAGGTATATTCCCAAAAAGGTCGGTAATTGTAATATCAGTGCCCGTTATTGCAGAGCATGGCTCCTGGCTTACGATCTTGCCTTGACCTATAACAAGCTTTACTCCCGTTAGCGCCTCCGCCTCCTTGGTAACCAGCGTGACATTACTTACCGACGCAATGCTCGATAAGGCTTCACCGCGAAAGCCAAAGGTGCTACACTGTGCCAGGTCATCGATCGTTTTTATTTTACTCGTTGCATGGTGTATAATACTCATGCACGCATCTTCAGCAGACATGCCACAACCGTTATCAACGACCCTTATGAGCGATTTTCCCCCCTCATTGGCATAGACCGTAATAGCGGTTGCCTGCGCATCAAGCGCGTTTTCAACAAGCTCCTTAACGATATTTGCCGGCCGCTCGACAACTTCTCCTGCTGCGATTTTGTGTATCTCATGCGGGGCCAATAAGCTTATTTTACCCATACGCTACCTCGCTTGACTTTGTAGTTTGATAGCAGCCGTAAACATAAACAAGCCATTCTTTCCTTTACTAATTTCCGTTACCATATCATGTCTCGACTGAGCGATATTTTTTACTTTTTTAAAAAAAGAGGTTAGGTCTTTGAGGTTGCGTGCCGTGCCGGTAAGGCAGAGCTGCTTTTGTGCTTCAAAGCGCATCTCATCAAGACGTACGTTCTCGGGGATCCGATCAGCAATATGCTTAATGAGCTGATGCAGGCTTTCGCGAGAATCTTTATTGCCGCTGCGCGCTTGCTTTTGTAGCGCCTCTTGGTACTTTTCCTGGAGTCGCCCGCGCTGACCGGCAAGCGCCTGATGGTGTTCGAGCCGCGGCCGTACGGCGCGCATACGTGTCAGCAAGTAAGCATGCGCAATACCCATCCCAAGGATCACGAGTAGGCACCCCATAAGAGACACGCGCCACCACCAAAAGTCGGATGATGCAGGCACAAAACTTCCACCGAGGTCACCATGAACAAGATTTTTATGGGGCCGCCGATATACCATAATTAATCATACGCCAGCATATGCAGACTACGCGTATAGGCTGGCGTATCGTTCGTTGACCTATAGGTACACTGCAATACAGCTTTCAATGTTGACAATGACACCAAAGCACTATCAGGAAGAGATTTCTGGTCTAAGAAAAAAAGAGCATGGTAAGCAAGTGTTGCGGTCGTTATCCGGGTAAGCCTCACCGGAACGGCAAGCGCCAAAAGATGGTATTGTGCTCGTAAGGCATAGGGTATCGCCACACGATACCAGCAGTTGTCGGCAAGTTGTTGAGTGCTTATACTATAGCCCTCCTCATCGGCACAACCTGGCTCCTCATACATTAAGCTCTCGTCCAGGCAGCTTCCATCGAGGGAAATAATAGCTCTACCCCTATCCAGCCGCGAACCTGCAAGAAACACGCGGATAGCTTGCGCAATCAGCGTTGGATTAAAAATGGCAAGGCCATGAACCTGAAAGCGATCAAAGGGATACCACATCTGCCGCATGTCATCATCCTGCCAAAAAAAGAGGCCGAGACGTTCTTGCTCTACAACAAGCGCGAGGGTGGGAGAAGTGGGCGGCATTCTTAATCCTTCAAACATGGCACTATTCCACGCACAACACGATCACGGTCCCGAATGTCTTTCATAACGATTACCTCGTTAAATCCAGCTTTTTCAAAGAGAGAGCTTACTGCTGGCCCTTGCTGGTGTCCTATCTCACACCACAGCTGTGCACATTTATAATCAGGACGTAGGTATTGACCTGCATGAGCAACAATCTGCCTGATGATGTCTAAACCATCACGCCCTCCAACCAGCGCATGATAATCTTCCCAATACCGTACGGCTGGATCAAGCAAAGGAAACTCGCTTTGTGTTACATAAGGAGGGTTGGTTACGATAAGATCGCACAAAAATCCAGGAGCAAGCTGCTCATAGAGGTCAGACCTCATAAACGAGCAGTTGGCAATTTCATACTTAGCGGCATTGAGCTGGGCGCAATCAAGTGCATTTGGAGAATTGTCAATGGCGACGATCGCCACATTTTTATGGGAAAATCTTGAAGCGATCGCCAATGCAATACATCCTGAGCCGGTGCACAAATCAAGTATGGTGAAAGGCTTTTTGGGCGTTGCCTGTTCAACAAGCGGCTCGATGGTAATGATGACGTCGGCGCACCAAAACTCGGTTTCGGGCCTTGGAATGAGCACGGGTGGCTTGATCGAAAGCTCCAAGTCGAGAAAGGGAGCAGTACCAATGGCATAGACAAGCGGTACGCCAACCCGCTTTATCTTATCGACGATCTGGTCAAGGTGCCTTCTTTGATCATCCGAAATCATGATAAAGGGATTGGTGATAAATTGGACGCGGCGCTTGCCTGTTACATACTCGAGAATCGACCAAGCTTGTGAGTACGCTACGCTATTAGAGGGGTACACCGTCAGTAATCGATAGCTAATATCTTTAGCGAGCAGTGAGATATTTGTATAGGTACCATCCATAGTATAATCATTTCCATTTATTGAAGAAGTTGATTTACATAGGTTTCAGGGTCAAAAAGAGCCATCTGGTCGACCTGTTCGCCATACGAGAGGTAGGCTATAGGGACTTTCACCTCATGAGATATAGCAAAAACGATACCTCCTTTACCTGTACCATCCATTTTTGTAAGCACAATGCCATTGAGATTCGTTATGTGATTAAAAAGTTTTGCCTGATCAAGCGAATTCTGCCCTAAGAGTGAGTCTATGGTTAACAGCGTAATAACGGGGGATGTAGGCAGCTGGCGCGTTATGACCTTGCGAACTTTTTCGAGCTCGCGCATCAGGTGTTCTTTATTTTGCAGTCTGCCGGCGGTATCGATAATTAAAATATCGTAGCCGCCCTCACTAAACTTTTGACACGCGTTAAAAACGACGGAGGCCGGATCGGCATCAGGAGCGCCTTTTATCAGGTCAACGCCAAGCCGGCGAGCAAAGACCGAGAGTTGGTCAACCGCCGCTGCCCGAAAGGTGTCAGCAGCCGCCAAGAGCACCCTTTTGTTATGCGTAACGTAGAAGTGCGCAAGCTTGGCAGCAAACGTCGTTTTACCCGTACCATTCACGCCAACGAGTATATAGACCGCTGCGTTATTGGCATAAGGATGCTGCCGCAAGAGCGCCGTAAGCTCGTTGGCAAGAGCATCTTTCAGCTGATTGCCTTGCGTGATTTGGCCTCGAGCTACCATCTGTCGCAGCTGCTCCATTAAGAGGCGTGTTGTAGCAACGCCGGTATCAGCCTCAAGCAAGATGCGCTCAAGCTGACTGAGCACCTCTTCGTCTACTTTGTTCTTAACAAACAAAGAACCAAGCCGCGTCGTGACCTGCGTATAAATTTTGCTCAACTGCTCTTTCAAGAACCGAAACATTGCCAGTTTTTCTCTCCATTCACAAAGTGCCTTATTCTAATTTTATCGTTATAGAATAAGAAAGCAATATGTGGACCAAGCTAGACTTGTGGTCTCTGAAAAGAAATTGCTGTTCGCGGGACTTATTGCAAGTGTTTCCATAATTCGGTGCCGTTGCGTTGTGCAATTTCAGGGAAGGGTAATGAACGCAGTGTTGTTGGACTTATACCCATTTGAGTGGCCATCTTTGCAATTGATAGTCCTATTTTTCTATTAACAACAAGCAGTCTCTCACGGATTGCATCTTGATTTTTTTTATCCAAAAGTTGTTTGTAGCTGTATTCAGCCATGCTTTCCCCAGGTTGTCTATATATTCCATATCTGCGCCTGAATAATTATCATGGCCAAGATAAGCTTTGTATAACTCTTTTCGTTTAAACCTTATAACTGGCTCTTTTGTTCGAACGATGTCCAGGAATAGATTGTAATAGCAAGAGCTTTCATGACAATAATTATTTCTTGCAATAAAGCTGCTTTTGAATATGCTTTATCTGTTAGTTTAAATCGATCTCAAAGAAGCGTGAGGATGCATGACTAAAAGACTGTTCCAAAGAGAGCAATACCAGTAGACAGCTCTAAAGAAAAAGCTACCTTCAATCTCTCTATTACGATACTGGAATCACTTGAAGAAGCCTGGCTCAATCTAAGACGCGCCACTAAAGGCCAGAACAAGATGACCAAAACTTCAATTGTTGAAGCAGCTCTGGCAATAGCCCTAGCTGAACTGAAAGATAAGAAAAAGCTGAGCGAGCTTTATAAAAGATTAGAGGAATAAAAGAATATGGCAGAGAAAATGGACAAGAAAAAACTTCCTATCGATGTCAGTGATTTTGCAACGATTATTTCCGAGAATTACCTTTATGTCGATAAAACCTATTACATCCATCAACTCATCACAAAGGGTCGGCTCTACTTTTTATCAAGACCGAGACGCTTTGGCAAATCGCTCATGATTTCAACGCTCAAGGAAATTTTTTCTGGTAATCAAAGCCTTTTCCAGAATTTATGGATAGGGAAAAGCAACTATACATGGCCAAATCATCCAGTCATTTCTCTTAATTTCTCTAAACTTGATTTTGATACGCCTACTGACTTAAGAGCCCAACTTAAGTGGACAATTGGCGATATTGCTTTTCAAAATAATATAAATGTCTCTTCAGCCCCTTCGGCTGGCGCTAAACTAGAACTGTTGGTAAGAAAGCTTGCTCAGCATAATAAAGTAGTTATTCTCATAGATGAGTATGATGCTCCTTTACTTAAATACATTAATGAACTAAAAATAGTTTCACGTATTCGTGAAATAATCAGCTCTTTCTTTACGGTAATAAAAAGCCTTGACGAGTATTGTAGGGCTATTTTTATTACCGGTGTAAGCCAATTTTCTAAAGCATCCATTTTTTCTGGTATGAATAATTTAAACGATATATCGCTCAAGCCAGAAGCAGAAGTCCTTCTAGGCTATACGCAAAAAGAGATAAACGAATACTTCGGTGAATATATTGACGCATGTGCACAAGCTCGTGGAGTAGACTCAAAGTTTATTTTAGATGAGATGCAAACATGGTATAACGGATACTGTTTTTCGGAAGATACGCAAGACCGTGTTTACAATCCTTACTCAGTTCTTTACTACCTTAATGATAGAAAACTTAAAAACTACTGGTTTCAAACAGGAACACCCTTTTTCCTTATGAACCTGATTAAAACACAATTTCCCTGGCTGCATGAAATAGAAGAAATTGAACTGAGCGGCGAAAGTTTAGGTAAATTTGATATAAATGATATACCATTGATACCAGTTCTTTTTCAAACAGGTTACCTCACTATTAAAAGCTACGACCCTAAAACAAGCAAATATAAGCTTGGTTATCCAAATGAAGAAGTGCGTAGATCTTTTAAAGAATATTTATTGGGCGCGCTCTCTAATACAAGTGTAGCCACTGTAGAGCCAATGATAGCAACCCTTAAACGCGCCATCGAATCGAATAATATTGGGCTTTTTTGCTCAATCATAGAAAGCGTACTTGCCAGTATACCTTACTACCTCCATAAGCCTTCTGAAAGTTATTATCATTCACTCCTACTCATAATATTAGACTTGTTAAGATATGAAACTCATGCAGAAGTTGCTACAAGTATAGGACGGATAGATCTGGCTGTACCAACTCCTCATCATATTTTTATCTTTGAATTCAAATTTAATGCTACCGCTCAAGAAGCGCTTAATCAAATTAGAGACCGCGAGTATTATAAGAAATACCTACATAAAGGCAAGCCTATTATTTTAGTCGGCATTTCCTTCAATTTTACCGGTAAAGAATTATCACTTGATTGGGCGGAAGAAGCGGTGTAATTCCTACTCGTGCTTATTTTGGATTTTATAGAAGTCATAGAAAAAGATGCACATGTTCATGTCTGTAAAGAAGACATTACAGACATGCAAAACAAATAATTCAAAGCAAATTAAGTGAGCCTCAAAAGCCACAACACATATCATCGATTAAAAATCGATGATTAGGGAGAGAATTACTTGGTGCTTATATAACGAGCAAGAGCAAATGCAGAATTACCACAACTGAAGAGACCTCCTATCAGAATTTTGCCATCAACTTGCAGCGCCATACTAGCAGCAACGTTATCTCGACAACCATCAAATCTTGTGGTCGTAGTTCCTGGAAGTTTCCCTAGAGGAGCGAAAGACTGATCTAAAGTTCCATTTGTCCAATAGCGCGCAACACCAAAGTCTGAGTTTCCATTAGCAGCACCAGCATATCCTGATGCCAATATTTTGCCATCTTCTTGTAGAGTGAGGCTAGTAGCCGAATCATCTCCATAGTTAAAGAACTCTGTAAATACAGGACTTCCTCAAAATCTCCAAAGATTTGATCTAGCTTGACTTTTGAGTAAAAAAATACTCTCCTAACGGTTGGAAAAAACCAAAAAAAGGAGAGTATTATGCTTACTAGTAGCACCATATTAACATACCCATTGCTTTTAATTTTGTCGAATGGCAAAAGAAGTTTTCAAAATTTAGGCAGATTAATTGCTAAAAGTGGCGATACAATCAAGCGATACCTTCGGTCATCATCACTAAGCATGGAATTGATGGTGCAATTAGCGAATACTATGTTTTTGAAAAAGAGGCATTTGGTTCTGGTAGTTGATGATACGTTAATCAGAAAAATCTATTCTCGCTTTATGGAGGGCTCTGGACGATTTTATGACACAAAAATTGGGCGATCAATTACTGCCTATAGGCTAATTGCTGCAATAATAACTGACGGTAGGTTTGTAATGCCTATTAATTGCGCATTTATGTTTGCGAAAGAACTTGTATCAGAGTCTGGTAAGATAAAATCGAAAGAAGATTTTTTTAAAGAGTTTGTAAAAAATGCAATAAAGGTGTTTCCCGATAAAAAAATTCGCGTAGCAGCTGATGGATTCTATTCATCGATTAACATTATAAAATGGTGTCTTGATAATAACATTGAATGCGAAATGCGAATGCACAAAAATCGAAGAGTTGAATACAATGGGAAAAGCGTTGTAATAAGTGAAATAAAAAAGCTAATTCCAGTTGGGAGGCAAATGGCGAAAACAATCAAAGTTATTTGGCATGAAATGCGCGTATACATCACTGCCGTCAAGCGTATTGATAAACATAACATCGAAAGCATCGTATATCAGGTTTCGACATACCACGCTTCACCTGATGAACACGCACAAACTTATAAAAAAAGATGGGGCGTGGAAAAAGTTTTTCGCACTATTAAGCAATATTTAGGTCTGGAGGAGTGCTTTTCGAGAAAATTAGAATCGCACAGCGATCATGTGACTGCTGTCTTTGTGGCTTACTCAATAGCTCAGTTGGAAATGAGAAAAAGAAAATTAGATACCCCAGAAGACGCTCTTAGAGCTCTTAAGTTTAAAAAATACAATGCTCTAGAACATCGATTGTCTGCATTGCATCAAATCTTTAACGTTGCTCATGCGTAACTTCTGAAAATAGTTACTCGTCTCTCATAATATTTAGCTGTTTTAGCTTTTGTTTTTATGTTGTACACATAATTTGTGTACAGTGTGTACACGCGGCTGTGTACAATAAGATGAAAAATCATTCCAAAAATATGTTGCAATCGCAGGATTGTTATTTTGGGGTAACGGTTGTTAAACAGAGTAAGCATTTTGTACACAAGCAAAGTGAGCTACAGCAAGCCATAACACATATATTTAGGTAGCTGTACACACGGGTAAAAAAGACAGCATTTTTATACCATGTATCAGTCGCGTGAGAGCGGCTACTGATTTGTTTTTATAGATCGGTTGATAAACATCGGTTGATAAACAGAGACGAAGCTCTGTGGGGGCTATTGGCTTAATCGGAAAAGACGAGAAAGCAACATTTCTTAAATTAGTAGCTCATAAATTGCGGCATGATGAACAGGCCTGCCGCGTAGGCCAATGGCCCAAAAATGTTGACTTTTATTGAAAAAATACACCATAATTGTATTATAATCTTTTTTTAAGCCATACAAAGGAGTATACGATGAAATTTAATAATTCATTTTTACAAGGTTTTGTTTTAGCAGGCTTACTTATATCGACCAGCGCTCTTTTCAATCAAGTTGGCGGTGAATATCCTCCTCATTATGAGTGGAAAAATTATTGCGCGGTATTGCTCAATAGTACTCATGAAAGAGTCGCCGGCTCAATTCAAGTACGTGCAGCGGAAGGAAATTTAACAGGAAGCTTCTTTATTGAGCCAGGCCAAACAAAATTACTGTCAGGCCCAATGGCTATGAACGAGCAAGCTGAGATCATAATTTCGAGCCCGAAGGTAGCTTATTATACGCTTAGAGGTGTAGAATCTTCACGAGAAACAGGATGCGAAAATCTAATTTACGACGGTACTCAAATTCGACCTGTAGAATAAAACAATTAAAAAAGCCATCAGAGGCTATAAAGACCTAGCGCTACAGAGTGCTAGGTCAGTCATACTTCGCCAATGCTTTTTGTGGGACCTCGCTCGCCGGGAGCAGGTGCTATCTGTTATAGTTTGCAAGGTCTAAGAAACTATTCTAAGACTTCGTTTATTGATATATTGACCAAGCGAAATATGGTTAGTATAACCTAAAAATCTAGCTATCTTCCTGATCGATAGACCAATTTGAAGTAGTTCTTTAATTTTATCAACATGCTTGTCAACTCTTTTGAATCGTCCCTTTAGGTTTGCCAATCCTAATTCCCTGGCGCTTTTTGGCAGCGAGCGCTTCTCGCGTTCTTTGGCTAATAAGATCCCGCTCAAGTTCAGCGAAGAGGCAAAACATAGTAATCAGTACTTTTGATCCCATGTCCTGATGATTTGAATCTAATCCCTGCTTTATGACAATAAGTCGGATATTGCGCTTGATAAGATCATTAATAAGGCTCATAACTTCGGCGTTACCTTGTTTAGAAAGTGAGCGATAAAGAGATTCACGATTTAGAGTATCGTAACGCAAGCTGCGTCACAATTAGTAGGTTTTAATTTTTTCTACTAGAACGAACTTCGAAATAAAAGTCCAATGTTCTTAATATAGAAATGAGATTTTTGATTTTTGGGTTACCTTGTTTAGAAAGTGAGCGATAAAGAGATTCACGATTTAAGTGAGTATCTTTCGCTAAATCGGTCATTCCTTTACCCTGTGCTTTTAATACATTTTTGAGTGCTACGAGAAAGACTCTGGGGTCTTCATCTTGTAGAGCTGCGTTAATATAGGCTTCTGCTTCTTCAGGGTCTTGAAGATCTTGCATAAGAATTTCGTAGTAATCAACCTCATTATTTTTTTTATTCTTCATAAGGTGCCTCTTTCGATGTTTTATTATAGATGCTCCAATAAGCTTTTGCTTTATCAATATCTCGATCTTGGGTGCTTTTATCTCCTGCTATAAGTAGTATAACTTTAGTAGAGCCTTTTTCTCCAAAATATATTCTATAACCTGGCCCATAGTGTATACGCAATTCCTGTACACCATTTCCAACAGGATCACAATTCCCGGAGTTCCCTATCTTCAAACGATCAATGCGGATTCTCATGATTGCCCTTGTTTTCGTATCTAGTTTGTAGAACCATTTGAAAAATGGGCTTTTTCTATAGTCATTTGTTGACTCAGGAATATAAACCGTAATAAACATTGGCGCCTCAAAATTAATAGCCCTATTGTAGCTTTAATGCTACGAAATGTCAACAAAACCAATAAATTTTGCGAAGTGCACAGTAAAATGGCGAATTATATGGGCAGCCATAAGGAATAGATGTGTTCTTAGCTTCTAAGAGACTATTCTGAGGCTTCGCTTATTAATATACTGACCAAGCGAAATATGGTTAGTATAACCTAAAAACCTAGCTATCTTCCTGATCGATAGACCAATTTGAAGTAGTTCTTTAATTTTATCCACATGGGCATCAAACTTACTCTTTTGAATCGTCCCTTTAGGTTTGCCAATTCTAATTCCCCTGGCGCTTTTTGGACGCGAGCGCCTCTCGCGTCCTTTGGCTAATAAGATCCCGCTCAAGTTCAGCGAAGAGGCAAAACATAGTAATCAGTACTTTTGATCCCATGTCCTGATGATTTGAATCTAATCCCTGCTTTATGACAATAAGTCGGATATTGCGCTTGATAAGATCATTAACAAGGCTCATGACTTCAGCTGTGCTTCTGCCCAGCCTACTCAGTTCCGTAACAAGCAACGTATCAAAACCCGCAAGCCTTTCAACAAGCTCTTCAATGCGTCTCTCGATAGCTGTTTTTCTTGAAGAAGCTTCTATTTCTATAAAATCATCTACCTTTATATCTTTCCTGCGCGCGTATTCAAGAATTTCTAATTTTTGATTATTTAAGTCTTGTTTGTCACAAGAAGTTCTAATATAAGCAATTGTCTTATTCATCGTTTTTTCCGGTAAGTATTAAGGCAAAAATACAAACAAAACTATACAAAATAAAGCAGCAATTTACCAGTAAAGAATGAGGCAAAATATTTGAGAAAAACCGGCCGATTTTGCTTACCGCTGCTCGCTGCAAATTTAAGTTGGTAAGATCTACTGGGCTACTAACATTTGACTTAGTATAATATAATGAACTATAATATATTATATTGAAGCTTCTTTAAGATTTTGTCTAAGAAAGATGATATGAAAAAATGGAACATTAAGTATTGGGCCAATGACCAAGGGAAAGGCTTAATAGAACAATGGCTCAATCAGTTAACGAAAGAGCAATTCAAATCTGTTGCCAAGGAAATCGTCATGCTTGAGCTTGCTGGTAATGAATTAAAACTTCCACATAGCAGATCCTTAGGCAAAGGATTATTTGAATTAAGGGAGCGTAAGTATGGATATCGCATATATTACGCTTTTATTGGCAAGATGGTAATTATCCTTCTTGCTGCAGATAAGAAAAGTCAGAAAAATGATATTAAAATTGCTCGTGAACGTTTATTAGAACTATAGAAAGGGAAACCGTGAAAACAAAAAGCTTCCGCAAATACCTTGAAGAAAGACTTAATAAAAACGAAATTGCAGATATTGAAGCGCAAGCAGAGCTAGAAACAAAGATTTTACAGGCAATGCAAAATATTATTGCAGATACTATAGATGATTATCTCAAAAAACATGATATAGGTTTTAATGAGCTCGTTAGAAGGCTAGACTGGAGCCCCTCCAAAGTTGTAAAAGTACAACGCGGAGAAGCCAACATGACCTTATCAAGCTTAGCGCATTTATTTGCTCTTGTGGGAAAAGATCCTCGAGAAGTTTTTGTACCTAACAATCGCTCAAAATAAAGCATTAACTATTTATTTTCATGCTGCTCTACAAAGCCCAAGATTTTTGATATTACCGCATATATCGCTTTCTTTTCATCGACCAGAAATGAGCGTAATGTTGTTGGACTTATCCCCATTTGAACGGCCATCTTAGCAATTGATAGCCCTGCTTTTCTGTTAACAATAAGTAGTCGCTCGCGTATGGTATCTTGATTCTTTTTATGCAAAAGTTCTTTGTAGCTATACCCTGCTATGTTTGTCCCCCTGAGTAATGATCTTAAAGATTCAAAAAATTGTATCAAATTATGCGAAAATAAGCAATTTTGTATTATCTCGTAAAATATGTAATTTTTTGCTTGACTTTGTTTTGTATTGTTATATAATTAACTACGTCTTTGGTCTAGTACCAAAATAAAACTTGTGGCCAAGTGTCTGAAACATGGCCCGCCTAAACAGCGAAGCCCGCTGTTTAGGCGGGCTTCGCTGTTTCCAGAAACCATGAATCTCTCATGATTCTGATAAGAAAGGCAACTAAGAATTCTGCTAGAAATTAGCTCATCCTAGCACCATCAGCGTTGAATATTCCGTCTCCTTGGGAGAATCAGTGATGTCCTAAACGAATTTGCCCATTTTATCGGGCAATCAATGAGGTCTTTACAAATTCGAATTTTGGATTAGAATTTGTAAAAGGGTTGTTTCTTGAGGAAAAGAGGAAAAACATGATTATCAAACGAGATATGGCTATAGACTTACGAGAAGCTGCTCAATTTTTACCTGTTATAGCCATTTTAGGGCCACGTCAGGCAGGTAAAACTACTTTAGCAAAGAAAACTTTTAAGAATCATAAATACGTTAATCTTGAAGAAGTTGATACACGTACTTTTGCTGTTACTGATCCAAAGGCTTTTCTAAACTTGCATCGTAGTGAGCACGGGCTTATCATTGATGAATTCCAGCATGTTCCTGATCTTCTTTCTTACATACAAGTACTCGTTGATGATGAAAAAAAGCCAGGCTACTTTATCTTGACAGGCTCCCAAAATTTCCTTATGAACCAAGCTATTACACAAACATTGGCAGGAAGAATTTCAATTCATACACTTTTGCCTTTATCAATATCTGAACTTTCAGCAAATTCGCTTCTGCCTGAAGATGTTGAAACGCTTGTTTATCGGGGATGTTATCCCTCAATTTACGCTACTAACATACCAGCAGATCGCCTATATCCTAGTTACATTCAAACTTATCTTGAGCGAGATGTTCGCCAGCTTAAGCAAATTGAAAACTTAAGCCTTTTTCAAAAATTTGTCCAACTATGTGCTGGACGTATTGGACAAATTCTTAACCTCTCCTCGTTGGGCAATGACTGTGGCATTAGCGATAATACTGCTCGGCAGTGGCTATCTATCTTAGAAACAAGTTATATTGTTTTTCTCCTACGCCCTCATCATCAAAATTTCAGTAAGCGGCTAATAAAAAGCCCCAAGCTTTATTTTTTTGATACTGGTCTTGCATGTTCGCTACTTCGTATTACGCCTGAACAGTTACCGATGCATTATTTAAAAGGCGGCCTCTTCGAATCCCTTATTATTTCTGAGTTTTATAAGTACTATTACAATCACGGAAAAATCCCCTATGTCCACTTTTGGCGTGACCATATCGGAAACGAAGTTGACTGTATTTTAGAGGAAAATCAGCTTTTGGTCCCAGTAGAAATTAAGGCGGGTTCAACAATCAGCACCTCTTTTTTTAACGGACTTACTTACTGGAATAATCTTGCTCACGCTAATCCGGCTAATGCCTTTCTTGTATATGCAGGCAGCGAAAACCAAAAAAGATCCTTGGGTACTGTTGTAAGCTGGAATAATACGTCAAATATTTTCAATCTTATTCAAAAATCTTGATTGATAATGCGCCACTCGGGATCACAAGGAAACGGATCATAAATTAGCACAGATGGAACATAAAAACATCCGCGCAGAATACGATTTAGCATGTCTGTAAATATGTGAAAAAATACAATTCCTATCGACCTCATCGAGCTTTACAATATCTTTCTCCTTTGGAATACTATCATCAAGTCTCGAGAGGCCTAAATTTTCCTCATATGTATTGAACTATAGGCATCACATTTAGGTTTTAGACTTAAAGCCCAGCAAACTGTACTCAAAGAAAGTGTTATTTAAAAATTCAGCAAAATCATTTGATATTTGCTTGATATTATCGATGAAACGATTATGTGAAACATTTTTGCGAGCAGCTTTCCAAACCTTCTCTTGCGGGTTTTCTTCAGGAGCATATGCTGGAAAGTAGATTAAATCGATGTTTTTATCTCCTTTTAAAAATTCCTGGACGGCTGACCCTCGATGCCATCCTGCATTATCCCAAATCAAAAGCAATCTGCTTTTCGGATAATTACGTCTAAGCTGCTTTAACACATCTACTGTAATATACATGTTTTGTTTTTCTGTGATGAAAGCATGTTCTCGGCCTGTTTTTATGTTTAAAAACCCATAAAATGACCGATTTTCTCGTTTGCTTGTGACCTCAATTTTAGGGTACTCGCCGGCGGGCAACCAAATTTTTTGGAATGTTGTTGTTGATGAAAGAATCATTTCGTCAGCAGCGAATATCTCGATCTGATCACTATTCCAGGCTTTTTTAACTACAGGCATTACTTCTTCTTTCCATTTCTGAACCTGCTGTTCATCACATTTCTGATAAACCTTTCCAGGCTTGTGAAATGTAAAACGCGCTTCTTTAAAAATAAGATACAATGAGGTTTTTGATTTATATTTTACATCATATTGCTCGCGAATAAGATGTCCTAATGACCAAGTTGTCCAGTAATCCTCATCAAATCCGTAATCTCGAGGAGTATTATTTTTGAGCGTCTCTAAAATTTGTGTTCGTTGGCCTTTAGTCAGCAGTGATCGAATCTTTTTTTTACGCTTGTCCCTAATCCCGTCGATTCCTTTCCGCAGAAAATTGTTTCGCAATGTAAATATTGAACTTCTTTTAAACCCAGTTAGCTCTTCAATAATTCCTAAATCGAATCTTCTATTAAGCATTAAAATCGCTTGGCTACGCAGCGATTCTTTCGTGTTTGTTTCTTTGTTTTTTGAAAATGCTTTAAGATCTTCAATTTGTGCTTGGTTTAAAACAATCTGTCTTGGCATTTTAAAACACTCCCTTTTGCCAAAACAGTTTACCGTTTTTAGTCTATTTTTAAAGTGTGATGTCTATAGAGAAATTTATCACAAAGCCAAAAATTTTTCAAAGAACTCTTGGCTTGAATTTTAAACAATTTCAGTTGCTCGTGAATAATTTAAAGCCATTATGGGCAACAGCGGAAGAAAGCAGAAAGGCGCATAAGGTGCGTAAACGAAAGATTGGAGGAGGCCGCCTATATCACTGCAAAACATTAACTGAAATGGTGATAATAGTGCTGTTGTACTACAAAGCTTATGTGACACAAGAATTTGTTGGGTTAATGGTAGGCTTGGACCAAGGAAATATATCAAGATTACTCAAAAAAATGCTGCCTCTGATTGAACAAGCAGCGGATCCGGAATTAGCCAGATATTTGGCAAACGCAAAAGAAGAATTTGCGAAAATTCCCGTACAAAACCGGATTAACGAATGGAACGCTTTTTTGAAAAAATACCCTGATCTAAAGGAAGCATCTACAGATGCTACTGAACAGCAATGTTATCGTTCGACTGATTACGAAATGCAAAAGAAGCATTACTCAGGCAAAATAAAGACGCATTCGCTGAAAACGCAGATTTCGGTTTCGCAAACAGGACGCATTCTTGATATATCAAAAACGGTTCCCGGCAGCATACATGATAAAAAGCTTGCCGATGATGAGCATACGGTAGAAAGGTTCCCAGAAAAGACCGCTCAACGCTTGGATTCAGGATATCAGGGTATTGCAACAGAAAATCCAGCTTTCTACATCATTCTCCCTCACAAAAAACAGCGCGGCAAAGAGCTTTCTCCGCAAGCAAAAGAGCTTAATCACGCGCACAATAAAAGACGTGTTATTGTTGAAAATGTGTTATCGCGCATAAAAAAATTCAAAATTTGTTCCGGATTATACCGAGGTGTTATTAACGATTATAACTCTTTATTCAGAAACATTGCTGCATTGGTTAATTTCAGATTAGCTACCGCTTTTATAACAATGGTTCGGACAAGTTAACCATGGATAGACCCAAGACTCAGGGCTTGATTATAGGCTGGATGTGATTTAAATTCAAGTAAGTTCAAACCAAAGATTGAAAAAAATGATCTAATCAAGGTTTCATTATGAAACCGCACCTTCCAACTTGCCATCGAAAATGGGATGGTTTTTGACATGGCGCTCGCTTCTTGTCGATCCTGAATTTTAATAAGATTAAGAGCCATAAAGCTGGCATTGAAATGAAAATGAAGACTTTCTTTGTAACGCGCTTGGCAATCACTTAATCCTGCAAACTGCTTGGCATCCCGAATTGAAAATTCGATTTGAAACCGCGTTGAGTAATACTGATAAATTTTTGATGCTGTATCTGTTGAGAAAAGAATAGCTTGACGGTATTTATTAGCACTAATTGCTTGACGAACTAATACAATTCGAATGTTTTGCTCAAGCGAGATGCTTTTTACAATTGCTGTATATAACTGAATCTCTTTGCCGTTATCCTCTTCTATGCCTACAAATTCGAGTGCTTGCAGATTATTGATATCAAATTTAGCGGAGTAAAGCCTCTTCCGACCACGTGCATTTTGCTTGCCGTGGTATAAGTAACGTAAATTTGCATCTTTTCGCAATTTGCCGATCACATGCAAATCAAGCAAACGCACACCTTCGATAAATCTTTTTTTTGTAAAAAATGCATCGACCGTTAAGTAAAGCACATCGGAAGATAGGTACTTTCTGTCTTCTGTGATATGAGCTAAATACGCATCAATACGGTTGTCTGAATGTTTGCTGGTATCTTTTTGTTCTTTCTTGTTTACTTTGGGAAACGATGGTGTTTGCCGGGCTGAATTAATATATGCAGTATTCTGCTTGATATCAACTGTTGCCAAAACAGAGACCTCTAGGCCCTTTTCTGATCGTCCAGCTGTTCCACTCCAAAAACTACCGTGACCATATGTTGCCTTGCCTGACTTTGGTACAAACACTGGATCAAATGCAGCAACACGTTCCAATGGAGTACTACCTTCTTTTTGCTCCTCAAGAAGTAATTGATTAAAGTAAGCAAAATTAAAATATTTTCGAAAGTTCCGCGAGAAAGTTTTCTCTGAATAATTGCTATAGCGGCTCATATTGAGAAAGTTAGCTCGCCCATATACGCTAACGATTATTTCCATCAACATGCCGATAAATTCTTTTTGTTGCTTGCGAATTCCTACCATTTTGTTTAAAATTATTTCTACGAGCTTCATTCCTACATCCTGATTTTTTAGTTTTTTCCGATAAAAAAATCTAACATGTAGTTGTTTGAAGCTCAACTTATTTTAAAATCTGTCCGAACCATTGTTTTTTAAAGAAGCTAAGAATAAAATCTCCTACGCGGAGGGCGGATAAGGGAGATCTTCCCTTATCTATCCCAGAAGCTGCGTTGCAATGGTTAAACGACCTAACGTACGCCCACGTACGCTAGGTCATAGCATTCGCTCACCTAAGCTACTCCATGGCTTAAGTGAGCGAAAAAGGCAATCAGCAGTGGATTTGGCTCCACACTTAAAAATAGTTGCATCTTAATTAAAAAGATATTAAGTTGATATAATCTATAATTGCAAATCAGAACATGAGCTCTTGCACAAGGGGATAGTAATGAGAAAAATCATATCTTTTGCTCTAATAACCGCTCTCTTAGCCACACAACTATGGTCAAAGCCAATCATTGAAAAGCGAGCACATGTACCATTACCTAAAAATACTAACTGGACTTATCAAGCTACCTTAAGCCAAAAAATAGCAAACTCAGGCGAGGGAAACTCAGTAGCGCTATCAGGGGATGGAGCAACTTTAGCAGTTATGGGTGATAGTGCCCAGATTTACCACTGGTCAGGATCATCATGGATACATGAAACAACTTTAACTCAAAGCGGGTCCGTAGTAGCATTATCCAAGGATGGTAAAACGCTTGCGATTGGCGACCCTGACTTTAACAACAGCGGGGCAATTTTCCTTTACTATAAATTTGATTCCGCATGGCGTTATTGGACCATGCTTACCCAGGGGATAGAAAATGCCTACGAGGGTTATTCAATTGCTTTATCAGATAGTGGAGATGTACTTTTAGCTGGGTTACCTGGTTCTAATAATGGCGCCGGTTCACTCGCAGTTTACCAAATAGCTAATCAAACGTGGTTCCATTTTGCTACTTTTAGCCAAGGAGTCCCAAACGCACAGGAAGGATTAGCTGTTGCATTATCATCCAATTTTCAAACAATTGCCGCAGGATCTCCAAGTTTTAATATGAGTGCGGGAGCAACACAAATTTATACCAAGTACTATTTTACCTGGAGATATAATACTACCTTAACACAAGCCATCCCTAACGCTAAAGAAGGCAGGGCACTTTCACTTTCTGCAGATGGAAACCTCCTTGCTGTTGGTTCACCTCACTGTTGGTCAAATAGTGTAGCGTATACAGGAATAACATATATATATCAAAATCAAGCAGGCAACTGGCGCTATCAAGCAGGCCTATCGCTCCAAGAACCCTATTCCTATGAAGGAACGGCTGTAGCGCTATCGGCAGATGGTACAACATTAATGGCAGGTGCTCCCCAATTAGGCACTCCTTTTGAACCATGGACAATCGGAGGTACGCAAGTATATGTTAGGTCAAGCGATGCGTGGTGGCACTTAACAACGTTAACTCAAAAAAAAGGTGGCGATGAAGGATTTTCAGTAGCACTTTCTAATACTACCTTTGCTGCTGGAGCTCCTACATTATGGGAAAATACGGGAGCAACACAAATCTATACCGCATCATAGCGAAGATTCATATTTTATACGCCTATCACAAATTCAACTCAAAGGAGTGTACGATGAAAATTGCTGTTTTCCTAAGCGTACTATTGAGCGGGAGTAGCTTAATAAATGCCGGTTGCTCTATGAATGAAGTATCATATGCTTTACCAGCTGATTCTACTAATCCTAACTCCGTCGCCTTTTCGCCAAATGGTCTTTATTGTGCTACCGCTAATACAGGGTCAAATAATGTAACAATATATCAAGTAGGAGAAGGGGGCAACCTATCGGGAGGGACATCGTATGCATTACCATCAGGATCTACTAATCCTTATTCGGTAGCTTTTTCTCCTAATGGCTCATATCTTGCTGTCGCTAGGAACCCTAGTAGTAACAATGCAGCTGATATAGTAATATTTCAAGTAGCTAGTGATGGGGTTCTCAGCAACGGTACATCATATCAACTACCTTCAGGAGCTTATGGCGCTCAATCACTTGCATTTTCTCCTAATGGGTTATACCTAGCTGTTGCTAATAATACGTCAGGGACCATAACCATATTCCAAGTAGAAACAGGAGGAGTTCTCAATAACGGTCAATCATATCCACTAGACGTTGCTGGTAACGGTCCCTGGTCAGTAGCATTTTCACCTAATGGCTTATATCTTGCCACGGCTTACGGAACTTCTACCGTGACTGCCTGGAACGGTGTAGTAATGTTTCAAGTAAGTTCAACAGGTGAATTAAGTGGGCGAACTTCTTATACCTTACCTTCTAATTCACTATTTCCTCAATCAATAGTATTTTCACCTAATGGATTATACCTCGCTACCGCTAACTTTTATTCGAATGATGTAACAGTATTTCAAGTACAGCCCAATGGAGTCCTATCAAAGGGAATCTCTTACTCTTTACCAAGTTATAATGATCAAAATCCCGCATCAGTAGCGTTTTCACTTAATGGCGCATATCTTGCTACCGTTAATGAATTTTCGAATGGTATAACGCTATTTCATGTAGGGCTAGGAGGCATATTATCAGGAGGGGCTTCTTATGCGTTACCAAGCGGATCTAGCCAGCCTGGATCAGTAGCATTTTCACCAGATGGCTCCTATCTAGTTACTGCTAACTTTAACTCAAATAATGTCACTGTATTTAATACAACATTAGAATGCGCCCCAAGCGGTGGCTTTAGCTGCGATACTCCTTGCATTATAGGAGTTAGTGTTGGTGGTGGAGCTGTAGTAACTCTCTGCGCTGGACTAATTGGTGGATTTTTACTAAAAAGATATATATCAAATCGTGCTCCGGATGAACATGTTAAGTTGCTTAACTAAATAGGTAAATTCTAGATTGATAATAATAAGTAATACTTCAATAAAGACTTAAATTGCTTTTAAAGAAGCACATACCGAAATCGCTAAAAGCTACGGCGCTTCCATAAGCTTAAGCTTGTAAAGATAGCATTATCTTCTCTAGCCATATCCCAGCTTGGCGATATCAGCTTTCGTACTTATGCGGTTACTTAGCAGCTAAATCCCAAAGCTAAGGCGAGCGGGACTAAAAAGAACAGACTCTATAAGCTGGGCATGCTCTCGTCGCAATTCTTCCCCTGTGATCTGGGTTGTGCCTTGTAGTTTTTCTCGACGTACCCAACGTATAATATTATCTACCAACCAAGGCCCAGAATCCCTATCACCTGCTGAATGAGATGAAGTATTTTCTCTAAATCGGAGATACTTCATTAGTATAAAGAGCTCTTTGAAGCATTTTTTGAGTGATTCTGGCTCATAGAGCTGTGAGATGATCCATTCAATATTATAAAGCTTAGGATCTTTCTCACTTTGCTGTATAATCAATCCTATCCAATAACCACTCGGTAACGCTGCACTAGTCAAATTAATAGGAATTGTTGGAATGGAAATGGTAGGTTGCAAAGTCCATTAAGACTTGATTCAGATCCCTCGAGAGGCCCTCATATTAACGTAGTTGATTTTCGACTTGGTAAAAAAGAAAGAGGCGTTGTAAACATAGTTATCCGATCTGAGCGCGACTTAAACACTGCTCTCAATTTATTAACGCATCTTAATAAATAATTAAAAAAATAGTTATATAAGGAGCTGACGATGTCCACTTTGTTTGAAGATTATATGAATGAAATTGATCCGAGACGAAGAACGATACTTTCACGATCAAGCGCAAATGAAATCGATGAAGTTTTAACCAAAATGTTCCCTTTTGTTTTATGGGGAAGGGTAAATTGGGAAAAAGTGAATGAGAAAACATTGATTGATCTTGAAAAACCCCTTCTAGAACAAATTTATCAATTTCTAGATCAGCACGGTCTCAACATTGCGGAAGCAGATAATTGCGTATATAATTTGGGATGACGGTTCTTTACCAGCTGTAAAAACAGAAGCGAAAGATGCTATTACCTTTCTGCAAAATACCCTTGATTATCAGGGAGATAGTGTTTGGATATTTTCACCTAGCAAAAGATACGTCATAGAGTTAGTTTTTTCATGAGGAGAAATCATAGCAGGAATCGCGCCAGATTTAAATATTAAGCTAGAAGCGGCTTATAAGAATTTTTTACAGACCAAAATAAAAAAAGAAGAATTCCCTCTTGAGTATAGAAATATTATTAGCGACATTATAAGCGTCGGGGAAGATATAGCAAAGCTAGCAGCACGTATTCTTGCTCATGAAGAAATAGAAGACGCTGATAAGCTTGTTATACAAAAGAAATATTTGACTAAATCCGCTTAGCGTGTTCCTCTAGGCTCTGTTGACTTTAGCTAAAATAAGATTTTTAGGGTATGATAGCACCGAAAAAAAAGGATGCAAAATCTTTTATTAATCGGTACTATCATGAAAGTAGAGTATATCAGCAAAATGGCGTGGAGCAAAATTTTAACTTTTTTAAAAAATATTAAGAGTATACGTATAGGTAAAGAAGAAAACTGCAAAATGTTTCTAGAATCGATATATTGGCTTGCAAAAACAGGAGCGCAATGGAGGGAGATTCCAGAACAATATGGCAAATGGAATAGCATATTCAAAAGGTTTAATTCCTGGTCAAGGAAGCAGGTATGGCAAGGCTTGCTTGATTTTTGCGTCCAAGATCCTGATTTGGAATATATTATGATTGACTCAACAATAATACGAGCACACGCTTGCGCGGCTGGTTATGGAAACCAAGAAGCCGAAGGCCTCGGTCGTAGTAAAGGTGGATTCACCAGTAAAATTCATGCAAAAGTTGATGCTTTAGGCAACCCATTGCAGTTTGTTATTACCGCTGGCCAGCGCAATGACATCACGCAGGCTGATATATTATTAAAAGATATAGCCGATTGTTACATAATAGCTGATAGAGGTTACCATTCAAATGCCCTTCGAGATAATCTTATTCAAAGGAATTGTCAACCTGTTATACCGCCTAAAATTAATAGCAGAACTCATTATGAATATGATAAGCACATCTATAAAGAACGTCATGTCATTGAATGTTTCTTTTCAAAGATAAAATATTTCAGGCGTATCTTCTCTCGCTTTGATAAATCGGCGCGAAATTTCCTCGCCTTTTTATCTTTTGTTGGGGTTTTTATATGGTTAAGATAATAAGTCAACAGAGCCTAGGCAAAAAGCCTTTGCAAGACATCCAGAATTTCCTCTGCTTGGGATTGGGTAATGCTACCAAGCCTTTTAACCAAGCGAGCTTTATCGACGGTTCTTATTTGATCTAAAACAATTTGCCCTGCTTTATTCATAAATTCACAATAGATTCTGGTTGGGTAATCTCTGCCTTTGGTAGTCATTGGAGCAATAATAACAGTGCGTATAGAATCATTAAGCTCATCTGGAGATATGATAAGGCATGGTCTTGTTTTATTTATTTCGCATCCTTGCGTTGGATCTAAGGATACTAAGAAAACGTCAAATTGGCGAATAATTACCATTCCCACTCATCCTTATCAAAGGCTGACTCAATGTAATCCGCATCAACTAACTTATCATCACCATGTTGAGCCATTTTCTTGAATGCTTCCTTCCAGCCATGGCGAGGATCGGGTACAGCTGATAGTATTAATTTGCAGTCTTCAACAGTGGCAATAACTTTACCTTTAAAGCCACATTGCTTGAGTAATGCTTTTGGTATCCTTATGCCTTGAGAATTGCCTATAGTAATCAGTATCAGTTTCATGATTAACCTTTCACTTGTAATTACAAAGTAATTATATCATGGTCTAGAGGGAAGAGTCAAGCGTGAGCGTGTTTCAGTGAGTTTTGAATATGGCCTTACGATAGCAAGCCCTTTTCGCTTCATTATTTTGGCGTCACAAGACTTTAACGATGTTAAATTTGATGAGTTTGCCTTATATCACGAGATTGGGCACCTGTATTATCATCATGTGTTCAAAAGAACGATAAATTCTCGTTCGAATTTCCTTGCTGCTCCTCTTGCCCTGGTTGGAAGTTTAATCGGATTAATATCAATTCCTGTAGCATTTGGAGCCCTAATGATTGCCGCCGTTAATATTGTTATAACAACGGCTTATGAACGTTCGCAAGAGCGAGAAGCAGATCTTTTTGCTTGTGATCAACTTATTAAGCAAGGGCGAGCAGATCTGGTTTATAAAGAAGTTGAATACCCTCGCGGAAGCCCTGAACATCATGAAAAGACCTATCAAGTATGGCCCTATCTCAGCGAAACCCATCCAAGTTTTCCTGAAAAGCGGCTCTATTTGAAAGAATGCTTAAAAAAGCATGGTTTTTCAATGACAGATACTCAAGCTGTAAAGGCTTGAGCGAACCTCCATTACCTTTATGTTGTAAGCACTTGGTTTTTTAACGTAGACAAGAAAGAAAAGGCCATATCTCTTATGTTGAGCTTTTTTTACTATATCATAGGCTGCTAAAATTTTTTTACGTTGGACTTGTTGGTCCTTGCTGGAATCGAGGAAATCAAAATCAAAATCAACAGAAAGCGCGGTAACTCATAGAAGAGAAGAGCAGCAGCACCTCCCTTAAATCAAAGCATGATGCCTAAACGATGCTTCAGGAAAAAGCGAAATTAGTCTTAAACAAAGTCCTCACAAGCTACAAGTTATTACGAAAACCTTTGGTGAATTTTGCAATGATAAAATGTTGTTAATGACCTTTCTATTGACTTTTTTTCCAATATATTGGAGAGTAGCATTTAGAAAAGTTTACAAACTTTATTAAACTCCTGAGTATGATGCTTGGCTTGAACAACAGACATTTAAGTCGCAAGGGCAGGTTGCTGGCGCCTTTCTAAAATAGAATTGAGGGATATTTTGGCAATCACAAGCTGCTTGAAGATAATGTTTGGGAGCTAAACTAGGAAAATGGCACAAGAGTTATTATGCCTATATTATTTCTTTAGATATTTTAATTTTACTTGGGGAAAATAAAAGTATATAGACCAGGAACAAGGGATGAACAATTTGATATCTTTAACGTTGTTTTTTCTGGAGTTTCGTCGTTTTACTTCATAGAAGATATCGGAAAACGGAGATCTGATATATACGACACGGACCCAGGAGGCACAACAGAGTTGACTACTATAAGTTACTATAAAGATGGTATGAAAAATTAACGTTGTTGCCCTTAAGGGAGGTGAAGATGCAAGATGGGCAAACCAATGGTATTCATCGGCAAATTTCGGCCTAGAACTTGATCCATCAGCATTATTCATTGAAGCCAGAAGTATAACCATAAATGATAAAACCTATGAGGTAGGCTATCCCCAAGATGAAGGAGGTTTATAACGTCCAATAAAACCTGGTTGAGATTATCACATGCTTCATTTTGTTGGCATCTGGCAAAAAAATTTGTTATTATCAGAAATAATATCGCTAGATTATTTAAAAAATTGTCAAATATCAATAAACATGCTAGTTTGATGGATATATTTATCTTTTATTATATAAAACTGAAAGGATTGTTATGGACATGAGAAAAATTCTCGGAATCATAGGTCTATCTGTAGTACTTACTCTGGGTAGCTGGCAAGCGACTGGGATGGAAGCTCCTGGTCATGAATCAAGCAGCGATGAGGAAACAAGTGCAAAAGAATACTCGCCCGAGGAAGCAGAACAGGGCAGAAAGCTTATCCAAGCGGTTAAAGATGAAGATATGGATCTCATTTATGCCTTAATTGACGCAACACCAGCTATCATTAACTACCAAGACCCAGAAACGGGCAACACACCACTTTTAGAAGCAGTGGAAGACTCTAACCGTCCAATAATCAAGCTTCTCCTTCAAAAAGGTGCTGACCCTTTGATTAAAAACGCTCAAGGATTTCCGCCAATTTTCATCATTCTTCAGAAGTGGAGTGAACGTGAAGAGCTTTTAAGGCTGTTGATTTCTTACAATATAAAAGCTCGTGATGCACGTGGCCCTAATGGGCAAACAGCGTTGCAATATGCTGTTGAACATGATTTACCCGAAACAGATGTCCTCTTGGGTTTATGGGCTAATATTAATGCACAAGATGACAGGGGCTGGACGGCTTTGCATTATGCTGTTGATTCAAGCAATAGCACAATGGTAGATTTTTTGCTTGAAAAAAGAGCAAATCCTAATATTAGAAGCTTCGATAGCGATGGTAATCGTACAGCTGATATGGTTATTAACTATGCTAGAGCAGGGAGAAGGGCGCCTGATATAGTTGATGCTGTGCAAAGGGCTCAATTAAGCTATGGAAAAGGATGGTTTAGCGGTCTTAGAAGCCTCATCGGTTTGTAATTTACTACAAGTCTTAGTTTTTTTGAAGCCAGCACAAGGTGCTGGCTTTTTTATTTATATTGCAATTCATGATACATATTAATTATAATTACTTTTAAATAGCAAATTAAAACAGGAGTAAGTAATGAAGCAGCTAAACGTAATCTGCATTTTAGCTTTCTTATGTTGCAGTTTACTGGTTCGGCTAGCACATGCCCAAGAAATTGAAACTCCAGAAGAGCTATCGGCCAGGAAAGCTCATTTAGAAAAGGAACAAGGGCAACTTGAGCAAAAATTACTTTTAGCTCAACGAGAAAACAAACCGGAAGAAGTTTTAAAAATTGAAAACCAGAAAAAGCAAATTGCTCAGCAGCTTAAGAAGATAGATGAAGAGGAATCACGAGCAGTTCCCGTTGTCTCCCCAACAACACCGTCTAATCAAGTGCCAATTGTAGTCACAAAAGCTGGTAGTGAACAAGATGTTCTCCAAGCACCAGATATAATAAGTTGGCAAAAAGCTTGGGAAGCATTTGCTGAACAACCTGGCAGACTTTGGGGCAAAGGCGGCGCTTTGTTTGCCGCTACTTCCCCTGGAGAAAGAGCACAGAATATTGTTGAAATTATAAAGAAATTACCTGATAACTTTACTGCTAATCAAAGTATTGATGCGCTCTCTCTTATAGCTCAGCAAGCGCTTGACATGAAAAATAAGAATTATTTTACGCCAGATGAAGCTAATCGTGATTACGGCCGAATAATCAAAGCTCTAGCTAAAAAGCTAGGCCAAGTCATCGAAAATGCCCATTATCAAGATCAAAGTCCTGAACAGGTAAATCAGTTACTTATGACAATCCTCAAAAAAATTAAGGCAGACCCTCAATTTGAAAGACTGATACAAACTACCATTGTTACTAAGATGGTTGAATATTTAAAGACCATGCCATTACAAGAGGGTTCTGCAAATATCTTAAGTAATTTTGGCGACATAATAGACGTTTTTCTTAAACTCTCAAAAGGTATTGTTCTGGCTGAAATTCATATTCACGCGATTCAAACTGCTTTGGCAGAAGTCATTGAAAAAATAGCTGAGCCTATTGCTAACCTATCATTTGAACAGGGACTAAGTACGCTCAAGGATATAGCGGAAAGTAAGAATGTTAAAGCATTATCCAAGAAGATGCCACAGCTTTCCCATATATTTGTTATTACTGCGAATCGACTTTTATCGAACGAATTAAGCAATCATAGTTTAACACGCGATATTTCACCGCTTACGCAACCTGGCCAAACGGAAGAGCAGAAAGAAGCATTATACCTGAATGCTTATGTTAAAGAAGTAGACTTGCTCAATAAATATTTAATTTTTACCAAGAAGAATGGCGCCAGCAAAACAGACCCAGAATTTCAAGCAGCGGCACGAAGGCTTTCTCGCGTTAACGATTTTATGAATGAACAAAAGGATTTGCCAGAAACACAAGCCAATAAGCAACTTTTTAACAAGCTCAATAAGGCTATTTTTAAGGTGCTCGACACGCTGGTCGATGAAGGCGGCATCATGGGTGTTCTCGAGCATGATACAGAATTTGAGTCAAAAGAAGAGGAACAAAGCAAGCTTTTCAATCGGCTGTCTGCGCTTCCTGAAGATATGCTCGCTGGGATGAATCAAGAAGCTACCAGCGTACTTGAACAAATGAGCAAAACTACTGATCCAAAAAGGCTTAAAGAGCTTTATGATAACTTAGAGGCTATCTACGTAAACCTTACCCAGCCACTCATCGAGGAGAAAGATAAAAGCTATGACTTAAAAGATTTACTTATTGAATCGGCTGATCTTGCAAACTTAAGTAAGCTTACCGAACAAATCGAAAAAGCCCTTGGGCCTCGAAAAGAAGTACTCCAAAAGAATGTTAAGCGCCTCGTAACGATAAGAGACCGCTTTAATGAAATATTGCCAAAGCTTAAAGAATCTTCTCTTGCAAATATCACCGCCCATGGCAAAGAACTTGGTCAGCAAAAACAGGATCTTGAGAAAATAACAGAATATGCAGTACCCGAAGGGATGGTGCCAGAGTTTCAACGTACCTATGGGCAGGTAGAGGCATGGACGGACATCATCGACGCAGCTGAAGCATATAAAGCGTTAACTAGTGCGCCTGCTCAATTAACCGAGCAAGAAAAAGCAACTGTTGGCCAAGTGTATGTAACCGTAACCAAAGCTTTTGCTGGCATTCCTGTTTCCCTCGATTATGATCAAGAAAAAATATTTACCGATCGTCTTGAGGCTATGAAGAAGCAACAAGAAGCATTGGATAAGCTTACGAGTCTCGTGCGTGAGCCAAAAGCAACTATCGGTGGCAAAGAGTACGATTTGCTGCAGGTTGCGGGCTTTATTAAAAAGCTTGCTTATCGTTTTGAGAAACTTTCGTCACAGCAGCTTGATGATTTAGAAAAAAGTGGCTTTTTGATTCATGACGTACGAGAGGGTCAAACATATTATAGGCCAAGTGATCGTGGCCTTTATTTAGTCAGCATTGCTGATACGCTTAATGACGTTGAACGCCGCGCAAAGCAGCTTGATGAATATCAAAAGCAGCATGCTTCTGGTATAGAGCCAAGCCTTCAGAGACTCAGCCCTACGGGGCGACCTATCGAAATTGCAGAGGCTTATAGACTGCAGTTGCTTATTCTTGATGATCAGGTTGATGTTCTTCAGTATCTCTATCGTAGAAACATTCTCGAAAACAAAGTTGAAGAAGCAGTTTCTGGTGTTGTTAATACTACTGCTATCAATAACCCGCCGCCACTGGCCAAAATTGATAAAACAGAATTGCTCAATGATATAAGTGATTTGCTCTCCGTAGCACGTGCCGAGTTAAGAAAGGAATCAGTCAATCCCTATTTTGAGTCACTTGTTGAAAGTGAAGCTTATATTGAGTCGTTACCTCAAAAAGAGCAGGCGGAAGCACGCAAGGCAGCTGGCTTAACAACCTGGATTATGCGCATTATTGGCCTCTCTGATCCTGAGGCAGTTTTTACCGCTGATGAGGCAACTATTACTGAAGAGGTCAAAGATATCTATACCAAGTTGAAAAGTGCCGTTAATGCCAGCTTAGCTGATCTTGCTGCTCGCTGGAAGCAAGCGATGATTGCTGGTAAAGAGACTGCCAGTAAAGTAGCATGGTACAGCGCAATTCCCGCCGCTGTTGTTGCTTTCTTTGCCACTAAAATAACGGTGCAGGCGGGAGCACCGATAATCGGCGGAACCCTGGGAAGCGCCATTGGACCCGTAGGAACCGTTGCTGGGGCAACTATTGGAAGCATGGTGGGCGGTGTGACAGGCGATATTGCTGCTCTCTTTGCTGGCGCCGGTGCAGGAGCGAGCTTGTACCTTCTTTATGCGACCCTGAAGCCAACCGAACAAGATTATGAAAAATTAAACGAGCTTCTTTTTAAAGCAGGCTATGTGCCTGAATATATTCAAAAAGATCCTGGACTTTGGAATAAAGCCGTTGAGAAAATGAAAAGCTTGTTTTCTTCTGAGGTCACCAATATGGTCAAGGATGCAGAAAAGGTAAAAGAGGGAGTTGATCAAAAAATAGCATGGGCTACTAAAGCACAAGAAGAGCTTTATGCGCAGCTTGGCATTGAACCCAATGCGCGAGCGACTGCTGTAGAAGCTGGCTTTAAGCAAAAAGAAGAAGCGCTCAAAGGTCGGCTTTTCTTAAATCGGTGGCTTACCAAAAAGAACTTAACGCGAGACTATCGCCGTATGCTTAAATGCCATATCGAAGCACGCCGCGCCCAAATAGAATACAACAGTGTTCTTGTTGACATAGCTACCAAAATTATGGCTGATGTAGCACGGGAAAATACCGGCATCCTCGATGGCATCTGGAATTTTATCTGGGGCACTAAACAAGGGACTGAAGAGAAACCAACCGCTGACAAATTGATCCAAACGGCGCGCGACACTATCGATGTATATCGTCGCCAAGTGGCTGATCTTATTGCCCTTGAATCAATGATTGAAAAGCAGGCGGGGGACATTAGCAAAGCTGATCCTTTTGGTAAAGGAAACACGTTAATTGACGCATTTAGAGATCAGTTTAATAGTAGAGTTAACGATTTAGAAGTCTCATACGTCGATAATGTTAATCTTCTGCTTGAGTCTCAAGGCAAGAAAACGCTCAGCCTCCCTACCTAAAAATTTGACTCTTAGAGGGGAGGTGCGATTATAACGCATCTCCCGGTAAGTTTTTGCTGAATTTAGAATTTAGTTTCCTAAAGCTCTGCTGGAACTGGTGCTGTCGCATAATTCACCGAGCCACCCGTGCGATGACGGTTAACAAAATATTTATAGGCAAAATAACCAGCGATACCAGCTACAACTAACCCAGTAAGACCAGCAACCCCACCTACAATAGGTCCTGCGATTATAGCGATATTGGTCGAACCGCCATCACCTGAATTTTCTTGGCCCGCATTACTCAACCCAAAGACTTGGGCAATCGATACGTCATCAGAGTAAAAATTAGCAGTAGCAACAAGCGAGCTTCCATCTTCGGCGAGTTGCGGTGAAAAGACTATTGATACGCAATCCATGGAATCGCCTGGCAGAACATATGATGTACTGTTATGTATTATGCCGTTTGTTGTTTGCAAAAGAGCAATGGTACTCGAGCCACTGTTAGCGGTGGCAAACTGCGAAGCATCGGGCGAAAGAGCAATTGAACCAGGTTGGGCATTGCCTTGCGGTAGCTGGCGAGACTGGCCGTCGGACAGCGAATTTCCTTGAACAAGGAAAAGAGAAATATCATCTGACCCACTGTTTGCGGCAACAACCACCGTGTTGCCATTGCTGTCCAAGAAAGAAATAACAGAAGCGGGGACGGAAGACCCGGTTGGTAGTGGCTTTGAACCGCTGTAATCTAACAGCCCATTTACAAGCTTAAAAAGCGAGATATCGTGCGACTTCGCATTGGCAGTGACAAGAAAGTTGCTATCGGGCGTAAAGGTCAAAGCTACCGGTTGCGTAGAATTTATCAAAGAGTAAGAGCGGGATTTTGGGGTGTTTCTGCAACTACTTTAAAGAGTGTTACATCACTCGAGTTGCTGTTGGCGGTTGCAAGATAAGCATCGTTTGGCGAAAAAGCAACTGCAACGGGAACGGTTGATCCTGCAGGAAGTGCGTATGAGCTAGCATCAGCAAGCTTCCCAATTACCACGTTAAAAAGGGTCACATCGCTAGAGTTACTATTAGCCGTTGCTAAGTAACTGCTATTTGATGAGAACGTTATTCCCGTAGGGCTTAATGAGCCTGCAGGAAGTACTAGTTGATCAGCTCACGTCGCTTCCCCCGTATTTCTCATAACTTAGGAGTAATACTTAGTGATCCCTGTTTTTTAAAAACATAGAAAGGTTTAGAAAAGAGCCGGTAGAGCATTAAGCTCTACCGGGTTAAAATAATAAATTAACCTATTCTTATGATTGAGACAGTAGCTATAGGTGCATCTGCTGAAGTGCCATCTACATTTGGTATTTCACACAAAGATATACCTGTTGTTGAGAAGCAGCCCCATTGGAAGGTAAGGTCTGTTCCTCCTGTGTAATTGAGAATAAAGGTGTTTGATACCTCAGTTGCTCCTATATTTGACGTTGTAATTATTGTGGTAGGAATGGTTACCGATTCCTGACTTCCTGAATAGGTAGTACCCCCAATTTGAGCGTGTGCCGAGAGGACAACGGTACCAGCTGCGTCAAGATTAGCTGAGGTTGCTATATTATATGATACGGAATAAATACCGGAGTTCGGGTTGGAAAATGTTGTGCCACCAGTCAGCGTCCATCCATCTGCTATTACTTCAGTGAACTGCGTTATTGTATTATATGTATTGGCAGAACCTGTTGACAAGTTTGTCTGGAAAGCATTTATATAGTCGTGATTTGTAAAAACAACACCGGTCGAACCCGTTGGACCTGTTTGCCCAGTCGAACCAGTCGAGCCTATAGTACCAGTTGGGCCAGTTTGTCCCGTCGATCCTGTCGAGCCTACTCCTGTTGGACCAGTGAAACCAGTTGAACCGGTCGAGCCTATGAGACCCGTTGGGCCAGTTTGTCCCGTCGATCCTGTCGAGCCTACTCCTGTTGGACCAGTGAAACCAGTTGAACCGGTCGAGCCTATGAGACCCGTTGGACCCGTTTGTCCCGTCGATCCTGTCGAGCCTGCTCCCGTTGGGCCAGTGAAACCAGTTGAACCGGTCGAGCCTATGAGACCCGTTGGACCCGTTTGTCCCGTCGATCCTGTCGAGCCTGCTCCCGTTGGGCCAGTGAAACCAGTTGAACCAGTCGAGCCTATTGCACCAGTTGGGCCAGTTTGTCCCGTCGATCCTGTCGAGCCTGCTCCCGTTGGGCCAGTGAAACCAGTTGAACCAGTCGAGCCTATTGCACCAGTTGGGCCAGTTTGTCCCGTCGATCCTGTCTGACCTGTTGAGCCTGTATGACCACGCCTGCCCCTTCTGCCTCGATTTCCCTGGTTACCTTTGCGACCTCGATGGCCAGTAGGCCCTGTTGGTCCCGGACGACCATGTTTGCCGCGTTTACCTTCTTCCCCGTGCTTGCCGCGGTGTCCGGTAGTTCCGGTAGAGCCGGTTGAGCCAACTCGCCGATGTCGGTGCCGGTCATGATGTGCATCTTTTTGCTGCCTTGAAAGTATAGGCTGGTGGTGCCGCACTTTTTGTGCGGAGTCGGGCTTGCTCAGGGTGTCGCCGGCAATCAGGCCAAATAACCCCAAGAGCATGGCAAATAAGACAAAATTTTTCCTCATTGACCTCTCCTTTTTAATAACTATTTCTTCTTGCCTCCCCCTCAGAATTTAGCATCCTCCCTTTCGTATATAAGCGTGACTGTTCAAGAATGGGTTTGTTAGCATCCATCTTGCTTTTAAATCATCGATTCTATAATTAGTACATTATTATTAAAATTAACGAATGCTCCTCTAGTTAAGTACTTTTTTGTGCTACTCGTCAACCAAATATTTCACTATTACAGTCATATAAAAAAGATAGAATAAAAAAATTGCGCAAAAATCAGCTCTTAAAAAGCAAGTTGCTACTAGCACAGAAAAGCTATCCTTGCTATTCTGAATATACTGTGGCGATTTTTTTATGGTTATGAACGAACTTATTTTTTTTATCTACCTCTTAGCGACCTCGCTCTCGTTACTGATAGCTCTGCTCCTGGGCAAAGAGGCGCTTGTTGCTTTAGTAAGCCTCCAGCTTGTTCTTGCCAATCTTTTTGTTATCAAGCAAATTACCCTCGTGGGCTTTACCGTGACCTCCTCAGATGCTTTGGCGGTTAGCATCACGCTGGGCATGAATCTTATACAAGAATACTACGGCAAACAGTCTGTTCTGCGTGCAATAGCCATTAGCTTTTTCTGTATGCTCTTTTTTACCATTACTTCACTCCTTCACGTTGCGTATCTGCCAAGCGTGGAAGATAAAGCACATGCATGCTTCAGTCTTATCTTAAGTCCTATGCCGCGCCTTATTATTGCCTCGCTTGTTACCTATCTTATCGTGCAGTTGCTTGATTCATGGCTCTATGGCGCCTTGAAAAAAATTGTTCATGATAGATTCTTTATTTTCCGTAATTATGTATCTATCAGTATCACTCAATTTGTCGATACCGTCCTTTTTAGCTTTTTGGGACTTTATGGTATAATAGAGCACTTAGGAGACGTGATTGTGCTGAGTTATGCGGTAAAGCTTGCAACGCTTATTATTGCCGTACCGTTTCTTGCTCTTTCACGCTGGATGACAAAAACCATTTTCAAGAAAAAACTATAAGTATGCGATTTGAGATAGTACATCAATCACGTATTTCTCGAGCTCGTGTAGGTCGCATCTATACGCCTCATGGCGTTATTGACACGCCTGGCTTTGTTCCTGTCGCAACGAATGCCGCCGTAAAAGCCATCGATTCGCAGACCGTTCAAAATCTCGGTACCCAGCTTATTTTTTGCAACACGTATCACCTTCTCTTACACCCAGGGCCGGAGGTAGTTCGTGCATGTGGGGGCCTCCATGCCTTTATGAATTACACGCATCCGCTTATAACCGATTCAGGGGGCTTTCAGGTATTTAGCCTGGCCTATGGCACCGTCCATGATGAGCTTAAAAGTAAGGGTGTTAAAAAGCAGGAAGGCTCTGTGGTGAAGATCACAGAGGAGGGCGTCCTTTTTAGGTCATACCGTGATGGCACGCTTATTTTGTTAACGCCCGAATCCTCAATACAAGCACAGAAAGACCTGGGCGCCGATATTATCATACCGCTTGATGAACTGCCGCCTTATCATATTACTGAACATGCGCTAAAGCGCTCTCTTGAACGTACCCATCGATGGGAAAAGCGGTCGCTTGATGAGCACCTCAAAAATCCCGCAGGGCAAGCAATATACGCGGTGATCCATGGTGGCATAAACCAGCAGCTGCGTCAGGCCAGTTGCCAAGAGCTTTCTCGACACCCTTGGGATGGCTTTGCCATCGGCGGCAGCATGGGCAAAAACCGTACCGAAATGGTAACCATGCTCACGGCGCTCATGCCGTTTATTCCTTCAGATAAGCCAAATCACCTGCTTGGCATAGGCGATATTGCATCACTTGATGAGTGTGTGCCTCTAGGTATCGATACGTTTGATAGCTCACACCCTACACGCGCAGCACGGCACGGTCTTCTTTTTACCAGTACGGGCCCGCTCAAAATTCTCCAGACAAGCCATCGAAGCTCATGCGTGCCCATCGACCCCGCTTGTTCATGCCCAACATGTATTAACTATACTCGTGCGTATCTCCATCACCTCTTTAAGGCCCATGAAATGAGCTCGTTTACCCTTGCTAGTATCCATAACCTTCACTACATGGTAGGCCTTATGGCAAACTATAGAGCAAAAATTATGCGAGATGAGCTATGAGGCAGCTGACCTCAGTGCGTAACCCCGAGGTTAAAAAAGTTGTCGCTCTTCACGACAAGAAGGGCCGAACCGAGCATCGCCTGTTTATTGTTGAGGGTAAGCGCGGCATTCGCTCATTTCTGGACGCGGGATGGCAACCAGCAGAGCTCTTTATGACACACGCAACCTCTGCAAGTGTTGGGAATTTCTTTCAACCATACACCCTCGTAAGCGATCACGTTATGCAGAAAATGAGCACGAGCACTACGCCAAGCGGTTTACTCGCGCTCTTTCCGCTGCCGGCAAAGCAGCACCCTAGAGCTCTTGCACCGGGGCTTGTCATGGCCCGTATAAGTGATGCCGGCAATATGGGTACCTTGATACGAACAGCAGCTGCCGTTGGTAATCGATCAATCGTTGTTATTGAAGGCTGTGATCCCTGGAGCCCTAAGGTTGTGCAGGCGAGCGCTGGCGCGCTCTCTCTGCTTTCAGTTATTGAGCTTACCTGGCAAGACTTAGTTGCTGAAAAGGGGTCGTTGGCACTCTGTGCGTTGGTTATCACCGGCGGCAAGCCACCAGAAGAACTCAATCTGTCATCTGCTTTGCTCGTTGTGGGCAATGAGGCACACGGGATACCGCCGGAATGGCTTGCGCAATGCGATGCGCGCCTAACACTTCCGATGCCGGGCAATACCGAGAGTCTCAATGCAGCAGTTGCTGGATCGATTGCTTTGTATTTGCAATATCGTCCTTGCTCGAAAACGCGATGAAAACGCGCGAACCATGTACCTTTTGACAATTTATCCACAAAGTGGTAGATTTTTAGCCACTTAATGGATAAAAATAAAAATGGTGCTCTATGTTTCAACGGAATCTACGACCTATACTTGAAAAAGCTCTTGCGAGAAGCCCTGTCGTTCTGCTCAATGGCGCGAGGCAAACGGGGAAAACGACGCTCGTTAAGCTTATCGGACAGGAAAAGGGTTACACCTACATCACGTTTGACGATTTGCACTTCTTATCTTTAGCCAAGCAAGATCCGGTTGGCTTTCTTGCTGGCATACCAAAGCCCGTTATTTTTGATGAAGTTCAGCGTGCTCCAGAAATACTTTTGGGCATCAAGAAAGATGTCGATGAACATCGAGAGCCGGGACGTTATTTAGTAACGGGATCGGCTAACCCGCTGCTTATTTCTCATTTAGGAGAATTTCTTGTCGGGCGGATGGAGATACTCGAGATGTACCCGCTTTCTCAAGGAGAACTCATAGGCAAAGTCGAAGGCTTTATCGATTATGCTTTCGCTGATGGCGCATTGCCAACTTTGGCGACTTCGCTATCCAAACGAGATCTCTTTAAGCGGGTTCTCGTGGGAGGGTATCCTCTTGTCCAAGACATCAGCCAAGAAGATCGTGCGAGTTGGTTTGCAAGCTATCTCAAGACCCTGGTAGAGCGTGATGTAAAGGACCTTGCTAATGTGGCAGGGCTTACTGAATTACCATTTTTGCTACGACTTCTCGCCACACGAGCGGGCAATTTGCTCAATATTGCTGAAGTTTCACGGGTAAGCGGCGTTGCTTTGACAACATTGAGGCGTTACCTTGCTTTGCTTAAGGCCCTTTTTATCATAGATTTTCAGCAACCGTGGGCTTCTCACGAAGGAAAGAGGCTTGTCAAAACGCCAAAGCTTTATATGATAGATGCTGGGCTCTTGTCATATCTTTTAGCAATTACGCTTAATACGCTTGATGCTGAAAATAAGCTGGTTGTTATGGGGAGTATTTTGGAAAACTTTGTTTTCAACGAGCTTACCAAGCAAAGTACCTGGAGCTCCAAGCGAGTCACCAATTATCATTACCGTACTCAAACGGGTACTGAGGTTGACTTTGTTCTCGAGGATGACGCGCGGCGCATAGTTGGTCTCGAGGTTAAGTCAGCCAGCACATTGATACCAAATGATTTTAAAGGGCTTATGCATCTCCAGCAGGAAATGGGAAAAAATTTTGCTAAAGGTATAATTTTATATACTGGCGCTCAATACATTCCTATGAATAAGCAAATTTTTGCCTTGCCGATAAGTTCATTGTGGACAATGTAGGCTGACTATCGAAAAAATATAAACAAGGAACTACTTATGGTAGACAGGCGACCTCACCTGGGTGTGGCGGTTATTATCCGAAAAGGTAACACTATTCTGTTGGGTAAAAGAAAAAATGCTCACGGAGAGGGCACCTGGGCAACACCTGGTGGGCATCTTGAATTTGGGGAAACGTTCGAGCAATGTGCGATACGTGAAGTCTTAGAAGAGACCGGCTTGCAACTTGGTATGATGTGGCAAGGTCCCTCGGTCAACAATATTTTTTTTCAAGAAAACATGCATTACGTTACGATTTTTATGGTAGCCGATTATGTTGGCGGTGTTCCGGAAGCTCGTGAGCCTGATAAGTGCGAGCAGTGGGAGTGGTTTGATTGGAGTGCTTTACCCAAGCCTTTGTTTATGTCCTACCATATGCTCAATATACCCGAAAATCATCTTGCGCTAACGCATCTTAAGGGTCATCAGGGCGACCAGGCACAAAATTCCTGAGACAAGGCCAAAGCGCACGGTAATTTTTGCTTCCTGCCAGCCCATGAGCTCAAAATGATGGTGGAGTGAGGAGATTGATTAGTTGATAATTATAAATATTTATTAGCAGCAAAACTTCTTTAAAAAATCGTATATGATTGCATAGCCTATCTCTAGATCTTCGAGCCTAATGGATTCATTTACCTCATGTAATGCGGGCTTTATGGCAAATGGTGTAAGTCCTAAAGTTTCCGAACCATAGTGGCTATAAAACCGTGAATCGGTAGTTGCTTCAAAGTACAATGGCTTTGCATGGTAACCGCTCTTTTTTATTGCTTGAGCAAGCGAGTGGTAAAAGAGAGTGTCTGTTGGAGCAATTTTCATGCGCTCAGTACTGGTAGCAAGGATTTTATAAGCTATAGAGTTGTATTTTATACAAAGCTCATCGAGCTGCTCTGTTATATGGGAGTATTCCATCTGCAGTGGTATTCGAATATCTACTGTTGCTGACGCTTTGGAAGGTATGACGTTTAAGATATTTGAGCATCCGGCTTGCAGCGATGTAACTTGGTAGGAACATAATAGTCCAGCGGTTTGTTGAGAAGCGTTTTTTTGTTGTTTAGCGTGTAATTGATAGAGATCATATAAAAAACGAACAAGCTCATATGCTGCATTGGGCGACACAAGCGATGACCCGTGTGCGTTTTTTCCTATTGATGTTATTTGAATCTGTAATGGCGTTCGCTCACCTATTTTTATAAATAGGTGGGCGTCATTTCCTGATGCAAGGCCCTCATCAAGAACGTAACCAGGAGCATAGTACTTATATGCTGGGTGTTCAATAAACTGCTTTGTTCCTAAAAAACCACCTCGTTCTTCATCAGGTACCATAAAAATATGGATTGTTCGTTGAGGAACAATCCCTGATTTTTTAAGTGCAGATAATGCTGCATAGTGAACAACGCCAACTCCTTTCATATCTTGTGTGCCACGTCCTATTATACGTTGATCTTGTACTACACCATTGAAAGGACCGACGCGCCACTCACTTGCTGTAGCTGGTACAACGTCCATATGATGATTTAAAGCAAGCGGTTTTAATGCTTGGTCTTTGGCTTCCAAGGTTATGATCAAAACTGGATAACCTGATGGTAATGCGATTACCTGGCTTGTTAAGCCATCAGCATTTGCATAATTGAGAAATAGTTCTACGCAGGCATAGTATGCTTGTTGCTCGCCTTCGCTTGTATCGATGGCGATATAGGAACATAGTAGATCTTTCACGTCGAAACTCGCTGTGGGTTGCCGAGCTGACTTAGTCAGCTCGGCATTGTTTATTATTTATATTCGTAGGTACTTGCTAGCAATACATAGCCAAAACCAGATACACTCTCAGGTATGAGCATTCCAGTATCATTAAACTCTGGTTTGTATGCTTTAAACCTAATACAATCAAGCGGTAAGCAAGTGCGTGAAGTGTCTGACAGGAGCCGTTGCATTTCCTCAGCAAACACAAGTGCGATGCTTTTGGTTCTTCCTTCGGCTAAGCTTCCTCCCGCTAGCTCTTGTATCAATCCATAAACTAACCCTATTCCATCATAGTTTTTCGCTTTAATAGTGTTAACTATATCTTGACCTCGCAATTGTAGCGCCGTTCGTAAAAGCTCGGCATTAATTCCCTGGCCTCGATGTGCAGGTAGCGTGTAGTCGCTGCCGTTGTAGATAAAGAGTGTACTTAGAGGATTTGAACGCGAGATATGATTGAGTGGCCTAAAAAGGATTTTTCGTTGAGTAGGCCGCGCTAAGAAAATTGCGCAGCCTTGATGATCTTCTTTATAATATAATTTGTCTTCGAAGCAGCGAATTTCACCAAAAAGTATTTCGTAGAACTCTTCTGTATTTTCAGTAATAAGAAAGAGTTTTTTAAAAGCGACAAGCTGACCATCGCTTGTTGCCGCAACAAAAATACGACCTTTTTCAATCGCTTCTTTCAATGCTGGTTCCCTCAACGACTCAGGCAAGACAACGAGCGCATGCTTGGCTTCATCATCAAATCCAGCAATCATTTTTAATAGCTCTGGTATGTCATCAGAAGCTGCTTGACGATAGGTTATTTTCGCCTGGCTAGGAGAAGAGTCTGAAGGTGACTCCATGCCATTGACTAAATTAAAAATGGAAATTATAAGAAATAAGCTCATAAAGCGGAACATATGTTTATCTCCAAATATAGGTAGAAAATACTTAAGTTAAATAAAATAAGTTAATAAGCATTAAAAAGTAGTAGGCGACAAGCGCCAAGGAATAAATGAGCCGATATGTTGAACTAATTCCTCAGGTAGTCTTTGTCGCAATTGGTTGAGACCCTTCCTTTGTTGGTAATTTTTCATAACTTCAACTATCTGTTCCATAGCAGTGTAGCGTATGCTTTGGCTTGCTGCTTCTACGTAGGCCTGCGCTTGTTGTGCTTTTTTGAGAATATGGTGGATATTAATTGCTATGCTATAAAAGGACATTGCATCTAAAATGAGCTCTACGACAGCGGGATGTCCTTGAGCGATTGCCCAGTATAAGGCTTGAGTTATAACATAAGTAAAGCAAGCACTGGTAGGATTCAAAGAAGCTAATAATAGCGCAATCTCTTCCTGTTGACCAGTAAATGCTGCTATGTAAAAGGCTTCTGCAATGGTATTACCCGTAATCAAATGTTTACCATTCTTCCAAATAAAATTTTTCACTTCAGTCTTTTGTCTACCAAGTGCTATCAGGAATGCTTCGTTAAGTATTTTGATTTCTTCATCTGACAGCGAGCTTTCTCTTGCGAGAAGCGCGGTAATAAATTGTAAAGCTTTATTTTGGTTGCCGAATGCAACTGCTCTTAAAACCTTTTCCGGATGCGCCTTTTTAAAATCTGCGCAAAATTGCTCGTCATGACAAAGGTATGCAAGAGCACCGTAACGAATGATCCAGCGCATTGCTTCGCTTGTCAGGCGCCCTTCTTCATAGGGAAGCTGAGCTAAAAATATCCCAAGTGATTCACCTTGAGCGAGCATTTTTTTAATAGCGGCCACCGATAGTTGTTTTTTGAAATAATGGCAAAGTGGGTCCTTTGTAGGCATGAAGTCTGCGCAAAACTCCATGCTTTTAAGCGATGTGCTTATGCAGATCAGCAACAATAAATATTTGTATATCATTTTTATTACCTTGTGTGAAAATTTTTGCCTATCCGAGCTTAATGGGTTCCCCGGTCTGGTAATCTTGTATAATGGCGTCATCATGACAAATGCAAATGCAGAATATATCCTTGCTAATATGCTTGATCATATCCATGACATGGCGAGCGTTTGCTTGATCAAGCGCTGAAGTTGGCTCATCAAGAATAAGTATCAGTGGATTTTTTGCTAATGCCATACTTAAAGTGAGTAATTGACGCTGTCCACCAGAAAGATTTTTCGCAGGCATGTTATCTGGTATTCCAAAAGGTATATTTGGAGTACTCGTAGCCAAGCTTAATCCCGGGTATGCCGGAAAGCTTGAAGCACAGATATTTTCTTTTGCCGAGAAATTAAGTGCTAACATGTTATCTACCTGTTGATGGACATAAACAGCATGGTTGTATAGGAATTGCTTGGTCCTTTTGTGTGCTAAGTTATGGATGCTATTTTGTACGGTGATGGTGCCGCTTAAGAGTCCAGGTGATTCTACCAGTCCAGCGAGAATATGGGCGAGTGTTGTCTTACCAGTACCGTTTTGTCCTGTTAAAAAGTAAAGCCCATATTCCTCAAGAGTGAACGAGAGCTTATTAAAGAGTTGCTTTCCGGCAGGAAAGGTAAAAGTAAGGTTATTTACACTAAGTTTCATGGTTATATTCCTAAGGTAATAGGCGATTTTTGCATAAGGAAAAGGCATGTTAGTACCACTGCTTGTACAAGCTGAAAGTAGTGAAGATCGATGCCAATATGAAGCAGGCACGATTGTACAACAAAGTAGCAAGCAATTCCGATTAGGGGTTGGACGGCGCTGATTGTTGCTTTTGTAGGATTGACTGTTTTGCCCAGCATTAAGGCGGTGATGCATAAAAGAGGTATGCCGTGAGCCATGCTTGTATCAATAAAGCCATTGTTTTGTGCTACCAAAAACCCGCTGATTCCTGCTAGTGCGTTGGCGATAGCAAGGCCTGCGCATACGCTGTAGGTCGTTGATATCTTATGGCTTGCTAAAAATTGGGCATTATCGCCATAAAAAGCACAAGTTATCCCAAGCCTTGTCTTTAATAGATAGGCCATGCAAAGGATGGCGCCAACGCCGGTAAGAAGCAGTATCGGCAATGTCGGATGTGCAGGAATGAAAGAAAGCATGTTTAGTGCCGCGTGATTGGTAAGTGATTTATGACTTCCACCGAGAACCAACAAGCTTGCGCCATGCGCAAAGCCCACAATAACGATGCTACACAAAAGATGTGACAGCCTACCATAGGCATTCAGCAACCCGGCTGCGAGGCCAACAGTGCTTCCTGCCACGAAGGCTGCTGCAAGCCCAATTACAAGACTTGCCAAGGGACCTCCTGGCATTGCGGTAGTGGCAAAACTTCCCGCAAGAGCTCCTATAAGCATAGCACTTTCGATGCTGAGATTTGGTATTTTCATAAGACCTATTACAAAGTAGGCCCCGAGGATTAACGGGGCGTACAGTAATGTATGTTCGGTGATAATGAGGCCTTGTTGCAGTAGGCTATACATAGGTTACCTCTGGAAATATTTCTGATTGAGCTATTCCAAGAGACTGTAGGGCCTTTTGATTTATTAGAAATCGGCATTGATCGAGAACTTTGCTTGGAACCTCGCTCGGTTTTTTACGGTCATGAAGAATTACATAAGCTTGATGAGCAGCTGAGGAACCAAACTCATATATTCATAAAGACCATAGGCACAGGTTGCGCCTGCGCTTAATGAGTTTAAATCTGAGGCATAGAGTGGCAGATGGAGATGATTGCAAAGCATCACCAATTTTTCTATGGAGGCAACAACAGTATTATCACGAAGAATAATAACTCCGTCCTGGCCTGGCATAAGCACGGAAGCTTTATGTGAAAGCTCAGCAGATGTGAATATGGGGGCGAGCGTAAGTTCTATACCATGTTCCTTGCAGCAGGTGGCTAGTGTATCCTTGGCTGCATCGATCATAGGGCTTGGGCAATAGATCAAGAGAAGTCTTTTAATGTTGGGAAAGAGCTTTTGGAAAAAATCAAGTTGCTTCTGGTAGTGATTTTTGCCAAAGACCTCTGTTACTGTCGTGAAAGTACTGCCTGATGAGGCGAGCGAGGCAATAATCCCGTTTTGTATAGGATTATCGACAGCCGTGCCAATAATCGGGAGGTTGCTATTGCGCTGGAGCGCCACCTCTTTCATGATTATAGCTGGTTGCGTAGCTACAACAAGCGCAAGATCGTATGAGTCTTGGATGATTTTTTCAGCCTGAGTTCGTAGCATTACACGGTCACCGTGAGCGTTGAAGACATCAAAGGTGCACGTTAGACTTTTTGATAAAGTTTCTTTAAATCCTTTGATAATTTCTTCAAGAGCTCCATGGGAGATTGGCGTCAAAATAGCAATGCGGTGATGATCTCCTTGGTGATTTTTTTTATGATAATATGCGTAACAAGCTATAGTTGCTATTAAAATTAGTATAATATACATTTTCATGAATTTTCCTTAAAAGCTAAATAGTACCAAGTGTGGAGAAAGATCTTGGATTGCTATCGCCAGGGAAAATTCGTAACTAAGTTAGAAGAGGGGGAAAAGAGACAATAAAAAGAATAGAGAGGGAAACTTAAAAAAATAAGATTATTTTGACGCGAGCCAGGGATACCCCCGATAAATAGCCATAACGACTCCTTGTAATGGCAGGTTTAAGAGATTACTTTAAAGTGTAGCAAATTGAATGGGCCTATGTCAAGGTATCACTCAGCGGAGCGAATGGTGAATTAAAGAGCAGAATCAAAAGCTCTTAACAGGTAGACGAGGAGAGCCACTTTAACATGAGCCAAGAAGCCATTAATTGATCTAGCAAATCGATAGAGAGCGGAGGCTCGTATTTTAAGATAACTAAAGATTGTTCTATCCGGCAATTGAGGAGAAACCTTGGTACCTGAATATGTCTCAGGTACCAAGCTGTTGTTTGAGCCTACTAAATCCTCAATATACCGAAAATCTTATTGCGCTAGCGCATCTTAAGGGTCATCAGGGCGACCAGGCACAAAATTCCTGAGACAAGGCCAAAGCGCACGGTAATTTTTGCTTCTTGCCAGCCCATGAGTTCAAAGTGGTGGTGGAGCGGCGCCATACGAAAAATACGTTTATTGCGCAGCTTATATGAGAAGACCTGCATTATAACAGACAGCGTCTCAAGCACAAAGAGCCCGCCTGCTACAGCAAGTAAGAGCTCCTGCTTTGCCATAAGCGCCATCAGGGCGAGGCCGCTTCCGAGCGCAAGTGAGCCGACGTCGCCCATAAATATTTGTGCAGGGTAGGCATTATACCAGAGAAAGCCCAGCGAAGCGCCCACTAAAGTTGCCCCTAACACCGCAATCTCGGCATTGGCCATAAAAGGGATATGCAAATATGACGCAAAAACAGCATGTCCTGATATGTATAAAAGACCAGTAAATGTTGCAAAATTTGAGATCAGTGAGCCGATAGCAAGACCGTCCAAGCCATCGGTTAGGTTGACTGCGTTGCTCGTCCCCACCAGTAAAAAAATTGCCCACGGTATAAATAAGAGGCCAAGCTCTGGGCAGATATTTTTAAAAAAGGGAACGCATATAGTAGTTGCTGGGTTACACAACCAGAGCCAGGCGAGGACGACAAGCGTTGCAACGCCTATCTGCGCGCGAAATTTGTATTTTTCTGAGATACCCTTGCGGTATTTTACTTTGTTCCAGTCATCCCAAAAGCCTATAGCTCCGAAGCCGCATAAGCATGCGAGGAAGACCCAGACCTGGTATTTCGTTAAGTTACACCAGAGCAGGGTAGTGATAATCACTATGGCCAAGATAAACAACCCGCCCATGGTCGGCATGCCGTCTTTTGCTTTGTGCGATTCAGGAGCATGTTGGCGGCTTGCTGAAACAAACCATTGACGCGAGCGGCGAATAAACCATGGACCAAAAATGAAAAACAGGAATAACGCGGTAAGCAGTGACGCCATAATTCGGAAGCTAACGTAATGCACAACGTTAAAAAAGTTGACATATTGTCTTAAAAATAGCGATGAGTGGTAAATCATAGGTGCTCTAGTAATTTTTACAAAATCTATGAGTAAGATATAGCATTGTTGAGCGTATCATAAACTTACCGCGGAACCAAACCAAATACAATTGCCGGTGCGGGAAAAATATCGCCTATGCGGCCGACTTCGCCAAGGCTGGGGCGCCTATGCGGCGGGCACACCTACGCAGTGGCGGCAGGAGCGTGCTCCTGCACCTGTCGATTTGTTTTTTGTATTTTACCAGCTATATTTTAGTCCCGCCGTAACCATGCGCCCCGCATGGTTACGGCAACCGCAATTCTCCTAACGGAGAATAAAAAGTTTTTTCGGATGGCAACAGCAGTCTCTTGATTAAAAGAGAACTAAAATCTTTAATAAATAAAATCTGATGAGGACCCTCGTAATAGCCCGGCTCATCCTTCCGGGATGCAAAATGCACGAGTAGGGCCGCTTGGATGGGGATCCAAAGGAACAGGGCATGGGTGCCGGACATAAACATGCGAAGTAACGCATGTTTATGTCCGGAGCAGCCTTCGAAAGAAGGCGATTAGCGTAGGTCACGCAAGCACGCCTGCCGCTCGCGCCGCGGAGGCGCTATTTTAGATAATTCATGTAGACAGTTTATTTAAGTCAAAATTTAAATATGCTGCCTGTAACTATCCTATTTATTATGAGATGCTAAGTTCCGTTATTATTTTGAGCTTTAAAGCTGTTATTATTACTTGATAAATTTTTTTAGTTTGTTAAAATTTAAAATTATTATACGCAATAAACGATAAAGGCACCTCAACGTTTACGGACCGAAATATTCTTGATAATGGAATTAAACATGGTGCGAAACAAAAGCACATTGCTTGCAATCCTATTGAGCTTTTTTACGCTTTCTGGAATGGAAGCGCCTAAAAAAAAGAATAAATCTCGTATAGGTACGGTGGTGCGTTATGCACGCAAGCACAAGATGCGTGAGATTGCCCAGAAACTAGAACAAGCAATGAGCAACGACAATCAAAAAATGATTCGCCAGCTATTTGGATTGCTTGAGATACTTAAAGAAAAGCCATCAGAACACATAGCAGAAGAATTCTCCCAAGTGCCAGCAAGAATATTGGTGAATATGCTGTTTGCTCAGGGCCACAGGGAACTTGGTCACGACCTTATTAACGCTTATGCTACCAATGATGAAAAAAGAATTAAGGAAATCACTGATGGTATTGTTATTGTTGAACATGAAGGCGGTCTACGGTCATTATTAAGCGCCCTTGAGTCTCAGAATATCAGCATTCTTCAAGGTCTGTTGTTTGATGGTGTGGTTTCTGATGCGGTGATGACAGCAATCGCGAGCGAAGCCGTTTATCAAGAAAAGCTCACGGTTGCCGAGTGGCTTTTTGAGCACGGTGTACGTTTTCTATCTATTAGATCAGAAAAGTTGAGCACGGCGAGCCTGCTATGGTTATATCAACATGGTAACGTTGTGTCAGTTAATTCTCAGGAATCAATAAGCTTGCCATGTCTTTGCTATGCAATAATGAGGAATAACGAAGATTTTGTACGTATGGGCATCCAGTATATGCGCCAATATAGACGTCTCAGAAATAAAAATCAAGTAGACGATGCATTAGTAACGGCCGTTGGTCTGGGAAAGCTAGCATATGTCAAAATGATCTTGAGTGAGTTTGGCAGCGACTTTAGGCCCTCGGTACAAGCCTTATGTGTAACCAGAGCAGCTGCTCTTGGCTATAGCGATGTTTTAGCATTTCTTCTTAAGAGCTTTGAGGTACCCGATAACATTCTTGGTGATGCTCTCACGATAGCCGCATCGCGAAAGCACGATGAGACCGTAAAATTTATTCTAAAAAATTACCGAGATCGGGTTATTCGTTTTTTAAGTAGCGCTTTTGCAAAAGCGGTGATGAGAGGAAATAAAAATATCGCAGCTGCTATCCTTGACCAAGCACGGCTTCATGAAAATAACGAGCTTTTATCGACCTGGGAAGAGCCTTTTCAACTTGCTTTATATACCGCTGGCACCCATGAAAGCTGGGGCCTCTTTTTTTGGGTTCTTGATCAAGCACTTTCCCATGGGTTCACGATAGAATGCTTGCGGGATTATTTTACTGAAATTTTACAAGATACCTCGCTTACGCCAGCCCTCAAAAGCAAAATCCATACAATGCAAAGGTTTCTCGAGCAAACTCAGCTCGATCAATCGATGCTGTATGGCCACCTCGCCGCATGTCCTCAACCCGTTGTGCGGAAAGTATTACGTAATTATCTGCTCAATAATATTGATATCATCTCTTAGCTGATTTCTTTAAAAACTGGGAGCTTTCTTATTCTTGAGCTTCACGAAGAAACCGACCGTGGCAACAGGTGACGTTTCTAAACTTGAATTCTACTATTGATAGGTATTGAAACGCGTCAACTAATAAAAAGACTTGACTTGCAATAGCGGCTTGTTAAGGTAAATACACTTTTTAACTTTACGAAGGAGAACTAATATGAAGCAGCTTAAAGTACTCGCGCTATGTCTCGTTTGTTATACAAGTTATTCGTACGATGGTCAGGTAGATCCATCTTTTGGAAATAACGGGACAACCATTACTCGTTTTAGTCAAAAAAATGATGTTCTTTGGAAAATAAGACTCCAGAAGGATGATAAAATTATAGCTGCGGCTTCGTTGGGAGGTCAATTTAATACGGCGTTTGCCGTGGCTCGCTACACTAAAAATGGGACTCTAGACAAATCATTCAATGCATTGGGAAAAACGCCAGGATTGGCTATTCCTGAGTTTGGGAGGTTTGATACCGCCCAAGCACATTCAGCTATCGTTCAACCCGATGGGAAAATTGTCGTTGCAGGATATGCTGTTACCAATTATCCAGCCACGGGTCTTGCATTAGCTAGGTACTATCAAAATGGAACATTGGACAAATCATTCAATGCTGAAAAAACACCCGGAACGGCGCTTACCAGTTGCTGTAAAAATGGTAGTGACCAAGGGTATTCGGTAGCTCTTCAAAAAGATGGCAAAATTGTTGTTGGGGGGAAACAATCTTAGTGCTATCGAAGTTGCTCGGTACAATTCGAATGGTACCCTGGATACATCATTTAATGCTGAAGGAAAATTTGGCGCACAACCTGGCACCGTGATCACGAGTTTTGGGAATTTCTCTCCTTTTGGCTTGGGGCTTGTTATTCAGCCAGATAGCAAAATTGTTATTGCAGGTTACTTAAATGGCCTTTTCGCAACGGAAATTCAGTATGTTATAGTCCGTTATAATCCTGATGGCACGCTTGATACCTCTTTTAATGCTCACAAAACTCCTGGTTTTTTAATTGATAGCTTTGGTAATAGCTACCCAACCAATCAAGTGAACGATATGATACTGCTTAAAAATGGCAAAATTTTTGTTGTAGGTTGGGTCTCAAGCGGTATCAATAGCCTTGCAATTGCCTCGTACAACAGTGATGGAAGCGTTGATACTACATTTAATCCAAAAGGAATCGGTGCAAGGGTTGGTGCTGTCATAGGAAACTTTGGTATGGCCGGTTCGGATACCAAAGCAGAGGCTGTGCTCGAGCAGGGAGATGGCAAGATTGTAGTTGGTGGACAAGGAAGCAACTTGTTTGATCAAAATAATCAGTTTTTCGTCACACGTTATTACGCCAATGGGACGCTCGACCAATCTTTTGGTCAACAAGGACTAGTCTTAACTAATTTAGGAGGACTAGACGATACAATTTTAAGTCTTGCTTTTGATTCGCAAGAAAACATTGTTGCTGGAGGCATAACAGGAAGCCGCGGCGATTATGGGTTTGGATTAACTCGATACCTAGATTAGGGCGTATATTTTATATTTTTTGCAAGAGCCAGATTATGAGCAAGAATTATAATGCTTTTAAAGAAAGTTTTTTTTGTGTTGTGGGAGTATTGCGATGAAAATGTATCGCTATTTTTTTGTTTTTTCTAGCGGGGTTCAGCTGGAACAGGCTTTGCCTTAGCACGATATTTAGATAGCATAGATTAGCTTTGGCATAATGGAGGACGAGAAATATCCTCACGTAGGCAGGCTGAGCGTTTTCTTACCTTGAGATTCAAGAAGAAGGTTAACGTTATCGACGTATGATATTTCTAAATCTTTAACTCTACTATTGAACTGATCTCTAAATGCGTCAATTAAAGTATTTCCTTTACCGAAGGGATCAGCTTTGCCAATGTCCCCCGCCTCCTTCTCAATCATTGATTCAAGAGCTATGAGATCAGCCACTTGACGACGATACACATCGATAGTGTCGCGCGCCGTTTGGATCAATTTGTCAGCGGTTGGTTTCTCTTGTGTTCCCTCTTTAGCACCCCAAATTAAATTCCAGATGCCATCGAGGATGCCGGTATTTTCCCGTGCTACATCAGCCATAATTTTGGTAGCTATGTCAACAAGAACACTGTTGTATTCTATTTGGGCGCGGCGTGCTTCGATATGGCATTTAAGCATACGGCGATAGTCTCGCGTTAAGTTCTTTTTGGTAAGCCACCGATTTAAGAAAAGCCGACCTTTGAGCGCTTCTTCTTTTTGCTTAAAGCCAGCTTCTACAGCAGTCGCTCGCGCATTGGGTTCAATGCCAAGCTGCGCATAAAGCTCTTCTTGTGCTTTAGTAGCCCACGCTATTTTTTGATCAACGCCCTCTTTTACTTTTTCTGCGTTCCTGACCATATTGGTGACCTCAGAAGAAAACAAGCTTTTCATTTTCTCAACGGCTTTATTCCAAAGTCCAGGATCTTTTTGAATATATTCAGGCACATAGCCTGCTTTAAAAAGAAGCTCGTTTAATTTTTCATAATCTTGTTCGGTTGGCTTCAGGGTCGCATAAAGAAGGTACAAGCTCGCTCCTGCACCGGCGCCAGCAAAGAGAGCAGCAATATCGCCTGTCACACCGCCCACCATGCTTCCAATAGTTGCCCCAGCAACGGTTCCTACGGGTCCAATGGCGCTTCCCAGGGTTCCGCCGATTATCGGTGCTCCCGCCTGCACCGTTATTTTAGTGGCAAAGAAAGCAACAACAGCGGCGGGAATTGCGCTGTACCATGCTACTTTACTGGCAGTCTCTTTACCAGCAATCATCGCTTGCTTCCAGCGAGCAGCAAGATCAGCTAAGCTGGCATTAACGGCACTTTTCAACTTGGTATAGATATCTTTGACCTCTTCAGTAATAGTTGCCTCATCAGCGGTAAAAACTGCCTCAGGATCAGAGAGGCCAATAATTCGCATAATCCAGGTTGTTAAGCCAGCTGCCTTGCGTGTTTCCGCCTGCTCTTTTTGAGGTAACGACTCAATATAAGCTTCACTTTCAACAAGTGACTCAAAATAGGGATTGACTGATTCCTTTCTTAACTCGGCACGTGCTACGGAGAGCAAATCACTTATATCATTGAGCAATTCTGTTTTATCAATTTTGGCCAGTGGCGGCGGGTTATTGATAGCAGTAGTATTAACAACACCAGAAACTGCTTCTTCAACTTTGTTTTCGAGAATGTTTCTACGATAGAGATACTGAAGAACATCAACCTGATCATCAAGAATAAGCAACTGCAGTCTATAAGCCTCTGCAATTTCGATAGGTCGCCCCGTAGGGCTGAGTCTCTGAAGGCTTGGCTCTATACCAGAAGCATGCTGCTTTTGATATTCATCAAGCTGCTTTGCGCGGCGCTCAATGTCGCTTAGAGTATCAACAATGCTTACTAAATATAGCCCACGATCACTTGGCCTATAATATGTTTGACCTTCTCGTACATCACGAATCAAAAAGCCACTTTTTTCTAAATCATCAAGCTGCTGTGCTGAGAGTTTCTCAAAATGATAAGCAAGCCTTTTAATAAAGTCCGCCACCTGCAGCAAATCGTACTCTTTGCCATCAATCGTTGCTTTTGGCTCACGCACGAGACTCGTAAGCTTATCCAATGCTTCTTGTTGCTTCTTCATAGCCTCAAGACGATCGGTAAATATTTTTTCTTGATCATAATCGAGGGAAACAGGAATGCCAGCAAAAGCTTTGGTTACGGTTACATACACTTGGCCAATAGTTGCTTTTTCTTGCTCGCTTAATTGAGCAGACGCCTTGGTTAATGCGTTATAGGCGTCAGCTGCATCGATAATATCCGTCCATGCCTCTACCTGCCCATAGGTACGTTGAAACTCTGGTACCATCCCTTCGGGTACTGCATGTTCTGTTATTGCTTCAAGCTCCTGCTTCTGCTGTCCAAGTTCTTTGCCATGGGCTGTGATATTGGCGAGATCAGATTTTGTAAGCTCTGGCAATATTTCGTTGAACCGGTCTCTTATCGCTACGAGACGCTTAACATTCGTTTGAAGTACTTCTTTTCGAGGCCCAAGGGCTTTTTCGATTTGTTCGGTGAGACTATTTAAGTTTGTAAGATCAGCTGATTCGCTCAGTAAATCTTTTAAGCTATAACTTTTATCTTTCTCCTCGATGAGTGGCTGGGTAAGGTTTACGTAGATAGCCTCTAAGTTATCATAAAGCTCTTTAAGCCTTTTTGGATCAGTCGTTTTGCTCATTTGCTCAAGTGTGCTCGTAGCTTCTTGATTCATCCCAGCGAGCATATCTTCAGGAAGCGCAGACAGCCGATTGAAAAGCTTGCTTTGTTCCTCTTCTTTTGACTCAAATTCTATATCATGCTCGAGAACACCCATGATGCCGCCTTCATCGACCAGCGTGTCGAGCACCTTAAAAATAGCCTTATTGAGCTTGTTAAAAAGTTGCTTATTGGCTTGTGTTTCTGGCAAATCCTTTTGTTCATTCATAAAATCGTTAACGCGAGAAAGCCTTCGTGCCGCTGCTTGAAATTCTGGGTCTGTTTTGCTGGCGCCATTCTTCTTGGTAAAAATTAAATATTTATTGAGCAAGTCCACTTCTTTAACATAAGCATTCAGGTATAATGCTTCTTTCTGCTCTTCTGTTTGGCCAGGTTGCGTAAGCGGTGAAATATCGCGTGTTAAACTATGATTGCTTAATTCGTTCGACAAAAGTCGATTCGCGGTAATAACGAATATATGAGAAAGCTTGGGCATTTGCTTGGATAAAGTTTCGGCTTTCTCACTTTCCGCTATATCCTTGAGCGTACTTAGTCCCTGTTCAAATGATAAAGCGTCAACCGGTTTAGTTATTTTTTCAATAATTTCTGCTAAAGCATTTTGAATGGCGTGATGGTGAATTTCAGATAACATAAGGCCCTTAGAGATGCCTAAATAATCGCTTATTACGTCAGTAAAATTTTGCGAAATATTTGAAGAGCCTTCTTTAAGTCCAGCAGTCTGTAAGTAATCAATGATTTTCCGAGTAATCATGATTTCTATTGAATTTTTAAATTGAGGGCCTACCTTAATTTTTTTGAGAATTGTTATAATCAATTCATTCACTTGTTCAGGCTCCTGATTTTTAAATTGGCTGTTTTCGATAACTTGATCTAACTTTTTAGCGAGGGCTTTGATGATTTGGCCATAATCGTGATCAGCTTCATCAGGCGTAAAATAATTTTTATTTTTCATGTCAAGAGCTTGCTGAGCTATAAGCGAGAGTGCATCTATGCTTTGATTAGCACCAAAGCTTGCAGGCAATTTCTCCACAATTTCAATTATATGCTGTGCTCGTTCTTCGGGAGGGGTAGCGACAAACAAAGCGCCTCCTTTGCCCCAAATCCTGCCAGGTTGTTCCGCAAATGTTTCCCAAGCTTTTTGCCAACTTGTTATATCTGATGCTTGGAGAACTTCTTGTTCACTGCCAGCTTTTGCGACTACAATTGGCACCTGATTAGACGGTGTTGATGGGGGAAAAGCAGGAACTGCTTTTGATTCTTCTTCAGAGACCTCTTTAAGCTGCTGAGCAATTTGCTTTTGCTGGCCTTCGATTTTTGAAACTTCTTCTGGTTTGTTTTCTCGTTGAGCTAAAAGTAATCTTTGCTCAAGTTGTCCTTGTTCCTTTTCTAAATGAGCTTTCCTGGCCGATAGCTCTTCTGGAGTCTCAGCATCTTGGGCTTGTGTTAGCGGAACAAGTAAACTAAAACATAAGAAAGCTGAAATGAAAATTAGGCTGAGCTGCTTCATTACGCACTCCTGATTTTAATTTGCTATTTACAAATAATCATAACTAATATTTAGCATGAATTGCAATATAAAAAAGGCCAGCACATAAAGTGCTGGCTTAAAGATCAACTAAGACTTGAAGTAAATTACAAACCAACAAGGCTTCTAAGGCCGCTCAACCATCCTTTACCGTAGCTTTGTTGGGCTGTCAAGATGGCCCTAGCCATGCTTGGCCCTCTTCTTCCTGCCGTATCGGGATTAATAACCATATCAGCTGTACGATTTCCGTCGCTATCAAAGCTCCGGATATTGGGGTTCGCACCCTTTTCAATCAAAAAATTTACGGCTAAGCTCTCTCCTTGGGCTACCGCATAATGCAGTGCTGTCCAGCCTCTGTCATCTTGCGCATCGATATCAGCCCACAAACTTAAAAGAACCCTTTTTTCGGGTAAATCATGTTCAACAGCGTATTGTAATGCTGTTTGACCATTAGGACCACGGCCTTCAAGAGCTTTTATATTATAAGAAATCAGCAGCCTTAAAAGCTCTTCACGATCAGTAAATTTCTGAAGTATAATGAAAATTGGCGGAAATCCTTGAGCGTTTTTAATCAAAGGATCTGCGCCTTTTTGAAGGAGATCCTTGATTATTTGGCGATTAGAGCCTCCTACTGCTTCTAAGAGTGGTGTATTGCCCGTTTCTGGGTCTCGGTAGTTAATGATATCAGATGTCGCCTTAGTTAAGGCATAAATGAGATCCGTATCTTCGTCACTAACCGCTTGGATAAGCTTTCTGCCCTGTTCCGCTTCCTCAGGGGAGTATTCTTTTGCACTCGTTTCCTCATCGCTGCTTGATTCATGACCAGGGGCTTCCATCCCGGTCGCTTGCCAGCTACCCAGAGCGAGCACTACAGATAGACCTATGATTCCGAGAATTTTTCTCATGTCCATAACAATCCTTTCAGTTTATATAATAAAAGATAAATATATCCATCAAACTAGCACGTTTATTAGTATTTGACAATTTTTTAAATAATCTAGTGATATTATTTCTGATAATAACAAATTTTATTGTCAGATGCCAACAAAATGAAGCGTGCCGCCATATTTGAGCCCACCAGCCAAATTGAGAGCACTATCTTGTTAAAGAAGGATAATATTAAAGCTTTAAAACCTCTCTGTAAAGGAGCACGTTTGAACAAAGGCTCTTCAATTCTTCCAATTTTCGTGCATAGTTTAAAATAAGGGGAATTTTTACAAGAGGGTAAGGGCTAGCAAAAGAAACACGCCAAGCAGATTTAGTCAAATATTCCTTTTGTAGAACTAGCTGATCAGCCTTATCTATTTCTTCATCAGCAAGAATACGATCTGCTAGCTTCACTATATATTCACCTACACTTATAATGTCAGCAATGATATTTTTATATTCCGAAGGAAATTCTTCTTTCTTGATTTTTATTTGTAAAAAATTTTTATAAGCGGCTTCTAGTTTAATAATTAATTCTGGTGCGATTCCTGCTACGATTTCTCCTTCATGAAAAAACTCTATGGCATATCTTTTGCTAGGTGAAAATATCCAAACATTATCTCCCTGATAATCAAGGGTATTTTGTAGAAAGGTAATAGCATCTTTCGCTTCTGTTTTTACAGCTGGTAAAGAACCGTTATCCCAAATTATATATACGCAATTGTCTGCTTCCGCAATGTTGATACCGTGCTGATCTAGAAATTGATATATTTGTTCTAGAAGGGGTTTTTCAAGATCAATCAATGTTTTCTCATTCACTTTTTCCCAATTTACCCTTCCCCATAAAACAAAAGGGAACATTTTGGTTAAAACTTCATCAACTTCATTTGTGCTTGATTGCGAAAGTATCGTTCTTTTTCTCGGATCAATTTCATTCATATAATCCTCAAACAAAGTGGACATCATCAGCTCCTTATATAACTAATTTTTTAATTATTTATTAAGATGCGTTAATAAGTTGAGAACAGTGTTTAAGTCTCCTTCGAATGGAATAGCAATGTTTACACCGCCATTTCCTTTTTTACCAAGCCGAAAATCAACCACATTAATATGAGGCCCTTTCGTAGGATCCCAATCAAGCCTAAAATGAGCTTTGCAACCTACCATTTCCATTCCAACAATCTTTCGTTGTTGCTTTTTAAAGCTGCAATATACTGATCAATTTTCTTATCATCGAGCACGTGATTTGGCTCGTCGAGCTCCTCAAGTTCATTCATTACGCTCGCAATAGAATCACATTCATTATCTGCATAGTCGAATAGTTCTGAAAACCATACTACGTTAACCCAATTAAGCAAAAATTCCTTGTTGATTTTTCCTAATTTATATTTGCTCAGCAAATTAATAACATGCTTACTTGCGATTATTACGGATGCAGCTTTTTCTCTATCGCGAGGAAGTAGTTGAAAAAGCTCTTCTTTTGAAAGTTCTAAGTCTCTAAATTTTTCTAATGCGCTACTTATCTGCATTAATACCTTGTTTATTGGTAAAAGAAGGGTAATGCTACAATTTTAAAACCTCTCTGTAAAGGAGCACGTTTGAACAAACGTTCTTCAATTCTTCCATTTTTCGCGCATAGTCTAAGACAGGAGGAATTTTTACAAGGGGACAAGGGTTAGCAAGAGGAACGCGCCAAGCAGATTTAGTCAAGTACTCCTTTCGTAGAACAAGCTGATCAGCATTATCTATTTCTTCATGAGCAAGAATACGTGCTGCTAGCACTGCTATATGTTCCCCCGCGCTTATAATGTCGGTAATAATATTTCTATACTCAAGAGGGAATTCTTCTTTTTTTATTTTGGTTTGCAAAAAAGTTTTGTAAGCCGCTTCCAGTTTAATATTTAAATCTGGTGCAACTCCAATAGTAATACCTCCTATATTGTAATATTCAATCGCATACCTAGATATAGGGCAAAAAATCCATGTACGTGAACCAAGTATAGTAATAGTATCGATCTCCCAGAGAAACTTCGTTAACTTTGCTTTACAAGGAAATGTTTCAGCATTATCCCATAGGGCAATAGTTTCCATATTTGCATTAGGTACCAACATATTAACTGTGGTAATTACTTCTTCGATCGTATCAACCTCTACCTTTTTGTCTATTTTTTCCCAGTCGATTGCAGAGAACAGAAAAGGGAAAAGTACCTCAAAAATAGTGAAAATTTTTTCGTCTTCTTCTCCTCGAATAACTTGAACATCGTTCCCTATTTCTTCAATAACTTCGTCAAATAAAGTGTTTTCCATATAATGCCCTCAGGTAGCTTCTTAAATGTGAAAATTGTTCATTCTTGATTTTTAATATAAAGCAATTTGCGAGTTAGTTCTGCCCCTCATGATAAATACAATTTCCTATCTTTCACTCGAAGAAATATCATTATATCAAAGGCTGCTGCAGTAAACATAACTAATATTGCCAAAGCTATGTTTAAATTGTTAGTTAACAGCAGGAATATATTATTCCATAAGATAAATATCCTTGGCCTTTCTTATCCAAGCTATCAGTTATCCATAGATATCTTGGTTCATTTCTGTTACACTACTATTTCAATTGACCAACCTCATCAACAACCCAGCGCATTAAAAAGCTCACAAGCTTGCCTTTTGTCTAATATTGTAATATTTTGTTTGCCCAAGGCGCCTCGAGTGCATTTATTTCCTTAACTATTTATTGAAACATCTGTAAATATTTTTTCGAAGTGTCTGTAAATATCATCAACATCCTCTTTTGTTCCTTCAAAGAGTATTACTAAGTTACTTCCTTTAGCGCTTTTGCCCATTGTAAAGTCTTCCACATGCACATGAGGGCCCTTAGTGGGATCCCAATCCAATCTCCATCTGCCTTTTTTCGGAAATTCTCGTCCGACAATTTTACCCTTACCTATACCTATCCTGCCGAAATGAGGTTGAGAATTAAGTTTCAAAAGACCCAAATGATCCAAGATTTCAAAAGCCTTATCTCTAGCTTGCTCAAAGGTTTTAACTTTGTCTAAGATTATCTCTCTGCCAGCACCAGCAGCTGCCCTTGCATTTTTGAGAAGCTTTGCTGGAGTAGTTACGAAACGAGTGGTAGATGCCTTGCTTATTAATTCCCCAGCTGCTGTACGGGCTCTGAGTTCCGGCAAAGCATAATTTGCTAATGAGGGACCGATGGCAGAAGCCTTATCTTTCAAATTTTTTAGTTTCTTGCCGGTCTTATTTGCCAAGAATTTTACTGGCCAAAGTATTGTTCTAACGAATTTTAGATTTTTTACATAGGGGAATATAATGGCAGCGGCGTGCAATGCCCGTTCGCCGTATCCAATGTCTTGTCCACCTACATAATCCCGGCCAAGGCCAAACTCAGCGGTAGATTTAACGTTCCCTACAATCGGTACGAAGTCGAGCATGGTTGATACGAGCGGTCGAACGAATGAAGCTAACTCATCATTGAGCATTTCTTGGTTCGCCTGCGCTTGAAAAGTATCTTCGAGCTTTTGATAAATTTGTTCAGCAACGTCTAAGATATCCGCCGATTGCTGCTCATTAAACAAGTCGAGAAGGTTATCAAAACTCGGTGAATCCTCTGGAGCAACATCGGGTGCTGTTTTGGTGGCATCACCCTGTTGCTTGATCAACTCGTAGCTTCCATATAGCTTTTCTACGAAATCTGCTGTTTCTTCTGACGAAGCTGATTCAACAGGCCACCCCTGACTATATTCACCTGCTTGGTCATCAAGATTAATCTCTTCGAAGTCCTCATTCTCTTCCTGCGCAGCGTATCCCTCGGTGCCAGGATATTTTTGATCAAAATCTTCCCTGAGCAGGTCCTTAAGTTCTTCAGTTTTTTCTGCAGGCTGCCCTGATGCCATGTTTTCGGCGAACTCTGCTTCATGTGACGTAAACGGCTCTCCCTGCTTCTTTTTCTGCTCAAGGAACTCGTTAAGAAGCTTCTCCTCAGCATCCCGCGCTTGCTGCTTAATCTCTTCTCGTTGTTCCGCTGCAGCCTCTTTCATTGTTTGATTGATGGCGTCGAGGTTATTGCCGTCTTCAGCAAATAACTCTTTAATGCGCTGCATCTTCTGGGCAAACTTTGACGGGTTGATGATTGGTATCACCAAGCGCATAACTGTTTCATCTTCAACATATGTCTCTTGCATCATGCGCATATTGCGATTTAACTCGGCAATCGCGGCACCCAAAATATCAAGGTCTATGTTTTCGGAAATGGTTGCCCGTGTAATACCGTCTTTCGACTTAGAAGTATAGCGCCCATCAATCATGCCATAGAGGCCAAGGTCATCGCCATTGGGTATAAAGCTGGCACCAACACTAAAGCCACGCGTTTCTTTGCCTTCATGAATATCTTCAGAAGCGAGGTGGCGAGCTTTCGACGGTGGCATTGGTTGAGTTACTGCTTATATAAGCACCCGTGAGATCTATCGTATCGCCAACATGCACCTCAAGATGCTCGGTGCCCTCAATACCTGAAGCTTGGCTAACTTTATGTTCATAGGTCTCTTTTTGAGCATAATATGCGCCACCAGCCGCTGAACCAACATAGGCACTAGCACCGCTCGAAAAGCTATAGTGCGTATCCTCAACTGATTCCACCATCAGGTTATGCTCAACATTAATGGTTGTAGAGATGCCCTGTACCCGGGCTCCTTTGAGCTCTGCATTCTTGACATCAATGACAATGGTATCGGCGTTTATCTGCGCATTATCATGCGTCACCGTATATGAAGTGCTTGTCTGCTTTGATGCGTCAACGGTACCACTAAGCGTTACACCAACACTTTGTGATTGTTGATTAACGGTGACCGTATGTTGTGCTGCAGTTGCTTGGAAGTTCTGTCCCTTAATGGTTGCTTTCTCGGCTTCTAGGGTTGTTCCGTCAAGCTGAACATCATCGCCACTCTCGATATGGACTTCTTGACCAGAAATATGGCTCGGCACCGTAATGGTTTGCTCGCGGCGTATGGTATCATGTGCAATATTGAAATATAAATCAGGCGCGAAGGAGCCTTGTGCATCGGCAATACCCAACCGCACGGCCAAGAACTTGCCGGTGCTTCCTTCTTTCTGCTTGTACTGATTAAACAAGCGCAAAGCCTCAATACCCATCATCGTTGTGCTTGCAAGGGTGTCAGCAGTGCTTGCCGAACTGGCAAGTCGGTGAATAGAGGCAATCAGTGGGTCCTCATCATTGAGCGCCCACAAAGCTCTGCGATATTCTTCGTCGGCAAGCAAACCGAGAGCATCTGAGCCAAAAAAGGTCACACCGAATGACCAGCTATCAGTCATTGATGATGAATGCTGTTTGGCTCCTTTGATAACATTATTGCGCTTGGCAATCAAGTGAATAGGCTGACCTGCATAAACAGCCACTGCCTCAAGCACATTGTCCTCGCCCGACTCAAAGGTCACCTTGCCACCAACATTAATCTCAGTTTTGATTATATGGTCCTGCAGATGCTTTTTGCTGGTAGCATAGAGCCCAAACAAATCAAGCCCCAGCTGCTTCTGCTCGCCTTTAAGCGTTGTGGTCACTACGGCAAGATCATTACTCTTTTTTGCCTTAAACAAGGCATCACGGATGGCAGTAAAAGAAGCACCATAGCTTTTGATTGAACCATTGGTAGACTCTACCGTAAGATTCTTTCCAGCACCTATCTCTGAGCGCTCCATAGTCATCGCCTCTTTGACCACTTGCTTAACCGAAAAGCCCTGCAGCGATGTACCGCTATATGATGTATGCTTGTTGGTAAGTGTTTTAAAGACGGCATCACCGTATGCTTTCAACTGGACATTCTGAGCGCCAATAATTTTCGATCCCTCATTAAACAGCTTGCCCGTCTCGCTTATAAGCTCAATATTGCCCTCAGAAGTAATGTTTCCTGGATAAAAATCTACTATTTCCGAAGAGCTTTGATGGCCAAAGAGCCTGCCAAAAAAGCCAGGGTCCCACGTTACGGTATGGCTTCCCAAAAGAACCGTGTTGGTGATGTCTCCCTGCTTGGCATAGAGCGATACTTTCTGCTTGCCCACAATAGAGCCACCAATGTTCTTAATACCCGCTTTACCAACGGCATCTTGGGGAACTTCAAGCTCGATATCAAAGCCAATAATATCACCGCCTTCTAACGGCGTGCGCACGGAGTATTTTTTTACCTTATTGGCTTTGTTAATAATCGTATCTGCTTGTATCTTTACACGATTAATGGCACGAATCATGCCCTTGTTGACGACTCGATGCATCTTATCAATAGTAACATCATGAGCAAGAAAAGAGCCCATACGCTTATTGGCATCACGGTCTGCTGCACACACATGAAGGACAGGGACTAAACAATCAACACCATCGAATTTTTGAACCTGGTAATAGATAAATGAAAATGGCAACTCATGTATAAGCTCTTGCGTGAGTATTCCAAGATTTTGGCCTTCTTGTACGTCCGTCATTTTGCTTTTGAGCCATGAAGGATAACCATTAATTTTATGGCTGTAGCGCTTGAGAAGTCTGGCGAGCTCTTGCTTTTCTTCCTCAGCCAATTCGACCTTGGTTTCTTGCGGCTGATCTTTCAACGACTTTCGCGGTTTATTGTGTCCCCGTGGTAGCGGCTCCCTTTTCTTCATGTTTCCTATTTTCCTACCATTGACAAGGGCTACGAGATAGCCAGCACGTTGGAGCTCCCGGAGTTGGGTAGCAAAGTCACCTTCGCCCCCAAGTGCGGGAAGGCCGAGCTCAAATAAAAGCCGAGAGAGTATCTCTACCTGAGAACTAAAAGAGAGAAGCATAGCTGGTTTGTTCAAAGTTGTGCCATGAAAAAATGCAAGCTCATTGCCAGGCTGCCATTCTTCTGTGCTCTCTTTTTGTGAAGGATGGGTAAAGATAAAGCGCGGGTCATTACAGAGAATGGTAGTGGTGGGATCGATAAACTGAGCAAATGAGAGAGAAATTGGGCCATAAGATCTCAGATCATCTACGTCGGACTTATGATTATGCATAACCCCTTGCTTGTTTGATGATGAGACATGAGCCTCTTGCCCAATAACAATCTGGCCTGTGCTTTCAAATGCCGGATAGTGCTTGATATCATGTATCTTCACCGGCTGGCCCTGAAGCATGAGCTTGAAATCTTTGCCCGCTTGCAGGATTGCTACATCGTCGCAGCTTTCAAAGTAATCAGCCACTGCTCGGGTAACCATGTTTTTGAAGATCCAGCCAGTATCTTCTTTATAGGTCTCACAACGCTTATGATCATTACACTGCGTTAGAAGCTCAAACTTTTGATCAATATCAGCAATAATATTTTCTTTTGCATGCAGAATGCCGCCATAAATACCAACATGATTGGCAGCAAGAGAGATATTCCCTTGCGACCTCACCAATGAGCGCCTTGGCGAGACCATATCGTACTCAACACATGTCCAGGGATACCCGTTATCATTGATAGCACGGTATCGGTTACCCTCAATTCTTTGCGCTCCGCCATAGAACTGCTTATAGCTGTTTGCTTTGATACGTAGATCTCCCGTTGACGCAAAGCTACCCCTAATTGCCACCGTTCCTTCGTCAAATAACAAATCAGCTTTGCCGCCAACATGCCAGTCAGCCTTGGCACCACTCCAGAAAACACCTCGAGGCATAGTAAGCACCAAGTCTTTCTTAAGCAAGATCGGCGTCTGGGAGGCAATTCTGCCACTGCCAGACACCTCAAGCGAAAATGAGTCAGCCATCTCAAGCTCGTGAATCGCGATATTGCCTTCGGGATCCATGGTGAGACAAAAGCAGTTATCGCCTTCTTGAACACGTATTTGTAAATTGCGAGTATCTATGAACGAAAAAGGCTGCGCTAATTCTGATGGCTTGAATGTATCACGTACCGCATGTATAACAGCAGCACGTGCAATCTGCTTACCATTCTTGATGATCTTGCAGTGTGTTGCTTTTTCTGGGCTCTCTTGGCCGCGCAGCTTAGGTATGTGGCGGGATGCTGGTTCGTCACGTGTAATAATTACGTGATAGCCCTCTCGGGGCTCCGTGCTTGCTTGACAATATATTGCTAGTAGAGAAAAAATAGAGACAAGAGCATAACGTGTGAAAGCCTTAATAAACATAAAGCCAGTCCTCGGAATAAAAGGTTGCGTACACCCTTCATTACTACCGAGTCCTTGCTTCTTGTCTATCTCGCTTTAATTTATTGAATATTACCTGATATTTATTAATTAAGCAAATCGGCTTTTTACCAGCGATAATTTTCAATTTTTGATTGTGCCAAACAGCTCTTTGGTATTAAAATAATCTATTGCTTATAGGGTTTAAGATTTTGCCAGGTTTGTTCGCAAATTTGGGTAACGAAAGCCTCTTGCCTTATCAAGGAAGGAGGCTTTCGTTAATTCTGATCTAATCAATTATAGTTGATTGGTTTCCTGATCCCCAAGAAAGCACCTCAGGAGGATGAGCAAAGACGTAGACAACGTGTCCATTTGCATCACACGCAGTTTTGCCAATATAGAATGGGTCCTGCTCGTATCCCTGGACATTAACATAGGAAGCCACCTCAGGAAAAATCCTGTCAGTACAGCGAACAGCTTTGGTTACTTCATTCCCTTGTTTTTCTTCATGATAGATGCATACACCTTTGAGGCCAAACTTGTTGCCCGATATATCAAGTTTTCTTGCGATAGCAAAGCTCGAGATACTCCACAGCGACATGCAAAGTAAACTCGCGGTAGCCAATAATTTCATTGTTTTCCTCAAGATTTGTAGTTTTGTTTACTGATTGGCAAATTATATCATATTTTGTGATTAAAATTCAATGGCGAATCTACGAGTCTGCGGATCAACTTTATGAGTGAGAAACGTTGGCGCTTAAGCGTACACACAAACTGCTAGATAGGGGAACAAGCAAGCGGTATGGGGTGACTTTTTTAGCTCGGGATTTTAGAATTATGTTATACATACCATCATTTTTCGACGAAATTTGATTGTTGTATCATCAAATTTCGCCAAAATTTATGAGCTAAATCAAAATTGCTTACATAGACCCTTGACATTGTTGACCATTGATTAATAAGCTAAAATTAAATAAATGTTTTTTGACTATTTTAAAAAAGAGATGGCTATGTCTATGAAAAAAATAAACCTGGTACTTCTTTTTCTGCTTCTAGGGAACAGCGTTGCCTGGTCGGCAGAGGAGAGCACTTGGGATAATGCGGCTTTGACCGCTTTGCTAACCAAGGTACCTAATGTAGAAAGCGCGCTTAATACTATAGCACAAAGCTTAAATTACCTGGATACGACGTATATTCTTACCCACGTCGATGATGAAGGAAATCCTTATGCTACTGATGATCTGAAGCAAGATGTAAATCTGCGCTTAATAAACTTTGAGATACGTTTGGCAGCTATGGAAGAGACAGCTGGCTCATTTTGCTTAAGTGAGCAAGAATGTGCTGCGAATTGTCCCAAGGCAAATACGCTGACGGCTTATACATGTGGGCCAGACTGTAAAAAGGCGCACCGACTAGCACTGATAAGTACCCTCGAACCAGCCAGTCGTATCAAAGATCTTGCCAATCGCTTGCTGGCTGTTGCACCATTACTCAATACCACAACACCACCCGCTAGCCTTTCGAATTGCTCAGGTGGTGCCACGCCTAGCACGACACCAACCGAGCCTAAAAAAGGCGAGACAACGGGACTTTTTAACGGTGGTTAATGATTCTCGTCCCAATCTAATGATCCAGCAGATTGGTATTCGACCACCCTGGTTTCAAAGAAATTCTTTTCTTTGGTAAGATCAGTTGCTTGTGACATCCACAAGAAAGGATTCTCCGTATAATACACTTTGGGTAATCCAAGTCTTTCCAGGCGGCGATCGGCAACATATTCAACATAGTGGCCAAACTGTTGCGCATTCATCCCTAGGGTGCCCTGAGGACAGGCGTCAGCGGCATACCGCTTTTCGAGTGTTACCGCATGCTTAATGAGGCCAACAATCTCTTCTTGGAAATCTGCTGTCCAAATCTCAGGATTCTCAACGATCACGGTATTGATGAGATCGCAACCATAGGCAAGATGAATACTTTCATCGCGCATAATATATTCAAATTGTTGGCCAATGCCCACCATCTTGTTTTGACGCTTAAGAGCGAGCATCATAGCAAAACCGGCGTAAAAGAAAATTCCTTCCATAATGACATAGTATCCGACGAGGTCATGCACGAATTTTCTCATATTTGCAGTACCTTCAGGCACAAAGTTGCTATCAAAGATAGAAGCAGTCAACTGAACAACAAATTCATCTTTTTCTTTAATAGAGGGTATTGTCAAATACATGGTATAAATTTCTTCGGGGTCGAGGCCGAGTGAATCACAGCAATAAATAAACGTATCAGTATGCACCGCTTCTTCAAATGCTTGGCGTAGCATGTATTGACGGCATTCAGGATTGGTCACGTGCTTATAAACTGCTAAAACAATATTATTGGCAGTCAAAGACTCTGCTGTTGCAAAGAAGCCAAGGTTCCACAAAATAAGCCGACGCTCTTGGGGTGTAAGAAAGGTTGACGATTTCCACTGTTCAATATCCAACTGCATTGAAATCTCTTCAGGGGTCCAATTATTAGCAATGCCGTGCTTATAATGCTCTCGCGCCCATGGGTAACGCAATGGCAATATCTTATTAGGGTCAACGGCAGCGTTATTAATAATGCCTGCCTTTTTTTCAGACGAAAATGTCGCCATAACGGTCATCCTTAACGTTAATAATTTGTTAGCTATTGGCAAGATTCGCAATCACTATTGGCGAGATTACAAGAGCTTGTCGGTGCTTGATATTCTCGCTTTTGCGTAAAACCAAAGGTTTTTGCATCGAGCGTTGATTTTTCCACTTGGGTAGCAGCAAGCGTACGTAGGTAATACATTGTTTTAAGCCCGCATCGCCAGGCGGTCATGTAAATGCTTTCTATTTTTTTGCCTGAAGCTCCTTTGAGAAATACGTTGTGTGATTGCGATTGGTCAATCCATTTACTGCGTGCTGCGGTCAGTCGAATGAGCCATTCAGGATCGAGCTCAAAAGCGGTTTTGTATTTTTCCTTAAGAAATGCCGGGATACGTTGAATATTTTGGAGATCACCATCATGGTACTTAATTTGATCAAGCAGGTTCTGATCCCAAAGGCCTAATTTTTTTAAGTCATTGATCAAGAAGGTATTAACCACGGTAAATTCACCGCTCACATTGGCTTTAACGTAGATGTTTTTGAAAATAGGCTCGATGCTTGGGTAGCAGCCAGCTATCGTCGAAATAGTTGCGGTAGGGGCAATAGCCATTACGTTAGAATTACGCATCCCATACTGTGCAACCATCTTCTTAAGCGCTGACCAATCAAGCGTTGCTGTTCGTGAAACGTCAAGAGGGACCCCGCGCTCAGCCTCCAAGAGCTCAAGTGTATCAAAAGGGAAAATGCCGCGGTCCCATTTTGAGCCTTTATAGGAAGCGTACGTTCCTCGTTCTTTTGCCAGTGAAGCCGATGTTTGAATAGCATAATATGATATATGCTCCATAACCTCATCGGCGCATTGCAAAGCTTCTGCAGAAGAAAACGGAATATCAAGCTCAAAGAGGGCATCTTGGAATCCCATGAGCCCCAAACCAAGTGGGCGGTTTTTCAAATTCGAAGCGTGGGCTTCTTTGGTTGGATAAAAATTTAAGTCGATTATGTTGTCGAGCATGTGAATTGCCGTCGCGACCGTCTCTTGCATAAGCGCGTAATCAAAAGTCCCCTGCTTAATATGCGCTTTAAGGTTAACGGAGCCGAGGTTGCAAACCGCTGTCTCTTGTGGTGACGTATTGAGCACAATTTCTGTACAGAGATTTGAGCAATGTACGACACCAACGTGATCTTGGGGTGACCTAATGTTGCATGGGTCTTTAAAGGTGATCCATGGATGGCCCGTTTCAAAGAGCCGCGTTAACATCTTTCGCCATAACTGTTGGGCAGGAACTGTTCTGGAGAGAGTAATATGCTCGGTGCTGACGAGCTGTTCATAGTGCTCGTAGGCAGTCTCAAAGGCTTTGCCATAAATATGGTGTAGGTCGGGTGTTTCGTGAGGTGAAAAGAGCGTCCAGTTACCGTTTGACATGACGCGCTTCATAAATAGATCAGGAATCCAAACAGCCGTGTTCATGTCATGAGTACGTCGCCGTTCGTCGCCCGTATTACGCCTCAGATCCAGAAATTCCTCGATATCCAAATGCCAGGTTTCAAGGTAAGCGCATGACCCGCCGCGCCGAATGCCGGTACGCGTTATAGCAACAACAACATCATTAGCGATCTTAAGATAGGGTATGACTCCTTGGCTGCTTGCTTTAATACTTTTGATGAGAGCGCCTGATCCACGGATATTGGTCCAGTCAGTTCCCAGGCCGCCTGCCCATTTTGCAAGTTGGGCATTGTCACCAAGGCACTTAAAAATGTCGCTCAAGTCGTCTCCCACCGTGTTTAAATAACAAGAGCTCAACTGAGCATGCGTAAAACCAGAATGAAAGAGCGTGGGCGTTGAGGGAACATAGCGTAGCGTCGAGATAATCGTATAAAAGTCGATAGCGCGAGCATTTTTATCGGACTCATTCAGAGAAAGGCCCATCGCTATACGCATCCAAAATGCTTGCGGTGTTTCGTGATGGATGCTTTTATTTTTCAAAAAATAGCGCTCATAGAGCGTATGCATGCCCATATAGTCAATAAGGTCATCACGCTCTAAGCATAATTGTGTGGCCAAATAGGGTAGGTCGAACTCAGCAAGGCGCTTATCTAAGTTATCATGAGCGATGCCTCGCGCGATACCATCAATAAAGGCCTGACGATAGGCAGCTTCGCTCTGCTGCTCATTATCATATGATGTACCTATCACTTCGCGTAGGCACTTGGTGCGTAACAAGCGTGATGCCAGCTTGCTATAAGCAGGGTCACGTTCGATAAAAGTTGTCGCTGCCAGAATTAAGCCTTTTTCAATCTCAGCTGTTGTAATGCCATCAAAGATCGTGCGATAAAGCTCGCTCACCATCAAGGAGATATCAATTGCGGAGTCCAGCCCCTTGCATGCATTCTTAAGCACATTTACCACAACCAATTCATCGAATGCTTCACGCTGTCCATCTCGTTTAGTTACCAGGTAACTCACTGCTGGCTGCCCCATTACACCATCAGCATAACTGATACCCGATATGCTGCTTTTATTCATGTTTTTCCTCCATAATTTTTTTGACAAAAAAGGGGGCTTGCGCGATTTTTTGCGCGCCCATTTATTTTCTAAATGAAATAACAGCATTCCGCCTTGTTGAATTAAATGTACCAGCTAAAGCCTAAATGTTCAACAAAATTAAGAAACCAATTTTGCAAAAAATATTCTTAATTTTTTAGGCTCTTTGAATGCTGTATAATGCGTTTTGAAACTATTTTTTCTGATCGGCGACAGTGTGACATGCTCTTGTTTTTATTACCTCATAGAGCGGATACTATCCTAAAGCTTGCATGAGCTTTAAGGCTCGTGTTAATCTCCCATAATGACAAGTAAACCTACCACCAAAAGGGGTGATCCATGAAATCGCTACGCATGCTTTATCGTGCGCTTCCGCTTACGCTGCTCTTAAGTTCTTCCGTGCGCCTACTCTCTCAGAGTGCTCTTGATATAAAACAGAAGCTACCTGCTGATGAAGGTGTTCAACATCGCAAAATACCCGAAGAAAAAGTGGAGGTTGAGAAGCATTTTCTCGAAGCAAAGCCTGCTAAAGAAACGCCAAAAATGCCGGAGCTAAAGCCGCCTGCTGCTCCAAAAGAGCCAACCAAAATGGCAGGCGAGCAAAAACCTGCGGGCGTTGTTACTGAACTTAAAACGAAAGAAGATCTCAAACAGGCCCATACCGGCGAGCCAAAAGCAACAGCGTTAAAAATTGGCGCTGATTGGTGTGGCGCATGCACGATGTCTAAGGAGCCATTTAAAAAAGCTGTTCAGGCACAGGGCGGCGCGCTTAAAGGGTATGACATTAATGCCGATAATCCTAATTTCAAAGATGTTATAGATGTTTTAAATGTACAAGGCTTGCCGACGACGGTGTATACTAAAGTAGAACATGTTACGCCACCTGCAGGAGGAAAAGCCGAAGGCAAACCAATCGAGCCGGCGCGGCGTATTACTACGAAAAAAGGGCTTAAGGAAGCTATTAGCAAAGAAGCGGCCAAGCCGCCGCAAGGAAGCTATCACGTCATTTTTGTTGTAGGAACTGCTGACTGTGCGACGTGTCCAGAGGCAGAGAAAGTCGCCAATCGTGGCTTCGGACCACGAGTTGGGGTATATGCTATTGACCTTGATAAAGCGGAACCGTTTGTTCAAAACTTCCTCAATTTATTTGGCGTTTCTTCAGCAAATGTGCCAGCGAAAGTGCATATTAGGTCTGAAATCGGTTCGCGTAGTGCGGGGGAATTCAGCGAAACGATGGGCGAGTTTACCGGCAAGCCTGCTGCCATGGCGCCGGAGCACGAAGAGAGGGCAATGGGCCGACGTTCACGAAGCAATGAACGCCAAGAAGAAAGAGCGCCTCGAAGAGAACGGCGGTTTCTCTGGGGTTAAGAAGAATAAGGGATGCAATAAAAAAGACCCGGCACATGCCGGGTCTTTTTTATTGCATGAGATGTTTAGAGCGAAGCTAATAATAAAGCGACCATCGACATGAGCTTAATCAATATATTGAGCGCAGGTCCTGAGGTATCTTTAAAAGGATCCCCAACCGTATCGCCAACAATTGCTGCTTTATGAGTATCTGAACCCTTGCCGCCAAAATGACCAGCTTCTATATACTTTTTCGCATTATCCCAAGCGCCGCCGCCAGTTGCCATCATAAGCGCTAAGAGCACGCCAACAACCGTAGCACCGACTAACAGGCCGCCCAAAGCAAGCGGTCCAAGCAGATACCGAACGGTAACAGGTACAGCAACCGTAAGAAGACCAGGCAAGAGCATCTCGCGCAGCGAAGCCTTCGTGCTTATGGCTATACAGCGTGCGTAGTCAGGCAACGTTGTGCCCTCCATGATACCGGGGATCTCTTTAAACTGGCGGCGCACTTCCATGACCATGAGTAACGCGGCCTTGCCCACCGACCTCATGGTAAGTGCTGATATCCAGAATGGCATTGTACCGCCAATAAAAATACCAACAAGAACAATGGGGTTTAGTAAATTGAGCGTATCGATACCAGCCTTTAAACCATAAGCGGCAAATATACCAAGGGCAGCAAGCAATGCTGATCCGATGGCAAAACCTTTGCCGAGCGCTGCCGTTGTATTGCCCAAAGCATCGAGCTTGTCAGTAATCTCGCGAACATTTTTTCCAAGACCTGCCATCTCCGCTATACCACCTGCGTTATCGGCAATGGGGCCATACCCATCAACGGTCATTAGAATGCCGACGGTTCCCAACATCGCAACCGCAGCAAGCGAAACGCCAAAGAGTTGCCCGCCATAGATATACGAAATGAGCACACCAAGAGCTAAGAGGATGACAGGAAGCACCGTTGATTCCATGCCAACCGACAAGCCGTAGATAATATTGGTTGCCGCCCCCGAGCGAGCGCTTTCAGCAACACGTATCATGGGTGTACTGCTGGTATAGTATTCGGTAATAAAGCCAACAATAATGCCCGCGATACAGCCAACAATAATCGATATAAAGAGGCTAATATCGATGCCGGCATAGAAAAAGTAACCGTAGCTTAAGGCAAGTAATACGCCGAGCGCGCTTACGGTAGCGATGCGCAGCGACATTGCTGAGCTTGCCTTTGAGACGACGCCAAGTATGAGACCAATAAATGAACCTATAAGCCCAAAGAGTGATATCATTAAAGGCAGTGTCATATAGGCTAAGCTACCCGGGCGATAAGCGAGGGCGAGAATGATAGTTGAGACCATGGCCCCAACATATGACTCATAAATATCTGCGCCCATGCCGGCGGTATCACCGACACAATCGCCAACATTATCAGCGATAACGGCAGGATTGCGAGGGTCATCTTCGGGAATACCTGCTTCTATTTTACCAACGAGATCGGCACCGACGTCGGCTGACTTTGTATAGATGCCGCCACCAACACGAGCAAAAAAGGCTACCAGGGAAGCGCCAAGAGCAAAGCTTGTAATAAGCAATTCGAAATCAGGCCGGCTGCTTGATATCATGACCAACAACGTAAGGCCGAGCAGGCCAATGCTGGCCACGGCAAATCCCATAGCACCGCCACCCAAGAGTGCCGTATAAAAAGCATGACGCTCGCCATGCTTTTGCGCTTCAAGGGTTGTGCGCACATTAGCATCCGTTGCAGCACACATACCAATATAGCCGGTTGTAAGCGACAAAATAGAGCCTATGGCAAAACAAGCGGCAGCCCATATATTAGCAAAAATTGAGAGCAGAATAACGCCTGCTATTACGACGAGCCCAATAACGCGATACTCTTCACGTAAAAAAGTCATGGCGCCTAAGCGTATAGCCTGCGCTATTGCTTCAGCTTTTTTGTTATCGACAGGTAACGATCTTACCCGCTTTATAAAGTACCATACCAACACCAATCCTATGACTGACGAAAGTATAATAGCAGTGTATATAGGGGTGATGAGCATGCAGCCTCCACGTTAAAAAACAATAGCATTCTGAAAACTCTTTTAGGGTACAGTGATTCAGCATCTTTGTAAAGAACGTTAAGTGGAGGCAGCGATCACCGGAATGACCTTTAGAAATACTTTACTAAAAATATTGAATTTTATATTAACAATAGTATAAAATTGTAATAGTTATTCTTAATTAAAAAGGAGCTTTGTTATGGTAAAATTCTCTGTCTTGGGACCCTTAGCGGGATTACTCGTCGTGCTGGGTAGTCAGGGATTTATGCTCACCAACAAAGTGCCAAAAGCCTTCGAGCTCACCATGCACTATAGCTACCCTAAGGATAACCCAAACTATCTGAATGCGCCGGGTGTTAAAATCGCTGCGCTGTTTCCAGGTTCGACAGCAGAAATAGACGTTAACTACCTTGATGAGGCGGTGCTTGAAGAAGCGCGCTAGAGTTGTTTTGAGCAATTAAGTAAAATAATCTTTATCACTGTTGTAGGCCATAAGCAGCATATCAAACTCCCTTCGAAAAGCATTGACTAAGCCATGCAAGATGCTACAGTAAGAATGCTTTTTTCTTGTGCGAAGTTTAAATGCTCTCTGGAGTAGTCATGGGGGGATAAGAGGTATGAATAACACAAATCCTGAATATAAGAGAGCAATAATAAGAGCAATTGAGTACCACTTTCCTACAGCAAAAGTGATACTTTTTGGCTTACGAGCTCGTGGCACGAATCGCCCTGGTGCCGATGTTGATATTGCTATAGATAATGGCGCTGCCGTAAAATTAAGAGAAATAAATAGAGCTCGAACAACATTGGACAACCTGCCTATACCATTAGAAGTAGATTTTGTTGATCTAAATGCTAGCCCCGCTGAGCTTAAAAAAATAATTCTAAGTGAGGGGATAGTATGGAAAGATTAAAGATTCCAGAAGCTCAAGAAATAGGCGATCCTGCATTAGCTGCTGAAGAGAAGTTTTAGTTCGCCTGGGTTCTTGACATATTTTGTTTTCTGAGCTAAGTCAAGTGTCGGATTTATATACAAAGGACCCTTAATTATGAAACTAAAAAATCTCCATAAACTCACCCTGTTAGCGCTTATAAGTGGCTCGCTATTTTGTTCGCAAACGTCGACAAAATCACTGCTTGATAACGTAGCAAAGCCCTCCGCCAAGCCCGATCTGGCATTATCAGTTCTAAAAACCAATGGGTTTGTTCTAAAAAATGACTTTTTGAGGGAAATTAAAAATTTATTTAAGGCAACGACGTTTATTGAAACGGGAACGTATATTGGCCAAACGACGCTGGCAGCGAGCGCTGTCTTTGATGAGGTCTATACGGTTGAGTTATCAACGGCGCTCTATGACAGTTGTTCCCAGCTTTTTGAAGAGCATAAAAATATCCACCTCTATCCAGGAACTTCACCAGAATTCTTGCAAACGATTCTCCCGCAGGTGAATGGGCAAGTAATTTTTTGGTTAGATGCTCACGATAGCTTAGGCATAACAGCTCGTGGTGACAAAGAGACACCTATTGTTGAAGAATTACGCGCTATCCAGGAATCACCGGTGAAAGATGGTATCATTTTGATTGATGACGTACGCCAATTTTATAAGACAGGATCTGACTATCCAACCTTTAGCGCTCTTTGCCAGCTGATAATTGATATTAATCCGAATTATAAATTGGCGGTGCTGGGCGACGTCTTGATAGCGTTTCCTGAATCATGTAATATTACGGTATCACCGCTGGTGTGGGCGCTTACCTTGAGCCGACTCTATGATGAAAATAGCAATTTGGCTATCAATATTGTGGCCGTTGATCGTATTATAGCGCATGCTCAGGGGCACGAGCTTGCAGGCCTTGAATGGATTGTGGCCTTGCCCGAAGAAGGACTTGGGCATGGTTCATATCGCTGGTGGTACGGATTGTCTCGATTATATAAGGGAGATACCGCTCAAGGAATTGCTGCCTTACAAACTGCCTGGCTTGCGGAATCCAAAAAGCAACGATTAGCGCTGTTAGTAGCTGATTGCCTCAAAGGGCTTAATAATGTTATTGGAACATCTTGTCTTCAACGAGAGGCCCTCTTAATTTAGTAATTATAAAAAATAACAGGGAATTCAGCATGAAAAGTACGATAAGGTTGCTTGTGTTTATAGGCTGCCTCTTTGCCAATGATGTCCTGGGCATGGAAAAGCAAAATTTGCGTACTATACGTGAATGTAAAACCTGTCTCGAGGATGCAAATCAAAAATACAATGCAAAGAAATTAAACAAAATGATTGCTATGCTTAAGACGCATATGCAAGAAAAGCTTTCTCCAAAAACGCTGAATAAGCTGCTTATTTTTCTTGCTCAGCAAATAAACACGTTAAGAACAGATGACGCAGTCGAAGATGCAGCGGAGCCGGTTGGCGATCCGTTCGATGATGATAAGAGCGATACGTCCTCGGATGATGATGGCGCCGCTTGGGGTGATTCTACGGGTGAGGGGAAAGCTTTTGTATGTCTTTTTTTGATTACTTGCCTTGTCGTCTACTGGGTAGTTCAAGCAATTATGAGCAGCATGCATAACAATAGCGAGAAATCATTGGCTTTGCGTAGGCAAGAATACATTCCTCAGGCGGTAGATCATATGAGTGATTTGATGGGTGACATTATGGATAATATTCGCAACCAAGACTATCAGGTAGATGCTAACGCTCGATCGGTCTTGAGATCGCTCGCTGAAACTAATCAAGTTATACGGTCTTTTGTTGGCGTGCAGAGCTTTATGTGATGTTGGCTCCAGCTAAAGGGGTACTTTCTGACGCGTGTAATTTTACGCGGTTATGCTATAGTTAAGCTATAAAGATGTAATAGCAAAGGACCAGCATGAAACTCAGTATTGCACCCGAGATCCTGAGGGACTTCCCCGGGCTTACCATTGGTATCGTGGTTGCACATGGAAGCGACAATAGTCAGCAACACGAGGCGATTGAGCATTTGTTGCGTAGCCAAGAAGAACTTATAACCAAAGCACTCACCAAAGAAAAGCTTGGTCAGCATCCGGCAATTCTGGTATGGCGTGCAGCCTATAAAAATTTTGGTGCACGGCCGAAAGACCACCTCTCATCCGTTGAGAAGCTGGCCCAGCGTGTGCTAACTGGCCATCAGTTGCCCGCTATTAATTCTTTCGTTGATATCTATAATTATGTTTCGTTGAAATACCTTCTGCCTGTTGGTGGGGAAGACCTTGATACCATCGAAGGTGATATCTCACTTGCCTATGCGGGCCCCCATGAGCCACCGGTACGCTTGCTGGGTGAATCAGAAGCTCGCCAACCAACACCAGGTGAAATTATATATAAGGACGCTAAGAGTGCGCTCTGCCGCCGCTGGAACTGGAAAGAGGCCGACCGGACCAAAATAATACCAACGACCAAGCACGCTATCTTTGTCGTTGAATTACTACCACCTGTCGATGCGCGTATCGTCAAAAGTGCGACGTATGAGCTGGCGGCTCTCATTAAGCGCTTCTGCCAAGGGACAGTAAGCGTGGCTTTCTTAGATGAGCAACATCCCGAGGTTGTCCTCAAGCAGGATAATCACTATACCGAACTTCAGCACCCATCAAAAGACTTTGCACTCGAGATCTCAGCTTATGCATTGCCTGAGGAAATGCATGAAGAGGAAGATATCTCTTCTGAACATGCCATACGTGCCGAAAAAGTACGCTTACTGCGCAAGGAAGGATATGAACCCTGGCCGGCAGGCAAGCCGGTAAGCGCTACCTGTGCAGAGATTGTTGCCGCTTTTGAGGCTGATAATCAGAGTAAAGCTTATCAAGTAGCAGGGCGCGTTATGTCGCTGCGCATACATGGCAAAGCGGCATTTGCCGATATCCAAGATCGCTCGGGCAAGATCCAGGTACATATTAAGCAGGATGCCGTAGGCCATGAGCAGTTTTTGTTTTTTACAACGTTTATTGACGTTGGGGATATTCTGTGGTGCTCGGGCTCCACGTTCAGAACAAAAACGGGTCAGGTAACGCTTGAGGTTGAAAGCTTTAGCTTGCTCAGCAAGAGTCTCTATCCCTTGCCAGAAAAATTTCATGGGCTTACCCATATCGAGACCAAGTATCGCCAGCGGTACCTTGATTTGATCATTAATCCTACAACGCGAGCACGCTTTAGAAAGCGTACTGCCGTTATAAAATATATTCGTTGTTATTTAGATAAGCACGACTTTATTGAAGTGGAGACACCTATGCTGCATCCCATTGCTGGTGGTGCGGCAGCACGGCCCTTTATTACTCACCATAATGCTTTAAATACTGATTTTTACTTGCGTATCGCACCCGAATTGTACCTCAAGCGTTTGGTGATTGGCGGTATCGAACGCGTGTATGAGATTAATCGCAATTTCCGTAATGAGGGTGTCTCAACACGGCATAATCCCGAATTTACCATGCTTGAATTTTATATGGCATATCAGGATTATCATTTTATTATGGACTTTGTTGAAAACCTGCTGCGGTCTTTGATACGAGCAGTATGCGGATCACTCCAGATACCGTACGAGCAGTATACACTCGACTTTGAGCAGCCCTTTTTGCGTATGCCAATGCGCCAAGCTCTGATAACGTATGCTGGATTGAGCGAGCAGGAACTCACTCCTCGCATGCTTGATGCAACCCTTGCTGCGCATAAGCTTAAAGTTGACCAGCATGCTTCTGAGGGTGAAAAAATATATGCTCTTTTTGAGGAGCTTGCTGAGTCAAAGCTGATCCAGCCCATCTTTATTACTGATTTTCCTATTGAGGTCTCACCGCTGTCGAAACGAGATGTGCAAAATCCTATGCTTGCAGCGCGTTTTGAGCTCTTTATTGCTGGTATGGAGCTCAGTAATGGCTTCAATGAGCTTAATGATCCCTACGACCAGGCTGAGCGATTTAAAGAGCAAGTAGCTGCTCATGCTCGAGGAAATAAGGAGGCGCACCAGTATGACAGCGACTATGTCCATGCGCTTGAGTATGCTCTTCCTCCTACGGTGGGCGTTGGTATCGGTATCGATCGGCTGGTTATGCTGTTGACCAATACCCCCTCTATTAAAGAAGTCATTCTGTTTCCAACGCTTAAGCGCAAAGAAGGCTAAGATGCTTCAGGGAGAAAAATACCGTTGGCTTCTAGCGCAACCCGATGAACAGCTTATACGTGCGCTTGCTTTACGCTTTAACCTATCTATACCTGTTATACAGACGCTTATTAATCGCCGCTTAACGACGGTGGAAGTTATCGAGCGATTCCTCTTTAGCAGCAAAGAAAAAGATGTCGGCCATGCGGGCAGGCTTAAGGACGCCGAAAAGGCGGTTGATCGTATTATGTATGCGATTAAGTATAAAGAAAAAATGTTGATTTGTGGCGATTATGATGTTGATGGTATCACTTCATCGGCGCTCATTTTGAGCTGCCTTTTGCCCTTAGATGCCTCGGTGAACTTTTTCTTGCCCAACCGAGTACGCGATGGCTACGGTTTATCGACAACAACAGTTGAGCGTGCTGCGCGCAATGGTTATCGCGTAATCATTACCGTTGACAATGGTATCACCGCATTTGAGCCTGCTCTCGTTGCTAAGCAGCATGGTATAGACCTTATTATTACCGATCATCATCGGCCACATGAGCATGTTCCTGATGCATTTGCCATTGTTAATCCCCATCAGGAAGACTGCCCCTACCCATTTAAGGGCTTTGCAGGGGTTGGCGTTAGCTTTAAGCTCATGTCGCTTCTCTACGAGCGGCTGAACCTTCCACTACCAGCTCAAGTCTATGAGCTTTTGCTGTTGGGTACCGTAGCTGATGTTGTACCTTTGGTTGAGGAAAATCGATTTTGGGTTCGCTATGGCCTCCAGCACATCAGAAAGCAGGAGAGTACGGCATTACAGGTGCTTAAGAAAAATGCGCGCGTTACCAGGCCGGTGATAACTTCGCAGGATATTGGATTTTTTATTACGCCACAGATTAATGCGCTCGGCAGACTTGACGATCCTCGGGATGGCGTTAAATTTCTTATGAGTATTGATGCTGCTGAAGTTGAGCGAATTGGTGCCGTCTTGAGCAGTTTCAACGAAGCGCGGAAGGCAGTTGAGCGCTCTATCCTTGACGATATCGAGCGTGAGCTCGCTGACATAGACTTTTCGAAAGAGCGCGTTATTGTGGCTTTCAGTAAACGATGGCCTACGGGGGTTATAGGCCTAGCCGCCTCTCGCTTGGTGAGTGCCTATCATCGGCCTGCTTTCTTGTTTCATATTACGGCGGAAGGAATTGCTAAAGGCTCGTGTCGGTCAATCCCAGCATTTAATATTTTTAACGCGCTGACTACTCTACGTGATATGTTAATTACCTTTGGCGGCCATGCGGTGGCCGCAGGTCTTTCTTTACCAGCGGTACGCTTGCCAGAGTTTAAAGCACGGCTCGAAGAGCTCGTTGATAAAGCATTAACTCCCGATGACCTGTTGCCGACCTTGCATATTGATGCAGAACTGCCATTACGTGAAGCTAACAGCAAGCTTATGGCGGACTTAGCGTATTTAGAGCCGTTTGGTTGTGAAAATAGTGTACCTCTCTTTTACGTACGCCAGGTGACGTTATTGGGTCAGCCACAGCTTCTTAAAGAAGCCCATGTAAAATGCACCGTGTTTTCTGATGGTATTGCCAAGCCGGTTATTTTTTTCAACAGGCCAGAGCTGTATAAAAAATTACAGGAGGCAGAAGCGATGAGTTGTAGCTTGGTTGTGCACGCACTTGAAAATCATTGGAACAATGAGACTCGCATTGAATTACAGGGCATTGATATTGTGCTCGGTGAGGAAGCATTATGATTATCACCATTGATGGCCCTGCGGCGAGCGGCAAGTCTTCGGCGGCACGCTTATTGGCAAAAGATTTGGGCTATAAGTATCTTGGTACCGGGTTACTCTATCGTGCACTTGCGTATCTTTTAGTAAAGCATTACGGGTACACGGTTAAAACTATTGTACACCCAACGTCGATCGATATTACGCACGTTTTGGATGGGCATGTTTTCCAGTATTGCCATGTTGGTGATGTGTCAAGCATTGAATATAAGGGTGTTGATATTACGGCGCACCTCAAGGCACCTGATGTTGATGAATGGTCGTCGCTCATTAGCCAAAATACTCAGGTACGTATCATGATCGTGAGCTTGGCAAGAAAATGCGCAGAAGGTAAGAACATGATTGCTGAGGGACGTGACTGCGGCTCGGTGATTTTTCCGCAAGCTGCATACAAATTCTTTCTCACCGCGTCGCTCGACGTTCGTGCCGAACGGTGGCAAGAGAGCCAGCGGCATCATGGAATTGTTGTGCCATTTGATCAAGCGCGTGCTTTTATCGTAGAGCGAGATGAGCGTGATATGACACGTAAAGTCGATCCGCTCGTTATTCCCCCGGGGGCTAAAGTAATCGATAACTCAACGTTAAGCCTTGAGCAGACGGTAGAGCTGCTTAAGAGCTTTATTGTGCAAAAGCATAATCATAACCACTAGGTTAAAGCCTATTCGTGACTTGGTGCTCGAGGAAGGGAGCTGCTTCTTCCTCTTCTTCCCCGCGGGGAACTATTATAGGTTCCTGATGGCGCTCTTCTGTTTCCTCTTCCCCATTTTTGAGCACGGCGGAAAAAGAGCAGTATTGCGCTCGCCTAAGTTGCTATTGTAGCAGGTATTGGATCAATACATAAAGAAGCGTAATGGCTATCTTAGTGAAGGCGAGCGGTGGTGCTTTGTTGCTTTCCATGGGTCTCTGGTAGCCTAACTCTCCCCATGGCGCTCTTGACAAATCATGCATTGCAATGTAGGATTTGTCAAAAACAGAAAAGGTCATGATGTTTAAAAGAGAGCTAGCGCATATAATCAAACAAAGGGCGGAAAAGATACCAGTCATTGGGATTCTAGGTCCTCGTCAATCAGGTAAGACTACTCTTGCTCAAAAGGTATTTGATAAGCATACGTATATATCTTTAGAAAGCTATGATGAACGAGAATTCGCATCAAAGGACCCCCATCGATTTATAGAAACATATAAGAGTTCTTCTGGGATCATACTTGATGAAATTCAGCATGTTCCTACCTTATTATCGTATATACAGACCTACGTAGACAAAGAACATAAGCCAGGCTCTGTGGTGCTAACGGGATCACAGAATATTTTAGTCAACCAAGCGATATCTCAAACGCTAGCGGGCAGGATTGGGCTTTTTACTCTTCTGCCCTTGTCTATTGCCGAACTATCGACCAATTCTCTTCTTCCAAGGACGGTAGAAGAACTTGCCTTTAAAGGGAGCTATCCGCGTATTTATGCATATGATCTTGAGCCTAATCCTTGGTATCTAGACTATATAGAGACCTATGTTGAGCGGGATGTGCGTCAGGTTGGGAATATAATCAATTTGAGGCTCTTCAGAAAATTTCTGAAAATATGTGCTGGTCGTATAGGTCAGCTTCTTAATTATACGTCTCTCGCTAACGATTGTGGCATTGATCAACGAACAGCCCAAGCATGGATTTTTATCTTGGAAGCAAGCTATATAATTTTTCTTTTGCCTCCCCATCATAATAATCTTAATAAGCGTTTGATTAGATCACCAAAACTTTATTTTTACGATACTGGTCTCGCGTGTGCTTTGCTTGAAATTCTGTCGGTTAGCCAACTGAATACTCATTATTTGAGGGGAAGCCTTATAGAATCGTTAATAATAGCGGATATCTATAAATATTATTATAACTGCGGACGGAGGCCTGTTGTTGATTTTTGGCGTGACCAGACGGGCAATGAAATCGATTGCCTCATTACCCGCGACAATCAGCTGGTGCCTATTGAAATTAAGGCCGGCAAAACGATAGCGAGCGATTTTTTTAAAGGGCTGCTCTATTGGGCTCGTCTTACCGAGCAGGAACCTCCAATCGGGTATGTTATTTATGGTGGCTTGCAAAATCAACAAAGAGCTCAGGCAACAGTGCTCAGCTGGCAGCAGGTTGGTGCTCTTTTTGGTTCTACCTGATTCTTCAAGCAGAATATCTTGCTTTTCCAACTCAGCTTCAATTTCTTCAATCGTTCGAACACCATTGCAATAGAACTAAAGGGAGAGAAGGAAGAAAGCTCATGATAGACTATGAGGGTTGATTATTATATTATTGATAATATATATTAAATATGATAGTATTAAATTTGAAAGGATAAGCTATGAAAACAAAAAATGTAACATTTAGCCTTCCAGAAAATGTAATTGATATGATGCATTCCCTTATTGGAAAACAAAAAATGAGCAGCTTTGCAGCCCAGGCTCTTGAGCAAGCTCTTGAACAAAAGAAAGAATCTTTAAGAAAACAGTATACCGAGGCAGCCCAGGATGCAGATAGACTAAAAACAATTGAAGAATGGTCTGTAACAGATGTAGAAGGTTGAGAATGAGTTATACTTTTCCTCTCCGAGGCGAGGTTTACTGGGTGAATTTAGATCCTACAATAGGAACCGAAATTAAAAAAACGAGGCCTGGAGTAATCATTTCAAATGACATAGGAAACGAACTTTTGCCACGCGTTATTATAGCGCCGGTGACATCCTCTGTCGCTAAAATTTTTGATTTTGAAGTTAAGGTTCAAATTAATAACCTAAGTGGAAAGATATTGCTAGATCAAATTAGGGCAATCGATAAAAAAAGATTGGGCAAAAAAATAACAAAATTGGATAGGGACACATTATATCAAGTTGATGAAGCACTCAAAATTGCGCTTGATTTATTATAAGTTATAGCATGGCGCCTCTTTAGGGCATGGAACATGTCTTGAAAGTCAAGCATGAATTAAACGACATTTAAGATATTGGCAATCTACTTTCTGCTTGAGGTTCACATTCGCAAGCCTCGCGAAACGCATCTTAAAGTAGGTTAAGAAGCCAATTACCAAATGCGAACAATACTTTCATTAGATGGGTTTGCTGCCTTACGTAGTCTTTCATAATTATCAAGAGAAAACCTTGTTCTCCCTCGCTCATATTGCGCATAGGCATTTGGGGTTGTTCCAAGACGATGAGCAGATTCACGTACCGTAGATCCGCTTTTCTCTCGTTGGCGCTTTAAAGACAAAGCCAAAAGAGGGCTACTATCGGTTGCTGTTACGCCAATATTATTTTTTCTGTGTTCTTTAACGGTAATATCAAAGTTTTTGTTTAAGTCAAAATAATGTCTCAAGAGATTCAAAATCGCATCTTTAATCATTTCTATTGTGTCTTCTCTTGAGGTTCCTTGTGTCATAAGATCGAGGCTTGGTACTTCCACCAACCAGTCCTTTTTACTTTTCCAGACTCTTCCTTGTAATTCCATGTTATTATCCTTCTTTCTTAGGAGGATTACTCCGTGCTTTTCTTAAAATCTTGCGTGCGAGACGTTCATTTATTTTGTTATGCCTTGGAACTTGCTCGATCATATTTCCATTGGTCCAAATATCATGATCTCCTCCATGGCGTCGAAACACCAGCCGCAGTTTACTAACGCTCTTTCAAGATCTCTTTTTTTCATATTCTCACTTCTAATCATGTATAAATCTATGTGCAAAGTCAATAAAATATACATAAATTTATATACAAGATCAAGCAATTTGCTTGTAAAATATCGATCATCACGTTGTTTATCTCCTTAACGTACTTTATCCTCCAAAGCAGTGCCGTGTACAATTATGAGGTGGCCACTACGCATCCCCCAGTAGAAAAAGTCTCTCGTTTTAATTTCGACACTCTCTTTTGCTCGATATTGCGGAATGCCGAACAAGTGCCAAAATCATACCAAAAATGCCCCAAGTTAAACGAAAATATGGCGGCCAATGGATCGCAACAAGAAATTCATTCCAAGGCCCAAATTTGTTCGTATTTCAAGAAGCAGTCTAATAGCAATTCACTCTGTAAAAAAGTAGCTTCAGCGCAAATATTTTCCTGATTGGCTGCTTGCTTTTTTGTCTTTGCTTGCTTCTGTATGTCGTTTATTTACACCAGAGGAGTCATTGAACGTTCGACTAGGTTGTGAGTGTCTTATTAAAAAGTCTTCTTATGACGCTTTTAAGCAACGATGAGCTCTTTGATCAATCATTATATTTGATTTCAGCAGCTTCATGTATGTTGATTTGAATATCATATTTGACTTTCGATTCCTCCATGTGCGCTGGATACCACTTGATCTTGTCAACACAAGCATTGGCAAAAATTGACTGCAAACCTATTTTTCAACTAAATCTTTAACGATATACTGATTGTCCTCGCTAGATTGATGAGATATAGTTATTGGTGTGATTGACAAATCGACTATTAGTATTACTATTAATAATAATAAAATCAACGCTTTAGCAGGTTTTTAATGAAAAAATTACTAATAATTTTACTTGGAATAATAGCAAACAGCATTTTCGTAGGTTTAATAGGGATGGAAAAACAAAACGATTCTCCTCAAATACCTCAAAATGTAGAAAATGCTAATAAGATGCTGTTAGATGCCGCAAAGCGAATCGACATAAAGCTTGTACAACAAGCTCTTCTTGCCGGAGCCGATGTGAATATGCTCGGTGATGGTAAATATACACCATTACACGAAGCTATTGCTTGTGATTTTTTGGCAATGCAGAGTGAGCGCTTGAACGTGGTAAGATTACTCATTGAGCACGGCGCCAACGTAGATGCTCAAAGTAAGTCATTAAGTACGCCATTACATGTAGCTGTTGTGCGGAGAAATGTTGACATAGTAAAACTGCTTATTGAGAAGGGAGCAAACATCGATGCTCAATCTGACGATGGAGACACCCCGCTTCATGATGCCGTTTGGCAGGGATGTTTCGACCTAGCAGAAGTGCTTATAAGTAATGGTGCTAATGTCAATCTTCGAAATATGTTCGGACGTACACCTCTCCACCACAGTCAAAGCCTTTTGGATATCGTGGTACTCCTTGCTGAACACGGAGCTAACATCAATGCGGGAGATGAAAATCTAATTACGCCACTCTATGTCGCTGCTATTAACCGACACATAAACGTAGTGGAATGGCTAATTGGGCACGGCGGGAAGAGTATCAGAAAAATAAGGAGTAATGTGCTCTGTCTAGGAGAAAACTATGGGCTTTCAGAGTATCTGATTAAAGAAATGCTTGCGCAAAGACCAAATAGAGAAAAATTTATTTTGGCTGATAGAAGGGTTGCAGAAGATGATTTAAATCGCGCATTGCCGCTTGCGGTAGCTCTTGGTCAAGATGAACTATTAGACACCATGTTATCCTCTCAATTTAACGCTTATTTAAAACCAGAAGCTCTGGGGCGCGCGTTAACTGCAGCAGCAGCTACAGGGCAGCTTCTACTCTTTATGAGCCTTTACGAAAGCATCAGGAAAAATTCTGGTGATGCACGGTTTGTTGCTGCATTAGAAGATGCCTTGTTCTGGGCGGCTCTAAATCGACATGAAGATGTGGTAAATTCCATTCTTGAGCATGCTTTCGCTCTTGGTCAAGCAGGCAATCTCAACGTACAGAGAGTTGGTCAACATGTTGCCTCTATTCTAAGAAGGCAAACTGATATTCCTGAGCCTGAACGAGAAGTACTTACTCGTATTTTGCAAAGACTTGGTACGGCTCGTTGTATAACAACGACATGCCGCCAAGCAACTGCTCTTGATGTTCTTGCTCAGCTTATTCCTCAACTTCCCTCTGAACTTCTGGTGCTTTTAATGGGATTTTGCCTTACACCCTACCTCAAGAAACAAATTTAAAGCGGTTTATAGCCAACCAGCAAGGATTTCAAAGCAGGCCCGGAAACAGAACTTCCGCAATGAGCTTAAAGATCTGATCCGGGAAACTCAGTAAAAGCTTACAAATTTCACATATTTAACCACAACTGGCAGGCGATAGTGCGGCGATCTTAAAAGATTTTTTTCTATTATAATTGCGAAACATCAATTGTCAATTAAACAAACGATAGAGGGTAATTGTAATTATATAGTGCACTTATTGAACGCTTTTCTGGCGCCATCATAAAAATAAACACCTAAGCCGCTTATAACGAGCACGAAGGCGACCACAATATTTGACGAGATTTGTTCATTGAGTAAGAGTCGGCTATAAAAGGCGGCGAACAAAGGCGATAAAAAGCTGGCAAAAGACAAAAAAGTTGGGCTATGCTTTTTCAGCAACCATGCTTGCAAATTTGCGCATAAAAAGTTGCTGAGGAGAATATTTAAAGCGAGCAAACAGAAAAAAATGGTAAAATTACCTTTAATCCAGATAGGCTCGGCAACGATAGCAGCATTAAAGGCTAGGAAGCCGCCGAGAAACATGCTTAAGCCATTGGCGATAACGGGCGAGCACTTACGATGCTTGACGAGCTTTTGCATAACGAGCAAAGCGTAGCTCAATGAAGCTACCGCAATGAGCATGATAACCTCAGCAATCGAAAATTGAGGCATGATCGTCAATGCTGCGGAGATGCCTTGCGGCATAAAGAGCGGTATTAGCCCGGCAAATCCAATAAGGAGCCCGGTCATTTGAATAAGAGTTAGCCGCTCTCTTAACAGTAAATAGCCAAAAATTGCTGAAAAGAAGGGGGCAAGATTAAATATCAATGCGGCTTTTACCGTCGTTAAGTATTGTAATGCCCATGCGCGTGCAACATGCGGGATCATGACACCAAATACCGTAAATTGCAAAATAAGAAACCAGTCCTGCGGCTCAATCCAACGTCGAAGTTCCTTCTTGCTATAGGCATAGCCAGAGAGGCAAATTCCCGCAACGAGCATTCGCGTCCCAACTAAAAAAATTGGCGAAGCATATGACAGCAAGAGCTTGGCCAGGGTAATAGTAAATCCAAGTACAGCGTACAGTAAAACAACAAGTATCATAATGTTAAAATAATAAATCCAGTAGGCAGATAATATCTATTAGTGTACTATATTTTTCAGTTTTATCAAAATTGGATTTCAGTTAAGAAATAAAAGATTGATTTACAGAAACAACTTAACGGCAGCTCGTACAGGGGCTTTCGCTTGATTTTTCTGAACTATGATGAGTTGGATGCGATTTTTTACTGCAGCCACAATCAGCACACCCGGATAAGCCTGTTAACGCTATCATTATCAAATAAAGTATTTTTTGCATTAAAGTTCCCTTTTGGCAAGCACATGACCAAGATTTTTTTCCCTATCTTAATGTAGAAAAACCCTGCATGGCTTGCAAGCTTTTTATGGGATCTGAACCCCAAAAAGAGCAACTCGCCCTACGTGTACATGCTGATCAATTAATGGTGCGCGTTATTTTTTTTCACCGATTTGCGTTGTACGCTGCCATTCTTAGCCTTCGCGGACTTGGCCGGCTTTGAGTTTTTTTCAGGGAGCGGTTCCTTGGGAAAGGGATCCTTGCTTAATGCGTAGCGAAGTACCTCGTCCATGGTGCTTACGTATTTACAGTCAATGCCGGGACCAATCTCTTTTTTAATTTCTTCGACGTCATCTTTATTTTCAGATGGCAAGAGAACGGTTGCAATGCCATGCTGCCTTGCGGCAAGGATCTTTTCTTTAAGCCCCCCTACGCCAAGTACACGTCCTCGCAACGTTATTTCACCGGTCATAGCTACCGAAGGCAAGGTCGGATTTTTGGTGAGCGCCGAAACCAAGGCAACGCACATGGTGATACCCGCTGAAGGTCCATCTTTGGGTATCGCGCCTTCAGGAATATGAATGTGAATATCTGTTGATGCATAGAAATTATCTTTCAGCCCAAGCTCGCCTGCGCGTGACCGTATATAGCTCAAGGCGGCATGTGCCGATTCTTGCATGACCTCCCCAAGCTGACCGGTCAGTGTTAGCCCGCCTTTACCCGGCAAAATGGTCACTTCTATTTCAAGAATATCGCCACCAAACTCGGTCCAAGCAAGCCCCGTTGCAAGTCCTATACGCATTTCATGAGCTGCCGGAAGCGAAGCCTTTTTAAATTTGGGGGTACCCAGCCAGTCTTTGACGAGGTCGTCATCGATGGTTAATGTTTTAATGCTTGGATCTTTTAACAGGCTTTGAATTGCTTTGCGCATAAGCTTGGCAATCACTCGATCAAGTTGGCGGACGCCTGCCTCTTTTGTGTATGAGGTAATGATTTTTTGGAGAACTTCCGGTGATAGCTTAAATTGAGTTTTTTTCAAGCTATATTCTTTGAGGTTTTTGGGAATGAGAAATTGTTGGGCTATATCCATCTTTTCCGCTTCGGTATACCCTGACAAGACGATAACCTCCATGCGGTCATACAGCGGATAAGGGATACCATCAACGTGGTTTGCCGTCGCAATAAACATAACTTTCGATAAATCATATTCTACTTCCAAGAAATGATCGACAAAGTGCTTGTTTTGCTCAGGGTCGAGCACCTCTAAAAGTGCGGCAGCTGGATCGCCATGAATATCGCTTGACATTTTGTCAATCTCATCGAGCAAAATAACCGGATTGACCGTTTCAGCCTTGCGCATGACCTGAATAATTTTTCCAGGAAGCGCACCGATATAGGTCCGCCGGTGTCCCCTGATTTCTGCTTCATCACGAATACCACCTAAAGAAATACGCACAAAGTCGCGGCCTAAGCTTTCAGCAATAGAACGCCCAAGCGATGTTTTGCCAACACCAGGCGGCCCAACCAGGCACAAGATCGGTGCGCGCTCCAGCTTTGACGAAAACTTCTTGGCCGCTAAAAATTCTATAATACGTTCCTTGATTTTTTTAAGGCCAGCATGATTTTTATCAAGGATACGCTCCGCGTCCTCGAGACTAATAGTATCCATGCTTGATTTATGCCATGGCAATGCGAGAATCCAGTCAATATAGTGCCTGCTAATGACAGCTTCAGAGGAAAGCGGCGGCATTTGCTCAAGCCGGCGAAGCTCCCGCTCAACTTTTTCTAAAGCTTCAGGAGAAAGCGCCATCCCTTTTATTTTTTGTTTAAGCTGGTTAATCTCATGTGTCTGGTCATCACGCCCGAGCTCTTTTTGAATCGCTTTCATTTGTTCGTTCAGGTAATATTCTCGCTGACCTTTTTCTACCTGGCTTTGCACATGTCCACGAATACGCTCTTCGGTCTCGAGTATTTCGATTTCTTTCTGCAAATACGCGCATAATTTGAGCAGACGATCTTTTAAATCGGCTGCCTCAAGCAGCGATTGCCGCTCATCAAATGATAGATTGACATGGACGGACAGCGTGTCAGCGATATAATCCATATCTTCGCCCGTCTTGGCTTCTCCCAAGAGGTCAGCGGGTGCCTTTGCATTGAGTTGGGTATATGTTGTATAGAGAGATTGAAGATGGCGCCATACGGCAAACAGTTCGGTAGAAGGCTGACTCCCATGGGTCGGCACGTCACGGGCTTGCACGAGCATAAAATCAGCGCTCGGACCAGCTTGAACAACCTGGGCGCGGCTCAGCCCTTCGACGAGAATCTTTAATGCGCCCTTAGGCATGCGCATAATCTGTAAAATCGTTGCGCGAGTACCAAAACTAAAAACGTCGTCAAGAGTAGGCGTTTCGACTTCAGGGTGCTTCTGGGCAGTAATGAAGATCGACTTGTCGCCTTTAAGGGCAAATTCAACCGCGCTTATGGAAGAAGGCCTGCCTACGATGACCGGTATAATACTTCGAGGCAACAGGACAACATTTTTCAGGGGCAAAAGCGGTAAAAATGTCGATTGGTCAAGATATTCGTTTTCGATCATTAATAAGTTCCTATAGGTAGGAGTAGCCTCACGATTTGTTTTCTATTAAATTTTAGTGTACCATACTCAAGTTTATGAGTAAATGGTACTCCTTTCCCTCCTTTTGTAAAATAATTTTTCACAAATGCCTAATCTTGTGGTATGGTGATTATGGAGCTAACAAAAATAATACTAAATTAATGAGGTATACTTTTTAACTGAGCGGGCTCGAGGTGAGGGTATTTGGTGGGGCTAGTTGGTGGAATTAACTTCAAAAAGGAATCTGTATGGCGATAATCCCCTTTTTACAAACGGTCCTACAAACGATTTGTAGGCCTATATTTGGCAGCTTTGAGCGAGAAGAGTTTAAAAAATTTCTGAGGATGGGACTTATTTTCGCGTTCATCCTTGGCTCTTATTGGACCTTGCGAGTACTAAAAGATTCTGTTTTGATAAACCTTGTAGATAAGGCAGCGCAGCCATGGGCCAAGGGTTTGTCGCTTTTGTGCTTAGTTCCTATTCTTATGATTTATACGCGCTTATTTGATAAATATTCGCGTGAAAAAATGTTTTATCTGCTTGCTTCAGTATACACGGTAATAACCCTGCTTTTTGGCGTCCTGCTTCTTTTGCCCGGCGTTGGCCAAGCTGCTTCTGAAGTTATCGCTGCTCGGACCGGCCTTGCCTATTATGGTACTAAAATTATTGGTTATGCATGGTATGTTTTTGTAGAAAGCTATGGCTCGCTTGTCGTTGCACTGTTTTGGGGATTGGCAACGGATATCACGATGCCCGACTCTGCCAAGCGCGGTTTCCCCTTAGTCGTAGCGATTGGGCAAATTGGTGGTATTTTGGGGCCGCTCCTTATTACCGGATTACCGCATCGACTTGGTTTGTCAACAAGTTCCCTTTCTATTTTTATAGCTGGCGGGGTTGTTTTTTCTATTATAGCGCTTCTTAAATATTTCTTCCGGGCAACGCCAAAAGATCTCTTGGTATCGTTTCATGGAAAAAACGAAGCTGTGGCCGAAGCGGAACAAGAGCCTGGCTTCCTGGAAGGACTGAAGCTTTTACTACAACATAAATATTTGCTCGGCATTTTTGCCGTTATTTCTTTTTACGAGATTATAGTTACGATCTTCGACTTCCATTTTAAATATTTGGCCGGATCAGTCTATAGCGGTATAGCGCTGGATCGTTACTTTGGCTGGTATGGTTCGTCGGTTAACCTGGTTGCGCTTATATGCCTTTTACTGGGTGTCAGCAATATCACCCGGCTTCTCGGCGTTGGCGTAGCGCTCGCTTTAATGCCTATTATTGTAGGCGGCGCGCTTACAGGTTTTATTTCGGTGAATAGCTTGAATTTTCTCTTTTGGTTAATGGTCGGTTCTAAAGCTATTAACTATGCGTTAAATGGACCGGCTATGAAGCAATTATATATTCCGACAACCCCCGACGTGCGCTTCAAGTCGCAGGCTTGGATAGAAACATTTGGCTCTCGTGGCTCAAAGGGGCTGGGATCTGTGTTTAATCTGACCCTCAAGCCGCTTACCAGGACCCTTGGTGACATTGCAGGTCGTGCCCGGCACATTTGGTTAAGCGCATGGTTGGGCTTCACGCTGGTAGGTTTATGGTTTGTGATTGCGCTCTACCTAGGAAGAACCTATAAGCGTGCCATTGATCAGAAAAAGGTGGTTTGCTAGATGCCTGTCTGGCGCATCAAATATTACGCACATATTATGCACAAGCCTTCTTTTGTCTTAGGATAGAAGAGGGCTTGTTTGCTCACGGTGGATGTCATGAGCCTAATTGAACGATTTTTTGGTATTGAGCCTGCAGAGCGCTTAAAAGTAGCGCTGTTAACCTGTGCCTTTTTTCTTATTATCGGTTCTTATACGCTGGTACATCAGCTTAAGGATACGCTTTTTGTGCACATAGTAGGCAAAGAGTATATTCCAGTGGCCAAAATCTTATCACTTGTCCTTTTGGTTCTGCCGATCTTACTCTATGCCAAGCTTGTTGACAGTATGCGCAAGCATCATTTATTGTACGTATATACGATATTTTATGGTTTGCTCGGTTTGTATATTGCCTATTTCTTAGCGCACCCTACGATAGGACTGGCCAATACGGTTACGAGCAAATATCGGATCTTTGGCTGGTTGATTTATATTTTTATGGAAGGTTATTCGCCTTTTGTTGCAAGCTTGTTTTGGTCTTTCGTCAATTCGGTAACCCAACCAGAATCGTCAAAAAACAGCTATCCTATTCTTATTGCCGGTTCTAAAATTGGTGGGATTGTGGCAGCTGGGTTTGCGATTTGGCTCTTAAGGCCTGATCCAATCACGCACACCTTATGGTTTTCCGACATTGCTAACCACCAAATTCTTATGAGCATTGCGGCATGTTCATTGCTTTTAGTACCGGGTATTATTTATATCCTGGTTACCAAAGTGCCACACCGCTATTTGCATAGCTACGAATCGATACACCGTCCTGATCATGAGCTTCCACCAGAAGAGAAGCAAAATTGGCTTGCGCGTCTTTTTTCCGGTTTAACGTTGCTCTTTCGGTATCCTTATATCTTGGGCATTTTTGGTGTCGTGTTTTTTTGGGAGGTTCTTAACACGGTCTTTGCGTATGAGCGCTTAGGTGTGGGCAAAACTATTGCGGTCACTATTTCTGATTATACGCGATTTTTATTTGATGGTATTATTTTTGTTCATCTCATTGGCCTGGTGATCGTACTCTTTGGTACGCGTATGGTGATCAATTGGCTTGGCGAGCGGCGCAGCCTTGTGCTCGTCCCGGTTTTGACAGGCATTTTATCGTTATATTATCTGACACAGCGGTCGGCCACGGCGATTTTGGTTGTTTTTGTATGTCTCAGAGCACTTAACTACGCGTTTGCACAAGCATTACGTGAGCGCTTGTATATTCCGACAACGCGTGACATGCGCTTTAAGTCTCGATCATGGATTGACGCTTTCGGGTCAAAGTTTGCGAAATCTTCAGGCTCGCTCTACAACCTTTTTATACAAACGGTTGCCCCGACGGCAGTTGGCAGCGCCAATGCAGCCTTTTTTGCCGTTATTATTGGTGCATGGATTGCAACGGCTTATTTGCTTGGCCGGCGCTTTGAGCGTGCCGTACAGCGAAATGAAGTAATCGGTTTGCAATAACAGTCATGCTAAAAAAAATCGTCAAGCCGCTCAGTCAGGTTCCTTTTTTCGAAAAGGTCAAGATTGCCCTTCTGACAGCCTCGTTTTTTTGTATCATAGCCTGTTACACGGTGTTGCGTGAGCTGCGCGATGTTATTTTTATCGATACGGTTGGGTGTTCGCATCTGCAGCACGTGCAAATTGCTTCGCTCTTTGCCTTAGTGCCGGCTCTTTTTTTATACGCGCTCTGCGTTGATCGCCTTAAAAAGCACCAACTCTTATACGTATATACGTTGTTATATGGCATAGGTGGCTTATTTATTGCATTTTATTTGGGGCGTCCCGCCGGATTTGTTGAGTGGGGAACGCGATCTTACGTGTTTGGCTGGTTGCAATATATTTTTATCGAAGGGTATGTTCCCTTTGTCATAAGCCCCTTCCTTGCGTTTGTCAGTTCGGTTATTACGCCTACTCGAGCGGCACAAAGCTATGCCGTGATTATAGGCGGATCCAAGCTAGGTGGTATGTTGACAGCGGCCCTTGCGTGGTGGTTTTTGCGCTTCTTATCGTGGCCTGGCGATACCACGTTGCGCTTCTTGCTCATACTTGCATCGCTCTTTATTTTTCTTGTACCAGTGCTGATTTTCTGGCTTAATAAAAGTGTTCCAGAAAGCTTTATGCGTGGGTATGAAGCACATTCTGTTCTTGATAAGAAAAATAAGCGGGATGGGGCTCCCTGGTATCAGGATTTGTTTTCTGGGCTGAGACATATGGCCAAATATCCCTATATTTTGGGTATTTTCGGTTTGGTATTCTCATGGGAAATAATCAGCGTGGTTCTCAGTTATCATCGGCTTGGCATGTGCGTCATGGTGCATAAAACTGTTGCCGGATTGAGTAGTGAGCTCTTTTTACAGATATTTTGGACGCATGTTCTGAGCTTTTTTATTACCTGTATTGGTGCGACATCGCTGTGTGCTGGAGCGGGCCAACGATTAACCATGATGGCAGTTCCCATTCTTACCGGGTTCCTTGCGGTAGGATTTTTTACCAGTAAAGTATCGACTGTTATAATTGGCTGTTATATTCTCATGAGAGCACTTAATTATTCGTTAGCTCTTTCGGTGCGTGAAGTACTTTATATCCCAACAACGACGGAAATGCGCTTTAAATCAAAATCATGGATCGATGTCTTTGGCGCTAAATTTGCTCGAGGCTCCGGCTCGCTTTATGGCATTTTCGCCCAATCTTCGGGAGCCTGCACGGGTAGCTCGTACTTGTGCTTTTGTTTGACAATTATTGGTTGCTGGATGATGACCGCGCATTTTTTGGGCAAGCGATTTGAAGCAGCTATTAAGCACCAGGAGGTTATTGGTTAATGCAAAATTCTATGTTGCTTATTAATGTGAGATACGTCGCGCCCCTCGCCTATAGTTATGAGAATATGTGGCAAGAATTCTGCAGTAGCTTTGGGAAGAGGCGCTTAACAAACTTCTATTGACTCGATGTTTCGCTTAACGCAAGAGCTTGTGTTATCACCATGGACTGATTATGCCATTGCCGAGCTAATTCATGCAAGGCATTTACTACTTTTTCATTGCTTGTTTGCTTTGCGAGCGCTTTGAATTGTTTTGCTGCCAATGCTGCTTCCTCGGCTTTAATAGCAAACCAGTCTTTTAAGAATTTGCCATGACCTAGAGAAGTCGTTTGTTTTGCCATAGGCAAACTATAGAGCATTCCGCTGAGTTTAAGGGCATTGCGAGCGATCTCGTTTAAAGCTGGCGAGGTGTCTTTTTGGTCTTGTTCAATTTCTGCTGCCATGAGGCGCAACATTGCCGCCCTAATGTGCAACCACCACTCGCTCAGTTTGGTCGGGTCAGTGACCATCTTATTCTGAAACTCTCTTAATACATAAGCTAATTGTTCGGACTCTTCTAGAGTTTTCATGCGGTTAAGCGCATCTGCATGGACATTATTTGCAAGCGCTACGCTCGCTTGAAGAGCTAAGATGCTTGCTGCAATGTTGAGAAATAATTTTTTTCCCATACCAATCTCCTTGTTTTATAGTTAATTTCTGAATGGAATCACAAAAAATAAATACAAATAGATTATTTCATAATTTAATTATATAAAAGCCATATTACAGAAGTCAACAATCCTTGAGGAATCCCCTACGGCTATCGCAACTGAACTGGCATGAAAACTATCTTTTTTATCAAAGGTGCGCTCCGTCGAATTAGAAAGCATCATGGGAACGCTATTTTCAATATGGCTCCTTAATAATTAAAAACATTCTTTATTATTTAATAGTAGAATTTTATAATGGGAAAAATCAAATGTTTGCGTAGAAAGCCCATTGTCTCTGAGTTTTTATTAAAGTACTGCGAGGCCAAATTATGGCAACTAGAGTAGAAAATATTGACTTTGTCAATAATAAAATTTTAAAATAAATAAAACAAGCAGACAAGACAGTTAAATCTATAGGAGAGCGATGAAAATCAAAAACCAATCAATAGTACTTATTCTTTGCTTATTTTAACTTGGGGGACGAAAAGCCAAGATGCTGGGGAATATAGTAAATGGAAGCAGCTTAAGCAGGAGACATGGGAACAAGAAACCGAAAAGTTGTCGATTCCTGAGCAAGCATAGTAAGTTTTTTTAATAAGCCAACTGTACTTTAAGGCGTATTTATATTAATATAATTATAATAGTAAAAATATGGACAAGGATAAATTATGAAAATAATGAAGCGCTCTTTATTTGCTTTGCTCATTCTGTTGCTTGGAGGGCTAGCTCCTTATTTATCAGCGATGGAGCATGATAACGAAGAAGAGGAAGAAGAGGTAGTTCCTGAAGAAAAACATCAGGCTGGTCGAGGAAAGAAGCGTCCTGCTTCAATTGAGCAAGGGAGTGTGAAAGAGGAGCCAATAAAGAAACAGCAAAAGCGGATTGAAGCACAAGAAGCATTAATTCAAGCGCATCGAAAAATTAAAAAAGACGCTGAGCGCGCATTATTAGTAGCAATTGCTCGCTATAATCTTGCAGCAGTTAAAATAAATCTCGCTTTTGGCGCGAATGTAAATGCCGCTATACTTGATCCTGAAAGCGGAATTACTGATCCTGCAACCGGAGTCGTTGACCCTTTCAAATACTCAGCGCTTTATATACTTTTGCTACCTAGAGATAATGTGACGCAGCAACAGTTTCCTATTAATGGGTTACTATCTCTTGCTCCGAATCAGCCTTTACCCGCTTCTTATATGCCAAATGTCTTTAAGGTGACCGATATCCTTAAGCTTCTTCTATCTCGAGGAGCAGATGTTAATCAATTATCAGGGAGAGTGAGAGTAACCCCCCTTGTTCAAACAATTCACGCTTTCCCTGATTTGGTACCTCTTTTGATTGAAAATGGTGCTGATGTTCTGCAACGAGAGCTTAAAGGGAGGCATTTGCCAATATATTATGCAGCCCGTACGGGAGAAACATTAACAGCCCGTACGGGAGAAACATTAGTAGACACTTTGCTAACATGGGGCGCTCGTATTAATGATCCAACAAATGCTAATCAAGGCCCTCTTGCGGTTTCGCTTAAGAAGAACACGATGTCGCTGACTTTATGGCTTGTGCAACATGGCGCTATTGTTGATCAAAACGGTGAGCTACAAACGATGCTTCTTAACCAATTTTCTTCGCCGATTATTAAAGCGCTCTTAGCAGGTGATCACGAAGAAGTCCTCCGTATGTTGAGTGACCTTGATACAGCAGATCAGGAAGAATTAGCCTTTATGATGCCCATAACTTTCAGCATCGCGAGTGGTCGGGGTTATAAACCTGTTGCTGAATATATTTTGCAGCATTTTAAGAGTGTGCTTAATCAAAAAGATCGTGCACAAGCTTTTTATGCTGCCGTAATTAATAATCATATTGATCTTGCCACGTCGATTTATCAGTCGCTCAATTCTGAAAGCACCGAGACTGTGCGCAAAGCTTTTATCACCGCTGCGGCGCACGGCTATAATGAGATTCTTTCATTTATGCTTGCTCAACCCTATAACATGATTGACGATAGTACTTTAAGAGAGGCTTTTGTGCGTTGTGCCTATGCCGATAATCTTGAGGGTGCTCGAATGCTTTTTGATAGGCTGCCCCGAAGTCAGGAAGGTTATTACCAAATTGATCAGCCATGGAAAGAGGCTCTGGATCGGGCTCTTTGGCTAGCGGCATTACGTGGCCATGTCAAAATGGTAGCATTTTTACTTGAAAGAAATTTTAACCTCAACTTAAATCTTAATTTACGTGCAGTCTATCATCGCGTCCGTCTTCTTTTAACAAATGAGTATATGGATAGCGACCGAAGAGAGATATATGAAAAGATTCGAGACCTTCTGAGAAGCAATGGGCGTGCGCTTGTTATCCGTGAGCTTGTGCTTGCGCCACATGGCCAACTGCCAGAACCAGCAAGCCCTGAAAGAGAGCCCAGCCTGCCGGAGCTATCAGAACGGATGGGAGCGCTTGGAACACCCAGGTTTGTCCCCTCGATGGTAGGTATAATACCTGAAACTCGATATGAAATCGCACGCGCTATGACGTGGCTTCCCTAAGGCGAATAGCAGAAGCTAATTTATTAAAGCGCCTCCTCAAGGCTCTTAATCTTGCTAAAAAGCGCGGCTGAATGCCTAATCGCTCCGCCTTGTAGGTTAGCATATGTCTTATTTGCCCGTGATTCATTTGATGTATTTTTTGGTTTGCTTTACTTCCTAGATCAGTGTTTTGCCTTATATTACGTATATTGCCAATATGCAATTACGATTCAAACGACATTACGCTGTTTAAGGTAAATTCTGAGACTTTGGAAGCAGGCGTTTCTTGCCCATTGCCCTGCGATTCGAACCACCCCCTCGAGAGCAGCATAAGTGCCTCTATCAGGTGTTGGCTTATGGCATTGCAATTTTGAGCTAATAACGTATACTAAAAAAGTAAGTTTCTTGTCATGATGACAGGCAAAACCTTGTTTTTTAGTCAGGGTGGTTACTGGTAGCTTGTAAAGCGGCCATACCTAAAAAACAAGTTGATTAACCCTTGGAGGATTACATGATTGATTTGAAAAAACTCATCGAGGCGGGTGTTCATTTTGGCCACCAGACGTGGCGTTGGAACCCGAGAATGAAGCCCTATATTTGGGGTGAAAAAAACTCTATTCATCTGATTGATGTTTCCAAAACAGCACGCCAGATGGAAAAAGCAGCACAATTTCTTGAGCAGGTGGCCAAAGAAGGCAAGCCCATTTTATGGGTAGGCACCAAAAAACCCGCCCAGCAAGCGATATTAGATGTTGCTCAAAAGTTGAAAAATCCCTATGTTACTCACCGATGGATTGGTGGAACACTTACCAATTTCCCTCAGGTCAAGAAGTCGGTTACCAAGCTTTTGCACTATGAAGATGTCCTTGCCAAGGCTAATGAGCATTTTTATACAAAGAAGGAGCTTGGCCTGCTTCACAAAATGGCCGAGCGTCACCGCAAAAATGTCGGTGGTATTACGAAGCTCGTGTGGCCGATTGGGGCTCTGTTTGTCGTTGATGTTAAAAAAGAGCATACTGCCGTGAAAGAGGCTGCTGCTGCCGGCGTTCCTATCGTTGCTATTGTGGATACCAATAGTGACCCATCGCTCATTGATTACGTGATACCAGCCAATGATGATATCGTCCGTTCAATCAGTACCATTTTGACGTATGTTTCGGATGCTGTTGATCGAGGCTATGCGCAGGCAGAAAAACACCCAGGCGAGATCAGCACGGAAAGCTATGCTGAGCGTCTTGCTCTTGATTTAGCTGGCGAAGAAGAAGAGGAAAAGGCAGCGCGACCACGCCGTGGGCGCAATGCTCGAGGCCGTCGTTCTTCTGGGGGTGGCCGTGGACCAGTTCGTCGTGCCCCTGGCGCGCGTGAGGCAGGAAGCCCTCCACAAGCGGCGGCACCAGCTGCAGAAGAAAGTGCTCCTGCAACGCCGGTTGAATAAATTACGGAGAGGTGTCTGAGTGGTCGAAAGAGCACGATTGGAAATCGTGTATGCCCGTAACAGGGCATCGAGGGTTCGAATCCCTCTCTCTCCACCAGGTCATAAACTTAGGAAGCCTGTAAAGGGCAGTTGTTTAATCTGTCAGGTTCGAGAGAAAGCAGCAGGAGCAACCAAGCCTTTGTACAGGCTTCCTTTTTGGTTAATTGCGACAGTTTTTCTGTTATACTGATAACGTAGAAGAAAAACGTAATTGGGATGGTTGTATGGATAACGCAGCGCTTAACCTGGCACGCGCATGGCGCTCTAAGACCTTTGATGAGATCATTGGGCAAGACCTTGCTGTCAGGCTCGTTAAAAACAGCCTCTTTAAGCAGCAGCTATTCCCTGTTTATTTGCTTGCTGGTCAGCGGGGCTGTGGCAAAACGACGCTGGGAAGAGTTTTTGCAGCGGCAATTAATTGCGCTTTGCGTGACTCTTTCTCACAACGCCCCCATGAGGTTGCCTTGCCCTGCTTAGCATGCCCATCATGTACGGCGATGCGCAACGGTGCACATCCTGACTTTTACGAGATTGATGCAGCATCGCATACAGGTGTTGATAATGTGCGCGGGCTCATTGAGGCTGCGTCGTTTTTACCTGTGCTCGGCGCTAAAAAAATATATCTTATTGATGAAGCACATATGCTGAGCAAAGCAGCATTTAATGCATTTCTCAAGATTCTTGAAGAACCACCTGCTCGGGTTGTCTTTATGTTGGCAACCACTGACCCCCACAAAATCTTGGATACGGTGCGTTCGCGCTGTTTTCAGCTTTTTCTTAATCCCATTGAGGTTGCCATTTTGCAGCAACACTTGAGCGTTATTTGCCAAAAAGAAGGACTACCCTATGAGGATGAAGCTTTGCTTGCCATAGCTCTTGAGGCAGAAGGGTCGGTGCGTGATGCGCTCAACCTTCTTGAACGGTTGCGGCTTGGTTACGACGTGATAACATCTCAAGCGGTACTTAGTATACAAGGCGATATTGGTTATGAGGCAATTTTCGACCTCTTTGAGGCGGCATTTACGGCGCCGCCTGCCGTGCTGCTCGCCAATCTTGAAAAAGCAAGCATTAAGCAGCATGCAGGGGCACATCTTTGGAAAAAGATGGCTGAAGCCTTACGCGCCTTGATCGGTGCTTGTGTTGGTACGTTGCCCGCCGCCTTTATGCTTTATCACAACCGAGTGAGCGCTCTTGCGCGCAAGCTTTCTCTGGAGCAGTTGGTGGGAGCACTTGAGCTTTGGTACCACCTGGAACCATTGTTTCTTAAGACGCAGCTCGCTGATGTGTTTGTTGAGATGGCATTGCTTCAGGTTAATCAAAAATTTTTACGAGCAAAGACCAATGCCCAGCCCGAAAGTCCGCCAATTATCGAAAGCAGGCAGGCTCAAACAGCCCAGCCGAAGGATCAAGCAATAGCACATACACTGGAAACAGCACCCTGGCAACAATTCATTGAGCGCTTAAAAAAAGAGGATGACCCTCTGGTCCTTTCCATCTTTCGGCAAGCCGCTTTTATTGGCTATCAGGTGCCGAGCGTTAAAGTTCGTTTTGGTCAAAATCTGGTGTTTTTTAAAGAACTTCTGGTACAAACGACGACTGTCTGGCAGCCACTCTTAGCAGCGATTTTTGGCAATGAAGCGCTGCTTGATCCTGAGTTTACGGATAGCGCGTCTATTCCTCCACAAAAAATAAACTCTGAGGTGCCGCGCCCTAGGCTCGGAGAACAACAAAAAGAAGCTCATCAGGTAACGGATGTCACCGGTACATTATCTGCTCCCGCACAAAAAGCAGCGTCATCACGATTGATTGGACAGGACTTGAAAAATAGTGAGCGATGGAAAAAAGTGCATACGGTTTTACGTATCTTTCCAGGCATCGTAACGGAAGAAAGAGGATCGTGACCCATGGCTAAGCAAGCAACGGTTGCCATTGTTGGGCGCATGAATGTTGGTAAATCGACACTTTTTAATAGGCTCTCAAGCGCGGTTAAAACGCTCACCCTTGATTACGCGGGAGTAACGCGTGACATCATAAAGGACCATGTTGAGTGGCGGGGCAAAAGCTTTGAGCTGATTGATACGGGTGGTATAAGCTTGCGTAAAAGTACGGATGAAATTGTTGAGAAGGTCCGCCAGTACGTCATAGATTTAATACAAGAAGCGACTATTATTTTATTTGTTATCGATGGAACGGTTGGAGTTACCCTCGAAGAACGCGAGATTGCAGGCTTACTCCATGAGGCGGCAAAAAACGTTATTGTTGTTGTCAACAAGGCTGATCGTGCTCAAGCACATGAATTCAGCCATGAGGCACATGCGCTCGGCTATAAAGATGTGGTGGCTATTTCGGCATCGCATGGTACAGGGATTGATGAACTTCTTGAAACTATCGTCGAAAAGCTGCCAGAAATCACGAAACTGGAGCATGAAAAAGCAGCCTATCGTGTAATGTTGCTCGGCAGGCCAAATGTAGGCAAATCGTCACTTATGAATGCTTTGCTCAGCTATGAGCGCTCTATCGTCTCAGCTCAGCCGGGTACAACGCGCGAGCCCGTTACTGAGTCAATTTCTTTTTATAAAGAGCATATAGCTCTTACGGATACTCCTGGCATACGACGTAAACGTGCTATCAATACAGAGCTCGAGACGATGATGATCAAGAGTGCTTTTGGAGAGCTTCGGGATACTGATATTGTTGTATTGCTTATTGACGCCACCCAGGGTGAAATTGTTGACCAGGACCTTAAACTTGCCTTTTATGCCTTCACGCAGCAATACAAATCGCTCATTATCCTGGTTAATAAATCTGATATTGTTACGCCTGACGAGCAAGCGGAGCTCGAAGACAGCCTGGAATCTTACCGCTATATCATGAAAAAAGTCCCACGGCTCAGTATTTCATGTAAAACGGGAAAAAACGTTGGTCGTGTATTGCCGCTCATTCACGAAGTGTGGCAGCGCGCTCATAAGGCATTAACACAAGCCGAGCTTACGGCGCTTTTTGTGAGCGCATTGAGTCGTAAGCCTTTGATGCGTGCGCAGCAAGCGTTGACACTTCATAAGGCATATCAGGTCAAGCAGGCACCTTTGACCGTGGTTCTTGAGGTTAACAAGCCACCATTATTTGGGCCATCGCAGATTGCATTTTTTGAAAACATATTACGGCAGGCCTATAACTTGATAGGGGTTCCTATCCGCTTCGTTGTTCGCAAGCCGCAGGCATAGCAGCATGATGGCTTGTTTTTTGTTCTTGTTTGGGGGTATACTGCATAGGTGTCCCCATCGAAACTAAGGGAGCTGTGCATGGATAATAAGGCAAAGGTGACGATAACATTTCGCCACATGGATCACTCAAGTGCGCTTGAGGAACATACGCTCAATCAGCTAGCAAAACTTGATAAATTTATTGATCAAGAAAGAACTCCTATTTTTGTTGAGTGCGTGCTTGAAGCGCAACGCACCCATCATCACCACCGCGTAGAGCTACGAGTAAAGACCCCCCATTATACGCTTAACGCGCATAAAGAAGGGCCCGAGATTTATCAAGTTGTTATAGAAGCTACTGATGCTATGTGTCATGAGCTGGGCAGAGCGAAACAGGAATTTGTCGAAAAGACTAAACAAGGGCGACCGCCACGACCGGGATAAACGGTTACGCCGCAAGAAGATGTATTTTTACTGCTTGGCCGATTGCAAATGTGCCAATGGCGATGAGCGCCACTGCCATAATGTACTGGTAATACCGTAAACGGGTGCTATCGGAGGCACTGACAATCCTGGTATAGTAAATGCCGAGCATGAATACTATAGATCCGGCCAGCAAAAGCACCGCGTCAAAAGGCATTAGCAAAGTTAGGTAATAACTAGCAAGCAGAAATGCCATAAGGCCGAACAAACGCTTCAGCTCGAGCTGCCAAGGACTTGCAATGGTATCGATACCGAGCTCAGTTGCGCGGCTCCGGGCGCGTATCATAAGCGCGATACCTATCCCGAGGCCAAAAAGCCCTCTCGTGAGTTCATGGTAAAATGCTGTACCTCTCTCGGGTGTTGCTATAATAAAAAGAAGGGCAAGGCCCGAAGCAGCATAAGGCACCGCTAGTATTCCCGCCGTTACGCCTGCAAACAGACAAGCAACAGATCGCTGAGCTATCTTAGCGAGCGCCTTGGTTGCTAAGTTAGTGAAGGGCAGTTGAAAGAGCCCTACCAACGAAAGCGCCGAAAAGCCAAGAATAATGACAAGAAAAATAGTAAACCAGAGATTGCCGAGGCCATATAATAAGCCTACAAGAGCTCTATCATAGACTATGGCAAGGCACAGGCAAAAGCCAACTATGCATATGGCACGTTCAATGTGTGATGAGCGGCTTACATGAGCAACGCGTGCCAAGGGGACAAGCGGGTAGCCGTAAGGAGTGAAACCAAGCAGAAGCCCCAAAAGAAAAGCGATAATAAGAATTAAGCCAGTAGCGTAGGTTTTCGTATATGTAGCATACAGGCTGCTGATGGCTAAAAATTTTTTGTGCATAATTTCTAAGCAAGCCCTAAAATGTTGGTATGTTGATGGCTTGGCTGGGGCCTCCATAAGGGCATTTTTGGTTATAGGTAGTTGCTCTTGCCTGGGAAGGAAGGGAGCAAAGGAAGGCGGTGGCTTGACCGCTTGAGCTATGGGCTCTAAAGGCAGTGTTGTGTGGGGGCTAAGAGCAAAGATGACGTGCTCAGGCTTATTGTCTGGCAAACGCAGATATGAAAGGTGAAGATTGGTTCCTGATGGCAATTCAGGAGCTTGGCTTTGTAAAAAAACGGTAAAAATTTCTTTATTTTCAGCATGGGGTCGCTTATTACTTTGCCACGATGTTACGGTAACGCCGGGCTGATCAACCGAAAAGGTCACTGAATCCTCAACGGGTTCCTGGGTACCCTCAAGTGGTAAGGAAATAGTTGCTTTAAAATCGGTTGGCGAGACCTTTTCGAGATCTACCAATGCAGCATCGCACAAGATGCTCGGTAAAATGAGCGCAGCAAAAGCGAGTGAGTGGCGTGAAAAAAAAATTGTTTGCAATTTTCCCTGCATCATTTACAATAAAAATAGAGCATCTTCTTGCTCGTATTTGTTTAAAGGGGTTGTAGCTCAGTTGGTAGAGCGCATGGATGGCATTCATGAGGTCACCGGTTCGATCCCGGTCAACTCCACCATCTTATTGCCCATTTTCTCTAAAAAACAGCATTAGTATAGATCTTTTGGTCAGAAGTTGCAATTGCGGCATATTTGTACATTAAGCTGGCAAGATGATTGCGTAGCTTTCAAGAATCTGATTTTTACTAAAATATTAACTAAATTACTATAGACATTTCATAGTTAATCTATTATGATAAATATTTGTTTTTTTATTAAAGGAGCGGTATTAACATGTTTAATAAATTTATCTTGAGAGCACTTTTAGTGAGCTTAGCGGCCATTAATGTTGCAGCAGCTGAGAAAAAGGAGTTGGTTATTGCTGAAAAGCCTGAAAGTCTGGCGGTGACAGATTTCGGCTCTGAACCACTTCCGTCTCGGCAAGCCGTTGATAAACTTGTGCATTTTGCTGATGCTGAGGTCCAGGAAATGATATCTGTGTCGAAGGAAACGGGGTGGAAGCCCACAGAAACAGCTGATTCGATTGTTATCAGTAAGGCGACCTTCGATGCTCTCATAAAAGAATTCAAAGAGACGTCCTATTTTGGTTTACCCGGTTTAGCAAGCAGGGTAATTGAATATCAAGGCGAAGAATTCGTTCTAATGCCTAAGGACGCAATGCTAACTTTTGGCTTAGCGTTAACTGTTGGTAGCCTTATCCCAGTGCTTATTTTTATCGGATACTTAGGCTATGCGACGCATAAATGACTTCACTGGAAAGGAAGATTGCAGGCCAGGTTAGAGGAAGAGCAGGTGGTTATTAGCCTCTGGTTGCCAACAAGCAGGGCTGGAGGGACTACCGGCCGGTTATGGTGATATCGCCTTTGGTTACGTCGATGGTGATTGGTGGCCCTGAGGAGCCAAGTGTTCCCCGCGCTTCGCGTCGCATCCGCCCCCACGATTCTTTGGTGAGCACGGTGGTTCGAGCGGCCAGGGTGATAGGTATGGTGCACGTTAAGGTGCCTCTGAAAGTGCGCGCATTGAGGTCTGCATTGATTTTCTTAGGCAAAGCAAGCTTTATGTCCCCTTTTTCGATTGTTTCTATAAAGAGCGATCCCTTAGGGTCGAGCTTCTTTTGCGTAATAAAAATGGTGCCTCTTCCGGTCTTGGCCGTCAGGCTTTGTGCTGCTTCATGAATAGTTATCGTACCTCGCGATGTAGCGACATCAAGAGGGCAGTTGGTACCCTCTTCGACGGTGACCGGCCCGAGCTGACTTGTAACCATAATGCGTCCGATATCTTTAGGAACTGCAATAGTATAATCGACGGTAACAGAGCTTGATGGATCAGTTGTCATGGTCTTAACCGTAATTGTTGAGCGGCAGCTTTTTTCATCGTCCTCGATCAAGGGAACTACTGCTTTTTTATCGGGGACATCTGATACCACGAGCTCCGTCGAGGGCAGCTCTTCAGCAATGCCACGCTTTACCGCGGTGACCGTAAGCATGCCACGACTTGGACTCGGCTTAATCGTGACCGAGCCATTCAAGGCGTGAACTGCCAAACAGGCTCCCGGTAAAAGCTTAGTATTTTTGGTTACTGTTTCTTCTTCTTTAAAAAAAGGAAGCGGCTTTTTCCACCAGGTCGCCTCAAGGCACCAGGAGCTTGCCAGCAATATAACCAATGTTCTTTTTTTGCCAATACGAGGAATCTGTATCATATTTCACTATCCCCTGCGGCCTCGGCCGTCATAAAAGCCAAAGATCTCGATCTTTCTATTACCTACCATATTACAGAATAAAAATAAATGGTATATTAAATAAATGAAAGATCAGATTTATTGGGCGTCGGCTTGACGCAATAAACTGTACTTGTCATAAAATTCAAGACGATTTAGTTCAAGCAACTTTTAATTACGGACGATCAAATGAAACAGCTATTTTTAAGTATATGGTTAAGCGTGGCGGTGGCATGCTGTGCCGCTTCTGCTCCCCTAACAGAATCCTTAGGGCATTATGCCCTCCCTAATGGGACACTCGTTGATCAGGTCATGAGAAATTGTTCTATAACGCATGATGTAGAAGTGGTAGAAGGCTCTTTTAACCGGAGCTGGTATACGCCATCTTTGCTTGAAAAAACGATTTTTGCGTGCGACTTATGTGGTAGCCTGGCGCATTTTTTTGTACCCATGTTAAAGAATTATGCCGGCGGCACGTTTATGCTTGAGGTTAAAGGTGAAGCTGCTCATCAGTCTCATCTCGAGCGCTTATTGCACCTTGCTTCCCTCTATCATGAGATGGGCCACATCGCGCACCAAAACGGTAGGCTCGACGAAAAGGTTAATGGGCGCTTATTTTTTAATAGAGAAGTGCAAGAGCATCAAGAAAAATTGCGTCATATACAAAAATTTGTTAAATCGCTGGGCTTTGGTCATGTATTTAAGCATGTTGCCGGAAGCGCTTTAGAAGATCAAGTATACACGGCACTTCTTAATCGCTCTGACTTTAAAGCCGACCTTGAGAGGATTGATGAATTTCGAAGAGTCGGTAGCAATTTTCTTATGAACGTGAGCTCTCAGCTGGCGCTTGCGCAGATACTTTTACCTGACCTTAACGCTGTATTATGGGATGAGCCTGACTGTCAGATGTGCCGCAACAAAATGATTTATAAGCGCGGCAAAGAAAAAAGAGCTGACTTATTTGCTATCGATAAATTATGGCACAATGATCGCCTTGATGTTATTATAGCTAACATCTATCTGCATGGGTATTTAGGGTATAAAGCAGCTCGAAGCGATATTCACCCATCAGGCGCGGAGCGAGCCCTTTTTATGATAGGATTTTTAGTGGCTCACGGTGTTGATGTTCTTGCGTATATGCATCAGTTTGAGCAGAGCTATCTTGATGAAATTAAAGAAAAAGGTGCGATCTACCTTTTCAAGCAAGTCGTAAGTGAGCTCGTAAATGAGCACAGCGAACATGAAAATGTGGGTTCGTCGTTACTCTAAAATTGGTGGAAGGCAGGTATGATCGTTATTGAGAAGCTATTTTCTCAACCAGAGCTTAACCGCGTGCGGCAAGCTCTGCAAGCGATTGAAGTTGCTGGTGGTAAAGCGTATCTTGTCGGTGGCGCTGTTCGTGATCTGCTTCTTGATAGAGTTGCCAAGGATAGCGATATAGAAGTTCACTATCTTTCGCTCGAAGAGCTAGAGAAAGTGCTGCAAGCATATGGCGTTGTAAATCAGGTGGGCAAATTTTTTGGCGTGCTTAAGTGGGAGCATAGCGCGATTGATTGGTCAATCCCGCGGCGTGATTTTGCGGGCAGAAGACCTGATGTTGAGCTTAACCCCGCAATGGGTATTAAGCAAGCGCTCAGGCGCCGCGACCTTACGATTAATGCTATGGCTCTTGATTTGGCAACGGGGGACCTGATTGATCCTTTTAATGGGCAAAGTGACCTGAGTAACCGTGTTGCACGCAGCCCTGACATCAAATTTTTTGCCGAAGATCCGTTGCGGTTCTATCGTGTTATGCAATTTATTGCGCGCTTTGAGCTTGTCCCTGATGCTGAGCTTAATGAGCTATGCCGTACCATGGAGATTGCATCTGTTTCTGTAGAGCGCATTGAAGCTGAGTTCGACAAGCTGTTCTTGCTCGCTCGTTCCCCTTCCCGTGGGATTCGCTGGGTGGCTGTGCTTGGTCGGCTTTCTGAGGTCTTGCCTGAGTTGGCGGCTACGGTGGGTATTTTGCAGCGATATGACTGGCATCCCGAGGGGGATGTATTTGAGCATACGATGCAAGCGATTGATGCAGCAGCCCAGCTTGAGTATGACAGTCAGTACGATAAGCTTTTAATTGTATCTGCTGCGCTTTGCCATGACCTGGGTAAAGCTATTTCAACGTTTATACGTGATGGCCGTATTAGGAGTACCGGGCACGATATTGAGGGTGTACCTCTTGCTAAAAGTCTTATGTCCCGGCTTACGCATCATAAAAAGCGTAGAGCGTCCGTCGCCAAGCTCGTATGGCATCACATGGCGCCTGGGCTTTTTGTGCGGAACAACGCTTCTGATGCGGCTTATCGGCGCTTAGCTGTCAAGCTGGCTCCTGATGTAAATTGCTATTTATTATCATTGCTGGCGGAGGCTGACATGCGTGGCCGAAATCCGGTGCGGGGCAGCCCGTTGCCGGGTCCGATTCCTGCCGTCGTTCAATTTCGCGAGCATGCTGAGCGAGTTGGTGTTCTCTATGGGCCAGTACCGTTTTTGCTTGTTGGGGCTGATCTTTTAGATGTTCTAAGCCCGGGGCCGGAGCTCGGAAAGGTGCTCAAGCGCGCCTATGATCTGCAAATTAATGAAAATATTACGGATAAGAGCTTGCTTAAAAAGCGAGCATTAGCCGTGCTCAAGCGCTAAGAATCGAATCGCTGCTTGGCCAGCGGAGCTTAGGCGAAGCCGGGCGCGGCTGGCCAAGCACATTGAATCACCTTAAATTGAATTGAAAAATTGAATTGAACTGAATCGCCTGCGCGGCTGGCGGCTAAGGGACATCGTCCCTTAGCAATCCCGATGCAATAGTAGAGATGAGTAACGCATGCGTGTGAGTAGTTATCGTACGCCGAAGCGTACGATAACTTACGCTATTATCATGTACGCTGCGCTCCATGATAAAAAATTAATATCGCTTTCTATTTTCCGTCAGGAAAATTGCGTTTGCCGTAATCATGCGCTCCGCATGGTTACGGCGTCACAGAAGTAAACAATAAGCATGTGGGGGAATAAAACGAATCGACAGGTGCAGGAGCACGCTCCTGCTGCCCGCCGCATAGGCGCGCCCGCTGCGCAGGCGATATTTATTCCAGCCAATTGTCAAATAATAAGTTGGCTGCTATGATTAAGCATATAACGTCAATACGAGCAATAGACATGCTAGACCTGCAAACAGCGATAGAAAATTTCGCGCACAACTTCTTTCAGGCCGTAGAGGCAACGCATAACGAAAGCGAGCTTGAGTCAGTACGCCTCACATACCTGAGCCGTCACGGCCAGCTGGCAGGGCTTATGGCTATGCTTAAAGATCTTTCGCCCGACCAAAAACGCCTCTGGGGCCCACGATTGAACGAGCTCAAAGAAAAAGCACATGCTGCTTTTGAACACAAAGAGAAGCTTTTCGAACAACAACAAACAAACCGCGCACTGGCGCAAAAGCAGCACTTTGATGTGACCATCGCCAAGCCCCAGTTGCAGGGCAGCCTACACCCCTACACCGCTGTCATTGAAAGCATTGAGGACATTTGTATGTCCATGGGCTTTGCTATCGTGGATGGTCCCGAAGTCGAAACACCATTCTACAATTTTGAAGCGCTTAATATTCCCGTTGACCATCCGGCCCGGGACACCCATGACACGTTCTGGCTCAATCTTCCAGGGTACCTTTTGCGTACGCATACCTCATCAGTACAGGTGCATACCATGAAAAATAACAAGCCTCCGTTGGCGCTGTGCGCACCGGGGCGCGTTTACCGCCATGAAGCAACTGATGCTACCCATGATTTTGTTTTTAGCCAATTTGAAGTGCTCGTCATCGATAAGAATCTCGCCCTCACTCACCTGCTTGGCACCTTAAAAGTTTTTATGCAGGCGCTCTTTAAAAATCGTGACATCGATATCCGCGTCAGGCCAAGCTACTTCCCTTTTGTCGAGCCAGGCCTTGACGTCGGCGTCACCTGCCCGTTTTGTAAAACAGGCTGCTCTATTTGCAAATATAAGAGATGGATAGAGCTTGCTGGCGCCGGCATGGTACATCCCCACGTGCTTACAGCTTGCGGTATCGACCCACGCCAATGGAGCGGCTTCGCCTGGGGTATGGGAATTGAGCGTCTCGCCATGCTGATCTATCAGATCTATGATATCCGTCTCTTTAAAAGTGAGAAAGTAGAATTTCTTAAACAATTTTAATTAATCATGAGATTAATCAGATCGATCAATGCAGCATTAATCGGATAGAAGTCAACAAAGACAGCAGGCCGGCTAAAAATTGACGCCCTTTCGTTTTGTTAGTATATTCTGTTAATAACTATAATAATCGGAACAAAAAAATGAAAATTTATAATATTTTTTTGGTGATTGCTTTTTTATCATTCATGGGTAACCTCGATGCTATGGAGAATCCCGGTGAATCGCAAGAAGAAATTTCTAGCAAGCAGCAAGAATTAGACCGAGCGCTGATTAATGCAATTTACGCCAATGATGTCAATAAAGCAAAAAAAGCTCTCGAACAAGGGGCCAACCCGTGTGCTTGTGGGACGTCTGGGGAAATTCCTGCAATCATTTTAGCTGCCATTATGCCGAACGCTTTAGAGCTCATACAGCTTTTGGTAGAGCACGGGGCTGACATTAACGTCCAGTGTCCAACAGCCTGGTTTAGCGGGAGTGCGCCTATCGCGCAAGGGACACCGGCTCTTTTTGTCTTTATTGATCATAATTTGGCAAAAAATTACGAAATTACCGAGGCAGAGCTTGTTCAGTTTATGCTTCTTGGTGCCGAGCGGTGTCTGCCACAGGGGATTTCCAGCATGCATTATCCGCTAGCTCTTAGCACTTTACTTTTTGTATATGGTTTTATACGTGCACTCAAATTTAACTTCGTTACCCAAGAATATGTGACCAATTTTGCAATAAATATTTCTGGCATTCAAGCAATATTAGCAAAAAATGAAAAGGACAAGCTTACCTCTCAAGACATTCAGGTACTTCGCGATTCTTTCCCGATTGCTATAGCAATGGACAATGGTATGTTTGAATTGAGCCCCCTCTTAAGTGGCCTCCTTAGATGGTTTTCTGACTCCCTTAATCTGCTCGACGGTTTTGTCCATGCTGCGCTGATAGGCAGCAATAAAGCTTTGGAAGCAATTTATGAGGCTGATAAAGGTTTGCTATGGCCCGCAACGTTTGAAAAAGCGCTTTCTTATGCCCTTGCTCAACTTAACTATGAGAGTATATTTCAGATATTGGATATCGCGTCTGTAAATAAAATAACTATTAATTTAACTGGTTTCGAGCTTGCGGTTGTTCATCGCTTAAGTATCAAAACCATCAATAAGAAAGACCAAAGAGAATTAGAATATTTACTTTGTTGTATACGTGCTTTAGGTCTTAGTGCCGACATAGTAGTGCTTAATGAGTCGCTTATCAACGCTATTCAAGCAGATGACGTAGAGGCAGCCAAAAGTGCGCTTGCCAATGGAGCTCATGCAGATGCTCTTAATGATGGAATGCCGGCCATTATCTTAGCCGCTACCAAAAAGCATGCTTGGGACTTCATCAAGCTTTTGGTTGCTTGCGGTGCTGATATTAACACACCAAATCCGCGAGACTTCTATAGGGTAGACGAGGAGGTTGAGGAGATTGTTGTCGATGCAACACCATTTTTTATTTTCATGGCGTATCACCCTGGCATTATTACTCATGAGATGCTGACTGAATTTATGATGCTGGGAGTCCAGATTAAGCGTTATGAGTTTGTTGAAGCTTTTCGGTATGTTACAGCCGATTTAAATTCAATCTTTGAGTTGCTCTTTAAGTATGGCTTAAGGATTCCTGAGAAACCACGGCCATGTGTTTGTTATTTACAAGGTCAACCATTACTTGATTATATACTTCTACCAGCATTTAAAGAATACATGTTTCCGCATTTAGCTGAATACGAAGAAGAATTGACGGCACAGTATCAGGAATTACAGGAAAAAGCCCTGTCTCAACTTGACCAATTACAGAAAAAAGCAGAAAGCAATGAGCTTACCATCAGTGATACCCAGTTGATTCAGCAAGCATTTCTTTTTGCTATTGCGCAACATAATGATACCATATTACACATGATTCTCGAGCATTTTCTCCTCCATGTTGATTTTGTGAAAGGCTTTGACCACGCTGCCCTCATGGGCAATACGAATGCTTTGCAAGCAATTTTTAATGCCGCTTCCAATTTACCTCCAGAAACTAATTTATTATTGCCGGTAGATAGGTTATATACAGCACTTGCCAACGCGTTAGCCCAGCGACATGTAGATGCTGTCCGTTGGATTTTGCACCTTGCCTTTCAGCGCAATATTGCTCTCGACCTTGATCGGTTCCAGCAAACACTTGTCAAAAGACTGGCGCTGCCAAGGCTTGCTAAGCGAGAACAAAAGAAGCTTAAAGATCTCGTTCAAGCTATGAACAATGCGCAAGCAGGGCGTATATTGAGTCCCTATGCACAGGGTCTTTGTTTCAGTGTTAACCAGATTACCTCACAAATCCAGCGGCTGCCACCTGAACTCTTCTCAGCGGTCATAGCAATGCTCCTCGGCCCGCTGTATGAATCACGACATAAAAGCATATAGTTTTGGGAGAAGGCATACTTTGCCAAGAACCGTGCTGCTCTTCAGATAAACCAATGTTTGCAATAGCATCCTTTTTGAATTCAAAAGAAGTTCGTATAGATTCTGGTTGGGTAGTGCACCCCCGGCATAGAGGGTACAAGAGCAATACGGCAAGACGACTATCCTTCAAGTAGCAATGCATAGAAAAAAATTGCAATTCGCTACTATCTTACTATTGGTTATCCTTGGGATGACACCAGCAATTGCCAATGGGGCAAGAAGCCATGGTTCTTTAACTGGAGTTCTATAATTTCTTATAAGTTTGACAGGACGACAACATACTAATATTATCCAAAAATGCCCCCTTTTTTCTTTGTCAGTCCTTAAAAAAAGGGGGCATTTTTCTTGACCTCCTATGTATAAGTGCGGTAAACTCACTTATACATATGGAGATGTTGGAGAATGATTATGCAAAGAACAGCTATGCAGTTTCTCAAAGATTGGCTTCTAGATTCAAGACGAAAGCCCCTTATTATAAGAGGAGCACGTCAAGTTGGTAAAACATGGCTGGTACGTCAATTGGCTCATGAAAATGGACTGCAACTTATTGAGCTCAATTTTGAAAAGCTTTCCCGCATAGAATCTATTTTTGAATCTAATGATCCGCGAGATATCTTGTTGAGGATAAGCTCTTTTTTAGATATTGAAGCAATTAATCCTCATAAAAGCCTCCTTTTTTTTGATGAAATCCAAACCTTCCCTGCGGTTCTTGCAAAGTTGCGTTGGTTTGCAGAGGATATGCCTGAACTCCCCGTCATATCAGCAGGATCTCTCTTAGAATTTGTTTTAGAAAAAACAGAATTCAGTATGCCTGTTGGGCGGATCAGTTATATGTATCTTGAGCCATTATCTTTTGAAGAGTTTTTGCTTGCACACAAGAGTACCGGACTTCTTGAGTTCATAAAATCTTATAACTGGGGCACTCCTGTTCCGCGAGCCATTCATGAAAAGATAATGGGCCTGTTTAAAGAATATATTATTGTTGGCGGAATGCCCGTTGCAGTTTTGAGCTGGACTGAAAAACGGAGTTTACAAGCTGTTCAATTCATTCACAGTGATCTTATTACAAGTTATAGAGACGATTTTGCGCGTTATGGAACGCGCATTGATAAAAATATCCTCGATGATGTTATGCAAGAAGTCCCTAAAAAACTTGGTCAAAAATTTATGTATAGCAAAGTTAATCCTAGTGCATCAGGAACGACTATAAAAAAGGCACTCGATTTGCTTTGTATGGCACGAATATGCGCAAAAGTTGAGGGAACTGATGCTAATGGTGTTCCTTTAGGTGCTGAGGTGCAGGACCGCCAGCTCAAGGTAATTTTTTTAGATGTTGGCTTATGTTCATCGGCACTCCGATTGTCACTCGATCACATTATATCAATTAACGAAATATATCTTATTAATTCCGGTGGTATTGCCGAGCAAGTTGCTGGACAGTTATTACGAACTATTGAACCATTTTACAGAGATCCTGCTTTATATTATTGGCACCGAGAATCCGGCTCTAGCGCTGAAATAGACTATGTTATACAGCACCATAACGCGGTAGTACCCCTCGAAATAAAGGCAGGAACAACCGGAAAATTGAGATCATTGCATGTGTTTATGGGTCTAAAAAAACTTTCTCTTGCTGTAAGAGTAAATTCTGATGTTCCACAGAAATCGCTGGTCAAAACTCATGATCTTTTAGGAAAACCTGTTGAATATGATCTTTTATCATTACCCTTCTATCTGCTGGGTGAACTACATCGGCTCTTAGCACCGTAATGCATAAGGAATAAAATTAATAGATATTATTTCATTATTTTTTTTGCTATAGTCTCTTTTATTGGCTCTGGTCTAGCAAAGCATCTGGTACGCAAAATGCCTTTGGTGTTGTCGCTTTGTAGCTTACCTTTTTTCTCAAGTTCACGTGAAAATCCTAATTTTCAATGTTGTACACAGGGACCTTAGTTCGTACTCAATCTATTGGCAAGTTTTTTATAAGTTTTCAGAAACGCCCTTACTTAAAAAATTTCTTCTATATCATAAAACGGTATGGGCAGTTTTCGACAAAGCTTCGGCTATGTGTGACAAACCGTTGCTCTATGTTTCCTTATGGTCATAAATATATATCCCAGGGCCGGCTCACTTAAAAATTAAAAAACTAAGATATAATGGTTCTCAAAAAACCTGGAGAACCAAGATGGAAGACAGAAATATTAGTTTTTTGGATTATACAGGTGAATTAGAAGATCCAAGAATTGAAAGAGGAAAACTGCATTCAATGGGCAGATATTCTTTTTTTAACTCTGGTAGGGGTTATAAGTGGGTGCGAGGGCTGGAAAGATATCGAATACTATGGAAAAGCTCGATTAGACGTACTTAAAAAGTATCTACCATTTGAAAATTGGGTACCAAGCGATGATACGTTAAGGAGATTTTTTAGAGCACTTGATCCTAATGAGTTTTCTAAAATATTTGTAAAATGGGTAAGCGATTTAGTAGCATCAGTAAGGGATAACAGAGACACTGATGATGCAAGAACAGTAGCCATAGATGGGAAAGTGACAAAAAGAAGCTTTGATCAGGGTGAAACAGAAGATAAAGAGCCTCTTTATCTAGTCAATGCATTTGCAACAGATGTTAGAATGGTCATTTGTCAAAAAAAGGTAGATGGAAAATCGAATGAAATAACGGCTATACCGCAGCTGTTGGACTTAATTGATATCTGCGGTGCGATAGTGACGATTGATGCAATAGGGACCCAGAAAAAAATTGCTCAAAAGATTATTGACAAAAAAGGGGATTATTTGCTTAATGTAAAGGGCAATCAAGGTGATCTTCTTGAAGAAATAAAAACTTTCTTTGAAATAGAAAGCGAATCAAAGTATATCAATATTAAGCATGATACATTTTCAGAAACAGAAAAAGGGCATGGTCGAATTGAGATCAGGACTTGTACAACAACCGATCAAATAGGCTGGCTTTCTAAAAAAAATGATTGGGTCTCAATAAAGAGCATTGCCTGTATACAATCAGAGCGATTGATTGGTAAGAATAAGACTATAGAAAAACGTTACTACATAACAAGTATTCCTGCATCAGCAGAAAGAATATTGCGCGCCGCAAGAAGTCACTGGTTAATAGAGAATTCGATGCATTGGGTACTCGATGTTTGCTTTAATGATGATCAATCGAGAATTCGAAAAGGTAATGCTCCTCAAAATGTAGCGACCATCAAAAGTTTGGCGCTTAACTTGCTCAAACGAGCCCAGCCATTGGTTGATAAGTACATCAGTATCAAATGTCTTCGAAAGCTGTCTTGCTGGCAACCTAGCACTTTGGAATTAATTGTCAATCAAATTTAGATGAGCCGGCCCTGGCGTTTATCATGAGTATCTTGCAACGGGATAGCTTATTTGCTAGAATATTGCTCAATTAATGGTGGAAAATCCACCACGAACTGAAGGAATTTCAATCAGCAGGTTAATATTGTGCTATTCAAGAGGAACATTCAAGGAAAATTTGAAGAAGCTCTTTCATCAAGTCCAGCGATACTTTTGACGGGAGCGCGACAAACGGGAAAAACTTTTCTTGTTGAAGAGTATGCAAGTCAAGGCTACCAGTACCTGACTTTTGATGATTTAACAACCTTATCCGCTGCTCGCAGGGACCCCCAAAAGGATTTATAGAAAACCTTTCGAAGCCTATTATTATTGATGAGGTTCAGCGTGTTCCTGATATTTTTTTACCAATCAAGCGAGATATTGATAGGCATCGCCAACCTGGACGCTATATATTAACGGGATCCGCCAACCCTCTGTTGATAAATCATGTTAGCGAGTCGTTAGCGGACCGCCTTGAGACTTTAATCCTTTATCCTCTTTCACAAGGTGAGTTGCATACTAGGAAAGAAGACTTTATACAATTTGCCTTTAGCGATAAGCCTTTGCCAATAGGTCAAATGTTTACCAGGCAAGAGCTTTATAGTGCTATAGTAAAGGGGGGATATTCCGTTGTTCAAGAATTGCCAGAATCGCGTAGAATAGCTTGGTTTGGCAATTATATTAATGATATTCTCTTGAAAGATGTGCAAACTTTGGCTCGCATTGAGGGACTCACAGAACTTCCAAACCTCTTAAAGCTCGTCGCTTTAAGGGCAGGGCATATAATTAATAGAGCAGACTTAGCACGTCTTATGGGCTTGTCTGCCTCATCCTTGCAACGCTATTTAACGCTTATGGAAGCATTATACCTAATCCAATTTTGCCCAGCTTGGCGGCCGAACAAAGAGAAAAGGCTTATTAAATCGCCAAGAGCCTATCTTATAGATACTAGTGTTTTAACCTATCTACAAGGCATAACAGCCGAAAGAATGCTTGAGGAACCATTATTTACGGGTCATATATTAGAAAACTTTGTTTGGCAGGAGCTTGCAAAACAAGCAACTTGGAGCCAACTCGCTGTTAGTCTTTTCCACTTTAGAACCACTCATGGGCCAGAAGTTGATATAGTAATTGAGGACGTAATGGGGAGAATTGTTGGCATCGAAATAAAAAATAGTAATACGGTCCGCGAAGAGGACTTTAAAGGCCTTGCTTATTTAGAATCGCTTGCCGGCAAAAAATTTATACGAGGCATCGTAATGAATAATGGAGCTCAATATATCCCCTTTGGACAAAAAATGTGCGCTTTGCCTTTTTCATGCTTGTGGCAATAGAAAAAGGGGGCTAGCCTGCCGAGCCTTATTTTGCTGAAAAAGAGAGGCCCGCCTTTGGCTATTCGGCTGACGTGCATTTAGGCTTGGTAGATTGCAAGAAGCCTAACAAAAATGACGTGCTGAAAATTTACCCTTAAAAATGCGTCGTTTTAAGCGCAGTCCCTTAAAAAACTAACAAAATTTAAGCTTAACCTCGCCTGGACAAACCGATGCTTGCTGATGTATACTTGCGCAGGTTTTAAGCGAGAGAACATGGCAGACATCGTAATAATTGGCGCAGGGCTTACTGGGTTATCCACGGCTTATCATCTCGAACAAGCGGGCTTTTTTGATTACAAAATATTTGAAAAAGAAGCAACTCCCGGTGGACTCTGCCGGTCAGTAGAGCAAGATGGCTTTACTTTTGATTATACGGGCCACTTGCTGCATACAAGCGATAACTATTTTCGCACGCTTTTAGAGAATATTGTCGGCCTCGATACGATGAATACCATTAAGCGTCGGTCATTTATTTATTCTCAGGGCTGCTATACGCGCTATCCTTACCAAATTAACCTCTATGGCTTGCCACCGGAAACAATTGCTGAGTGTATCGAGGGCTTTCTTAAGCGCCCATCCGCTCGCTTGCGCCCGCAAAATTTTTACCAATGGGTGATGCAGTCATTTGGTAAAGGGTTTGGTAAATTTTTTTTCTTCCCTTATCAACGCAAAATTTTTGACTATGATGTGCGAAAGCTTTCATCCTCATGGACGCATCGGTTTGTGCCACAAACCTCACTAAAGGACATGATCCAAGGAGCTGTGCGTGACGTTGAAGATAAAGAGATCGGCTACAATGCCAATTTCTTTTACCCGAAAGCTGGTGGTATCTACCAGTGGGTAGGAGCGCTTTGCCAGACGCTTGCCCAACCAGTTTATACCAATCATGGCGTTCAAGAAGTAAATCTTAAAGAGAAGACAGTAATTTTTACTAATGGTGCCAGCGAGCCATTTAAGCACCTTGTGACGACGATGCCGCTTGATACTTTTTTAAGCTCGCTTTCAGAACCTGCAAGCTCAAGATTAAGCAGCGCTGCGTCGTCTTTGCTTTGTAACGCCGTGGTAAATTTTAACATAGGCGTTAATCGGCCACTTAATGCTAACCATGAGCTGAAACATTGGGTATACTACCCTGAAAAGAACTATCCCTTTTACCGCATAGGCTTTCCCGCTAATTTATCTGCCGCCATGGCGCCACGAGGCTGTGGCTCGCTCTATGGCGAATTTTCTTACCTGGGTAAATCAAAGCGTCATATAAACCAGCTTTTACAGCAATCACGGCAACTTACCAAAAAGCTCTTTGCTTTTGATGATCGTGATATTCTTACCGAAAAAGTTATCAACATAGATCATGCTTATGTTATTTATAATAAGTGGCGGGACACTCATTTGCCGAGTCTGATTGCCGCTTTAGAAAAAAGAGCCGTCTATTCGATCGGTCGTTACGGTGCTTGGAAATACTCAAGCATGCAGGACGCGGTGCTTGATGGCAAAGCATGTGCAGCTCAGCTTCTTAAGCAGGTGTAATGTGAATGAGCTGTTAGCAGTAAGTAATCAAGACCTGATACACGACCAAACGGCACGGTTAGCCCGCCTCTACGCCAACCAGAAAATACTTATAACGGGTGGCGCTGGCTTTATCGGCTCGCACCTAAGCGAGCGACTTCTTGGGCTTGGTGCACAGGTTACCGTTCTCGATAATATGAGTTCGGGCAGGCGATCAAATTTGGCTTCGATACAGGGCAAAATCGAGATTATCGAAGATTCCGTAACCGACCTCGTAACATGCCTCCAAGCAGCTTATGACAAAGCGTATATTTTTCATTTGGCAGCGATGGTCTCGGTGTCTGAATCAATGCAGAAGCCTTATGATTGCTACACTATTAATCTCACGGGCACCGCTAATATTCTTGAAGCTGCCCGTCGGCAGTCGCAGCCCACGGTCTTTATCGCTTCGTCATCTGCCATTTATGGTGACCAGCAAAGGGCTTGTTGCGAAGATGCCGTGGGCGACCCTCGCTCGCCCTATGGGTTTTCAAAGCTTATGGGGGAGCTTCTCTGTAAGCAGTATGCCCAGAATTACGGAATGAAAACGGTGATAGCACGCTATTTTAACGTGCATGGGCCACGGCAAAGCGCCCAAAGTGCCTATGCTGGTGTGGTAGCGCGATTTAACTATCATATGGCCCTTGGCCAGCCTATTACCATTTTTGGCGACGGACGCCAAAGGCGGGACTTTGTTGATGTCGCTACCGTGGTTGATAGCTCACTTCTTTTGGCAGCTCTTCCCGCAGCGCACATAGCAGGCCAATGCGTTAATGTTGCCAGCGGCACAAGCATAACTATCCTTGAGCTCTTTGATCAGGTGAGACATGCGTATCCCGCTTATCAGCTCCAACCCGCTTTTGAGCCCGCCCGGGCTGGTGATATTGCGCTATCGCAAGCTGACTGTAGTAAATATAACTACTTGATCAAGCTCGCCCAAACAATTCTCTAGAGCCATTTTTTGTGCTATACTTGAGTTCTATGGACTCATTTTTTTTAAATTTATGCACTCAAGAGCACTATGGCAAAGAAAGACTACTACGAAGTATTGGGCGTTGCGCGTAATGCAATGCAAGAAGATATTAAAGCAGCTTATCGCAAGCTTGCACTCAAGTATCACCCTGATCGCAATCCTAATAACAAGGAAGCGGAGGAAAAGTTTAAAGAGGCTACTGAGGCTTATGAAGTCTTATCTGATGCCAAAAAACGTTCACAATATGATCAATATGGCACGGTGGCTGAAGGTGGCGAGACTACTGTCAATATGGAAGATATCTTTGAGAACTTAAGTGGCTTTTTTGGTGATCTTTTTAGTGCAGGCCAGCGTAAGCGAAAAAAAGCGGGGCCGGTGCCAAAGCGTGGTCATGATTTATCAAAAGATGTTACCATTACTCTTGAGGAAGCGTTTAAGGGAACAAAGAAAGATATAACTTACTACCATTTTATTTCTTGTTCCGGTTGTCAAGGAAGGGGTATGCCTGAAGGCGCGTCGCCCGTTGTGTGTCCCAATTGCCAGGGGACAGGGCATACGATTCTTCGTGATGGCTTTTTTGCGTATCAGCAAACGTGTCCTATGTGCGAGGGCCAAGGGTACACAATTCCCAATCCGTGCTCGACCTGTAAAGGGCAATCACGCATACAGCAATACGAGACGCTTTCGGTCGCCATACCAAAGGGCATCTACGATGATGCGGACCTGCGGTTGTCTGGGAAAGGTGACGCAGGCGTATTTGGCGGGCCTGCAGGGGATTTGTATCTGAAAATTCATATTGCTCTCCATCCCCATTTCAAGCGCGTGGGCGACGACCTCGAATGTACGATGACCTTCACCTATCCACAGTTAGTGCTTGGCGCCCAGATGGAAATAAAAAATATCGATGGCGCAACGGAAAATTTTAAAGTGCCTGCTGGGTGTCCTGTTGGCGAGCGCATTGTTATTGCAGGAAAAGGCTTTGCTAAGCTGCGAGGTAAAGGAAATGGCAACCTCGTGGTAATTACCACCTGCGATATTCCAAAAAAGATCTCGGCAGAAGCAGAAAAAACCCTAAGAGAGTATGCTGATATCATTGGGACCAAAACGTCAGGTAGCAAAAATACGATTGCAGGGTTCTTTAAAAAATTTTTAGGCTAGACTAATTGCGAAGGGGCGAGCTTAACAAAAATTCGCCCCTTCGCACAATTTACGACTGATGTCGTTGTGCTTCCGCAATAAGCTCTTTCTCCGAAGGAACGTTTCCCTCATGCCACTTTTTGAGTTCATGGTCCAATAAGCGGCAGAGATCGAGGTTGTCAGCCAATTCGAGCATGCTTCTCACTGATTGTGCTTTTCCATGCGTGTTGCTGAACGTAGCGCCTGGGTAACCCCCTTTATCGATGAGTAGTTTGATTAAAGCTTGATCTTGCTCAGAAAGTTTCTTTGTATCTAATTGTCCTGCATTGGCAAGTACACAAGCGATGCCGATGTAGGAAGTAAATGCTTTTTCGGTGTCAGGAAATTTGACCTCAAGCGTACGGTTGGGATTAAAATCGGTCGCGATAAGCTGTGCGAGATTGCCATCGATAATTAAAAATAAAGCTTTATCGCGAGGGTGCTGTTGCTTAAGTGCTTCAGCCATTCGTTGGCGACAGCTACGGTCTTCGCGACAATTTTTTTGTTTCTTACGAGTAACGTTGTTTGGCTGATGTTTCTTGGCATGCAAGAAAGTAGAGATGGTAGTTAATGATAATAAACTTAATATAAGCGTTAGTTTTGACATAATCGATTCCTTTCAAATCTGAGCCATATACACAACTCTTAATCCAGCCTAGAGCTCTACCGTGATCTTGTCAAATGGACGCTTGCTTATATTAAAATCAACCGCAGCATATGTTTTTCTAACTTGGCGGGCGCCCTCTGATCAGAAGCGGCATGCGGATTTCGCTATTTTTCCTTCTAAAAGGTATGCATCAATGAACCTTTTCATTTTGCCTCCGGTAATTGCTTGAAAATCAAGGCAATTTATTGATGATTTTGTCCTATTAAAAATCAACGGCGGAGGTAAAGTGTACCTCGCTAGAGCTTTCGCGAGACCGCTTATTATGGTCGAGCTTGAAGCCTACGGCAATGCTTATAGGGGTTGGTGAGCGTAATTTGACACCAAAGCCAACAGTTTGTCGGAAATTAAATTGATTATTGCGGAGAAGTCCCTCTCTAATACCGTCAATCTGCTTCGCATCGGGCGTATCCCAGCCAGCACCGCCATCATAAAACACTAAGCCAACCATATTGAAGTCTTTTGTGATAGGGAATATGAGCTCCGCGTTCATCCAGAATGCTTTTTTGCCGCCAAGCGAGTCACCAAATAACGTAGGCCCAATTTGACCAAAAAGGAAGCCACGTACGGTCGACGGGCCGCCAATATGGTACAGTTCACGATAAGGAATTGTATGCGAGCCAAGCTCCTGCACAAAACCGGCATGTCCATGTAAATGTAAAATTAAGTCATATTCGTTAATAATTGGCGTATACCAGTGGGCATCGGCATCCCATTTTATATAACCGAATCCATGAGCTTGATGGGGTATACCAATTTTAAGCGTTGAGTTCCACAAATATCCCCTGCTTGGTGTTACCGGATTATTGCGATAATCCTGTACAAGCTGACCAGTGGCCCAAATAACGCTTCCTGATTGGAAAACACGGTCAACCAATCGTTGGAACCCTTGCTTGAAGTCTTCGTTATTTCTGTCTTCAAGCGGAACGCGACCTCTGACGTTCTCTTTGAAATGAATGTTTTCTATGCCAACATCAAAAAGGCAATCAAGGCCGCCCATCGCTTTGGTAAAGAAGCCAATGCTGCCTGAACCGCCGGTGAGCTGTTCTCGCGGCGAGTGTTCGACGTGCCGGAAATCTGAATATGTCGACGTTCGATGAAAAAGATCAAATCCTGCACGGAGCGGCCGATCAAAAAGCCATGGGTTGACAACATTGAGTGCTATCTGACGATCTTGTCTTGAAAAATATGCCGTTGCCGTTGCTTTGATACCGGTTCCCAAGAAGTTGATATCGCTGACGCCAAAACCAACCTGAACTGAGCGTGCAGGTGACTGATAGTCAGCGCCATCGCCACCCCATTTAAGATCAGCAAAAAATTGGCCCGTTTTTGTCTCATTGACGACAAGATCCAAGTCTGCCTTAGTATCACTGATCCGCTTAATTTTCCAGTTGACGCCGAGTCGCGGATCAAAATAGCCAAGGCGCTCAACATTGCTGCGTGAGTCATCCATGGCACGGGTGGTGAGCAGCTCGCCTTCGTTAAACGTAATTTCGCGCCGGATTACGCGTTCGTGTGTTTTGCGGTTTCCTATGATACGGATACGGTTCGAGGTAACAGGCGAGCCAAGTTCGGTGGTAAAAAAGAGCTCTACCGTTTTTCTGCTCTCGTCAACCTCAAGGTTAAAGATAATATCGGCAAAGACATAGCCAAATTCACCCCAAATGAGCCGCAAGCGCTCAACCGCTTGCCGCACCTTTTCGCTTGAATAAAGGTCGCCAACCCGAATAGGGATGCGTGCTATTATCTCTTCTTCGGTTAAAAATTCATTGCCCGGTGCATTGAGGGCACTGATCGTATATTGCTCCCCCTCGGTGATATAAAAGGTAACAATAAAATGCTTCGGACTTTCAGGGTCTCGCTCCACGTGCACATTATCAACGTGGGCATGCAAGAAACCCTGACTCTTGTAATAGTGCTCGATAATGTACCTGTCTTGCTGGAGCATATCCTTTTGATACGTGCCCGACTTATCAAGAAAGCCGAAGAGCCATTCCTGGCGCGTAAAGATTATCTTTCTTAATTTTTTACTTGGTATATTCTGATTGCCCTTAAAAATAATGCGTTTTATAAACGAGCGAGGCCCTTCGTTGACGGTAATTTTGATACGAACTCTCCCGGGCGCTACCGGGACGAGCTTGGCAGTCACTGCAACATCATGATAATCTTTGGCGATATAAAGCTCTTTAATGGCTTGCGAAAGTCGCGATAGATCATCAACATCAATGCTGCGAATATCCGTAAGATTAAGCTTCTTTTCAATCTCATCTTGCTTAAAATTATCATTGCCCTCAATGATGATATCTTCTACTATGTTTTTTTCTTCAAGTTGAATATAAAGGTCTACCATCGTCGGCGAGAGTTCTTCAACTATGATACGTATCGTAGGCTGAAAGAAGCCCATGCTGTAGATAGACCGTATGGCGTCTGAAGATGCCTCGTGCTTAAAAAGGTGGCCGACGCGGTAGGGAAGGCGGGCCTTAATAGCCTCGGTTGGTACCGTTTTGTTGCCCTCGATAATGATTTGGTGAATTTTTGGTGCTGTAGAAGTGACGGCCTCCTGGGAGCCCTCATCGTCCATATTCTGTGCGCCAACAAAGAAAGGCAGGCAAGTGATGCTTACGATCATGATAATAAGCCGCACAAGCCAAACCCGCAGCGCTTGAGTACCTGGCATGGTTTGTTCCTCGCAAGATCGTTGCATACTTTATTATTCTTATCAAGTTATTGTTATCAAGACTCTATTATGATACTCTTTTTGATAAAATTGGCTAGAAAGTACTAAAAAAAATGAGCATGAATCCTGATTCCCTCCTTCTGAACAACACGCTTTCAGACCAAAAAGAGCTCTTTGTGCCGCTTCATGATAAGCAGGTGAACATGTATGTGTGTGGTATCACGCCCTATGATTATGCTCATATGGGGCATGGGCGATGCTACGTAACGTTTGACGTGTTATATCGTTTGTTGCGGTTTTTTGGTTACGAGGTCACGTATTGTCGCAACTTTACGGATATTGACGATAAGCTGCTGGCGCGTTCGTTGGAAGAATATGGTGATCCGACGCGGTATCAGGAAATTGCAGATTTTTATATAGCTGCTTACCATCAGGATATGCAGCGCCTAGGTTGTTTGCCCCCTATCTACGAACCACGCGTTACGCAGCATATCAAGCCGATCATAGAGTTCGTCGAAGAGCTGATAGCGACAAACCATGCGTATGTGGCCGACCGCGACGTATATTATAGTATCGAAAGCTTCCCCGCTTACGGGAAACTATCAAAAAGAAATATAGATGACCTGTTGGCTGGCGCCCGTGTTTCTATTAACGAAAAAAAGCGCAATCCGCTTGACTTTGCTTTATGGAAAAGCGACGAGACCGTTTTTTGGCAATCTCCCTGGGGCAAAGGCAGGCCTGGCTGGCACATTGAATGTTCCACGCTGGCTCGGCTTTACCTGGGTAACGAGATTGATATTCATGGGGGCGGGATGGACCTTATATTCCCGCATCACGAAAATGAAATTGCCCAATCTGAGGCATTAACCCATGCGACCTTTGCCCGGTATTGGGTCCATAATGCCTTTGTGCGTATCGACCATGAGAAAATGTCTAAGTCGCTCAAAAATTACGTCACGTTGCATGACTTAACTGATCAGCATGATCCCATGATGATACGCTATTTAATTTTGCAGCATCAGTACCGCAACCCGCTCGATTTTTCGTTGGATGAGCTACCCGGTGTTCTCAAGAGCTACCAGAGGTTATGCAAGATATTTGGTGACCAGGAGCTACCAGAAAGGTACCGGCCTGCATTTGGCGAGCTGATGCCGGCTGCTCAACGCATGATGCAATTTTTAGGCGACGACTTAAATACGCCCGGTATGCTCGGTGTTGTTTTTGAGCATGCTAAATATATTCAGGGAAATAGTGAGCTCAAAAAGCAGGTTGGGTTCATTATGAAAAATATACTGGGGCTTGCATTTGCTCCGGTAGTCGAGGAAGTGATCGAAGTTACCCCTCAAATTCAAGAAATGATCGCTGAGCGCGAGCGAGCGCGTGCCCGCAAAGATTGGGCGACAGCCGACGCATTGAGAGACAAGCTGCGGGAGCTCGGGTTTGATGTTCGCGATCATAAGCTATGATGGGTTATTGGACAACCTGTGACAACGATATTTTATCACTCCGCAATGCTTAGATAAAATTAAAGATTTTGGTTAATAGTACCCTCGCCATACAGCAGGTAGCCCATTGAGAAAAATATGCGATTCTTCACGAAGATCGACTATTATGAAAGGCCGACGCAAGCGATACCCAAGCTTCTATAGCTATGTCACATAGCTCCACTTCGCAGCATCAACCTGAATTTTGCGGACAGGCGATGACCCTGAATAAAGTCGATAAAAAGCGTCTATTACAGCTTTTCTCGAAGCTTGCGCCGTTCTTCTGACTGCAAAAAGTACCGCAAGGCTTCTTTCCCCAGTTGTGCCTTGATCTTTTCAAGGGAAGGCTGAGATTTTGCTAAGTATTTTTCTCCTTCCTCAGCAAGTTTGGCATCATGAGGTGCATGGAAGAGGCTATAGAAAGCATGGGTACCCGCCTGAAAGATATGTGCGCTCTTTTCATCACTGACATTATATTTGCCATGCTTACCATGAGTCAACTGAAGCAAAAAAAGCTTTTCCGGGTTATGGCCACCCAATAAAAGCTCATAATACAATGCCCATGAACTATAGATTGAAACAAATTCATCATCCAGTGCATGCACCAAAAGAATTGGTAATTCTTTATTAATCATTTTTACTGCATCAATAGCATGCATGCCATCCGTCTTATGACCAGTGTACCAAAAGCGTCCTACGAGTTCATATGCAGCATGAGTCACGGCATGCCAGTTAATAAAATAACGAGCTAATAAATGATCCAGAACATTAAGCGCGGTGTCTGTTGTTGCTATAGCCACCAAAGCATGCAACCGTGGCAGCTTGCCTTGGGCTGCTGCATTAAGCGCCGTAATCGCCCCCCGCGAATCGCCAATAATTACGACGCCAGCATTAGGCGCGGCAAACTCATCTAATACTGTTTTATATTCGCTCACTAGTGCCTGAATATCCTCTTCTTGGCCAATATTAACCTTATCGCGTTTTATTTCACCTTTTTTAGCGCCAACATCCGGAAAATCAAAAGTGTAGTAAGGACAATCCATCAGATACCAATCTTTGCCAGCATACCAGGCAGCATTACTTCCCCGGCCACCTAGCCCATGGGCAAAAAGAAAGCTTGTAGGCCGTGTATCAATTGAAGCCTTCAAGATAGGCTCTTTGCATACACGAACAGCGCCGATCGGGCTAAATATATTTAACCATGCAAGCATCAAAATAAACATAAATAATGTAGGCATAAAAATTCCTTAATAGATGGTAAATCAATATTTAATTGTAGTAATTTTCATAAAATCGGCAAGGTTTTGTCGCTATAATCATCGACACGCTATATATCTCCACCTTTACTTGGAACTTGTTTGAAAATCATAGTTTAAATTGATCCAATAAGCATTTTCATATTTTTGAAGTTAAGAAACCGTGATGTTATCAAAGTAAAAACAAAGAAATGATTTTGGTATAAGTTTGATAACTTCTTGGTAGAAATAGTTTTAAGTTGTTTAAAAGCATTGATCCAAGCAAATGCATGCTCTACAAAGCGCCTTTTGGAATCGCGAGAAACGATATATGGAGCTGTAAAGCCATGATTTCTAACAGGAATCTCAGCTCGACCGCCCATTCTTGAGATAAAAAGTCGATTTTTTAGAGAATCAAAACCCTTGTCAGCATGTCCAGAAAAGCCTTTAGGAAGAGCAAATCTACAATCTGTTTGAGCCAATAATTCAGGCAAAAAATTCGTATCATTTGCAGTTCCTTTAGCTAAAATTAAAGCTAGCGGAATTGCTTTGCTATCCGAAGTAATCAAACGATTAATGCAATTTTTGTTCTTATGGCAATGGTTTTTTGATTTTATATCGATGCTTGATACCGTCAGAACCAGAGATTCAAATATAACTTTGCCAAGATTGTGTCGTCTTTTTCCATGTTTTTGCACGCCGTGGCCCTTTACAAAATATTTTGGAGAACCTTTGCAGGTAGCTATACCGTATAGAAAAAAGGTTCCTCAGCTGAGCAAGTTTGTAAAATATGGTTGCCAATAAAGATCTCGTTTATTAGTTAGTGTTTACAAAGTTTATACATTGTGATATCCTTTTTATTATTGCTATTAAAAAGAGTTATTATATGACAAAGAAGCTTATTAAGCATGGAAACAGCCTGGCTCTCGTAATTGAAAAGCCAATTTTAAAAATGTTGGGGATTGATGAGGGAACAAGTATAGAGCTTTCTATTAAAGAAAACTCCCTTATCATAAGAGCTGCTCATCCTAAAAAGGCTAAGACACGAGAGGAAGAAATTGAGGAGATAGCTCAAAAGATCATGAAAAAATATGATCAGGTGTTTAAAGAGCTTGCCAAAAAATAATGGTTATAGACTTCATAAGTATACAAGATGTATCTCGTATACATGATAACGTTATTGCTCAATACGGTGGCTTAGCGGGTATAAGAGATTATAATCTTTTAGCATCTGCTGTTGCTCAACCTCAAATGTTTATATTTGGTAGCTATATACATGTTGGTATATTTGATATGGCTGCAGCCTATTTCTTCCATATCATTAAAAATCACCCATTTTTGGATGGGAATAAGCGAACAGGTGTATTAGCAACACTAACGTTTCTTGAGAAAAACGGCATCATCATAGAAACAGATTTCGATAGCTTAGTGAATCTAGCCTTAGAGACAGCCAGTGCAGATATAAGCAAAGAACATATTGCTCAATTTCTGAAACAAAGCGCAATCAATACCCAACATAGTTATAAAGGATAAACGCTAGAACCTTTGTTGGTAGCTACACTGTATAGAAAAAAGGTTCCTCTTTTCTATTTTTTGCCCAAGTACTCTTCAATCCGCGCTTTTAAGTCTTCCTTGGGTAGGTAGCCCACTTGACGACCAACAACCTCATTATTTTTTATAAAGAGGAAGGTTGGTACGGAGGTTACATTGTAACTGATGGCGAGATCGCGTGACTCATCGACATTGAGCTCTGCAAAGGTATAGGTATCGCCAAGCTCCTCCGCTAACTGTTCAAAATGCGGTTTAATGAGCATGCATGGGCCACACCAGGTCGCGAAAATATCGATGACAACAGGCTTTTTTGCTTGTTCAATAACCTCTTTGGCATTTTGCTTGGTTAGCGTGACGATCATAACGTTCCTTATGGTAAAAAATATGTTTTGTACACTCTAGTTTAAATTTTTGGCGGTATGTTTGGCAAGAGCGGACGTAATTGGGTAAAACTCTTGCTACTTTTCGGTATATATTTTTACACTCATAGCAGCTGAGTAATGAGCTTAAAGGGGACCTACCATGTACCAGGAACATTCTTCAAGCCAGGATATCGTAAAAAACTTATTTTATCGTGTTTATGGCTGGATGACGGCCGGGTTGTTGGTAACGGCGGGTACCGCTTTAGCCCTTGCTCGTCAACCAGCGTGGATCGATGCTCTTGTAACACGGCCATTTCTGGGTTTTTTGTTATTAATTATTCAGCTTGTTGTCGTAGTTGTTTTTGCAAGTATGCTTGCCAAGCTACCTTATACGGTTGCATTAGGGCTGTTTATTTTTTACGCGATATTGAGCGGTGCGACGCTCTCCATTATTTTTAGCGTCTATACACGAGCATCGATTGCTCAAGCATTGCTTATAAGTGCTGGCATGTTTGGTTCGATTTCTCTCTGGGCTCGCGTTACCCACGCTGATCTCTCAAAAATGGGGTCGATTTTATACATGGCCTTGTGGGGAATGATACTAGCCCTGGTGGTCAATATTTTTTGGCAGAACTCGCTTTTTAATTTCATGATATCAGCAGCCGGAGTGGTGCTGTTTTCAGCGCTTGTTGCTTACGATACGTCGATGATTAAGCGCTACGCTACTGATATGACACATGCTCGTTCTAAAGAGTATGCTAAAGTTGGGCTTTTTGGAGCTTTTCAGCTTTATCTCGATTTTATCAACTTGTTCCTCAACCTGCTCAATATTACTGGTAGGCGCAGGCAGTAATTTAAGGGGTGCACGATGAAGCGCATGACGTGGTATATTGGGCTTATAGCGATTAATATTGTTGGTTGTGTTGTCGGGGCTCGCCCCATGGATGATAAGTGGCAAGCTGCTGAACAGTTTGTTGAGGAAGCGGCAAACTTTTTTGCACGAAACTCCGCACACACTGCCTGTACCGACTTTACTCATAACCCACAGTGGCGGTTTCCAAGCTCGAGGCTTGTTGTTATCGATGAAAAAGGGCTTATTTGGTTTTTAATGGATAAGCCTGTCCATCTATGGACGCCATTGGCCGATCTAAAAACCGAACGGAATGTGCCTTTGACACATGATATGCGTTTACAAGGCCAAAAAGGAGGCTGGGTTGCTTTTATTTGGGATCAAGCGTTGGTTAGAGCATACGTAAAAAATGTTCATAAAGCTGATCAGCTTTTTACGATTGGTCTGCTTGTTTTTAGTGAAAATCCGCGTGATCAGATTCAAGAGCAAGTATTGGCAGCTTACTCTTATCTTCGTGATCACGGCATTAAGCGAACTGCCGAGGAAATTAACAACCCTAATGGACGATTTTTGCATGGTTCTCTCTCTGTGGCATTATATGATCAAGATGGCATCTGTTTGGCAGATTCTTTTGATTGGACGCATATTAACCAAAGAAGCACGAATTGGCTTGATGACAGTGGTCAATCGGTTTTTTCTCAATTTGTAGCTGCGGCACAGCATTCGCCGAGCGGGAACGGTTGGGTAAAATATACGTTTCAGGGGATGATTGAGCATGCTTTTGTTAAATATGTACCGCACCGAAATCCTAAAAAGTTTTATATCCTCGCATCAGGGTATTACCCAGCAGTCGATGAGAAATTTGTGGTCAATTTTGCGCAACAGGCGAGCGACTATATCAAGCAATATGGTATACATAAGGCACTTGCCGACTTTGCAGAACAGAGAACGACTTTTTATAAAGCCCGATTAGCGCTTGTTATTTACGACGAAAAGGGCATAGTAAAGGCACAAACGAGATTTCCTTCGCTCATAGGGGTTAATGCTTATAATTTACGTGATCAAGCAGGTTATCCTATTACGCAATTGATTTTAAAAAAGGGACTTGAAGAGGGGCACGGGTCGGTTTTCCAATATGTTGCCAATGCCGCTGAGCCTGTTTACTGCCAAAAATTGGTTGTGCCCGAAGGGGTTTTTGTTATCACGGTGCAAGGCTTTACGCCACTGCACAAGATGACCCTTGCGGCAGGTATTGCTGAATGGCTAAGCTACCGGTTAGCAAATCAGCCAGCAAGAATTATCATGAACGCACTAAATCAAGGTGATGTGGTAGGGAATATAGGATTTAGGGCTTCAGGCGCTCGCCGAGTTTATACTGATTTTGTTATCGAAATTTACGATGGTCAAGGTTTCTGTCTCTCAGCAGGTTCCAATTATTACCTAATATGGCAAGCTATTGATCGCGGTATGAAACTAAGTGTTGAGAAAATGAAAAGGGCTGGTGCGAGCTCAGGGTCTTTTCATGATGTTCACCAGGGCATAGGTCGTGACTATTATTTAAAGGAATGTGTTAAAAGTGCACGAGAAAAGTATTATATTTTTGTTGGCTACCATACGCTCCGCAAGGGAGCCGAGGAATGATACGGTGCGCAAAAAAATTATAGGCTCCATGCTCATCGTACTACTGAATGTATCTCTATCGACAATGGGGGCTGTGCCCCGCGTGGTCGATTTAAAAATAAAAGCAGAAAAGCTGCTTGCTCAAGCGATTTCTTTTATTAGAAAAGAGGGTGCTGATAAAGCGTGTGCCGCATTTGCCTCTCAAGAGCAGTGGCGGTATGGTCCGATAACTCTTCTTGTTTTAGATGCTAACGGAAGAATACTCCTTGACGAGCATCAGACGATTTTAACGTGGCGGCCTTATTCCCGCAAACAAGGTTATGTGAGCTCTGTGGTAAGCTCGCTGCTTTTCGCCGCAATAAAAGGGGGCTGGGTTGCTCATCGTTTGTTTAATAGTATGCGCCATATCTATGTCAAGTCAGTGACCGTAGAGGGCAAAACGTACATAATGGGTGCAAGCTTTTTCGATGAGTCACCTGAGCTTATTGCGATAGCGATGGCCAGAAAAATAGAACGGTTATGGCGAAGTGTCGGTTTTAATAAAGCGATTGAGCTTGTCAATAACCCTTTTGGTCCAGCATCTGTTGGCCAAGTGTACGGTATAGTTTTTGGTACGGCAGGTGTATGTTGGGCCTTCAGCAATAACAACGTGTTAGTAGGGCAAAACCTATTTGGAGCGCGTACGGTGAGCGCACAAAGTGCCTATAATTTTAAATATATTTTAAACCTTCTTAAAGCTGAACCACAAAAGAAAATATGGGTTGACGTAAAAGAGAATGAATTGCTCCATCGTTTCTATTGCCAGCTTTTTACTGATGACAAAACAAATAAAGACTATGTTCTTATAACAGGGTATTATCCAGATATAAATGACCAAACAATCATCAATATAGGCGAACAAGTTGCTACTGATCTTACCGCGGGCGGGCTCGAAAGAATTAAAACCCTTTCTCGGCAGAAAGACCTCAGGCTTACGCCAGCAAATCTCACTCTTACGGTCACTGATCGGCAAGGTGTGATGCTCTATCATAGCGCACCAAACCAAGGTACGTGGTTTACGGGCCGAAATATTCTTGATTATGTTGATGATCGAAAGCGGCCCTATAGCCGTATGCTGATGCAAAAGCTACAGAAAGCTCCGAGTGCATGGATTACCCGTTTTAATAAGCGTACAATTGAGCGTGTGTATGGTCGTAAAATACCTATGCCGAATGGGGACGTATACATATTCATCGATGGTTACTTCCCTTCGACCGACGAAGAAGTAACCCGTATTTTGGTTGATGACGCCTATGACTATTTAGCCGAAAATCCTTCTATACAAGCATTTAATGCTTTTATGAGTAGAGACTGTTTCTTTATGCAAGGAGAAAAGCAGATATTTGTTTATGACAAAACGGGAGCATGCTGGGTAAAGGGAACAAATTCCGCTTTTATATGGAGCCAGGATAAACTTATACCAGCACTTGCTGAAGGCTGGGCAGAAGATAAGCGGTCGTCCAATATTAAGAGAATGTATATTCGAAAGTTAACAAAGCAGAATACTTCTCAGCAGAAAGAAGAATTTATTATAGGATCGAGCTATTATTTGGTTAAATAGGTGGCTATATGTGGTGTGGTTGGTTTTTTGTTGCCGCGATCTTACTTGCTCATTCATTCTGTTTGGGCCAAGAAAAAGTAAATATAAAAGAAAAAGAGCGTGCGCTCTATAAGCTCTTGCGGCGCGGTGCTGCCTATTTTAAGCGACACCCTGTTGGCCAATCATGTCACACTTTTACGTATGATCCTCGCTGGCGGAACGGGGAACTTTTTCTTTTTTTACTTGATAGCGAAGCGGTGTGTTATGCGTTTGGTGATGAGCGATCGAGGGTCTGGACAAGTTTTGCTCATTACCGAGACCTTCTGGGGACACCGTTGGTGAACAAGTTTTTTCAAAAAGGGAAAAGCACAAAAATTTCAGTTATGATGAATAATGCCTCAATGCACTGCCGTATTAAAAAAATAAATAAAGAAGGGAAGACGTTTATATTAGGATGTGGATTTTATCCCGAGGCAAGTGAACAGATCGTAGAAAATCTTGTAGCCCAAGCCATTGAGGTGCTTGAAGAGATTGGTACTCAGAATGGTTTTAGCGAAATCAGTAACCCATTTGGGCACTTGGTGCATGGCGATAGTTGTGTGTTCGTTATTGGCGAAGATGGCATGGTTTACGCGCAGAGTGATAACATAGCGCAAATGGGAAAAAATATTTTTAATCCACCTTTGGATCCCCCGGGCTCGCTAGCTTATCAGGATAAAGCGGCATATAGGCATGTTTTGGTAAGCTTTTTAAGAAGCAATGAACAAAGAGCTTGGCTGCCACCTATTATGGTTAATAATACAACTAAGCGCATTTTTGTTGCCAAGTATCGGGATCCCAAAACGCGCAAGCGGTTTATTGTCGGTTCATTTTATTATCCTGAGCTGAATGATGAAGCTATTTATGAATTAGTGCAAAAAGCTATTACGTACCTTAAAGCCCAAGGGCGGCGTGCTGCCTTTGAGACATTTAATACGCCAGAAGGTCCTCTGGCACTAGGTAGTGGTAGAATTATAGTTTTAAATTTTGACGGTGCTTGTTTAGTTGATGCAACACCAGCGAATTTAGCTGGTTCTTATTTGATAGATCGCGCTGATGTGCAAGGGCATTACCCCTATCGTAGGATCCTTGAGGGTATACAGCGTTATGGGCGCAGCTGGATTAGCCAGTATCTTAAAAATGCTTATCAGCTCATGTATGCTGAGAAAGTTGATCTTCCTGACGGCTCACTGATCATTGCTGCTGGTTATTGGCCTGACTCTAAAGCGCTGACCGTGAGGTCGATGGTCGACCGTGCCGCTAATTTTTTGGAGCGGAATGGCGAAAGTGCTGCCTTAAGAAAGTTTACCACGCATGATTCAGATTTTGTGCGTGGCGATGTCAATATTATGGCGCTTGATCCCACAGGAATTATTTTAAGTGATGGGCCTTTTCGCAAATATCGGATCTGGTCCGATGTTGCTTTGCGTGATCGATTTGGTAGGCATGTTATTAATAAAATTCTTGAAACAGCCGCGCAGGGAGGAGGATGGGTAGGCTATCGCAAATTTAATGCTGACTACCGTGCATATACTCGCCAGATTGATATACCAGGAAGCACTAATACCAAAGATAATAGCATGGTGCTTGTCGCAGGGTATTATCTTTAAGTTTCTGCCCCACGCTTAGTTTTTTTGGCCAGCTCATCATAATAAAAGACGAGAAGCCCTAAGAAGATAACGCTTGCGGCTACTGCAAAGTGGATCGTCAATTTTTCATGTAAGAAAAGCCATGCATATATACCAGCAAAGATAGGGACCGAAAACCCTGCCAGCGATATAAAGGTAGCGTTATGATGCTTAAGCAGATTGGCATACATCGTATATGCTATGACATTACCGACAATAATCGTATAAGCCAACAAGAGCAAAAAGATTGGCCATGAATCGATGGTAATATTCTTGATGGGGTCGATCCAAAGAGCTGTTGCTGTGGCAATTAGACCGCTTTCAAGCATGACGAGACCGTTTAACTGGGCAGGTGCGTAACGATTTTTTTTGAGCTGAGCTTGCACCATGAGCCACCCCCAGCGGCTAAAGGCAACAGCGGCAAGGGCAGCTAACTGAGGAAGCAGGGCAAAGTGGAAGCAAGCATGTATTGCTTCTGGTGAAAGGTCAATCGCAAGCAGGACGCCGAGGCAGCCTAAGACTATGCCGAGGATTTTATTGATGCTGAGTTTTTCGCCAAATAAAATATAGGCATAAAGAGCCGTGACGAAAGGGTCTATACTGCCAAGCAGTGTAGCATGTGCTGTTTTTAAATGGGCAAGTGCATATGCTTTCAGAACAGAAGGAATAAAAGTGGTAAATAGGGCGATGCCGCTTATTAAGAACCAGTCTTGTTTGAGCTGAAATAAATTTTTGCGGTATTTCTTCCAGGTCAGGATGCAGAGAATAAGCCCCGCGCTGACCATACGTAAAGCGACTAGGGTTGTAGGGGGAAGCGTTTGAAGGAGCAGCTTATTGACGAAGATGCCGCTTGCAAAAAGAGCAAACGTGAAAAAAATGATAAACACGGTGATTGCCAGGTTATGGGGCTGCTGCTGACTTTTTGGAGGAGAGAGTGGGATTCGAACCCACGATCCCGATCACTCGAGATAACGGTTTTCAAGACCGCCGCCTTCGACCACTCAGCCATCTCTCCCTGAATAGTGATAGTATATCGTATTGGTTTTTATGAGGCAAGCCGTGTCGACCGAGCTTATAGGTGGTGCGCCCAGGAGGAGTCGAACCCCCAACCTTCAGATCCGTAGTCTGACGCTCTGTCCAATTGAGCTATGGGCGCGTTTTTTTTATGGCCTGCCATACGACGTGTCTTGCGAAGCTCGCAGAGCGCGAAGCAAGAAGCTCTGAAGGAGCGAAGTATGGCGGAGAGAGAGGGATTCGAACCCTCGTGCCCCATTTTAGTAGGACTCTTGCTTAGCAGGCAAGCGCTTTAGACCACTCAGCCATCTCTCCAAAGCAGTCTCATATAGTTTAGCCCATAAATATATCTTAATCAAGCCGACCCCTGATTTTATTGGCGAGTTGCTTTCGTTGATGCGCAGGGTAAACTGGCAGTGTTAGGATAATAGGGAGAATATATGTTAACGCTTGAACTTAAGGTTGTTCCGCAATCAGGTAAGCAGAAGTGGGCGCTCGATAAAACCGGGCGATTAAAATGCTATCTCAAAAGCCCTGCCCAAGACGGCAAAGCAAACAAGGAGCTCTTGGCCCTCTTGGGCGATGTTGCGGGCGTTGCTGCCCAAGATATTGTTATCGTAAAGGGATTTACAACTCGGCAGAAAGTCGTTAAGATTCCAGTCAAGCTGAGTTACGAAGAGTTTATTCGGCGGCTAGGACTTGATCAGCAATTGCCTCTTTAGCAGGTTGATGATGCCTTATTTTGTGCTGGAGTCAAGGAAAGAATTGCGGTACTTAGTTAACAAGTTTAGGAATAAACAGGTCATATTTAGCAGTAGCCGCATTGTCATGAACCAAAGCAAGCTAAAATCCTGGAAGTCTTTTAGCTTATGCGAATAGCTTCTGCAAAATATCAAGGACTCTGCTTGAGATTCTGTAACACTCTCCTAATTGAAAGATAGGTAAACCACTAGTTTAACTCGTGCGACTATCAAGGCTTGGCCCTCGGATTAAGTGTAAAAAAACAGTTGTCGTATAAAATAATATCGGGCTGACGGCTCGATAGGAAGATATAATGACAACTGTTTATCAAAGTTTAGGCCATTCGAAGTGGAAGTGCAACTATCATGTGGTGTTTATACCGAAGTATCGGAAAAAGGGACTGTACGGCAAAATACGTGAATATTTGAAGCGACATTTCATGAGCTGGCGCAGCAAAAGGGATGTGAGATAGCAGGAGGGCATATAGTGCAAGATCATGTACATATGATAATCAGATACCGCCAAAATATGCGGTATCTGAGATTGTTGGCTATCTGAAAGGAAAAAGCGCGATTGCGGTTGCTCGACAATTTGGCGGTCGCAAGAGGAATTTTAATGGAGAGCAGTTTTGGACAAGAGGGTATGCTGTTTCAACGGTGGGCTTTGAGCTTGATGATATAAAAGCTTATGTTAAAAATCAGATACAGCTTGATAGTCACAGTTCTGATGAATCTGGTGAATTTTAAGTAACGTTAGCGAAACTGGCAGTCCTTGGGACTGCTCCACAGCCCTCAAGCCCCTCGCTTCGCGAGGGCGTTATGACTTCCATAACAAAGAGTTTGATAAGCTTACTGCAGATAAGAAAATAGTCACTAAAATGATGGACAATCTCTACCTTGATAAGATCAAAGGGAGAATTACTAAGAGGCGACTACGACAGATTTTACCCAGACGGTGAGAGATCAGGCCATTGATGTTGCCATTCGGCTCGAGCAACTGCAAGAGGCTGAAGATAACTACTACCTTACTGCAAAATTGCCTTCTAGGACTAGCTAAACTTTGAATTATTTACGAGTTCAGAAGTGGAAGAAAAACGGCAAGTTATGAAACTTGTACTATAGTCGAGTTTGAAAAGGTGCTCTACGACGTGCAACCGCCATTCAATTTTTTACTAGGATGCAAACTAGGATAGGTGTTGACATCCTAGTAGCATCCGTGTTAACATCCTAGTAGATCGTATCAATATTGGGGGACCTTGTGATTGAAAAGCTTCTTGCAAGGAATGAAGGTAAAACGCTGGAATTTAAAGAAAATGCAGGGTCTTTGCCCGGTATTATAAAGACCGTTATCGCTTTTGCAAATACAGCTGGTGGCACTATTGTTGTGGGAGTAGAAGATAAAGTTAAAAAGGTGGTTGGTGTAAACAATGTTCTTAACGAAGAGGAGCGCTTGATCAATGCAATTTCAGCTTCTATAGCTCCTTTTTTCATTCCCAATATAGATATTCAGACTTATCGCAAAAAAGAGCTTGTACTGATTCACGTACCTTATGCTTTAGGCCCTTATTATTTGAAATCTGCAGGCATTGAAAAAGGAACCTATGTCCGATTTGGCTCAACTAACCGTGTGGCTGATGAAGAAATGGTTGCCACGTTGCGATCTCTCGCAAAGAATGTGTCCTTTGATGAGGCTGCTTATATGTATGGAAAGCCTAATCTCTTGGATTGGCCTACTGTTAATAAGTTGTTCAAACGGGTACATAAATCGGTAACAGAGAACAAAGCTGAAAGCCTGGGGTTGCTTGCCAATTGCTCGGGAAAAAGGTATCCATCATTTGGTGGAATTCTACTCTTTGCTGTTGATCGCTTAGAGATCTTTCCTGATTCCGTAATACGCTGTGCTCGATTTGCAGGAGATAATCGTGGTGGAAAAATTTTAGATCATATAGATATAAGTTCTCACTTGCCCTATGCAGTTGACGATGTACTTCATTTTATTGAGAAAAACACAATGAAACGAGCTGAAATTGGCAGAATAGTCAGGACGGATATCCCTGAATATCCACCAGAAGCGCTGCGAGAAGCAGTTATTAATGCTCTTATTCATGCTGATTATGCCATGAAGGGTTCGTCAATAATGATTGCAATTTTTGATTATTATATAGAAATAACTAATCCTGGCAGTTTACCTCCAGGATTAACGATGGAAAGCGCGCTATCAGGGTCTTCACGCGTACGTAATAGGGTTATTGCGCGGGTATTTCGCGAACTGAAACTGATTGAGCAATGGGGGTCTGGGCTAAGAAAGATAATAGAGTCTTGTGTTGCTAGAGGCTTAAAAGAGCCCAAGTTTGAAGAGCTTGGTAATCAATTTAGAGTTACGCTTTACGCGACTATAGCTCATAAAGTCAAATTGGAGGAATGGCAAAAAGAGTTTATAGCTTATCTTAAAGAAAAAGTGGAAATTAGTACTAAAGAAGCAGCAGAATTTTGGGGCATTGCTACACGTAACGCTCGTCTTAAGTTAAAAGAACTTGTTGAGAAAGGGATAATCAAAAAAATTGGAACCGGGCCTAAAGATCCTCGCGGTAGATATATTCTGACTCAGAATTTTAATAACTTGGATGAGAACTAGGATGCATGATTATATCCGAGTATCACCCGTGTTAATATCCTAGTTGGTATAGATGGAATATAGGTATATATGTTCTTTAGATTGGTTAGAAACAGCAAGACTTGGAAAGGATGACCAACTATTGCAATATGAATCACGAATTGATTATGCTATTATTAATAATGTTAATTGAGTAATTATCCATTTTAAGGTGAAGGTTGATGAAAGAGAGTATTAATCTATCTTTTAATCGCTTTAAGCGGAATAAGTATACCCTTTCTCTCGAGAGCTCAAGGGTGCCCTCAATCACACTATAACGCTGCAGCAAAAATATGTTGCTTCACTGAGTATAATCCAACAACCAAACAATGTTGCCCTCTAAAATATCTTTCATATAATGGTAGCGGGTGTGTCTTCTCGTTAAGGTAATCATACTATTAATAATTAATAATTGAATCAACGATGATGTCAGCTCTTTGAGAATCTTTCTGTACCTAAGCGGCGCGTTTAGGTACAGAAAGATTAAGTTTGGCGCTAGCCTACATAACTGCCAATATTTATTATAGAACCTTTGTTGCGCAGTTAGAGGAACTTGTGACGGTGCAACAAATATAGCTCCGATCCTTTAAGTGTTTTGCTTCTGCATAATCGTAGGCTAGTGCCTCAGCATCACTTAACCTATCTTTTGAACAGATATAGTCTGTATCGAATAGAAAGGTAAGCTCTATCTTAAAATATAGAAACAGTTGACCGTGTATTGTTTAACCTCCTATAATATATTATATAAAGTTTGTCATTAAAAATAGGAATAGCAGAAGCGATATAGCTTTTTCATATATTTTAGTTACCTGCTTTTACTAATCTTATTACCAAGTACCTGCAGCACATCGATGGTGCCGTTCTAGTTTACATCTAAATGATTTAGACACTTCAAAGGCCTTTGATTTTTACTCAAAGGCCCAAGTCCTGCTCCTTAAGATACTCTTTTGCCATTCTAGCAGTCAGAGTTGGGTCTATATGACCTACCCCCTCCTATTAGGGAGCTTCGATTCCATTAAAAAAATGTAAAAGGGAAGCTATTACATTATCGAGTTTTGAACAATTATTTGTCGTAGTACCAGTCGAGCTGTTTGTGCTGCAGTCTTGCGTAAACACTGTTATGCCGACTCCGTTATTAGTAACAAGATAGGACGCTGTGGGTGAGAATGTTAACGAAGAAGCAGCTGCGCTGTAGAGTATAGGATGTCCCTTCGCTCAATGATCCTCCGGTTCCTACAGTAAATACTGTTATTTCTTCAGAAAAATTAGCCGTAGCTAAACAATTACCCGATGGCGAAGCGATACCGAGTGAATTCAGCACATCTTTCATTGATCTTTTTAGAATATTACGTGTAATTTGTCAATATACCAGGCTAAGAATCTTGCCATCAAAAAGTTATTTCGTTAAAAAGCTCAAAAGAAAAGGAGAGCAGCTGTCCTTCCCTTAAATTCAAGATAGAAGCCTACTGCTGGATTGCTAAAAATATCTTTGAGTATCCTAATTAGGATATCTTTGTATTGAATAATATCGATAGTCATTTAAAATGCTTGCCATACGAAGCTTTAGCGAAGTATGGCGGTACTTAGTTCAGGAAGAAAGAAGTTGCCCCCTTGTCCCAATATATCATGAATTTCTTTGTTAGGCAGCCTAAAATTGGGGTATGAGCATTAACTATTGCTATGGCTGTATGCTTGTTAAGCTAGAGCTTCTTAGAAGAATTATACTAATAAATATATAAGTTAATCGATATTTTATTCATTCGAAGTATAAAATCCTAGATTATTTATATTGTTATAGGTATAATTTTTGTAAACATGACGGAGTTTTTGTTATGAAAAAAGGATCTAGTTCTGAAAAGCTTTTACTTGAGTATATTTCAGAGGCAGCGAAAGAAGTACAAACAATTGCGCGAGGACTGACGATAGGAAAATACGTTAAGTTTATTCGGCGGCAATTAAGAATGTCTCAGCAAGTTCTTGCAAAACGTGCTCAAGTTCCGCAGCCGACGATTTCTCGGCTCGAACAAGGCCGGAGTGAACCAACCTTATCAACATTGTCTAAGATATTTGATGCTCTTTTTTGTGAATTGGTTATTGCTCCTGTATTAAAAGAACCTATCGATATTATTCTACAAAAGCAGGCACATAAAGTTGCTCAAAAGCACATTGCTTATTTGAAGGGGACGATGAATCTTGAGCAACAAGAGCCAGATAATCAATTAGTAGCAGAGCTTGTTAAGCGTAAGCAGGAAGAATTACTGCATACCAATAGCAAACAACTATGGGAAGAATGAACATGATATTTTTTAGCTTTCCAGAAGATGCAACACCTATCAATGACTATAGCGGATTAAAGCTCACCTGGGTAAAAGATATACCTGACTTGAATAGAGCTGAAGCTGAAAATATTATTCAAGCCAGGATCAATACCTGCATAAAAAGGTAATGATGCCTGAGCGGTGGTTTCATATAAGCTTCTTGAAAAAGGTGCATCAAGAAATGTTTGGTGATGTATGGGACTGGGCAGGAGAGTTTAGGAAAACTGTTACGTCAGTTGGAATAGAGCCAGCTTTAATTCATCATCAATTAGGCGAATTATGCATCGAAGTAAATGCATGGTCTAAAAATCCTGTTGAGCTCACTTTTGTGGAAAAAGCTGTTCGGATTCACCACCGATTAGTATTCATTCATCCTTTTGAGAATGGGAACGGCCGCTTCTCGCGCTTAATCGCCGATCGCTATTTAGCAGCTTACCATTGCTCATACCCAAGCTGGCCCCATATTTTACAAGATAATGGTGAAGCACGATTATTATATATTCAAAGTTTGAAAGCAGCAGATAGAGGTGATTTGCTGCTGAAGTTGGTCTATCTCTATGGTGCAAGAAACCCTTCTGCTCATGATTTAGCAAAGAATCCTTTCTATAGAAGACATTTTTTAGAAGAGCAAACGTTAGCGATTATTAAAGCTTTAACTCGATTTATACAGAGCTAGAATAGTCAAAATGATGTAAGAACTGCAATCTCTATAACGCTTATTTCAAGATTGCAATAAAATTAATTAATAAATTTTAGAAAGCTGTAAAGGATTTACAACCCGGCAGAAAGTCGTTAAGATTCGTGATAAGCTCCGTGTGGAGAGTTCATTCGGCGGCTAAGACTTGATCAGCAATTGCCTTTGTAGCAGGTAGACGATGCCTTATTTTTTATGGCGAGGAATCGATTTAACGGGAACCATTCGGAGGGGCAAGCAATTTGCTCGTTCAAAACAGGTGCTCGAAAAGAGCTTGCTTAATAACGAAATAGCGCTACTCGCCTCTCGATTGTCTCGGCGCAGGGCGCGGAAACTATCAAATAAGCTTTGTGTTTCTTTGTGCGACCAGATAGCAACACTTCTCGAAGCAGGATTACGTCTTGCCGAAGCGCTTGACCTTGCAAGCAAAACGATGTCGTGCAAGCTGGCCAGCACCATCTTAGCTGATTGCGGCCAAGCTGTTCGCGAAGGTATTCCCTTGCATAAGGTTCTTGAATGTCACGTGCCATGGATCGACAGCTTAATGATCTCATTAGTGGTGGCTGGAGAAGAGTCAGGCGCGCTCGCACGGACTTTTAGAATTTTAAGTGTTCATTATGAAGCACAGGAAGAGCTCGCGAGAAAATGCAAATCAGCACTTATTATGCCGGCCATCACGTTTGCTGTTTTTGTCGTAATTGCGGTAGCTCTCTTTGTGCTTGTTATACCACGATTCGAGGCTCTCTTTATAATGCTTAATAAACCGTTGCCGGGGGTTACGCGCGGTATATTTGCGATAAGCTCCTGGCTACGATCTCGTAAAGCAGTAGGTAGTGGTGGCTTGGTTGTGGTCGCTTTAGTGCTGGCCTGGCATGCCTGGCGCTGGTATGTTCCCCTTCGAACGCGAGAAAATTTGGTGCTATCTTTGCCATGGGTGGGCAAGCTGGTGTGCTTGTATGGTATGACTTTTTTCTTGCAGACGCTCAGTGTCTTGCTTGATGGAGGTGTACATTTGGTCACAGCGCTGGCGCTTGCCCGGCGAGCTCTAAAAAGTGATATGCTGGTTTCTATGCTTAGTCAGGTGGAGCAGGATGTTGAAAAGGGAGAGCCGTTGAGTAGTGCGTTGTCTCGTCATGGCCGCCTTAATGCGCCTGATTTGGTATCGCTTTTTACCCTGGGGGAAGCAACCGGAGCCCTCGCGCTCATGGTCCGTAAAGGAGCTGAGCTCTATCATAAAAAGATCTACCATGCACTACAGGTACTCGCCACGTTGGTGAGCCCGGTGGTATTATTGCTGCTTGGGTTTATTATCGGGTTACTGGTATTTGCCGTCTACGCTCCCCTTTTATCGCTTTCGCGCATCATATAAGCAACAAACTTAAAGTTAATCTTTGGCAGCATGAGGGAGTACGGCATACCACATTATGGAGAGATTGTTAAGCAGAAGCACGTTGAGCTGTTGGTGGCCGTTGACCGTTTGGCTATTTATGGTAATCTTTAAATATGATTATTAAAAAATTATGTGCCGGGGTGGCGGAATGGCAGACGCACGAGACTCAAAATCTCGCGATGGCAACATCATGTCGGTTCGAGTCCGACCCTCGGTACCAGAGATGGAATGACAATGGCTGAATGTATATTTTGTCAAATTATTGCTGGCAAGCTTCCCGCCGCTGTCATTCTTGAAAATGACCAGGTAATTGTTATAAAGGATATCGCGCCCAAGGCGCCTATTCATTATCTTATTATTCCGAAGAAGCATGTGCCTGATATCGAATCTCTTGCGCCCGTTGATTATGATCTTGGTGCTCTTATATTTTCAACTGCGCAAAAGTTAGCACAGCAACAGCCGGAATTGCAAGATTTTAATATGCTCATTAATAATGGTCGCAAGGCCGGCCAGATTATTTTTCACTTGCACGCGCACTTTCTGGTGGGTGCGCAGATTGGGAAGCACTTTTAGTTACGCCGGGGTGGCGAAATTGGTAGACGCGCAGGCTTCAGGAGCCTGTGGTGGCAACACTGTGCCGGTTCGAGTCCGGCCTCCGGCACCAGGTTAGTATGAAATCAATATTTCTTGCTTCGGTTGTCGCAGCAATTACCGCAGCAAGCATTATGAGTTACGTAGCGCTTGCTACTCCCCTGGGCCCCTGGATCGAGCCTGTGCTTGTTCTATCCCTTTTGGCAATTATGCGGCTGGCCAGACAGCGCCATAATACCGATCTGCTGGTAGCTGTTTCAGCGTCAGGTGGCGTAGCGGGTATTGCGGCTGTTGCCTGTTCTTTTTCTTACCCAACACTCTTTTTTCTTGAGCCGGCACTGTTTGGTCAGTGGTTAGCAGCCCCCTTCTGTTTTATGGGCGGGTTGGCATCTCTCATTATCACCACGGGAGGGATTGCGTTTGTGCTTGTTGAGCTCTGTCAGGAGCAATTTCTTGGCCGTGAGGACTTGCCGTTTCCGTTGGTTAAGCTGGTGAGCAAACTGGTGAGTGTTCATGATAATGCCCCCCCTCGGTCGACACAGTTTTGTAAAGGCGTCGTGGGTTGCCTTATGGTTACGGGTGCTCAAAAACTTATGGTGAGTTCCTCCTTGAGCAGCGATAGCAGTCTGCTTGTAGCGCTCGGTTATGGCATTGGGCACACTATAGCGTTACCGTTAGCCGTTGGATGCTTAATGAAGCTGACGTTACTTGATGGCTTAAAAAATTTATTTACACAAGTAAGCGCTCGTCAGCTCGTATTTGCTTGGTGTGCGGGTATGGTTGGCTATGGGGCATTGGAAAGTGTCATTCATATGGTGCGCTCATTAAGCTTTTACCGCTTACGCTCTGTTCGCTTAACGGAGTTTGTAAAGGCGCCGCAGGGCTTTGTGTGGAGCGGTGCCTTTGGGATCCCTGTCGTTTTGGTAAGCTCTGGCTTGGTGTTGCGCTTTTTTACGTTTTCGTGGCCGTCGATTATCTTTTTGTGGATAGCGACAATTATTGGTGCGCATCAGCTTCTGCTGATTGGTGCAAAAATAGGCCTGGCACCCTTAGGTCGCTACGCCTTACTGATTACCCTCGGTGGATTAGCGTTCTTTCGATTTACCTCGGTTCACCTATCCATTGCAGCGACATTTGTTGAGCTTTGTGGTGGTATTGCGGTGGACCTCATGTTTGGCCGTAAATTGGCTAACCTAACGGAAAGCGAGCGAGTTCCTGTTCGCCTTTGCCAAGCGATTGGGCTTATTATAGGTGCGCTCACGGTGAGCTTCATGATGTGGTTACTGAGCACGCAGGTGGGCATCGGACAACCTCCCCTTATTGCGCAGCGAGCCGCTACTCGTGCCTTGCTTGTTAAGGTGCATGATTTTCATTTGGCGAGCATAGTGTTGGGTGCTTGTTGTGCTTATATTCTTGCTCGCCTTAAAATTAACCCTGTGTTAGTTATGAGCGGCCTGTTCATGCCCCTTAACTATGTTGCTCCCTTGATCGGCGGAAGCTTAATAGGAAAGCTTAGCAAAGACAGTGAGTACTATTATCCCGCATGGGCCGGTGTTTTTGCGACAGCATCATTAATGACGCTTTTGGGCCTTTTTTGGCATTAAGAAGCTAGCGTTTTTTTAATAACTACTTGGCAATACGCTCTCCTTTATGCCGTAGAAGCAAATCATGAAAAAACCGTTAAGGCTCTTTTAGAGCACCCACAAATTAACGTCAATAGAGAGAATAATTTTGGGCGAACGTCTTTGATGATTGCAATACAACTGCATCATGACGCTATAATTCTAACGCTCATGCAGCATGGCGCTCAAGTGGATCAGCGAGTTATTAACATCATGCGACATTATGGTATTGCGCCTCAGTTAAAACTTTTTTCGTAAGCTTATTTTGAATAACGAATGTCGATGCTGCTTGCCATATCACCATAGAGTCTTGCCAGCAATACTGCATACGGCGATTGAGTAATATGCGTACTGTTTTCTCGCGAGCTACATGGCAAGGGATCTTTTTTGTCTCGTAACGTGCTTTGAATTGTTTGGTAGGCCGCTCTTTCTTCCAGGGTCTCGTTATGGTCATGAGCGAGGGCGGTGGCTCTTTTATAAGCTGCTTCTCTATCAAGGGTAAGCCCGTAGGTTGAGGCGATTTCTAAAATGAGTTTTATGATTGATAGGTGGCCTTTAACGGTTGCTAGTAATAATGCCTTGTTTAAAAGAGCGACCCATGTATCTTTTTGAATTAGGGTGGGCAAAAAATGTTCTGAGATGGTCTTAATAACGTCTACTTGATTATTTAAAGCCGCTCTAATAAAGCCTTTCATGAAAATTTCGCCAGTTAAGTTGATGCTTATGCTTTTTTGTAAAGCATGATTGACAAAGTTAAGATTTCCTTGGGCGCAAGCGATCAAAATGAGCTCGCAAAGGTTGCCATGTGCTGAAATGACTTCTTTCCAGGAGTTTTCTACGTCTAGTCGGCGTAGACTTGTTCCTTCGAGGTCTTCGGGGAGGATTAACAAGGTAATTTTGCTTTTAAGATGATTGAGCATGCTATTAGGAAACTCAAGCGCATCATCATTTTTTAAAACGACCCAACTTATACTATCATCTTCAATTTTATTGCTTTCTTGATCTGATGGAGTACCATATTGTAAAAACAAGCGCAAGAGAGCTGGTTCCTGGTGATTTATAATGCATCGAAAGATAGCGTTCGGTATGGTTGCCCCGTGCTCAAGAAGCAGTGTCATTACCTCATCAATAGTTGCGGCATTAGCGTATCGGTTTTGTTGCTCACGTAAAGAAAATCTTGCATAAAGAACTTTAAGCAAGAGACTTTCACCTGCACGTTTTGTATTTGGGTTAGCGCCGTCGTTAAGAGCTTGGCGAACTTTAGTAAGAATAACCGACCAGGAAGGTTGGTTATCTAATGCACAACAAAGCATAATATTCGCAAGGTCAGCTTTTTTCCATAGCTCAAGAGCGTCTTTGTTATCTTCAGGGGCTTCCATGCCATAACACATGCTGAAAAAGCTTAGAAAGCAGAGCGAGCAAACAAGAGAGCCAACTTTGAACAAAAATATAGCTCCTCCGGAAAGGTTTGAGTTATACCTGTAAAGTATTATGTTCTCGCAAAATTTGCAAAAATACCAAATCTTAAGACTGGTGAACGATGGTTAATAAAAGAAATGGGAATAAGCGTGTGGTATACACCATTGGTCACTCGACGCATACCCAGGAACAATTTATTGCTATTTTTAAGCATTACGGCATTAAGCAGGTCGTAGACATACGAACGATTCCTCGATCACGGCATAACCCACAGTTTAACCGCGATGTTTTGGGGCATGCGCTGCGCAATAAGCACATTGGTTATAGGCATATGAAAGGGCTGGGGGGCCTGCGCCATACGTCATCCAATTCTCTTAATACAGCCTGGCGCAATAAGTCATTTCGAGGCTTTGCTGATTATATGCAAACACCAAAATTTGCTCAAAGCTTAGAGAAACTTATCGATATCGCACATCGTAAGCCTACGGTAATCATGTGTGCCGAAGCAGTCCCCTGGCGCTGCCACCGGTCATTGATAGGTGATGCTCTCTTGGCCCATGGCATTGCTGTAATCGATATTTTTAGCGAGACTGAGGCAAAAGAGCATAAACTTACACCCTGGGCATCTATTAATAATCATAGGATTAGCTATCCCGGATAAAGCTGTACTTAGGCAAGATGATGCGCATAAATTAAATAATTTTCTATAAAAGGCATCAGCTCCCCATCCAAAACAAGCTCTGGCTGTGGTGATTCTAAATCAGTTCGATGGTCTTTGACCATTTTGTAGGGGTGCAGTATATAGGAGCGTATCTGGGATCCCCATTCTATATTTTTTTTCTCAATGGCAGCAACTTTTGCGTGAGCCTCTTCTTTTTGCTTTTGCTTGAGCTTGGCAAAAAGCATCTTCATAGCAGTTTCTTTATTCTGAAGCTGTGATCGTTCGCTTTGGCATTGTACAACAATATTGGTTGGTAAGTGGGTAATGCGTACTGCTGAATCTGTCTTGTTAACATGCTGACCGCCAGCACCACCAGCACGATAGGTATCAATGCGTAGGTCTTTAGAATCGATGGTCACTTCGCTTTCTTGCGCTTCAGGGATGACAAAAACGCCAGCAAACGAAGTATGGCGTCGCTTATTTGCATCAAAAGGTGATACGCGCACTAAGCGGTGAATGCCATGCTCGCCTTTGAGCAGCCCATATGCATTTTTGCCTTTAATAAAAAGGGTAGCTGATTTGATACCCGCTTCCTCGCCCGGTTGGTAATCAACAACGTGAACATTCAGCTTTTCTTTTTCACAAAACCGTAGATACATGCGGACGAGCATCTCAGACCAATCTTGTGACTCGGTGCCACCTGCGCCGGCATTCACGCTGAGGAAACAGTTGTTGTCGTCCTGTGGGTCGTCTAACAAAAGCGTTATTTTGAACCGCTCAACCTGCTTACAATGATTGATTACCTCAGGTTTGAGCGTTGCAAGTTCTGCTTCGTCATCGCGAAATAAGTTTATAAGGTCAGCCAGATCAGCATGGGCTTTAATAATCTCATGATAAACGTCCCTCACCTGGCGCTCTTTCTGCAAAGCTTTTAACGTTTGTGCATGTGCAGGCGTATAAACGGCGCCTTCTTTTGCTGCCAAGGCAGAAAGGCGTTGAAATTCCGCTTCATGGCCTGATTGAAGCCAAAATGACTTAATGGTCTCGAGAGCTGGTTCGATTTTTTTTAAATTTTCTAATAGTTCATCAAATAACACGTGTAAATCCTCATTATTTACTTATAAGATTACCCCTCGGGGGTTTTTTGTCAATTGGTAGCCTACCATTAACACTTTTGTTCTTGAGTAGGGAAGAATATACTTAAGAAAATACATGGGATGGAGGAAATTTGGGATGAAGATAAGAATACCAATTTTATGTTGCTTGTTCTTAATAGGCTTCCAAGATTTAGGTGCTGATAAGCAAGAAGATGCAAAAAAGCTCTATGTTGATTTTGATATCTCGATGGATAAGGGAAGTACTGAATATGAGAAAAAATTCGGATCATCGAGGATCAACGCAGAAAAGCTTGAAATTTTAAAAAAGGTCTATGAAAAAAATAATCTTCTTCAGGTACTACCTCTCGAAGAGAAAAGTATGCATCCGAAGATTATTCATCAGATATGGGTTGGCTCTAAACCGCTTCCCGATAAGTACCGGAAGCTTATGGCGAGCTGGATTAAACATCATCCGGGGTGGCAGTATAATCTTTGGACAAATAAGGACGTAGAAGGCCTCAAGCTCCATAACCACGCTTTATACAAAAGTACTCGTGATCCCATTGAAAAAGCGAATATTTTACGCTATGAGCTCCTCTACAAATATGGCGGCTTATATGTTGATATAGATACGAAGTGCTTAAAGTCGTTTAGTGCCCTGCGTGAACGCTATAATTTTTATACGGGTATATGCTCGACAGATTGTACGGCGATATTGAATAACGGCGTGATAGCATCTACTCCCGGTCATCCTATTATGCAACACTGCATTGAAACGATTATTGATGATTGGCCAGGAGCCACCCGGTTTGAACGGACGGGAGTCCACCATTTTACCCGGTGCTTCTTTGATAAGCTCTTTGAGACACCAGGCGTAACGATTGCGCTCCCGGCTACCTATTTTTATCCTTTGAGTAAGTATTCGCATTATTCTTTGGCTTCTGCAAGCATAAGGCCAGAATCGTTTTCAATTCATTACTGGGCTACCGTTTATAATGCGCGCAAATACACAATGAAAAAGCGAATCGATAAGCACAAGCGAAGAACTCATCGTTGATGCATGTGTTTTTTTTATAAATATGCTATTATGAAAATATTGAGGGGCTAATACGCGATTGGGTTAGTATGGTGATGCGAGGCAAACTTTTTATTATTTCGGGATCTTCAGGCGTTGGGAAGACAACGTTGGTAGGCACCCTTGTAGAAAGGGTAAAGCATGATTATTTATTGGAGCGCGTAATAACCTATACATCGCGCTGCCGGCGCCCCGATGAAATCGATGGGCGTGATTACCATTTTGTTACTCCTGATACATTTCATGCATACAATGAGCAGGGTTTTTTTATTGAATCGAGCACAGCATATGGTGCTTATTATGGCTCGCCTCACCATGAGCTTGATAAGCTTTCGGCCGGAATATCGCTCGTTATGATTGTGGATTTACAGGGTATGCATGAAATACAGGCACTGCATCCTGCTATTCCGATTTGGCTAGCGCCACCGAGCATCGACGTGCTCGGAGACCGCTTATCAAAGCGAGGAGAGCGTGAGCAGCAGTCGCGCTTACAATTAGCTCATGAAGAGTTGGCCAAGGTGCAGAATAGTGGTCTCTTTAAACATATTATTATTAATGATGAGCAGAATAAAGCATTAGATGAACTGGAAGCTCTGATTCGTCATGAACTAGCCGCCAATATACCAATTCGAGATAAAATTGCTTTTCATGCTGAGCGTTTGCTCACCAAATAAAGTGGGCAATTATCGCCGCTATATATTTGTTAAGTGCTTTGCAGGTTTCGTGAATACATTGCGCTTATCGATTTTTCACGAACATCGCTAAAAACATATTCCTATTTAACGATAGTTGTTGTATATCGAGTATAAATAAATGTTTTTATAGGTCAAGCGGAAGCGGCTGGTCTTAAATAATCATGGCAGGAAACATAATCGTATCCATCTTTTTGAAAGTCCCTGATATAATTAAGGTCTCCAATATTAGCCCATTTCAAAGGTCTACGTAATATATGCTCCTTGTTTTGAGGATCGCTGACAAAGTTAAAATAAATTTCATATTCTGAACAACCTGAGTGATAAAGATGCTTATGGTCAAGAGATCTACACATTGCTTTCCAAAGTTCTACGTTATGGCTTTCTTGGGCTTTTTGCATAATTTTTTCAATCACAGAGCGTTGGAAAATCATGTGATGACTAATACTTGAGTCATTAGGGTAAACCCAGCGTAGGCTCGGGAGTAATTTTTGCATATGTGCAAAATAGTTTGGGTTATAGCCAGATACTCCTTTATTGTAAAGCGCTCTTCCTTGATTGTCGAAAAAAGATACCGGTTTCAAAAAAATGGTATCTGCATCCAAAATCAGCACGTTAGATAAAATATCGGGAATGACCACCGGCGCATAGAGCTTGAGTATCTGTTGATAAAGCCACCCAATACGTGATTCTGGATGTGTAATATATGCTGTTGCCTGCTCTTTATTTTGGAATATCTCAATGGCCAGATCAAATTTAGTGAAGGGAAAATTTTTTTCATCGAACCATTCTGCTTGCTCAGTAAGTTGCCTATTTGATAGAATAATGATACGCCGTACGCCTTGGCCATAGTTGCGAATCCCGTCGATACAGAGGCCTAGGGTAAGTAAATCTTTATCAGTACAAGGAATCACAACGTCAATTTGTTCACCGTTACTAACCAAAGACTCTTTTTCTCTGTCTCCATGTAATGATCTATCTTGAGTATAAAATATACAACTTGCTAAGAAGGTGTATGTTATCAACAAAAAAATACCTTTTCTCATTTTTGCCCTCTTATGGTAGGTGCATTTATGAACACGTCTTGATCAAATAGACGGCGATCATATTATCAAAGTTTCTATCATTTTTATAGAGGCTTCCCTAGCTTATAGCCTCCATTTGCCCGTCATATGACTTTGCAATCCCACTGTTTTTTATGCTACTGATTATAAAGTTTGATATACTCATGTTGATTGTATTTGAAGAATACGCGATTCGTGCTAAAAATGGGGTGTTCCGTGAAGTTGAAAGAGCTACTGTTATGTTTAACTATCTTATTTATTTCGTGTTACCAATCGATTGCTCACGATATAGTGACCATTGCTATTATTCCAAGAAATGAGCCATATTCATTGCCTTTATATCTTGCTTGTATTGAAAACCAGACATGGCCGAAGGAGAAAACCTATCTTTATATACGCTCAACGCATGATAATGATGAAATAAAAACTATTCTTCGCACATGGATTGATGCGGTGAAGGATCAGTATCTTGGGATTCACTTTGATGATAGCGAGATCCCTGCAAACATAGATGATAGTGGATGGAATCAGGCCGTTTTTGATGCTCGCGCCCGTATTAATCAAGAGTCCGTTAATTGGGCATATGAGCATCAATCCTCCTATTGTGTAGTCAGTGGTGCTCATTTTATAACGCCGTCGACAATTGAATCACTGATGAGGTTGCAATTACCAATTGTTGCACCTTTGTTAAAAACCGAAACAAATATGTATTCAAATTACCATGCTGAGATCGATGTAAACGGGTATTATAAAGATTGCCCTTTATATTACCAATTGTGGAATCAAGAAATTAAAGGGCTTATTGGGGTTCCTGTCGTACATAGTACCTATCTCATAAGACATGATATGTTGCCACATATGTCATTTGCTGACAACAGCAATCGTTATGACTATGTTATTTTTAGTGATAATGCTCGCAAAAATAACATACCACAATACATCGATACACGCGAGGTGTATGGATGTATAATTTTTGCTCAAGATGGATATGCGTTTGCTAGCCAAGCCTCGAATTGTAATCTCAAAGGTCTTCGATCTGTTGCGGAAAGCATAAATAAGCGCATTGAGAATACCGTCTTTTTGTTAAACATATTAGCACAAGAGCAATGTGCGAAAATTTACGCAAGCGATTTTTTTACTAACCATCCTGACGTTTTTGGCGAGGAAGAGTTCCTTAAAGAATATATTATGCAGTTTCCCTTTGAGCTCTATGAACTGCATAAGGTTACGAACCATGGCGATTTTTTTCTTGATAAAGGTGGCGATATAATCAAGCGAATCTTGAGACGGAATATTATTTGGGAACCGGTAAATGGTGAGCTTATAAAGAAATTTAGTCGGGAGGGATCTGTTGTTGTGGATATCGGCGCCCACATCGGCACTCACGTAATTTCTATGTCAAATTGTGTCGGTGCCCAAGGTAGCGTATGGGCATTTGAGCCTCAGCGAAAAATTTACCGAGAACTTGTGATGAATCTAGCGCTTAATAAACTGAACAATGTCAAAACAAAGCGATGTGCATTGGGCAATGAAACAAAAACTATTGCCATGTGTCCTGCAAGTCAGCCACTTTCCTCTAATGAAGGTTCCACCCATGTATGTACCGAGAGCACGGGCATAGAGCAAGATGTTGCAGAAATGAGAACACTCGACAGTTTCAACTTAACCAACGTTTCCTTTATGAAAATTGATGCCGAGGGTTCAGAGGATCAGGTGCTTGAAGGAGCACGGGAAACAATTATGCGTAATCGCCCGGTTATGATTATAGAGATTTGTGGTAATTTTGTTTTTGATCAAGCCCCTCCTGATATTAAGTGCAGGATACGAGCAACCAAAGGTAAGCTCAAAGCTATGGGCTACAACGTAACCCATATATCAGACGCTGATTACTTGGCGATCCCACGTGAAAAAGCATCAGAAATATTGGGAACGCTGGCTCAAATTTCTGAGCATATCGTCGAATAGTTATGGCCAAAATGAGTGCCGCTAGCCGAATGAAGCTTCTCGGCGAGTCCGTCTTGCGCCAAAGCGCAGACTTTATGCACAATTCAAAAGAAATTATGGGATCTTATCATGTTGGTGATGCTTTAGAGAAGCACGGATAGCGGTTAAGAAATGCGCAAGAAACAATTATTCTCGCTTTGCTTTGCTCTTGTTTGCCTAGCAGGAACTATTATCTTTAGATCAGTGGGCGATGCAGCCGTTCAGCTTGATGGCAACATTACAAAAATACTGTTTATTCGTCATGGGCAAACAGATGGGAATATTGAGGAAAGAGTTGAGGGCAGTGGCTCAGATACACCGGTCAATGCCGTTGGCAAAGAGCAAGCGTATAAGGTTGCGCAGCTTTTAAAACAACGAGGCGACAAAATTGACGCGCTGTATTCTTCAGACCTAAAGCGCGCTCGAGAAACGGCCAGTTTTATCGCCAAAGCGTTTTGGTTGCCGGTAATTCTTGACTCACTCCTGCGTGAAAGAAATATGGGCGATGCAGAGGGCATGCTTGAGAAAGATTTTGAAGCTCGGTACGCACCAGCTCAAGCTGCCCTAGCACAGCGTTATCCTGATCGATGGGAACGCTGGCATCATACGCCTATAAATCATGCTGAGACAAATGCTGAAGTGCTCAAGCGTATTGATCAGTTTATTAAAAATATCGTTAGAAAATATAGAGGCAAGACGGTTGCAGCAGTGACGCATGGCTTGGTGATCGGTATACTTATTGAACATCATACAGGATTAAGTGAGGATATTCGTAATTGCTCGATAGCGGAATTTTATTATGACCATACAACTAATTCTCTTATATTTAGGAGCATAACGAATATAGACAAGGTCACGTAAATTTTGGCTTCGATTCAATTTTAAGCATCGGGTGGGTATTTTTAAAAAACTCTTCTGGGTTAAATTGTTGAATTTGTGCTTGATCGAGTTGAAGCTCTTTGAGGTTGGTTAATAATAAAAGTGGCTCTAGGCTAGCAAGAGGATTATCAAAAGCCTCGTAAGACCCCTTAAGATAGAATGTTAATAGGGATAAAATATCATATTAAAAACAAATAAGCAATAACACGAGATGGCGGCAAAAGTTTTGTTTCTAAGAGAATGTCGAGAATGTCAAAAGCAGCTTGTCGTTAAAAATACCAGCCGAGCAGCCCAAACCAGGTGAACTCTTGTGCTACACTATTGAACGATCCTATGAATCCTGTCTCAAGAGATAAAGCTCGTTGTGCATTATAATATGAATAGGTGGCATAGAGGGAGGTGTAATTTTCTGCTGGTATTTTGGTGCGCTGATCGAGAGACTTGAATAACTGACGGGTTATAAAGGTGGGATTATAGCCACATTCAAAATGATGGCCATAAGAACGGTAATGAAGGAGTAAAAGAACATCAAGTACATTTCCTGGGTCATAAAATACTTGAGTAGTCTTGTCTTTGCGCGCAAATCCATGAAGCCAACGAGTGATAAAGCCACAAAAGAAGTCTGCTTCTTTCGACCTAATAAAATCATAGGCGAATTCTATGACAGGGCCAGCATGCAGTGTTCGGGTTCCCAGAAGAATTTGTTCGTCATGGGCGAGCTCCAAAAAAGTGGGGATACCAATCAGACCATGAATAAGAAGCTGGGCTTTCCCTTTTTTATCAAGCAGGAAATTGTAGCCACCATCTATAAGAAAATCATCAAACCCAGAACGGGACTTTTTGACATGCTGCTTCCCTTGTTTAAGATGAAGACTTTCTTTGCCAGCGCCAGCGATAAATTCTACCCAGAGATGTTTATGGGTAAGCCTCAGGGAGCCAATCGAGCCCGCAAAGAAACGGTTTTCAAATCCTCCGGGCAGCCGCTTGTTAAAAGTGGTAATAATAGGCGATATCGAAACTTTGTCCGGAAAGCCGGGCGGCTCGGCATAATACTCATTGTGAAGATAAAGCTCATAAAGATAGGTGTCTGATATGGCTTGACAGGCGAGGTTGAACCCTAGTATAAGCAAGCTTCCGCTGAGGTTTCGGTACAAATTTTTATTTTTTGTGTGCATTATTGTATCTATTACCTGAAAGAGATAATTAATATTGTACCATAGCAAAAAAAATCAGGCAGCGATATAAAATTTTGCTTTGTTAGCTTAGCAAACGATTGGAGGCTTACGGGTCAATTTATAGCTGATGCTCCATCTGGACGAGCACTTACGTAAAAAAGAATTATTTTGTAAACTATAATTAGTTACTTTTTTAAACTGACTTTATTAATGAGGGTTATCATGTTTTCCTACCACAAAACAACGTTGAAGCTTATATTGGCAGTTTCCTTTCTCGCCAATGCTGAAACTCTTTTGTTTGAAACCAAGCACGAGCTCAGTATGCCGGGTGGCTTGGTTGCGTCTTCTGATTTTGAGAATGATGAAGTAACGATGATTTATCAAAATGGTCAACGCGTTAGTTATCCTCTACCAGTAGTATCACATGGGCCTAGGGGAATTGCGGTATCCGCAGATGGGAGGAGTCTAGCGGTTGCTAATATGGGGACCAATGACATAACAGTCTTTCAACTAACCGAGGGCGGGATCTTGGCAGCACCGGTGTCATTTCCCGTAGATGGCGAAGCTCCGGTAGCGTTGGCATTTTCACCTGATGGCAAGTATCTCGTAAGTGCCAACAATGGTTCCCGTAGTCTAACGATTTTCAACGTCATATATTCTTCATTGTTAGCTAATGGTCTTTCCTACTCAATGCCCGTTCATAGCCCACAGCCAGGGTGGCTGGAATTTTCGGCAGATGGGAAATCTCTTTTAGTTGCAGAAAGCGCTTATTCGGAGGAGTTTATAGAATTTGCTGTAAGCGATGGCAGGCTTGCTTATCAAGATAAGCATATGGCTGTTGGTCAAACTTTTAATACTGATTTGCTTGTTGGCATGGAGAAGCCTCTTGATGCTCATGATAAGCTTGCAACGTATCTTCGCGAGAAATTTGAGATGTTGAGCTGGGAGCAACAGCTGGCTCTTACTGTCGGCGTTACATGCATGCTTGGGATAACCCTGCTACTTGGGTGCCGCGAATGCATGAAGGTTGTTAAGCAAAAAACTGAATAAAAATGAGGCCTATGATAAGTAAGCGGGAAAATTTCATGATTAAAATGGTGGAATCCTACAGGAAATCGGAAAAAACAGTTGACAAGTATAACTTGGTTGGTATAATTATTATCAGTTGTTGAAATTCGAATTGGTAAGCCTAATATATAATTTTTGTTGACATCGTTTCTACGGTTGGTATAATTAATATTAGTTCTTAAGATTTTTAAATTCTTTGAAATACACGAGAAAAAATTCGTCTACGATCTTGCGATCACTCACAATTTTTGTGATGAAGAGTTTGATTCTGGCTCAGAATGAACGCTGGCGGCGTGCCTAACACATGCAAGTCGAACGAGAAAGAGCTTCGGCTCGAGTAAAGTGGCGAACGGGTGAGTAATGCGTAGGAATCAACCCTTTAGTGAAGGATATCCTCAAGAAATTGAGAGCAATCCTGCATAAGTCCCTTCGGGGAGAAAGGTGGCCTCTTTGCTGCCGCTAAAGGACGAGCCTACGTGCTATCAGCTAGTTGGTAGGGTAAAGGCCTACCAAGGCTATGACGGCTAGCCGGCCTGAGAGGGTGTACGGCCACATTGGAACTTAGACACGGTCCAGACTCCTACGGGAGGCAGCAGTGGGGAATATTGCGCAATGGGCGAAAGCCTGACGCAGCGACGCCGCGTGGAGGATGAAGGTCTTCGGATTGTAAACTTCTGTTAGGTGGGAAGAAATACAAAGCCTTAATACGGCTTTGGGATGACGGTACCATCAGAGAAAGCACCGGCTAACTTCGTGCCAGCAGCCGCGGTAATACGAAGGGTGCAAGCGTTATTCGGAATGATTGGGCGTAAAGGGTGTGTAGGCGGCATGTTAAGTCAATTGTCAAATCTCCCAGCTTAACTGGGAACCGGCGGTTGAAACTGGCGTGCTTGAGGATGGTAGAGAGAAGCGGAATTCTCGGAGTAGCGGTAAAATGCGTAGATCTCGAGAGGAACACCGATGGCGAAGGCAGCTTCTTGGCCCATTCCTGACGCTGAGGCACGAAAGCGTGGGGAGCAAACAGGATTAGATACCCTGGTAGTCCACGCTGTAAACGATGGTCACTAGACGTTGGTTCCGCTCTGCGGGATCAGTGTCGTAGCTAACGCGTTAAGTGGCCCGCCTGGGGAGTACGGTCGCAAGATTAAAACTCAAAGAAATTGACGGGGGTCCGCACAAGCGGTGGAACATGTGGTTTAATTCGATACTACGCGAGAAACCTTACCTGGGCTTGACATGTACTTGACCGCCATAGAAATATGGTTTTTCAAGCGAAAGCTTGAACAGGTACACAGGTGCTGCATGGCTGTCGTCAGCTCGTGTCGTGAGATGTTGGGTTAAGTCCTTTAACGAGCGCAACCCCTGCTATCAGTTGCAACTCCTTTGGAGGCACTCTGATGGAACTGCCTAGGAAACTAGGAGGAGGGTGGGGATGACGTCAAGTCCGCATGGTCCTTATGCCCAGGGCGACACACGTGTTACAATGGGTAGTACAAAGCGCTGCGAGCTTGTAAAAGTAAGCTAATCGCATAAAGCTACTCTAAGTTCGGATTGAGGTCTGAAATTCGACCTCATGAAGCTGAAATCGCTAGTAATCGCATATCAGAACGATGCGGTGAATACGTTCTCGGACCTTGTACACACCGCCCGTCACACCACGAAAGCTGTCTATACCCGAAATCGCTTTAGCTAACCTGTAAAGGAGGCGGGCGCTGAAGGTGTGGAGAGTGATTGGGGTGAAGTCGTAACAAGGTAGCTGTACGAGAACGTGCGGCTGGATCACCTCCTTTCGAGGGAGTAAAAGATCTACACTTTGGTGTGTGAATATAATTAGAGTGGAAAGCAAGGTCGTAGACATCTAAAGTTGTAACTAGTAATATAGGCTTAATGAGCGGGCCTATAGCTCAGGTGGTTAGAGCACCCCGCTGATAACGGGGAGGTCAGTCGTTCAAGTCGACTTAGGCCCACCATACTTCGCTCTTGCTGAGCTTCGTATGGCAGGCCGGGCTTCCTTCTTGTCTGACATAGCTTTAGCAAAGTCAGAGATTTAAAAGGGGGTGTAGCTCAGTTGGTAGAGCGTCCGCTTTGCAAGCGGAAGGTCATCGGTTCGAATCCGATCATCTCCACCATGCTTCGGTTTTGCTTTACATAAAAAGCCTTTTTGTTATAATTATTATTAGTGAAAATTTTCTTGTGTATATATTAAAAATTATGTGTTCTTTGAAATATCTATAGTGTAATAGTCTAAAGCGACAATTTACTGAGATCTCGAAATTTGATAAGTTTAGTGGTTAATTGAAAAGGGCTTCCGGTGGATGCCTTGGCACCAAGAGACGATGAAGGAGGCGGAAGACTGCCATAAGCTTCGGGGAGCTGTCAAACAAGCTGTGATCCGAAGATGTCCGAATAGGGAAACCGATTACGATCAAATCGTAGTACTCGTATCTGAATATATAGGGTACGAGGGTGAACGGCGTGAACTGAAACATCTAAGTAGCGCTAGGAAAAGAAAACAAAGTGATTCCCTGTGTAGTGGTGAGCGAAAGGGGAAGAGCCTAAACTCCTGTTATGTGATAACCTGTGTGTGTTGTAGCAGGGGGGTAGTGGGATGATAATGTCTGAAGAACACAGTCTTCAGCATACGGATACTTACCTTAGTCGAATGTTTTGAAAAGGACAGTCAAAGAAGGTGAAAGCCCTGTAGGCGAAAAGCTAAGTATCATATGAGTTTTTATTCCCAAGTACCGCAGAGCACGTGAAATTCTGCGGGAATCTGCCCGGACCATCGGGTAAGGCTAAATACTCCTTGGTGACCGATAGTGAACAAGTACCGTGAGGGAAAGGTGAAAAGAACCCCGGGAGGGGAGTGAAATAGAATCTGAAACCGGTCGTCTACAATCGGTGGAAGCGCTGTATAAGAACGCGCAACCACGTACCTTTTGCATAATGAGCCAACGAGTTATCTTATGTTGCAAGGTTAAGCTTTGAAAGAGTGGAGCCGCAGCGAAAGCGAGTCCGAATAGGGCGATTAGTAGCATGAGATAGACCCGAAACCTAGCGAGCTACCCATGTCCAGGGTGAAATCTCAGTTAGATGAGATGGAGGCCCGAACCGGTGTAGGTTGAAGACTGCTCGGATGAGGTGTGGGTAGGAGTGAAAGGCTAATCAAGCTGGGAGATAGCTGGTTCTTCCCGAAATATATTGAGGTATAGCCTCGTCGGATGAATTGTGGAGGTAAAGCACAGTTGAAGTTTTGGGGGCGCAAGCTTACCGGATTTTTACTAACTCTGAATGCCGCAATTTTAGAAGACGGGAGTCGGACTGTGGGGGATAAGCTTCATAGTCGAGAGGGAAACAGCCCAGACCATCAGCTAAGGTCCCTAAATGCTCGTTAAGTGTGAAAAGAGGTGGCAGTACATAGACAGCCAGGAGGTGGGCTTAGAAGCAGCCATCCTTTAAAGAAAGCGTAATAGCTCACTGGTCAAGTTTTGCTGCGCTGAAATACAAACGGGGCTAAACGAGCTACCGAAGCTATGGCTTGTAGTGTACTGCGGTATGCTACAGGGGTAGGGAAGCGTTCTCTAGCAGATACAAGCTCGACTGGAAAGACGAGTAATGGGCTAGAGAAGTGAATATGTTGGTATAAGTAACGATAAATAGGTGAAATTCCTATTCGCCGTAAGTCTAAGGTTTCCGTGAGATAGGATCATCCACTCAGGGTTAGTCGATACCTAAGCCGAGGCCAATTGGAGTAGGCGATGGACAACAGGTTAATATTCCTGTACCACCTTTAAGCGTTTGAGCGAAGAGGGGACGCAGCAGGGTAGGCTGACTTGGCTTATGGATTGCCAAGTTAAGCACCTAGGGAGATTTGGTAGGTAAATCCGCCAGATCATAGATCCTAAAGTGTGATGAGTATGCTAAATCCTCGTGGTTTTGTGTATTCAGCTGATCCCATACTGCCTAGAAAAGCCTCTAGTGAGCTTGAAGGTGATCGTACCGCAAACCGACACAGGTAGACGGGCTGAGAATGCTCAGGCGTTGAGATAACCACCACTAAGGAACTCGGCAAATTGGCCTCGTAACTTCGGGAGAAGAGGTGCCTGCGATGTGATTTGTGTAATCAGCAAAGAAGCATTGTCAGGTTTCAACAAAGAGGCCCAACCGACTGTTTATCAAAAACACAGGGCTCTGCAAACTCGTAAGAGGAAGTATAGAGTCTGACGCCTGCCCAGTGCCGGAAGGTTAATAGGAGATGTCAGCTTAAAAGCGAAGCATTGAATTGAAGCCCCGGTAAACGGCGGCCGTAACTATAACGGTAACTATTGCTACCAGTAGAGGCCGTTGTAAAATTTGGCTATATGCTGGAAACTCTCATGTATCCTACACTACTTGCCTATGGGTAAGTGACAATGTGCTAGGTGGAGACAATCAGCAGGAAAGGCCTTGGCTTAAAAAGCTAAGGAATCCTCAGAGACTATACGCCAAACTCAATTGATAAATTGAGAAGATAGAGTCCGATCTCTATGGCGACATAGAGCGCAAGTAATTGCGGCTTTCTCATGTGAGAAAGAAACATAAATACCTAAGGTAGCGAAGTCCCTTGTCGGGTAAGAGAATCTTGCCCCTTTATCTCGTGAGAGATATTGAAACACCAGCTCATATCGGGGGAACCCTCCTGAATCTTTATTCAAAGGGCAATCCCGAGGGAAGTCTACCGAAGTATTCGGTATGACCCCGTAACGACTGATCCGAAAGGAGAGGCACACGTGTGCGTGTGCAACACGCTGGTTACTTGCCTTAGAAAGAGGGCCTATGGAGATATATAAAGTGCTTAATCCGTGGTTTATAACAGGGTTGACTGATGGAGAAGGTTGTTTTTCGGTTTCGTTTACGCTGCGTAAGCGTGTGAAGCTTGGTATAGAAACTCGTCCTTCTTTTTCGATATCGCTTAATTGTAGAGATCTTAGTTTGATTAAAGCAGTGCATAATTATTTTCAATGTGGCAGTGTACGTTATTGTCAATCTGATAGAACATATAAGTTTGAAACTCGTTCTATCTCTGATTTGGTTAAATGTATCATACCTCATTTTGAAAGCTATCCTCTGCAATCAAGTAAAGCTAATGATTTTGAGCAATTTAAGAAGATATGTACCTATGTACATGCCAACCTTCATTTAAGTAGATCGTATCTACAAGAAATCATAGAAATTGCATGTCTTATGAATCCTTCTGGAAAACGGAAGTATAGTAAGGATGATCTTCTAAGGGTACTTTGCAAGTAAAAGGTATAGTCTACTTCTTATAGAAATATGAGGTAAAGTGAAGTTCCGACCTGCATGAATGGCGTAACGAGTTGGGCGCTGTCTTGGTGGTGGACTCAGTGAATTTGTAGTACCGGTGAAAATGCCGGTTACCCGCGACTGGACGGAAAGACCCCGTGCACCTTTACTGCAACTTGACATTGATTTTCGGATAGCTTTGTGTAGGATAGGCGGGAGACTGTGAAGCCAAGGCGCCAGCTTTGGTGGAGTCAATCTTGAAATACTGCCCTTATCTGTTTGAAAATCTAACTTCGACCCGTAATCCGGGCGGAAGACAATGTCTGGTGGGCAGTTTGACTGGGGTGGTCGCCTCCTAAAATGTAACGGAGGCGTTCAAAGGTTCCCTCAAAGCGAATAGAAATCGCTGGGTGAGTGTAAACGCAGAAGGGAGCTTAACTGCGAGGCAAACAAGCCGAGCAGATGCGAAAGCAGGAGTTAGTGATCCAGTGGTTCCGTATGGAAGGGCCATTGCTCAACGGATAAAAGGTACGCCGGGGATAACAGGCTTATCTCCTCTGAGAGTCCACATCGACGAGGAGGATTGGCACCTCGATGTCGGATCATCGCATCCTGGGGCCGGAGAAGGTCCCAAGGGTCTGGCTGTTCGCCAGTTAAAGCGGTACGTGATCTGGGTTCAGAACGTCGTAAGACAGTTCGGTCCTTATCCGTCGTGGGCGTAGGGTATTTGAGGAAGGCTGTTCCTAGTACGAGAGGACCGGAATGGGTGAGCCTCTAGTGTTCCAGTTGTTTACCAAAAGCAGGCTGGGTAGCTAAGCTCATAAGAGATAACCGCTGAAAGCATCTAAGTGGGAAGCTTGTTCCAAGATTAGATACCCCTGTTCTCGAGCAATCGAGAAACTAAGGTCCGTTGAAGACTACAACGTTGATAGGCTGGATGTGTAAGCATAGCAATGTGTTTAGCTAACCAGTACTAATAGACCGAACGTTTTAATCACTGATATTAATTTATCAGAGAAAAGTTTAAAGCTTTCGAGTATTACACTATAGATATGAACACGTAATGATTTTGAAAGATTTCTCTGGTGCGTATAGCTGTAAGGAAACACCCGTTCCCATTCCGAATACGGCAGTTAAGCTTACAGCGCCGATGATACTTGTCTGGTAACGGACCGGGAAAGTAGGTAGTGCCAGGGATTAAATTAAAAGCCGTAGCATAGCTACGGCTTTTTTGTTGTTTAATTAGATTTGTGCTGTGTATGAAATATAGAATTTATATATGCTGGCTTGTTTTTTGTGTGCTTATCTCTCAAAAAGTAGCCGCTCTATCAATCGTATATAACTTTCGTATTGCACAGATTACGAAACAATCTCTTGTCGAAGAAACTGGTAGACATAATACCCTGGTATCGCTTCTTTTTAGTCAATTTCGAGAAAGGCATGACCGCTCTCGTTTAAACTATGTAGGAACCTTTGGCTCGTATATTTACGGATTTGATTCATATTATTGCCGAGCTGACTTTGCGGTAGCGGGCTTTGAAGAGCGTAGAAACCACCGAACTACTTTTTCTGATATAGAAACCGATGATATTCTTTTTACGGTCGGGCGCAATTTTAGAATAGATAAACAAAGAAATATAACGTTTTCTGCGCTATTCGGCATACCAACCCATAAAATATTTAGGCTACAGCATCCTGAGTTTGGACATGGTCAAATAGGTACTGGCCTGCAATTGGATGGCTTCTATGGCCTCAAGCCAAGTAGCGGTTTTTTGTATGGACTACGATATCTTTCTTTTGTACCACGAGAGGCGCTCGATAAGACTGGTGGAAAACATCTTGTTACTCTTGGTAATGTTGGCGATGTGCTGGTAGCTTATAGGCACAATTGGCAACAATATGGTATAGAATTTGGTTATACCCACAGGTCTCGGTTTGGAGAAACTATTTCCCCCCCGCTTGATGACAAGGGCAAGCCGGCTAATGCCCAGAGAAGCAATTTTTATCTCGTAGGTAAGTATAAGTTTATGCGGGAGAATGTTGAGCACCGATTGTTATGCAATATTTCTTATGGTTTTGATCATAGACCTGCCCTGCATGGTAATAAATATGTTGTTGGCTTCTGGACGTCATGGAACATAAGTTTCTGAACATGATGCTCAACAAATATTGAGGTAGGATGCCGTAGATTTTTAAACGAATGCTGCTTAAATTGTTAGGGCCCTTTCGCTTTGAGGTTCCAAAGAAAGAGGAACCATTCAAGACGGGATAGTTGAAGAACGGGAGGGTGCGGTTCTAACCAGGATTGTAGCGGATTGGAAGCACCTAATTCTTTCAAATTACTTATTAAGGTCACTATGCTAGAAAAGGTCACTGGGCTAGAAGTTGTATCCCCAAGATTTTCCCAGTAATTAAGCCCAGTAAGTCCACCATTGCTCTTGTTGTTAATATAAAAAGCTATTAATCCTAGCACTGACCCTACCGTCACTGAAGGTATGATCCATTTTAAGGAAGCCAAAAGCTGATCACGGACGGTCTTGTTGTTAGGTGAATTCTGCAAGGCTTTATTAAGTTGACGTAAGACTGCTTGCTGATTTAATAAATTATCCCGAGTATCTGTATCGTTATTTCTCGCGGGGGCATTAATGATAGAAGTATTTGCTGCGAGATCACTAAGCCTATTTGGTTCGTGTTGCTCTTGTATGGTTCCCTGCTGCAGAGCTTGCTCATGAATACCGGGTATTTGAGTGTTTGGTGTTACTGATAGATCAAGCTGGTGAACCGGAGGCTGCTTGTCTTCAGTCTCTTCGTTATTAACGATAGGTGTATCAGAGCTTGAGGCTTCAGCGGTATCATGCTCCTGAAAATTGCCAATAGATTCGGTAAGCCATGTAATAATATAATCATGACCATTGCGGTGAGCTACGGTGGTAGCCGTTTGACCATCAGTAGTTTGGGCACTAATATCTGCTCCATGGGCGACAAGCCACCGAATGGCACTCAATTGTCCTGCGTGAGCAGCCCAATGTGTCGGCTGTCGGCTATCATTATCTGGGGAATCAATATGAGCACCGAGCTCGACAAGCAGCTGTAGTATAAGCAGATTGCCTCCTGCTGCAGCATAATGTATGGGCTCAATTCCTCGGTTTGTTCGAGCATTAATTGAGGCTCCCCGTTGAATGAGCAATTGTACGATGAAGAGATTTCCAGCTCGCGATGCCAAGAGGAGAGGCTCAATGTCACCGTGAGCGCGGGCACGGATGTTTGCGCCCCATGCTACAAGCAGCTCCACCAGCTTGAGGCTCCCCCCGCGAGCAGCCCAGTGGATAGCCTGTTGGCCATATTCATCAGATGCGTGAATATCTGCGCCGTTCTCGAGTAACCATTGTGCAATTTCTAAAAAGCCATAATGCGCCGCTATATGTAATGGCTGTGCCCCTTCAGCACCGCGTGCATGTATGGAAGCCCCATGTTCGGCGAGCCATTGAATAGTTTCTTGGTGCCCACCATGGGTAGCGCAATGGATCGCCTCGTTGCCAAAAGTATCCGACAAATTGATAGGAATGCCGTTTCCAATCAACCATTTTAAAATATCCATCCGGCCATTTTTTGCAGCCCATAAAGAGTTTCTTCGGTGATTATCCCGAACAGCGGTACCATCTTCTTGGGCAATATCTCTTTCTCGTTGAGCATTGCCGAGCGTACTGTTCTCTTGGCTTTTCTCAGCATCGCTCATTTGTGCTTGCTCTTCGATAGATTTTGGAGCGGCTTGTTTATTTCCATCGCGCGCGTCGAGATGAGCACCCTTTTGGATAAGCCATCTGACAATATGCGCATGCTTCCTAAGGGCAGCAACACGAATGGGTTGATTATGAGCTCCATCGCGTGCATTGATATCTGCACCGTGCCCAACAAGCCATATAAGCCCACCAAGCAGTCCATTATGACAAACATGATGAATCGACTGGTTGTCGTGAGTGTCACGATGATTAATATCTGCGCCTTGATTATAGAGTATCTGTGCTTGAGCCAAATCGCTGGCGAGCAGGGTATTGAGGAATTTTTGGTCAAGCTTTTCTTGAGTTGGTGAACGTGGTGCCTGTTGCTGATTACTGTCTGATAGGTTTAAAGGTTCTCCAGGAGGAGCAACCTGCTCAACGGTTAAAAAATCTTGGCCAGATAAAATGAGGAATTCAAAATCTTCGGCTAAACCATCTAATGCGACAGTATTCACAAAATTATCTTGGGCGACCGCTCCTGCAGCGGTCAAAGCTTGAATGATTGCTTGCGACCCACCTCTAGTTGCTAGATCTAGAGGCAGATGCCCAATGCCATCTGCTGTTGGTGCATTTACATCAGCACCAGCTACTACAAGAACGTTGACAACCGCAAGATCACCGCGAGTTACGGCATAATGAATGGGCTGCCAACCGCGATCATCTCTGCTTGATAAATCAAGGTTCCCCATCAATTTTCGATAATCAAGGTATGTTTTCAAAACGCCAGCGTCGCTGCTTTTTGTATGTTGAAATAACTTATAGCCTTGAGGTTTTGGTGGCTCCATACAATAAGCAGGATTTACGGTAAGTAAGGTAGTTGCTAGAATAAGAATTTGAAGAATCTTTAACATCTTTATTTTCCTAAAGAGCGCACTTTGAGTTTGCTGTCAGAAAGCATAGCAATATTTATGTTAGTTATCAATTCCATTTTTGCTCAAAGAGCTGTAGTAACTGTGCTCTTTCATGCGCTGGCTAACTTCTTGCCTCGCAATGTTATAACGAGCAGCCAAATATTTAGATTGCTTGGTCGCTCTTCTTGCTGCACATATTGCAGATTTAATTTACTAACCAAAAAGTTCATGCATGAGTTAACGCAACAGGGTTTCTTTCGGTTATGTAGGTAACGTCAAAGGTAAACTTATTTTGGTTGGCAACTTGGGAATTGCTTGTTATTGCCGTTTGATTAGTGATTTCCAGGTAAATTGTGTCTGAAATTGATAAATGGGTATAGGTAATCTAAACCTCAAGGGAGATCAATCTCCCATTCTGGTAATACTGTCGCAACGTGACCTCCTCGCTACATTTACAGACGATGTTGGAATCCTTTTCAGTGTCACTGCTTAAGGGTGTAACGTTTTGCACAAATTGAGCCGATGTAAATTGGTTGCTTGTTGAATAGATTCAGTAATTTGATCGGCATCTATTCCATTGTTTTCCTCATCAAAAATTACGGTAGTATTACCATTGCTATCTAATATTCGTATGCGAACATTTCGTTAGCGACATCTCTAAGGCCATCTCTCTGGTGACTTAAAGTGGACAATCGGGTGGTAATAGCTACACGACTTGCCAATATGGCTTCTTGGAGTTTGGCAATAGGTTCTAGGCTTTTGGCAAGAGTTTCTAGGTTGTTGGCAAGAGTTTCGCAAATTGTAGAGAAACTTTGTTGGGCAACTTGATTACTGCTTGTTATAGGATTAGTTTCGCTGTTCTCTTTTCCTGGATCAGATAAACAGGGCCGGCTCACTTAAAAAATTAAAAAACTAAGATATAATGGTTCTCAAAAAAAACCGGGAGAACCAAGATGGAAGACAGAAATATTAGTTTTTTGGATTATATAGGTGAACTAGAAGACCCAAGAATTGAAAGAGGAAAACTGCATTCAATGGCAGATATTCTTTTTTTAACTCTGGTAGGGGTTATAAGTGGGTGCGAGGGTTGGAAAGATATCGAATACTACGGAAAAGCTCGATTAGACGTACTTAAAAAGTATCTACCATTTGAAAATGGGGTACCAAGCGATGATACGTTAAGGAGATTTTTTAGAGCACTTGATCCTAATGAGTTTTCTAAAATATTTGTAAAATGGGTAAGCGATTTAGTAGCATCAGTAAGGGATAACAGAGACACTGATGATGCAAGAACAGTAGCCATAGATGGGAAAGTGACAAAAAGAAGCTTTGATCAGGGTGAAACAGAAGATAAAGAGCCTCTTTATCTAGTCAATGCATTTGCGACAGATGTTAGAATGGTCCTTTGTCAAAAAAAGGTAGAAGGAAAATCGAATGAAATAACGGCTATCCCGCAGCTCTTGGACTTAATTGATATCTGCGGTGCGATAGTGACGATTGATGCAATAGGGACCCAGAAAAAAATTGCTCAAAAGATTATTGACAAAAAAGGGGATTATTTGCTTAATGTAAAGGGCAATCAAGGTGATCTTCTTGAAGAAATAAAAACTTTCTTTGAAATAGAAAGCGAATCAAAATATATCAATATTAAGCATGATACATTTTCAGAAACAGAAAAAGGGCATGGTCGAATTGAGATTAGGACTTGTACAACAACCGATCAAATAGGCTGGATTTCTAAAAAGAATGATTGGGTCTCACTAAAGAGCATTGCCTGTATACAATCAGAGCGATTGATTGGTAAGAATAAGACTATAGAAAAACGTTACTACATAACAAGTATTCCTGCATCAGCAGAAAGAATATTGCGCGCCGCAAGAAGTCACTGGTTAATAGAGAATTCGATGCATTGGGTACTCGATGTTTGCTTTAATGATGATCAATCGAGAATTCGAAAAGGTAATGCTCCTCAAAATGTAGCGACCATCAAAAGTTTGGCGCTTAACTTGCTCAAACGAGCCCAGCCATTGGTTGATAAGTACATCAGTATCAAATGTCTTCGAAAGCTGTCTTGCTGGCAACCTAGCACTTTGGAATTAATTGTCAATCAAATTTAGATGAGCCGGCCCTGATCAGATAAATTACTTTCTTTAGGTTCATCAGTAATTAAGTTATCATGAGTATTTACATTATTTGCCGCTAATATAACATTAATTGAAGTAGTCTCTGCTTGTTCTATGTTTGATTCTTCAAGTTCATCGCCCTCTTTTGGGAGGGCTTCTTTATGAACACTGCGTATTTCAGGCGTGGATGCTCTAGGTAGATCCTGATGGTGAATCAGCGATTCTTCCTGCTCGCTTCTGCTTTCTATATCTGCTTGTTCTTCATTAATGACTGGCGTATCAGAACTTGAAGCTGCAGCTCTGTTGTACTCCTGGAAATTGCCAATAGATTCGGTAAGCCATGTAATAATATAATCATGACCATTGCGGTGAGCTATGCTAGCAGCTGTTTGACCATCAGTAGTTTGTGCGTTAATATTTGCTCCATGATCGACAAGCCACCGAATGGCACTTAATTGCTCTGTGTGAGCAGCCCAATGTATTGGCTGTTGGCCATCATTATCTTGAGAATCAATATGAGCACCCAGATCGACAAGCAGCTGTAATATAAGCGGATTGCCTCCTTCTGCAGCAAGATGTATGGGCTCAATTCCTCGATTTGTCCGAGCATTAATTGAGGCTCCCCGTTCAATGAGCAATTGTACTATGAAGAGATTTCCAGAACGCGATGCCAAGTGGAGAAGCTCAATATCACCATGAGCCCGAGCACGTATCTTTGCGCCCCATGCCACAAGCAGCTCCACCATCTCGAGGCTCCCTCCGCGAGCAGTCCAGTGGATAACCTGTTGGCCATATTCATCAGGGGCGTGAATATCTGCGCCATTCTCAAGTAACCATTTTGCAATTTCTAAAAAGCCATAATGCGCTGCTATATGTAATGGCTGTGCCCCTTCAGCATCGCGTGAATGTATGGAAGCCCCATGTTCGATGAGCCATTGAATAGTTTCTTGGTGCCCACCATGGGTAGCGCAATGGATCGCCTCGTTGCCAAGAGTATCCGACAAATCGATGGGTATGCCATTTTCAATCAACCGTTGTAAAATATCCATCCTACCATGTTTTGCGGCCCATAAAGAGTTTCTTCGGTGATTATCCCGAACCGCGATACCACTTTCTTGGGCAAAATCTCTTTCTCGTTGAGCATTGCCGAGCGTACTATTCTCTTGGTTTTTCTCGGTATTGCTCATTTGTGCTTGCGCTGCGATAGACTTTAGAGTGGCTTGTTTATTTTCATCGCGCGCGTCGAGATGAGCACCCTTTTGGATAAGCCATCTGACAATATGAGCATGCTTCCTAAGTGCAGCAACACGAATGGGTTGATTATGAGCTCCATCGCGTGCATTGATATCTGCACTGTGCTCAACAAGCCATATAAGCGCACCAAGCAGTCCATTATGACAAACATGATGAATCGGCTGGTTGTTGTGACGTCACGATGATTAATATCTGCGCCTTGGTTACGAAGCATCTGTGCTTGAGCCAAATCATTGACGAGCAACGCATTGAGGAATTTTTGGTCTAGCTCTTCTTGAGTTGGTGAACTTGATGCCTGCTGCTGATTACTGTCCGATGGGCTTACTAGTTCTCCTCGAGGAGCCTGATCAAGGTGCTCAACAGTTAAAAAATCTGGGCCAGATAAAACGAGGAATTCAAAATCTTCAGCTAAACCATCTAATGCGATGGTATTCACAACATTACCTCTTGTATGAGCTTCTAAAGCAATCTGGGGATGGGCGACCGCTCCTGCAGAGGTCAAAGCTTGAATGATCTCTTGCGACCCTGCTTGTATTGCTAGATCTAAAGGCAGATGCCCATTGGCATCTGCTATTGGTGCATTTACGTTAGCACCGGCGGCTATAAGAACATTGATAACCGCAGGATCGCCACGAGTTACAGCATGATGAATGGGCTGCCAACCTTGATTATCTTTGATAGCTAAATTAAGTTGCCTGATCAATTGTCGGTAATCGAGAAAGTTCTTCAAGGCGGTAACATGGCCACATTTGATGTGTTTGAACAGCTTATGGCCTTTAGGTTTTGGTGGCTCCATACAATAAGCAGGTGCTATGGTAAGTAAGGTAGTTGCTAGAATAATAATTTGAAGGTTCTTTAACATTCTTGTCTCCGTAAACGGGCATGCTTAAGGTTTGCCGTCAAGCATACCAACGTTTTCTGAGAAATCAATGCAGAGGGACTCTTTTTCCAGTTGCCTCATACACGAAACCTATTTCGTTCAAAATTATGCCCGGCTTTAATTTGCCACCTGGTCCGACCACAGCCGGCTTAATAAATAGCCAGGAAGTTCTATGGCCATTTTTGAAAATAAAAGTGGGAAGGCCACCCCCGCCAGCGCGAATGTGAATCCCATGCTTATTTATAATTTTTACCAAATCGTTATCGAGGATAAACTTCTTGAAGTCTGGAAATCGAGGAAAGAATTTTGATGACCTGATATCAATAACCTCAACCTCATTATAAATGATGAGCTCTTCTGATAATTTTTGGCTGTCGACATGAGCAATGGCAGAGTCAGTTGACTCGACTATTGATGAAAATGCTGCTTGTGCGTCATTAAGCTGTTTTACCGGCTGAGCAATCGGAGGTATTGGGGCAGAAATTGATCCCGAATTTGTAAGTACCTCTAAAGCTCTTTGACGGTTGAGCTTGCGAGCTAAGTCTCTTGGCTGTTCCCCATAATTGTTTTTGGCAGCGAGATCAGCACCCTTGCTTTGAAGCCATTTGATGGCTTCTTCGTTCTGCAGGATAACGGCAAGGTGAAGGGCGCGGTCACCGTAAAAATCCTGAGCATCAATATGAGCGCCACGATCAAGGAGCAATTGAGCTCTTACGAGATTGCCCTCGTAGATAGCTTCAAGAAACTCTTGGTTTAACTGATATTGGGTGTCGCCCGCTATCTTTTGATAGACAGCCCACAAAAGCCATTCGATATGGTTGCGTGGAACTTGAATGCCAAGACCCGCCACATTGGCGCTAATGGCTTTATCTTTCACCTCAAGCTTGAAGAGCTTTTTGTACCATATTTTATAAAAAGGCTCGTTATTGTCATCACCTCTAAGTGATTGACCATTTATTGCTGCACATAAAAATATTATTGCCAATATGCGCATTGTTTTTATACCTCTTGTAAATATTTTTAAACTATTCGTTGCCGAGCAAATGATTTTCTTGAAGCGCCTGGATAAGAATAGGGTCATTAGAGGCTATGTCGATAGGACGTTGGCCTAGATCATCATGTGCTTCGGCATCGGCTCCATATCTCATGAGCAGCTTGATAAGACCTGCCTGTTTTTGAGCTACCGCCCAGTGAAGTGGCCGTAATCCAGCCATGCCACGTGCATTACTATCAGCACCATATTCTAAAGCCAGTCGAGCACGTTTGTAGTCACATGAGCGGATGGCATCAAAAAGATTTTGGTCACGTTGAGCCCAAGCTTGATAGAACGGGTAGATATAATAGCCAAAACCGGCAAGAGTACCAATAACGGTAGCCGAGATAAACATTATTTTTTTGTTGCTTATCTGAGCGCCATGTGCTGGTTGGTGTTGAGCGCCTTGCGAGGTTAAGAATCCAGCGAACAGAAAGGATATAAAAGCTGTTTTGATAGTTGGTAAAATAAAAATTTGAAGCCCCTTTAATATTTTTGTCTCTCTAATGCCCGAGTTTAGTTACTATTGACAGAAAGCATAGCAATGTTTGCGAGGAGCATCAATCTCTTTTTTTATTTAAAAAGTTTGGGTGAGTGCTACCCAGAAAAGGCCAGCGCCTGGCTCTAAAACGTTAGCGTGAGACCCTGAAGCGAATGCCTTGGAATAACCGATGTTCAATGATCCTGGAGACTCGCGCAGCGTGAAATCGTACCGATAATAAGCATAGAGTTTATGCTGTACAGCTGGCTGCTGTAGATGATGAAGCCTTAGTCGCATAGTATGGTCTCGGGGAGAGGTGAGCTCAAAAAGAAAATCTTCCGCTTCATAATGCTGCGCTATATTGAACGTAGGATTATAGCCAAATTCAATGTGGTGCTGGTTGTTATCGCCAAGTTGATTATCAAGACCGAGGAGTATATCGATGAAGCTTCCAGGATGTGATGTGAGGCTGTTATCGGATATAAAGTGCCCATCTTGTTTACGTGAGTTTATTTTAATAGTGTTGTTGAAAAAATGTAACCAGCGCACGTTGGTTATTAAGTCATGATTCGTACAATCAGTTTGTTTAAGATTCGTAGATGTATAGCATTCTAGGCCTGCAACCAAATGGGGCAAATCAACGAGAGGCTCTTTTTTCGTCAATTCTTGTTCTAGCTCTTTTCTAATGCGGTTAAATGAGCCACCAACCAGCCCTCTTAGGGTAAAAGTAACGGGCCCCCATTGTTGGCATCTTCCTACTGCTATCAAAAAATCTCTAAAATCGAACGAAGAATAGGATAATTTAAGTCGACGGTCCTCAAAGAAATTTACCTGAATGCTTGATAGAAGGCTCATAACATCAATCTGCCAAGGTCCGAGACCAAGATATGACCGAAAGATAACGCCGGCCTCAAATTTATTGAGCCGTTTACCAAATGCGGTTTGGTTGGCTTGAATAAAGGGGATATAAGAACCAACAAATTGAACCCATTGGTCTTCACGTAGGTTTGGTATCAACGCTTGCTCGAGTCCTAGGTTATAGATAGGTGAATCAATAGTTCGAGATAGAATAAAGCAGTCAACGAGGTCCTCAGCGCGTGGCGAATGAAAGCTCGATGATTTTCTCTCAAAGAAATCGTCGCTAAAATCGTCAAAGAAATCATCGTCTTGAAAAGATTCCGACGATGATTTCTTTTCATCATTCGCTTCGCCGCGGTTCGCATCTGTTTTGGCTGTGTACCAATCCGATGTTTTTTGATTCTCAGAAGTTTTAGGTGGCTCACAAGAACAATAAAGCTCTTCGAATAGTGAATCTTCGAGACACGTGCCCGGCCATTTGGTAGCAAAACAGGTGCAGGTTTGGTTTTTAGAAGTGCAGCCATCACGTTTTGCCTGCTCCCTCATCAAGTTTTTAATTTTGTAAATCTGCTCATAAATCTCTTCATAGAGGTCTTTTTGCGAATTCTCGGAATATTTATTATTGCTATAACTTGTGTACGTAAAATCTTCTTTTTTTGTTTCTTGTTTCACGCGTTGTTGATTTATTTCATCGCACGCATTATTAATGTCGAGATAAGCTCTGAGGATTTTACCGTTGTTCTTGTCGGGGTGGTAGCGACCCCGCAGGGCCCGGCACCGCTTTTCAATTTCTTTAGACGTTGCATGGCGACCAATGCCTAAAAAGGTATAAGGGTCTGTCATGGTACGAGTATTGAATGTAAAAATGAAGCACAGCAGAAAAAATCTTTTGTTCATAAAAAACCAGTTAAGTGTAAGAAATTTGATTTAATTATACATAAAGATAATAAAATTGGAAGGCCCCGATTTATGACAAAACTTAAAAAATAGAAAAAATATAATTTATATTTGTTGCCGAAGATTGCCGCATTGGTAAAAGATTATATAAAAAACATGTTATTATTATTTATCAATCCTTTTATATTTTACATACATTGCACGTCAATTACTCCATCTATTCTTTCTTAGAGCTGCTCTCAATCCCCTATCGCTATTTTTGGGCTTAAACTCGCCCTTGCTTTGTTCGCTCAATTGATATAATGTGGGCTCCGGGTAGTGGCAATTTTTGAGAATATTAGTTAAACATCTTGTACAAGATTTACTCATTCAAGGAAGATCTATGAAGAAGAACACATTAAGAGCAAGAATTTCTATGCTCCACCTGATGTTACTTATAATGGCATCACCATGCGCTGCCAATGCAAACACAGGCTATAATCTCTATGAGGACAGTTACCTAAGGGAACTCATATGTGATCCTCGCGGACTTATAGCTGATGATCCAAATTATAGAGATTATCTAGCAAGACTTCTTGATAGTCAGGAGTGCGAGCAGCCGACAATATTTACTAAATTAGAAATATGGTTAGGTAAAATATGTACACTTGATATATTTGCAAGGAGTAAGACCGGCAAGGAGCTTCTCCACTTTGCAGCAGAATGTAATCCTGGCATAATACCGCTGCTCCTTACCAAGGGCGCTCATGTTAACGTAAGTGATAATGATGGCAATCAGCCTCTTCATATTGCAGCACATCATAACCATGGGAAAGCATCAACAGACCTTATCTGTGCAGGAGCCGATGTAAAAGCCAAAAATGAGAGGGGCGATACACCGCTGCATATTGCAGTGCGTGATCTTGATAAGAGATCAGTAGTTTTAAAGCTTTTGCGATTCATCCTACAATATGACGGCTATAAAGAAGCAAAAGAAGTAATAATAAAGCAGCTTGTTCTTGCCGGCGCCTTTATGATGGCGGAGAACAGCAATGGAGAGACTCCAATTACTATAGTTAAGGACCAGGATTATCAAGATCTCGCCCAGTGGATGGAAAAAAATAAGACATGGCAAGAGACGGCGAAGCAAAAGATATGGCCTATAATCCTTACGGGCCTTGGGAGCTTAGCACCCTTTCTCGGGCGCCACCTCATCGAGGACCTAATTTGCCCTCAACCCAAAAAGTCTTTCTTATGTTCAATTTCTGGCTGGAGTTGCCCGCTAGAATCATCATTAGCTTGCAAAGTTTTGAAGCCCTTAGTAGCCAAGTAATCGCAGCTAAATCACCGCGTTAAACATGGCCAGAATGCCCCCCCACGAGTTGAAGATGATCATGAGCGAGGCAATACGCTAGAAGGCAAACTGGTCAGAAAGCTGCCCGGGCCAACATATATATCAGGGATAGCGGATCGCTTGGTTTTGCTTGAGCATCAAGAAGCATCGATTCAAGCGTATTTATATGTTTTATACCAATTCGGAATCAAAGGCTTCTTTGACAGCATCGAGTGAAGTAACTCTCTATTATGAAAATAGCGTCCACAAATATGTTCCCAGTTCTTATGATAATAGTGAAGTGTTTCTTGCATTGTATCCGGGGACAATAAGATTTCGTCCATCTGATCAAACTTATGCATTCGCATAATGTTAATATAGCGAGATTCTTTAAGTGATGCACGAATATGGCATTATAGCTTTGTGCTGAGATCAAAATGCTCGGCATAGTGAGCATGGCCTAATGCATTACGCTATAAAAAGTCCTGGATCAGTTTTTTGCTGATCCAGGACCTATCGAAGTGATGTACTTAAGAGAGATTACTTACTAAAAAGTGCTTCAAAAAAGTCCAGAACCCATGGACGTGGTTCTTGCTTATTCGAGTCTTCAAGATATTCTTTAGTATCTTCATCCAATGCAAGCTTCAAAGACGCTTTTTCACTGCTTGCGCCTAAATGAATCTGAGCGTGTTGCTTAGCTTGATTGAGGGTCTTTTCAAGCATGCTTTTGAGTAGCTTGAGGTCCGTTGATTCTCCATATGCCCAGCGCACCATTCCTTGCAGATAACCTTCTGAATGTTCATACGCTTGGCATTTCCTTATAAGGTAATAGAGAAGCGAATGAGTCGGCGTCGTATAGCCGTGTTCGCCTTGTCCGTCGGCGATCGAAAAGAAGCCTGGAGAGATTGTATCATGCTCCAGTGCCGCTAAAAGTTCATCAAGTGCGTCACGGGCTTGTTGTACTGAAACTTCTTGATCATCCGAAAAGTACCTTCTCAAGATCTGAATAGCAGTATCCCTATCTTGCCTGATCTGCAGTTCGCTTGAAAGAGCAGCGTAAAAGCGAGCGGGAGCATGATCGAGAGGGGCAGGAGCTAAATCCTGCTGGCCTGTCTGTGGAGGCATAGGTTGTTGATTCCATTGGGTCGGCGCACTGGGGCTCTGATACGTAGGGTAGTTCTGATTATTAGTTTGCGGTTCCCAAGGTGTAGCAGGAGTTTGCTGGCTGAAATAAGGGCTACCTTGGCCATACCCCTGCCCATAGGTATTCTGACCTTGGTATTGCAGTTGGCCTGTTTGTGGAGGCATAGCTTGTTGATTCCATTGGCTCGGCGTAGTGAAGCCCTGATAGGGAGGATAATTCTGACTGCCAGTTGGCGGTGGTCCCCAGTGGGGAGCGGGGGGCTGTAGGCCAGGGTAAGGGCTTACATTTTGCCCTTGCTGAAAGTATCTTTGCCCATAGGTATTCTGTAAACTTTGGTCAGGATGTTGCCAACCTCCTCCGTAATACGGATCTCCCATGCCGTAAGCATTGAAGGCTCCGTTAAGGCTCGCCAGAGCCAAAGCGGCAAGAAGGGCGTTAACGCGTAAAAACATATAATGCTCCTATAAAATATAATCAAGTATCATGCTCTAAGAGTAAACGATTTTTTTCACTTTGTCACTATATATCAACAATAATACTATTTTATGGCATTTGTGGTTTTGTAAACAAAATCGACCCCTTGAGATTTCCGCAAAGCAGAAATTCAGATTATTTTTCTCGATTTTTATCGAATTAAAGAAATTTGATTGATTACAAAATTCATGTTATTGTTCCTCAAGATAATAAAGAAATCCTGAAAATTTTGGTATTGTAATATTTTTTGATAAAAGTTAATCGGAGAGAAAAATGGAGTTTAAAAATTATCTTAAAGCAGTTAGTTGTTTGATAGCTTTTCTTTTCGCTAAGCAGACGATGTCCGTTGATCTATGTAGGTTAGTAGGGGAAAGTTATGCGTCACCTGCTGGGCTCTTTCCTCAGTCAGTGGCTTTCTCTCCAGATGGTTCTTATGTTGCTACTGCTAACGGGGGCTCAAGTAATGTGACACTATTTACTGTTGGAGCAGGAGGAGCTTTATCAAACGGTACCTCTTATATCTTACCTTCTGGCTCTAGCTATCCTATGTCAGTGGCTTTTTCGCCTGATGGTTCATATCTAGCCACCGCTAATAGTAATTCAAATAATATAACGGTATTTCAGGTAGAAGCAGGCGGGGTATTAAGTACAAGTACATTGTATGAGCTACCCGTAGGTTCTGTTGGTCCTAGTTCAGTAGCTTTCTCACCTGATGGTCTATGCTTAGCAACTGCTAATAATTCGGATGTCACTATTTTTAGTGTAGGAGCAGATGGAGCGTTATCAGGAGCAATCTCGTATCCATTGCCATCAGGTTCTTTTGATTCTCAGTCAATGGCGTTTGCTCCTAATGGTTTATATCTTGCTATCGCCAATTATTCAAATGATGTAACTATATTCCAAGTAGGGATAGGAGGCAGTCTTTCAAACGCTGTTTCTTATGCTTTGCCGAGCGGCTCTCTATGGCCTACCTCAGTAGCATTTTCACCTAATGGCTCATATCTTGCTACTGCTAACTATAATTCAAGTGATGTAGCGATATTTCAAGTGGGGGCTGGAGGAGTATTAAGTGGGGGAACTCCATATGCTTTGCCAAGTGGTTCTACCTACCCTTATTCAGTCGCCTTTTCACCAAATAGCTCATATCTTGTTACTGCTGATGAAATTTCCAATAACCTAACACTATTTCAGGTAGGCGCAGGAGGAGTACTTAGTGGAGCGACCTCCTTTGCACTACCAAATGGTTCACGTCAACCTTATTCAGTAGCATTTTCACCTAATGGCTCATATCTTGCTACTGCTAATTTTGGCTCAAATGATGTAGCAATGTTTCAGGTAGGTGTAGGAGGCGTATTGTCGGGTAGCATATCATACGCGTTACCTTCAGGTGTTAGTGGTACTCAATCAGTAGCATTTTCCCCAAATGGTTCATATCTTGCTACTGCTAACTATGGCTCAGGTGATGTAACGATATTTCAAGTAGGAGCAGGAGGTGTGTTGAGTTCAGGAACATCGTATGCATTACCTACGGGATCAAGCCCAAATTCAATAGCATTTTCCCCCGATGGCTCCTATCTTGCTACTGCTAATTTCGAGTCGGTAGGGTCAGGAGATGTAGTCGTATTTCAAGTAGGGGCGGGAGGCATATTAAGTGGAGGAACAGCGTATGGTTTGGCTTCGGGTTCTTTCGCTCCTTATTCAGTATCTTTTTCACCAAATGGCTTATATCTAGCCACCGCTAATGAAGGCTCAAGTGATGTAACGGTATTTCAGGTAGGAGCCGGCGGCGTCCTAAGCGGAGCGACATCATATGCGTTACCGTCAGGTTCTGGCAACCCCTACTCAATAGCCTTCTCACCCAATGGTTCATATGTAGTCACTGCTAATTATGGATCAAATGATGTAACGATATTTCAGGTAGGAGCTGGTGGCGTGTTGTCAGGAGCGACCTCGTATACATTGCCAAGCGGTTCTACGGTGCCTGAATCAGTAGCGTTTTCACCAAATAGCTCTTATTTAGCCACCGCTAATTGGGGCTCAAATGATATCACCATATTCCAGGTAGGAACAGGAGGAATATTAAGTGCAGCTACATCATATGCAATACCGCGTGGCTCTGGTGATCCTAATTCAGTAGCATTCTCACCTAATGGAATATATCTTGCATGCACTAATTCTGGTCTTGCTCGTGGAACAGTAGCGTTATTTAATATAGAAGCTGGTGGAAAGTTAGTAAATAGCGCATCGTACGCCTTTCCAGGGAGCTATGCCTATCCTATTTCACTTGCATTTTCACCAGATAGTAAATATATTGCAACTGCTAATTCTAACCCCTATATAGTAACCGTCTTTAAATGCGGGAGTTTTGAAAGTCCGCTGAGGTCAGTTTCATTGCCTTACGGTTCTCAGGCACCTAATGCGCTTGCCTTCTCAAATAACGGTTTCTATTTAGCAACAGCAAACTCCCTCTCAAGCGATGTAACACTGTTTGGGATCAATAGTACAGCTACATTATTACCTGGAGTATCGTATTCGCTTCCTACGGGTTCGTCAACTCCGATGGGAATAACATTTTCATCAAATAGTAGTTACTTAGCAACGGCAAACAGTAACTCAAATGATGTAACCCTATTCCAGGTGAAAGTAGGCCAGTTAACGGCAGGAAGTTCGTATACATTACCTATAGGCTCTACATTACCGGTAGCGGTAGCATTTTCTTCAAATGATGCATATTTAGCAACCGCTAACAGTAAATCAAATGATGTAACCCTTTTCAACATAAATGCAGGAATTTTGCAAAATCCTCTCTCTTATTCATTAGGAAATGCAACACAACCAGTAGCGTTAACATTTACGCCTGATAATAACTTTTTGGCCACAGCAAATGCTCAATCATATGATGTTATTCTTTTTCAAGTAGTCAACGGTATATTAAAGTATAGTAGCTCAAAGCCATTACCAAAAGAATCAACGGTGCCCTCTTCTATTACTTCTTTCTTAGATAGTAAAGGAGATACAATAGTGATGACAACAAATAGTGGCTCAGATGATATTTCACTCTTTCTGATTACTGGCAATATTTTGTCAGATGGTCAATCACGCCAAATACCACAAGGAAATGCGCAGCCGAGCACGATTGCTCTCTCTCAAGATGCGTCATATATAGCAACATCAAATAGTGGCTCAAGTACTATTGCGCTCTTGGGGTTAAAGGATGGTATAGTGCATAATAGTACATCGTACTTTTTACCAAATAATTCAAGTTATTGTGTATCGATAGCATTTTCACCAGTACTTTCAAATGCGGGAAATTCTTTGGTTGCTACAGCTAACTTGTACTCTAACGATGTATCAATTTCAGAGGTATTTGGAATAGGCGGCTCTACCGGTGATGGCGATGGAGCGGGCACAGGCGATGGAAATTCCAGCTCTACCAATATTGGTATAATAGCAGGACCAATCGTAGGCGGCATAGCCGGTATTACTGGATTAGTAATAGTTGGTATTACTGCTTATTTTGTATGGAAGTATATTGCCCGTTATAGAGGGAGCGGTGTTGTTAATTACGATGGTAGTGGTGCTATTAATTATGGACCATCAGGGAATGAAGAGCTGTAGTAGATAATCTCCAGTAATTAAAAAGCTTGCTTTGGGCTGATTGTATTTGAAGACCTGAACATAGCGGGAATGATTCAAAACCATAATCTAGCAAAGTCTATTGCTAATATAGGTTGGGAACAGTTTGTTCAGTTTTGTAGCTATAAGCAGCTCTGGGCAGGCTAACGCTTGAGAGATAAGAGAAAGCTTTGGCCTGCTCAAGAAGCCCAAAATACGGCGAAGCTCAACCTTTAGGTTTGGGTAGCTCATGGCAGATATGTTTCTATCCAATCATAGGCGCGTGCTTGCCAATACATTTGACGAAAGTCATTGAAATTAACTCGATTTTCAATGCCACGTGATGGGGGATGAAGCGGCCCTGATTCACGAGCGTGAAAGTCGGCTGAAATTTCTGCCAATGGTCCTGGATCTTCTCTGAGAACATGATGCAAGTTAATCGGCTTTTTGTCATGGCCTAAGGGTGCCAGGCCTACTTGAGCACGGTGCAAGTTCAGGCGACCTTCTGGGTCAACCAAGAGGAGGTCAAACAGTTCATCGCGCTGATGAATAGTGTAGCTATAAGGTGCTTCAATAGTTGCTGACCAGTTCTCCTGGTGTTGAAAAAGCGTACGGTGTGCTCGTACCTCGTCTTTGCTAACATGTTTTGTTTTTTTACGCTTATTCTTGCTTGCTTGAGTAAGCGGACTTACCACGTTTGGATCTGCTGATTCATACTGTTGCTGGTACATCCAGGTGAGGTAAGGAGTCATGCTGGTTGCTTCTTCTCTAATAGCGCGTCGAGCAGGGCTTCCTTCTGCTTGCTGGATTGCGTTCTGCAAGCGGGCTGGGTTGCGAGTAAAAATGCCTTGAAGTTCTTGTGGTCTGGCTGCTTGCCCTTCGGGCTGCGTCTTGTCGCTCGTCGGTTGCTCGGTTTCCTCATCATGCACATTTTGTCTCGATGCGCGAAGAGTTCGCAAGCCTCTTGTCAAACACGCTAAAGCCTGCGTGTGCTTGTATGGGCTTGCTGGCGCAGTTTGAGTCGGGTTAGTGCGGTCACGCAACGGTAACAATGGTGTTTCAGGCTTTCTTTTAGAAACTTTTGGCTGTGGTGTTTCTTCCATTGCCTGCAATGAAACAGGGAGCGCGCTGTATGCTAAGGCGAAGATCAGTAATATAACATTATTTTTTGCCATAATATCTATCAGTTTATAGGGGTGTTATAAAAAAGTGCTCTGAAAAATGGCATATTTTATCTATAAATACCATTTGTATCTATTTCATACTATTAATAATAGGCAATTTTGATGAATAAGGCAAGTGAAAAAGGGATAATCAAAATATTTGATTCGGGTCGTGCGTTGGCGCAGCGGATCTCCGGATTGTCGAGTATTAATCTTTGATATATGCTGTATGAAATAGTTTTAACGGGGAAGAGGAATATGGATAGCTCAACAACGGTTGAAAGCCTTAAAGAGAAAGTTAAAAAGTTTATTGATGAGCGGGATTGGCAACAGTACCATACGCTCAAAAATCTAAGCATGGATATAGCGATCGAGTCATCAGAATTGATGGAGCTTTTTGTCTGGGCTCAAGGCTCAGAGTGTTTATCTATTCTTGAGAGCAAGCGACAAGAGATTGAAAACGAAGTAGCAGACATTGCATTTGCTTTGCTTGATTTTTGCATCAGTGCCCATATTGATCTTAGTCGAGCCATGGAATATAAGATTGCTCTTAATGCCAAGAAATATCCCATCGAAAAGAGCAAGGGACGCTCGTCTAAATATACCGAATTATAAAATATTCAAGCGCGCCTACCGTTGTGGTTCGATCAAAACCGGATCAAGCCAAATACCGAAGTTTTCTCAATAATAGAGCTTCTTGGAATTCATTTGGTTAACTAAATTGACAATTAGAGTAAAATTTGATATAATAGGTAATAATATTGCGAAAATGTAATATCTGGCCAAAGGCGCATTACGGTCGAGGAGAAAAAGATGAAGCTCGCTGTATCAAAAATATATCATATCGTAATAGCTCTTCATGTTGTTGGGCCTCATGTGGTTGCGCAACCTCCTAATGTTCATGCCATAGAAAGCAGTATACCGCTTGGCGGTAGTACGGGGGCCTATCTGGTTACCATAGAAGGTGAGCGGTGGGTTGAAAAGCAAGGAGCATCGGCTCGGCATATTGAGAACGAATTTTATACGAATAAAGCATATCGGGCTCTCGGTATCAAGGTTCCTGAGGTTTACTTGTATGATTTAGAATCACGACCTACTATGTTGAGTCAGTACATACCTGGGCAAACGCTCGCTGCTTATATGCAGCACGCAACGCGTAAAGCAAAAAATAATGTGTTTAAGAAAATTCAAAAAGGCTTTGTTGCAGATTGTTTACTTGGCAATTGGGACGTTGTCGGTTTAAATTTCGATAACATAATCATTGATGAGCACGCTGATCCTTGGCGCGTTGATAATGGCGGTGGATTATTTTACCGAGCTCAAGGAGCACTTAAAAAATCATGGGGCGGTGACGTTACCGAACTTAATACGATGCGTAATCCAAAGCTTAATTATTCAGCAGGCACGGTGTTTGAGGGCATTACGAGTGCAGAGATTAAAGAACAAGCACAAGCATTGCTCGAAAAAAAAGAGGCACTTATCCAAGTATTGCCCCTTTCATATCGTCCTGTCATAGAAAGGCGTCTAAGTGTTTTGGCAAGTCGTTTCACTTAACTTATCCCTGTTTTTCATTTTTTTTGCTTAGTGTAATTCCGCAAGCGTGCACGATAGCTTTTCAAGAGTAAGCGGTGCCAAAGATATATGGTTTGCCGAGCGTCTGTTCCGAAATTATTGTTAAGTCTTAAACTATTGATTTTGCTCACTTGTTTATATTATAATGACAATTAGAAATATCAAAGTCTTCTAATTAAGAACACCTAATAAACCAATATAAAAGGAGAGTGTTATGGAAAACAGACTGAAGAGATATGTGGCGCTTGCTCTGGTAGCCTTGACGGCGCTCAGCGGCATGACGTTGATTGACGCGCGTGGCGGTGGAGGCCATGGCGGTGGAGGCGGTCGTGGTGGCCGTGGTCATGCTATGCGTGGAGGCGGTCGTGGTGGCCGTGGTGGTCGTGGAATAGGTCGCGGTGGCCGAGGAGTCGGTCGTGGTGGTCGTGGTTTTAGAGGCCGTGGTGGTCGTGGATTCAGAGGTCGCGGATATGGCGGTTATGGCGGCTATGGAGGATATGGCGGCTATGGAGGATATGGCTGGCCTTATTGGGGATATGGCGGTTATTACGGTGATGGCTACGATGATGGCTATTATGGTGGTGGCTACTATGCGCCTAGCTACAGTACTACGTATGTAGATTCAGATGGTTATGACGATGGCGAATACGTCTATGGTTAATAACCACCTCGATTAAATCTTAAAGGCATCCTGTTTTGTGCTGCGCGTCAAGAAGGTGCCTTGTGATTAATGAGACACCGTGGGCTTACGTGGCCCACGGTGTTATTTTTTCATCTTGAGCAAGAGCCACTCTTTTTTATCGCCCGTACCGAGTTTTGTTTTTACGAGGGCGTAAGGTCCTTTTAGTTTTTTGCCGACGAGCATGATTTCAATATGCCCCTCCTGGTAGCACGTAAATAAGGGTTTCTCTTTTAAATTGAGGAAGGTGCCATGATCCCAGATTTCAACGGTGCCAGCACCGTAGTTCCCGGGTGGTATGACTCCTGAAAAAGAAGCATATTCCAGGGGATGGTCTTCTGTTTCAATAGCGAGCCTTTTTTGCCCACTCAGAAGTGGCGGCTCTTTGGGAACGGCCCATGATTTAAGGACTCCTTCCATTTGCAAGCGAAAATCATAATGGAGATGCGTTGCTCTATGCTTTTGGACAACAAAAATGGCCTCGTGAGGCGAGCCTTTGGTTGTTGGCCTAGGTTCAGGCGTCCGTGCAAAATTACGCTTGCGCCGATAAGCAGTTAATTTATGAGGAGAAGCCATATCATAATATCCATGTTAGAAAATAACCGTCATGCCATCATAGGCAATTTTAACCAGAATATTGTAGGTGCGAGCAAGCGGTACTACTTTTTCTCGTATTTGCGCCGGGTTTCCACGAACAATCTCGGTACCGCAGTGGGTAATTATAGCTTTTGGTATTCCTGCTTCCTGGCACCAGGCAAGTTGTTCTTTAATTGGGGAATGACCAATACGCACCCCATCTCGCTGCCTGACGAGGAGCGTGCGTTGTATTATGGCGCCATCGCCGATATAGAGCGTAACATTCTGCAGTGCTTGTTCGCGTTTGATTATTGAAACAATATCTGGTGCGTAAAAAAAAGATTTTTCTTGGTCCGTTACTCGATAACCAACGGCTGGCGCGTGCAAAGAATGCTCGAGGGCGAATGGGGTGAATTCAAGAGTGCCAATAAAAAAAGGCTCATCGATGGTCACGAGCTTGCAGTTGAGCGGAAACCGCTTGATGCGATCAATGATGGCTTGCGTGCCATAGATGGGGCAGGGAGCGCCCTGTTTTAAGCCATCCACATGATCCGGGTGAGCGTGAGTGATGACGATAGCAGTTGGTCGAATATCATTGACGTGGCCAAGCCAATCGGCGCCACAATCAATCATAATACGTTGAGATCTTTTTTTGATGAGTAATGAGGCATGTTGATAGTGGAGCTTGCTTCGCGCTTTAATGCCGCCCCGTGTTCCCAAAAAAATGAGCTTCATATCGCCACTTGTTTTTTATAGTTCCCATTGTAACGCAGTATGACTGGCTTGCAGCCACAAAAACAACAGATTATACTTGGGTCAAAGCAAAATGTGCGCTTGCCTCATGGAAGGGACTTATGAAAATTTACGGTTTTATCCTCCTCATTTGTTGGTCTGTTATTACGCCGTTAGAGGCGCTTGATCAAGCTGCCAAAGCTTACTTGGATGAGTTTTTTCTTCAATACGAACGCCCCATTACCATTTTTGAATTTTGTAAAAAATCCCCTCTTTATTATTCTAAAAAAATTGCTAAAGATAAGCGCTTTGACGCAACGGCGGTTATCGTATTTCTTGGTGACATAGATGCTGGCCATATGAGCCGCGTAAAGGGTACTACTAATCCTGATTTGATCATACTTCGGCCTTCGCGCGTAACCCCTCACCTGATTCAGACGCTCTCCAAATGTGAGCAGCCCGATGTCGTGTTGCTCCATAATGTTTCCAGCTTTGTCCGGCGGACTCATGGCGATTATATTCAGCACTTTTTGCTGCTTGGTGATTATTTGGGTGTTGATATCTTGCCCGAGGATATGGCTTTGTTTGATGAAAAATATCGTACGAGCGACCTCTTGATGGCCTGTATCCCCCATGTAAATAACCATGGTGGAGTGTTTGCTTTTTTTAAAACGAACAAGGAAGGGATTGTTGCACCTCGATGGGGCACTGCGGAAAATACGCCGAGCATGCCTATCAATTACGTCATTAAAAGCAATTTTAAGGAAAAAGCAATGTTTAAGAAAGAGCTCAGAACATGGAGTAATTGGGAAAAAGGTATAAACCTGGCAAACTATGTCATGCTTGAGGGAAAACATCCCGAAGATTATATTATCCGGCAGGCGGTTAAGCGCCTTGCAAAGCTTATAAAGCATAAATACAATAATGAGCACAATGACCTTGTTATGAGCAATATCTTAATACAGGGCGATGAGCTTAAGCCGATGGATTTTAACGATCCGCGCCATGATATTGATCTTGATATATGTATCTGGGCTTTATTAAAAGCATTTAGTGGTGAGAGGGAAGATTTTGAAACCCCAGAATATTTTTTGGATTATTATAGGGACCGGTTAAATTAATACTGCTTAACCCAGGTAATATCGATATTTTCAAATGATGAAGCACGGTCTTTATCTAACAGCTCTCGTAATAAATTATAAAGATAAAGCGCTTGTTTTTCATGATCAGGAATCGGCAAGTGGGCTTTCGTGTGCTCTTGCAGGGCAAGGTCGTGCTTCCAGATGGTCATGGAGGCAAGGCTCCGAATTTTTTCAGCATCGGTGACTCCCTCGCGTTGGGCGATGGTCGTTATATTCCGCTTCCATTGGATGTATTGCGTATTTTCCCAATCTTGCTGCCATTGCTTATAGGTTTGTAAAAAATCGCGCGCACCATCATTGGCAAGGTAGGTGTCGGATGCCTCAGCATTGCTTGGGTCTGTTGGCGCTCCTCGCGTGCCAAGTTCTTGCAGCTTTTGGTTAAGAGGTACCCCATGAGCGACAAGAAATCCCGCTATATATAGGGTGCGCTCAAAATCAGAAGGATGTGCGTCCTGGTGGCCCTCTGCAATGATATAATCGGAGCTTGCAAGCTCAATTAAATGGTAAAGTAGAGTCGTAAGATTTTCTTGATTAAGAAGCGCTTTGCACGCAAAGAGGTCTGCTCGCTGTTCGGTAAACTTTAGATAATCCATTTTGACGTAATCTGCTTGCTTGAGCGGTGGTAGCCATAGGAGAGTAGGCTTTGATAGTCTTTCATTGACCTTTTTGCCCCAGGAAGTTGAATTGTCGAATGCTTTTTTGCCCAAACAGATATAGCGGCTAATGGTTGCTCGCAGATCTTGAACCGTAGCATCATTAAGAAAGTAGTCAGGAGTTTGATGGCCCTCATCAAGCTGAACCGAATGAAAGCTATCCTGGTAGGCAACATGACAAAGCTCGTGATAGAGCGCAAAGAGCTGGTTATGCCGAGGCGCTTTTGAGCAAAGTGCAATATAATGCTTTGTTTTATCGCGTGCGTCAATATATGTCCAACTTCCCTGGTGGGGAGCTGCGGCCAGAGAGATGTCTGCAATAACGCCGGTTGCGCTTTGAGCTTGCTTGAGTAATTCACGATGCTCTGTGCTTGGAAGGTTGAAGCTTTCCTTTTCTAGGAACTGATAAAGGCGTACCGCTGCTTGCACCTGGGTGAGCCATGCATGATCTATCTGAGCAAGATTCTCTGCAGATGCTTGCCCAAGTGAGGTTCGAATAAAGTTATATCCGTGAAGAAAATTCTCGTTGTCCTCGTTTGTGAGCGCACTTTTCATGGTATCAAAGACAAGGTGGAGCCTGCCCGCATATTTTTCTAGGCGATGGTTGTCCCATTGTTTATGGATGTCTGCAAGCCAGTCGGTAGAGCTCAGTGCTTTGTCATGGGATGACGGGGACGAGCAGCCAAAAAAAGCAGCAGCAAGGAGAAGAAAAATTTTACCGAAGAGCTCCATAATCAATCCTTTCTTATGATAGCAAGTCTAGCAATAAAAAGCTCTATCTGGCAATAAAAAATAGTTTTTTAGCTTCACCTGATAGATGCCGGGCGAGCATGCTCAAGGGTATGCTTTTTTAGACAGCATAGGAGTCCTGCGAAGATAAGGGCAGTTGACATCCAAAATGTTGATGAAATGGTCATTCCAAAAAAGAGCCAGTCAAAAAATGCCGTAAAGATTGGTACGGTAAAGCTTGAGAGCATGAGTGTCGTGACGGTATATCGCTGGGCAAGGAAGCTATAGAGATTATCAACGACACCGTTATAGACAATTATCATGAGGAGGACATAGATACTTGCGGAAAAAGCGTGTGATGAGATGAGCGGTGCCCAGGGCTCGCTGATGCAAGAGTGAGCAAGGGCGCAAATGCCGCCGATGAACATGCTAAATCCGTTTGCCAGCAATGGTTGATTATTGGTTTCTGATGAGGCGCGCCGCATAAGAATGTAACCATATACGCTTGCAATATTGGAGAGCATTATCCAAAGGTCGCCACTACTTAAATTACCAGCAAGGAGGCTCGTACTACTTGAAAGCGCAGACGAAGCGCCCATGATGGGCATGGTACCGAGTGTTGCCATGGTAATGCCTACCCATTCAAGCGTGCTGAGCTTATCTTTAAAGATGAGCCATTCGAGAAACGCCGATATTAGTGGTGCGCAGTTATCGATGAATGCTGCACGTGTCGCCGTGACGCTGGCGAGTCCCCATAAGGCGAACGCATTATAGAGGTACATACAAAAGATACCTGCGAGGCCAAGGGGCGCGAGTGAGGCAATGGGCAGGGCGAAGCGGCGCATTTTTATGCATGAATAGCCCATTAAAATAAGGCCGGTTAGGGTCATGCATATGCCTATCAAAAAAAGAGGTTGTGATGTTTCAGCAGCAATTTTACTTAGTGGATAGCCAAGCGCGTACAGGAGGTTAATGATAAGAAGTGGACTCATAAATCCTTATGGTTAAGCTAAATAGGTACCGTACCTCTTAACATACTCTTTCAAAAAAAATTATAAAACTTTTTTTGAGCGGAATCTCTCTTTTTATGGTAAAGCTGGGTTGGGCGCGTAAAGTTCGGGCAAAAGGATGCTGCCGGCGGCCGAAGGGCGCGGAACATCCAAAATGCTGGCAAGCGTTGGTGCAAGCTGCTGGATGAAGGTTGGTTGATGCACGCGCTTATTTTCGAGCACTCCTTGCTGATACAAAATGAGCGGAACATGCGTATCATAGGCATAAGGCGTTTGGTAGACATGGTCCTGATGAGTTATGAGCATATATGGCCGGACAAGATATATGAGGTCGCCACTTCTGCCAGGATACGCCTGGTTTTTTAAATAGGATCGTACATTGGTAGATTCGACGGGTAGCTTGATGAGCTCGTCCAGCGTCCATGCATCCTGGATGCCCGCTTGCGTCCGGAGGAATTTTTTAAGGTCCTCCCAAAGAGCCCTTTTTACGATAGTATCAACTGATGATAATAGTGCTTGATCGAGATAGACTGACACTCCTGTGCACTTTTTGATAAGGCATGGGGCGATACCATAGCGCTGATAAACGAAACGATTAAGAGCATCCGTGAGTTCGCCCGTGGACATCTTCTGCGCTAAAGAGAAGCTCTCATTTTGTAACTTTTCTTGTTGGCAGGGCGCTGCTTGACCAGACGTAAGCACGAATAAGGCATCCTGGGCGTTAACTTTTCTATAAACAGCACGTATAAATTTTGTTAAAAGGGTATCAAGCTGCTGAAGGCGGCGAGCGCTTTGGGCACCATTAAAACCGAGCCAAAGGACGAGGTTTTTGCTTGGTTCACTGCTCAAGTGTTGGCTTAAGCACGTATAAGCAAGATCTATCAAAAGTACATCACTTTGGTGGCCATCGAGAATTTCAGGCTTTGACGTTTCGAGCACGGTTTCAATATGGGTTTGCTTGTTCCAACTGCTTAACCAGGGCGGTAGTTGGGTGCAAAACGCTCTGCTGGTGGTAAAAGCTTTTTCTTGAGGATCAAGCCAAAAAGGCTTGCCCTGTCGTCCAGCCAAAAGGATAGCAGGGGCGCTATCGCGGGCAAGGGCGTAGACGGTAAAGCGACTGCTTGAGCTCAGCGCTAGCTGATCGGCAAGCGTATCAACGGCAAGATAATGGGCCGATTTGCCAATGGGTTTAGGGTGCGATGAAAATACCGCGCCTTGGCATTGGTCATCATCGGCGTGAATAAGCTGGTAAGATTGATCAAGCCAACTATTATCGACGATGCCGTGATCATGGGGCAATGCCCCCGTTGAAATAGTTGCATACGATGGTGCTATGCTTGGTAGACCGAGCGGGACGGTCACGTTGGTGTATGAGATACCTTTATCATGCAAAAACTTAAGCCCCCCATTGAATGTAGAGCTGCTGTTTATGAAATCATGATAGCCAAGATGATCGATAACCGCGATGATGGTAACCCGCGGGGTACGAGCAATCGCTGACAATTGCTGAGTCATGAATAAATTAACCAAAGTGAGCAAAATAGGGAGCTTTCTCATGGAATCCTTACAAAGAGCGACATGATTTAATTTATTCAAAGTATAAAGGATTATCGGGGGTCTGTTAAGCAACATCCCATGTTAAGTATTCTTCGGGGCTATTCCGGCGAAGCCTGGCATTTTGTGCACCTTGAGTAAGGCGAAGCGCTACCTCTTAGGTATATTTATACAAAGGGAGAAGAAGGCTTGCAATAATCCACCGCAGCTCAGGAGGCAGGCGAAGAATCGAGCTCGGTTGACTGGTTGTGGGCTGTGTTGTTGCTTCCTCTTCTTCTTCTTCACGCTCTTTCTCTTTCTCTTGTTTACTTTCTTGCTCCGCCGTCGTTGCGGTAAGAAGAATTCTTCCTACATCTCGTGCGTAAAGATACGTGGAAAGCATGTCTCTTAAGTGTATATAGATAGTTGTTGTATCTTCAGGGAGATTATAATGGGAGAGCATCTCCATGCGCTCGGCAACAGGGAGAATATCAAGATCCAAATATCGATTAAAATCAAGGTTAAGGATTGCGGCTACGAGATCTTTATGCTGTTGAGCAGCAGCTACCATAAGGGTGTTTTCTAAGGCTTGTGTAAAATCAGGGCCTCTCAAGAGGTCGCTACCAACTAAGAGGTTGAACGCCTCAAGCTGATTTCTCAGTCCAGTTGCTTCAAGGGCTTGTTGGAGCACTGGTTGCGCAAGTCGTCCGCTCAAATTGTTGAGGATAAAGCTGAGTATTTCAAGATTGCCGTGGGCGGCAGCAAAAATGACAGCCTCGTTAATGGTGGTTTGTTCCTTATGAGAGAGGTAAAATTTTCTTAGTTTCCACTTCGCGAGTATACTGAGCGCTTCCTCGTTTCTCCCCTCCATAAGGGCGATCAGGAGTGGGCCAAGCCTATCTTTTAACAGCATAACGTTTTGTTCAAAATCTACAAAAGGGTAATCGAAGAGTTCATTAAGTGCTTTATAACTATCGCTGTTTAGGTCAATGTGCAACAGCAACCAAAGTAACATCGCTGATTCCCTAGCAAGATTCTCCGGCGGAACCTCTTCGCCTGTTTTGCAATCTTTTTGCGTCCGGATAAAGTCATCATGAGCTAGGTCAAACAGGTCATTTTGAATTTTTACATCATTAAAATTACCGCCGTATCGCGTAAGTTCAACAAAAAAATCCACCGGCATGAACATTATAGCATCGCCGAGCACCGCCGCGTTTACGGTAATTCCCCGTTTGAGCAGCAGTGTGGCTATAGCTTGTGCTTCTCGTGGATCTGCGTATGCGTTAGAAGCTCTTTTCATGGCTATTTGTAGAAGGTTGTTGTTCTTACGGGAAATAATGTTTATGTTAGCGCCGGCATCAAGAGCTTGCTTAACTTCTCTAACTTCATCCCTTTTTACTGCTTGAGTAAGTTGTTTGGTAGCTTTTTCTATTTCTTCGGAGCTGAATATTTTTTGTTTTTTTGATGGCGGTTGTTTCGAGCCTTCTGGAAGCTCGGATTCATTATCCCGTTCTCGTTTGTTTGGGCTCTCCATGCTATAGGTGATCGAAGAAAGAGCTATCAACACAAAAAATAAAGATTGATTTATTTTCATAATATTCCTTTAGCCAAGGACATAATTTATTTTAATAACACTATAATGGCATTAAAATGGCAAATTTGTCAATATTTTAAAAATTAGACTAAAGGTTGGATGCTTTTTGTCTCTGGCATGCTTTTCTAGAAAAGCAAAAAGAGGCAAGCGATAAACCGCGGGACCTTCCTCGGCGACTTCCCTTTTAGGTATTCTGCGGGGCTATCCCAGAGAAGGCGTGCTGCATTATATGCACCCTGAGCTCGGGTGGTAGATTGAAAGGGGAAGGTTGCGCTATGCTTTGTTGCTGAGCAGCAAGTTCAAAAAGATCTCTTCTCATTCTCGTCTGATCATAGCTAAGAAGAAAGTTATAAATTGTTTTATAACTCTTTACGGATTCCTCGGTGAGAGTCCCATTATACATAAGAATAGTTAAGTGAGAAATAAGCTCATCGAGATCTAAGTAACTTCTGCCAAACTCTCGATGAGCCGTAGCAGAGGCTTGCAGATCTCTTTCGACGATAGCTTGCACCGTAGCAGCGTGCCGTTGCCCGCAAGCGAACAATAAGGCGTGGTTGAGGATTCTTCTGCCTTCTGGTGTGTCAAGGTTAATGAATTGACAAAGTACTCGTACGGTATCTGTCTGGTTATTTAAAGCAGCTGTGTAAAGAGCTCGCTTCCAGGTGAATAAAGTAAAAACATCTTTAAAGTAGTGGATAAAGGTATGGATTAAATTTTTGTTGCCTTGACTACAAGCTATCAAAAACGCTCCTGTTATGTCATGCATATTATCTTCGGTGAGTTTGCCTGTCAATAAGGCGTTATGGAGCTTTTTCAATAGTGCGGTTGCTTTTTGTGTTTTATTTATCAAAACAGCCCACATCAGGGGGGATAACTTTGCTGCTAGGTAAGTTGCTGATCGACGCTGATGCGGCCGAGCGCCCAATGCTAGCAATTGGTAAATATAGGCTGGGAGAGGTCCTTCTTCACGCAATATTTGATTTAATGCTTCGTCGCGTGGTGTCTCATCATAATCTTCTTCGTTGTTAATACCAGTGACATGTATAAGGAGATTTAATGCTTCATCGAGTGGCGTGATGTCATCATAATCTTCTTCGTTAATACCGGCACCATACATAAGGAGAGTCAAAACAGTAGGTAGGTATCCACATCGTGCTGCTCGGTGTAGTGCTCCTTTTCCTCTATTATCGATCGCATTAACGGGCGACCCTAAATCAAGGAGAAGCTCAACGATATCACCGCTGACATCATACTTAGCCGCCTCAAGGAGAGGAAGTCGTTCATAATCAGGAACAACATGAGCGCCTTCCTGTATAGCTCGTGAGGCGCCTTCTAGGTCTTGTTGCTGTATAGCTTGTATTAACTTGTCTTGTATTGTTTTCCAATCGTCAATGATTTTCTTAATCCAATCGGCAAATGGCTGATGTCCGTTCGCTGCCGCAATTTGATCAAGGCTTTGCCCCTGACTGTTTCTAGCTAAAAAGTTTGCTCCATCTTTAATAGCGCGCTCTCCGGCCTCAATATTTCCTTGTTCTGCTGCTTCGCGTAATGCGGTATCTTCTGTCGCCTCTTTCTCGCCGTAATTTTTTTCAGGATCAGTTTCTCTTTGCGTATAATTTTGCTCTTTTTCTTTTTCAGGGCCATCCATCGAATTCAGAGGTATTACCAAGCCAAGCGCAAAAAAAAGAATAATTTTAGGAAATAGTTTCATGCGAAGCTCCTATAATTTTTTTATTTTCCTTTATAGTATATATTTTTTGATAAAAATAATCAATAAAGCTAAATCTTAAAGCTAGCTTACAAATGGGCAAATCGAGTTAAAAAATTCTACTTGGCGGAATATTAATGTTGTCGATGTCCTATCATATGCCAAAAGCCAGGATATAATTATGAGTGTTTAGAAGTTGCTTTATGCAGGGGGTGTAAGACGAATGGCATGAGCAGGGCTAAAAGTTCGGGGGGTAAGCGTTGGGTGTGGAAGGTAGCTTGACCGATATCAAGACCACGTGCATGGGTGCGCAAAAGCGATCCTGCTTGTGCAGCCTGTATATCTTGTAGAAGGCCCTCAAGTTGCTTTCGTTCTTGGCTAGAAAGTCTCGGCAGTGCTAATCGTTGGGTAAGTGCCTGCTCGATGGTGGTGAGGTCGAGAGCAATGTTATGCTGAAAAGCGGTGTGCAAGATCCAACGGACGGTATCACGGTGTCGTTGAGCGAGCGCAGCGGATAGTGCAGAGCCGAATATATCTGGGTGTGATAATAAATTTGTTGCTGTGGGTGATAAGTCTGATGCAGTTTGAAAGATTGCTTGCAGAGCATCAGTATTGCCAACCAGAGCTGCCCGGGCAAAGCCTGAGGCGAGGTGGATTTGTCCGGGCAGATGCTCGAGGATCATATTCAATACGGTATTATTACGCTGTCCGATAGCAAGAAGGAATACCTGCTGAAGCAGATCTACGTCTTCGTGAGTAAGTTCATCATTGTTGGCTTTTTCTTGCAAGTGGGCAAATAGGGATAAGGCTTCTTTTTGTAATTGTTGATATCTTGGTTTTTGAGCATTTAGGTCGGCGGGATCTAAAGATGCAATTGTATATGCACGTAATGGTGAATCTTTGATGTTAAGGGCGACCAACCTTTTTAGTGATGGAGTCCAACCATATTCAAACAGTACGTAATCAAGAGCTCGGGGAGGACTATGGAGCGCATGAGGAGCAGAGAAATTGAGGTTTGCACCAAGGAGCATAAATTGAGTAAGTTGTTCGGACGTAATTTCGGTCTGCGAGCTATCGATGAAAGCAAAGAGTGGGGTGTTACCTCTATTAATCATGCGACTTCTTATCGACATATTGCTGGGGAGAGGAATGTTAATGTCAGCACCATGAGCAACTAAGAGCCGTACGAGTTCTAAAGCGTGAGCGCTGGTAGCCGCCAAGATTATGGCCGGAGCTCCGGTTTCATCGAGAGCGTCCGCGTGAGCCCCATCTGCAAGAGCATTTCTGGTTGCTTCAATGTCATCGTGTTGAATAGCATGTATGAGTTTCGAATTAAGCTCTTGTTGGGCCATATTGCCAGCTATCTCAGAGTACATGCTATAGAGATAATTAAGAAAGTACTCAAGTTTGCTCCGTTCTTCCTGAGAAAGGGTATTGATACTTAATCGTTGAAGAAGAGCATGTTCAAAAATGGTCGGGTCGATCGCTATTTTATTTTTTTTAGCGATACGGAAGATTTCAAATATGGCTTCATACCGTTTTTGAGCAAGCGCATGAACCAACGCTCTTGCGAAGATGTTTGCCCATGGCAAGTCGCCGTTGGTTGCATAAATGTCTCGTAGAGCCAGGATGTCGCCGATGAGGGCAGCATGTAGAAAGCTCGAGGGAAGGTCAAGGTATTGAGCAAAGCGCACGAGGAGTACGCTTGCTAAGTTATTATCCCTCTGTGCAATAGCGAGGAGGAATGCTTGTTGAAGTAATTGCGTATCTTCGGCAGTAAGCGTGTTATTTTTTGCTTTCTCGGTTAATTCGTCAAGTTTGGGTAATTCATACGCCGGACTATACGTAGCTATGCCAAAAGCCAGCGATGATGGGTCATAGATTTGGGCTACTATCCGATCACGACTTGATGCAGGCCTATAACCGTGGAGAAATAACAAATTACCGATAGAAGGAGGGTAGTCATCGATGGAGGCCCCTTCTGGCAGATTTGCGTGAGCACCGAGGAGCATAAATTGTGTAAGCATATCAAAAGTAATTTCTTGTTGTTGCGCCAGGTTGTGAGCAATAAAAACAAAAAGTGGGGTTGTACTTTGAGAAATAGGTGTACCTCGATACTTCAGTTTTGTAGGGCTCGGAGTATTAATATCAGCACCGTGCTCTATCAAGAGCCGTAAAAGATGTAAAGCGTCGGGCATGACAGCTGCTAGAATAACAGCAGGAATTTTTGCTGCTGTGCCGTAGGCATTGGCATGAGCTCCGCGCTCGAGAGCGCTTTGGGTCGCTTCTATGTTATTAGCTAAAATCGCATCAATGAGCGATTGATCCAATTCTTGTTGCTCAATCGAAACTTTTTCTTGGGGTTTGGTCGGATGTTCCATAGCACCGAGGTTGTGAGTAGATGCTAAAGCTCCAGCCAAAATAAAAAAAATGTATAATTTCATCAAATAACCTAATCTGAGTATGATTATTTCAAGTATTAATACTTTTTAGAATAAAGTCAAGGAATTTAAAGCTTGCTAAGGCCGGCACCATTTAGGGACCAATAATTATTGGTGTTTAGACGTTGATTTATGCAGAGGACAAAATAAAATTTTTTCGAATTAGCTGCATAATCGATGCGTTGGATAAGAAAAGGAGCCTTTTTACGTAAAATTCTCAAGACCCATGAATAACTAAGCTAGATTTTTTCTTTGTGTGCTATAAGCTTTTTCTATGATTGGCAGTTTTGACACTTGTCTATAATAGAGAAAATTTGTTTTACAGGAGCGAGGAAAATGCTTGAGTATATGAAGCTGACAGTATTAGTAGTATGTGCCTTGTTAGGGATGATACCTGCTTATGGGATGGAGGTAAGGCCTAAGGGTAATAAGTTTTTTGAGTATGTAAAAAAAGGTGATCTGGAAGCTTTAAGTGCTTTCCTCGGCTATAAAAGATCTGCTAAGAGCCTTGACCTAGGCGTAAGGGATGGTGCTGGTTGGCAGCCACTCCATTGTGCTGTAGAAAGTGGTAATATGCAGATAGTCCGACTTCTTATCAGATATGGTGCAGATGTAAATGCGCAAATAGAAGATAACGAAGGAGAGCGACCATTACATTTGGCAGCTCGAGCTGGAAATGAAGAAATTATTTTAGACCTCGTAGCAGCAGGAGCTAGCCCAGATTTAGCCGATAACAATGGAAGATTGCCTATTTACTATGCTGAGAATATATTAGCTTTATCTGTAGGTTCTTCAGGTAGCTCAGTAGGTTCGGTAAAGAACATTCGAGCAAAAACCGCCGATAGACAAATAAAAAGAGAGATGGCAGGTAGGCTTTCTATTACGATAGAAGAGCACAATCAAAGGCTACTTGATGCCCTTTTGCGCGGTGACTTTGTAACTGCGCAACTACTTTATGAGCAAGCTGGTAATGTCAATTTTCAGGATGCTTTTGGTAATCAGCTCATACACCACGTAGTAAACCAAGGTTCGATAACTGCCCTTGAATGGCTTCTTGTGTATGGGGCTGACATCAATGCACGGAATAGAGATGGAAACAGGCCGGTACGTATAGCAGCTCTTAAAGGGCATGCTCAGATTGTGCAATGGCTTATTAAGCAAGGAGCCAGCCTTAATGATCAAGATGAACAGAAGCCGAAAGCTAAAGAAAGGATAGACAGCCCGTCTTTTAGCGATACCGTTTTACCAACAGTTTCAAAAGAGACAAATTTTGAAATATCGTTACGTCATTTGAAACGCTATTATATGATCCATGAGGTGCTTATCGATGCTGCCAAGCAAGGAAACATAAGACGAGCACAGAATGCTTTGGCGGCAGGTGCTCAGATTGATGCGAGAGATAATCATGGTCGCACTCCTATGCATCATGCTGCACGAGAAGGGCATATTCATTTTATAAAATGGCTTATTAACCAGGGTGCTCAAGTAAATGATCGAGATAACATTGGACAAGAGCCAATACATGAGGCTGCCTATGGAGGTTATGGAGTTCACTTAGAAATTGTCCAGCTGCTTGTTGAGCATGGCGCTCAAATTAGAGCTTGTGATGATTGGAAAAGAGAGCCTATTCACTTTGCTGCGGCTAAAGGATTTTTAGATATCATACAATGGTTGTTTGAGCACGGTGCTGATATTTGCGCACAGGATGGTCATAAAAATCAAGCGATACATTGGGCTGCTCATGCAGGCCAGCTTGAAGTTGTTAAATCGCTTATCTCTGGAGCTGCATCTAAACAACGCCAGTCGGGCACCATTGGCGCCGAAGCTGGCGAGCGCGTTATGGATAGCAATGCTCTTGAGCGTGAGCGCGGTAAGATTTATGATGAATATTCTGATGAATATCATAAGATTTATGATGAATATTCTGGTGAATATTCTATTACTGGTGAATATTCTATTAAATATAAAGGTGGTGCCGATATTAATGCTCGAGGTGAAGATGATCGAACGCCTCTTCATGAAGCTGCATCTGAAGGTCATTTAAAATTGGTAGAATGGATTTTATATTATGGAGGTGGAGCCGACCTAAATGCCGAAGATAGCGAAGGTCGAACTCCCTTGCACTGTGCGGCTTCTAAGGGGCATCTAAGCATAATAGAGTTTCTTAGTAAGCGTGGTGCAGATCTGAGCAAGTCAGATAGCAATGGATTAATGCCTATACACTATGCTGTTATTGGTGGGCACCTAGAAGTTGCTCAATGGATCTCAGGTCAGCCTACGACTAGAGCACCAGGCAGTAAAACTCATGTTGAGCGGGGTTTTAGAAGCTCGTGTCAAGAACTTATGACTTATGCTGCACAAGGAGGGCATTTAGATATTCTAAGATGGGTTAGTAGCGGAGCTGAATCGACTGATTGGGATGATTGTAGACATATAGCTGCATCAAAGGGGCATTTGCATATTGTTAAATGGCTTATACTGATGGACAAAGGGTATAGTGATCGTGCTCTGCATTACGCTGCAGAAGGGGGACATTTAGCTGTTCTTAAATGGCTTGCTGAATGGAAGTTTAAGTTAAACTTTAATGATGATCTTCTTGAAATAGAAGCTGCATTTGCTGGTGATTCAGTAAATAGCTCTGGGCATAACGAGTTTAGTTCAGGGGCTCATTTTGGTTCTCCTTGTCCTTATCTACTAGGGGGGTATACCACTTCAGCTTCCCGCCTGGAGGCGTATACCTTTCCACGTCCCACCATAACCGATGAGGTTAATCGTAGGGATCCTCAGGGGCGTACGCCTTTACATTTTTGGGTTAAACACAATGATTTACCTGGATTAGAATGGTTAATCGAGCAGGGTGCTAATATTAACGCTCAGGATTATGATGGGTACGGAGTCTTACATAGAGCTGCTCAAGCAGGTAATTTAGAGGTTGTACAGTGGCTCGTAGAGCAAGGCGCTGATTTGACTGCTTTGACCAATGATTTGCTTAGCCCTGTAGACGTAGCCGAGACGGCAGGACATTTGAGTATTAGTCAATGGCTTAGTGAGAAAAAGAAAGAATTACATTTTCCACGTAGCAAAAGGTTATTGAGTAAAGCGGACCAACAAAGAGTAAATAAATATCTAGAAGATGCTCTCGTAAAAAGGGACGTAAAGCTTGTTCAAAATGCTCTAGGTGCTGGGGCAAATGTTAAAAATTACGCCTTTTTGTTTGATGTGCTGCGTAAGACTCTATTTGGTTTAAATAAGGAAGGCTTAGGTGGAGTATCCTTTGGAGAAACAGACTTAGGGATTATTAAGTTGCTTATCGATAATGGTTTTGATATCAACGCGCAGGATGAATCTGGCGTTCAACTTATACATTTGGCTGTAAGAGGAGAAAGCTTGGAGATTGTTCAATGGCTTATTGAACATGGTGCTAAGCTTAATGCGCGCGATAAGATGGGAAAAGAACCCATACATTACGCAGCAGAGAGTGAAAATTTAGAAGCTGTTCAATGGCTTGTTGGGCGTGGCGTCAATAGCAATGCTCAAGATAATAATGGACAAACGCCGCTCCATTATGCAGCAAAAGTAGGATGCTTACTTACTGTTCAATATTTGGTTGAGAGAGGAGCTGATGTTAATGCTCAAGATAGAGCCGGAAACACTCCTTTAGTTCTCGCAAGCCTTGGACAGCACTCTAAGATTGTTCAATGCTATAAATGGTGCAAAAGGGAAGATGGGAAACCCAAAACTCATCTGATAGAGCCGGAAACACTCCTTTAGTCTCCTGAAGCCTTGGACAGCACTCTAAGATTGTTCAATGGTTAATTGGGCGTGGTGCTAAAATCGCGCTAGACTTTGCGCTTATTTTTTGAAATAATTGAGTTTCTTATGAGGAAAAAAACTACGCAATCACCGATTGTTGATCCGTTTAATTGAGCAGACGAAGCATAACTTGTACCTGTCAGCCGGCATAGTGCTCGCACCTGAGTAGCACATAAAAACAAGATGCCTAATAAAAAATACTTAAAATAATAAGCGGACATAACCTACCCCCTATGCAATCTTCTTTGAAATGACTTTTATTTTAGAAAATATTTTATTCATAGTCGAACTAAAGAAAGGCAGGCCTAGAGAGACTTTTAGTATAAAAATTTTAAAACATCTTCCTCTACTCCTTATATTAATAATTTTTTTAGAATAAAGTCAAAAAATTTAAAACTTGCTGATACGTTCGTTAGCTTCACGATAAATTTGTAAAAAATATAAAAATTATTAATACATTTCACTATTTTTACTGCTGGAAGTGGCGTGCTATTTACGGTACTATAGGAGATTATTATACATTGCTGCGAAGGTTTACCAATATGACTAACGAATACGTTATTATTGAGCAATCTCCTGCTTTACAAGGAGCTGTCGAAGTTGTGGGTGCTAAAAATGCTGTGTTAGTCATTATGGCATCGCTTATCTTGGCTGCGGGCAAGTCGCGGTTGAGCAACGTGCCTGCTTCAACAGATGTTGGCCATATGCAAGAGCTTTTATCAAGCCTAGGAGCCTCGATTACTTTTGATGCAAATACCGGAGTTATGGAGGTAGATACGAGTAATCTTCGGTCGGTGCGAGTTAGCCATGAAAGTATGAAAAAGATGCGGGCATCTATTTTGGTGATGGGACCGCTCTTGGCGCGTTTTGGGCTGGCCGAGGTCGCCTTGCCTGGTGGCTGTGTTTTGGGTGCACGCCCTATAGATTTTCATCTAAAAGGGTTTATCGCTATGGGAGCTGATATAGAGACGCACGGTGAATTTGTTAACGCACGCGCGTGTGGTTTGCGTTCAAAACGTATCATTCTTGAGTACCCCAGTGTCGGGGGTACGGAAAACATTCTGATGGCAGCAACCCTTTCTCAGGGAATTACCCATATCGTGAATGCCGCGCTTGAGCCAGAAGTTATAGACTTGATCGCGGTATTGAAAAAGATGGGAGCTCTTATTGAGATTGTGCCACCGGCGACGATAGAAATTGAAGGCGTGCGGCATTTGCGCCCGCTCGAAAATCATGTCATTATGGCTGATCGCCTTGAAGCAGGTTCGCTCTTGGTGGCAGCAGCAATGACGGGTGGAACTATAGAAGTGCGGCATGCACCCGCCTTCGCTATGGAAGTTTTTTTGGATAAGCTTGCCGAAATGGGTCACCGCATAGAAGTTGGACATGATGGGGTGGGTGTTTCGCTCGTCGCAACAAAAAATCCACGTTGCGTTTCGCTTAAAACGATGCCCTACCCAGGATTCCCAACGGATTTGCAGGCTCCTATGATGGCGGCACAATGCCTTGCTTCAGGGGTAAGTGTTATTCATGAAACGGTATACGAAAACCGCTTAGTGCATGTGCGGGAACTGCAGAAGATGGGTGCGCACATTTCTCTTGATGGGAACGTGGCGACGATTAAGGGAAGTGACGCGCTTTATGGCTCTCATGTCATAGCACCTGATATACGAGCTTCCGCCGCACTGGTAGCGGCAGGGCTTGTAGCGCAAGGCCAGACAATAATGACGGGCGTGCATCACTTGCGCAGAGGTTATCAGGACTTTGACCGCAAACTGTCGCAGCTTGGTGCTCGTATTCAGATTCGTCAGCACGACTTGGCTAGCTTATAAACCCGCCGATAAGATCCGTCAGTTCACGAGTGATAATAGTCTGACGAACTTTGTTATAATTAAGGCGCATAGTAGTAATCATGTCGTCAGCGTTACGTGTCGCGGAGTCCATTGACAGGAAGCGAGAAGAGGCTTCAGCAAGCAAAGAATCAGTGAGAATGGAAGCGATTCGCGCGCGGAGTACCAGAGTGCCTATTGCGTGTATTGTTTCTTGGTATGATTGCTCGCGCAAAGCGCTGTTAAGCATATCAGGAGAGGAGCAAGCCGCAAACATATCGCGGGTTAGCATAATGCGCTCATGGGTATGTATAAAAAATGTTTTAGGCCGTGTCGTATAGATAACGATGGCATCATAGAGGCCAGAAAGGACGAAAGAAACAAGCTCATCGGTCAGTGAGGTGATTTCATGAGCGCTAAAGCGGTCATATGATAAGGTAGGACCGATTTCTTGGTAGAGCAGGGTCTCCTTCATCTGCTTGCCAATAACGAGAACATCGTATTCAATAGACAGAGGTGGTTTATGGTTTTTGAAATAGTAGGCAAGGCTCGTATTAAAATTGCCACATAAGCCTTTTTGTGATCCAACGATAACAAGGAGTTCTTGACGGTTGCCTGTTGGCTCGCTTTCTTGGCACGCCTCGGGGTGCTGGCTTGGTATAAGGGCCGTAAGAATGCGATTGACTTCGGCCGTATACTGGTCTAAGGCGGCTTTGGTAGCTTGAAGGCGCCCATGTGATGCTTTGGCGATAAGCCTCATGGCATTGGTAGTTTTTTGGATTGCTTGTGTTGCTTTAATTCGCTGACGCAATTGCGTGAGAAGGGACATGCGTAAAACCCTAATAAAAACTTTGATAAATATGCTACTCATTAATAATGTACGATGACTGTCGGTAGTTTGCAAGGGCTATAACAACAAAACGCGCATGGTTATACTTATAGATGCTTACAATATGCTTAAGCAACTGCTTAAGGGCGATTATATAGACGAGAGCCAACAGAAAAAGTACCTTGAACGCCTGTCTACCTATGCTCAGGCAAAAGGGCATACGCTTATTGTCGTATTTGACGGTGGTTCGAGTAAGTGGCCAAATAAAACGATTCAGGGGCCGCTTGAGATTATTTATTCGGGTTGGCAAATAAGTGCTGATGAGGTTATTAAGCAGCGCATACCGTTATTGCTTCCCGATAATGCCGTGCTCGTGACCTCTGATCGCGCGTTGCGCGATTATGCAAGCCAAGCCCATATAATTTCTATTGAACCCCTCACGTTTAGTTATTATAGTAGAATAAGATCCGCTGCTCGGCTCTCTCTTATAAAAGACGCAAGCGAGCCCCATAAGCTTGTCGGGCATCAAAGCAGCCGCGAAGTTGATGAGCTCATGAAAAGCGCGAGCAGCATTATGCTGCAGAAAGATACTACGCAGCACGAAGATGGCCATCCAAAAAAACAAGGGGCACATAAGCTTTCCAAGCAAGAAAGAAAACTTGCCCGCATTATGAGTAAATTATGATTCATGAATTGGTTTATACCCTCGACACGATTGATAGCGTTGCTGAAGATATCTATGCGTTTTTGCCTATAGTATCAGTCCTTACGTTTACCGGCGACTTGGGAGCCGGCAAGACGACGCTTATTCAAGCACTTTTGCGAAAGTGTGGTATTTTTGATATCGTTCAAAGCCCAACATTTACGTACCTCACAACCTACACAAATGCTCAAGGCCAGACATTTTATCATTTTGATCTCTACCGCATAAAGTCGCTGCAGCATTTTCATCAGGCCGGCTTTGAAGAATATTTGTATCAGCCCTTAAGCTGGGCGCTCATCGAGTGGCCTGAGGTTATCATGCCCCTGGTGACCAAACAAGCCTGTCACTTCAGCATCGAATATTATGGCCAAGATCGTCGGCGCTTACGGTACGCCATTTGTAAATAATTATATTAAATATTGCTATTGGTATTTAATAATTGCTATTCTTAGGGTAATGTAATTTTATGAGCATTACTTACCTAAGGAGTAGTATGAATACGTATAAACTGATTTTGGGCATTGCATTTTTGGCCTTTAGTAGCGTACACGCTGAGGAGTTAGGAATGGACACGCCTATTGTAACTTCCAGTGCGCTGCCATGCACAGGTAAACCTATTGGTTCTCTATGCATGATTAAAAAGTTCTCCGCGGGCCGGGTAACGAAAATAAAAGGAAAATGTATTGCGGGGGTTTGTCAGCCGATAAGTTTTGCCGTAACGATTAAAAATGGGACCAGCCCGCAAGCGCCATGGCATATTATATGCGTGGTACCTGAAACAAAGAAGCGGGTGTTTGTTGAGGCCGGTGAGACAGAGTGGTTGAATGTTGGCCAGGGCAATGAAGTTGTTTGTACACCCTGTAGTTCTTTTGGCCGCTGCAGTTCTCAACAAGAGCTCAGGATCATTCCTGCCGCTGCGCGTGGTTTTGAGTGGGACGGCAGCAAATGGATTGATTTTAAGCCAAAGGTTATCAATTGGCGGTAGCGCTGATTTAAGTTCGGGTATTATCGATTAAGCTGATATCTATCGGTATTTTATCAATGAGCTGGGCAACCTCATTCGCCTGAACGAGGGCTTGTGCGTTTTGCCATAACCATGCTCGTTGGCCATTGGATGCTTCGTAAAACATTTGGAGCGCAATTGGAAAGCCGATGGTGAATCCGAAGGTGCCTATACTGAGTAAGAGCGTGCTGCCGACATAGGTAATACGAGGTGAATTATACTCGACGATATGACCTCGTAATCGAGGCAGTTGCTTTTGGGCAAGATAGAGACCTAAGCCGGTCGCAAGTAAGCCAAGCGTTATACAATAAATTGCTGGCGGTTCTTCGATGCGGTTCCTGATTTTGTCAATAAACTCTTGTGCGATATCTTGCAGCGCAGATTTTTCAGCAAGAGTTAACGAATCCGGAAGCATATTGTATACTTTTTCGACATCTTGCGCGGCAATGGCGCTTTTAATGATGTCTAAAAAAGAACATGGTGTGCCCAATAGCCATGTTGGTAAAAGAGCAGTAATTATGAGTAATCGATAGAAGCCACTTTTCACCATGCCACTGAATCCTTTGATTTCTTTCTAGTATGGTAAAAGGAGCGAGGAGTTGTCAATTGGAACGCTTATAAAATGTATAATATTTATGGCTTAAGGGAGCTTATTGCATTGACTTGATTGATTTATATATTGATATATCATATATTAATATATATATTTGGTAACTTATATGATTCAATTGTTTTCTAATAAGGGTACTCGGGATATCTTCGAAGGAGCTAACTCAAAGTACGCGAGAAAAAAACTTGATTCTGCTCTGCATGCGATTGCTCATCGCAAGTTAGATATGCTTAATGCTGCTTGTACTTTGCAAGATCTTGAGGTGCCACCATCAATCGCCTTGAGGCTCTGAAGGGTAATATGGTAGGGAAGTATAGTATCCGCATTAACGACCAATATAGAATTGTATTTTATTGGAATAAGCATGGACCTGAAAAAGTTGAAATTATGGATTACCATTAATATTAAGGTAAAATATGCTTCCTAAGAACCGTAGACCTGTGCATCCTGGAGAAATTTTGTTAGTCGAGTTTCTTCGGCCATTGGGTTTATCCCAGGAGCAATTTGCAAAGCATTTAGGTAAAACATGGACGCAGCCTAAAGTTAGCGAAGTCGTTACCGGTAAAAGGCGTATTACCGAGGCTATAGCGCTTGATTTTGCTGATGCATTTGGTACGTCGCCAGAGTTTTGGATGAATCTTCAGTATCATTATGATCTTTGGTTTGCGCTGCAAAAGCGAAAGCCAGTTTCTTTGCTTCCGGAGCTCAAGAAAATCGATCACTCTTTTTTTAAAAAGCGTGAGGCTTAATAATAAGCCATTGTTCCGTGTAAGTATTTGATAAAGTTATGCTCACTTACAGCGTGAAGAATAAAAGCGTTTTACGGTGATTTTTGTGGTAGATCAGACGTGTTGCGAACGTCATTCGCTATGTCGAAAAGTTTTGAGATAACGAGCAGCACACTTGTTCCAGCAGCGGCGGTTACAATGCCATGGGAGCGAACGAAAACAAGGTAAAGTGTGGATATAAGGGCAGCTTGTGCTAACCGTCGAGCAGCGTAAAAACTTTTTTCTAACAGATTATCAAGTATGCAAGATGTTGGTTGTCCTACTATTTTTTCTTCAGATATTGGTTTTTGATAGGTCTGGGTTTGATCTTGGCTAAAACATTGCCAAGAAGATATAAGCGTGGTAATTACGATGAGGGGATAGGTAATATTAATGGCCATGGTTAGTATTATCGTATTTTTGATCATGCTATGATAAAAAATGAATGCCGTCAAGGAGCTCGAGTTTTAGGCTGGCTTGTTTAATCGCAGAATTCTTTGGCAGCATCTGCTAAATGATTAGCAAGATTATGATGGTTTGGGCTTCGTATCGGTTCATCGCGCAAGTCTAAAATATAAGCGACTAACTCAATGGGCAACCCCGTTGCTTCAAGGAGCGCTTGCTCCTCTTGACTTCGCAAAGCTATGTTTATCAAGTCTAAAATTTCTGCGCGACCGCGTAATAGGGTGTCTGATCTACGATTAAGCATGACGGGGTGTTGGGAAAGTTCTTGACGTACTCTTGTCAGGTCAAGATTGAGGTTATGTGCCCAATCAAGAATAAGTATACGTACAACAATATTGGTATGCCCGTGGGCTGCCGCGCCGAGCAAGGCTTTGTTCAAGGCAGCTCGTGCATTAGGATGTTGCAGATCAATTTTAGCGAGTAATAGATTAAAAATGCTCTCGTGATTTTTTAGGGCAGCATTTACCAGTGCTGAGTGAAAAGCTTTATCTTGGAGAAAATACCCTAGATTGTCCAAAATGTAGGTTGCTACTTCATCATATGCTTGTGCAGCTGCGATAACAAAGGCATCGTTAATAATTTGGATGTCTTCTTGGTTATCAACGGTACTGAGCCCTGCTGCAAGGCTTTCAAGGCGTGATAGAACCATGTTGCTTCGTAACGTAAGATAATAAAGTAATGAGTTATAGCCAAAAAGGAAACCGGGAACGTCGCTGCCATAAGGATTAGCGCCATAATCTATAAGTAATCTTGTTATATTCGTTGGCCAAGGAAGACTGCCGTCTATAAAGTTATGCTCATGAGTAGGCCGGAAGGAATGTCCATACTTATTATACGAGGAAGCTCTTTTGAATGGTCCATATGATATATTTTCCATGAGTTTCTTGTAATACGAGAGCTCATCCAAAATGCTTTGAGGCGAACAACCACGCGCAATCGCTTGCTCAACGAAATTTATGTCATCATTGCGAAAAGCAGTACGAAGTGAGTTTTTAAATTCTTCAGGATCTTGAGCGAATGAAATTTGTCGATGTTTGGGAACCTCTTGGCTTCTGCCCAATAGTTTTCTGAAATATTCCATGCCGTGGCAGGGCATTGCGCAAAGGACTCCGCAGATGAACAGTAAAGCAATTAATTTTCTAAGCATATCGAATCCTAAAATCTATTTAAATTTCATTTATACAGATTATAATAATTGAAAAGTTGCAATGTGTCAATTTTTATTCAGGAGTAGTGATTTGTCGCCAAGTAAGAGGGCGGAGCTTTTCTGCGCAGGAGAGGACGGTAAAATGGTTGCAATAATTCCAGAAAAATATATTCTATAACAGTGAATTGGCGAGATTCCCGAGTGGCCAAAGGGAGCGGACTGTAAATCCGCTGGCGTGATGCCTTCGTAGGTTCGAATCCTACTCTCGCCACCAGTCTTCCATCGAGTCTTGTATAAATATTGACTTTTCGATCTGTATTTTCGTATATTTGTATATAACGAGTGAGCCCTTCGGGTTATTTGACATGAAATATTTAACAGGAGTAATAAGAATGATTAATTATATAAAATTTATGGCGATCCTATCGTTGGCTTTACTGGGGGGTCTGCCAACTCATGCGCAAGAGCTTGTTGCCCCGGCGGAGATAGCAGAAAGCCGTGAAACGCGCGAGGTCCCAGCATTCGAAGGGATATCGGCGAATGCTAGAGCCCCTATTTCAATTAGTGTAGGTCAGCCCCAAAGTATTACGCTTATGGGTGCCAAAGAAGATCTTGAGCGTATTTCGCTTGAGGTTGAAGATGGCATCCTGATGATTAGGCAAGAAGCAGATAATGTTATGGGCATAGGCGAAGGATTCCAAGCTATATATTCGAGTGGGCGAAGTATGGTTTGTAATATGGATAAGGGGACTTTTGTTTGCACCTGTGATGGGAAAGAATGTGATTTAGGTCAACGCAAGATTCAAGGACCGGTAGAGATTTTTATTACGGTTCCTGATCTTAAAAGTATTACTCTCGCTGGTGTGAGCACGGCTACTATTGATAAGGTGAATCGGAACGATTTCGTTGTTAAATTAAGTGGAAGCAGTTATTTGACGCTGCCTGACGTCCGGTTGCGAGATCTTGAAGTAAGGTTATCGGGTAATGGAAGGCTTCAGGCCCGAGGTTTAGTGGTGAATATGGGCTTGCAGTTGAGTGGTTCAAGCAGCATCGATGCGAGTGATTTGGTTGCTCAGGACGCTGATGTTGAGGTATCAGGATCTGCTCACGCAGAAGTTAATGTGCTCAAGAAGTTAGATGCGCGTGCTTCTGGCGTGGGAAGCATTCTCTATCATGCAGTAGGGAGACTTGTTGTTTCCGAGAGAAGAAGCGGAATGGGCTCTATACAAAAAATTAAATAGAGAAGGACATTTATGAATCTGAGATTGTTAACATTTATAAGCGCCTTGCTTCTGATGGGTCTTGCTGGTGCCGCTGAAGAATCGCATGTTGCACGAGTTGATGGGCCAGTAGCTATAGACCGTGAGGTAGGGGGAGCATTTACGGGTGTAAAGTCGATGACGTCGGCAAATGTCTTTATTACGGTGGGTGAACCTCAGGCTATTATGCTCAAGGGGAACAAGGAAGATCTTAGTCGTATTATTATGACCGTTGAAAACGGCGTATTAAAGATTCAAGAAAAGTCGCTATGTCGCAAAGGTGGGCGTCGTTTTTGTGACCATGGTATGAGGAGTCGAGAAATTGAGGTACACATTAAGGTACCCGCTCTTAAGAATGTTGTTCTGGCAGGCGCGGGTAAAATAGAGATTAATAAGGTTGAGGGCGATTCATTTTCTGCTTTTTTAAGCGGTAGTGGTGATATTTTACTTCCCTCAGTGCGTGTTAATAAGCTTGAAATAGACCTAACAGGATCTGGTAAAATAAATGCTCGAGGTAGTGCAGAAGAGGTCAGCGTTGAGCTTACTGGCAGTGGCAATGTTAATGTCCTTGATTTAGTTGCTCAAGCTGGTCGGGTACTGCTTACCGGATCAGGTAATGTAGAAGTAAACGCAACGAATAAATTGACCGTCAAAATCTCCGGAAGCGGAAATGTTTTCTATCGAGGTAACCCATGCCTAGAGAAGCGGGTTACTGGTAGCGGCAACGTGCGTAAGGCATGGTAGTTTTCAGTTTTCCCTTATATTTAGTTTGTTGATGAGGGGTTGTCGAAAGATGGCTCCTCTCTTTTTCGTTAGAATAAAACGCTAGGGTAAAATCACTTGCTTGGCGCGATTAAATCGGAATTAACGTCTATGCGCGAGCATGAATGGCCCATGCTGACCGCGGCAAAGGTATCCCAAAATCTCTCTGCACTCTGTAACCAAGGTCCTTGGAATATGATCATGCATTGAGTAGCAAGGCTAATTTACTGTCTGTGCGGCGAGCACTGAATGGCCCTCCGCGGCCAGCGGCAAGGCGGGGTTATCGCAAACCCCCCTTGCAACCTATGCGCCACGGTTCCCTGGACCCTTGGAACGGCCCTAACTACTGCACCTTGCATGCTGCTCCTTCTCTACGCTACAGAGCCAGGGACGCATGCGTCGGGCTATTCGTAGAGCCTAATGAGGCTTTTCTTTTATTTATCCATTGTTTTGGAAACTATTTATTAAAAGGATTATTGAATTCTTCACCGGAGGTGAATGCGAAAGTGCCTAGCCATGTGCCCCCACATGGGTATGGCACATTAACAAGCAATAAATGCAGCATGTTGAGCAGCAGAGACCAAATCGATTGGTGCAGGACTAAGTCCTGCCGCTCGCCGCGGAGGCGCTCCAAAAAGAACGGAGATATTTTGTTTCCCGGCAGGTCGTCGAGTAAGCAGGACAATTAGGTGAAACGGCGATATTCGTAAGATTTCTTAATTTTCTTTAATTTAGATAGATAGCGGGAGGTTGGTGGCCAACAACTTTCCCTCTCCCGTTAAGCTTAAGCCAGGGCCGGCTCACTTAAAAAATTAAAAAACTAAGATATAATGGTTCTCAAAAAAACCGGGAGAACCAAGATGGAAGACAGAAATATTAGTTTTTTGGATTATATAGGTGAACTAGAAGACCCAAGAATTGAAAGAGGAAAACTGCATTCAATGGCAGATATTCTTTTTTTAACTCTGGTAGGGGTTATAAGTGGGTGCGAGGGTTGGAAAGATATCGAATACTACGGAAAAGCTCGATTAGACATACTTAAAAAGTATCTACCATTTGAAAATGGGGTACCAAGCGATGATACGTTAAGGAGATTTTTTAGAGCACTTGATCCTAATGAGTTTTCTAAAATATTTGTAAAATGGGTAAGCGATTTAGTAGCATCAGTAAGGGATAACAGAGACACTGATGATGCAAGAACAGTAGCCATAGATGGGAAAGTGACAAAAAGAAGCTTTGATCAGGGTGAAACAGAAGATAAAGAGCCTCTTTATCTAGTCAATGCATTTGCGACAGATGTTAGAATGGTCCTTTGTCAAAAAAAGGTAGAAGGAAAATCGAATGAAATAACGGCTATCCCGCAGCTCTTGGACTTAATTGATATCTGCGGTGCGATAGTGACGATTGATGCAATAGGGACCCAGAAAAAAATTGCTCAAAAGATTATTGACAAAAAAGGGGATTATTTGCTTAATGTAAAGGGCAATCAAGGCGATCTTCTTGAAGAAATAAAAACTTTCTTTGAAATAGAAAGCGAATCAAAATATATCAATATTAAGCATGATACATTTTCAGAAACAGAAAAAGGGCATGGTCGAATTGAGATTAGGACTTGTACAACAACCGATCAAATAGGCTGGCTTTCTAAAAAGAATGATTGGGTCTCACTAAAGAGCATTGCCTGTATACAAGCAGAGCGATTGATTGGTAAGAATAAGACTATAGAAAAACGTTACTACATAACAAGTATTCCTGCATCAGCAGAAAGAATATTGCGCGCCGCAAGAAGTCACTGGTTAATAGAGAATTCGATGCATTGGGTACTCGATGTTTGCTTTAATGATGATCAATCGAGAATTCGAAAAGGTAATGCTCCTCAAAATGTAGCGACCATCAAAAGTTTGGCGCTTAACTTGCTCAAACGAGCCCAGCCATTGGTTGATAAGTACATCAGTATCAAATGTCTTCGAAAGCTGTCTTGCTGGCAACCTAGCACTTTGGAATTAATTGTCAATCAAATTTAGATGAGCCGGCCCTGAGCTTAAGCAGTCCAGCTTGCAATAAGTAGGAAAATACATTAATCTAACTAGGAAATGCGGGAATAGCTCAATTGGTAGAGTGGCAGCCTTCCAAGCTGTAGGTTGCGGGTTCGAGTCCCGTTTCCCGCACCAAGAACAAAGAATTATGGATACAAAGGTGTACGCTGGCGTAGCTCAGTTGGTAGAGCAGCTGATTTGTAATCAGCAGGTCGCTGGTTCAAGTCCAGTCGCCAGCTCCATAGTTAATTTGTTTTTTTCTTTTTTTTCAATTACACTAACTAGAAAGTGAGCATGAAAGATGCTTGGGCCCTTGCTCGCACATGAGCGCAGGGAAATAAGGAATATACGTAAGCCCACGTAGCTCAGTTGGTAGAGCACTTCCTTGGTAAGGGAGAGGTCACCGGTTCAAGTCCGGTCGCGGGCTCCATAAGCAAGACACGCAAAGGTGCAGGCACAAGATGGCAAAAAATAGGGTGACGACTCATCTAGCATGTGAAACATGCAAGGAGCGTAATTACTCACAAGTGGTGGGCAAGAAGCGAACGGTTGGCTCGTTAAAGTTGAGCAAATACTGCCCTCGCTGCCGTAAGCATGTGGGACATAAGGAGACGAAATAAGTTCTACAGGCCAGTAGCTCTAACGGTAGAGCGGCAGACTCCAAATCTGCGGGTTGGGGGTTCGAATCCCTCCTGGCCTGCCATAACGTGGATACTATTAACACATAAAGAGGTGCTTGTTGAACGGTACGATAAAGAACGCAGTCGAATTTCTTGGGCAAGTGAAAGCTGAATTTCTAAAAATTGAGTGGCCTACGGTTGAGGAGTTCATTGGTTCTACTATAGTAACGCTGGTTCTTGTTTTATTTTTTACCATATTTGTTTTTGGCATAGACCAAGCTATAAAAGCGCTGGCTAAGTACATTTTTACGTACACTGTGTAGGGATTTAGGGGACAATGAAACGCTGGTATGTTGTCCAGGTTCATGCTGGATATGAAGAGCAAGTTAAAGCAGATATTCTCAAACGTATCGAAGAAACAGGGCTGCAGGACTTGTTTGGCCAAATCTTAATTCCTTCGGCCAAAATGAAGCAGTTTTTTGAGGTTGGTGACGCTATGCGTGACCAACAGCTTTTTCCTGGGTACGTTCTTATTGAACTTGAGCCTGTGCCTGAAGCATTTCGCTTGGTAAGTAGCAGGCAACGCGTATTACGGTTTTTGGGTGGCAAGGAACCGGTAGCCCTTTCATCAAAAGAGGTTGAGCGTATTCAGGCACAAGTGAGCGGTGCTGTTGTCGTGCCGACGCAAAAGCATGAACTTGAAGTTGGAAAAGAAATAGAAATTAGAGGAGGCCCGTTTGCTGGCTTTGTAGGCCTTGTTGATAGGGTCAATGAGGAAAGCGAAAAGCTTACGGTGATGGTAAGTATATTTGGCAGAATGACGCCGGTCGAATTGAGCTTCGATCAGGTTAAGCGATAGAAGGGATAATTTTTTATGGCAGAAGTTAAAGCACGCATACGAATGCAACTGCCCGGGGGGGCGGCAACTCCAGCGCCACCGGTGGGTTCTTGCCTTGGGCAGCAGCAAGTTAACATCATGGATTTTTGTAAGCAATTTAACGCTCGTACTGCAGATAGGAAGGGTCAGACGGTACCCGTTCTTGTTACCGTCTATACTGATAAAAAGTTCACTTTTATTGTCAAAAGCGCACCCATTGCTGAGCTGATTAAGAAAAAGTTGAACTTAGCTAAGGGCTCTTCGGTGCCTAATAAGCAAAAAGTAGGCAGGCTCTCGCAAAAAGATATCGAAGAGATAGCGAAGGCAAAACTTGCTGATCTTAATACGATCGATCTTGAACAGGCAAAAAACATTGTTGCAGGCACGGCCCGCAGCATGGGCGTTGAAATTGAATAGGCAAAAGGGCTATGCCGATGGATAATCATGGAAAAAAGTATCAAAAAGCACGTGAGGCAACAACGGGGATAAAGCACGGCCCTGGCCTTTCTCTTGGGCAAAGTGTTGCCAAGGTAAAAGAGCTGGCGTACGCCCGTTTTGACGAAACAGTGAGCGTCGATGTGAATCTTGGCATTGACCCCCAAAAGGGCGAGCAAGTGGTTCGCGGTTCGGTCATGCTCCCGCATGGTACGGGGAAAAAGGTAAAAATACTTGTTTTTGCCAAGGGAGATGCTGCTGAGGCGGGGCAGAAAGCAGGCGCTGATTATGTTGGTGCTGAAGACCTTATTGAAAAAATAGAATCCGGTTGGATGGATTTTAATTACGCGGTTGCGACACCTGACTTGATGGGCATGGTCGGTAAGGTCGCTAAAATTCTTGGTCCTCGTGGCTTGTTGCCCAACAAAAAATCGGGAACGGTGACCTTTGATGTTGCTGGTGTAGTGAGTGACCTCAAGAAGGGCAGGCTTTTCTTTAAGAACGATAAGAGTGGTATTGTGCACTTTGCTTTTGGCAAGGTTTCATTTGCCCCTGAGAAACTGAAGGATAACTTACAGGCATTCTTAAAAGCGCTTGCTGCTTCACGACCGCCAACGGCTAAAGGGGTATTTATTAAAAAAGTGACCGTGTCTTCTACGATGGGCGTGGGTATTCCCGTGAGCCTTGACGAGATACACTAACAAGTTTTTAAGGATATAAGATATGAATCGTAACGAAAAAGAGCTTGTTGTGGAATCGTTACGCGGTGACTTTCGCAAGAGCCAGGCAACGTTTCTTGTAGGCGTGCAAGGGCTTACGGTTAGTCAACTACAGCAGCTCAGAAGAAATTTACGGGAACACAAGGGCAAGATGCGTGTTGCTAAAAATACGCTTGCTAAGATTGTCGCCCACGATATACCAGGCATGCAGGAATTGGCGCCCTACTTAAAGCGGCAGATTGCCATTGTGTTTGCCATGGGCGAGTCGCCAGCGGTTGCCAAAGTACTCTGGTCGGTCGCGCAAGAAAATGAAAAAGTTGCTCTTGTTGCCGGGTCTTTTGAGTCGCGCATTATTGATAAAGAAATGATTAAATTTCTTGCTCTATTGCCAGCGCGCCCTGTCTTAGCTGCTCAGGTTTGTGCTGCGGTACAAGCACCATTAACGCGCCATGTTAATCTTCTTCATGCAGTGCTTGCGCGCTTGCTGTGGGTATTGAGTATGGCAGCTGAAAAGAAACAATCATAGGTAAGGTAAAAGTTCTTTTAAGATATACGGAGAATGCTATGTCAACCAAAATCGAACAATTAGTTAATGATATTAGCGGATTAACAGCTCTTGAGCTTGCACAGCTTACTAAATCACTCGAGGGCGTATTTGGCGTCTCTGCTGCGATGCCAGCAGCAGCAGCTGCTGCTCCTGCTGCTGAAGCCGGTGCCAAGAAAGAAGAAGAAAAGAGCGAGTACAAGGTTGAGCTTATTGACGTTGGTGCTAATAAGATTAACGTCATTAAAGCGCTTCGCCAAGTTAACAGCAGCCTCGGCTTGACGCAAGCACGTGAGCTTGTTGATAACGTACCATCCGTGTTGGCTGAAGCAGCATCTAAAGATGATGCCAAAAAAATGAAGGAAACTCTTGAGGCTGCTGGTGCCAAAGTTAAACTGACATAAGCAGGCTTCATCAATCAGCTATACATAGTACATAATTTTGGTTATACGAGGAGCAGATTTGATGCCTAGCTTGCTTGCACGTAATGAGACTATTCGTAGATCATTTGGTAAGATCAAAGATATAGTTCCTGTTCCTAATTTAATTGAGATCCAGTCACGCTCGTTTAATGAGTTTGTGCAGCTTGACTATTTGCCAGCAGAAAGGAAAGCGATAGGGCTTGAGAAAGTCTTTAGGGATATTTTTCCGATAGATTATAATGATAAGATGTCCCTTGAGTACGTGAGCTATGAGCTTGGTCAATGGGCGTGCACCTGTGGGAAGCTTGCGGGAATTGTCAACCGCTATACATGGTCATGTACTTCATGCAAAAAGTCGGATTGCTCACGCTTGGATGATGCGCATACATGTACCTTTTGCCATAAGCGAACGGCTCGCTATAAAGCGTGCCCAAATTGCTTGTCGCGGGTTACGATTAAGTTGCCATTAACACTTGATGAGTGCCGTTCGAGTGAGCAAACTTTCTCAATGCCGTTGCGTGTGACCATGCAGCTTATTACCTGGGATCAACCTGAGGGAGGCCAAAAGGTCGTTCGGGATATTAAAGAGCAGGATATTTTCTTTGCTGATGTACCTGTTATGGTCGATCTTTACGAGGAGAACGGCCAGATTCTTTTAGGCAACCTAGGGACGTTCTTAATTAATGGCGTTGATCGCGTCATTGTGAGCCAGTTGCATCGTTCGCCGGGGGTTATCTTTTCACACAGCAAGCGAGTCAAGGATATTCGCGGCAAGCCCTACTATCTTGCGCGAATAATTCCTATGCGGGGGTCGTGGCTTGATTTTGAATTTGATAGCAATGATTTCCTCTATGTTCGTATCGATAAGAAAAAGAAGCTTCTCGTAACAACGTTCTTGCAGGCGCTGGGCATTGAGCGCGATAAGATTGTTCCGCTCTTTTACCGATTTGATCGCATTATCATGGAGCACGGTGAGTATAGCCAGAGGCTTGATGATGCCGTTATGGGAACGCGCATTGAAGCGGGCATGACCGAGCTTGAGAATGAAGAAAATTTTATCGGGAAGCGTATTACCAAAGAGATTGTTGCGCGCCTTAAAAAGGCAGGCATCGATCGCTTAATTTTGCGTAAGAGCCATGTGCTCAATCGTGTCATCGGTGCCGACGTTGTTGATCCTATTACCGGTCAGATCATTCTTGAGACGGGAGCAACGCTTACGCAAGAAGTACTTGATGAGCTTACGAAATATAAAAGCTTGACGATTGACCTTATTGCTTCGGCGGGCTATGTCTTGCAGCCTACCATTGTCTTGACCTTGAGCCAGGATAAAACGTTTTCTGAAGAAGAAGCCCTTCGTGAGTTGCATGCAAAAATGTGGCCTGGCGATGGTGCTTCGGTTGCAGAGGCGAAAGAGCACCTTGAGAACCTATTCTTTAATTCGCGGCTCTATGACTTAACCAAGGTAGGCCGTATTCGAATGAATCGGAAGCTCGGCCTTTCAATTCCTGATGATGTGCTCACGCTTACCCGCGAGGATATACTTGCGACGATTGCGTATCTCATTAACTTGCGTGAGCGGGGTGAGGGCGAGCTTGACGATATTGACCACTTGGGCAATCGCCGCGTGCGTCTTGTAGGCGAACTGTTAACCAATCAGGTGTATTTAGGGCTTTTGCGTATAGAGCGGATCGTGAGGGAGCGGTTTAGGCTCCAAGAAACGCATAGCGCTTTGATGCCTCAGGATTTCTTGAATGTTAAGCCATTGAGCGCTGTTCTGCGTGAGTTTTTTGGCACGGGCCAGTTATCGCAGTCGATGGATCAAACAAACCCGCTTGCTGAAATTGCGCATAAGCGGAGGCTGTCGGCCCTCGGGCCTGGTGGCGTGCTCAAAGATAGGGCAACTTATGAGATCCGCGATGTGCATAATTCCCACTATGGTCGTATATGTCCGATCGAGACACCAGAAGGCCAGACGATTGGTTTGATCTCATCGCTGGCAACGTATGCGGTGGTCAACGACCTTGGCTTTATAGAAACGGCTTATCGCCCGGTGATTGAAGAAAAGGTACAAGATAAGGTTGTTTTCTTGGACGCTTTTGAAGAAAGTAGCCAATATATTGCGCAGGCGGATGCGGTTAAAGATGGCGAAAAAATTAAGCAGAAAGAAGTGGTCGCGCGTCACCATGGCAATTTCCAGTACGTAGATGCAGCACAGATCAGCTTTGTTGACTTGTCGCCTAAACAGCTTGTTTCCGTAGCAACGGCGCTTATTCCCTTTTTGGAGCACGATGACGCGAGCCGTGCCTTAATGGGTGCTAATATGCAGCGTCAGGCAGTACCGCTTATTAGAACGCAGCCGGCTACCGTTGGAACGGGCATGGAGAAGGAAATTGCGCGTGGATCGGGTGCTTGCGTCGCAGCACGGCGTAATGGCGTGGTAGATTATGTTTCAGCTGATAAGATTGTTGTCCGCGCTCATGAATCAGATTTTAAAAATACGGATGAGTGGATTTCCCAAGGTGTTGATATCTACCATCTGAGAAAATTCCAACGCTCAAGTTATAGCACCTGGATTCACCAGACGCCAATTGTCCAGCAAGGGAATCAGGTTCGAGCAGGTGATTTGTTGACGAATGCAGCATCGATTAACAGAGGTGAGCTCGCGCTCGGTGCCAACTTGCTCGTAGCGTTTATGCCGTGGAACGGCTATAACTTTGAGGACGCTATTGTTCTTAATGAGCGACTCGTTGCTGAGGATGTTTTTACCTCAGTACACATTGATGAGTACGTTGCCGATGCTCGTGAAACGAAGCTTGGCCCTGAAGAGATTACGCGTGATATTCCTAACGTAAGCGAATCGGCTCTTGTCGGTTTGGACGAGGATGGTGTTGTGCGTATTGGCACGCGGGTGCGGCCGGGCGATATTTTGGTTGGTAAAGTGACGCTCAAGGGCGATGTTCAATACTCTCCTGAAGAAAAGCTCTTGCGAGCAATCTTTGGTGAAAAATCACGTGAAGTGAGGGACACTTCCTTGCGCGTACCACCAGGCATTGAGGGCACCGTTATTGATGTTAAAATATTTTCGCGTAGTGGCGCTCGTAAGGATAAGCGATACAAAGAGTTTGTTACCCAGGAAACCAACAGGCTGCAGGCAGAGTTTGAGATGTACCGAAGCTCGCTTGAGAAAATGGTAAGTCAAAAATTTGTTGCTGAGCTTCACGAAAAAGAGCCACAGGGCAAGGTCTCTGCAAAGCTGTTGGCCAAAAAGCTTTTTGACGCTGCCAAGCTAGCTGAGCTGGCTTTTGATGAGCTTATCGTTTTGCGGTCAACTGAAAAGAAGGTAAATACGCTGCTTGATGACCTTAAGGCGACGTTTGATAACCAGTTAAGGATACTTGCGGGCTTGCAGGAAGAAAAAGTTGAAAAGCTCAAGCGCGGGGATCCATTACCATCTGGCGTTATCAAAATGGTTAAGGTATATATTGCGATGAAGCGGGCGATCCAGGCGGGCGATAAGCTGGCCGGGCGCCATGGCAACAAGGGAGTAGTCTCGATTATTGTACCTCGGGAAGATATGCCGTTTCTTGATGACGGCACCGCGGTTGATATTGTGCTCAATCCGATAGGCGTCCCATCACGTATGAACGTGGGCCAAATTTTGGAGACGATATTGGGCATGGCGGGGCGCACGTTGGGTAAGGGCGTGGGTCATATGCTTGAAGCTGCTCGTTATGGCGAGGTAAAAAAGCTGCTTGAGAAATATTATGGCAGTGAGCTTATCAAATCATATGACGCTACCTATGGCAAAGAAGGAATTCTTGAGCTTGCGCGCAGGACGGCGGCTTATGGTGTCTTGTACAGAACCCCTGTTTTTGATGGTGGAACGTTTGAAGGCGATATACGGCCTTTATTAGCCGAAGCTGATTTACCACAAACAGGAACCTTTAGGCTGCGCGATGGGCGTACCAATGAGTATTTCGATCAATCGGTTACCGTCGGCTCGATTTACATGATGAAGCTTAATCACATGGTTGATGATAAGCTGCACGCTCGATCGGTCGGACCGTACTCATTAGTGACGCAGCAACCACTCGGTGGTAAAGCGCAGATGGGTGGTCAGCGTTTTGGTGAAATGGAAATATGGGCACTTGAGGCATATGGGGCTTCTTATTCCTTGCAAGAGGTGCTTACGGTGAAGTCAGATGACGTTGCGGGTCGCCATAAGGTATATGAAGCGATCGTACGTGGCGAGGATGTTCCGGAGCCAGGCATACCAGAGTCATTTAATGTATTGATTAAAGAGCTGCAAAGCTTAGGCGTGCGCGTTGATCTCTTTAAGAGTGGCAAGGAGGACGTTAGTGAGTAATTCGATTCTTGAGAGATTTAGAGAATATATTCAGGCTAACCAGTTTAACGCTTTTAAGGTTAGCCTTGCTTCTTCGGAAAAGATTAAATCATTATCATATGGTGAAGTTAAAAAGATAGAAACGATTAATTACCGTACGCTTAAACCGGAACGCGATGGGCTCTTTTGCGCGCGCATTTTTGGCCCGGTCAAAGATTGGGAATGTAATTGCGGCAAATACAAGCGCATGAAGCACCGGGGGATTACGTGCGAAAAATGCGGCGTAGAGGTTATACAGGCGCGTGTTCGACGAGAGCGGATGGGGCATATACAGCTTGTATCACCGGTCTGTCATATCTGGTACTTAAAGGGGGTTCCCAGCTATTTGAGCTTGGTATTGGATATGCCAATCAAGGACCTTGAGCGTGCGATTTATTTTGATGCATACTTGGTGGTTAATCAGGGCAAGTCGCCTTACCCGCGCAAAACTTTGCTCTCGTCCGGCGATTATGAAAATTATAAAGATTTGCATCCCCAAGATGACCAGTTCTACGCTGAGATGGGCGCTGAGGGTGTCAGGCAGCTTTTGGTCTTGATGGATTTGAATCTTGAGGTACGCAAGCTGTCTGAAGATTACGCTAAAACGACATCGGTGGCTATTCGCCATAAAATTATGCGCCGTATGAAAGTCTTTAAAGGGCTGATGCAAGGTAATTTGCGGCCCGAGTGGATGATATTGGCCATTTTGCCGGTGTTGCCTCCCGATTTGCGGCCATTGGTCCCTCTTGAGGGCGGTCGCTTTGCAAGCTCGGACTTAAATGAGCTCTACCGGCGTGTGCTTAACCGGAATATTCGTCTCCAACGACTGATTGAAATAGAAGCGCCTTCCGTTATTATAAAAAATGAAAAGCGAATGTTGCAGGAGTCAGTAGACGCTCTTATTGATAACGGGCGTCGAGGCCAGCCTGTTCGCGGTTCGAATAAGCGGCCGCTCAAGTCGCTGAGCGAGATGCTTCGCGGCAAGCAGGGGCGCTTTAGGCAAAACTTACTGGGTAAGCGTGTTGACTACTCTGGTCGCTCGGTGATTGTGGTTGATCCCGAGCTCAAGCTTGACCAGTGCGGGCTTCCGAAGGCAATGGCGCTTGAACTTTTTAAATGCCATATTTATGGAGCGTTGCTTGAGCGCGGGCTGGCTCCCAACCTGCGCGTTGCCAAGCGGATGGTTGAAGAATTAGTGCCAGAAGTATGGGATATGCTTGAAGAGGTTGTCAAGAATCATCCTGTTCTTTTAAATCGTGCGCCAACACTTCACCGCCTCAGTATCCAGGCCTTTTATCCGATTCTCGTTGATGGGAAGGCTATCAAGATACATCCGCTTGTCTGTCAGGCATTTAACGCTGACTTTGACGGTGACCAGATGGCCGTACACGTACCATTGAGCCAATGGGCTATCAAAGAGGCGGCCGATTTGTGCTTGTCAACTAAGAATATTTTGTCACCATCTAATGGTCGCCCGCTTACCGTGCCAACACAAGACATGGTTCTTGGCCTCCACTATTTAACCAAGGTGCGTTGCCAGGTTCCTGGGGAAGGAATGGTCTTTGCTTCTACGCAAGCGGTTATTACCGCATATGAAGTTGGCAAGATTGCACTTCACGCTCGTATTAAGGTTCGCTTAGCGACCGGAGCGCTGATTGACACGACCGTCGGGCGGGTCTTGCTCTACGAGGCGTTGCCAAGCGGTGCGCCGTTTGAGCTCGTCAATAAGGTTATGACGCGGAGCGATTTAAGTAAAATGGTTGAGCGTATTTATCATGTCTTTGGCGCTGAGGCAACGGTAAAAAGTCTCGATAAGATTAAGAAGCTTGGTTTTTACCACTCGACCATGGCTGGTATTTCATTTGCTATTGATGACTTACTGATTCCTTCGCGTAAAGATGAAATTATTCGTAGATCTGAAAAAGAGGTCGCTCGGATTGAACAGCTCTACCGCGAAGGTGTTATTACCAATGGTGAGCGGTACAGCAAGGTTATTGCGCTTTGGTATCATGCTGCCAATGAGGTGGCGGTAAATATGGCCCAGGACCTTGAAAAGCAGGATCGCAGCGCATTTGTCAATGAGGATAAAGAAAACCAGGCGTTTAACCCTATTTTTATGATGCTTGAGTCAGGGGCTAAGGGTTCTAAGGAACAAATAAAGCAGTTAGTCGGTATGCGTGGTCTGATGTCGACGCCGACGGGCGAGGTTATGGAAACGCCCGTTAAAAGTAACTTTAAGGACGGCTTAAGTGTTTTTGAGTACTTTATTTCGACACACGGTGCTCGTAAAGGCCAGGCTGATACAGCATTAAGAACTGCTAACTCAGGTTACCTCACCCGACGCCTTGTTGACGTAGCGCATGATGCCGTCGTCCTTACGTATGATTGTAAGACGCTCGGGTATATTGAGCTTGAGGACTTGCAGGAGTCAGGTGACATTATTTACCCATTGTTGACACGTGCTTACGGACGGGTAACCGCGGCAGATGTTAAGGACCCGCTTACCGGACAGCTCTTGCTTAATCAGGGTGATGTTATTGACCGTGAGCGTATTGAAAAATTGAGTGAATCGGCAGTGAGCAAAATTAAAGTGCGCTCTACGCTCGTATGCCAGGCTAAACGTGGTGTTTGCGCGCTCTGTTATGGCTTAGACTTGTCGAAGGGCCGTATTGTTGACATCGGCACCACGGTGGGTATTATTGCTGCGCAGTCGATTGGTGAACCGGGAACGCAGCTTACGATGAGAACGTTCCACGTTGGGGGTACGGCTACGCTGACGGAGCAATCCCACTTTGTTGCCAAACGTCCTGGGGTGATTCAACTGCGTAATTTGCGAACGGTTAAAAATCGGGATAATCAAACGGTTATTATGAGCCGTAAGGCCCGTCTTGCTATACTCTCGGCTGACGGTCGTGAGTTGCAGCGGCATAATCTTGAGTATGGTTCATTATTGCTCGTTGATGAAGGGCAATTAGTGACCGCGGGAACGCGGCTTGCTGAATGGGACCCGCACAGTAAAGTAATTATTACTGAGTACGCTGGCAAGGTCCAGTATAACGATTTGGTGGAAAACGTAACGATTCAGGAACGTTTTGACGAAACGAGTAACCGATCGACGCGCGTTGTTCTTGATCACAAAGGTGATAAGTACCAGCCAGCACTTGGTATTACCAATGAGGAGGGCGACGAGGTCGCTCACTATTATATACCGCCGGGCTGCCAGGTCAATGTTACTGCTGGTCAACAGGTTGCTGTCGGTGATATTTTGGTTAAGATGTCACGTGAATTATCCCGAACGCGCGATATTACCGGTGGTCTGCCGCGGATTGCCGAGCTCTTTGAAGCGCGAATTGCTAAAGATCCAGCTATCTTATCAGATATTGATGGCGAAGTGGTCTTTGGTGGTATTTATCGGGGTATGCGTAAGGTCTCGGTGGTAAATGGTGATGAGTCATACGATTATTTTGTACCGCGTGGCAAGCAAATTAACGTTGTTAATGGTGATAAGGTTAGTGCCGGTGACCCGTTAACGTCGGGTACGCCAGTGCTCCATGATATCTTGCGTATATTGGGGCCTGACACCTTGCAGCGATACCTGGTTAATCAGATTCAGGAAATTTATCGGCTTCAAGGTATTGATATTAATGATAGGCATATTGAGCTTATTGTGCGCCAGATGATGCGTAAAGTCCGTATTGTTGACCCAGGCGATACTGACTTCTTGATAGGCGATCGTGTTGATAAGATGCACTTTAAAATGGTCAATGCTGCGTTGGGTGCTGAAAACAAGCGCGTGGCAGTGGCAAAGCCTATGCTGATGGGGATAACGCTTGCTTCCTTGGGAACTGAAAGCTTCCTCTCGGCTGCATCATTCCAAGAAACAACACGAATCTTGGCAGAAGCGACAATGGCAGGGCAAGTTGACTATCTTTATGGATTAAAAGAGAATATTATTATAGGTAAGCTTATTCCTGCAGGGACAGGGATTAAGTCCTTTAGGGAAAAGTATTTAGAAAACGTGCCGCAAGAGAACCATGTTTCTGCGGCATGATAAACATCAGGCGCGTAGCTCAGGGGCAGAGCACTGCTTTGACGTAGCAGGGGTCAGCGGTTCAATTCCGCTCGCGCCTACCATGACAACGTTATGGATACACTTAATAGAGGTTTGATGCATGATTACGTCGGAACGTAAAAAGCAATTAATGACAGAGTATCATATACATGAGCACGATACGGGATCGGTGCAGCTTCAGGTAGCGCTGTTGACGGAGCGTATTAACCAACTTAATAAGCACTTTCTGCGGCACAAGCAAGATTATGCTTCGCGTCGCGGTTTGATGCAGTTGGTAGGCCAGCGCCGTCGCTTTTTGCGCTATCTTGAGCGTACGGATAAAAAAGCGTATCAAAGCATGATTGGGCGGTTAGCGCTTCGTGCTTAGGCTTAGGAAGGATCCCTGCGGCATAGAGTTAATTAATCTTGTAGAGATAGGTTTATAGTAATGGTAGAAAAAACATTCAAGTTAGGGGAATACGAGGTTACGCTCGGTAAGTTTGCGCAGCAGGCGGATGGCTCGGCGTGGGTGCGGCATGGAGGAACGGTTGTTTTGGCTACCGTTGTCTCGGCGCCTTCTAAAGAATTTCCAGGGTTTTTGCCGCTTACCGTCGATTATCGGGAGCTCTTTTCTGCAGCAGGTAAAATTCCTGGTGGCTATTTTAAGCGCGAAGGCAAATTTACTGACAAAGAGGTTCTTACCGCGCGCTTAATTGACCGTGCGATACGGCCATTATTTCCGCCTAATTATTTTAATCAGGTGCAAGTGTTAGTTACCGTTTATTCGGTAGATAAAGAACACATGCCACAAACGCTTGCGTTGCTGGCGACCTCTATAGCGTTAACAACGTCGAAGATACCATTTATTGAGCCCGTGGGGGTTGTTGAAATTGGGCGAGTTCAAGGCCAATGGGTCGTAAATCCGCTCTATCCGCAGACGCTCGAGTCGGATGTCCGGATCGTTGTTGCGGGTACACATGATGGTGTGTGCATGGTAGAGGGCTCTGCTCAAGAAATTACCGAGTCCCAGTTTATTGATGTGCTTTTTATGGGTCACGAGGAGCTCAAGAAGCAGGTTACGTGGCAGAATACTATTCAGCGTGAGCTGAGTGTTGTTAAAGAGCATGTCGTTGATCATTTTGATTGGGATTTGTGGAAGCAGCGTGCTGAGGCTTATATAACCGAAGACCAGGCAAAGCGCTTTTTTAATGTTGATAAAGTAGCGCGTCAGGAAGTTGAAGAAGCCGTACATAAGGCTTTTTTGACCACCCATGCACAAGAGGTTGAAGCAAATAAGGTTTCTGAAACGTTTTTAACCTACGTGTTTGACGAGGTATGGCGTGAGCAGATTACCCGGCTTTGCTTTACGATGAACCAGCGCTTCGATTTGCGTAGCTTTGATACCGTGCGGCCTATCAGTGTTGAGGTTGGTCTGTTGCCGTTTGCTCACGGATCATCTTTATTTACGCGCGGACGTACGCAGGCATTGGCGAGTGCGACACTTGGTGGCGGTTCCGAAGGCGGCTTCCGCTTTGAAGGTCTCATGGATGAGCGCCCTGATGGTATGTTCTTATTGCATTACAATTTTCTGCCTTTCTCGGTGGGGGAAGTAAAGTCTATGCGTGCACCGAGCAGGCGTGACGTGGGCCATGGGCATCTTGCTGCTTCGGCCATTACGCAGGTTTTGCCAAAAAAAGAAGAGTTTCCTTATCTCATTCGCATTGTTGCGGATATTCTTGAGTCTGATGGCTCCACCTCAATGGCAACCGTGTGCAGTTCTACCATGGCTTTAATGGACGTAGGCGTCCCTATTCGAAAGATGGTAAGTGGAATCGCCATGGGCCTTTTAAGGAGTCCAGCAAATGCGTTTCAGGTGCTGACTGATATTTCAGGTAGTGAAGATGCTTTTGGCCTTATGGACTTTAAAGTAGCTGGAACGGCTGATGGTATTCTTGCCGTCCAGATGGATATTAAGCATAAGGGTGGCCTTAAGCGTGAAGTTTTTGAAATGGCGCTTGAGAAGGCGCGCAAGGCACGCTTGCATATTCTTCAGGAGATGCAAAAAGTTATGACGGCACCCCGTGCTGAATTATCCCCACTTGTACCGCGTGTTGTTATGGTTAAAGTTCCTAAAGAAAAAATAGGGGCGATTATCGGTACGGGCGGCAAGGTTATTCGTGAAATAACCGAAAAGACTGCGACGACGATAGATATTGAAGATACGGGATTAGTAAAAATCTTTGGGCAGCCTGGTCCGAAGCTTGACCAAGCAGTGAACTGGGTTAAGCTGTTGGGAGGCGATGTTGAGCGCGGAACGCAGTATTTAGGTACCGTAAGGCGTATTGCTGACTTTGGCTTGATTGTTGAGTTGGTACCAGGTCTTGACGGCCTTGTGCACGTATCAACAATCCCACGTCAAGATCAAGAAAAGCTCTTGCGTTCTACGAAGCTTGACGATAAAGTAATGGTAGAAATTACCGATTACGATCCGGAAAGTGGTCGAATCCGTTTAAAACTGGTATAGGGAAGAAACCCTTATGCAAAAAATGGCAGCCGGTTTGCGTACCGCAAACCGTTCTTACGATCAGTTAAGACCGCTTAAGGTCACCTATGGTATATATCCCTATGCGGCTGGGTCTACACTTTTTGAGATAGGTAACACAAAGGTATTATGCGCCGTTACCCTTCAGAATGGCGTTCCCCACTTTTTACGAGGTAAAAAGATGGGCTGGCTAACGGCTGAATATTCTTTGCTTCCTAGTGCGACGCCAATGCGTACGGTACGTGAAATAACCGCCAATAGGCGAAGTGGCAGGGTCATCGAAATATCTCGTTTGATTGGTAGATCGCTTCGTGCGGTTACCGATCTGAGTGTGCTTGGCGAACAAACGATCTTTATTGATTGTGATGTTTTGCAGGCTGATGGAGGCACGCGTACGGCGTCGATCACGGGTGCCTATTTGGCATTGCGCGCGGCCCAAGCGCGGTGGCAAGCGCAGGGGATATTAGGCAAGCAGGCGTTGCTGCAGGATGAGCTTGCAGCGGTGTCGGTAGGCCTTGGCAATAAGGGGCCTTTGCTCGATATGGATTTTGCCGAAGATAGCGTGACGGCTGCTGATTATAATTTTGTGCTTACTCGTTCGGGCAAAATCGTTGAAATTCAGGGCAGCGCTGAGCGTGCACCAATTGGCTGGAGCGATTATGATGAAATGAGACTTCTGGCCGTGCAAGGTGCACATGAGCTGTTTTTCTTTTACGATGCTTATGCAAACGAGGAGCACTATTATGTATCTCAACAGCAGTCTCCTTATATGTTCTCTTCGGCGCAGATGGTTCTTGACGAGCGGCCGTGAATTTGGTTGGTTTGTTAAGTGTTGACGGGCAGTATGCTCGGGCAACATTCGCAGCAGCAATTGCTGACAAGCATGTTTTTTTGTTCAAAGGGGGAGCAGCAAGCCCCCTTTTCTGTTATTTCTTGGTAAAGCGCATTGCTGAACTGCTGGGTTGTCAGGTTGTTTCTTTCGACTGCTCGACAGAGAGTCATCAAAAGCTCTTGGCGTTTTGTGAGGTTTCTTTTTTGACTGAATCATTACTTTGGATTAAAGACCTCTCAGCATTGCCAGCTCGCCAGCGGCAGCTTACTCTTGAGTACCTCGTACGCTATCAAGGACCCCATAAAATTTGCTTTGCCTATGATGAGGTGCCGACCGATAGCTTGCCAACGACCTGTGTTATTGAAATGGACGAAGCTATAACTGCGAGCACTTACCCATTATTGTTTTCTGTTATACATAACAAAGAATTGGTTGACGACAGGCTTTGTCAGCAGGTGTTTAAAAAATTTAAGCATATGGCGCTTGATGCTGCTTGTATGGTAGCGCATTACCAGGAAGTGCTTGGTCGGCGATGTGAAGATTTTGTTGACCAGTGGCTTGAGCGGCTGTGGCCAGTTGATCGTTCGCTTTTTTTACTCAGCCAGCTTTTATTAGCCAAAGACCGTGCCGGGTTTTTATCGGCATGGCCTCGGTATGCGATGATGTACCCAGAAGAGTTTTGGCTGGCTTACTGGTCTGATCAGCTGTGGCAAGCAGTTCTATTTGTGGAATTGAAAGGCGCCTCAAAGCAAGGGTATCGTTTGCCCTTCTCTTTTATGCAGCGTGATTGGCGGTCATATACGCTTCAAGAGCTTGTTCGTGCTCATGCATTTCTTACGACGGTTGATGATCGGCTTAAGCATGGGTCAATCATGGATGGCATTGACCTCTTTTGTCTTAAATTTTTGACGCATCATTTTGTAAAAAGTGCTTAACTACTTATTTCGCTAAAGAGATATAACAAAGTCTTGTCTTGCTGCTGCTTAAAACACTAGGTTGTATGGTAGGTTTTGATGAGGAGTGGTATGGGTATGAGATTATTATTCTACTTCGTTGCGTCTTTAGCGGCTGGCGTGTTCCAGGTAGATGCGCATATGAACTGCGAAGCACTCTCATTAGAAAAGCGTATTATACGCGTGCGTAGCGTTGTTTCTTTGTTAGGTGCGGGTCACACGCGATTTATGCTCAAACAGCTTGATGGGTTTCCTCAACGATATATTACCAAGACAGCTGCCGAGGCATTGGGGGTATTTATCGCTGAGTCGATCGGGATACCGTGCAATCATGTTCAGATTATCCCTGCTCAGGAAAGCTGTCAACACAAGTATTTTGCGCAACAGCCAGCAACGCTCCATACGTATATTGAGGGCAAAACGTTAGCCAAGCTTAAAATCTTTGACGCTATCGACATTCGGCTGAAGCAACGTTATGTGGAGAATAGGGTTAAAACGGGATTAACAGAAACAACCATCAGAGGAATGGCAATGCATCCTGATTTACCACCTATAGCTGCGCTTGACACGTTTATAGGCAACTACGATCGCCACGCAAGCAATTTGATATATAACAAACATGACGATCATTTTTATGCGATTGATTTTACGGTTACCTTTTATGTCAACCTTGCCGATATAGCGATCGAAAACCTTCAGGAGATGATTGAGGCCGGGGTTGCTTTTAATGATCGTGAGATGCAAGGGTTAAGAAGTTACCGTGATACGTTGCGTAAAATTTTAGCGATGCATACGCCAGCATCGTTACGCGCGCAGTTTGAAAAATTTCTTGAGCAAACTGGGATGTCTATCGTGCTACCTTCGTTAGCTCACCGCAAAAAAAAGGCGCTTTATCGGACCATAAAACAATGTAAGGAGCTTATAAACGTAAATTACCATGCTTCACAAAAATTATTAATCCTTCTTAATAAGATATGCTCATGAATATATATAACAAAAAAATTATATTAATCACTGCTTTGCTTAGTTCTTTTCATTGTGCTGCTCGAGCTATGGATTGGCGAAGGATGACGTATGTTCGTGATATGTCAAATCGTCATAGCAATATATACTTGTTATCGGGTGCTGATAATAGCCAGTTTCTCATAAAGCAGAGAATGGCTTGCGGTGTTCATGCGGTGTTTATGACCGTAGTTGAGACTTTTGGGGCCTATGTTGCCCAAACAGTTGGTATACCGGGCAACCGTGTATCCCTGGTTGCAGCTCGTGAGCAGTGTCCGTTTGCTGAACTTACCAAGTATCCCGCTACGCTGCACACGTTCATGCCTGGCGCTGAGGTCAAAACAGTAAAGCGGTTTGCCGACGTCAGTTTTAATCTACGTTGTACACGTAAGAATGGCAAAGGAGTATGTGGGCTGACGCATCAGCACGTTAAAAATATGGCCTTGCATCCAGATTTGCCCAAAATTATGGCGGTTGATACTTTTATTGGCAATAAGCGTCATGGAGCTAATTTGCTCTATGATGAGCGCGCTGACAGGTTTTACGCAATTGATTTCGGCGCAACGCTCCGTTCAAGTTTTGGTAAAGCAAGCGTAAAGCAGCTTTCTGGTATTTTAGCCAACGCTGATTCATTCAATGGTGCTGAAATTGAAGCCTTGTTTAGTTATTATAAAACGCTTAAGCGGTTATTAAAGATGCATTCACTGCAAAGCTTGATGAGAAAGCTCCAAGAGTTAACCGAGCAGGCTGAGCTATCACCTTCGACGCCATTTTGCAAAGATGCCACGAAATCGTATAAAAAATATATCAGAGAAAGAAAAAAATGTTTGCGTGAGAACTACTACGGTGTCCAGGAAATGGTGGCAATTTTCGAGAAATTTTTTAGGAATGCTGATGATTGAGAAAAGTGATGATGCGTTTTCACGTAATTGGCACGCATTATATTAGCGTGAGCATAATAGGTATGGCTTTTCACGCAGCGTTACAGGGGCTGTCATGCGTAGAGTTGCGGCACGAGGGAAAATTTGCGGGTATACACAGCGATATGGTAGAATTCAGTCGGAGGGATGGTCAGCGTTTCTTGCTCAAACAGCGTTATGGCGTGCTTCTCCACAAGCATTTTATGAGCGTTCTTGAAGTTTTGGGCAGTAAAATGGCCGAGTCAATGAATATACGATGTAATTATGTAGAGATCGTGCCTGCTGACCAATGCAAGGAGTATAAGCATTACCCCGATCGACCAGCCACGTTGCACTCTTTTGTTCCTGGCGTGCAAATCGATAAGAGTATTTTTAAAAACCAGATTAATATCAAGCAGCGCAATAGGAATGAAAGAAGCTCAAAGCGGGGGCTTAATTTGGCTATCATGAGAAATATGGCAAAACACCCGTTTCTTCCCGTGTTGGTAGCGTTTGATACGTTTATTGGCAATAGGGATCGTGCAGGGGTTAATCTTCTCTACGAAGAAAAGACTGATACCTTTACTGCTATCGATTTTGGTGATACATTCAAATTTAATTTGAGCGAGATTGCGTTAAAGAATTTAAGAAAATTTAAAAAAGCGAAAAAGCTTAATTTCAATGCCCGCGAATGGGAGGCGGTAGCTGTCTACCGTGACACACTTGTGCGGTTGGTAAGCATGTATAATCCTCGAAACATGTATAGTATGCTCTTGGCAATCGCGCGTGAAGCGAAGATTATTTCTGATAACCCAACATATGCTTCCAGAAAACAGGATCTGGAGGAGCTTTTGGCGCTTCACAAGAAATTCATGTTTGAGAATTATGCTAGTGTAAAGAAGCTTATTGCTGAGCTTGATGATATCTTGGGATATTAACTTTTCTTGAGCTGTAGGCAGGCTACTTATTTGCTTGGCCCGCTTAAAGCATCCAAGCAGGCAAAAATAGAATATTACTTTCTTTATCAAAAGACAGAGGCCCCATATAGCAAAAGATGCCAAGCGAGACCCTTGAGGCACTGTGCATAAAGCTTTTCAAATTGTTAAATTTCTTTACTTCGATATGAGAAGAATACGTAATTTCAAACGGAATGATGTGATTGCCGAGTGCTATAACAAAATCAACCTCGGCACCTGCTGCAGTGCGCCAAAAATAGACATGATGTCTTTCTGCCTGTGTATCGAGCCATGTTTGGATTTCATTGAGGAACCAGTTTTCAAACCGGTGGCCTATCAAGCCGGTAGCCTTCAAAATGGAGAGATCGTATATGCCTGTCAAATAGCTAATTAATCCATTATTGATCAAGTAACCTTTGGGTGATTTTACTAACCTTTTGATAGAGCTTTCGATAAAAGGAAAAAGCTCGGTATATTGTAAGGTAGCGAGTAAATAATTGCGGTATTTTGCAAGTGTATTAATAGAACAGTGCAAGGCTTCGGCAATTTTTTTATCGTTTCTTGTTGACCCAGTAAGCTCTGCTGAAATTTTCATAAGATTTTGGTATAACGATAAATCTCCAATAGTATCGATTGCTCGAACATCCTTTTCTAAATACGTCTGTAAATAATTGCCAAGGTAGCTTAGGCGAGTTTTGTCCGACGGTTGCTCGATTGCCTCGGGCAAGCCTCCCCAGATGAGATGGTTTTCTAGCGAGCTATGAAGTACCTTTTGGAATGGGCGGATGGCGAGGAAGTTTTCTTGTAATGCTTCAAAGCTTTTGGAATTGAATATGATATCAAGAGCGCCATCGTAAGGAAGCGAAAGCTCTCGATGTTGTAGAAGCGCCATTTCTCTAAGATTAAACTCGCGGAGATTTAATAATTCTACGCGTCCTGCCAAGGACTCAGCTGTTAGCTTGTGTAAATTAAGATGGGCAGAACCCGTGAGAATAAACTTGATATGGTTAGTTCCTCGGTGGGTGTCGTAGATCAATTTGATTTGATCAAATAATTCGGGACACTTTTGAGCTTCGTCAATAAAAACCCATAATTTCTTTGGCCCGCCAATTCTCTGAAGCCCTTCTTGTTCGATCATGACTGCAAGCTCTTCATTGGCTACCTTGGCTCTTTGAGAGGACACGTCCATATTCAGATGGACCCATTTTTTTTCAGGGTCAAGCCTCATGTAAAATTCGACCAACGTAGTCTTGCCCACGCGGCGGGGACCAAGCAAGGCACTAACAAAGGGACGCTCAAAGGATTCAAAGAAAAATTTTTCGTTTACGCGTATAACATACTTTTTCATAAGAAATTCTTGAACCTTGATTATTTTGCATGGCAAATCTTTCAAGATAATGATAGAATTGCATGGCAAAACTGTCAAGGCTTATATAAAAGCTGATGAAATTTATTGTCGCATGAGTGAGATGGCTGACCTAAAAATCCGTTAAAAACGAAACAAAGAATATTTTTTATTCTGCCGATAATTGAGAAAGTATATATGCGCCAACCGCCATAACCGTGTCACGTACGGCAATGTCATAAAGAGTTCCCATGGTAACTAGATTTAGAACGATAGCCATAAGCCATCCAGTTGCAATGAGAGCTGCTTTTTTGGTCCAATGGGACATAAGAATTCCTACCCCAACTATAATCTCAAATATGCCTACGATATACATGAATATTGCTGGAGAAATAGGCAAAAACTGAGCGATTGTTGGACTTAGGTACTTTGACCAGTGGGTAATAATATTCGTAAATTTATCAGCACCTGCGGCTATAAAAAGGAGCCCATACGTTAACTTGAGCATGAGTTGTAGAGTATGTGCTTTTTGCGGGGTGACGTGAGCTACTGCCATTAGAACTCTCCTTAGTTAATAGCAAAACTTAAATCTTAACTATGATGCTGACCGAAAATAGCGGGTCTGTCAATAGATTTATGTATCCCAGTATCCCTAAAATAGCGATAGAAAAAAGAGGGCTTCTTTTTTTGAAATGTGAGTGTAAAACGTCTGAAAAAAAGAAAAATTGGATCTGATTTTAGGGACGGCAATGATTCAGGCAGACGATTTGATTTACTAGCAAAGGTATACAACCAGCTTTCAACACATATTTAGTGATTAAACAATGCTTGCTTGATGTTGAGTTCTAATAGTATACGGACGACCTGGGTTAATTGTAATGGATTGCCGTGGTGTGCCACGACGCCTTATCCCAAGAATGAACAATTTTTTTCATGTAGTCTTGGTGGTTTTAAAGGTCGTCTACAGATAACTTGTTATCAAAATTGACACTTGCGGTAGCACGATGATGATACTGACGGTACTTATAGAATAGAAAAACGGCGCCTACGGTGGCTGCTGTTAAAGCAGTAAGGCCAAGGGGAATACCTACGGTAGTACCTATAATTACTCCGAGAGGTAAACTACTACTTGATCCATCACCATCGCCCTGCGAGCTTCCAAGCAAGACTGGTATGAGTGAAACATCATTTGAATAGAGATTAGCGGTGAGTGCATAGGTGCCACTTGGTGAAAAAGTGATACTGACACAGTGGGTTGAGTTAGCGGGAAGTAAAGATGTTGCTGCTTGTGGTAATGTACCTCCTGTAGCGTTAAAGAAAGTGACACTGCTCGAATTGCTATTAGCTACCGCGAGATAGTTGCCATTTAATGAAGAAGCAATTGACTGGGGATTCATGGTATTCTGTGGTAACAGATAGGAACGACCATCAGCAAGAGTGTCATTGTGTACCGTAAAGATGGTGACATCATTTGACGCGCTATTAGCAGTTGCAAGATAGAGGTTGTTATTGTTAGCAAAAAAGGTAATTGACTGCGGTTCTGTAGAACCACTTGGAAGAGCATATGAAAGAGCATTGTTTAAATCGCCAGCTGTTACCTTAAAGAGAGTTACATCGCTTGAATATGCATTTGCTGTTGCAAGATATATCCCTTCTGGAGAAAAAGAAAGACTGACGGGATATAAAGAGCCTGCAGGTAATGGATAAGAAAGGGCATTTTGTAAAGATCCTTCTACGACGTTAAATACAGTTACATCGTTTGAATCGCTGTTGGCTACTGCAAGATAAAAATCGTTGGGTGCAAATTCTACCGATGCTGGTTTTGTCGATCCTGCAGGTAAGGTATATGAAATATTTGCCACAAGCTTGTCATTTACTAAGGCAAAGAGTGTTATATCGTGTGAATTACTATTGGCAGTTGCAACATAGGAATTATTAGTTGAAAAAGCAATAGAAGCTGGATGGGTTGAATTTAAAGGTAGTTTATAAGATATTACCGAAGCTAAAGAAGTGCCATTCATGGTGAACAAGGTTACATCACTTGAGTTGAAATTTGCTGTAGCAAAATGCTTATTGTCGGATGCAAATGCTATTGAGTCAGGCTGCGTAGAGCCGAGTGGTAAATGAAAGGAAATGCTTGTGACTTGTTCCACTTGAAATATCGTTACATCATTTGATCCACTATTAGCTGTAGCAAGGTAAGAACCATCAGGTGAGAATGCTACTGATTCAGGTTCGTTGGAACCACTTGGTAATGGGTATGATATTCCTTTCGATAGGACTCCTCCTGCTTCCATTTGAAATATTGTCACACTCCCAGGATTATAATCGTTAGTAGTAGCAAGATATGACCCGTTGGTCGAAAATGCGACTGAGGAAGGCTCACTAGAACCGCTTGGTAATGCATATGATACTGCTCCCGACAATACTCCTCCTACTCCAATCTGGAATATTGTTACATCATTTGAGAATATATTAGCGATAGCAAGATATGAACCATCGGGCGAAAAGGTTACTGAGTAAGGAAAGCTAGAACCGCTTGGTAGGACATATGATACTGCTCCCGATAACACGCCCCCTGCTCCAACCTGGAATAGTGTTACATCATTTGAGCCGTTATTAGCCGTAGCGAGATATGAGCCATCAGGTGAAAATATCACTGAATAAGGAGTACTTGAGCCGCTTGGTAATGCATAGGATGTTGCGCCCGATAGTACGCCTCCTGCTCCGACTTGAAATACTGTTACATTAGCTGAGTTTGCGTTAACAGTAGCAAGACATGAACCGTCGGGAGAAAATGCTACTGAATAAGGAGTACTTGAGCCGCTTGGTAATGCGTACGAAGCTGCATCCGATAAGACGCCTCCTGCTCCTACCTGAAATACTGTTACATCGGTTGAGTTCGTGTTAGCAGTAGCAAGATATGAACTATTAGAAGAAAATGCTACTGAAATAGGATAGGTAGAACCACTTGGTAATGCATATGACACTGCTCCCGATAACACACCTCCTGCTCCTACTTGAAATATTGTTACGTTGTTTGAGTCTGCATCAGCAGTAGCAAGATATAAGCCGTTAGGTGAAAATGCTACTGATACAGGATAGCCAGAACCGCTTGGTAATGCATAAGTGGATGCTCCTGATAAAGTTACCGCGTTGGCATGTATGCTTGTTAAAATGGTCAGAACTGCGCTGAGCAGAAGAGTGTAAAAATGACCTATGTGTAATGACATATTATCAGGCCCCTTATTTTTTGAATTTTTAAGTTAGTAAAGAGCATAAATGACATTTAAGATATTAGCAATCTACGTTTTGCTTGAGTGTTGCACCACAATGGTAATGTCGTCATGAGACCACAATAGAAATGTTGCCTTCCATCCAGTAAAGTGGTGAGTAGAAATAAAGCAAACCATCCCTGAATAGAAGGCAATTCTATGAGAAGGCTTATTCTAGTGAATGATTATAACATTGGAAAAATTAAAAGATGGTTTAATAACACAAACCATGCACATCTCGCTATTAATAAAAATAAATTTCGCTATCAAGTGGCTTTCTAAAAAAGTTATAAAAAGCAACCTTTCATATAATCATCCCCTGAGACTATCAACCTCTCGGGTCCTTCTACCTCAGCGCTATATGATATTGTCATTAATAATGAACCCTGCAAAAGCCTGAAGCAATAAATTGCAGGGTTCATTGCAGGGTTCTAAAATCTGGCTTTCAATCGATTGTTTGAAAAGTCGATTTTCTAAGTAATCAAAATTTGTTTTGACTCATGATGGCTTTTGGGTTATTGTATGTGCATAAACGGTGAGGGCATATGCTGGAAGAACTTTTGGCCCGCGAAGAGGGCAAGACGCTTGAATTTAAAGAAAGTACGCAGTCTCTACAGAAAATTATTCAGACCATTATTGCCTTTGCAAATACTGCGGGCGGGGTAATCGTTGTAGGAGTAAAAGACAAAACGAAAGAAGTTGTAGGTCTTAAAAATGTTTTGCAGGATGAAGAAAAAATAGCCAATTCCGTTGCTGAATCTGTTTCTCCTCTGCTTGTACCGACCATTAGCTTATTTACATGGCGCGGTAAAGACGTGCTTATTATTTATGTTTCACATTGCTATGGACCCTTTTTTTTAAAAGCCAAAGGGTTAGAGCTAGGCACACTTATAAGATTTGGCTCAACTAATCGTCTTGCTGATCAACATATCATTCAAGAAATCTTACGCTTAAAGAATAACAAGCACTTTGATGAGCAGCCTAATTTTGACTGTCCAATGCGGAACATCCGTTTTGATATCACTGAACAACTTTTTATACCAAAGAAAAAATTTACTGAAAAAACAGCGCAGTCTTTAGAACTTATAGTTCAACATCAAGGCAAACCATTTCCCTCAAATGGTGCAGTTTTATTGTTTGCAGACAATCCTCGTGATTTTTTTCCCGATGCAATTGTACGTCTTGGTCGATTTTTAGGAACGACCAAGACTGAGATTATCGATCACAAGGATCTTGAAGTTCCTCTTGCCACAGCATTAGACCACATTGTCATGTTTATTCAACGTCACACTTCCATTGGGGCTAAGATTGAGGGAACGCGACGTCAGAACATACGGCAGTACCCATTGCCAGTCATTCGAGAAGCAGTTATCAATTCATTGTTACATGCTGATTATTCTATGAAAGGTTTTTCAATTACAGTAGCCATTTTCGATGATCGTATTGAGGTAACTAACCCTGGTGCACTTCCCTTAGGGTTGAGCTTAGAAGCTGCACTTTCTGGAATCTCTCAGCTTCGAAATCGTGTGATAGGCCGGGTATTTAGAGAACTTGATCTTATCGAGCAGTGGGGCTCAGGATTGAAGCGCATGATCGAAATCTGCACCAAACAAAATATACGTCCACCAAAATTTGAAGAGCTGGGGAATTTTTTTAGAACAACTTTATATCATTCACCTAGATTGATGGCGATGGAGAAATGGGAACTGGTACTTATTGAATATCTACATAAGCATAAAGAAATAACGCCCAAACAAGCACAAGTTCTGTGGAAAGTATCTGTTCGAACAACTGCAACACGCTTGGGAAAAATGTATCAAAAAGAACTGGTGATTGAAATAGCTACTTCTGCTTTTGATCCGTACAAAAAATTTATATTGCCCAGTGCGTAATCGACAACAAACCCTGCAACTTTTTGCTTCAGGGTTTTGCAGGGTTCTGGAATTATGCCGTGAAAATAACATGCCAAACGATTTAGCCCGCTCTCGCAAGCAGGCTTTCGAGATGAACCAGGCATGTTTCATGCTCAAGCTCATAGCGAGATTCTTTAAGTGATGCACGAATATGGCATTATAACTTTGTGCTGAGATCAAAATGCTCGGCATAGTGAGCATGGCCCAATGCATTACGCTATATTTTTTGCATTACTCAAAAATGGTATTTTGAAGGACTTAACGAGCTTTTTTTGCTAGTATACGGACGACTTGGGTTAATGGATTGCCCGTGTGTGCCACGACGCCTTATCCCAAGAATGAACAATTTTTTTCATGTAGCCTTGGTGGTTTTAAAGATCGTCTACTGATGACTTGTTATCAAAATTGACACTTGCGGTAGCACGATGATGATACTGACGGTACTTATAGAATAGAAAAACGGCGCCTATGGTGGCTGCTGTTAAAGCAGTAAGGCCAAGGGGAATACCTACGGTAGTACCTATAATTACTCCGAGAGGTAAACTACTACTTGATCCATCACCATCGCCCTGCGAGCTTCCAAGCAAGACTGGTATGAGTGAAACATCATTTGAATAGAGATTAGCGGTGAGTGCATAGGTGCCACTTGGTGAAAAAGTGATACTGACACAGTGGGTTGAGTTAGCGGGAAGTAAAGATGTTGCTGCTTGTTGTAATGTACCTCCTGTAGCGTTAAAGAAAGTGACACTGCTCGAATTGCTATTAGCTACCGCGAGATAGTTGCCATTTAATGAAGAAGCAATTGACTGGGGATTCATGGTATTCTGTGGTAACAGATAGGAACGACCATCAGCAAGAGTGTCATTGTGTACCGTAAAGATGGTGACATCATTTGACGCGCTATTAGCAGTTGCAAGATAGAGGTTGTTATTGTTAGCAAAAAAGGTAATTGACTGCGGTTCTGTAGAACCACTTGGAAGAGCATATGAAAGAGCATTGTTTAAATCGCCAGCTGTTACCTTAAAGAGAGTTACATCGCTTGAATATGCATTTGCTGTTGCAAGATATATCCCTTCTGGAGAAAAAGAAAGACTGACGGGATATAAAGAGCCTGCAGGTAATGGATAAGAAAGGGCATTTTGTAAAGATCCTTCTACGACGTTAAATACAGTTACATCGTTTGAATCGCTGTTGGCTACTGCAAGATAAAAATCGTTGGGTGCAAATTCTACCGATGCTGGTTTTGTCGATCCTGCAGGTAAGGTATATGAAATATTTGCCACAAGCTTGTCATTTACTAAGGCAAAGAGTGTTATATCGTGTGAATTACTATTGGCAGTTGCAACATAGGAATTATTAGTTGAAAAAGCAATAGAAGAGGGATTAAGTGATCCTGAAGGTAGTTTATAGGATATTCCTGATACAGAAGAAGTACTGTTCCTGGTAAACAAGGTTACATCGCTTGAATTATAGTTTGCTGTAGCAAAATGCTTATTGTTTGATGCAAATGCTATTGAGTCAGGCTGTGTAGAGCCGGGTGGTAGGTGGTATGAAGTGCTTGTGGTTCGTTCTACTTGAAATATTGTTACATTGTTTGAATTATAATTAGCAGTAGCAAGATATGAACCGTCGGCCGAAAAGGCTACTGAGTAAGGGTAGGAACTTGGTAATGCATATGACATTGCTCCCGATAACACGCCCCCTGATCCGACCTGGAATATTGTTACATTGGCTGAGCCTATATTAGCAGTAGCAAGATATGAACCATCAGGCGAAAAGGCTACTGAGTAAGACTCACTAGAGCCACTTGGTAATGCATATGAAACTGCCCCCGACAATGCTCCACCGGCGCCAACTTGGAATATCGTCACGTCACTTGAACCGTAGTTAGCGGTAGCAAGATATAATCCATTGGGCGAAAATGCTACTGAAGAAGGGGAGGTAGAACCGGTAGGTAATGCATATGAAACTGCCCCAGCCAATACTCCACCGGCGCCAACTTGGAATATTGTTACATCATTTGAGCTCGCATTAGCAGTAGCAAGATATGATCCATCGGGCGAAAATGCTACTGTCCAGGGAGAGCTAGAACCACTTGGTAATGCATATGAAACTGGTCCAACCAATACTCCACCTGCACCAACTTGGAATATCGTTACGTCATTTGAGCCCTCATTAGCAGTAGCAAGATATGATCCATCGGGTGAAAACGCTACTGATAAAGGATCACTAGAACCGCTTGGTAATGCATATGATACTGCTCCCGATAACACACCTCCTGCTCCAACCTGGAATATAGTTACATTGGCTGAGTCGGAATTAGCAGTAGCAAGATATGAATCATCGGGTGAAAAGGTTACTGAGTAAGGCGCGCTAGAACCGCTTGGTAATGCATATGATACTGCTCCCGATAACACACCTCCTGCTCCAACCTGGAATATAGTTACATTGGCTGAGTAGAAATTAGCAGTAGCAAGATATGAATCATCGGGCGAAAATGCTACTGAATTAGGATTTATAGAACCGCTTGGTAATGCATAAGTGGATGCTCCTGATAAAGTTACCGCGTTGGCATGTATGCTTGTTAAAATGGTCAGAACTGCGCTGAGCAGAAGAGTGTAAAAATGACCTATGTGTAATGACATATTATCAGGCCCCTTATTTTTTGAATTTAAGTTAGTAAAGAGCATAAATGACATTTAAGATATTAGCAATCTACGTTTTGCTTGAGGTCTACACTTCCTCTTCAAAAATGGTATTTTGAAAGGTTTAACGAGCTTCTTTTGCTATATAGCTTTTGTTAAATGCTTGCAAAGACACAAAAGCGGGATAGCAATGATAAAAATCTGTTAAAAAATTGAGCAAAGAATATTGTTTATTCTACTGATAATTGCGAAAGTACGTATGTACCAACCGCCATAACCGTGTCACGTAGGCAATGTCATAAAAAGGCCCCATGGTCACTAAATTTACGACGATAACCATAAGCCATCTAGCTGCAACGAGCTCCTCCCTGAAATAGCAAGTATAATGCTCAAGGAATTTGCCGAGCTTGACGATCTGCTGCATAAAAATCGCTAAGCCAGGTATTCAAAAATGCTACCAATGGCTCAATCTGCCCATTAAGTGCCGAGACAACAACATGAGGGCTGTAGCGAGCAATCTGGCTCTTAAGCTCTTCTAGGTTAGCTTTATCAGCTTTGTTGAATACATACAACATGGGCTTATCGATCTTAAGCTCCTCAAGCACGCTCTGTACAACCAGACAATGCTCTTGCCAGTTGGGATTTGAAATATCGACCACATGCAGTAATAAGCTAGCATATTCCAATTCTGAAAGTGTCGACTTAAACGCATTAACCAGATGATGGGGTAATTGTTGAATAAATCCAACGGTATCCGAAATAAGAGCTTTTTTGCTATCAACATATAATTCCCGCGTAGCGGTATCGAGCGTTGAAAAGAGCTTATTTTCGGCCAACACCTCACTTTTAGTGAGTGCGTTGAGAATTGTTGACTTGCCAGCGTTGGTGTAACCCACTAAGCAGAGAAGGGGGATCTGGCTTGCAATACGCTTTTTTCGTTGTGTCGCGCGAATTTGCTCAAGATGCGCAAGGTCTTTTTTGAGCTTGACCATAATACGCTCAAGATGTTGCGTCTCTTTCTCTTTCTGCGTTTCACCTGGGCCGCGTGTGCCGATACGCCCAGCCTGTTGGGACATAGATACACCCTGACCAGCCAAATGGGCCTTCTCATATTGAAAACGTGCAAGCGCTACTTGCTTTTTCCCTTCAGCCGATACAGCCCCGCGCTCAAAAATCTCAAGAATAAGCAACGTGCGGTCAATAATCGAACAGCCGAGCGTATTAGCAAGATTGCGTCCTTGCATAACCGATAACGGTTCTGAAAAGATTACCTCTTCTATCTTCTTCTCTGAACAGAGCTTTGCCAAGTCATCCAACTTACCTTTGGTAATAAAAGTGGCAGGCTCAATCTGACGAAGCTTGATATACACTTCTTCATCATAATCACGCCCGCTTGAATGAACGAGGCTGCGAAACTCTTCCCAATAGGATTGTATGTCTTTAAGCGGGTTATCAGGTGCTTGTATGCCGACGATAAGGGTGCGTGGGCGAGGAGCCAGAGCGGGTATTAGGTTTTTCATGGGTCAAAGTTGCTTAATGCATCGTTTAAGGGTATTCTTCGTAAGTCGAGTAGCGCACTAAGTATAAAACAAAAAAACTAATTTTGATATACCATGTCTAGATTTCAGCGCCGCCATCTTTTTTTGACCATAGGCTGCTTTATTATTGATCTCTTTTTGATTGGTCTTCAAAGCCAGCCTATCGTTTTCCCCACGCTGATCAATTATCAGGCGCTTCTTTGGTTTTCGAACATGCGCCTCTTGCAAGGTATAAGCGCTTTGAGCTTGATTATCATAGCCCATCTTTATGGCTGCCTCGCATATCGTGAGCTCTTTTTTGTGTCGGGGGCTGCCGTCAGCGCTCTCCTCTTGAAGCAAGTGCTTCAGGAATCTAAGCTTGTTGTTTTTGCCTTTACGGGCTTATTTTATCTTGTACATGCGAGCCTTATGGAGCTTTCAATTGCCTGGACGAGTTTTGCGTTTTGTGCTAACATTATTCTTATGTATAGTATACTAAGTTACCAAGACGTACGGTAGATGGGCAATCGCGCAAGGAAGACCGCTTCCTGGTGAGGAAAGTCCGGACTCCTAACGAGTAAGTTGCCGTGGGATAACCGCGGGGAGGCGCATCGGAAGGTGCCCTTACGGAAAGTGTCACAGAAAATAACCGCCAGATCCTTATAGGGCTCTGGTAAGGGTGAAAACGGGTGGTAAGAGCACCCGAGCATAGCGAGTAATCGCTCTGCAGGACAAACCCCAACTGGAGCAAGATAAAACAGTGCGTTCGTTACTCGTTCGGCAATACGCACGGGTATATCGCCTAGATAAATGGTTGCCACTGTTATCAGCACAGAATCCGGCTTATAGTCTGCCGTACGTCTCTTCTAATCCTAGGTTCGCTTTATGACTCGCTATTTTTGGCTTATGCCTTTTTTTTGCTTCATAGGCGGTTACTATACAATTGCCTTTTTCATGGGGTCACAAACCATAGAAACGCCTGCATTTACGGGGCAGTCATTGCATGACGTTGTAGCTAACTTAGCCGCTTGCCGGTTAAGTATGCGCATTTTGGGTACGGTTGAGGAGCCAACGTTGCCCGATGGAACGGTTATCAGTCAAAATCCACTTGCCGGCCAAAAAATCAAATTTTATCAACCGGTGGGCATTATCATTTCCCGTGCGCCACCTGCGCTGCTTGCGCCCGATTTTAGGGGCATGACCAAAGAGAATATTCTCGAGTGTGCGCAAGCGATCGGTGCTCGCGTAAAATTTTATTGGTGCCCGAGCTTTTCCTCTCTCAATAACTGTATAGCCCAATTCCCCTCAGCAGGTTGTTCCTTGCCCACGAAAACCATCTTTGCTTACCTCTCATCTGGTTTAACGCCGTTACGCCTTGTTCCTGATTTTTGTGGAAAAACGCACAGCGAAGTTGAAGAGTTCCTCAAGCAACATGGCATGGTGGTTGAAATATTGCCTGGTGCACAATCGAATGCCCCGGGAATTATTATGGCGCAGAAGCCCCCCGCGGGTTCGTTTATTGATATAAACACGCAGAAGATTGTCCAGCTTTACGTGAGCAATTAGCGGCCAAACGTGCGCGTTCTGTTTGCAAAGGTGACAATTGCTTGCTTAAGATCTTCTGCGGTTATTTCTGGCCAATAGCAATCAAGAAAACAAAGCTCGCTATATGCTGATTGGTAGGGCAAGAAATTGCTCAGCCGTTTCATGCGGCCGGTGCGAATAATTAAGTCGCACGGCCGGGATGTTGGCAGTCCATAACTGCTCTTCAAAGATGTGGGGAGTAATGTCTTCGGGCTTAAGATCCCTTCCTGCACCGCGCGTGCGATTATGCGTACAGCGTTGATGATTTCTTGCTGGCCTCCATAGCAAAACAAAATAGAGAGGGTGAGCTTGGAAGCCTTACGGGTCTTTTCTTCTATGTCGTTGATAACCGGTAATAATTGATCAGGAAAGAGTTTTCTATCGCCGACAAACCGCACGCATACGCCTTGCTTAAGAAGCTCGTTAAGCTCATTGCTTGCAATTTCTTGAGCGAGGGTATTAAACAAGAAGTCAAGCTCTTGTTGTGGCCGCTTGAAGTTTTCGAGCGAAAAAGCATAGAGGGTCAGGTAAGGGATTTTGTGTTCGAGGCAAAATTTGATCGTTCTCTTGACAGGCTCGACACCTGAGCGATGACCAAGCCAAGGGGCAAGCCCGAGCCGACGTGCCCAGCGGCGGTTGCCATCCATGATAATGCCTAGATGGGTAAGGTGATGGTTCTCTAAGGTTTTATCAGGCGACAAGCTTGTCTGGGTTGCGTTAAGGTGCAACTTCCATCCTATATAGCAGGAGCCAACCAAGCAAAGGGTAAGTATCAATATGATTTTTTTCATAAGCTAAATTTAAAAATACGGTTTAACCAAAAAAGACTGTCAACTCTGTGATGCTTTAAGAAAGTTTGTACATACTCATAGGCAGAAAAAGCTTGCTCAGTGACCATGCTCAGAAGAACCGTACCGGTTGCCAACAAAAGCCTTTCTGCGCAGGCAAGCGGTATAAGGGCAAGCCAAAACTCAGGGGTTGTTGGGTGAGTATAGAGCCATATAACTGAGCCTACTGCATGAGTGATGAGTGTGCCGGCCAGTGCGTGAATGAACACATTTCTTGTTTTAAGCCAGGGAATAAGAGCAGGAGCGATCCACAAGGCCGTGTAGGGTAGCGCTGTGCTGCCTACCTTATGGCACCCGAAGGCGATGATACAGGCTACGACAAGCGAGCTTGCCAAGAAGGCATGGAGCTTATGCTGCTCTCGGTTTGCCTGGTAGGGCGCGCTACTGGCCATATAGAGGCTTCCTAAAAAACTTGGAACATGATATACTAACAAATTAGGTATAATTATTATGAATGCCTTATGAGTGAGGGCTTTGTATCCTATCTGCGCGATAGCGTACAGGATGCTTGATCGTATACAACCAAATCTACCAACTAATGGTGTAAAGCACTGGGCTGTGGTGAAGAACGCAGCTTGTGTTCCTACGATAGAGCTGATCTTGTAAGAGGCAAGAGCTTGACCCGCGCTTACTAAAGCGATTGATGAGATGGTTCGTTTAATTAAATTAAGCATGGTATTTGTGCGCAAGCCTTGCATTTGTAGATAAAAGTTAATTATGGATACTTATAGTTTAATGTAATATGGTTAAGGAAGGAAGCATGAGATATAAAGCAGTTATTTTTGATATGGATGGCACTATTGTTGATACCGAGCGAATTTGGCAAAAAACGGATCAGGTTCTTATTGAGCGCCGCGGTATAGCATATAGTCCCTTGCTCAAGGAGGAGCTGCATCGGCGGACGCGGGGCTTAGGGACGCGAAAATATTGCTCTATTATTAAAGAAATATTAGGATTGCCTGAGCCGGTTGATCAGCTGGCGCGTGAAAGCACAGCTATAGCTTTAAGCTTATACCGAGACGGGATTGCTTTTATTGACGGTTTTAAAGACTTTTATGAGAAGCTTGCTCGATTGCAGGTTTATAAGGCTATTGCGACCAATGCTGATGATAGCACAATCCAGATTACTGATGAGGCGGTTGGTCTTAAGAAGCTGTTTGGTAAGCATATTTATGGTGTTTCAGCTGTTGGCTTTGTTTACAAGCCTGATCCTGCCATATATACGCACGCGGCTATGCAACTTGGCTGCGACCCCGATGAGTGTATCGCTATTGAAGATTCTGCTTTTGGCATTACTGCTGCCCAGAGGGCGGGTATGTTTTGCATCGGCATTAATACCGCGGATGATCCAGAAACAGTCAAATCCGCGCATACGGTTGTTCAGCATTACCAGGAAATCGATCTTAAGCAACTTTTGCAGCATTGAGGAGCTTTATGAGTAGTTGGTACGGTCCGGCTTTGCCTTCTAAGGTGGACCCTGAGGCGCTGATTATTGCATTTGATTTACATCGTGTTGTTTTTCATCGCAATTTTTTGGCTACGTTCACGTACCTCATGCGTTTGCATCATAAAGGCCGTGCCCTAGCCCTCGCGCTCAATCCACGGATCTGGTCAATGGTTATGCAGTTGCGCCAAGAAACGACCGTTGGGGATGAGATTTTTGATAAGCTTATTGAGCGATACCCATCGCTTGCTCGATTTGAGCAAGATTATATTAACCTCGAAAATACACAAATGCCCGATGGCGCTGTCGTAGATATTATTCAGGAGCTCAAGCAAAAAAAGTTTACTTTGTATATTCTTTCAAATATTGGCCATCGCGCTTATGCTGACCTTTCAAAAAAATTTTCTTTTATCTTTAGCCTTTTCGATCATGTTTATTTGCCGACTAAAGCGCATAACTATCTCCAAAAGCCTCACGAGCCTTTTTATCATAATTTTCTTGCTTATGCAGCCGAGATGGGTGATGGTGGCAAGCAGGTATTGTTTATCGATGATAAAGTGCCAAATTTAGTGGCAGCGGCACTTTGTGGCATATCGGGCATACATTTTTGTTCTGCCCACCAGCTGAAAAATCTTCTTCATAAGCTGTTACTTGTATAATGTTTTGTCTGCTAGGTAGACTGAGCACTCAGAACCAAAAGTTTTGACGTTCTTAAACTCTTTTAATACAGTGAAAGTGAGTGTCAGCGTTTTATTGTTATAACCTGGAGGGGTTTGTATGAAGCTCAAGAGTTATTCGCGCCATATCTGCGGCGCCCTACTTTTTATGATGGCTGGTGGGGGATCATTTAATACAAGAGCGAATCCGGAGGACGAAAATTTTCCCTATGCATTACATGAAGCTATAGCAATAAAGGATACAGCGAATGTTAAAGCATTGTTAGAAGCCATGGATAAAGATACGGCGAGAACGCAAATTAATACTCGGGATGACCGAGGTAGAACAGCACTACATAGAGCGGCAGAAGTAGGCTCCGATGACATAATTAAACTGCTGACGGAAAATGGTGCTGACATAAACGCACGCGATAATGAGGATAACACGCCTTTGCATACGGCAATTGTTGAATCTCGGTATGATGCCATACTGACGTTGCTGCAAGCAGAGAATCTTAATGTTAATGCTGCTAACAAAGGGGGACAGACAGCGCTTGATCTTTTAGAGCTTAAGGACGGTAGCGAAGCGGTTCAATCACTCATCGAGACGCTCAAGATGAAAGGCGCTAAAAAATTTGTTGAACTTTCGGCATCCCTGAGGGCGAGTGATTTTTATCTTTACGAAGAAGAGAAGTTAAATGAAGATCTTGGCGATGAAGATTCTGATGTTGAGAAAACTGTTTATTATGAGACAACGAGCTTTACCGATATAGTTAGCGGGGACCCTTCAAAGGGTGATGAGGCTGTTGAATGGGTAGCAAGGAATAAGGCGCCAAAAGGTTTCCCTGCGCCTGATAGAGAAGGGTACGGGAAAACTCCTAAAGTAAGGAAAAAGATCGTATTTGATTTCGAAGAAAAAAAAGCATGCTGGCGCTCATGCTTGAGCTGGTCGCCGGTAATGGCAGCTGGAGCTTTTGCTGTTGGCTTGATTGCTTATGCGGCGAAGTTAGCGCGTGATGCTTCTCATGATATTGCGGAAAAATTAGCTGGCCAAAAGCAAGAGAGCAAAAAGGGCCAAGTTAAGACATCTTAAAACTTGTCACGCATGTTTTGGTAAACGGAAAAGGGCCCCTTTATCGGGGCTCTTGGGCATGTATTTCAGCTACTATTTTGGGCAATAAAGGCCCACAAGAATTACAGAAACTTTTTGACGTTATCGGGTCCTTCTTGTAAATTTTATATGGTTTGCCTGTCTTCACAACAAATAACTTAAAAGGATTACTTATGGTACCAAGAAAATACTCGATCCAAGCAGGCCTTTTTTTGCTTATGATCGCTGGTGGCCACGTGTATAAGGCTAAGGCTATGGAGCAAAAAGTTGAAAATTCTGCGTTCGAGTGGCAGAGTCTTGTAACAAAATGTGACTTAAGCGAGCTAAAATTATGGGCTAATCTTAATAATATTAGTGAGCATATTAATCAGCAAGATCAAGGCGGTCATACCCTTTTACATACGGCTATTATAGCCGAGGCGAAAGAAGATGCTATTGATTGGTTGCTTGTGAATAAAGCTAATCCGAATCTTCAAACTGTAATGGGTAATACCGCTTTACACCTGGCGATCATGAATGCAGAGAGATCGAGTTGCGCAGCAATATTAAGGCTCCTCTCGCATGAGAATGTTGATGTTAATCTTATGGACAACGACGGCAATACAATTCTTGATATTGCACAGAAAAAGAAAGTTTTGGTTAAGGAAATCAAAGCTAAAGGTGGGTTGACGGGCGAACAAGTGCGTCAGCAAAAACAAACTGATGGAGCAAAGACAAGTAATCAGCAAGAAAAAGAAAAAGAGCAGGAACAGCAAAAAAATACTGACGCAGAACCGTTAACCGAAAAGATGGGGGCTGCGGCTCAGCAAACAGAAGTAAAGAAGGAAATTGCTAAAAAAGGGAAAGCCAAGCAGCGTGCAGGATTCTTGAAAGCGGAAACATTATCTGAGGGGGCGAGCGGCTTTGGTCCTGGCAACTCAGGCTCTGCCGACAAATCAATCAATGAAATTGCGGGCAAAAAGAAGAAAGAATTAGGAATTGATCAAGAACCAAAAGACAAGGCGGTACCGGCACGACGCCTAAATCGTTGTTTGCTTTGTCCCCTCGCTAGTGCTTTAACGGCAGTGACAGCAGCTTTCTATGTCCAAAATTATTGGACTGATGTGCAAGCAGATTTGAAGATGGCAAAAGAATACCTCAGAGAGCAACTTATAAGCCTTAAAAAAGCTACTGAACAATGGCTGGAGAGTAGGCAAGCGCCTGGAGTCGCCCGCGGCTAGCCAAAGAGACCGTGGTATTATATAAATAAGAAAGCCCCGGCAAGAAACCGGGGCTTTCTTATAGCTTGTTTTGAAACACAAGAATATTTTGCTCTTTTTCCAAAAACCTTTAAACTTAAAGCTTAAAGCTCAAAGTCTTATCATAGGGGATGGCAAACAGTAAATGACTATGGCTCAGGGTCGATGGCGCTTTCCTCACCTGCATAATGGGCGTTTTGCCAGTTATCCGGGAGAAAGAACGAATTCAACATTTTGGCGGGCGCTGCATGCTTTTATGCACTTATTTAAGCGACGGCCCCCCTATCACCCCGAATTAGACCCATGGCTTGCCCTTAACAGTCCCCTCCCTCGTTTCCCGATCACCAATGATGCACATATAACCTGGATTGGGCACTCCACTTTTTTGATTACCATTGCGGGGAAAACGATCTTAACAGACCCTATTTTTGGTACGCTTGTTCACGTGCTCAGCTTTAAGCGAATTACGCCACCTGGCATGACGCTTGCCCAACTACCGCCCATCGATGCGGTACTTATCTCGCATAATCATCCTGATCATATGGACGAACCGACTCTTCTGGCGCTTAAGGAAGTCCATAACCCCGTTTTTTTAGTGCCACAAGGTGATAAGCCGTGGTTTGACAAGCGAGGCTTTGAATACGTACATGAGTGTATGTGGTGGGATACGTATAAGCTTTCTAATGAGGTTTCATGTACCTTTCTTCCCGCTATCCACTGGTCGCGCCGTGGCATGTTTGATCATAACCGATCTTTATGGGGAGGCTGGATGGTCGAATCGCCAATGCCTAACCCCAACACAATTTATTTTGCTGGTGATACGGCTTATGGAAGCCATTTTAAAGCCATTGCTGAAGCTTACCCACGCATTGACGCAGCTCTTATGCCCATAGGGCCGGCGGAGCCATATCGCTGGATTCGTTGCTCCCACGTTAATCCTGAAGAAGCGGGCCAGGCATTCTTGGACTTGGGCGCTGATGTTATGATTCCCATGCATTGGGGCGCCTACTATTTGGGCTCCGAGCAACCACTTGAGCCACTCAATAGGGTTCGTGCCTGGTGGCAGATGCATGCCCGCCATGTTTTAGATAAATCCCTGCTCTGTATGAAAATGGGACAAACGTGGCCGGTAGCTCCACGGCAGCTTACGCCGATCTCAAGCAAACCAATGGAGCTGATATACTGAAGTTTTATCGTGAAATTAAGTAATAAGTCGATAGATTATTGCAATTGGTCAAATAAATTGTTTATACTTATAATGAAATTGCATTATTGTATTATTGATGGAGGATATTATGATTATATTTAATAAATCAAATTGCTTGAAAAGTTTGCTTTTTTTAGCCATTCTCGGCACGGGTTATTCCCAGATCAAGCCTAAGATTGATCAAGCTAATATTTCAATGCTTGTCTCTAGTTTAGAACACGTTTTTAACAGCATAAATGCGAGAAATTGGGAATCAACTGTTGATCATGATCTTAGGGGTTTAAGTTCTTATACCAAAGAAGAAAATCCGCCTTCTGCTCGAGGGCTTACTAACGATATTCTCGATGACCTGAAGCAAGTGATTGCACTTGCTAAAAATGGTGATCTAGAAGTAGCTCAAGCTTTGGTTGCTAAAGCACAGAATGAGGTAACCATGTTTGAAAGAGATGTAAAAAGTTTTGTAAGGTCTATTGTGGCACCAGCAGGCGTTCTCAAGCCTGCTGCGGTATTAGTGCATACGGAAAAGTTTGTCGATGTCTTGGAACGTAGCTTAGCATGGGCTTCTTCAGATATCGAGCGATATAGGAAATTTGAAAAAGCTGCTGAACAATGGCGCGAAAGTACGCAAGCGCCTATAGTTGGCTAGCCAAAGAGATCATCGTATTATATAAATAAGAAAGCTCCGGCAAGAAGTCGGGCTTTCTTATTGCTTGTTTTGAAACATAGGAATATTATGCTCTTTTTCTAAAAACCTTAGCTCGCTTTCGCGATTTAATCGTAAAAATTTTTGGTCAAGTACGATCGACCGGAATCGGTAAAAAGCGTAACTACCACATCGTTTGGTGTTAGCGTGCGCGCATGTTCTCGCGCTGCATAGGCTGCTGCCCCGCTTGCTGGCCCAACGAAAAGCCCCTGCTGGTGCGCAAGCTCTTTTAGAATACCAATTGCTTGCTCATCAGAAACTTCTATGAATTCATCAATGCAAGAATCTTCGACCATAGGCGCATCGTAATCGACGCCGAGACCCTCAAGCTTGTACGGCTTGGGATTCCCCTTGGTGGATCGATAGGATGTTTGCGCATCAACGCCAATGACTTTGAGCTGTGGATTTTGCTCCTTGAGGAATTTGCCGGTGCCATTAATAGTGCCACCGGAACCAACTGCTGCGCAAAAATGGGTAATTACCCCCTTGGTCTGCTGCCAAATTTCGGGGCCTGTTTGCACATAGTGAGCACGTGCATTGTCAAAGTTAAAATATTGATTGAGCATGAATGAATTGGGTGTCTTCTGATGCAGCTCAAGCGCTTTGCTATGATACCCATCAGGGTCAGTAAGAGTGTGCGTAACGGGATACTCAATTACGTGTGCTCCATAAGCGCGCAAGCTTTGCTTTTTTTCCGTGCTTACTTTCTCAGTAACGGTGATGATGACTTTGTACCCTTTGGCAGCGCCGATCATAGCGGCCGCTATGCCCTGATTGCCCGATGAAGCTTCAATGATGGTGCCGCCCGGCTTGAGCTTCCCCGTACGTTCAGCCTCTTCTATCATAAAGAGTGCGGCTCTGTCTTTGATCGATCCGCTCGGGTTCATGTACTCCAGCTTTGCATAAACACGCGCAGGGGTATCAAAGGCAAGCCTAATAAGAGGTGTGTTTCCTATGCTTGGTAAAATGCTCTCGTACATCATAAAAATCTTAATTTGATTGCCTATATGGTTATAGTATAGAAAAAAAGAGCTTTTTGTGCAAAGCTTATAAACTGCTATAAAGCTGCTGATGCTTATTGACCATTACCGGTATGCTAAACTCGGTTAAGTTATCAGGGTAATGACGCACCGTTATAAAAAGCAGTTCATCAAGCGTGAGGGAGAGCATCCCTTTTGCCATATTTTGCCAATCATGCTGAGAATAAATAAAACCATTAACGCCGTGATGGACGATGTCACGTATGCCCCCGGTATCGTAGCACATAATAGGTATTCGGGTGAGCCGTGCCTCAATCAACGCACATGGCAATCCCTCCCACAATGAAGTTAGTACAAAGCAGTGCCACTTTCGCAAAAAAGGACGCACGTCTTTTTGCCAGCCGTGCAAGATAACAGCTTGCTGTAATCCATTTTTGGTAATCCACTCTTCTATTTCAGGCCGTAATACGCCATCACCGACGATCTCAAGTCGTGTTTGCGCATTGCCCTCGTGAACGGTTTTAAAGGCTTTGAGAGTATCAAAAATATTTTTTTGAGCTTTAAAGCACACGATTGCGCCGAAAATAAAAGGTTGCCCGTAATCAGGAAACGGCGTTGCTTGCCGAGCGGGCACATAAAAGAGCTCCGTGTTAATTGCTGCTCTAATAATTGAGCTCTTCTTTTTAAAGCGGGGCAGTGACCTTATACCATTGACCACATCAGCGCTTGAAACGCAGATAAAATGATTGGTAAGCGGTGAGCAAATAAGCTCAATAAAATACATAATAAACCACACAAATGAGTTCTGGTGCTGATGGAAAGCAAAGCCATGGACCGTATGGATACGCTTTTTAATACGTGCAGCCGTGGCAGCTAATCGTCCAAGTACTCCCGCTTTTGAGCCATGCGTGTGGACAATAACGTTGGGATGCTTCTTTTTAATGGCGCGCATAATCTTAACAAGCGAAAAAAAAGTTTTGATCTCGCGTAAAAAATTCTTTATACCTACTTCGCGCTTGAGCGAATCAAGCAAAAAAACATTCGGTAAATCTTTGACCTCATCAACGAGAAGGCCGTCGGTGCCTGTGATAAGAAAGGTTGTTGAACCGGCTTTCTGCATCTCGCTAAAGAGTGAAAGACACACTTTCTGTGCCCCCCCAAGCTCAAGCTTGGTAATTATATAAATGATCGGTGGTTGTTGGTAAGTTGACATACGCAATTCTCTAAGGTTAAGTTTAACTGGCTTTTAAGTTTATGCGAAATTTCGGCGAAAGCCAGCTCTGTTTATATAATTTTTAAAATTGTGTTATGTGAATCTTAATTTAGCGTACAAAATTATGCTTTTAACGCGATTAATTAGCGATAGAATTATAAAATCACCATGAGCGGTGGTAGGTGAAAATCAAGGAACTGCTTCATCGCCCTTTTGCTTTGTTTGGAAATGTTCGATTGCTTGCTTAATGAGTTCTGGTGCGCTTATAAGAATAGAGACATGCTTGACGTTGGGCAGAATGCTAACGAGAGAGTTTTGTTGAATCGGCTCAGGCGCGAACGTGCTCAGACGAATTACTTTTTCTGGCAAGAACTGTTCATCGTGTTGGCCAACGTAGAGTGCGAAAGGTTGTCCTAGCTTGGCAAAAAGAGCCTGAGGGTTTTCAGGTATTATCCCGCTTAACAGGGTATAGGTGTAGGAAGGCAGTATAAGAGGGTCTTCTCGTTTAGTGGTTAAGGGATAGTTAAAAAAGATGGCTGGCGTATGGGCGAGGATCCGTCCTTTTGACAATCGAGCAATGGCCATTACCCATTTCCGTATTTTTTTGATGAAGCTGCGCTTTTTAGCGATCGGCCGCTGTGTTTGTGCTTCTTCTCCCCAATAGGGGGCAAGAAAAATATAACCAGCAATAGCGGGATGGCATGAGTTGCTATAATTTAAAATAAGACCGGCTCCTGAAGAGTGGCCGACTAAATAGATCGGTACACCAGGATGTAATTGAGCGATATGGCGTATCACCGTTTCCACATCAGCTACCACGTGCTGACTGCTTGGAGCATCCCCTCGCTTTCCTCCTGAGCTGCCATGTCCCCGTATATCAATGCAATATGCACCGATGGTCGAATTTTGTTGAAGCTTCCAGCCAACCCATCGATAGGCGTTATTAGAATAAATGCCTGCTCCATGATATATGATAACAAGTGCGGATAAGCTATGATCTGGCAAAAAAGAATAATAGATAAGTTGTTTGCCGTCCGTGGCATCGATGATGCGCGGTGCTGCTTTTATTTTTTCAAGAGCCTGGACCTCAGCCACAGAAAATGGGTACGCCATGCTTAATGGTCCTTTATGATTATTTTTTCCCCCTTCTAGAATAGCTCAAGAACGGTTATAAAGCAAAGCGAGGTTGTGGAAAAGCATTTTGTCTATGTAAAAAAGTATGAATTTTGGCAAAAAATTTTCTTTGTTTATGTTTTGCTAAGAAACATTTAATTTACGGTGAGTTGCAAAATAATTTTTGATGTATTGACTTTATTTATTTTTGTTTGTTATTTTAAATTAGTAATATTTAATTTAAATTATTTACTAAAAACTAAAGGAAGAAAAATGTTTGTCCGATTTCTTTATTCATTATCTTTTACATTTTTCTTAAGCGCTTTTATGCAAGCCAAGACAGAAACAATTGATTGCGCAAGGCCTACCGTGACGGCACGGAATTCAATTAGTGAGATAGCGAAGGCATACCGTGAGTTTTTGCTAAGCTGTCATCCTGATAAAAGAAAGGGTTTTGCTAGTCCTAAGCAGATACATGACGAATTTATAAAGGGCGAAGAGGCTTATAGCACATTATTACAAAGACAGAAAGAACCGTTTGAAATGAAAGAACCTCCATTTTATTCAATGAAAGAGGAGAAGGTAAGAAAAACAGGATTTGCGCGGCCACTTTCACCACTCGATGAAGAATTAGTTAAGGCGGTGAATTACCTCAATCAAGATGAAGTCGCACGCCTGCTTAAAAGAGGTGCAAAGGTGAGTGGACAGTCATTAGTTAAAGTAATCGAAATGCTAAGCGCCGATAGGTGCCTATCTTTTGACGGAAGTAGGCCAATGTTGGCTTTATTGATTGAACATATCAGCGATCCAAATATTACCAACGAAGTCGTTAATTGGGAAGAGTGCTATATAGCAGGCTTTTTAGAAGAGACTTATTGTGATGCTCGCACCGGAACTTTTTTTGAATACGTAGATTTTAAGTTAAAAGAAAAAGGCTACTTTGGCGAAAGAAGATGTAAAAATGCGCTCAGTAGTGAGGAAGCACAGGCTATCTTTGATGCGGTTAATCGTGCCAAACAGCAAAGCCTTAATGAGCTATAAAGATGAACCCTTTTGGAAAGAACTAAAACAGGGCAAAGAGGAACTGTTTTACGGCTTAGCAAAAGAAAGACGTGCAGACTTATTTATGCTCGATAAGCTGTTTGAACAGAATAATATAAATCCTATCTTACAAGTGCTAGATTTTCTTGCAAAACAAACTGATTCTCCTCTTTATTCAGCAAGAAAACTATTCTTATCTTCCCATCCATCAAATATCGAACGAGTCTTGTATATGGTAGGCTTCTTGAAGGATCACGGCGTTGATGTTAATAGTGCGCTTAAAAATTGGCAACGTCATGGTGTCTGTTTGCCTTTACAAATACAGGAACTTTTTCCTTCCTTTGTTAAAGAACAATCGTTAAGGTCTCAGATAGTGCGAACAAAATATGAACAATGGCTCGAGAAACAAAAACATGATTACGATCTATGGAAAAAACAACTTTATGAGACATGGCGTTTGGAAGGCATAGAAAACAATGACCAAAAATATGATTTATTATTGCGCGTTCTAGCCTCCTCAACTAATCGGCATGATGAAGAAGAGAGAAAACAAGCACTCTATAGCTATAATTTACTTCGAGAACGATATAACAAACCGGTCATAAGAAAATTTGAAAATATTGATCGAGATTGGCTTGACGCAATTGAAATGAAGTTATTCTTTGGAGAGGCAGAGAAGATAACCTTTCGGTAAATTATGATAAAGCAATAAATGGGGAAATTTTGTTGGGTAGGATTACTTCCAACATGCTGTTAATATAGATTTCTTATCAATTATCGAAAATATCTCGGTGGCTAGATTTATGCTTTGTTGAAATATTGAGCGACAGGCATGATGTAATATTTAAATAAAAATATTGCAAGATAGAAAAAAATTATGCTATCTTGCTTATAATATATACTATTATGGAGATTTATTATGAAAAAATTGCTAATTGTCGCCTATGGTGCGCTCCTTCTGAATCTGCATCTCATGGTGCATGGAGTTGCTCATGTGAGGGTTCAACCTGAGCCCGAGGAAGAGAATTCTCGCCAGGTGCTGCAAGAGCTCCAAGACCAAGTTCAAGATGTGGTTGCTGAGCTTCCTCGTCAGCTGATTCATGATTTAGTGTTGAGGAATCCCTACCGAACAAAAACAGCAATGGTGAGGGAGACGGTGAGTGATGACATACCTAAGGCTGAGAAGAAATTTAGTAAGCAACGAGCAGGAATAACAAAGCATGCACTCGCCAAATTTTTAGGCAAGCCCGTTTCAGGAAGCGCGCCGCGGATAGCGCTTGCCTTTAGCGGTGGTGGTTTTAGGGCCATGATTAGCACCTTGGGATTTTTAAAAGGTGCTCATGATATTAATCTTTTAGGCGCAACACATTATATGGCTGGGTTGTCGGGATCAAGCTGGGCATTAGCACCGTGGTTAGCTTCTGGCAAGAGCATAAGCGACTATTTGACGGATCTTAGTGTTCGCTTGAAAGGTGGTATTCAGCCGCTCTCGCCATCCAAAGAGCTTATTAAAGCAGTGCTTTCTGTTTTTATCACAAAGTTTCTCTATGGACAATCGGTAACCGCCATGGATATCTATGGTGCATTATTAGCACGCTTGCTGCTTCACCAGGCTGGCATTAGCGGGATGAGTTTATCATTCAGTGATGCGCATAAACAAGTGGGTAGTGCGCGTATTCCGCTACCTCTTTATACGGCAATTGAAACAACGGTCAAGCCTTATGAATGGATGGAAGTTTCGCCTTTTGAAGTTGGTAGTTCATACGTTAAGTCATATGTACCAGTTTGGGCATTCGGAAGAACATTCGATAATAAGAACTCGGTGACATCCTCGAGCATGTTGGGCTTTGCCCCTGAGCAAACGCTTGGTTACTTTATGGCGGTTTTTGGTTCTGCTTTCGAAGTTGCGCTTAAAGACATAATAGAGCATTCGGCTGATATTATTGATTTGCTGATGCAACATTTACCTGAAGCGATCGATGAGTATTTTGGTAAATCGACTTTTTATAGTATGACCTATGCTGCTTTTAAAGCAGTGGCACCTAAAATCCTTGAAAATTTCTTTGGCGACCTCAGCAAGTATATTGAGCAAGCAGCCTCTTCATGGTCTGACATTCGCTTGCTGCCAGATGTGCAGCCAAATTTTACGTATAATATGGCCGGTATGCCATTGGCCGATGTAAAAACGTTGTCCATGGTTGATGCCGGTATTGATTTCAATCTACCAATTCCTCCCTTGCTGCGGAAAGCGCGTGGTGTCGATGTTATTATTGCCTATGACCTGTCATCGAATATTAGCGGACCGCAAGGGGCTGCTGCATTAAGAAAAGCTGAAAAATATGCACGTGATCGTGGTTATAAATTTCCTTCTATTGACTACAAGCGCGCTGCTAAAGAACCGGTTAGCGTTTTTAAAGATCTTTCAGACCCAGAAACACCAACGGTTATTTACTTCCCGCTGATTAATGATCCAGCATATAAGGTTACTCAATGCGATGCATCAGGCCAATGTACTGCCGTCCCCTTTAATATCGAGGACTGCATGGCGGCTGGAGCCTGTGCAACCAGCAACTTCGATTATGATCGTGAGGATGTTGAGCGTCTTGCAGGATTGGCAGAGTTTACTATTAAAAAGCATGCAGATGTTATTAAAAAGGCTGTTGAAGAAAAAATTCAGGCTTAATTATATACTTATGCTGTGCTACTTCTTTAGATGTCCACCGTAAATGATCTACTGTTATTCCTATCTTCCCATGGGTTATCATATTTGGCCAGGTTTCTCAAGACAAGACTGGACAAATTTACTTTTCAAGATTATATTTGTCCAGTTGGCATCGAATCACCCAAGGACGGGACAAAATCAATGATCATAACAAGAGACCTTGCCCCCAAACTTCTTTCAGCAGCCGCTCAATTCCCTGCAATCGCTGTCCTCGGGCCACGCCAGTCAGGAAAAACCACATTAGTAACAACAACTTTTCCTGAATATCGTTATTTTTCTTTCGAAGATCCCCATGTTCGGGCGCTTGCTCGCGTTGATCCTCGTGCATTTCTTAATGAGTATAAGCATGAAGCAGGCCTTATTTTAGATGAAATCCAAAACATTCCTGAGCTTTTCTCATATCTGCAAACACATATAGACCTTAATAAAAAAAAGGGATTTTTTATTATAACTGGCTCCCAGAATTTTGCGCTCAATCAGGCTATTACCCAAAGCTTGGCAGGCAGGATCGCCATATTTACGCTATTACCTCTTTCCATTCATGAGTTAGAACAGGCTCAACTACTTCCTGAAAAAATTGATCAGCTCTTATTTAAAGGAGCTTATCCGTCAGTCCATGCTGATGGTATCAATGCATTAGATTGGTATCGGAGTTATATTGCTACGTATGTTGAACGCGATGTAAGGCAAATTAGAAATGTGACAGATCTAAATGCCTTTCAAAATTTTATGAAACTCTGCGCCGGTCGCGTTGGTCAGGTATTAAATATCACCTCACTCAGCAATGATTCGGGTCTCAGTGTTCATACCATAAAACAATGGCTTTCGGTACTTGCGGCGAGCTATATAATATTTCTCCTGCAGCCCTACTATCGCAATTGGTCCAAGCGTGTTATCAAAGCACCTAAACTTTTCTTTTATGATACGGGGATAGCGGTATCTCTCTTGTCGCTCAGCGAGCCGCAACAACTTTTTGACTACCACTTAAGAGGCAATCTCTTCGAATCATTCATTATAGCTGATTTTTTCAAGCAACGACTTAATAAAGGGTTAAATCCAAACTGCTATTATTGGCGCGATAAGGCAGGTCACGAAATAGACTGTATTGCAGAGAAAAATCAACACCTTATACCCATTGAAATTAAGGCAAGCCAAACCTTTAACAAAAGCTTTCTTGATTACGTGAATACATGGAACAAGCTTTCAAGCACTAAACCGGAAAATAACGTTCTCGTCTACGGAGGTGATATTAACCAAACAACTGCTCTAGGCCGTATTCTCGGGTGGCGATCTATAGGAAACCTTCTCGAGCCATAACATTCATCTTAGAGAAAAGGCTGCTGTTTTTTGTCTTTTTTTAGTGTGTGATAACTGACTTGATTTTTTGCATTTATCGCTTGGGATGCGCAGTCAATGCAGACTCGTTTTTATCCAATCAGCTACGCCTGCTGAAGCCATTTTGACTTCAAGCGCTGTCAATACAAAAGTCGTATAACTATGTAATTTTCTTACTTCTTGTTCAACGGCATTAAATGTACTTTCTACGGTATCCATAAGCAAAAGAACTTCTTTGGCACTGTCTAGGGAGCCTTGCCAAAGGAATGTTGCATTAACAGGCAATGTCTTTGCACATGCTATAAGCTGTTTTTCTAATAAAATGGTAGCTATCGTGTCAGCTTCTGCCTGATGAGCACAGGTTAAAAAAAGCATGATTAATTTCAATACCTCTCCTTGTTACTGAGAGCTGATGCAAGCAAAACGTATTACTCGCGAACAAAGATCCATGTTGAGCCTGAGCCGTCATTTGAGGTAGTATACGAAGGGCCGCCAACAGCAAGTACAGTGCCATCGGCTGATAAGGCTACCGAAGTTCCCTGAAAGCTAGGAGCCTGAGCAGGTGAACCGACCAGCTTAGGTCCTTCTTGCACCCATTGTTCTCCTGAGCGCCTAAACATCCAGACCGCCCCTATACGGTCATTATCCCCGACCCCACCAGCTGCAAGAGTATTACCATCGGCTGAAAGTGCTACCGAACTACCCATTTGCGATAAGCTCTTGGAATCAGACGCTATGAGTTTAGCTTGTGATTTCCATTGATCTTCCGAGCGAACGAATATTCCCGCGGTACCTCTATGGTCTTGGGAAGATGGCCAACCAACAGCAAGTGTGTTCCTATCAGCTGATAAGGCAACCGCTCCCCCTTGTCCACTAGCAAGTTTTGCTTGTTGAATCCAGTTTGTACCAGATCGAATAAAAATGTACGTTGATGGTACTAGGGCGGGAGCTCCGACGGCAAGCGTTTTTCCATCTGCTGAAAACGCTACAGCCATTCCCTGCCAATGTGCTGCATCTGCTCCTTTATCTACCAGTAAAGCTTCTTGCTCCCATGCTGTCTCTTCCTGAGCAAACAACCAGGTCGCTCCCGTTGCATTAACACTTGGTGCGCCAACTGCAAGAAGCTTGCCATCAGCAGAGATTGCCACCGACTGTCCTTGATGTTGACTCATGGTTAAGGAGCCACCTGAGCCTACGAGCTTAGGACCCTGTTGCTCCCATTTACCATCTAACTGCTGGAATATCCATGTAGCTCCTATGGGTCCAGCAGGAATACGGCGATTATCAAGGGGTCCGCCAACGGCTAAAATATCACCATTAGAAGATAGAGCGACCGAATAGCCCTGCCATGAAGCACCTTGGTATCCATTGCCTACAAGTCGAGGCCCTTGCTGTACCCACGTATCATTAGCTGACTTTGTAAATATCCATGTAGCGCCGAAGCTGATTTGGCTACCATAGAGGAAAGCGCCAATAGCAAGAGTGGAACCATCTGCTGATAGTGCTACCGATTTACCCTGATGCGATCCTTGAGTAAAGCCGGATCCTATTAACTGAGCTTGTTGTACCCATAAAGCTTTTGCAAGCTGCTCTCTTTTGGATAAGGAGTCAGCATTAAGTAACCCAGCTAAAGTTAAGATAAAGAAGCCAAAAGCGCACCTGTTATAAGAAACAAAATAGATCATGATACTCTCCCTATACTTAGGTAAATATGCTACCGAAATTTTAAAATGGTGGCAACTGTGTATTAAGCTATAGACATCACATTTAGGTTTTAGACTTAAAGCCCAGCAAACTGTACTCAAAGAAAGTGTTATTTAAAAATTCAGCAAAATCATTTGATATTTGCTTGATATTATCGATGAAACGATTATGTGAAACATTTTTGCGAGCAGCTTTCCAAACCTTCTCTTGCGGGTTTTCTTCAGGAGCATATGCTGGAAAGTAGATTAAATCGATGTTTTTATCTCCTTTTAAAAATTCCTGGACGGCTGACCCTCGATGCCATCCTGCATTATCCCAAATCAAAAGCAATCTGCTTTTCGGATAATTACGTCTAAGCTGCTTTAACACATCTACTGTAATATACATGTTTTGTTTTTCTGTGATGAAAGCATGTTCTCGGCCTGTTTTTATGTTTAAAAACCCATAAAATGACCGATTTTCTCGTTTGCTTGCGACCTCAATTTTAGGGTACTCGCCGGCGGGCAACCAAATTTTTTGGAATGTTGTTGTTGATGAAAGAATCATTTCGTCAGCAGCGAATATCTCGATCTGATCACTATTCCAGGCTTTTTTAATTACAGGCATTACTTCTTCTTTCCATTTCTGAACCTGCTGTTCATCACGTTTCTGATAAACCTTTCCAGGCTTGTGAAATGTAAAACGCGCTTCTTTAAAAATAAGATACAATGAGGTTTTTGATTTATATTTTACATCATATTGCTCGCGAATAAGATGTCCTAATGACCAAGTTGTCCAGTAATCCTCATCAAATCCGTAATCTCGAGGAGTATTATTTTTGAGCGTCTCTAAAATTTGTGTTCGTTGGCCTTTAGTCAGCAGTGATCGAGTCTTTTTTTTACGCTTGTCCCTAATCCCGTCGATTCCTTTCCGCAGAAAATTGTTTCGCAATGTAAATATTGAACTTCTTTTAAACCCAGTTAGCTCTTCAATAATTCCTAAATCGAATCTTCTATTAAGCATTAAAATCGCTTGGCTACGCAGCGATTCTTTCGTGTTTGTTTTTGAAAATGCTTTAAGATCTTCAATTTGTGCTTGGTTTAAAACAATCTGTCTTGGCATTTTAAAACACTCCCTTTTGCCAAAACAGTTTACCGTTTTTAGTCTATTTTTAAAGTGTGATGTCTATAGCTATACCTCAAATCACTCTTATTGGCAACTATTAGTTAGGCCTAATGTTACCATGCATGGTGCTGGGCTATAGTTTGTAAGAACGATAGAGCTTGGCAGGTGTAGCATGTTGCGGCTGATTTCAAGAGGGTAGGTTCCTGGCTCTGCGAAGTCACAGGGTATTTGAGCGCTCAGAGCCGCCAGGTTAAGGGAACGGATATGTTTGCGCAATCCCCGCAGTGTTATGAAAAGCGAGCTCGGTGCTTTTTTAACCATAAGCTGGCTGTTTGCTTTTAGATAAAGGGGAATTTTGCAGGTAAAGTCTATCATAAATGCATCGCTCAGGAGTGACCAAAGAACATAAGCAATAACACAAGCGCTTATTTTAAGTAAGCTCCTGCTTCGTAAAATTATGCTGAGGCTGAGCATGATGATAGGTATCCTTTTGTATAGTCGGCGATTTGGCCAAATACTTCTTCAAAAGCGCAAGCATCTGCCATGCGCTTAAATCTTCTACAATTTTGCCTTGCGCGATGCACGTAAACAGCCGTGAATTGACGCAAACCCTTATGACGATCGCATCAGTTTTTGTCGAAAGAAAAACGGCGTCTTGCTTCCATGCTTGCTGAGCATCAAGTGGGCTCGTAAACCATTGGACGTCAACGGGCATGCCCAATCTCGCGTTAATGGCGATCAGCTTGCCGGTTTGCTCAATCCAAAGCATCTGACCAGCTGCCGTATTTACATGGTCAACAAGAATTTCCAGCAGCTCTTTTTTTATATCTGCATTGAAATAATAAGGCGCTGTCAGAAGCGTTTTGAGGTTGTCGCTTCTTTCTATTAAGCAAATAAGCTCCTTATGCTTGTTAAGGACGCTTAAGCAGGTGCGCACGAGTTCATCGAGCCAGGCAAAGTCATGGTGGGCCGGTGGTTTAATAATTTTAGCGACAATCAGGTTCTTCTGAAGGCTTTGTTGATGCATCAGTATCAAAAGCATAATAGCAATGGGGGCGCTGATGAGTAATATGGTACTGAGCACGGCAAGCTGCGCATAGTAAGCGATAATGGTAAGACCGGCATAAATATGAAAAAAAAGCACGGGGTAGGAACTTTTGTCTTTATTGAGCCATGTTAAAAAGAGATAAATAAGCCCCGCGAGAAGCGTAACCTCAAAAAAGTCACGCCAGGTGTAGAGAGCAAGAACTATTCTGGTAACCTCGCGAAAATGCTCGAGAAACTCCACGTGCTTCATTACTTGCTCTCCTTTCTCTCTAACAATACAAGAAATCGTTGTTTATTGGAAAGAGTTACTTATGCTGATTACTAATTTCTGCCGGCCTTCGATTTATATAGTACTGAGAAGCGTAAAATAGTTGACATGTGGTAGAAGAATAACATCAAAAATACCAAGAGGAAATCATCACGTGATTTGAGCAGTTGGCTCTGTTAAAATAGAAGTGCTTGGGGAGCTTGTCCAAGATTACGAAGTAATCAAATCTGTAATAGGGCTTGGTTATACGGTGCGTCCCTTACAGGCTTTCCCGACGAGCAGGCCGCAAAAACCGTCGCATAAATAAAGCGTTTTTCGAGGGTGCGTAACCGTTTTTTCAAGCCAGAATTTGCACTTCGTACGCAATATCATCGACAAAACCTATTACATTGAGAATAAGTTTAATCAATCAGGATTGTGATAAGAAAGCAGGAGGCCTGGACGCTTAGAGCCTGATTGGTCTTTTTGCAGAAGCAAAAGACTCCTCGTTAAAGAAGAGCCTGCTTGTAAAAATTTGCTCATTGTATTTATTATTGCTATAGTAAATAGAAAGAAGACAATAAATAAAAAAATATTGCATAAAAGGCGATAATCAATGGGCAAAAAATTACTTTTCTTGGGGCTTTTTTTAGCAAGCCTTAGTCTTTTTTATCAAGCGCAATCAATGGAGGTTGAAGAATCAGAAGAGGTTCAACCACTTGAGGAACCTGATCAAGAAAGCCATGGAGCATATGCACCGCAAGGCTTTCTTGGGCAGTTCGATGCTAACGGGTTTCAACAGCATTTAGCGAGTCTTGATTTTTCACAGCAGCAAAAACTGTTTAAAGAATATATAGAACTTAAACAGATCGAGCCGCTCAAGGAAATGTTGGCCAAGAACCCAGCCCTGGCGTATAGAACTGGCGAATTTGGCAAAACAGCCTTACGTTGGGCACTTTTATGCGGTAATACGCCTATTGTGGAGCTTTTGCTATCGCGTCAAAGCAATGTGAACACGAGAGAAAATGCTGAAAATTTTCAAATGGCTATTAAGAAGCAGAATGAGCATATCATTGATTTATTCCTTGCACATGGTGCCCATATAAATATCCGAAGTACAAACCCATTACAGTGTGCTTTTGCTTATGATGTTCTTAAAAATGCAAAAACCCGGAGCGCGCGAGCAACCGCAGACCGAATAATTCTTAAGCTTGTCAAGCTGCTCCTTGAAGGCAAAAATACTAATTCGAGGGGCGGATTGTCTGTATTTCGGATGCTCGAACCGTATGCATGTTTTCTTCTACGCGTAATCGCGGCGCAGGGGGATGACGCTTCTTTGTTAGAGCGATTATGCAAATCTTCTAAAGAGCTGAAACATCCTTTGATTAAAGATATTAATCTTTCTGATCCTGCCGGCAATACGATGCTGCATTATGCAGTTATCTTCAATCGCCCAGCAATCCTGGAATTTGTTTTGAGCCGTAAAGAGCTTGATGTCAATAAGGCAAATAAGCTCGGCCAAACTGCTTTAGCCATAGCGCAAGAAAAGGGTAATAATATTATCGTTGAAGCTTTAATGAGAAGAGGGGCTACTCCTCAGGTTGGGCAGACTATGGAGGTTGAAGAGGCAGAAGAAGTTATAATAGAAAGAAAAGTAGAAAATGATGAATTGGATACCCAGAGGGTAAATGACCTTGGCGTAACTGCGTTATTGATGGCCCAGATTAACGACGATACGCCCGCGCTGCATGCTTTAACCAATAGGGAGACCACCCAGGGAATGATACCAGAAGAAGCCGCCGTAAGAGCCCAAGAGGTAGGAGCGGTAGACCAACAAGAAGATAGAGCAGAAATGCAGATGGCGGATGATACTCCTCCAGCTCAAGCAGTTATAGAAATAGACGATACGGAAGATACCGTAATAGAGGAAGGAACAGTACAATTAACACCTGAAACCTCCCGCGTTTTCATGAATGTCCAAGCAGGGGAAGAACAAGAAGAGCAAACAGCTCAAGAGACGCTGAGTGAGGATCGCCCCCCGATTATTTATGGCAACCAAACGGAGCTGGATCGTGCTTTTGATTTAATTGGGCAAGCATCTGATCTACGAAGCAAACTGGCTGCACAGAGGATAATCATTAAGTGCGTTAAAGCCTTGCTGAAAGATCGTGCCTATTCAAGGGAATCGGTACGTGGCATCATTCAACCACATCGTTGGCGTATTCTGTGCTTACTTGCTTTACATGGTGATGACAGTTCCTTAGTAGACCAATTACTACAGCTTACTAACGCTGAAAAATGCGTCGATGATATTAATCACACCGATCAGTACGGTAATTCGGTCCTTCACTTTGCAGCCCAGTTCACGCGCCATCGCATACTTTCTGCCCTCTTGGCATATAAAGAACTTGCTCTTGACCGGCGCAATAATCTTGGTCTTACCCCTTTAATGATAGCCGCGATGAATGATGATATCCCTATGATAGCAACACTGTTCGGCGCTGGCGCCAATGTTAATCAGCGTCATCCGGAATCTGGTGAAAATATCTTCGAGCGCTGTGCATTGTCATTACAATCACATATTCATCGCTCTAGAAATAAAGGAACAGGAAACAGCCAGCTGTAAACCTTTGCTCATGGTATTTATTGTTGCTATAGCAAGCAAGGACTTATCAATAAGGACTTATTGGTCGTTTGACAAAAAACGTTAAATAGTCGAACATATGGTAGAATACTAGCATCAAAAATACCAAGAGGAAAGCATGATTCTGGCAGTTGGCTCCACAAACCGCGTTAAAATAGAAGCGCTTGAGGAGCTTGCCCAAGATTACGAAGTAATCAAATCTGCAAAAGTGCTTGGTTATGCAGTAGCATCTGGGGTATCAAATCAACCGCTTTCATTATCAGAGACCATTCAAGGTGCTAAAAATCGAGCTCAAGCAGCTTTTGAGCAGTGCTTAAACTGTTCATATAGCTTTGGCATGGAAAGTGGCTTGCTTGAGGCACCAGGAACTAACACTGGTTTTCTAGAAGCTGGTGTTTGCTGTATTTACGATGGCAATAGGTGCTATACCGGGCTTTCTTGTGGGTTCGAGCTACCACCGCGAATTCTTAAGCTCATTATGCATGAAACCATCGAGTTACAAGCTGCCTGTTATCGCTCTGGTATTACTGATAACCAAACACTCGGCGCAGCAGAAGGACTGGTTGGTCTTTTGACAAAAGGTAGAATCGACCGCAAAAAATATACGAAGCAGAGTATTATTATGGCATTGTCGCAGCTCGAGAATACGTCGTGGTATGAATAAATCTAAATAGCTTAATAGCTGATTCTTTTTGCCATTTTTATGGTATTATGGAGTGTCTCACGCTAATATGGAAGTTTCATTCTTAATGCTTTTAAGGAGTCGTATGGTACGATCGTATTTTTTTGTTGCCGGTACGCTTTTAGCATTGTCCAGCCTAGCCTCATATGGCCAGGTGGGCGAAACGGCCGCTGTTTTTGGTGACACCCTTATATGCATGGCTGACGAAACAAAAGTCTCTTCGGAAAGCGGAGACGTAATCCGACTTAGCCGTGCTCAAGCGCACCTGTTAGAATATGGGTATAGGATTTCCTCCTCGTTCAATAATCGTGCAATACTGATAGTACCGCAAGAAACAGTGGATTTGCTGGTTAATATACTCATTGGTTCTGGTGTAGGAGCAGGTGTCGTAAGCATCGCAGGAATTTTATATATTATCTATCTCCAGGGCAAGCTTGCTCGTCACCAAAATCAGCCTGCCAATAGGGTAATTTTCCAAACTAAAGCTCATTAAGGCACACTCTGCGCCACCTAGATTTTCTAAGGCCGAATAGGTGTGACGTTCTATCTCTGCTATACGCTGGTACCACAGCCACGAGAGCCGTTTGTTTGGTGGTATTCTGCGGCCTTAGAGCTCGTCCTTTGGACTGGCTGTTTTATCCAATAAACAAGCGTATGATTTTGCTTGAAGGGCTGGCATCTTTCTGCAGTGTGAGCCAGGCAAACGTATAGGTGAGCAAATTGTATATAGATTCTTTACCTTAGTTTACGAAAAAAAATGTTGATACCTGGGTATATTAATGCTTGTTGAGGCTAAAGCTGCGTGCTTTGGCAGAGGAAATTGCTGAGCGATTTCCTGCTGATACCCCAAGCTCTTCTCAAACAATGAGTTCGAGTGAGATACAAGCACTTATTATAGGGCTTGTGCAACAGCTTTCGACGGGAAATGCTGGTTAGGTATGACAGGAGCAAGTAAATATAAATAGCTTGTGGAAGCGGAAAGGCGATATTTTTATGTGTCGACCAACTAAGCAAGTGAAGGGGTAACCAAAGCATTGCTTGTGTTTGTGGTATATTAATAGAAAGCCCACGCAAAAGTTGATTAAAAGATGGTAAGCATATGACCAAACAGCAAGAAAATCCAACAATAGTATTAACGGGAGACCGCCCTACAGGGCCGTTGCACCTTGGGCATTATATTGGCTCACAGCTTAATCGCCTGTCCCTGCAAGATCAGCCTCAGTACAAGCAATTTGTCATGCTTGCTGATGTCCAGGCGCTGACTGATAATTATGAGGATCCGCAAAAAGTTCGCAGAAATATTCTTGAAGTAAGCCTTGATTACTTGGCGATTGGGATTGATCCCGCGAAAACAACAATTTTTATTCAGTCACTGATTCCTGAAATTGCCGAACTTACTATTTTTTACTTAAATTTAGTAACGGTTAATCGGCTCAAGCGCAATCCAACAGTCAAGGCTGAGATTCAGGCTCGCGGATTTGGCGAATCGCTGCCGGCGGGCTTTTTTATGTATCCAGTCAGCCAAGCCGCAGATATTACGGTAGTTAAAGCACATCTGGTGCCGGTGGGTGAGGATCAGTTGCCTATGATTGAGCAAACCAATGAGATTGTGCGCAGTTTTAATCATATTTACAAAAGCAATGTTCTTGTCGAAGCTAAGGCTCTTGTGCCTGAGGTAGGTAGACTTCCAGGCATTGATGGGCGGGCAAAAATGAGCAAGTCGTTGGGCAATGCTCTTTTTCTTTCCGATTCTTCTGAAGTCGTTGCGCAGAAAGTTCGCAGCATGTATACCGATCCGAATCATCTTCATGTTGCTGATCCCGGTAACGTAGAGGGCAACGTTGTTTTTGCTTACTTAGATGCTTTTGACCCTGATAAGGCTGAGGTAGAGAGGCTTAAAGAGCATTATCAGCGAGGGGGGTTGGGCGATGTGGTGCTTAAGAAAAGGCTCACGGAGGTGCTCGAGGCATTGCTGACGCCGATACGCGAGCGCCGCGCGGAATTTGCTCGCGACCCTGCTTATGTGATGGAAATGCTGCGAAAAGGAACCGATTATACGCGACAGGTTGCCCAAAAAACCATGCGTGAGGTACGCCAGGCTATGGGGCTTGATTATTACGGGTAACTATAAAAAGGGGAGTACGGTGAAGAATGCAGCACTTTTTCCTGATGACCATGTTTATTGGTATCTATCTCAAGCTTCAGCCCGTCAAGTAACGAACGACATACAGGTGGATGTTGCGGTCGTAGGGGGAGGTATGGCTGGCCTGAGTGCGGCACAGTGCTTCCGGCAAAAGGGCTTTTCTGTAGCCCTTTTAGAGAAAACTTACTGCGGTGCTGGTGCGAGCGGTAAAAGCTCCGGCTTTATAACCAGCAATTCGGAATTTGCCTTAATTGATTTTATTCGGCTTTTTGGCAAGGAAGCGGCGTTACAGCTGTGGCAATTTGCTGAATCGGGTGTTGCTTTTATAAAGAAAAATATCGAGGACTTTGGCATTCACGCTGATTATCAGGTACAAGATACGCTTGTTGTTGCTACGAATGACCGAAAGTTTCGACGTTTCATAGAGACCGAGCATCATGCCCGGCAAGAGTTCTCGTATCCTAGTAAGCTCTATGTACGCGATACGCTCGCTAAACTTCTTAACTCGCCATCATATAGCGGTGGTATTATTTATGGGAATAGCTTTGGGATCAACGGGTACTTATATTGCCAAGGCATGAAGCGGGTTCTTGGCGAGCATGGCGTTGACATTTACGAAGAAACGCCGGTTATTGGCGTTGATGCTTCCGGACTTCGGACGCCCGGGGGATTGGTAAAAGCAGATCAGATAGTATTCTGTATCGACCGTTTTTTGCCAGAGCTTGGTAAGCTAACGCATGAAATATACCACGCACAAACCTTTTTGATGATGTCATCGCCGCTTTCTGATGCTAATGTTCAAAAAATATTTCCTGAACGCCCGGTCATGGTATGGGATACTGATCTTATTTATCATTATTACCGACTTGCGGGACAAAACAGGCTCTTGTTAGGTGGTGGTAGCTTGTGGTCGACGTATGCACGTCAGGCACAGCATGATAATGAGTATATGTATAAAAGTCTTAATAATTATGCCAAAAGTGCATTTCCAGAAGTTGATATTACGTTTGAATATATGTGGCCAGGGCTTATCGGTATCACCAAAGATATTATGCCTATTGCGGGACCCGACCGTGATCTCAAGAATATTTATTATGTCTCAGGTGCGGCTGGCTTGCCATGGGCTGCGGCTTTAGGTAAGTACGCTGCTGAAAGTATCGTCGATAAAAAAAGCGACTTGGATACTTATTTTTCACCTTATCGTCGTTTTCCGCTCGGGCGCTTGATTCAGGCAGGAATCGGGACTCAATTAACCTTTGCTCTTTCTAATTTTTCCCAAATCAGCAGTCTGTGAAATCTGATTTTAAGCATGAAATAAATTATCTCTTGTAATCGTTTTGCCAATAATGCTATTTTGATAAAAATAAATAACAAGAAGGGTAAAAGGAACGAATGCTATGTGGATAAAGTTTCTGGTGGCCATGTGCTTGCTTAATATTTTGGTACTGGTAGTTTCTTATGCTCCTTGGTTATTCTATCGCTAATGCCTCTTGTGTCACGCCGCTATGAGGTGGTAAACTGCTCACCTAAGGGAGAATAAGCATGAAATTCATGGAAGAAAAGATAGCATGTTGGCGCAATAATGATCAGGTAAGGCTTGGTGTCTCGGTTGCCCTGGGACTCATCTTTCTTTTATTATTTGCGTATACAATTTATTATTTTTGGGGGCAAGCTCGTCGTGCTGTTGACGAGACCATTGTGGAGCACATCACCAAGCTTGTTGAAATTTTTCATGAGATTGACAAAGAGTGCAAAATTTTAGGATTTGATCAAGATAAGACTCCTATTAATTTTTTGAACGTTCAAAATTTCTCAGGTTCAGAAGTTGGAGGCATGCACCTTATGTATCCGGAGAAATGGCGGGGGCCCTATCTTGAGAGCAATCTGGTAGTTCAAGGAATTCATTATTACGTACTTAAAACCGAGCAAAATGTGACGTATATCGTGCCAGGAGATGGCGTGCGGCTCGGCAATGGTAAAGTATTTGGCAAAGATATTATTATTACTAAGCAAACAGACATTGAGGCATTGCTCAGCCATGATCCAGCGCTTGCCTATAAAGGACATCCGCTTATCATACCCTTGCCGCTTGAATCGCGTGAGCAAATGCTTGCAAAACTACGCATTAAAGCATATGGGGCAGTGTTGGGTGAATAGGCACGGTTCTGTATTGAGCAGTTTATTTTGCCATCAGGACACTCGTTAAGGTATCAAAATTTTCAGACTTCTGCTGCAAGAACTGGATATCCAAACCTAAAGGTTGAGCTTCTCAGTGCTTTGGCTCACCTGAGCTGAACCGCCTACGATGCGCTCTCATATCTTCCAATCTTACGATAAATTTAAAGCCCTCATATCCCAACCGGGTTGGTACATAGCGGGGCTTCTCTATAAAAATGGAGCGCGCGTGAGACTAATAGGATCAATTTAGCTTATTTCCTCATGAGCTTATTCAAGGAGCGTTGCTTCCGTTTGTCTATCGTGGCGGAGGCTCAAATAAGTAAATTTTGTTCATGAAAATTAAGCTCCTGGTAAAAAGCAGAAACTTTTTCGTAGGAAGTTGAGCTATTTTTGCATAGGTTCTGCAGGTAGCAGTTTAATTTTTTTGTTCCTGAATGCATCACTTAGGTGCCGCCATACTTCGCTAAGGCTTCAGTTGGCACGCCAGTCTTCAGGTAATACCTAAAATATTTAAATCTAAAATGGACAAAAGCTGGCCGCCGAAGCTGTAGCGTAGGAAGACCATCTTCTTGTGTATTACGTGTATCTTGCTCAATCTACCCTTGTAAAAATAATCAGGCTTATTTATAATATGATCTAAAGGTAAGAGTGAGTCTTACCTTTAGATCCCCAAATAGGTTGATCATGAAAAAAGGTTTTTTAAAAGATATTTTAAGGCTGAATCAGACGGTATATTCTTTTAAAGAGCTTGCTTTGCTTTGGCCAAATACCGAACCGAAAACACTCAAATCACGGTTACATTACTATGTTCAGGAAGGAGATCTTTATCATATTCGGCGTGGCTTATATGCTAAAGATAAAAAATACGATCGCTTTGAGCTTGCCACTAAGATTATGGCTCCTGCGTATATTAGTTTCGAATCAGTTCTAGTACCAGCAGGGATTATATTTCAACATTATAAGACTATTTTTGTTGCCTCAGACCAGTCAAAAGATATTCTTTGTGATGGCCAACTTTATTCTTTCACAAAGCTTAAATACTCACTTCTTACTGACGCGACGGGGATTGAGCTGCTTCAAAATTACAGTATAGCCAGCGCTGAAAGAGCTTTCCTAGATATTCTATACATCAATAAAAGTTACTATTTTGATAATCTGAGCCCACTTAATTGGAATAAAATCTATGAGATTCTACCAGTCTATAAGAACAAGAGCATGGCAAAAACAGTTGACCTCTACCATAAAACAGCGCAAGATATAGATGACAATCGATTCTACTCAACACAAAGATATCCTCATTAGGATACTCAAAGATATTTTTAGCAACCCAGCAATAGGCCCCTACCTTGGTTTTAAAGGAGGAACAGCCGCACTCCTTTTTTACGGATTGCCACGCTTTTCCGTGGATTTAGATTTCGATCTTCTTGATAGTACTAAAGAAAAACAGGTTTTCAACGAATGTAAAAGAACTTTAGAGAGCTATGGCATAGTGAAAGAGGCTCAAGATAAACGGTATAGCCTTTTCTTTCTTCTTTCTTACATCAATAAAAGACAGAATGCTTATAATATCAAGGTTGAGATTAATAAAAGAAATTTTGGATCTGAGTATGAGCTCAAACAATATCTTGGTATACTTATGAAGGTCATGGTTCAAGCAGATATGGTAGCTCATAAAATGGTTGCAATGTACGAACGAATTGGAAAAGCCAACCGCGATATCTTCGATGTTTGGTTTTTCTTACACAATAATTGGCCTATCAATAAAAAAATTATCGAACAAAGAACACAGATGACATATAGCCAATTTTTGAAAAAGTGTATTGAGAATTTAGAAAAAATGAGTGACCGAAATATACTTTCCGGTATCGGCGAACTACTCGATGAAAAGCAGAAAGCTTGGGCTAAAGCAAAACTAAGAGCTGAAACGGTCTTCTTGCTTCAGTTAACGCTCAATAATGAGATCCAACAAACAACCTAAGTGAAATTTCACTTCCTTATTCCGCGTCAATTAAGTACCAGCCAGCTTTATTTCTTAAAGAACGTCAGCTGGTTATTCTAGTCCCTTTAGAACAGGACTTCCGCTAATTGGTGAAAAATCTGGTTAGGATTGACATTTAAGAAAATAAGAGCTCCAATAATGTTGTTCAAAACAAAAAGGAGCTCTTAATGTTGCTTATAAGCGAACAAAAATCAACATATCCACTTGCGTTGCTTTTGTCTAGCGGTAAAAAAACTTGCGAAGGAATGGGCAGATTATTGAGCAAAAGTGGCGATTCAATCATAAGATTGCTAGAGCGCCATGTGACAACAATCGACCAATTAATAGATTTTGCAAAATTTATCTTCAAGAACAAAGACTTATACCTTGTTTTACATGATACGTTTATAGAAAAAATGTACTCTGTAGCTATAGAAGGTACAAGCGATAACAGGGATCATTCAAACGGGACAGTTTATCGTTCATTGTGTTCAATAGTAGCCATGATAACCGATGGAAAAAGCGGCATAGCAATAGATCATAGATTGTGGGCATCAAAAGAAGTAGTTCAAATCAGCTATAAAAGCAAGACAGAACTCGCTCAGGACCTTATAGAAAGCATTACTGCTAGAATAGCGGTTAAACTAGTCATAATGGATGGACTTTATGCAACAGAAAGCCTGATTCAATGGCTATCTAGCGCAAACATATTTTTCGAAATGCGCTTCCATTCGAATAGAAGGCTTAAAAGCAGCGATGGTAATACATTCGTAATTAGGGACTGCCCTGGCTTAAAGCTTAAGGGAAGAAAGAAAAGCGTGACTATAACAGCTTATTGGAAAAATATATCTCTCTTTTTTACTGCTGTGAAAAGGAAAGCAAAAGATGGTTACGTTGTTCTTTACCAAGTAAGCAATTATTCGACCTCTTCTGCTCATCACAAACTGCTTTATTCTTACAGATGGAATATAGAGATGTTTTTTAGAACCGCAAAACAATATCTAAAATTACAAGATTGCCAGTCAAGAAAATTGAAGCTGCAAAAAATCATACCATGAATGTTTTTCTTGCTTACGCATTACTACAGTCCAAACGCATTAAGCAAAGAATTGCTAACCAAGAAATTGCTCTTAGACGCATTAAAGACCATTTCTTAAGCAACTCGTCATTTCCCTTTTCAGCTGGCCATCAGATCTTTCGTCATTTTCAAGCTCTTTATGCGTAACTCCTGCAGGCTTTCCTCTTGATTTTTGTTAAGAAAAAGTTAGGATAATAAACATCGAATAAGAAATATGAGTCAAAAAGTATTAAGTTGTTAAGAAGGAGATACTGGTATTGATCAACGTAATAAAAATCAAGTAAAAGATATCAACATTAAAGGGAGGGTTGCTAATGAAAGAGAATATATTATTAAGTATAGCAACATATTTACTCATCAATGTATCAATGAGTGCTGGAGTATGTGCTCTCCAATCTTACGCTGTACCGCCTGCTAGCGGTGTTGGCGCAATTCCTTATTCAGCAGCATTTTCACCGTCAGGTTTTTATTTGGCTACTGCTAATTATAGCACGAATAATGTAACCATATTTACCGTAGAATCGGGAGAGACCTTGAATGGAGGTACATCATATGCTTTACCAGCAGGCTCAACGGATCCTCAGTCAGTAGCGTTCTCGCCTAATGGCTTATATCTCGCTACTGCTAACTTTAGCTCAAAGGATGTAACGATATTTCAGGTAGGAGCAGGGGGTATTCTGAATGGAGGAACATCTTATACTTTGCCTTCTGGTTCTCAGTATCCTAATTCAGTAGCATTTTCACCCAACGGTTTATATCTTGCTACCGCTAATGAATTAGATGTAACTATATTCCAAGTAGGGGCAGGAGGCGCACTATCAGGAGCGATTTCTTATGTTTTACCAAGCGGTTCTATTGGACCCCATTTAGCAGCTTTCTCACCTGATGGATCATATCTTGCTACTGCTAATAGCGTTTCAAATGACGTAACGATATTTCAAATAGGAGCTGGAGGGGTATTGTCAGGAGAAAAGTCTTACGCATTACCAAGCGGTTCTACTAGTCCAGAGGCGGTAGCATTTTCACCTAATGGATTATACCTTGCTACTGCTAATTTTTTCTCAAGTGATGTAACAGTATTTACTGTAGGATCAGGAGGAGCTTTGAGTGGAGGAACATCATATGCATTACCAGGTTCTACCACACCAACATCAATCACATTTTCACCTAATGGATTATACCTTGCTACTCAAAGTGCAGGTTCAAATGGTGTCTCAAATGGTGTAACATTATTTCAAGTAGGAGGAGTGCTATCGGGAGAAGATTCTTGTGCTTTACCTTCCGGTTCTGATGAGCCTTTTTCGGTAACATTTTCACCAGATAGCTCTTATATAGCTACAGCTAATAATTCATATGATGTTACGATATTTAGTATGAATTGCACATGCTCTAATTCAGGTTTAAGCTCTAGCAACGCTGCAAGCCATTTGCAAAGTTTACTTATGTATGGTTTGGATTAATAATGTATTAAGAATTAAGATATAGTTGATATTAGTCTGAAGGCAGGTATAAGAATATTCATATTTGCCTTTTTATTATTTGTTAAAACTGTTTCTTAAAATACAGAGGCGCCGTTCGTAAAGTCACTAACATCAACAGGAAGTTTCTTCCTATAGGCATTGAAAACTACTTGCTATCAATCTTAGAACATGTATCAGCTGCAATGCAACCTCAATCAATTTTGTATATTATTGAATCAATATTTGATTATTGTGATAATGAGAGAGAAATGGCTAGTGCGGATATGCAAATGCTTAAGTACAGTCCCGAACTGGCAATGCATATTGACCAGGAAAAATTTATTACTTCAGAATCTGATCTTGAAATCGAATTAAGAATGGCAACTGTTCAAAGGTTCATAAGGGCAACAAGGTCATGTGTCTTCTTAAGTGCTTGGTGTTTATAAACCAAAAAGGCTTTGAATGCCTTTTCTGCGCATTGTTGAGTATGAAACAAAATAGGACCAACAATAACTTCCGAAGATGAAGCAATAATTTTAGCAATCCTTAGGTCTTGCTCAGCAAATTCAAGCCATTCTTTATGCTTTTGCATAAATACGCTTGCCTTTCCGTTTAATTTTGTAGTGAAGAGTGCTTAAATTTTCGGAATCCTCTTCAAATTCCTCTTTGCTCAGTATAAGCAAATCTTTAGACAAGGGAAGATCCATAAGGGCTTGGTGGCCTTGAAAGAAGCAAATGAATAAGAATTCATTCTTAACATTTATACTCGCTATAGCTTTTTTGTTTACGTTGCCGCTAAAGCCAGGATTGGATGAGAACCAAGACGACGGTTTTCCTTATTGGACATTAGTGCAGACAGACAAAGGCGATAAGAAACTTTGCTTTTTAAAAATGAGTGATAAGCTGATTTCCCTGGTTGATGGCAGCTGTGCCCCAGCCGAGGTTATTAAGGCAGAGATATCTGAAGAGATTCGAGATTTATATGCTGTGTATATAGAAGATGAAGTTCTTCTTTGTGGAGGAGCTACACGGTTCTTTGTAATTGAGAAAAACAATTGGGTCAAAGCTATTGATCTGCGCGATGGTGATCATTTAGTCAGTAATAAAGATAATAAGCCACAGCAGGTTGTGTGTAAAGGATGCCAAATAACATGCGTAGGGCATCTGCTTTATAGGATGCAGATTGATAACCCTACCCATTGCTACTTTGTTGGTGAAAACGCTGTTTTGGTTCATAACTATCTTCCTGCGGTTATTTTTAACGCAACTGTGGCATTTGGTGAAGGTGCTGCCGCAGGAGGCTCTAGTGGTAGCTACTTTGGTCCTTTAGGTATTAGTGTTGGCGTCATATTTGGTGGCATTCTCGGTCTAGGTATAGGCAAGTGGTGCTCAGATTCAGATCATCGAGCGAGAGAAGATGAGTATCTTCGAGATTCTGATAAACTCAACTTTGAATCTTTCCAAGCAAAGTATAAAGGTGCCTCGGTTGGTGCAAAACGGTGTAAATATGATGTTAGGCTAGGCATGGTATGCGATTTGCCGCAGGAAGATAGTTCTACATCCTGGTATGAGAACCCTGAAGCTTCGAGCAAATCAAAGCAGCCGAAAGAAGATTTGAAGCATCAAGCGAGTGCTGCTACTGGTGGACCTGATGATCCCAAAGATCCTCAAAATAGGCAAAGCCAAAGCACTACAGCAAAGCCGCCGAAGGACGATGGAAACGAGAGTATTGAGAGCATTAAAAGAGGTATAAGAAGTTCCGAAAAAAGAATCAAGGAACACGAAGAAAAGCTTGAAAAATATAAGAAGAATCCTGATGCAGAAGATCATCTGGGAAAACTGAAAAAAGCACGAAATTCTCAAGAAAGACAAAGCATAATTGATACTAAAATAAAGAAAATAGAAACAGAACTTAGAACCTTCAGAAACAATATAGAGAAAGACAAAATAAGGTTGCGCAAAAGAGGCGTAGAATGGAGCTAACGGTTCAAGAGCTTAGTCAATCGTTTGATGTGGTAATAAGTTATTTTGATAAACAAAACATCAAAGACATTTCCTTCCCGAATGATGATTATTATCCTCAAGTATTACGTGAAGATTTAAACTTTAGTAATCCTAATTTCTTAAGATGCCCTCAACGAGTAACAGGCTCCCTCTACGACGATTTGGTAATCTGGAAAAATACTCTGAATGAGGGTGAGGATGCGGTATATGGGGTAAGTGGAGTGCTTATAAGTAACTTTGGTGGTATTTTAAGAGCTTTCGGTCAAGTATCAGATAAACTTGATAATCCTTCTCCCATTAGAAATGTTGTGCCTCCGGGGTATCCCAAGGAGCCACCGCCCAAATTAACCATACATGAGCTTCAAAAAATCTTTAACCTCGTAGTAAGGTGGCTTAAAATGCGACATAATTCACCTGATATTTCTTTTGAAGACCCCCGCTACATTAAGATTGCCCTCAAGGATGAATATTTGGGTATGGAGTGCCCACCTTATACGATAGGCTCTTTAGATGATTGCATAAAAACCTGGAAAGAAATTTTGAACAATAAGGCTGAACCATCAGCGTTTGCCATTGAGCAGCTTGGTGATCTATTGATTGCTTTTGGTGAAGAAATAGATAAATGAAGTTAATTCTTGATGAGCTTGATAAAATATTTAATATAGTGATAAAGAATTTTAATCAACGGGGCATCAAAAAAATCTCTTTTTTTAGTGAGGATTATTACCCCTTAGTTAAGCGTCAAGATTTAGATTTTCTTGTTGATAAACCTCTATGCTTAAAAAAATATCCATCCTATGGGCTAGGCTCGTTGGATTGGAATTTTGAAGTCTGGAAAGGTATGTTGAGTGATAAGGATGCTGTATGGGGAATGTCATCAGGAATCCAGATAGAAGATCTTGGTGGCATTTTGACAGCTTTTGGTCAAATATCAGATAAACTCAGTAATCCCGATCCTATTAAAAATATTCTACCTGAGGGATATCCCAAGGAAAAGCCACCAGTATTAACCATTTATGAGTTGCAAAAAATCTTTGATCTTGTGATTAGGTTTTTAAAAATGGACCATTATTCAGAAATATCTTTTGAAGATCCTCGCTACATTAAGATTGCTCTCAAAAACGAATATTTAGGCATAGAGTGCCCTCCTTATACTATCGGTTCCTTAAATGATTGCATAAAAACATGGAAAGATATCCTAACTACGCATTCAGCACCAACTGCACTTGCTATTGAGCAGCTTGGCGATTTGTTAACAGCTTTTGGTGAAGAAATCGGGCTGTCTCCAATTGGGAAAAGTTGACAGAAATCCTGAAGGCCTATGACAAGCTAACCAAGAAAGTACTTTCCCTTCCCTAGAATTGAAAAACTAATGACAGAAATTAAAAGCCATCGGGCTAGAGCAAAAGAATTTCAAGATATATTGTTGAAAAGAGGCAAGTAATGAAGTTAACGCTTCATGAACTTATCAAGATATTTGAAATAGTAATACAGTATTTCAATCAACAGGGTGTTAAAAAAATTTCTTTTGTTGCCGAAGATTATTACCCCCAAGTATTACGTAAAGATTTAGACTTCGATAATCCTGATTTCTTAAAATGTCCCCATTTTCTTCTAGGCTCTTTAGATTGGAACTTTGAGGTCTGGAAAGGCATTTTAAAGGAAAAGGAGGAAGGAGTATATGAAATATCTGGGGGGATTATAGATTATCTTGGGGGTATTTTAACTGCTTTTGGTCAAGTATCAGATAAACTTGATAATCCTACTTTTATTAAAAATATCCCATTTGAAGGACAACGACCTCAACTAACTCTAGATGAGCTACAAAAAATATTCGATTTAACAATTCAAGCGATTAAGCGGTAGTATAATCCCGAGATATCTTTTGAAGATCCTCGCTACATTAAGGTTGCCCTTAAGGATGAATATATAGACATGGAGTGCCCTCCCTATACCATAGAGTCCTTAGATGACTGTATCAAAGCCTGGAAAGAAATTTTGAGCGGTAAGGCTGAACCATCTGCGCTTGCCATCGAACAGCTCGGTGATCTATTGACTGCTTTTGGTGAAGAAATAGAGAGGTAAACAACTCCTCTCTAAAGTGGGAAGCTTTATAGTCAGCTAAAAAAACTGCTACATTCGGACAATCTACAGTGCGCGTTGGAGCATCGGCCGATACTCCAATTCTACGGATGTAAGGAAAATAGAAACAAGGTTTAGAACTTCAGAAACAATATAGAGAAAGACAAGATTAAGATTGTCGCAATTTTTTGATGCTAGAGCAAGTCGAAAAAGCCTTCACATAAAAGATAGATATGGTAGTATCATAACTCCCAAAGATTGAAGAGTAGTGTAAGCAAGAGGACTGGACAAAACGCGCATAAAGAAAGAAGTCAATGAATAAGAATTCATTCTTAACATTTTTTCTCGCTATAGCTTTTTTGTTTACGTTGTCGCTAAAGCCAGGATTGGATGAGAACCAAGACGACGGTTTTCCTTATTGGACACTGGTGCAGACGGACAAAGGCGATAAGAAACTTTGCTTTTTAAAAATGAGTGATAAGCTGATCTCCCTGGTTGATGGCAGCTGTGCCCCAGCCGAGGTTATTAAGGCAGAGATATCTGAAGAGATACGAGATTTATATGCTGTGTATATAGAAGATGAAGTTCTTCTTTGTGGAGGAGCTACACGGTTCTTTGTAATTGAGAAAAACAATTGGGTCAAAGCTGTTGATCTGCGCGATGGTGATCATTTAGTAAGCAATAAAGACAATAAGCCACAGCAGGTTGTATGTAGAGGATGCCAAGTAACCTGCATAGGCATCTTCTGTATAGGATGCAGATTGATAACCCCACCCGTTGCTACTTTGTTGGTGAAAACGCTGTTTTGGTTCATAACCATCTTCCTGCCGTCATTTTTAGCGCGAGTGTGGCATTCGGTGAAGGTGCCGTCGCGGGAGGCTCCAGTGGTAGCTACTTTGGTCCTGTCGGTATTAGTGTTGGTGTCTTATTTGGTGGCATTCTCGGTATAGGTATAGGTAAGTGGTGCTCAGATTCGGAAGGCCGAGCAAGAGAAGATGAATATTTAAGAGACTTGGATAACCTTGACATCGACTCCTTCAGAGCTAAGTACAAGGGTAGTGCTGGCTCACGTACTAACAAGCCTGAAAAACGCCCATGCGATCCTTTCAATCCAAGACCTGGGGATGATTGTTATTATGTTGATGCACCCTATCACCATTTTAACAGTGTCGGCAATCAGTATGAGGGTAAAAGTAGGGCACCAAGAGATGGGCAGGAGGCTTTATGGAATTCTGTAAGGGTAAAAGCGAACAAGCCTCGCCGAGTAGGAATCAGCCAGGGAGAGTTTGTTGTTCTTGATTATACTTGTCATGATGGTAATGGAAATTGCCAATTCCATGGTCATGTAAGAGAATGGGACGGGCTAGACCAAAATATGAAAAACGCGCTACAGGACAAAGGCTTGGTTAACAAAAGTGGGAAGATACTTAAAAAATGGTAAGCGCGATTTTTCGCTTTAATTTTAATGAGCAACGATTCATCGAGTTTCTTTTTCGATGCACGTTGGATGAAATTTTTAGGTTTCAAGAAGTAACTGTTACTTTTAAGGACGTATCTGACGCAAGTTATCTGCTTTATACTAATGATTTCATAATTGATGCTTTGATGGACTTATATAATGGCCTTAAGCGCGCTGTAGAGCATAACTTAGAGCTTGATACCTCTATTATTCCTAATTCTGAAAAGCACGATATTGGTTATCTATGGAGTATATATTGCCATAAACATTGTACAGATGACTTTGATCATAAAAACATTGAAAACTCAATTAATAAGGGGCTCACGGGAGAAAATCGTTTGATTTTTACTGGAACAGGTGAAGAGAGAAGATGGGTTGGGTTGCGTTACCATGTTTGGAGCTCTAATGAAGGCCTATGCGATACATGGCTATATAATAAAAACGGGTCAATTTTCTTAGAGGTCACTCCTTCCTACAAATGGCATGCTATTGATCCAAAAGAAGGTGAAGAATTCTTCAGTTATAGTGATTTCATGAAAAATTATAAACCCTATGTTATAGCTCAACTGGACCAACAAAATGCAGAGGAGTGGCTTAAACAGATTAACTGCCTTTTCGATATTATTAAGCGCAACGACCCAAAATATATAGGTTGCCCTCAAGAGAGAATGCCATAACATTCGTGCGGGCTAGACCAAAAAAAGCGGCAAGCTGTTTTATAGCTTGCCACTTTTTTTGTTGAAGATTGGCCTATTAGTTAGGAAGTTAGCCAAATTTTGGGCTGGACTCATCACATCTCGGTCGGTTGAGCATATTAACAAACGAAGTCTTAGAATGGCTTCCAGACATCAAGAAGCCAGAACAATTGAAAATTGGAAGCTCGACTTCCATATTTCAAGGTGATATTTAGTTGTTCATTCTAAAGCACTAAACCAATTGCGACAAATTTTCAACCTCTCATTTCAAACTTTTGCGCAAACTCACCCGTTGCAAGTGTTTCCAAACCATATGCAGTTATACCCTTTTCGAGTGGAAAAATCCTGTGGCCTGGATATAGAAGAGCTAAATGGTCAAGTTTAAGATCCTGTTGTGCGATATACATTGATTTAGTCACTTTTGGATGGTCAGTATATTTAAATTCAAAACCTAATCGCCTTCCTCCCTTAAGTAATAACAAATATTGTGGTAAAGGGTACTGGGCACGATTTTCTTGGTAAGTCCAATGCTGGCCCACATTCACTACTGGTCTGGACGCATCTTATGCGCGACGTTACGATATATGAAGCTTTTATTCCTGCCGGGGTGCCGACTTTAAAAATGGGCGTGCCTGCGGTAACTATTCAAGCTGGTGCGCGATGGGCTGACGTTTACCAGAAGGTGACGGTTGAAGGCCGACGCTATGTACAAGGTGGTGGCTGTACATCGGTAGGAGCTGCGGGAGGCTTTTTGCAGAGAGGCGGGTTTGGCAGTTTTTCAAGAAAGTACGGTCTTGCTGCAGCTAGTTTGCTTGAGGCAGAAGTTGTTATTGCAAACGGTGAAGTTCTTATTGCTAACGAATATCAGAATGCAGATCTTTTTTGGGCTCTTAAGGGTGGAGGCGGCGGCACCTTTGGTATTGTTTCCAAAGTTACTTTGCAAACGTATGAGCTGCCAAATTATTTTGGTGCTGTTGAGGGTACTATTACTGCCCGTACCGATGAAGCATTTGAATCTCTTATTAAATATTTTATAAACTTTTACTGTAAAAGTTTACATAATGAGCACTGGGGCGGCGAACAGGTTATGATCAAACCTGATAATTCGCTTTCTCTATGTTTAGTATTTCAGGGATTAAGTAATGAAGAGGCTATAAAAGTTTGGCTGCCTTTTAAGAGCTGGCTAGAAGAACAGTCAGAGCTTTATACTTTTACTTTGGGTTCGATTGCTGTTCCTGCGCGTAAATTCTGGGACTATGATTATTGGATACAAAATTACCCCGATTCCATTAAGCTTCACCGGGAGGGAAAAAAGAATATGCTCTACTGGGCGGGAGACCAAAAACTATTTTTAGCCTACTGGTATACCATGAAATCCCGTTGGATTCCGCTATCATTTTTTTTCGCAAGATGAATCCAAAGCATGTGCAAAAATTTTATTTGAAGCTTCACGTTATTGTGGATTTAGGTTGCAGTTTAATAAAGCTTTAGCGGGTGCCGAAACAGAAGCTGTGGAGCGGTCTCGAAATACTTCTATTAATCCAATAGTTTTTGATTCAGCGGCATTAATATTATTTGAAGAGTATAAAGAAAATATTTCCCCTGTAAAGTACGATGATGAAATAGATATTGAAAAAGCTCTAGAGCAAATTAGGAAGGCTGATGTTGCTTTCAAAATGATTACTGATGCCACGCCAAACTCAGGAAGCTATTCGAACGAAGCAGATTATTTTCAAGAGTCGTGGCAGCACAATTTTTGGGGAAAATGCTATCCCCAATTACTTAGGATCAAACAAAAATATGACCCAGAAGGGCTTTTTAAATGTCATCATTGTGTCGGAAGCGAAATATAACATACTTCCATGACCGAAGTCTCAATGCTTCGCAGATAATATGCTTTCTCGAAATCCATAATCCTGATGTAGAACAACATGATGAGTTGAGATAATCAGAAATTTACATGTTATCTTTTATCGGTTCGCTGATCCAATCAAGGATAAGCTCTTTGTTTTTGTAGTTGAAAGATATACCAACAAGCGTTAAGGGCTTATTTTGATGAAGATATTTTTCATGGTAACGCTGATTAATAATTTGCTGGAGTGCTTCTTGCGCAGACTTATTAAATTTGAATTCAAAGATAAAGATTCTTTGAGGCATGGTAATAGCTAAATCAATTCTTCCCTTACTTGTATGTGTCTCTGGGTGAACCTCCACTCCCAATAATAATGCCATAAAGTGTAGGAGCGAATGATAATAACTTTCGCGTTCAACATGCAAATCATAAGGAATGTTAGCAAGTAAACCAGAAATTATAGAGCAAAAAGTATCTAAATCATTGTGGTTTAATGCTTTTTTGATTTGAGAAATTATTCCTTCGACAGCTGTAACCTGAATATTGGCAAGCATACTAAGCATAAGGTGAGACATGGATAACTGAACTTCTTCATTTGGAAAGCCTAATGTGTAGAGGTTAGTTTGCTCGTTGTAATCTTTAATAGTTAAGTAACCTGCTTGTTGTAAAAGAATAAGAGGCGGAACCTTGCCTAAATTAAACGAGCCATTGAGCGTATCAAAGTTTAATACCTTCTTATCCATTGTGCTTAGTTCTGAAGGATCTTTCTTAAGGAGGTTAACTAAAAAAGAGGGAGTTCCAGAAGTAAACCAATAGTTAGCACGGTCTTTATTCTTTAAGTAGTACAAAATAGAAAAAGGATTATATACATAGGTAGTTGCTTTTGAAAAACGATACCCATTGTACCAGATCTTTATCTCCCGGTATACAGAATCAATCGCGATCTCTTTCTTTTTGGAATATTCTTCGATGTATAATTCGAAGTACATTCTGATTTCTTCTATGGTATATCCTAAAAGTGTGCTACTTTCTGGCAGAAGAGAAATATCGTTTAAGTTATTCATCCCAGAAAAGATTGATGTTTTAGCAAATTTAGTTACACCTGTTATAAAAATAGCATGGAAGTATGCGTCAAGTCCCTTAATAGCATCATAAAAGCCATGCAATATTGCTCGTTGCTGTTCTGCCACAGCTATATTATCTATGTGGTCAAGAAGCGGTTTGTCATATTCATCAACCAAAAGAACGATTTTCCCTTTTTGAGCAAGCTGTGTAATTAAGTTATACGTTTTGTCCTCAAGAAGACCTTCATCAAGCGTGATGCCATACGATTTTGCTATTAAACTAAGGCGGTTGCTTAAGCTTATCTCTAAATGCTCTGGCGTTCTATGAGCTATAGTGGAGAAATCTAGGTATATGATAGGATACTCTGTCCAAGTATGACAGCCATACTTACCAATCCATAGATCTTCAAAAAGCCTTTTATTTCCTGCAAATATTTGCTTTATGGTGGAGATCAAAAGAGATTTGCCGAATCGACGCGGCCTTGATAAAAAATAAAGTCTCCCTTTAGCCAAGAGATTATCAATTTGTTCAGTCTTATCAATGTAAAGATAATTTTCAGTGATCAGTGTTTCAAAGTCACTAACATCAACAGGGAGCTTTTTCACAAGTGATCCTTCAGGTGGCTATTATTGGGCTATAATTGTGCTTAAAATTCTTCATTTATTGCGCCATATTGAGTAAATTTGTTACAATCACTTCTAGCTTTTGCAGAGTTGAATTCTCTTTTTTATCCCAACTACCTTCATAAGGGGGAAAGACAGATTCTTTTTCCGGGGAAAAATGCCATGAAATTTGTTCACAAGTAGGTATGTCGAAATAAATTATATGAGTTATAAAATGTATGTCGCTTTTTTGGATTCCGTATTTCCAGTCTTGCTCTTTAAAGAGCGACGATAAATTTATAATCAGTTGTTGTTTTTGCTTATAAATTTTCTGTTGATATTTTCCGTATGAGTTTTTGGCTGATATACTCTTATCTTCAACTTCCAAAGCAAGCCGAACTGCTCGTGCAAGCACATTGGTATCGACCAGCTTGTTAAGCCGCCGCTTGGCCTTGTTAGTACCAATACCAGCAAATTTTCTTCGGTGTATTTGCAACTGTCTAATAAGATGTTCATTTTTTTCTTGAACAGCCACAATCCTTTTATGACGATCTTGTTCTTCATGCTCATAGTATTCAACAAGTTTTTCAAACTCGTTATCTAAGCATGTAAACAGCGGTTCCAAACTTCGGGAGCCATGAATACGTGAGTTATATAAAATTTTTACTCTTTCTAAAGATACACCAAGCTGTGATGCTACGCTACGCATCGTCAGAACATTACAAGCATGCCTCAACTGATAGAGCTTAGTTATCATTGAAACATCTATATTTTCTTTAAAATCATCAAAACCAGAATATGACGCAGGGCGCAAAAGAGGCATACCATTCCATATAAGGATAAAATATACTGCTATTTTAGCATAAACCGTAACTAAGATCCACGTAGGTATAATAAGCTGATCTGGCTATTGGAGAATCTTAATATTTCCCTATTGCTTTTTTTGTGTCGGTAATGCCCTTTTTTCCAGAGTGTTTCTCAGTCTTGTTGCTAAACCGCAAAATTTTGAGCATTCTTCCACCGTATATAGGCGTGATGGATTACCGAAGCAATAGAAGGCTCTATAGCAGAAGAGAAAAGCTTGTCATAATCAGGTTTTCTGCGTCGATGCAAATGCTTCAGGTGGACCGCCCGGCGTTTCATGCTCGCGGCCACCTTATTTCTTGTACTAGGCGTGACGCGCAAAGCATTATATACCAATTAAATTAAAAGTCAGGCAAAATTTACATATTTTAGCAAAGTCAAACAAATTGCTTATTGTTCAGCAATGTAGTACAATTTTCTGCATCTACAATTACTCAAAGGGAAAAGCATGGCAGGATATAGCTACAAAGAACTTTTGGATAAAAAGAATCAAGATGCCATAAGGGAGCGATTACTTATCGTTAACAGAAAAACAGGACTGTCGATTGCCAAAATGGCCGCTCAAATGGATATAAGCCCAACAACATTGCGCTCATTTCTGGTCGATGAAAAGAAAGCTATATATGCGGTCATATCAAAAATCTTGGGCTTCATAGAACAACACGAAGATTAATAACTTGTTGATGAGAAAACCTTATTTTTTAAACTGCTCGCTGTATTGATTTAACAAGCTTAAAAAAGTTGACGAAGTCATACTTTTTTATAAAAATTGCCTGTATACATAGTACACTTAACCGAGGACAAAAATGATCACTACGGGATCTTTTGAAAACCCTGAAATAGTAGAAATAGTGCAAACAACTATCTCATTTGAGCCACTTGAGCAAAATTTACCTGCAGAGGTCGAAGCATTCAAAAATGAGTTTTTTTTAACTCCTGGGACCGATCCAAAAAAAACATATTATACTCTTGAACATCTCGTTGAAAAATATCCTCAGATCCCCACTTTAAGAAATTGGCGGCAAGTAGCATTTAAAGAAGCAGTCGCTGATGATGATGAACTTGCATTACTTATCTTAGAAGATTACAGAGAATTTCCCAATTACCTTTTTACACAGGCTGCGTATGCTCAATTATGTTTGAAGAACGGTAGGTGGGAAGAAGTGCCGGCAATTTTTAAAAATAAAATTATTTTAAACGATGTTTACCCAGAGAGAAATATTTTTCATGTTACTGAATTCCTGGTTTTTTATTCACTTATGGGACAGTACCACTGTTATGCTAAAAATTTAGAAGTTGCTCAAAGCTACTTGCAAATAATAAGCGAAATAGACGCAGAACATCCTGCAGTTAATTTGTTATTGTCAACTATTCTGAGATTTTTGCCTGAGGAACTTTGCCGCAGAATTTTTGCTATGAAAAATAAGAACAAAAGAAAAGCAAAACCTGTGCAGCGAAAACGCCGTAAATAGAGTTTGCATTACAAAAGCGGCTTGGTATAATTATCGCACATCCAGCGCTTTCTTTGGCAAATCTTCCTTAAAATATCTCAGTGAAGAGCATATGATACAGTTTGTAATCTACCAAAATAGGCAATTTAACTTTTAGGCTTTGTTAGAGGGTTTGCTGAGAACCAAATTTTCTTGATTTGCTTATCGAGGAGTTTGGCACATGTAGATTACGTTGCCATACAGGTCCTCGAATGAAGCACCGATACCCCAGGGATGCTCTTGAGGTCCTTCCAAAAACTTTACGCCATGCTTGCTGAGTATTTCGTAATCTTTTCTACAATCGTCGGTTTCAAGATTAAAGAAGGGCTTTGAGCCGCCTTGTTTGCCCACGACCGCTTTGTCTTCAGGTGTTTCAGCGAGCATAAGGGCAAGCTCAAAATTTTTATCGGATGCCAAATTTATGGTGAGCCAGCGCATGCCGCCAAACATTTCGTCAGTATGTACCTTAAACCCCAATTTTTCAGTATAAAAGCGGAGAGCGTCGTCTTGATTGTTTACTATGACCGTCATGTGGGTAACTTTAGTGAACATGTTCGCATCCTTGTTATTAAGACTTTTTACTGAAACAAGTCTATCGAATGGGCTGAAAAATACAAGAATCTATTTTCGGAACCATTGCCTAAAATAGGTCATGAAGCTCATGTTCCCCCAAAGTGAGGCTTCTTGATGAGTAATGTGCGTAATGTCGACAAGTTCCTTAAGAAAGCGGGATGCTCGCTGATCACTTCTTTGACCGTAGGTCGACCGAAAGCGAGCGTGGGTAATGAGAAGGAAGGATTGTGCGCGGGTAATGCCAACATAAAAAAGGCGACGCTCTTCTTCGATTGACTCGCTGTTTAAGAGAGCGTGGCCGCTTGGCAAGATTCCTTCTTCGAGGCCAGTTATGAGGACGGTGTCAAATTCGAGACCTTTCGCTGCATGAAGTGTCATCAGAGAGACGTAGTCTTGATCTTCAAGCCGGGTTGTTTTGTCTTCTTGTAAAAGAGCAATCTCTTCGAGAAAGCCATGCACGCTGCGCGTGCCTTGTTCCTGGCGTGAACGCGCTGCTTGTAAGAGCTCTTTGACATTGTCCTGGCGTTCAAGAGCTTCTGCTTTCTCGTAACTTTGTTGCAGGTACGTAAAGTATCCCGTATGTTTAATGATATGCTCTAAAGCACTGCTCGGCAGCGTATCGTCTGGTAATGACGTAAAGAGAGCAAGAAACTGCTGTAATGCTTCTCGCTTGGCCGGGTTGATAAGCTCAATCAAAAGCTCACTCACCTCTTTAAAATTTAAAAAAGGATGTTGCTCCCAGTGAGCCAAAAAGAGCTCTTGAAACTTATCGCCCAATCCTCTATTTGGTGTGTTAATGACCCGCGCCCACGAGACACGGTCAAACGGATTTACCAAAAGCCGCAGATAACCCAGCAGGTCTTTTACTTCTTGCCTATTATAAAATTGTATGCCCCCAATGATAAGGTAGGGTATAGAATTTTTAATAAGCGCTTCTTCAAGTGCGCGCGACTGGTAATGGGATCGATAGAAAGCTGCTATGGTGCGCAAAGAACGCTTTTGTACAATATGATGTTTGCAGAGTTCCGCGAGAGCTTGCCCTTCTTGCGTGCCTGAAGCACAGGTAATAAGGCGTACCCGATCAGTGCCTTGTTTTTCTGACCATAAATTTTTGGTTTTTCGCTGGCTATTATGCTTAATAAGTTGATTGGCTGCGTCGAGAATTGGCTGGGCTGAGCGGTAATTTTGATCAAGGGTTAGCGAGTCGGCATAAGGAAAATCGTCCTTAAAGCTTATCATGGTACCGGCAACCGCTCCTCGCCAGGAATAAATTGATTGATCTTCATCGCCTACCACGCATAAAGAATCAAGGCTTAAGGTTTTTTTATTGTTCAGGCTCATTTCTCGGATAAGTGCGTGTTGGACACTATTGGTATCTTGATATTCATCAACAAGAATGTGGCGTATGTGCTCATGATGTTGTTGCTTGATGGAAGGCTCGGTTTTAAAGAGCTTTAACGTGATCAGCAGCAAGTCGTCAAAATCGTAGCACTGGGATGTCGTTTTCTCTTTTTCATAAAATTGGCAGAGCTCACGAATAAGCGGGTCAGGGATTTGTTCGTAATGTATAATGCCGAGAGGGGAACTATTTTTGATTCGCGAAATGGCGCTGCTTACCTGGCGCGGCGTTATGCGCTTGGTTAAGTTATTTTTGACGAGAATGCTTTTGAGCAGCTTCTCTTGGTCATCATCGTCAAGAATAGTAAAATCTGGAATTTCAAGAAACTTTTTATGAATTTTTAAGAATTTTACACAATAGGAATGGAAGGTTCCTACAAAGGGAAGGTCGCGAGTAAAGCCTAAGAAATGGAGAACTCTCTCTTTCATTTCTCTTGCTGCCTTATTGGTAAAGGTGAGGGCAAGGAGTGAGCGGGCAGGTATTGCATGATTGAGCATTAACGATGTAATGCGTGCCGTGATGATACGAGTTTTGCCCGAGCCAGCACCTGCATGTATCACCATAGCGCCATGAACGCGATCTACGACGCTTCTCTGGTGCTCATTGAGGTTTTCTTTGCAAAAACTATCAAATGCGCTGCGTAAGTCATCTTGCATAAAAAATGATTGCCTAAAAATTGAGTATAACGTGACTAAGTTTACCATATCCTGAAAATGCAACAAGAGCTTATAATTTTGGCTGAGCTATGTTGAAAATTCCGCGTTGATTTTTTAATTCTATTTGATATGATTGATTTATTGATTATATTTAGGGATTTATTGTGAAAAATATTTGCAAGATCATCATGATTGCTGGTTTGCTCAGCCTAAGTTGTTTAACACAAGGAAGTTCCACCAGATTAAGCGAATTTGCAAAAAATACTTTTAGTTTGCCATTCCTAAGCTTTGCTTTCGTGTGGGTATTAGCTGAGCATAAGATGCCGGAATTTATTCATGAAGTAGGTCAAGGAGCACGTGATGCACTTTGGCTTGCAACAATTGGACGGTTTGGGCAACGTGAGCAACAGCCTTTTGAAGAAAAGAGTGCCATCAATAAACTGGGTTTTTTGACGGGTGCTGCCACTTCCTTCCATCTTCTTGCCACTATGCTTGTTGAATTTCGGCTTTTATATATGAAAAATAGTTGGGTTGCTGATTCTATATTTATTTACTGCTGCGTGCTTAAGATACTAGAGGTCATGGCGTGGTTCGCTAATATTGGTTATCCGCTCGCTATGGTAATAGATTGGATCTATTCTCAAGCTCAAAATGTATTGGGGCATAAGCCAGAATTAGCACTGCTGAGTGAAGTTTCGCTCAATCAGACCTTACCATAAGCCCGTATCAGCGAGCATTATTTTCTTTTCTTGCAAAATAGAGCCCTTCCTCTTTACCCTTAAATGAGTTGGCGCCTGCTAACAAAAGGGGGGAATATGAAGACGTCGTGGAAGGGATCATTAACGTTTGGTCTGGTAGACATACAAATTGAGCTGTATTCAGCCATCCAACCCCATTCTATTGGCTTTAAGTTATTGCATGCCAAATGCCATACCCCCATTAGTTACCTTCGATGGTGCTCCCATTGTAAGCAAGAGGTTGCCTGGGATGAAATTGAGAAGGGTATTCAGCTTAAAGATGGCACCTACTTTATTATAACTCCTGAAAATTTAAAGAAATTACGACCAAGGAAGACTGAAAATATTGCAATTGTAGAATTTGTCGATGCTCAGGCGGTAGATCCTGTCCTTTATGATAAGCATTATTACGTCATGCCTGCCAAGGCTCCCTATCATGCATTTTTTTTGTTTGCGGCGGCGCTTGCTGATGTAAGCAAGATAGCAATAGGGCAATTTGTCATGCGTGACAAGCAGTATGTCTGCGCCATACGGCCGTATAGAAACATTATGCTTTTAACGATGCTTAATTATGGTTATGAGGTAAAAAAATTAGCCAAGATGGATGAGTTAGAGGCGCCAAAATTAGATACAAAAGAACTCAAGTTGGCTGAGATGCTTATGAGCAAGCTCTATCATAAGAAGTTTGATATAGAGCAGTATAAAGATACTTTTGCACTTGAGCTCGTAAAGAAGATTACTGAGCTTAAAAAAGGCGTTGCCATACCTGAAAAAGAAAAAGTAGTGGAAAAGCCGAAGCCGGTTTCGCTTATCAAGGCGCTTGAAGCGAGCTTAAGCCAGCTTGAAGAACCTAAGGCGAAAAAGTCAGCACGTGCTTGAGAATAAGGAGATGATGATGGATATCATGAGCAAAGAGCAAAGAGAAGCCTGCGATGCCTGCATGAGGGCCTGTACAAGGTGCCGTGATATCGGTGAAAAAATAATCGGCAGCAATGCCAAGGGGGGAACGCTTGCAAGCGCTGAAGAGTATCTTGATTCCTGTCATGCCTGTATAGCTGCTTGTACGGCGCATATTAAGCATTTACAGGAGTATATAAAAAAGGCCACCGACCCGCATGAGGCAGCAAAAGCTCAAGAGTGTGTACAGGCTTGCCAGAAGTGTATCGCTGCGTGCGAAGAGTGTGTTCGCGTAATTGAATCAACTGAGCCAACAATTCCCATTCTTGAATCGGGTTATGGCAAGTCAGCGGTTCATGCATGCTTTATTGCGCTACAAGCGTGCGAAGCATGTATTAAAACATGCAAAAAGATGCTTGAAGGACAGCCGCCGCTCACCATGCCGCCCGTATGTTGAGATAGATAAATTGATATAAAAAAAATCAGGGACTATCAAGTCCCTGATTTAAGACGCTTTGCCAATGTACTTTTAGGTAGGAATCTGTGCTTGCTCGTGTTCGAGCGCGCCTTCTTTTTCAGTACCGGTCTCTTGTTCGAGAAGTAATTTTATGAAGAAACTAGCAGCATCGTTGAGTTTGGCGGATAAAGCTTCAGATTGTGCAACATAAGGAGCCTTTGCTTCTTCTGCTTCTTTTTTTGCTTGGTCATAAGGTTTACCAGCATCGATGACTTGCTTTATGAGAGCATAATATTTCGCGCTGCCGGCAACGCTCAAACAGTGCCTAGCTTTTGCCAAACGCCCATCTTCCTCGTAAATTTCTGCAAGGGCAGAGGCTCTCTCACCGGCATTTGTTGCCTTAACATCAATATCTTCGCATTTATTTGGATCGATCTCAAAAATGTTAAGTAATTTGCTGACAAGCTTGCTTATAGTGTAGCGAGCTTCTACTTTTTGGAAAAGGGCGAGGGTTTTTTCAAGTGCACTACGAATATCTTCTAAGCGGTTTTTAGATTTTTCATCTCCCTTTTCAGCCGCATTTTCGAGGCATCTGACAGCCTTGCCGAGCCGAGTTAGTTCTAAGTAATGGTTAGCAAGGTCATATTGTGCTTCGGGCTTTTCATGGGCCCAGCCTGCGTCGCATAAATTTGGTTGCTGTTTGCTCATTTGCCTGAGATAGGTAATGGCGGTAGCATAGGCAAGAGCATCAATAGAACTATACTTTGTTGGCGCGCTCAAGAGGGAGCTGGTAAGCCCCGCCAAGCCTAGGATAAGTGCGTTTTTGAGATTCATGGTAAACTCCTGATAAAATATGGGTAATAGTAACTCTATGATCTAGTATAAACTATATATCCAAAAAAGATCAATATTTTTCAATAGTATTAAAGTTAATTGCTAATAATTAAATAATTATGGTGAGCAATTCGTGCCAGTTAGTAGTAAAGCAAGCTGATTTTTTGGCCTGGTGCATATTCCAAGGTCTTTTGAAGCCCTCGCTGGCAAATAAGAGTCTATTCCTTCCCCATTTATTATTGACGTTGTCGAGGGTACTCATAAAATCGTCATATTTTTTTCTTGTATCTTTAAGTGGGACGAATGTGCTCATTTGTAAACAATCCCGCGATACGAAATCTGCTATGATGACGCCCACTTTTTTATACGTTAAGCCAGGCTTAAAAATCTGCTTGAGGCAGTGGTGAGCAGCATTGACGAGGTCGGGTGTATAATCTGTTGCCAGCGGTAATTGGCAGTGGGTTGATGCAAAGTAATTTTTAGGATCATGATACTGATTGGTTAAGGCAAATACGGTTATATGCTGGGCAAGTGATTGTTGGGAGCGCAGTTTTGCTGCAGCGCAGGCAACATAATGAGCGAGTGCCTCTTTGGCATATGATAAGTCAGTTACTTTCTGGCCAAATGACCGTGATACCGTGATTGACTGCTTTGGCTCAGGGCAATCCTGGAGTGATAGGCATGGTTGTCCTCGTATTTCGAGCAAAGTTTTATGACCAACAATAGTGAGGTGCTTGCGAATCCATTTTTCATCAGCGTACTTAAAGTCACAGGCGCTCAAAATTTTATTGGTTTGTAATAATTTGGCATAGCGATAGCCGATGCCCCATACATCCCCAATATCAATTGATGACAAAATCGTATCAATGGTAGGGTGATCCGTTATATCAAAAGCTCCTTTGTATTGAGGATTTTTCTTAGCGAGCCTATTGGCAATTTTGGCAAGCGTCTTGGTAGGGCCGATGCCGATAGATACGGGAATGCCGGTATGTTGTTGTACGATTGTTCTAAGAAAGTGTGCATAGCTAAGATAGTAATTATTATCTTTCTGAGAAATGCCAAGAATGGGGAAATGCGTGGGTGCGAAAAGAAATGCTTCGTCAACCGAATAGATTTCGATATCGGCGGCATGGAGGGCTAATGTTTGCATAACACGCTGTGACATGTCACCATAGAGTGCAAAATTTGCCGAGTAAACGAGCACCTTATGCTTTTTCAGGAAGCTTTCCCATTCAAAGGTGGGTGCACCCATGGGGATACCAAGGGCTTTGGCTTCATTCGAGCGAGCGATGATACAGGCGTCATTGCTGCCAAGCACGATGACCGGCTTGTTGTGGAGCGTCGGGTTAAAAACGCGTTCACAGGAGACGTAAAAGTTATTGCAGTCGACGAGGAAAAAGCGCTTCATGGTTGCTTATACCTGATGAATAACGTAGGTAACGACTCCCCAGACTTCAAAGTCCATAGCCTCGGTGATTTCAATAGGCTTGTATTCATCGCTGTCGGGCATGAGGTAGAGTTTGTCTGCTTCGCGTTTGATGCGCTTAACGGTCAATTCATCATTAATACGCGCGATGACGATCCTGTTGTTTAAAACTGACAGAGACCGATCAACGACTAATATATCATTTGATAGGATGCCCGCCTTGACCATCGAGTCACCCTTAACGCGTATGAAGAAGGTAGAGGTGGGGTGGCTTATGAGCAGCTCATTAAGGTCGAGCGATTTATCGATAAAGTTTTCAGCAGACGAGGGAAATCCGGCGGCGACGCACCCCTCAAGCAAGGGTATAAGCAATTTTTTTACGTGCTCAGGGTAGGTAAGGAGCTCAATTTCGTCAAAGGTTTGCTTGCTTTTTGTCATTTCACCCTTGTTAATTAGTTTTTAATTATAACTTATAAGTAATATATAATTAGTATAAATATTATGTGCTTAAAGTGCAAACTTGCTATTTTAATTGCCGATTTGAATCGCCTGCCCAGCTGGGGCGACTACGCGTCGAGCGGCAGAAGCCAGCTTCTGCACTTGTTGCTTTTGCTGTTGTTGTTTTACGGCTTTATTTTTGGCATGTGTGAATGCCATAACCATGCGGGGCGCATGATCATGGCTCTTGCAATTCTCCTAACGGAGAATAGAAAGTCGTGCAGTCTTGATAGAAAACAGGGAAAACTTTCGATCAGAGACAAGCTAAAATTGGATAAGCTTCTGGCTATATTCATTGGGAAACCTTAAGCCAAAAAAGAGCCCAATCATATGAGGCCAGATCTATGCGGGATTAACGATAGTTACTTCCTAATCAGAGCCTCTGCTCGGGTCTATGCATCAATGTTTCTGCTATTTTGTACAAAAATGTAATAAGAGTTTATGTTTTGTACAAACTCGAGGATTTAGAACGAGTCATTGGCCGCAAGGTAGCGTATCAACCTAGCTATTTAGCAAGCTTATTAATAAGATCTTTTGCACTTACAAATGAAATTGTTAGATTTTCGTATCTTCTTTTAAATGAAGTATCAATATTACTTGCAACAACAAAGTTCTCTCCCTGAGGATAAAGACGACGAAAGGCGGTAAAATTTCTTACGAGATTGCCGGCAAATGCTGGCTTGGTGAGGTCAGAATCATCTAGCAAGCTGCTAAATTTACATTCTATAGCAGCAAGCGAGCCTGTTGTTCTATAGCGAAAAACAAAATCAATTTCATGCCCACGTTTATCACGCCAATAGTTAATAGCACGTGTTTGTAATTGCCCATGTATTTCATTCAAAATACATTGTTCCCACATGAGCCCTAAATCTTCGACGCGTAATTCAGTTCTACCTTTAGCATAGGAAACAAATCCGGTATCAAATCCATAGACTTTCGGTGCTAGAACAATCTCATTTGATTTATGGGTAGAATATGGTCTTATCACATGAACTACAAATGTTTCTTCAAGAACATGAAGATAGTTTGAGATTGTTTGCCTAGTCACCTCACAGAGAACAGCAAATCTTGTTGCTTCAAATATGCCACCACTATATGCCAATAATAATTCTAAAAACTTTTGAAAAGACTGCCTTTTTCCAATGCTAAACATGTCTTGAATATCTTTGGCCCAATAAGCATCAATCCACTCTCGAAACTCGGCCTCTGGTAGCTCTTGTTTTACAAAAAAAGAAGGAAACCCACCAAATAAGAGTCGGTGGCGGAGGTTGTTATCGCCAAAAAGTTTCATCTCTTGGAGTAATAATGGCGTGAGCCAGATTTCTTTTTTGCGACCCGTTAACGTATCTTTAAATTTTTTGCTTGCACCTAATGTTGACGATCCCGTCGCAATTATTTTTATGCCAGGGTAATGGTCAGCCGCCAATTTTAAAAGCTCGGAAGGATTATCAAGGCGATGTATTTCATCAAGAACAATTGCTTGACCGATATAACTTTCTAAAAAACTTTCAGGGTCGCCTAATAATTGCCGTACTCGTGGTCGCTCGCAATCAAAGTATTTAACATCGGGAAGACTTTGACAAAGGCTTGTTTTGCCAATTCGCCGAACCCCCATAAGCCAGATAATATTTTTTTGTTGCCAGCCATCATATATCATTTTTTGCCAAAAAGGACGTTGTATAAGCATTAATGCTCTCCAGAGGAAGGGAAAACCAAATGTTAAGTAGTTTTAACATATATCCCGCCCAAACGCAAGATGGACTTAACACTTGGTTTTAAACCAAAGCCCTGATGGACTTCAGACTACCTTTAAAACAGCGAAGCCCGCCTAAATCGCTGGCTCGCCCTTGTGGACCGGTCATACTTCAAACACTCGGCCTCAAAGATTAAGAAAACCTAATATATCTATAGCTTCTTTGTCAGCTTCACTGCTTTGTGCGAGAACTGGCGAACGTTTCCCAAATTTTGATAGTACAAAATTTTTCATATGGGAAAAAAGTTCGGGCCGGTATCTATCCTAGATAACTTTCTGACGTTGGAAAACGGTTAAGGAAACTATTTCACCGATTCCACAAGAAAAACTCAGAATTCGGATATAGCTTCCTTATGCCGAGTAAATTATTGCATATACCAAATATATTTGGTAGTATAATATAAAATAGGATGCCTGGGCAGATACATAAGAAGGTAATACGAGTATGGAGGCATAAGTGCCGATCAGTGGAAAAGCAATGTGCAAACTCTTCGAGCGAGTGGGCTATAAAATTGTACCTGGCGGAAAAGGGAGCCATGTGAGCTATCCAAACCTAAAGGTTTTGGGCTTCCTGGGCTGAACCTCCATTGAGTGTTCATAGTATCTCCACAAGCGTCAACTTTCCCTGGCTCCCAGGGTAGATTACTCACTAATCTAACATACCTTTAACTAAATGCAAGAGCATCTTAAGCTGCTCCTTGCTTAACTTGTAAGCCCTTTTATCCAGGACCTAAAGGAACCTGGTTTTACGGGCTATTCTATAAAGCTTAAAAAGAAGCATTGTGAGACAATTGTTATTCCCAACCATAAGGAGGTTTTTTTTCGCTTTCTTCCTCTTCTTCACCCTGCTCCAAGCGAGCTCTTTTGGGCGATTCGCTTTCTTTCTCTTTCTCGCTCCTTGGTCGTTTGCCTTCCATCCCTATACTATAAGGGGTCTGCAGAAGACCTAAGCATGCTATACTCAGTTAAAAAATTTTCTTCATGGCTACCTTTATTATGTATTAGCAATTGATGTAAATATTATATAATTCGAAGTATGCATAAGTCAATATTTTCGTAACGTTATAGAAGATTTCATTTACCGTAGAATTGATTGCAACACCAAGTATTTTACATCTTGGAAAGATAAATTTTCTCTATAAAATCAAGCTCGGGCTACGGGGACGCTTACGCAGCCGACTTCGCCAAGGCTTCCTACTTCGCTCCTTGAGCTTTGTAGGACAGGTCGCAGGACAGGTCGAAGGGCCGCCGCCTTGCACCAACACCAATATGCGTAGTAGCGCATATTGTGTCCGTAGCAGCCTTTGGTAACAAGGGCGTAAAGCGGAGGGATTTGTTACTTACGTGCCTCATCTTCTTTACGTCTATGATGCTTTAACCATGCGGGGCGCAGGCTTAGAGTTACCGCAATCTTCCTGACGGAAGATAGAAAGCGATATTAAATTTTTATCATGGAGCGTAGCCTACATGATAAATGGCGTAAGTTATCGTACGCTTTTGCGTACGATAACGATAACTACTTACCAAGCCTATAAGCATTAAGTATAACGCTTTGGGATTGCTAAGGGACGATGTCCCTTAGCCGCTAGCCGCGCAGGCGATTCAGTTTAATTCAATTCAATTTTATTCAATATTGTCTGCAAATTTAAGAATCGCCTACCCTTGAAAGAACTACGGTAAAAATACTACGCTACCCTGATATTAGAGGGTAAGTAATGAGATTACATGTCATGAACGCCAAGATAGGCGATATTGGCTACCTGGATAAACAGGGTTATATTTATGAGCCTAAATTAGATGGCTATCGCGCCCTCTGCTACGTTGACGGCGATCTAACGTTTATGTCGAGAAACGACAAAAATCTTACCGCTGCCTATCCTGAACTACTGCACTTTCGCCAGAATATACATGCGCACTCAGCAATCTTGGATGGCGAAATCGTTGCTTATGATCAACAGGGCAACCCCAACTTCGCTTTGCTCCAGCAAGGCAAACAGGCCTCGTATGTTGTTTTTGATATCTTAATGAAGGATGACGCATCACTTATTTCAAAACCCTTATTAGAACGCAAAGCCATTCTATCTTCAACGGTCGTTGACGGTGAAGGTATTGAAAAAATATTTTATACCACCAAAGGACATGCCCTATGGGATGAAATAAAAAAAAGGAAAATAGAAGGGGTGATGGCTAAGAAAGCCAACGGCTTGTATTACCCCGATAAAAGAATCGATACATGGGTAAAAATTAAACTGGTTAATACGATTGATTGCGTTATTATAGGCTACCTGGCTGGCAAAAGAGTAATAGCTTCGCTCGCATTGGGGCTCTATGATGAGGTAGGAAACCTCGTATATATAGGCAATGTTGGCACTGGTTTTGCTGAACAGATGACAACAGAGCTTGCTAGCATGCTTAAAAATATCACCGTAACCAGTCTTAGCGTAAAGAACGAAGCAGTTCTTCCGAGGAATATTATATTAGTCAAACCAGTATTGGTCGCCGAAATCAAATACCTTGAAATGACGCCTTACGGCATGTTGCGAGCATCAGTCTTCTTGAGGCTCAGGAATGACAAATTACCCAATGAATGCACCTTTCTCAACCAATAAAGCGGAGTCGCCATGACAAGAATTCCATTACGCCCTCTGCTGAGCTTAGGTTTGCTATTTGCCGGCTGTTTAAAAGCGAGCGATTCCGGCGAATGGTTCTAGACCTGGCAGACCAGACTACGTTGAATGGGCTAAGCCTATATCTTGCATATTCTTATTCCGCAAGGCAGAAGATTCCTTCTTTGTCGCACGAGCTCTCTTACTCATGGGTACACCTGGAGTTCCCGGTTTTGAAGAGACAGATCAATACTTGGTAACTGAACGTGAGCAAGCCCTCGAGCAAAATTCAAAAGAGCACATGCTTATTTTTTGAATTTTGCTCGAAATCAAGGATGCTTTAGAGGTTCTTAGATACGAATAGTTAGAGAGCATTATTTTCTAATGGTTCATCTCTACCAAAGTTAACGCTACCTCTCTTACGATGCTGCAGGTATTTATAAAATAACCAGGTGCCAACTCCACCTATAATGGTTACGAGAACAAGCCCTGCAGGAATACCGACGGTCGTTCCGATGATAAGACCTAAAGGTAGACTGCTGCCATCACCTGTTCCTGAGCCGAGCAGAGGAAATACTGACACATCATTTGATGCGCTATTAGCCGTTGCAAGCACTATGCCCCCCTCACTTAAACTAAGTGGTGAAAACGCTAGCGCTACATCATTGCTTGATTGGGCAGGTAAATCATAGGTTGTTCCTTCGCTTAAGACACCATGAGAAAAACTATAAAGCGTAATACTATTAGAATTGCTATTAGCTGTCGCAAGATATGCGCTATCAACTGAAGCAGCAATAAAAACAGGATATACGGTACCTTGAGGTAATGGATACGATTGACCTACCTCAAGTCCATCAGTTGTAAGAGGAAAGATTGAAATGTCATTTGAGGCGCTGTTTGCTGTAGCTATAAATAATTCATCAGTATTTGGGATAGATAAAAAGACGAGTGAATAAGGTGTGCTCGAATTGCTTGGTAAAAGCTGGGAAGATATAATACGCGCTGTGCCATTTATGAAAGCAAAGAGCGTTATATCATTGGAATAGGCATTTGCTGTAGCAAGATATGAACCATTGGGAGAAAATGCTACTGCTACCGGCTCTTTGGATCCCGTTGGTAGCGCGTAGGAAAGAGCATTTACTAACGTTCCTCCAGCTACTTTAAAGAGAGTTATATCATCCGACTTGCTATTGGCAAGTGCCAGATAAAGATTATTGGGCGAAAAATTGACTGATACAGGGCTTGTAGAATTTGCTGGCAATGGATACGATGCTGCATTTGTTAATTTGCCGCCCCCTAAGGTAAATAAAGTAACATCATTCGACTTGCTGTTAGCTGTCGCTAGATGCTCTATGTCGAATGAAAAGGCAATACTTGAGGGAAATGATGACCCAGCAGGCAAAGGAGAAGATGCACCATTGTTAAGCATACTTTCAGAACTTACCGTAAAAAGCGTTACATCACTTGTCCCATAGTTTGCTGTTGCAAGATATAACCCATTTCCTGAAAAAACAATTGCCACTGGATCTGTTGAGTTACTTGGTAATGAATATGATGTTGCAGGGCTGGTTGCGTTTGTAGCACAACCAACTGTAGGTAATATAACAACGGTGTTAGAATTTATATTAACAACAGCTAAATACTGGCCGGAAGGTGAAAATGTTAATGAATAGGGATCTTGTGAACCAGATGGTAAACTATAGGAAGTAGCCCCACTGAGGACACCATCTGTTCCCATGTTAAAAATGGTAACATTATTTGAACCGCTATTAGCTGTGGCTACATAATTACCTAATGGTGAGAACGCTATTGTAGCTCCAGGAGTAGTAGAACCAGCAGGCAAAGGATAAGAAGTGCCATTGCTTAAGATTCCTCCTGCTTCTACGCTAAATACGGTAACATTATTAGAATTTCCATTATTAGTAACTAGGTAATTACCCGATGGAGAAAATGCTGCAGTACCAGGATACGTAGAACCAGCAGGCAAAGGATAAGATGCACCTCCACTTAAGGCTCCCTCTGCTCCTACTTGAAAGACGCTTACATCATTTGAGCTATTATTAGCCGTGGCTAAATATGCTCCGGATGGTGAAAAAGCAACTGAGCCTGTTAAAGAAGAGCCAGCTGGTAAAGAGTAAGTAATGCCATTGCTCAGGGCCCCTCCTGCTCCCACACTAAATAGAGTGAGGTTGCTTGAGCTGTTATTAGCGACAGCCACGTAGTCACCTGCTGGAGAAAATGCTACTTTAACTGGGCTAGTACCTGAGGGCAATGCATATGAGATACCAGCCGTTAACACTCCGGCTCCTACATTAAATACCGTAACATCATTGGAACCGTCATTCGTGGTAGCGAGATAGAGGCCATTTGGTGAAAAAGCTAAGCTCTGAGGAACGCTAGAACCGCCAGGCAAAGGGTACGATGTGCCAGCATTTAATACGCCTCGCGCATCTATGGTAAATAAAGTAACATCATTTGAATTTTTGTTAGCAGTAGCGATGTAGGTCCCATTTGGCGAAAAAGCCACACTACAAGGACCAGTCGAGCTAGCAGGAATCGTATAGGATGTACCAGATAGCAATGAGCATGTTCCTGAAGCTTGTATGTTTGCCACTAGAAATATGAGGCAGAATAAAGCAGTAAGTTTCATCAAAATCTCCTTGCAAAAGAGTTAGCAAATCTTTTATAGATCGTAATTAAAGTGACCCCCGTTATCAAGACACATCTCGCACCACAATGATAATGTCGTCATGAGACCACAATAGAGAGGTTAAAGTGACTCCCATTGTCAAGACAAAAATTAGCTTGTATTTGAGAAAGCCTTTGTCCTCCATTTATGTTGATGATATCAGCTTTATTTAATTGGTTAGCAAATAATTTTGAGCATCCACTATTCCTAAAGTATGTTTCATCGGGTGTTTTATAACCAAGTGACTGATGAAATCTTTTTTTATTTTTTCATTACTATCCTTTCGGAAAGCTATAAATTAAATGACTGTAGTGTCAATACGGCTGGTTGACCTGATGAGCAAGAGCCAAAATAAGCATGCTGTCTTCGTAAGATAGAACCGGATATTTGAGTGTTAATACGCAAGGGTCTGTTATTTACTCTTTCAACAAGGTTATCAACAAGCCAAGCACCACAGTCAACATCACCTGATTGTTGGTCGGTATGCAAAACAGTAAAGTCTATGTTTACATCAGCGAGACCAGCCGCATCATAAACCATTTTTGCTACAGCCCACTGCTGTTTGTCTTGTAAATCAGTTAGTTGCTTAATGGTAAAGTCTGCAGCCGGCGACATTAGAGAATCAATGTATTCTACCTGGTAGTGTGAGTCTTGGATATGGTGAATTACTAGGCCCACCCAATGGTTACCCGGCATAGTAATATCATACTGATCAATGACTTCATCTGTTAGATTAACAGGGATAACGCTAGGAACGCCAGATGTAAATGCTTCCTGTAATCGATTCCTAAAATCATTTTGGGCGCTATTGCTAAGCTGACCTTGTATAAAGGGATGAGCTGCGCTCAGTATTCTTGCTTGAAAATCATCATTGTCAGAGCGTAGATAATTATGCAAAAGAGCGTTAATCTCAGTTTCTTGGTAAAAGTGGTCTTGATTCATTAATTGCGGTAAAATGCGTTGCTGCTCAGAACAAGCTATGCTGGCATCTAAATATTGGTTGGTAACGCTTTTTATCACTTCAAGTAATATCTGTTGTCGAGTTCTATCTTTACTTATTACTAAGGCTTCTTGTTGTTCGCTAAGCCCTAGCTTATCTGCAAAATCTGATAACGAGGTCTCAGTTAATTTTGACAGCATATCCTTAATCGAATCCCAAATCTTTCTATTAACAAGTTGAAATCCCGGAATTTCAGTAGAACTCTTCTCGGGTATTCCAAAGTTTTGTCTTATATTTCTTAAAACATGGACCATATTGCGCAAATCAACATGGATATCGCTTCTTGTAAAAATCCTTCCCGTATCAGCTTCAAAGCTTAATAAGCCATCCCTATTAATATATACTAAAATTCCTCCGCTTTGCCTTGCTTCTTCTTTAGCTATCTCAATTAATAAAACTTCATGATATGAAGCTAGCCATTCAGAAAGCAGTTCAATGATCAAATCTCTTAAGGTTGACTCAGGCTTAGAGTTTATGATAAAGTACTTGAAAGAATTATAGAGTACTTCATTGAGTCCATATTTTATAGTGTTAATTGATCTCTTTTCTTGATAGGTTCCCTTAAAAGAAGGATATTTAGCAACATGTTGGTATACTATATTTTGAGCAGGTATAAAACTTAAAAAAGTGGTTTCTTTTTCGGGAGCTATATCATCTTTTATAACAACTCGTGCTTGCTTGTCTAATTGTGATATTTTATTAGGCTTATCATGCAAAAGTATTTCATCTAGCGTATGAAGCGAAATATATACTTTACCAGCATGGCTATATTCGATTAAACCATCATTATTATAACGGGGGTAAAAGGGATGCTCATAGTAGTTTTTTAGTCCATACGTGTACTTAAGCGTATGATAAGGCCTATCGCCTGTAGCGATAGCAGGATTATGTGCACTAGGAAGCATTTTTGCCCAATAATCAGGATATCTGATTCTGAGTTCTTGTATCTTTCTTAAATGATCATCGATACCATTGCTAAACCTATTTTGCAAGCAATCAGAAATACTATTGAATAAATATGGTTGTGTAAAGCTGTAATCAACACACGGTCCTGAATTCTCAAGCTGTCTAAATAATTTTTTGAGTCTTGTTGCTTCTGCTAGCAGGTGGTCTCGTAAATCGGGGCGTAGCGTAAAATCATTTTTAGCATTAAGTTCTGTGTATATACAGTAATGTAAGGTTTTAAGTACCATTTCACAGTATTGGTAACAATTTTCTTCCTGCATTTGCCTATGGTATCTTCGTGCATCAGCGCTCCAACGGTCGAGCATATAGTTAATACCTCGATATTGAGCAACTAAGAATTTTGTTTTTATGTTGTTTAATTCATTCTGAGTGATCTGCCTACGTTCTCGCAGTATTTGGTTAATGCGTTTAAGATCTTCTTGAGCTTCTTTGGTTATCTCTTGAGCAAGACTTGCTCGCTGTTGCCTATCCTTAATAACTGTTAATTCTTTTAAAGGTTTACAGCCTTTTTTTCCTTTTGCTTTCTTCAGGCCCTGTAATATTCCAATAACATAATCATCAGAAATTTCTCTTGCTTCATGCCTTAGTCTTAGGTTGTTCAATCTTCCTTGTAAGCCCGCATTTACGCCTTTCTTATTCCCTACAGATTTTGCAGGCGATGATCCCTTTGTTGCTCTTACAGTTCTTAGCCAAAAGGAAGTGGTTTGATAATCAGATTGAGCTTTTAGCCGGCTTGCTTTTTTGTTCTGCTCATTGTTGTAAGCTAATTCATCCTCACTGTCTGAGTCATCGGAAAGTTCGTCACCATAATACCTTCCAATTCTTGCAACCTCCGCCTTGAAAAATTGACGTAGTTCATTATCACTCTTATTATTAAAGTCTGGGCGTATCAAGTTAATTGCTTGTCTTATGGTATTTAGATTGTTTAAGGATATTTGAGTTTGTGTTTGCGTATGTTCATCCACCTTGCCTAATTCATCATCACGTATAAATTTTTTATGCCTTGTTAGCTTGTAGAGGTATTTATCGATCAGTTTGACGAGTAGTTGATTGTCACCTTCGATAAGTTCTTGACGATAGTTTATTGTATGATCACCAATAATAAGTTGCTCAATGCCCGCTTGTACGACTTGCTCTTCTTTTTTTATAGAAAAAATTCCCTGATGATCGCGGTAGAGATATGACTTCGAAAGTTCCATTGATAAACTTTTTAGGCTTGCCAAAAATAGAATAGATAAAAGTGCTATAGTTACTAGCTTTCGATTTAACATGGCAACTCCTCAGGTATCATACATCGTTATGCCAAGTAAGGCTAACAAATTACGAATTTTAATCAAATTTATCATAGGCCTATACGCCTAGGCAGAGCCTCATTTTAGTGAGTTGTGATTTAAAAATAAGCGTATTTGTGCTGCCATCTCTCTTTGACTATGAGGCTCAGCGCGATGAGCGCGGCGACCATATCGCTTGGCCTCTGTTCTGCCGCTTACGTAAGCCAGATCGTTTGTGGTGCTCTACATGCATTGCCTGTAGGGCAATGGGATATGTGCTTTGTGCTCGGCTATTCGAAGGTACAAGCGCTGCGTTTGGTGATTTTGCCGAAGTAATACGCGATACGCTTCCTGCATTTACGAATGAACTCGATCAGCTGCTTAAAACGACTGCCGTTATCTCGTCGATAGGCCTGCCATGCTTGTGTTAAATGAGCCCACATCGGCACTGATCCTGAAAATACCGCCGTTATCGTGGCCCTGTTGGAGCGGTTGGCCAAGCAGGGTGTCGGTATTGTTGTTTCAAGCCAGGATATGAATTTTGTTCAGCGAATCATTGATAAAGTTTGTTTAGTAGAACAAGGCGAAATTATTGCAGAATTCGATAAAAGGCAGGATGAAATGATCGCGACAAGCGCGATTGCACTATTTTTGAGTAAGTAATTTATTTGCGGTAGGGTACTCACGCCGAATTCTGTCAAGTCTTGTAAAAGGGCTCCATGTTTTGCCACGCTGAAATGAATCTTTTAATTCGAGGGGGATATGAGTATGGCTGCCAATAACCAAAGATCTTTGCTGAATCCGATCGCTCAAAAATTTATTGATAAGCTTGCTGCGCAAGGCGGCAAGCCGCTCTACGAGCTTTCGGTTGCTGATGCTCGCCAAGTTTTGGAATCGTTGCAGGCACCATTACCTGTGCAGGTTCCTGCTGATATCGAGGACATTACGATTCCTGGTGGCCCCAAAAGGCAGGTTTCTCTCCGTATTGTTCGGCCGCAAGAGCGAAAGGATCGCTTGCCAGTCATTATGTATTTTCACGGCGGTGGCTGGATATTGGGGAGCAAGCAAACGCATGATCGCCTTATAAGGCTTATTGCTCAGAAGGTCGGTGCGGCAGTTGTTTTTGTTAATTTTAGCCGTTCCCCTGAAGAGAAATATCCTGTTGCCATTGAAGAAGCGTATGCAGCAACCACGTATATCGCCGAACATGGAGCTGAACATAATCTTGAGGGATCTCAGCTGGCAGTTGCTGGCGATAGCGTGGGCGGCAACATGGCAACCGTTATGGCGATTATGGCAAAGCAGCATAGCGGACCTCGTATAGCTTATCAGGTGCTGTTTTACCCGGTGACTGATGCCAATTTTACGACCGGCTCATATGTTCAATATGCGCAAGGCCCTTGGTTGACAAAGGCGGCAATGGAATGGTTTTGGGATGCCTATGCTCCCGATCAGGCAACCAGAGAGAAGATCACCGTGAGTCCCTTGCGTGCATCGCTTCAAGAGCTTACGGGCCTCCCGCCAGCGCTGGTAATTACTGATGAATGTGATGTTCTCCGTGATGAGGGTGAAGCTTACGCTCATAAGCTTGCAAAGGCTGGTGTTGAGGTTACCGCGGTTCGTTGCCTGGGAATCTGCCATGATTTTGTTATGCTCAATGCCTTGAGTGAAACGCCAGCAGCAAAGACCGCATTAGAATTAGCGTACTGGAAGCTCCGGCAAGCGCTCGGCAAAAAATAGACCGAAAACTTTTCCAGCTTCGCGCCTTTTTATAAAAATACTATAAGGTAAGCTACCGTCTCATAGTACCCATATCTTTAAGCTATTAATATTGCGATTAGCCAATTATTATAGTATATTATACAATAAATCATTAATAAATACGGTCTTAAATGAGGGCGCGCTATGAAAACGCATCAAGGCCTACTTCTTGTGATGATATCTCTTTTTTTTGGCATGTATAGTATGGAAAATCCTCATAAACGAGAACGAGGGCAAGAAATAGAAACTTCGAAACAACCGCAATTAAAAAAGAAAAAAATATTTAGCTCAGAAGAAATAAAAAAAGCAACCGAAGCGCTTATTCAAGCAATAAAAGATAATGATATTGAAAAGGCACAGCAAGCTCTTGATCAAGGTGCAAATAAAAATGCTATTTATTCAGGAGCCTTCGTGAACGAAGGCATGTACCCGGGGTCTCTCATGCTCCTCGCAATGAAAATGTTTAACCAGTTTCTTGCTAAAGCTTATTATTGTGGGACGTTTTCTTCTATTTCGCACGTAACTTTATTGCCGTGACGTACATATTTGCCTTTTAATGAACCAATAGAACAATTCCACCCCTCATGAACACACCAATGGTCCTCGGAACAGATACCACTTATATAAATAAATGGACAGACAGCCCCTTTTGTTTTTGCACAATAAAATGACTGGCATTTGTCGCCTGGGCGAGGACAGCTATTGTATGGCTGGGCAATACTGATTCCTGCTGTTAATAAAAAAGTAGCGGTAAGTAATAAAAATTGATGCATAGCATACTCCTTAACAATTACGCTCGTTACTTTTGATCGCCAGGAACGCATGTGACAACATTATCAATAAGTTCATAATGTCCCTCGGGGGCAAGACCCGTCAAAGGATTCACGCTGCAGGCGCTGCCAAGAGCAACACAGTAGTGGTCTGCGTTGCAGTAACCACGTACTACAACAGTTTGAGGACATATTTCGCGCTCACAGGGCAAATTTGTAAAGCATGGAGCATTTGGCGTTGTGCATGTTTGTGGGTGAACGATCACAGAAAGTGCCTGCATAGAAAAAACACAAGCAAGAATAAATACGGCAAGATAGCGTTTCATAGCTAAGTCTCCTTTTTTGGTAAAGCTTAGTAATCTAAGCGACACAGGCTCTGTTGATTGCTTATTGTGCGCTTATAATATTAATATATAAATAATGCTTTATAATAGTCAATAATTTTATGAATGTATATTGAGTTCTCGTTAAGATATCAAGCGAGCATTAAGTTGCAGATCCGATAATAGCGGCGAGAATTTCCTCAGGTAGTAACCCGCCTTGTTCACTCTGGTAGTGTGCTAAAGTAAGTTTTTCGCGTCTTCTCTGGGATGCCTGGAGGATTCTCGTGGCAATTTCTTGGTAATTCTTTTTTTGTTCGGCGCTGAGTGAGCGGCTTTTAAGTAATCCTTTGAGGTAAGCACGTGCCTCGCTAAGGTCTATATTGATATTAAATTGTAAGTCGCGATCGAGAATTTCTTTAACGATCGGTAGATGGCCTTGTGCGCCAGCGCAAGCCAATGAATGACTGAGCGCTTCTGCCCAATCCGGCTTATTTTGAGCAACATCAAGAATCATGGTGACTATCTTATTATTGCCGAGTAAAGCTGCTCGTTCTAAAGCCTCGTGTAAATCTTGATCAGAGGCCAACTCGGCCTTAATAATGATATCAACGGTATGAGTAAGCCCGTATGCTGCTGCCAACATTAAAGCCTGCTTAATCTCTCTAAATGTTGCCATTTCAAAAAGACTTATTGCTTGTTGTTCATCGTGGGCAATGATTGCTTGATGTAAAGGTGACGGAAAGATATCAGCTATAATTCGCTTAAATTGAGGATCATTTCTATTAAAGTGAGCACCGTGCTCGACAAAGTAGCGGATTATATCCTGTTTTATACGATATTGCTCTGATGGTTCCTTTGTCTCATTCAGAGCCTTGAGGGCCCACATGATGGGTTGATAATGCCCCGTGCAGCCAAAGGGGGCATTGATGTCGGCGCCATGCCTAACAAGCCACTTCAAGAGAGGCAGGTGCTTATTATAGGCGGCCACATGAAGAGGTTTCATGCGGGAAGAGTTAGGTTCATTGAGATCGATGCCTTGATTAAATAATTTTTCTACAGTCTCGATTTCACCACGCCCGATCGCTGCGTCGAGTTGCAGAGCAGTTGGGGGAGCCTCCATGCTATATAACGCTGGAAAGCCTAACGAAAGCACAATTATAAGTAATGCATATAGCGGCGATCTTTTTGTTATCATTTTTAATCCTATTTATTAACCTTTATAACCTTTAGAAGGCGCCCGTAAAAAGCTTAATATGAAATATATTAATTCAAGTGGCAATTGAGGCAGTGCCATTTGAGGCGTTGCAACTCTTGAAGCTTTTCTCACTTCTATGGCGTCAAGTAAAAGGTTACGCAGCGCCGTATACTGTTTGACTTCTGAAGCGGTTAGTGGTGAGTTCGATGCTAACGTTTGATGCATACGCAACAGATTAGTAATATACTCGCCTAAGGGCGTAAGGTCAAGGCTTAATCCTTGCGTAAAAGCTGTATTAAGGATAAACGTTACCAATGGAATATTGCGCCTAATCCCGCTAATATAAAGCGCTTTGCTTAAGGCTTCCTCCCATTCAGCTTCTTGGAGAGTGCCGATTGGCCTATTATTTACAATAAATTCATAAATGGAAGCGATGATAAATTGATTATCTGAGTAAGCGCCGCCGATGAGGGCTGCTTGTAAAGAAGCATCATCTATTGCCATAGGAAATTTATCCAAGATATCTCTAACCAGAAATTCTTGATTTTGTTGAGCAGCTAACTGTAATGCATCGTTAATAAGGGCTTGTTCAGAAGGAGAAAGCTCATGGGCTTGGAGCAAACCTAGCAGGTGTTCGATATCCTGTTCATGACGTAACGCAATAGCAAGGAGTAATGGTTCGCTAAAGATTTTGTTTATTTTCGGGGCATCTTCTTCAGTTGGTTGAGCTCCGCGCTCGATAAGGTGCCTCATAAAATCAGGTGATTCTGTTGAACAAAGGGGATGTATCCCAAAAAAGTTAGTACTATTAACATTGGCTCCATATTCGATAAGCAATTTTGCAACGTCAAACTGGTTGTTCTTGAGTGCATAATGCAAAGGGGTTTCGCCCAAATTGTCCACCGCATTTACCGACGCACCATGTTCGATAAGCCACCGTACCATGGGAAGATGGCCACCAGCTGCCGCATGATGGATTGCCTGTGCCTCGTCTCGCTCTTGCGTATTAATCTGAGCACCGGCATTAAGAGCATGGTCAGCAGCTACGATGTCGCCGTTTTTGGCTGCCTCAAGGAGCTCTTGGTTGGGTATGGTAGGCGCGGGTGCCTCCATGCCATGAAGGCTTGCCGCTGCTTGAATAATTAAAATTAGAAATATATTTCTGAAATTCACCATATTCTCCTTTTCAGAGTAAGTTTTTCAAATCTACAAACTCGTATTTATTGTAATAATACCATTTGTAAAAACAACCAGTCAAGTAAAAAATTAATTGTCAATTCTAAAAATTATTGGCAGAGTAGCACGAAATACTGAGCAATTAAGCGGTTTCACGCCAAGCAGCGTTATCGAAGTATTGATACCAAGCAAGAATATGCTTTTTTTGGGCTTATCTGTTGGTGCCAAAAATTTTGTTGTGCTTGGACTTCTGTAAAAACCGGTGTATTTTATAAAGTATCTTAATATTTTTTAGTAGGGAGAGGCGAATGGCGCTTTGGTCAAATATACAGGCAGTCGTCTTGGCAGCTGGAAGATCGGCCCGTTTTAAAACAGAGCAAAGCAAGCTTAGTTTTTCGATATGTGGCCAGGAGATGGTCTTATATCCTACCAAGCTTTTGCAAAAGCTTGATATACCGATCACTTTTACCGTTGGGTATCAAAAAGAGGTCGTACAAGGCATCATCAAGAATAGCGGCATTGAAGCTAATTATGCTGAGCAGCTTGAGCAGAAAGGAACAGGACATGCCCTTTTGTGCTCACGTCCTTTTTGGTACGCTGACCATATTTTGGTGATGCATGGGGACACTCCCTTGGTCGCGCAGGATATTCTTGAGGATTTAATTAATAAACATCTTGCCAATCAGGCTACGTTGAGCTTTGTAACTGCTCATAATAGCGACCCAGAGCTTATAGGCTACGGGCGCATTATTCGCGATAACGGAGGAATCAAGGTCCAGGAGCATTTTGATCATCAACGCGATGTGAGGCAGCAGTGCTGCATTAATGCTGGCATTTACCTGATCAAGCGCTCATTCTTAGAAGCAAGCATTCATCTGATCGGCCCTTATCCTCAATCGGGAGAGATGAATGCGCATGAGCTGATCCGCATAGCAAGCGCTCAGGGCTTAAAAGTTGAGACAGTTCAAGCGCCATTTGATTATATTCGTGGTGTTAAGACGCTTAAAGAGCTCTGGACAGTTGAGCATATCAAGCGGGCAGAGCTCATTACCTATTGGATGTCGCAAGGTGTTCGATTTGCCGCGGCGCAAAATGTTCATCTTGATCACGATGTTATTATTGGCCCTGATACCTCGATCGGGTCGGGAGTTATTTTGCTTAAGGGTACGCGGATCGGATCCCATTGCGTGATTGATGCGTTTTCTTATATTAGCAATAGTGTTATTCAAGACTATGCTGCGGTCTTGAGCCACTCGGTCATTTATGACTCGATTGTGCAGCAACAGGCAAAAATTGGACCATTTGCCCATTTGCGCAAAGAGAGCACGATCGGTTTGAGCGCAACAATTGGCAATTTTGTTGAGGTGAGCGCAAGCAGTGTTGGCCCTTATTCGAAGGCAAAGCATTTAGCCTATCTTGGCAATGCGCAAGTCGGCGCAAATGTCAGAATTGGCGCGGGAACGGTTACCTGTAGCGACGATGGCTTTACCAAGCATACCACGGTGATAGGTGATGGCGCATGCATTGGTGGCAATAGTTCGCTGGTGGCGCCGCTTTCCATTGGGCGTGAGGCGTTCACGGTGTCTGGTTCGACATTGACCGAGTCAGTACCTGATTATACCTGTGGTAGTGCACGTTCACCCCAGGTCAATAAAGAAAACTACGGCTATGCGCGACGACTGCCATGCCTGTCTGAACGGAAAGGACATCAGTGTATTTCGTTACAATGCGCTCCTGTACCGGTTCCTGAAGTTATATGATTCGCTTTATTCACACGGCCGATATTCATTTTGGCGTAGAAAATTATGGGCGGACGGATGCTAAGACGGGTATTCATACACGGTTACTCGATTTTTATAACGCACTTGATTTCTGTGTTGAGCGCGCAATTAGCGAAAATGTCGACTTTTTTTTGTTTGCTGGCGATGCGTATAAAACGGCGCATCCAAGTCCAACGCAGCAAAGGCTTTTATGCGCCTGCTTCCTCAAGCTTTTTAAAGCGGGCATTCCGCTCGTTATTGTTGTTGGCAACCATGATAACCCATTGAGCTTTGGCAAGGCGCACGCCCTTGAGCTTTTTGGTCAAATTCCTCTTGAGGGCTTTCATGTTGTATCAAAGCCGACCTCGTTCACGCTTGCCACCAAGAGCGGGCCTGTACAACTGGTTGGAATTCCGTGGCCGTCACGTACGACACTTGCGCTCAATACCACCCATATGCAATCTTCTACCAGCGACGTTTCCTCATACATAAGCGCTGCGGTAGCTGAGATTATCCAAGCATATGCGCGGGAGCTTGACCCATCAACGCCGGCTGTCTTGACTGGCCACCTGACGGTAAGTTCGGGAATTTTTTCGGGCTCAGAAAAGCGCGCGATTTTTGGCAATGACCCCGTGTTTCTCCCCTCGCAATTAGCATATGAACCCTTTGATTATGTTGCGCTTGGACATCTTCACCGGCATCAGAATCTTAATGAGCAGGGGCAAATACCGCTTGTCTACGCTGGCTCGATCGAGCGGGTAGACTTTGGCGAGCGAAAAGAGGAAAAAGGGTGCTGCCTTGTTACGATTCATGATAAAAAGAAAACAACCTACGAATTTATCAGGACACCTACGCGCCGATTCTTGCAAATCGACGCCTATTTGGAAGGTGCTGAAAGCCAGACAGACCAAATTCTTGCCCAGCTTGCCGAGCATGAGCTCGAAGATACCGTGGTGAAAATCGTCTATCATGTACAGGCCGGGAAAAAGGATCGCGTTGATACAGCTGCACTACAACGAGCATGTATGGGTGCGCACTACCTAGCTGGCATAATTCCTGTGCGTATCCCCGAGGCGCGAGACCGACGCGTACAACTTCAGGTTACAATGGACCTTGCACAATTACTTGATGCTTATTTCCAGCTCAAGCCGGAATGGCGCGACAAGCGCTCCTCGCTTATTGAAAAAGCCCGCGCTCTTGAGGTTGAGCTTGAGCAAGAGATTGCCGATAAGAGCGCTCTTTAGCGAATGTAAAGAGGTTTGTTTCATTAAAATAGATATGGTAGATTGTTAAAGATACTTCAAGGAGAATTTCTATGTTTTACCCCCTATCCTCTTTCTGTTTTATGGTAACGGTAGCGGCATCGTTAGTTGTTGCTATGGAAGAATCGGAAAATTCAGCGATATCGCAAGTTCGCGAGAATCCTGGAAGCGAACTTTCTAGAGAGCTTGAAGAAATAATACAACAATGTAGAACGACAGCAAGCTGCCTGAGATTATTTTCTGGAGAAGATACTATAATTAATGACAACGCTCGATTTAACGAGATGCCTCACAACGCTTCTTCTAGCATAACAAATTATGCAAGCCAGGCTGAGCTTTTTCAAGCGGTGAATCCTTTGGGTCAAGGAGATGTTGAGCGTGCTCGACGAGCAATTGAACACGGTGCTTCTGTGAATGTACGCGATAGTAATACGCAACGGACTCCATTACAAAAGGCTGTTCAAACAGGGAATATTGAATTGGTTAAGTTTCTCCTTGAGCAAGGGTCGGATGTTCATGCCTTTGAAAGAGAGAATCCATCCTTTACTCATGGTTTTCCCATGTCGGTAAACTCGCTCTATTATGCGCTCTTTCCTTGCTATCAATCACGTACTCATCAGCATTTTGCTATAGCGCAAATGCTTCTTGATCGGGGGTTGAATATACATATTTTGGCCCCGGATGGATCCCCTCTTTTCTACAAGGCTTTGCAAATGGGCGATCAGAGCCTCGTTGAATGGTTTCTTGAACAAGGTGTGCTGCTTGATTATGCCTATGATGGTGTACATACACCTGTAGAATATGCCTGCTTGTGTAATCAATGGGATTTAGCTCGATTTCTTATTGAAAAATATCCTTGTAGTGTTGATGGTAGAATGGAAGCAAAGGAGAGCCAAGAGGAAAGAGAGGAATATTATACGCCGCTTTATTATGCGACAGATGCTCAAAATCACGAGTTTGTTTGCTGGGTTTTAGCAAGAGGAGCTACAATTGATCGTGAGGTAACTCAACTTCCTATTACCGTACCTCTCCTTAAAGTATTTGTAGAATATGGTATACCTCTAGAAAATATGCTTGAGATAGCATTTCTTGGTGTGCTTGATTATGAAGCACTAGGGTTATATGATGAAAGAGACGTAGCAGAATCAGCTTTATGGCTTCTCATACATGGGGCTCGTGTTGCTCATCAAGAACTAGTATGCTTTATGAATGCTAAAGATGACATAAGAAAGGGCAAAAAAATTAAAGATAGATTGCCCGACTATGTCTGGTTAATTATCCAAGGCCACCCTGATGATGCTCTAGCTCAAATTAAAAAGGTGCTTGAGGAAGCTAAACCCCTTAATGAAACATTGCTAGCCTTTTTGGGTAATGCTGCTACGGCAGCTTCTGCGCGAGGGTATCTACCCTTGGTCCAAGATATGCTTGATAATCTTCAAGAATTTTTAACAGAGTCACTTTTAAAAGATATGTTTATAGGTGCCGTACTTGGTAACTGCAGCAATAGTATTGAGTTTATTGTAAAGTCTCTGCCTATGCAGGTGCCTATGGTATCTAACTGCCTGGCGCAAGCACTTGCCATAGCTGCTGCACAAAGGAAAGTGGAACTTGTTATTTCTATTCTAGCGCTTATAAAAGAGTACAATCTTATTGTACCACTTGAGCCGATTAGTGCATTTATTGAGGCTTTATCTCATAAAGAGGAAAGATATCTATCCGCTCTTCTCAGTAGAGAGGATAAGTCTGAGTTTAGTGAAGGCCGTGAGTACATGGTGCAAGCATATCGGACGGCCAAAACTCATTTAGCAACTATACATGATCTTCTTAGAGAGAGTGGATCTAAGTAGATGAACCCTTTGATTATGTTGCGCTTGGGCATCTTCACCGGCATCAGAATTTTAATGAGCAGGGGCAAATCCCGCTTGTCTACGCTGGCTCGATCGAGCGGGCAGACTTTGGCGAGCGAAAAGAGGAAAAAGGGTGCTGTTTTGTTACGATTCATGATAAAAAGAAAACAACCTACGAATTTATCAGGGCGCCTACGCGTCGCTTTCTGCAAATCGACGCCTATTTGGAAGGTGCTGAAAGCCAGACAGATCAAATTCTTTCCCAGCTTGCTGAGCATGAGCTCGAAGATACCGTGGTGAAAATCGTCTATCATGTACTGGAAAAAGGATCGCGTTGACGCCGTGTATCTTGAGGGGGCGAGCCTGTTAAAGGGCTTGATTTTTTAGTATGACCATGTTAGCTTTCCGACTCAGAAGAGAGTTATCATTTAGGAGAAAAAGTATGACAGTTATTAAGCGCTTATGATGGAAATACTCTTGCCGCTGGTACCCGCAATTTAATTCGATCATATCTATTAATAATAACGGAGGAGCTACTCAGATTTATACAAGATCCGGCTCAATCTGGGCATATCAAGCCACGTTAACTCAAGCAAATAATTCAGGTCAAGAAGGTTATTCCGTAGCTTTAACAAAGGATGGCAATACTTTGGCAGCCGGTGCCCTTTTTTCATAAATGGAGCTATTCAGATGTATACTAATACAGACAATAGCTGGCAATACAGCGGTACGCTCACTCGAAACTCTACAGGATCTGGGGAAGGGTGGTCAGTAGCATTACCTGTTAATGGTACTATTGTAGTAGCAGGCGCACCCTTTTTGTATGGTGAAACAGGAGGGATACAGGTGTACGTTAAATCAGGTGAAAGTTGGAAATATCTGACTACATTAACGCAAGGAATACAAGGCGACAATGAAGGGGGTTGTCGCATTATCTGCCAATGATACTACGCTAGGGTAAGCTCTAATGGCAATGGCACTCTAGTTTATGTCGCAAAGTAGCCTATACAAGAGCGCATAAGCATTACAAAAACAATAGAAGCGATTAATATATCTTCTAGCGCTTATTGGCAAACTATTCTAATGCGCCCTTTGCTACCGCTTCTTGAGGAGTTATAGAGAACTTATCTTTAAAATTATCAGCCAGCTGGGCTTTAGCCTTTTGTTGTGCTGATGTTTGAGTTGGTAAAGTATCCCAAACCCATGCGAGAACATATGCTGATTGACACGGTGGCATTGCCATCTGTTGGCAATTGACTTGGGGTAAATCTGATAAAATTGCTGTCGACCTTGAAATTACCAAATTTTCAGATGGGTAGGCGTTATAATGCTCCCTGAAAAGCTGTTTTATTTGTTGCTTTCTTTCTGTGTTCGGTAAAAGCTCAAAGCAAAAAGATACGTCTTGGGATGGCATAGTTTTGTATACCATTGCCTTTTCCACAAAATCAAATTTATTTGGCGCTCTGAAAAATGCTTGCGTGTTATTGAGCGTGATTTGATTCTCATATGATATGGCGTAACACTTGGCTACGAATAAAGTTAAGCTCATCATATAAATCCATCGAGCCATGGTATCTCCTTGTATTAGTTTCTATTTTTCTTATTTATTTCGTCTTATATTGTAATATTATATTAGTAAGATTCTATAAAAAATTACAAGAGTAATTAAAAGCGATTGCTGATTTCTTTGCCCGAGCACTTACTAAAGGTTTCCTTGAAATGAGGAAAGATTTTCGATAATCTATCATTATTCCAAGGAAAGAATAAGGGAGAGGCTATCAAAATGAGCCCAGAAATGATGATTCAAATTTTGCTTGGGGAATTTTACGATAGGTTACGCCTCCTAAGTGACCTTGTTGTTCGAGATATTGAGTTGCCCGTTGCTCCAGGTAAAATTAAAGTAATTATCGGTATGAGGCGGAGCGGAAAAACTTATTTTGTCTTCCAGCAAATTTTGAAACTTATAGCTGAAGGTGTAGATCGAAATTGCATCTTGTATATTAACTTTGAAGATGATCGGTTGATGCCTTTAGATCAAGAAAAGTTGGCACGCCTCGTTGATGCATTTTATGAACTCTATCCTGAAAATCACGAAAAAAAATGTTATTTATTTTTTGATGAGATCCAAAATGTAGATAATTGGCCTCTGGTTATTCGTCGCTTGAGTGACAGTAAAAATTTAGAGATCTATTTGACGGGATCCTCTGCCAAACTCTTGAGTAAAGAAATTGCAACAAGCCTGCGTGGTAGGTCGTTAGCTATAGAAATGTGGCCGTATAATTTTAGCGAATTTATGCGGGCAAAGAAAATGAGCATTGAGCGAGATTTGCATGATAAAAAAACGCAAGATAAATTGAAGCAAGCTTTTTATCAGTATTTATCGAGCGGCGGCTTTCCCGAGCTTATTTGGTTTGACGTTAACGCCCGAAGGCAAACTTTGCAAGAATACATCGATGTGACGATTTATCGGGACATCGTTGAAAGGTATGCTGTTAAGCATCCAGCTACCATTAAGTATATGCTTTTGTCCATGATTCATAATATTAGCCGACCATTTACGCTTAATAAATTTTATAATGACGTGAGAAGTCAGGGTCACCATGTCGGGAAGGACATTCTTTACGAATATGCGAGCTACATAGAAGACGCCTATGTTGCTTTTTTGGTACCTATCTATGATTCGTCTCTTCGAAAAGTTCAAGTAAATCCGAAAAAAATCTATGCTATAGACCCTGGTTTAGTAAGATCGGTCACGCTCGACTATGATGGTGATTTAGGAAGACTGTTTGAAAATGTTGTTTATTTAGATCTTAGAAGACGGCGCGCTACAGCGAACTATTATCTAACTGCTGAACGCTATGAAGTAGACTTCGTAGCCCAGGCTCCTGATGGCCGTAAAAAGCTGTTGCAAATCGCATGGGACGTAGATAATCAGCTTACTTTTGATCGAGAACGCAGAGCTTTAGATGCCGGGATGAAAGAGCTGAAAATTGATGGAGAGATGGTAACGTTAGATTCATATCTTTATAAGGGTGTATTTAACTGAAAAATTATATCGAGGAGTTACATGAGGGCCGTGCTTGGTTTTGCAAGGTCCCGTCTTTGCAAGAAACGATAAATAGTTTATTCTTAAGGTTATAGCAAAATAACGGCTATTTTTTACGTAATTTTTTGGAGAGATGGCTGAGTGGTCGAAGGCGGCTGCCTCGAAAGCAGTTATCCTGAGAAATCGGGATCGTGGGTTCGAATCCCACTCTCTCCTCCATATTCAGGATTGCTTTTATGGTTAACGCGCGGATTCTCATTTTTCTTCTTATCAGCGGGATCTCGTGCTCCATCGTTGGTATGACGTTTGATAATCGTTTTTTCCCACTGCTTGATAAACCTATCTTGCGGCACGATGATGTTCATTTTTTCTTTAGAGCTCAACCCTTTATTATGTTTGCGGATGAAGCTTCTTTACGAGATGAAGAAGACCGGGAGGGAGCGGGTCTTTTTGATGGCGAGGGCAAATTCTTCCAACATCACCTTGATAGTGCATTAGGGGAGCTTAAAAAATCGTCGAAGGAGCCTTTGCGGCCGGACTTGGCAGCGGAACTCCAGCGTGCGACCTGGTCATTTCCTGGGAGGCTTGATGCTGCTGGTGTAGCATTGCGCTGGTATTATCGGCTCAATCCAAATTGGGAGATTGGTGGTTCCTGGCTTTTTATAGGCGCACGGTCCCGGATTGACCGGATATTGCGTGAGGGTGAGCTTCTTTTGACCGATGGTGACAGGCGTGATCTTGAAGCATCACATGAGCTATCAATGCTGCTCAATAAAACCAAATCAGCACTGTGGTCTAAGGTTGGCATCGGCGATCTTGACCTCTATGTGCGGCTCGGGATGCTCAAGCACTATTTCCTGCGCTTTAAAACATTTGACGCAGGTATTAAGCTTGGTGTTATAGCTCCTCTTGCCGAACGTCGTGACATTTTTAATGCCGCATCGCTGCCTTTTGGAGGGAATGGGCACTGGGGCTTCTATGCCGATGCTGCCGTCCATACTGAGCTCAAAGACGACCTTTTTGCAGGACTCAATGTGCGGTTTATTCAGCGGTTACCACGTACGCAAACGATACGAATTCCCCTTCGTTCTGATAGCACAAAATCTGCGCAACCAGATCTGGACAAAAATGAAAAAGATACTATTGTGATTCCTCAAGGTGTTCCTTTAAACTTTAGTCCAGCAATAGGATTAGCTCAGGTTATACCTGGCTTTACCTTTGTGTTTGCGCCCTATGTAGGGCTTGGAGGAATACGCGATGGTTTTGGAGCACAGTTGCAATATACCCTTATCATGCATACTCATGATAGTATACATGATAGGAGGCATCAGCCTGCTGCTCCTCTTGACGTTGAATTTTTTAAGTACCGATCAGAATGGGCGAGAGAATATATAACATTTAGTATCTTGTATGATTTTGCTCAAAATAAGGAGTATCGCGGCAGAGCACCGCTTTTATCGCTGGATGTTGACTTTCCTGTAGGATTTTTAGCAAGCAAGCAGTCGTTTAAAACCGTTGGAATCTCATTACGAATCGAGTCTGACTTATGGTAAAGCTTTTAGCGCGGCGTGTATTTAATTTTTTCTCTAATGATCTTGCTATAGATTTAGGAACAGCAAATACGATTGTGTACGTTCCCAATAAGGGTATTGTGCTGAATGAGCCGTCAGTCGTTGCTGTTAAAGCGCACACGAACCATGTTTTAGCAGCAGGGCGTCGTGCGAAGGAGATGCTTGGCAAGACCCCTGATAGCATTGTCGCCTGTCGTCCCATGCGCGAAGGTGTTATTGCTAATTTTGAACTTGTTGAAAGTATGATCCGCTACTTTATTAAAGAAGTAAATGGTAATCGGCGCACGCTTGCCAAGCCACGCATGGTTATTGGTGTGCCTTCAGGAATTACGCAAGTTGAGCGGCGTGCAGTCGAAGACTCAGCGCGTAATGCTGGTGCTGGCGAAGTACATATCATTTCGGAGCCGCTTGCTGCAGCAATTGGGGCAGGGCTTCCTGTTCATGAGCCAACGGGTAGCATGATCGTTGATATTGGCGGTGGAACGACCGAAGTGGCCGTTATTACGCTCAAAAACATGGTATTTTGCCGATCAGTACGCGTTGGCGGTGATGAGATGGATCGGGCTATCGTTAATTACGTGAAGCGTAAGTACAATCTTTTAATCGGCGAGCGCACTGCTGAGATGATCAAAATAAGCATTGGTACAGTGATGCCTGGTGATCAGCATGAAAGTATCGAGGTAAAAGGACGGGATCTGATGGCGGGCATACCGAAAATTATTCGATTAAGCAGCCCTGAGGTCCATGAAGCGCTGCTGGAAACGGTTTCGAGCATTATTGAGGGTGTGCGTGTCGCACTTGAAAATACCCCGCCTGAGTTATCATCTGATCTTGTTGATAAAGGTATTGTTATGGCTGGTGGTGGATCGCTGCTGCGTGGGCTGGACAAGCTTATTTCACATGAGACGAGCCTGCCGGTGCATATTGCTGATAATCCGCTCTTATGTGTGGTGAATGGTGCCGGGCGTGTGCTCGAAAACTTGGATTTCTTCCAAGAGGCTTTGCTTTCTTATGGACCGCGCTAAAGCGAGCCGGCATAGGCATGGTGAGGCCCACGGCATACGTTTAAAGAAGCAGTACGGGCAGCACTTTCTACGCGATCAATTGGTTGTTGACGATATGCTCGTGGCCGTTAACCTCAATGAAAACACCAACGTTTTTGAGATCGGGCCCGGCGATGGCTTTTTGACGAGGTCGATATTGGCCAAGCCCGTCAAAACTTTGTGGGTTTTTGAGATTGATCCTGATTGGGCTGCGTATATAGGTAAGGAATATGCCGATTGCCGCTTGACCGTTTTTTCTCAGGACATTCTCGCCTTTGATTTTAAGCAGTTTGAGAGCTTAAGCCCGTGGGTTCTTTTGGCCAATCTCCCTTATCAAATTACGTTTCCGCTACTTAAGCGTTTAAAAGAGCACCGTGCTCTTTTACGTGAGGGAGTGATTATGGTACAAGAGGAGGTCGCGCAAAAAATTGTAGCAGAGCCCGGTGACAGCACGGTGCAATCCATTTTCTTTTCTTATTATTTTACGTGGAAGCTGTTGCGTAAGGTACCGCCTACGGCATTTTACCCGCCCCCTCAAATATATTCACGCTTGCTCTACTTTAAGCCAAAGACTAATCTGGCTCCTATTCCTGACGAAGAGCGCTTTTGGCGCTTTGTTAAAATATGCTTTGCCCAGCGCCGGCGTACGCTCAAGAATAATCTAGCATCAACCCATTATCCATTACAGGCTATACCCCAAGAGTGGGCTCGCGCACGAGCCCAAGAGCTTTCGCTTGCAGACTTTTTGAACCTGTGGAATATCCTCAGGAAGTATTAGCAACTGACATACTTTTATCTCCAATTGAACAAACTATTGCAAATATAAAATTAAAAATGTTATATATTATAATTGAAGATTTATTATTGAAACAAATGTTAATGTTAAGGAGAAATAGCATGAAGAAAACTAATGTTTTAACCTATCTTTTAATTTCTTTAAGCATATTCTTTCTATCGGATGCTCAAGAGTGTGCGGTACAAAGTGGCCAGACAACGGCAATTCAGGTGCGAGGTCAGGTACAGCCACAGATCAGCTGCACTGATTCAACCATGATTTTAACACCCCCTGATGGATGCTGTCCACCTGATAAGCCACTCTATGATGCTACCAATCGTGTATGCTGCTCCAAAGAAAATTTTAATGAGGACACTAAACAGTGCTGTGGTGGATGTGGGCACTATAATGCTGCAGAAAAAACATGTTGTTCTAACGCATATAATCCTACAACCAAGCAGTGTTGCCCTTCAAAGTATCCTACATTTGATCCCAGCAATCATAAATGCTGTGGAAAAGTCTCAAAACGTCTTCCTGGTGGCATGACAGCGCTGGTACGTGTATGTGTGTAGGTACTTAATGCATCATGAAGCATGTGTTACCAAAGTCGCTAAAAACGCTACTTGTCCCACGAATTAGTTACAACCAGTTTGGGCTTGGCGAATATAAAGTAAGCTTATCCCAGTATTTGAGTCGTAATCAAATCAGGACCAATTAGGAGCCGTTACTGAGATGCTTGGCTTTAGCTAATTAAAACAAGCAAAGTATCCACAGATAATACCAGTGAGATTAGAAAAGCTTCCCCAAGGAATGAGTAAAACAGCTGTTTTACTCATTCCTTGGGGTCATAATATTATCTTAATGTAAAAGGTTGCGAATGGCGAAACTCGGAAACGTTATGCAAAAAGGATCATTGAGGTTTCAGGTTGACATAAAGATATTTCCGAATTCCTTGCTCAGTGAGAGACGAACTAGGCGTGATAATGCGATAACGGTTCGTGGCTCGCCATACGCGTAGGCATTCTTGCCCTCAGAATCGACGAGGGTAGCATCGGCGCCTCTTTCTACTAAAGCTTCTATGAACGGAATGTTATTGTCAGCTGCGGCCATCATGAGTGCTGTTCTGCCTCCGATATTGGTCCTGTTAACGTCGATCCGACTATCTGCTAAGAGAGCCGTAAGTATATTTGCGCGATGGTGACTAACGGCATAGTGAAGTGCGGTATTGTTACGAGCATCGGGAGCATTAATATCGAATGGATGACCATGAGCCTTCATATATTTTAGTAAGGCTTGCAAGAGCTCGGCATCATCAGCTTCTGCAGCGATTATGTGCAGAAGTCGCGAGGCATAGCTCGTTAACATTTCTTCAAGCGAATTCGAGTCTCTTGAGCAATTCTTTTCTTGCAGGAGAGCACGTAGGAGCTTAATAATTATACGTCGTGCAGTGGGTTTATTATCATCGTCAACCGCGTCAAGAATGTAAAAGGCAAATGCGAGCGGCGTCTTGCCTTCAAGCTTTGTAGTTATGTAAGCCCCTGCAGCAAGGAACATATCAAGGAGATCCTCATTCTGCTTTTCGATTGCCTTAAATAGTGAGTGGGTGTCTTCATAACGATTATAGAGTTGGCCCCGTGTAGATAAAATCAGCTGTATAATAGACACGTCGCATCCCGATATAACCGCCCAATGCAAAGGAGTTTTACCACATTTATCCCCTTGGCGAGCTAAGTTTGGCAGGTAGGCGAAAATTTCTTGTAGGAATTCAAGCGCCCGTAATTCTATATGATCCCTTAAAAATTGTTGCTGCTGCTCAAGGGATCGCCCTTCAAGATTAGATCTTACCATAAATTGGATAAAATTTTTCCGCTTTATGGCCTGTTCAGCTACGCTCTCCGGCGCTAAAGGCTTGTTTGCTCCTGAAATTGATTCTACTTCTTCATTCTCTTCGTCATGTTCCATTGGCCGCGCATGATAGGCGAGCCCAAGACTAGCCAGTAAACATGCCAAGAAAAATATTTTTTTGCTCATTGGTCACCCTCTAAATAAAATATTCTATTATTTACTCTACCAAAATTAAATTCAATGAGCAAATTTTATTGATTGAGTGGCAAGCGGATTGCTTGATCAATTGAGATCAAGCGTCTCGTACTTGAGCACGCGAGCCTACCTGCGGTGAAACTCGCAAAAGCTGAGAAATGTAGCTTCTTTGGGGTAGCCCGTAAGCAGAAGTAGAATTTATCAATTTATAATAAATATTTACTTTAAACTTATTGATTTAGTACTATTTTATTATAGTTTGCATAAGCGGAGGGTCTATGACATCATATAAATATAAAGTACTCATAGCGCTTTATAGCCTGCTGTTCTTTTTTCGTGGAGTTTCTAGCCTGGATGTCTGGATTTTGCCTGATGAGAATATACGCTATAATGCAACGTGCTTTTTAACGAGTCACAATGCCTTTGCTAATTTTAATGAAGGCTGGGGCCGCTATATGATGCAGACCTGGAGTATTGAGGAGCAGCTTGACCATGGAGTCCGTGGGCTTATGCTGGACGTATTTAATGCTGATGGGTCAATTGTGATGTGTCATGGTGGCTGTGGTCCTCTACAAACGGTGCAAAAAGGGGTAAGAAAGTCGATTTATTCGTTATTTGAAAAGCATGAATATAAAAGGTTTTCAGAGACGCTTAAAGTTGTGAAAGAGTGGGTAGAGAGGCACCCAGCTGAGATAGTTACCATTTTTCTTGAAAACAGGGTTGACATCCAAAAGCTCAATGATGAAATTAAGTCAGTTGAGGGACTTGCGCCTTTTGTGTTAACCTTACGTGAATGGGACCCGGCTGATTATCAAGGTTCTTGGCCACGGCTTGCTTGGATGAGAAATACAAATAAGCGGATTGTTATTTTTAATGAGGATAAGACGGGTTCAGGCCTAAAAATGTACGGCGAACCGGTGCTGAAAAAATATCTGTTTTATTACGGCTGGCACTATATCATCGAATCACAATATGGGACGGTTGACCCAGATAAAGCATGCGTTGAGAGGACCGATTCTCAAGAATATAGGAATATTCGACGCACGATCTATGTGCTGAATTTTTTTAGAACATTGGCAGGCCCTCTGGCTCAGAGTGTTACTGATAACTCATATGAAATGCTTAAGAAGACGGTGCAACTTTGCCAATCGCGCAATTTGGCTCATGGCAAGACACCTAATTTTATAGCACTTGATTTTGTAGAAGAAGGGAACGCTATAAAACTCATAAACGAGCTTAATGAACGAAAGAAAATAGAGGGGAAGGCATGATGAAAAAGCGTCTGATTTTTTCTATAGCAATGCTTAATTGCTTATATGCGCTTGGCCAGAATCTGCAGCGAGATGGTACCGGAAGAACGCTTCTACATCATGCCGTTGGTCTTAGCAAGGAAGACGTAGATGAAGCCATTAGAAAGGGATTTTCGGTCCATGATCAAGATATGAGCGGCAATACTCCTTTGCACCTAGCGGTAGCCTATGGCAAACTACCGATTATCAGAGCGCTTCTACAGAAGGGTGCTTTGGTAAATGCTTGCAATAAATTTCAGGATACACCGTTACATATAGCGGCTTTTCACGGTACAAGTTCTGTAATAAAAACACTTCTCGATGCAGGAGCACGGGTGAATGCTCGCAATAGTCATAAGAGCTCCCCTTTACATGAAGCAGCGCGGTTTGGCAACGTTGGTGCGGTTAAAGTCCTGCTTGATCATGGCGCCTTAGTCAATGAACTGGATGAGCATGGTCGTACGCCATTACACCTTGCTGCTGGCCAAGGCAGCGGTGCTAACGTTTTACTTCTTATAAATCATAAAGCGGCAATTGATGTGCGGGATAGTAAGGGGAAAACACCGCTTATGTATGCTCTTGCCTCAAATAATCTAAAAATAGCTGAAGACCTTATCCGCACCTATCATGCTCAGGGTGCTTGCCAGGATAATCAAGGTCATGGTGCTCTTCATTGGGCGGCTTATAGAAGCGCATTGCCTATCGTGAAAGCTCTGGGCGAACAAGGGGTGTCAATGGATATTGCCGATTGGCAAGGTCTGACGCCGCTCCACTGGGCAGCACGGTATTCGTCAGCCCCTGTTATCAGGTTATTGGTTGCTTATGGTGCTACCTGTCATGCAAAAGATAAAAATGGCTATACCCCCCATGATCATGCGGTTCAGTATGATAGGCCCTATGAAATTAGGCAGCTTTTTAATCAGTGCTCAAAAATAGAAGGGTGAGGCGGATAGTATGCAATTTTTTAATCGATTGCGTGAAACGTTTATTCTTAGCTGGACGTTTTGTCGTGTTCCGGCGAATATTATTTACGGCGTATGGCGAGTGCTTAAGCTGCCTCAACCATGTGTAAGCATTTTTGGCGGTACGCATGTTGAGCGAGAGAGCCCTTATGCCGCTCAAGCGCATCGAATTGCGGCGATGCTTGTCAAAAATAATATTTCGATACTAACCGGGGGAGGCCCTGGCATCATGGAAGCGGCCAATTGCGGTGCTGCAGAAGGCCAAGCAAATGGCGAGTCATACACGATGGGCATTACGGTCAAGGGGTTTAAGGGTGAGCCTGCCAATATGTGTACCAAAGGTTCATTGCTTGTGCTTCGGTACTTTTTTGCACGAAAATGGCTGTTGATCAATTACTCCATCGGGTTTGTTATATTTCCTGGAGGGGTCGGTACCCTTGATGAGCTCTTTGAACTTTTGACGCTTATTGTCACAAAGCAGCGGCCTCCGGTGCCTATTATATTATTTGGCACAGAATTTTGGAAGCCGGTTATGGATGTGCTTGATCGAATAGGGGAGCTAAAACTCATTAATCCCGTCACTTTCTCCCTGATCACGCTGACGGATAATGCTGATGAGGTCGTGGATATTTTAAAATACTATTGTCTCAAGTGTAATATTTAGAAACGCTATGTTTAATCCTGTTACCAAGCAGTGTTGTCCTCGAGGCCAAACATTCAACACCTACGCGGTGGGCGGCAGGAATGTTTTCGCAAACACTCCTGCACCTCGTGCGCCAGGAGCTCTTGGACCCTACGCTCCGAACTCCCTTGCTCGCATATCAAAGATATGCTACGCGCAGTCAGACAGGCGGAGCTACTTATGACTTTTTTCTATAGCGTACCCAATCGGGCTTGCTATAACCTCGTTTTACATTGTTTTGCTTAAAAGAACAGAAAATCAGGGTTACCAAAATTACGTCTGAGTAGTTCAAGACACTCTTCTTTTCGTTGCTATACAAGCCGATATTTGCAAGTATTATTATAAAAAATTATTTGCAAAAAAGCTTATTGGGCGGTACCCTATCATTTGCAATCCAAGCCTTATTGATAAAAATGATTTTGCAGTTGTCAAAACATTAGGTCTGAATATTTAATATATTAGGTTGAGAAAAATTTCTTTTTTGCCGCGACGTAGCAGGCTATGAGCTTTAAATAGGTTGAACTCACGCTTCTCAAACAAATAACAAATGCTAATCCTTTGATGGTAGACATGCTATTACCGGAGTGGGAACCGGCGGTCATGCATCTTCTTAAGAGGGGTAATTTTAGCGAAAATGAGCTTTTGGAAGCATTTCTCCTTATGGTTGGCCTCGATAAACGCTCGCTTATTACATTTGTATTACAAAACGAAATTAATCATTTTGCGCCTGTAATTATTATAAGAGCTTTGGAAGTAGCTGCAGCAACGGGTAATTTGGAGGTGTTTGAGCAACTATTCAATGCATATTGGTGGCCAGCCTTGGAACCAGAAGCTTATAAAGTTTTTGCGAAAGGTTTAGAACAGGCGTTATATTGGGCAATGCTCAGCAAGGACCATAGGATAGTAAATTTTATTATGTTGAATAGCCTAACGAATAAGCTTGTTTGTTGGGGGTCGTTTAATAGGGTTTTGCAGGGGGCAGCAATTGCTGGTGATGTTGAAACGTTTAAGGTATTTTATGGCGTGCTAGAAACACGGTTAAGCTCTGATATGCCCGCGGTAATGTCTATGTTAGAAAATGCGCTTTATTGGGCGATTCAAGCGAGCAATATCGACGTAGCATATTTTATTATACAAGTTGCTCACAGGGTGCCGATCTTGTTAAAAAGAGTGCTCAAGGTAGCAGCTTTTGAGCAGAATATCATGCTTTTTAAGCAACTATACGAGCTTGCTTTACATCGAGCGCGTACTGAAAACAATTATGAATCCGAATTTTTATCGATATTAGAAGATGTTTTATATGACGCAGCGATGAGATTAAATAGCGATATTATTAATTTTGTAATCGAGCATAGTTTTTACCATGGTGAAGCTATAAATCTTTCGCTTGTACGAGTGACTGAGCTCATTACCCGCAGGGTAAATGAAAGTGTGGGATCGGCAGAAGGATGGTTGTGTGGACAAATACTTGCGCGTCTTGCTGATGCAGCGAGCCAACAAGACGCTGCTTATAGGTCTTATCGCATGCAGCAGCATATGGTAGCATCGGCCGAAGCACAAGCCTTGTTAATGGGAGCTTTCTTTTATACTTATGGGAGCACGGTACGTAAGTAATAGCGCTGCAACTTTGCTTTGTTGTTCAATTGCTCGTTTCTTTTCTTCTTTGTCGAACTCGCGTAAGTAGGAGCAGTACATCTTACTGTTTTAGAAAAGGGAAAGTAGTTCGTAGACGTTTTGAAATGTGCGAATAGTACATGAAGTATGTTCGATTTTCTGATTTTTGGCAACGAAGATTTGCTCTATGCCAAATTTTTCAGCTTCGTTAATGTGAAGGTTGATAGCATTTATCGGCTTGACATGGCCAATGAGGCTTATTTCGCCTAGTGCCAGTGTTTTACGTGGGAGTGGTTGCTGAAAAAAGCTTGAAAGCAGGGCGAGGACGATGGCAAGGTCTGCTGAGCTTTCTCGAAGTTTGAAGCCGCCGCTAATTTTGAAGAATATATCGTGGGCACTCATCTTGATTTGTAAGTGTTTTTCCACAATGGCCGCCAGAAGGGTAATCTGGGTAGCATCCATGCCCGAGATGACTCGTTGGGGCATGCCATATTTTGAAGCGATCACGAGAGCTTGCAGCTCAAGCAAAAGTGGCCGGGTTCCTTCCAGTGAGCTTGTTAGCACTGACCCGGGGCTATCTGATATTTCTTCCAAGAGTTGCTGATTAATGTTGGGTACTTCGCGTAAGCCATCCTCGCGCATCTCAAAAAAGCCGAGCTCGTTGACGGTTCCAAATCTATTTTTTACCGAGCGCAGGACGCGTGTTTGCCAGCGGTCTTCGCCTTGGAGGTAAAAGACCGCATCAACCATGTGCTCGAGCGTCTTTGGTCCCGCCATGAGGCCTTCTTTTGTGATATGGCCACTCAGCAGCACGGCAATCGTTTTTTCTTTAGCAAGGCGCATGAGCTTAAAAGCGGCCTCTTTCAGCTGGCCAATGCTCCCCGGAAGTGTCTGGGCTTGCGACAGATAGCAATTCTGAATTGAATCAATGATAACGAGGTCAGGTTTTTGTTGTTCGGCAGTCGCAATAATGTCTTCTAAATGAGCGTTATCAGAAAATAATAAGGGGCTCTGAAGGCAGCCGAGGCGGCGTGCTCGCACTTTGACTTGTTCTAAAGATTCTTCCGTGGAGAAATAGAGGAGCTTGTATTGTTGTGCAAGTTCATGAGCTATACGAAGTAATAGGGTCGATTTGCCGATTCCGGGGTCCCCGGTTAATATAGTAAATGAGCCCGGCAAGATACCGCCGCCGGTAATGCGATCCCATTCCTTAATGCCAGAGGTCATGCGGATTAGGTTTTGCTCGGCTAAGTGAGCGAGTTGTGTCAGTTCGAGCACGCGGGCATGCGATTTCGGTGCTGGCGTTCGTTCCTGGTTTTCAGCGAATGTATTCCACTCTTTGCAGGTAGGGCAACAGCCGAGCCATTTAATGGCAGTATAACCGCATGATACGCATAAAAATGACTGTTTGTTTTTGTGGTGTGCTTTGAGCATGCTTCTACCAATAAATTATGCTATCTTACTATAGCATAATGCTGCATAACTTCAATGAAGCGACTGTGCGCGAAAAATCTTCACGAGACCCACTTAAGAAAACCTTTAAAAAAGCCCCCAAAAGAAAATCAACACGCCAACAAAGAAATAATAACCAGATGTTATTAAAGACTTCTTTAATAACAGGTAATACTAATAAGGAACGGGTTCCCTATAAATATATGCAATGTATTACAAATCTTCCGCCGGTCCAAAATTAACACTGCCGAGGGTAGCTCGCTGCTTATGTAGATATTTGTACCATATAAAAGCCGCCAATCCAGCAATGGTGAGGAGAGCAGCGCCTCCAAAAACGCCTCCTATTAAAGTCGTTGGAAGGATAATGTTTAAATTATTGCTGCTAAATCCATCACCTCCATTAGATCCACCATCACCACCATAATTATTGCCTCCCCCAACAAGCACCGCAACTGATACGTCATTTGAAAAAGCATTGGCAGTAGCAAGATGTGAACCACTTGGTGCAAAAGTTATAGCAACGCAATGTGTTGAATTGGAAGGTAAATTATAAGATATACTGGCGTTAAATGTACCTCCATTTACGGTAAAGACCGTAAAACTGTTGGAGTCGCTGTTGGCAGTCGCAATAAACTCACCATTTGGTGAAGAAGCAATTGACTGAGGAGTGAGAGCACCTGGAGGTAACAGGTACGATTGCCCACCGCTCAAGGTGCCTGCTTGAAAATTGAATGTCGTCACATCGTTAGAGCCACTATTGGCGCTCACAAGAAGTAACGTGCTATTGCCGTTAACGGGCAAAAATAAGAGAGACCGTGGCCCATTCGACCCTACTGGTAATGCAGTTGAAGGGGCAAAACTTAAAGATCCAGTTATAAACTGAGCAACTGCGATGTCATTTGAACCGTAGTCCGCTATAGCAAGATAAGCACCATCAGGTGTAAACGCTAATGCCGCCGGTTCAACAGATCCTGAAGGCAAAGGATAGGCAAGGCCGCCGCTGAGACTCCCAGCAACTACGTTAAACACAACAACGTCATTTGAGCCACGATTTGCCACAGCCAAATAAAGATCATTAGGCGAGAACGCTACCGCTGCAGGACTAGATGAGCCAAGGGGTAATGAGTAGGAGATAGGCCCCGTTAATTGTCCGCCTGTCAGTTGAAATATCGTCACATCATCTGAGTTATCATTGCCTGTAGCAACATAAGGGCTGTGAGCAGAGAAGGCTATTGAAGTCGGATGCGAAGACGTTACCAAATTGTAAGGCAATGGGAAAGATTTTTTGGTGCCTAACGTGAGCGTTGTTGCGCTACTTGCATTGACGTTAAAAAGTGCTACATCGCTCGAGCCATAGTTGGCTGTTGCAAGGTATAAGTGATCCGGTGAAAAAGCTATTGCGTTCGGTGCACGCGAACTAGTTGGCAATTGAGGTAATGGGTAAGAAATGCCCGCATTAAGCACTCCCCCTGTAACGGTAAATATGCTTATGCTTGATGAGCCGGTATTAGCCGTTGCAAGATAGGAGCTATTAGGTGAAAATGCTACCGATTCGGGAAAAATGGAACTCATCGGCAGTGGGTATAGCGTTCCGCCACTTAACACTCCGCCTGCAGCTGCGCTAAAGACTGCTACATTACCGGACAAGGCATTCGCTGTGGCCAAATATGAGCCATCTGGTGAAATTGCTACTGATTCAGGTTCCGTAGCACCAGAGGGTAAGGAATACGTTGTGCCCGCATTCAAAACTCCCCCTGAGAAGGTAAATGTGGTCACCGTAGCTGACTCGGCGCCCGCAAGAGCAATATAAGATCCATCTGGTGCGAAAGCCATTGAAAATGGTTGTGTAGCAGCAGCAGGTATTGGATAGAGAGTGCCACCACTCAATGCTCCTCCTGCTCCAACATTAAATATTACTATGTCAAATGCCGCGGCAACAGCAAGATATAAGCCATCTGGTGAAAATGCCAGAGCTTGAGGACCCACAGCAGTAACAGAATATGAGGTACCAGCGTTTAAGACCCCTCCTGAGCCCACAGTAAATACTGTTATGTCATTCGAAATAGCACTATTAGCAGTAACAAGATAAGAGCCATCTGGTGAAAATGCTAGTGCATTAGGCTGTATAGAACCGGTAGGCAAAGAATACGCGGCACTTCCCGTCAAAGTTCCGCTCGATCCTACATTCCATATCGTTACGCTATTAGCATATTGATTGACCGCTGCAAGATATAAGCTATTAGGCGAAAATAGTGCTCTGCCGGGCCGTACGAAACTAGAGAATATTGAATATGAGGTACCACCTGTCAAAACGCCCCCCGCTTCGACATCAAACACGGTGAGATCATCCGAAGCATTAGCCGTAACAAGATATGAGCCATTTGGCGAAAATAGTACCAGCTGAGGAAAAGTAGATCCGGTAGACAAAGCATAAGATACTGCTCCACTGAGCACGCCGCCTAATACGCTAAAGATCGTTACATTTTTTGAAGTGTAATTAGCGGTAGCCAGATAGGCCCCATCTGCTGTAAATGCAACAGATGCTATACTAGTCGAACCGGCTGGCAAAGCATACGATGTACCACCGCTCAAAGCTCCGCCAGCACCTACGCTAAATACGGTTACATCACTTGAGATGTTTCCAGTAACAAGAAATGAGCCGCTAGGCTCATAGGCCACTGAGCGTGGAAAGCTTGAACCAGCAGGTAAAGCATATGAGGTACCTCCACTCAAAACACCTCCCGCCCCAACACTAAATATGGATACATCGCTAGAATTATTATTAGCTAAGGCAAGATATGAACTATCTGGTGAAAATGCCACAGAGTATGGGAATGTTGAGCCGGCAGGAAGCACATACGAAGTACCGCTGTTTAGAATTCCTCCCGCTTCAACGGTAAATATGGTCACATTACTTGAAGCATAATTTGCCGTAGCAATGTATAAACCATTAGGTGAAAATGCTATAGATTGTGGAAAGACTGAACCTATGGGCAAAGAATATGAGGTTCCCTTGCTCAGCACACCCGTTTCTACAGCAAATATGGTCACGTCATCTGACCCATTAGCAATGGCAAGAAGTGAGCCATCTGGAGAAAAGGCCATCGCTTTAGGAAAATAAGAAGTAGAAGGTAAAGGGTACGTTGTACCCCCACTTAAGGTACCTCCCGATCCAACAGCAAACACGGTCACGCTCGCTGCCTCAACAAAACCGTAATTAGCCGTCACAAGATATGAGCCATCTGGTGAAAAAGCGGCTCCATAAGGTGGTATGCGCCCTGCAGGGTCAAGATATGAGGTGCCTCGAGTTAGTATTCCTGCTGTACTATCAAATATTGACACGTCATATGCATTAGCAGTAGCAAGATATAAGCCATTAGGCGCATAGGCTACCGAAGTAGGCCATTTGGAGACACCGGGCAAAGGATAGCTGACTTCGTTAAGAGCTTCAAGAGATAAGCTGACAACAAGCAAGATGTTTAAAAATAAAATGTACTTTCTATTACTCTTTTTAGAAGCCATAGCGCTCCTCCAGTAGATGCCAAAATTATGATGCTGCTTGAGTATAGCATAAATTTATGCTCCGTCCAGATATCTTAACAAACAAGAAGCCCTTGACCATAGGGCCACCTCACTTAAATTTGTTTGAAAATCAGGTCCAAAGTGCTAGATTGCCAACCGGCAATTTTTCGAAACTCATACGCTCAGAAACCAATGGGGCCGTTATTTTGAGCAGATTGAGAGCCAAGCGTTTGATGGCGGTTACGTTTTGAGTTGCATTGCCTTTGCGGATTCTTGACTGATCATCACTAAAGCAAACATCAAGAGTCCAATGCATAGAATTCTCATTTTTAAATGAGGTTGCCCTGCTCTGCACGTTCTTTTTTAAGGTTATAACCTATTTCTTGGAGCCAATCTTTATCAATATCCTGCCAAGCCAAAATAATTGGTTGACCCCTTTTGGATCTTAAATAATTATAATTAAAAAGCGAATTCATTTGATCAGATTCATTGTTTGGAGATTTTTTAAGCTTGTTTAGGTAATATTTAGCGAAGTACAAAAGACGTTCTTGCTGAGTTAATGGGTCGGGATTTTCTTCGTCCCATTTTTTCTTGAGTTCTTTTTTCCATGTGTCGTATGCAGCATATGTTCGGAGTTTCTGCATAACATCAGAATATTTCTTAAGCGATTTTTCTTGCTTGTGTTCTCTATACAATTTTTCTATCGCGGCGCTTTCTGAACTGTTCCAAGCAGGAGTGAAGAGCGTGGCGTAGCTGGTTGCTTGCTCCCCTGATAAACAAACACCACGCTTTTCCCATTCTTCGAGCTCATGATTTACATTGTAGCCATGAGATGCAAGGAACCCTATCATGTATACCGCTCGTTCTACTTGAGAAGGGTGCAGATCAGCGGTACCTTGAGTAACAAGATAAGATTCACTTCCTTTATCAAGAGCGTAATGTTCTATGGTTGTTAAAATTGAACTTATGTTTTTTAATTTCAAAAGTGTTCTAAGGCCGAAAAGGTCTGCTCGTTGCTCCTTTGCCCGTCCCCACATTACGAGATTTTTTGATTGAGGATCTTCAGGGGGGACCCAAAGGATACTATATTGCTTGAGTACTTCTTGGGCTTCTGTACGTGATAAAGCTTCGGCCAGCTCTTTGCCAGCCTTAGTGTTATATAAAGAAGGTATGGTCGATAAGCCTAATGCAAAATAATTTTTTGTATTATCGAGGTCAGCTTTAAAATTTGGCTCATTAATAAGCTCTATCGGATCTTGTTCCTTCGAGATGATTGATTTTGCCATTTCTGTATCATGATGAACAATATGCCCTAATTCATGATACAAAGTAAAAAGGCGGGTATCCAAATCGGGAGTTTGACACAGAGCAATATAGCCTCTTGAGCCAACCTGGGCAGCTTGTCCTCCCTTTTCGTGGCCATATCCTGCGGCTATTACGTGCTCCTTAAGCTTAAGCAGGCGAGCGCCTTCAAGCACGAGTTCTTTTTGCGCTTCGGTCGGTGGCTGCCAATCGTGCTTTTCGATAACCGAAAAAAATTCCATTTCTGGTAGAATCTGACTCAGCCATAGAGTATCTATTTCATCGAGCGATTGGGCTAAGGGTAAGCTCAAAAGCTCTCTTAAAAAATTATACGGAAACAGCGCTCGATTAGGATTAGACGCAAGATCGGGCTCGCTGATAGCACGGGTTGCTTCATCACCAAGGTCAGCTAATTTCTCGGGTAACAAAATGTCGGTGTCCCATTCTACTTGCTTTGTTTCTCTCCACATATCATAATCTTTTAGCTGTTGATTCTAGCCAGCTCTTGTCAATATTTTGCACAGCTGAGGCAAGCGGTAAATGAAGCATCTCTCTTAAATAATTATAGTTAAACAATGCGTCAATTTTGTCAGATTCGTCTTCAGTTTTCTTCGAACTCCTCTAAATAATAATGAGCGAAATGCAAAAGGGTTGCCTGTTGAGCGAGTGGTTTCTTGTCTCTTGCTTGCCAATCTTCATTCAATTCATCTTTCCAGATACGATAGTCTTCTTTCTGAAGCCAGTCTTCATCAATATGTTGCCAAGACGAAGCGAGCGGTAAATGGAGCATCTCTCTTAAATAATTATAATTAAAAAGCGCTTCTTTTTGATCATAGGAGCTGTCTGGGTTTTCACTGAGCTCACCTAAGTAGTAATAAACCGCTGAAAGAAGGTCAGCTTGGTGGATTAGGGGATCTAACTCAAGCTTTTTCGATTCAATTTCTTGTTTTTGTTTCCAGGCTCTATATTCTTTGTTTTCATCTAGCTCCTGCTGAGTTGGAGAGCTGTTGCCGGCATATACTGGTTATTTTCTTGTCCTTTAGTTTGTAGAACAAAAAGTAGTATGGAAGAGCATAAAACTGCTAATTTTCTTCTATTCTTCATGGCGAAACCACTAATATTGCAAATAAGCTTATTTTTATTAACAATATCACATGCTTGTGTAATTGTGCAATAAATTTATAGGCTTTGCCAAAATATCTTGGTCCCACAAGTGAACTCGTGGGCTTTCTCGCTTAATCATCGTAAGGCAAAACAATTTATGATTGGTTTCAGAAAGCTTGTTAAATTGGACGTTTTTAGAGAAGCATGGAAGTTAAGCACTGACAGGTATGACAAAACTGCGGGCGGGTTTATCTTTAGGCCATCAAATAGCCACTAGTTGCCATAAAAAATCTCCACTAGGAGGAGATAAAATAGGGCAAGCCCCGTTGATAGGAAAAAACTTGGATCTAAAATGATGAGCTCCGCAGTATTTTTACTCGTTACGAAAGAAACTCTCATTGCCAAGCTTGCTTCAGTCAGACTTCCAGATCATTATTCTTAAAAAAATTAGTTTCCAGACAGGCTCTTATTCTAAAGAGAGAAAAACAACAGATTAAAAAAATCAATAGATTTTGTTGAGGGTAATATTGATCTAAGTCAATTAATTTTTTCTATGGACTTGCGGATTATAAATTCCTTTTTCCACGATTTCAAGAAGCCGCAATGCAGATTGGCTCGGAGCTCGTTGACCTGATTCCCACGATTGCACAGTCTTAATGCTAACGTTAAGAACCTTAGCAAAAAGCCCTTGCGAATATCGATTTTTTTCTCTTATTTTTTTTATTTCTTTAGCTTTATATTGAGCAGGTGGTTCTGGAATTTCTATAAATTCTGACCGAAGGTCCAACTTGCCTTGATCGTGTGCAATTGCTTCTTCGAATCCTAGTTTTAAAGCTTTAAATAACTTACCCATATGATGAACCCCTTTTAAAATAGTTTGCTAAGTCCCTAAGAACTTTCTTTTCTTCCTCTGTTATATTTTCTTGCTCATTTTTGCCAAATATGTAAAATAGATATATTCGTTCTTTTGCCTGAAGGTAAAAATAACAAACTCTAAATCCTCCTCGCTTTCCTTTAGAAGCAGACTTTAATCGAACTTTCCGAACGCCGCTAGTGCCAGGAATTACATCACCAATTTCGGGGTTTTTGGCTAGTTCTTCCGTAAATTCATCATAATCTTCGTGCAAGAGCTGCCTCTTTTTTAGAAGATCATCTCGAATTTTGCAAAAATAGGTGGTTGGCAAGATCTCTCTATTCATGCCATTACTATACTACAGAGTGGCATACATTGTCAATTGTCAATAACTCAATGGAGATTAGTTAAGGTCTATTTTTATGAGATCAGTTAAACAAGATATTGTCAATTCGAAGAGCTGCCTAAAATGCTTCGAGCAGATTAAAGCTGATATTCAGAAAGCCCAATTGAAAGCTGCCACAGCAGAAATCGAAGAAAGCCTTGCCAAAACAAGCCGAGCAAAATAATCGTCAAAAATAATTTTGTATAACACATATACTTAAATGAGCGAATGAATGAGCGTGCGATACTTATCGGCCGTCTGCTCAATGGTAAATGTGTTCATAACTGTTTCCCGCGCGTGTTTTTTTAGGTAATCGCGAAGGCTGCCTTCGCACAGCATCGTTACCATTGCGTGGGTAAGAGCTCCTCGGTCATCAGGGGGAATCACCAGGCCATTGTTTTTATGCGCAACAACTTCGTGCTGATCGTGACTCGTAACGATGACCGGCAGCTCAAAAAAGAGCGCCTCTAAAAGGGCAAGAGAAATACCTTCATAGCGTGAAGGCTGAACGAAGCAATCAAATTGAGCGTAATAGGGCAGAGCCTTTTGTCCGGTAATAAACGTTACCTTGTCGGCAATCATAAGCGCTTGGGCACGTAGTCGAAGATACTGCTCTTGATGGCCATCACCAACAAGCATCAAGCGCACGTTGCTCTGTTGCTTGGCTAAGTCGGCAAAACTCTCAAGCAAGAGCGCATAGTTTTTTACCGGTACCAAGCGACCCACCGACCCAAAAATAAATTCCCCGTGCTTTTTGACACCCCTTTTGTCGTGTGCTATTAAAGCATGCGTATCGATACCATTATAGATCGTCGTTATGCGTGATGGACGTATGCGTCGGCGCTGTATCAGTGATTGCGCTACCTGATTACCAACGGCTACGTAGCGCGTTGGGCTGAATGGTACGCACCGCTCAATAAAAGTACGTAATGCTCCTTCATGCTCAACTAATGCGTGTACGGCGCTTATAACCGGAATTTTGGTGAAAAAGCATAAGGCGTAACCCAAGATATTAGCTGCCCATAACGAGGTGAAAATACAGCAAGGGTCGAGCTGCTTGATCTCTCTGAAAAGGCGATACAAGGCAAGGCCATCATAAGGGCAGAAAAGCCCGCCAATAGGATATGTTTTAATAGCTACTCTTTCTAGTTCTTGCCGCAGTGGGCCATCGTGGATGTAAAAGACGTGATGCTCAAATTCAACAAGGCTTTTGGTTAGGGCAACTAATAAGTTTTCAGCACCGCCGCGCTTTAGGCTTGATATAATATGAACAAGAGGCTTAGGCTTCATCACGTTGTTCGTCGCTCTTAAGAATTTTTTTATCGACTTTGCCGGTTGCAGTTATAGGAAGGGCGTCCCGTATGATGAACTCCCGCGGTATTTCATAGGTTGCCAGGTGATCTTCGCATATTTTTCTCAGCTCTTCCTCAAGGTGCTCAAAAGGCTTTCGCGCCGCGATATAGGCTATGGGTACCTCTTCTGAATCACGCAAGCGGCCAATGACGGCTGCAGCAAGAACTTGCGGGTGTGCCATAAGTACGTTTTCAAGTTCCTGCGGGTAAACCTTAACCCCCTTTGTCTTGATGAGTTCTTTTTCACGACCAGAGAGCACAAGCTTTCCTGTTCGCGTTACTAATGCTAAGTCTCCCGTATTTAACCAACCATCTACCAAGACCGAATTTGTCATATCAGGTGCGTTATAATAGCCAAGCATGATATTTTCTCCCTTGACCCAGAGAGTGCCGATGGTACCGGTGGGTAAGAGCATATTATTTTCATCCCGTATTTGGTATTCGATCCCGATAAGTGGCTCGCCTACGGTATCGGGAGGCCTGATCCTATCATCAAGCTCTATGGAAATGAAAGGAGCGGTTTCCGTAAGCCCGTAACCATTGCAGATCTTACGACGATAAATAAGTTCAAAATGCATGCGTATCTTGTCGGGAAGCAAGTCGCCACCTGAAATGAAGTACCTGACATGGTTAAAGCGAACTGTTTTCATGAGGGCAAAAAGGCCATATAGTTGGGGGATCCCCAAAATAACCGTTGGTTCATAGGCAAGGGCTTGGATGAGAGACCGGCGCTCAATTTTGGGAACAACGATTGAGGTGATGCCAAACATGGTGGAAAACCAGATACAGATATTTTGCGTATAGCTGTGAAAAAGTGGCAGGGCGGCCAACAACCTATCGCCCCGCTTGGCCATCATGCGCGCTGATCCTTGAATACAGTTAATAATTATGTTGTGAGAGCTGAGCATTACGCCCTTCGGCGTGCCTGTTGTTCCCGATGTATATAAGATAGTGCACAGAGCATCAGCGCTGCGCGAAACGAGCTTAACATCAGGAACATCAGCATGTTGTTGAATGGTATCAAGGTTTGATTCGGTAAAAAAGGCGGGAATAGTGTGCTCATATTCGGCGACCTTGTGCGCCAGCTCGCGAGAAACAATAAGCCCCTGCGGGCGCGCATTGGCAATAATGAGAGCGAGTTCTTTTGGGTGGAGCAAGGTGTTGACCGGAGCAACAATTCCGCCAATTTGCCATATCGCGTAATAAGCGACATAGAAATTAATAGAATTTTCATAGAGGAGCATGACGCGGCTATCTTCCGTAATACCAGCTTTGAGTAAGGCCGCGCTGACGCGCAAAGAGCGATGAAAGAGCTCTTTATAAGTAACCTGTTGGTCTTGGCAAATGACCGCTCTATGCTCAGGCCACAAGCGTGCCGCACGTTCAAGCAAGAGCCCTGCGTACAGAAGTCGCTTATTGACCAAAAGAGCATTGTAAGATTCTTGATAGCGTTGGTGCTCTGTCATAGTCTTGTTTTCCAAAAAGTTTGATACTTTAGTATACTTTTATTTAACATATCATAAAACGGGTGCTTTAAACTATGGAATGCTTGTCAGGTGGTTTTCTTATCGCTCTAGAAGGGATTGATGGCTCGGGTAAAAGCACGTTAGCGAGCAATCTTGGGCGCTTGTTGCAAGAAAATGGTATTCCGGTTCTTTTAACCAAAGAACCGGGTGGAACGCTGCTTGGGGTCGAAGTTCGGCGCATTGTCCAGGGGTCGCCGCATGCGATAAGTCCGATTGCTGAGGCGTTTCTTTTTGCTGCTGACCGGGCACAGCATATAGCGCAGGTCATTAAGCCAGCGCTCGCGGATGGGCAGGTTGTAATTTCTGATAGGATGGCTGATTCTACCCGTGCATATCAGGGCTTTGGCCGTGGTTTGGACGCTTCTTTTCTAGAATTGGTAATTGCCGGAGCATTAGATGGTGTAGTGCCTGACCTTGTTTTGTATCTTGCGCTTGATAGCAAAACGGCATTAGGCAGGCTTGCTTCGCGAAGCTTGCGTTTGAGCCGGTTTGAGAAGGAACGTCCTTCTTTTTATGATGATGTTATGAGAGGCTTTGATACTATATTTGCTCAATGCCCTTATGCGAAAAAGATTGATGCGGGCGGTTCGCCTGATGATATAGCCCGGCAAGCTTATGAGCAGGTGCTTGATGCGCTTAAGAAAAAAAATTTAGTATAAAGGTAGGTATATGAGTAACCTGGATCATCCAGCGTGTCTTGTAGTAGGGCCACGCTCTGCAGCAATTCGCCAGGTCGAAGAGGATCTGAAAAAAATCTGGTGTCCCGAGCAGGGCTGTCGGCGCTGTTCGGTGTGTTTGGGAGTAGCAGCGCGTCAGTATTATTTACTGCATTGGATGGTGCCCGGCAAGCAGGCCTATACGATGGCCCAAGTTCATGAAGTTTTACAGGTACTTTCTTTTTTGCTTGATGAACATGAGCAATGTTATTTTGTTTTTGAGTGTGCTGAGTTGTTATCATTCAATTCAGCACCGGCGCTGCTCAAGGCGCTTGAGGAGCCGCCCCCTGGGTATCATTTTGTGCTTTTGACCGAGTCGGTTGAGGTGCTTTTGCCGACCATCGTTTCGCGTTGTGTTGTGCAGCAGGTTTTTGGGGAGCATGAGTTGGGCCAGTGGGATGCGTTTCTTGCATTTTTTTGCGCTCGCCAGCGGTCCGATTTAAAAGCATTTGAGCGGGAGTGTGAGCGCGGATCGCCTGCTGAATATGAGGCGCGTAAGTTCGTGGAAGTGATTATGGCCTACTGGCATGGGAAGAGCCGGGTCTTTGTTGGCGTTGGGGATGAGCAGCGTGCTGTTTATGCGCGGCAGCGTTTGGAGATATTGCAGGAGGCGCTTGGGGTTTTGCCAATGCCCGGTAGCGCGAAGCTGTTTTGGCGCACGCTGTTCTTAAAGATGGTCTTTCTTTAGTTTGCTGAATCAAGTCGTCTGCTTGACCAGCGTTTAGAATCGAATCGCCTGCGCGGCTGGCGCCAAAGGGGGTTACCCCCTTTGGGATCCCGTAGCGTTGTGCTTACCGGCTTGGTGAGTAGTTATCGTCCGCAAAAGCGTACGATAACTTACGCCGTTATCATGTCGCTGCACTCCATGATAAAAATTTAATATCGCTTGTCTATTTTCCGTCAGGAAAATTGCGGTAGCCATAATCATGCGCCCCGCATGGTTACGGCATTGAAAGAGAAAAAGACAGAGCAATTGAGCAAAAATAACCAAGCAATGGGTGCAGGGCCGCCGCCCTGCTGCCCGCCGCACAGGCGCGCCAGCCGCGTAGGCGACATTATAGCTTTCAAGTGCAAATTAATAAAACTCGGGCTAATTAATCATATAAAAAAGCAAATTTGCCAAAAATAGCTAACTGTGCTACGGTGTAAAAAGTTAGATAACCGTTATACTGATGACGAAGGAAATACTATGAAAAAAATTATTGGCGCAATTATAGCGCTTGCGCTTGCCAGCGCTGATAGCTTACAAGCTCGCTGGGTTACCTTTATTAATCACAGCTCAGACCGCTTGGGTCTCGTGACCCTTAATAAGCCATTTAAGAGAGCCCACGTGCCTTCAGTGTCGCTTACGTGGCTTGAGCCTGGCGAGGAGATGGAGTATAATACACGCGGAAGGCTGGTTGGTTGGTACCAACGAGGTATGCCGGTCAATTATACGGTGCTTGGCGATTATGATCGAATTATTGGGTTTGTTGAGCACGCTGGCGAAATAAAATCGCTCCATGGTGCACCGCGCGAAAGATTCTTTTCGAATGACAATTATAATCCTCTTATGATCGAGACTAAAAACCCGAATTCTGGCGCCCAGGATTGCCGCGACTGCGCCGAAAATTGCTACGATCGTTGGGGTAGCGTTGCTCATTGCTCCTGCCTTGATTGGTGCTGGGACAAAACGCAAGATATGAAATGGATACTCAACCCGGGAAGAAGTATCGACGTCATCGTTGCTTCAGGAGCTAAGCTCGGTTTGTCAGAACTGTATTATGAATAAATTAGGTGATAAAATCGTTAAAAAGGAAAGTAGTTTTTAGCGTGACAAAATTGGTCAAAGAGGTACTGAAGAGCATTTTTGAATCATATGATGACTGGCGGTTTAAGCTCCTTAAAAATTGGGACGTTTGTATCGGGCCTGTATCAGCACACGTGCGCCTTGAGCGAATTTGTCAGGACGTTCTGGTGTTAGGGGTATATGACCGTATTTGGATGCATGAGTTATATGCGCTTTCTTATAGCATGGTAGCTTCGATTAATGAGGCTCTAGGCGGCGCGTACATACGTGAGCTTAAATTTTGCTTGGTCGAACGGTCACGGGTACGCCATCATGTCATGCACTCTACCCCGTTACAAAGAACCACGAGAGAGCGGCAGCTTGCTTCTAACGAACGTAAGGCGCTCGATCGTATTAGCGACCCTCAGCTCAAAGAAGTTCTTCATGCTTTTCTCATGAGAATTTCGGAGACAGCTCATGGACAATAAGCAACAACCTATCTGCCTCGTAGCTGGCTTGTCGGGAGGACATCTCTTGCCGGTCTTTGCTTTAGCAACAGCGATGCGTAAGGATGGCACTGTACCAGTTATTCTTTTTTCTGCAACGACCGCTCTTGACCATACCATTGTCAAGCATATTGGTGGTATTGATACGCACTATACGCTTGGCATTAATCGGTTGTGTGCTCGGCGTTGGTATACCTACCCTTTCGCTTTATTAGCGCTAGCCAAGGACTTTGCGCAAAGCTGGTGGCGACTTCGAAAGGTACATGCTCAATGTATCATCACGACGGGCGGGCTTATTGCTGTTCCCGTTTGCTTGGCGGGGTGGCTTTTGGGTATCCCGATAACCGTTTACGAGCTCAACGCCCTGCCGGGGCGTGCCGTATCATTTCTTGCTGGCTTCGCGATGCGCCTTTGTATATGTTTTGAAAGCGCTCGCATGCACTTCAGCTCGGCAAACCAAGAAAAGATTGTCCACGTGGATTACCCGATTAGATTTAGTACTGCCGACAAGCTTACCAGCCTGCAAGCACGAACACAGCTTGGTTTAGCGCCTACGGCTAAAATTTTGCTTATTGTGGGTGGCTCGCAAGGCTCCCAATTTCTTAATGCTGTCGCTCAAGCGTATCTTCGCTATCGCATGCTTATGCTCGCCGAGAGTGACCAGAAGCTTATTGTTTTTCATCAAGCCGGCCAGGCGCAGCAAGAAGAAGTTGAGCAGTTTTACAAAAATTATGGTATTGCGGCCACCGTATTTTCGTATAAGGCCGATATAGCGGTCTATTATGCTGCTGCTGATGTGGTCATAGCCCGAGCTGGTGCAGGCACCGTGTTCGAGCTCGCATTTTTTGACAAGAAATCGATTATTATCCCGCTTGAAGGCGCCGCGGCGGGGCATCAAGTACATAATGCTCTTGCAATTGCCGCGCAGTACCCGCATTTATTTACCGTCTATCGCCAAGAAAGTATCGAGAAAAGTCCAAGTGAGCTCTATAGCTATCTCGATAGCCTGCTATCGCCGGCGTGAGCGGCCTTCGCGGCCAGCGCGCCTGTGCGGCGAGCACACTTACGCAGTGGGCGGCAGAAGCCAGCTTCTGCACTTGTTACCTTTATCATCGTTGCTTCAGATGTTTATTTTTGATTTAGGTAAATGCCGATAACCATGCGGGGCGCATGATTATGACTACCGCAATTTTCCTGACGGAAAATAGACAAGCGATATTAAATTTTATCATGGAGCGCAGCGACATGATAATGGCGTAAGTTATCGTACGCTTTGGCGTATGATAACTACACAGACCAAGCTTATAAGCACAACGCTACGGGATCCCAAAGGACATAGCGATGCGGAGTAGCGCAACGCTTGTCCGTAGCGGCTTTTTGTAAAGAAAGCGATCAGCGGAGGCGGGCGCTAGCCGCGCCCGCCTTGTAGGCACTTAAGGTTCCGCGGAGCAAGCGATTCAGCTTTCTAGCGTTATTTCGGGTTACAGGATTGGCCAGCGCAGAAAATTACATAGTAATTGCCGCTGCCCATACGTCCTGGAACTTTTCCGCCTTGCCAATTAAGTGGCCAATAGCGGTTGACTTAATCATGACGCTGCCAGCCGGTAATTCAAATTCTTCAAGGCAATTAGATTACAGTTTGAGGCCGCAGGACCTGCCATTGCAAAAGGTTACTTGGTTCCTTGTTCCAGGAATGTCGTAGCTACCAATAGCATTGCTAAAGATTGTCCAAAGAGGACCTATACCACGTTTACCCGTTTGCATGCCTATATGTGTGCTAACAACGTCAAAAGTATTTCTGTCACAGTCAACAACTGGTCCAAATTCAGTTAGCTTGTATGAGCAGGTTTTGTCAGAAAGCTCCAGCTCTTTGCTTGCCTGGGACGTGTCAATAGGAAGCTTAGTTAATTGCGCCGAACAACCGAGGAATGATCCCAAGGCAACTACCAATAAACTTAAGGTTAAATATTTCATATACGTCTCTTTGATTATAATTAAAGGTTTTTTACTTATTGAGCCATGACAAGGGTTAGTGTATTCACTATTGTGCCATCAGGGGCTACTGTTGATGATGGAAATTTGCCTACGTAATTTGGGCTTCCTTTCAATGTCGATGCTCTGGTAGGGACAACAGTTTTTGAAGTAACGTTAAAAAAGGGTCTGTGATACTCACACGTTACCGAGCTGCTTGCTGTTGTTCCTAAAATACTTACGTTATAAGTACACGAATCATTGGCTTCTATACCCACTCTGTTATTTCTTGTGTCAAGTGGTGTGCTAAAATTAGCACCTAAACTTATTTGCCCTGATACTAGTAGAGCTAATACAACGAAATTTCTAACTTTTACCATATTCTTTCTCCTTTTCTTATTTAAGTTCACTCTAGCAGGATTTATTTTAAATTGTCAATATTTAAGTAAAAAGCGCTCAATAATTCTACGATAGAAATATTAACGATATCGTCAGCTCGTTAAATACTTTACGAGATAGGTGATCAAGGCATTTAACTCGGCCAATTTTTAGGTGTGCCAGCCAAATACACATTGGAGCCTGGCTGCATCAAAAGAGGAGGCGTTGATAAGCTGATGGGGCCGAGCAAAATTAAATAAAGAGCTTGAAGTCCTGCTTGACTAAAAATTCTTTGGGAAGGCGCGGCATTAGGGTTATTGAAAAGCGTTGGTGCGCCTTTTGCACGGAGATAGGCAGACAGGTCGGGCACCAGGCTCTCAAGCTTTGTGGCAAAGGGTGCTAGGTTGTCCAAGGTGATAGCCTGAAGAGGAATCGTTTTTTTGTTTGCAGAAAATGTAGCCAGCCAGCCGACAATATTCTGCTGAAATTCAGCCGTTGCTTGCGCACTTTTTTCTTGCTTGGTCCCTTTAAATGCATCGGGTGCTAAGTGCGCCGTTACGATGCTGGCAAATGTGGCATCCGCCTTGAGTATTGCTGGTGAAATTTGGTAAAAGCGTGGTGTTAGCTGCCCGCCACCATAGGCCAGAAAGGTGTCGGTTAAGAGCAGCGTACCAGTTATGCCTGATATAGGCTCAGTAATAATAGCATTGGTGGGCGCTTGCATTGCCTTGTGAACAGCAATCGCTATATCCTCGGTGCTCATCGTTGCCGGGTTTTTAATCGACGTTTTTACGATTGTCTGTACCAGATTGGGGTTTTTTATAACGTTCGAAAGAAATGTACGAGCTTTTGCTTGATTGTCCGTGCCTACTAAAAACAAATACAGCTGGGCAGCTTTCTGGCTTGCCGGTGGCCGTAAGATCGCAAACGAACTTACTGCACCTGATGGTAGCTCCTGTTGAAGCAGGTAATCTTTGACCGCATAAGCAGCCCAGAGCTGTCCCGGTAACGCGAGTGGTATCAGAGAAGGGTCTGGCTTGCCATTTTTGCTGAGCTCCTCAAGGTACTGCTGTGGCGAGGTATTCCAGACCTTGCATATCACCGGGTTAATGTCACGGACTTTGGCAAGTTGCGCAGGAGCCTCAGATGCAGCAACGTCGCGGACACCTATTTGGTTATGATTGCCCATGTTAAAACCTTGGATGCCAATAGCGAGACTGTCCCTATCCTTGCCTACAATTTCGTAGGTATAGGTCAACGGGACGAGAGATTCTTTTTTGGTCGTACGGTCATGGTAAATTTGACCGAGGCCTTTTGAGCTAATCGGTATCTTCACCGTGTTATTTGGCAAAATAAAGCTAAAAATGCTGTTGGGGCCGCGTATCGAGTTTGACTGCATTGTGTCAGAGCTTAGTAAGCTAAAGGAATCTGCCTCAAGAATTGCTTTGAATGATTGGGTATTTTTGGTAAAGCCGAGAGAGATATCATATGCCGTGTTGTTAAAAAAAACGCCCTCAAAATCAGTCGATTGCGTATAGGGACCACCGTACCAGCCAGGGCCCATGAATTCACCTTCGTAGTTGCCATCGAGCACATAGCCATGATAGAAGTATTTATTTTTGTCGGTTTTTGATATATCAACCGGATGATTAAAAAATTGCTTGGTTGGTACCTGCCTACCCATAATGGATTGCGCACCAACAAGCTTAAGACGAATAATTGCATGGCAAACATTTAAGTTGGTAAAGGGGGCGTATTGATACGGCTGGATATTTTGCGAGGTCGTGGTTTTAGAATTAAACTTCGCTCCCTGTACTTGTACAATGCTTTGAACATCAACGTTTATTTCCTGAGGAATATCATTCCAAACTTCCATATTGTAATCGTAATCTGAAGGACAGTAGCCGAAGCTCACGGCAAATTGCTCTGGCAGTCCCTTCATGCTTGACAAGGCACTATTTATATCAGAAGAGACCTCATTTGCAAACAGAGGTGGCCAAAGAGCCAGCAAAGATGCTAGAAGCGCAAGGATCCAGGGAGCTCGCATATCTTTTTCCTTACCCGTAAAGCTTTTGCTTACTCTAGAAAATTAGGGTTGCTCGATGCAATAGTAGGGCTCTTTAGCTAACTTCCTCAAATATTATGGCACAGTTCATAAGGTGCTTTATTAACATAGAGATGCAAAAATACTAAAATAATTCCTAACTTTATAGTAGAATACCAAAGTAGCAAAGTTACTTGCATTTTAAGGGATAGAATAGTCAACTAACCAGCGGCCTAAAGGCCGCGGCTTGTAGAAGCCCGGGTTGACCAGCTTCAGCCGGCGTAGCTCTTGAGCGAAGACGGCTACGTTATAAGGGAGGGCTTAAGATCGCACCTTGGGATGCGTGCCAGTTCCAAGTTCTGTAACTAAAGGGTTAAACAGACCGAGGGTTTAAGTCAGTGCTTTTTAGATACGCCGCCTTATAACATGAGCGAGGCAAACTTTACCCCCTTATGGGGAGATTTTTAGGAGTGTCATGTCCTTAGTGTTTGTCATAGACAAGAATAAGCAACCCTGTAACCCCTGCCATCCGGCGGCAGCAAGAACCCTGCTCAAACAAGGCAAAGCTGCTGTTTTCAGGCACTTTCCTTTCGTTATCATTCTTAAATACGAACGCATACTTGAAGTTCGCTTATTGAGGCTTAAATTAGATCTTGGCTCTAAGGTTACAGGACTTGTTGTCCTTGATGAGAGCACTGGCAAAGTAGCCTTTGCGGCAGAGATTGAGCACCGAGGAAACACCATTCGCGACCAACTTCTTACCAGAAGAAGTCTTCGTAGAAATAGAAGGAATAGAAAGACGCGATATCGCCAACCTCGATTTGATAATAGAACTCGGCCTTCCGGCTGGCTTGCCCCTTCATTGCAGAGTAGGATAGATAATACCATAACATGGGTCCATAAGCTTATACGTTATTGTCCTATCGGCGCTATTAGCCAGGAATTGGTACGTTTCGATACGCAGCTTATGCAAAATGCCCACATTACGGGTGTCGAATATCAACAAGGAACCCTGGCTGGCTATGAAGTTCGCGAGTATCTGCTCGAAAAGTTTCACCGATCTTGCGTCTATTGTAAAAAGTCTGGGATCCCTCTTGAAATAGAGCATATAATACCAAAGAGCAGAGGAGGAGGCAACCGTATTTCAAATCTCACTCTTGCGTGTACTTCATGCAATCAGGCAAAAGACAATAAGACTGCGCAAGAATTTGGTCATCCTGAAGTACATGAGTTAGGCAAGACGTCACTCAGAGACGCAGCAGTGATGAACAGCGTTCGCTGGCATCTTTACCATGCATTATGCTCTCTCGGTTTACCCGTAGAAACAGGTACCGGTGGAAGAACTAAATATAATAGAAATCTGCAAAACTTACCCAAGGCTCATTGGCTCGATGCCGCTTGTGTTGGTGCATCTACACCATCGCAGCTCATGGTTAATCATGTTAATCCGCTCCTGATAAAAGCAATAGGTCATGGTAGCCGACAAATGTGTAGAGTAGATAAGTATGGTTTTCCTCGTACCAGCTCAAAGTCTGCCAAAAAATGTTTTGGATTTCAAACAGGCGATATTGTTTGGGCTCGCGTACCACAAGGTAAAAAGAAGGGGAAATACCTCGGAAAGGTTGCTATCAGAACAAGCGGTTCTTTTAATATCGCTACCTCTTCCAAAATAGTTCAGGGAATTAGTTACCGCTTCTGTAAAACAATTTCAGCTGTTAATGGTTATAGTTTTAATCAGGGCATTTTCTCTGCGCTCTAAAGAGCCCAGTTTCCATGCCTTTTCGGAGGAACAGTTAGAATGATTAAGTATATGAAACTGATAGCATTAATAGGCTGTTTTTTGATTATGCCTGCTTATGGAATGGAACGACCGAGAAGAAATAAGCTTTTTGAGTATTTAGAAAAGGGTGATGTAAAAAGTTTAAACACTTTTCTGAGCTATAAAAAATTGACAGATAGGCTTAATTTAAGCGTATCTGATAGTGCTGGCTGGCAACCAATCCACCATGCTATAAAGAGTGGCGATAGGGAAAAAATAAAGCTTCTTATCGAATATGGTGCAGATGTAAATGCGCAAATAAAAGATAGCCAGGGGGAGCGACCGTTGCACATAGCAGCTCGAGCTGGGAATGAAGAGATTATTCTCGATCTCGTAGCAGCAGGAGCTCAACCAGATTTGGCTGACAATAATGGAATATTGCCTATTTACTATGCTGGAAATATATTGCCTTTATTTGTTGATTCTCCAGGTAATTCAGTAAATATGCATTGTGCTATGGGGCATGAGTCATCAGAGGTAAATAGATTTATAAACTTGAGTAAGCACGTGAGCACTTTATCGATAAGTGATCAGTTTCTATTGTTGAGTCCGGCAAAGAAGAATGAAAGACCAGAAAACGCTGATAAGCAGATAAAAAGAGAAACAGCAGCAGGCAAGCTTTCTAGTGAAGAATGCAATCAAAGGCTTCTTAATGCCCTTTTACGTGGTGACCTTGAAGAAGCGCAATTATTTTATGCGGAAGGAGCCAACGTAAATTTCCGAGATGCTGTTGGTAATCAGCCTGTACATCATATAGTAAATCAAGGTTTAATGCCGACTCTTGAATGGCTTCTTATGCATGGCGCAGACATAAATGCAAGAGACAGAGATGGTAACAGACCGGTACGTATAGCGGCTCTTAGAGGGCATGTTCAAGTTGTACCATGGCTCATTAAGCAGGGAGCCAATCGTAATGATCAAGAAGATCAAAAGCAAAAGGTTGAGAAAGAAACAAGTCAGCATTTCTTTTCTGAGAATAATGTTTGTTCGTCATTGATCTCGGAAAATGAGGTAGAGAAGCAAAAAGAAAAGGAAAGAGAGGAATCTTCTAATCAGCCTACTCAGGAAGAACTTAATAATAGGTTATTGAGCGCGGCTCAAGCTGGCCGTTTATCTGAGGCAAAGAGTTTAGTTAATCAAGGTGCTCATGTTAATGCCCAAGATAATCGAGGCTGGCAGCCTCTACGCCTCGCTGCTCAATTTGGGCATTTAGAAGTAGTTAAATATCTTGTTGAACATGAAGCTTCCATCAATGCTCAAGATAATGATGGCAGACAACCTCTTCATTGGTCTGTTTTTAATGGGCATTTAGAAGTAGTAAAATGGCTTGTTGAGCATAACGCTGGTATCAATGCCCAAGATAATTCTGGCAAGCTTCCTCTCCATTACGCTGCCGGAAGAGGGCATTTAGAAGTAGTAAAATGGCTTGTTGAGCATGGTGCTGGTATCAATGCCCAAGATAATTCTGGCAGGCTTCCTCTCCATTCAGCTGCTCTCAATGGGCATTTAGAAGTGGTCAAATGTCTCGTGGAGCATGGTGCTCATGTTAATGCTGTAAATAGATTTAATCAAAGACCTATTGATGTAGCTGCTCAGAATAATAAGCAGAATATCGTTGATTGGCTTTCTAAAGTAGCTGAGAAAAAGGAGGCTAAAGAAAAAGAGCCTGAGAATGAAAGGGGGAATCATTCTCATCAGACTAGCCAGGAAGAACTTAACACGAGGTTATTGAGTGCTGCTCAAGCTGGCCGTTTGCCTGAGGTAGAACGTTTAATTAATCAAGGTGCTCATATTAATGCCCAAAGCCGTTTGGGCAGGCAGCCTCTCCATTCTGCTGTTTTTGGTGGGCATTTAGAAGTAGTCAAATGGCTTGTTGAACATGGCGCTTCCATCAATGCCCAAGATAAGCATGGATGGCGGCCTTTACATCTTGCTGCTCAAGAAGGGCATTTAGAAGTAGTAAAATGGCTAGTTGAACATGGTGCTACTATCAATACCCAAGGTAAGGACGGTAGGCAGCCTCTCCATTTTGCTGTTCTCCGCGGGCATTTAGAAGTAATCAAGTGGCTAGTTGATCATGGTGTTCCCATCGATGCGCAAGATAATGGTGGCTGGCAACCTCTTCATGTAGCTGCTAACCGCGGGCATTTAAAAGTAGTCAAATGGCTAGTTGATCAAAGCGCTGCCATCAATGCCCAAGATAAGCATGGATGGCAGCCTCTTCATGATGCTGCTTGTGGAGGGCATTTAGAAGTAGTAAAATGGCTAGTTAAACATGGTGCTACTATCAATACCCAAGGTAAGGACGGTAGGCAGCCTCTCAATTTTGCTGTTCTCCGCGGGCATTTAGAAGTAATCAAGTGGCTAGTTGATCATGGTGTTCCCATCGATGCGCAAGATAATGGTGGCTGGCAACCTCTCCATTCTGCTGCTTTTATAGGGCATTTAGAAGTAGTCAAATGGCTTGTTGAACGTGGCGCTTCCATCAATGCCCAAGATAAGCATGGATGGCAGCCTTTACATCTTGCTGCTCAAGAAGGGCATTTAGAAGTAGTTCAATGGCTTGTTGAACACGGTGCTTCCATCAATGCCCAAAATAATGGTGGCTGGCAACCTCTTCATGATGCTGCTTGTGGAGGGCATTTAGAAGTAGTCAAATGGTTGGTGGAGCATGGTGCTGATATTAATGCTGTAGATAGATTTGGTCTAAGACCTATTGATTTAGCTGCTGAGAGTAATAAGCAGAACATTGTTGATTGGCTTTCTAACGCTGCGAACAAAGGAGAGAGTAAAGAAAAATTGCCTGAGAAAGAAAAGGAGAGAGAAAGCTCTCCTACTCAGGAAGAGCTTAACAATAGGTTATTAAGTGCTGCTTACGCTGGCCGTTTATATGAAGTAGAGAGTTTAATTAATCAAGGAGCTAATACTAATGCTCAAGATAATAATGGTATGCAGCCTCTCCATCGTGCTGTTTTTGGTGGACATTTAGAAGTAGTTAAATGGCTTGTTGAGCATGGTGCTTCCATCAATGTCCAAGGTATTTATGGCAGGCAGCTTCTCCATAGGGCTGCTTGGGGAGGGACTTTAGAAGTAGTCAAATGGTTAGTGGAGCATGGTGCTCCTATCAATATCCAAGATAATAATGGTATGCAGCCTCTACATTGGGCTGCTTATGATGGGCATTTAGAAGTAGTTCAATGGCTTGTTGACCATGGTGCTTCCATCAATGCCCAAAATAAGACTGGCTGGCAACCTCTCCATTGGGCTGCTTATGATGGGCATTTAGAAGTAGTTAAATGGCTTGTTGAGCATGGTGCCGATATTAATGCTGTAGATAGATTTGGTCTAAGACCTATTGATGTAGCTGCTCAAAAGAATAAGCAGAATATTGTTGATTGGCTCTCTAAGGCTGCCGAGAAAGGAAAGAGCAAAGAAAAAGAGCCTGGGAAGCAAAAAGAGAAAGAAAAGAAAAATCATCCAAATCAGCCTACTCAAGAAGAGCTTAACAAGAGGTTACTCAATGCTGCTGCAGCTGGTCATTTATCTGAGATAGAGAGTTTAATTAATCAAGGGGCTCATGTTAATGCTCAAGGTAATGATGGCATGCAGCCTCTCCATTTGGCTGCTTTGGGAGGGCATTTAGAAGTAGTTAAATGGCTTGTTGAGCATGGTGCTTCCATCAATGTCCAAGGTATTTATGGCAGGCAGCTTCTCCATAGGGCTGCTTGGGGAGGGACTTTAGAAGTAGTCAAATGGTTAGTGGAGCATGGTGCTCCTATCAATATCCAAGATAATAATGGTATGCAGCCTCTACATTGGGCTGCTTATGATGGGCATTTAGAAGTAGTTCAATGGCTTGTTGACCATGGTGCTTCCATCAATGCCCAAAATAAGACTGGCTGGCAACCTCTCCATTGGGCTGCTTATGATGGGCATTTAGAAGTAGTTAAATGGCTTGTTGAGCATGGTGCCGATATTAATGCTGTAGATAGATTTGGTCTAAGACCTATTGATGTAGTTGCTCAAAAGAATAAGCAGAATATTGTTGATTGGCTCTCTAACATGATGGTTGAAAAGACCTCGTAAATTGGGGCATCCCCTAATGTAGCTTGTGCTTAACGAACGATTGTTTTAGCTCAAGAAAAGATTCCCCGAAATAAGTGTGAAATACCATTTATTCCTGGGGGAATATGCCAATAATTTTATTGTAATCGAGCCAGAGCGGAAAGGCAGTGTTACTTGAATAAACATTTTTGCCCAGTGGCTGGTTATTGTCGCACCCAATATAAACTGCAGTGGTAAAAGAAGGTGTCGAGCCCGCAAACCAGCAGGTCCTCGCTTGATTGGTGGTTCCCGTTTTTCCAAAGAAGGGAACATCGGGCCAGCGCTGCGCATGCTTTTGCTTAAACCGGTCAAGGCTTGGAGAAAGGATTTGAGTAATCTTGCTTGCCGTTTGCTCGCTTAAAATGGTCTTATGTACATCCTTATGCTTTGCTATTTTTTTACCCCAGGCATCTTTTACCCATTCAATGAGGTAAGGCTGGTGATATATTCCTTTATGGGCAAACATGGTATACATCGCTACCGTGTTAAGTGGTGTGGTATCTATACACCCGAGTGCGAGGGAAGGATAAGGCTCGATTGCCATCGCTAAATTGAGCTTTTTAGCATAATCAATAATTTTATCGATTCCTGCATGGAGAAGTACTTTAATGGCAATGGTGTTCTTTGACGTAGCAAGCGCATGAGCTAACGTCATGGGCCCTTCAAATTTTTTATTGAAATTGTGAGGGTTCCAAACTTGATGGTGATCAGTAATCGTGACTGGCTCATCAAGAGCGATGGTATCTAAATCAAGGCCACATTCTTGCAAAGCGATAGCATATATCAATGGCTTAAATACCGAGCCCATTTGTCGTTGTGCCTGGACAGCACGATTAAATTGTGACACCGTAAAATCGTAACCACCGACGAGCGCCTTAATAGCGCCATCTTTAACCGCAAGCGTGACAAGCGCGCCATCAGTGTCTGCCGGCAGCTTAGTGCGGAGCCCGCGTAGGTGCTTTTTAAAAGTATGTTCTGCTGCTTGTTGCATCGAAATATTTAAGGTCGTCTGGATAGTCAGGCCTCCTGTGTAGAGCTCCTTTCTACCCACCATGCTCTCCACAAGGGAGCGTATATATTCTCGGGCATGGCTTGCAAGCGGCTGTTCATCGACATGGAGCTTAACCGTGACTTGCTTTTGCAAAAGTTGCTGGTAATCATCGTCGGCGAGTAGTCCTGATGAGCGCATGAGCTTTAAGATGTGGTTGCGGCGAGTTTGCGTTTTGTGAGGGTTGATAAGTGGGCAATAGCGAGCGGGTGAGGCAATGATGGCTGCCAGTGTTGCTGACTCGTCAATGGTGAGGGTGCCAACGTCTTTGTTCCAAAAACGTTGGCTGGCTGATTGAACACCGTAAATGCCACAACCAAAGTAGAGGTGGTTTAAGTAGGTTTCAAGAATGAGTTCTTTGGTAAATTGCCGCTCGACGGCTAATGACAAGAGCTGCTCTTTTATTTTGCGGTGGAATGTTTTGCGCTGATCGAAAAAGAGTAATCGTACGAGTTGCTGGGTAATAGTGCTAGCGCCCTGGACGCGGCCTTGACGCGCTAGATTTACCATAATGGAGCGTGCTATACCCTGCAAAGAGAGGCCACCGTGTGAGAAGAAATGACGGTCTTCGGCAAGGAGAAAAGCGTCGATAAGGTGCTTGGGCATGTCGCTTAATGAAACAGGCACGCGGCGGTCTATTTGAAACCGGCCCCATTCATTCCCCTGATCATCAAGAATGATCGATGGCTTGCCTGGGTCATAGTGCTCCAAGACCGATAGGTCAACCCAGGGAACATGGGTGAGGTAAAAGAGCATACCAGAAGTGTACGTGCCTATCAGTGCTAAAAATATAAGCGCGTTTGTTACAAGTTTCATAATAACCATGCTAATATTATAATATCTTAAGTTAATTATAGCCACGCACTGCAATCGAAAAGCCATTAATCGCTTACTCTTTTGGCTGGTTTCTAAAATTTGGTTTTCAAAGCTTTCATGAAGGCCAAACCCATTTGGCTACATTAGCAATAAAAAAGATTTTATGATACACTAATAACCATCTGTATTGGCAAATATCAAGAGGCAAAGAATTATGTTTGATTTTCTATCAAGCAAATTTTCTTCTATTTTTTCTGCATTGCGTGGTTCAGGTCGGCTGACCGAAGAAGCTGTTCAGGGGGCGCTTGGGCAGGTGCATGACGCGCTGCTTCAGGCTGATGTGCCCTATGACGTAGTCCAGAGCTTTGTGGCAGAAGTAAAGTCGGGGGTAACCGGAAAAAAGCTGATCGGGTCGCTCAAGGCTGACGAGCAGCTCATGAAGATTGTCCATGATAAGCTTTTGCAATTTCTCGGTGGAAGCGCATCAAGCGAGACCGTTGTTGCTTTTGATATACCATCGGTGATACTTGTTATGGGTCTTCAGGGGTCGGGTAAGACGACGACGGTTGCCAAATTGGGCCATTATATCAAAGATGCGGCAGCAAAGCGGCATAAGAACCGGAAGATACTCTGTGCTTCGGTTGATTTTTATCGTCCGGCGGCGATCGACCAGTTGCAGGTAATGGCTGAGCGGGCAGGTATCGATTTTTATCGAGCTACTGCTGAAACACCTGTCAAGGCTGCTCAAGAAATTATAATTTTTAGCGCTAAAAATCAGTACGAAATTCTTTTGCTTGATACAGCTGGCAGACTTCACGTAGATCAGGAGATGCTGAGTGAGCTCAAGCAGATTGAAAGTTTGGTAAAGCCAAAATATAAATTTTTAGTTTTGGACGCGATGACCGGCCAGGAGTCGCTGGCGGTAGCGCGTGCATTTGATGCCTCGGTCGGGTTTTCGAGCGCAATTTTGACCAAGATGGACAGCGAGGCACGTGCCGGTGCGGCTTTTGCGTTTCGCTATGCTCTCAAGAAACCCATTACGTTTGTTGGGGTCGGGGAAAAGATAGGAGACCTTGAGCTCTTTAAGCCCGAGCGCATGGCAAGCAGAATACTTGATATGGGTGATATTCTAACACTTGTCGAAAAGGCGAATGCAAAAATAGGTGAGGATGAGCAGAAAAAGTTATCAAATGCTTTTGAGCACGGTAAGCTTACCCTCGAGGATTTTGCTTATCAGCTTGATATGATGTCCAAGCTTGGCTCGCTCTCGTCGCTCATGAAATACTTGCCTGGAGTTGGCTCGCTTTCGTTATCATCGGACACCCTTGCCCAAGGTGAACGTGACATGAAGAAATATAGAGCTATTATTGGATCGATGACGCCTAAAGAGCGCCGCAATCCCCAATTGCTGAGCATATCAAGGAAGGGACGTATCGCGCAAGGAGCGGGCGTTAAAGTTGCTGATATAGATGGTTTATTAACGAAGTTTGAACAAAGTCAGCAATTTGTTAAGCTTTTTAAGAAGATGGGTCGTACTAACTTTTTTTCTCGATGATGCATATAAAAGGAATATTGAATGGCGGTAAAAATTAGATTATCTCGTATTGGAACTAAGAACGCTCCTGTGTTCCGTATCGTAGCTATTGACGAGCGTGCTAAGAGAGATGGCGAGGCGCTTGAGATTTTGGGCACGTATAACCCTTTATCAGGCTCTTTGGTCAACCTTCATGCAGATCGTATGCAAACGTGGGTAGCGCAAGGTGCTATTGTGACTGATGCGGTCAAAAGAATTCATAAGCTCTATCGTAAGCAACAGGCTCATCAAGGGTAGTGCTCGTTATGCTGATGCAACTTATTAGTTCAATTGTTAAAAAATTGGTAGATAAACCAGATGCTGTCACGGTACAGGAAGTCGAATCTGACGGTAAAGCGGTGGTGCACATACAGGTTGCTCCCTCAGATATGAGTCGTGTTATTGGCAGTGAAGGAAAAACATTTAGAGCTTTGCGAACGCTCGTGCAGATTATGTCCCGCGGGCAACCGAAAGATCTTGTTGTTGATAGCGGCGAATGAATATCTCTATTCTAACCTTGTTTCCTGACCTTTATACGTCGTTTTTGGAGACAAGCCTGATAGGGCGCGCCCGTCAGCAAGGCAACCTGCACTGTAATGTGTCGAGCTTATTTACCTACAGTTTGCCTAAAGAGCGCATAGACGCGCCTACTTTTGGCCATGGTAGTGGTATGCTTATTCGCCCTGACGTAATTGAGCGCGCCATTGATGCCCATGAAACAGCACAGGGGCCCGCTTATAAAATATTTTTTTCACCTCAGGGGCAATTGCTTGACCAGGACGTGCTCAAGGACTTATACGCGCAGGTCATAAGCCGCGGTGGGCATCTTATGCTGCTACCGGCGCGCTATGAAGGGATGGATGCCCGTGTTGAGGATTATTATGCGGATAAGCTTATTTCGTTGGGAGATTTTGTGCTGATGGGAGGCGACTTGCCAGCGATGGTGCTTATTGAGGGTCTGGTTCGCTTGATCCCTGGTGTCGTGGGAAAGCAAGAATCGATTGAGCGCGAGTCGTTCTCGGGAGCATTTGTTGATTACCCCGAATATACGACGCCCGTAGTATGGAAGGGTATGGCAGTACCTGACGTTGTTCGCTCGGGTAATCATAAGGAGTTGCAATCGTGGAGGGAACGCCAGGCCGCGACCAAAAGCGTTTTGAGCCACTTTGAATGGGTCCGGAGCCATGAGCTCACCGAGGAGCAGGAAAGGCTTGTTGGTCACCTTATCCCGCCCCATTACGCGGTGCTTATGCATACCAACGTCATGGTGCCGGGTATTAACGAAGGGACTACTTCGGTGACATCGCTTGATATTCACGATATTGCTCGGTCAGCGCGGACCTTTGGATTAAAGGGCTATTTTGTGGTAACGCCGTTAGCTGATCAGCAGAAGATTGTTCATAAACTTTTAAGCTTCTGGCGCTCTGACGCTGGCATAGGGTATAATGGGCAGCGCCATGATGCCTTGCAGATCGTAAATACGGCAACAAGCTTTGATGAGGCGGTCGCTGCGATAGAGGCGCAAGAAGGCGCCGCGCCGCTGATTATAGGGACATCGGCTCGTCAAGCAGAGCATCAGCAGCATGCTCAACCGATTACGTATTATGACCAAAAAAGAGTCTGGCATCCTAAACGGCCGGTAATTTTTGTTTTTGGCACGGGGTTGGGACTGGCTCCATCGATGTTGGAACGCTGCGACTTTATGCTCCCGCCGATTGGTGGATTTAGCTCGTTTAATCATTTATCAGTGCGTTCAGCAGCGGCCATTGTTTTTGACCGCTGGCTTGGGAGCAACAAAAAGAAAATTCATTATGTGAAGGGATATCATGAAAGCTAAGAATTATACGAAAGAAACAGTTCGAGAGGCTGGCATTGTTGATCGCGGCTTTGCGAAATTTGGCGTTGGCGATACCATCGCTATTGACCAAAAGGTTATTGAGGGCGATAAAAGCCGTATCCAAACTTTTGAGGGAGATGTTATAGCGATGCGCCGTAATGGCGCTTCAACAACCTTTACCGTCCGGCGTATTGGTGCCCATGGCGTTGCTGTAGAGCGCATATTCCCCTATTATTCGCCGCTTGTTGATACTATTCGGTTGGTGCGAAAAGGCGAAACTCGTCGGGCCAAGCTCTATTACGTGCGCGGTCGTGTTGGCAAAGCTGCCCGTATCAAGGAAAAAGTTATTACTAAGGCTCAGGGAGAGTAAGATGCTTGCACGCGGCTGGCTTCTTGCCGCGCTTGCGTGCTTGCCTGCGTGTGCACCGCGTCAAAGAACAAGAAGAGTGACGCTTGGCGAGCAGGTAATGCTTCCTGAAAGAGAGCCTTTTATTGAGCAGCCTAAGGCCGAGCCCATACCAACGAGCGCCGATACAAGTATCGATATTTACGAAGCGCGGTGGGATGTACCGCTGCCTTTTGATGCTCGTCGCAATCGAGCGAATACGCGTCAAAGCGTTGATGGTACAAGCTGCGTTTTTGTTTTTCAGACGAGCTTATCGGAAGCTGCGTGCGGTGACTTTTACCACAGTGAAATGGAGCGTTTGGGCTGGCAAGAAGCTGCGGTGTTTTCTTTTACGCCCCATGAGCTGCTGCTTATGTATGAAAAGCCTGCTCAGCGAGCGGTGGTTTATATTGTGCCTGAGGGAAATTCCTGCCTAACCGTGCGGTTATACGTAGGAATCAAGAACCAAGGGCACGCTGAGCATGCCCTTGGTGAACAACACTATTAAAGAACTTCGATTTCTGCAATCTCTGGTCCCTTAGTGAGATGGACAGGTGCGCATGAGCGCCGTTGTGCTTCGATATTTTTAAGCGATTGCTTACGAATATCGATAGCGGTTTCCGTATCGGCAAGCTCTTGTTCGATAGCAACGATGCGGCGCTCAAGAGAACGCTTTTTTGCTGACAAGTCTTGGATCTGCTCAATCAGGCGGGAAGCTTCACGCTCGAGAAGCGCTAGTTTTCCTCTTTTGGGTGAGCGAACATGCTCGATAACATGTACTCGATCTACCGGTACTCTCTCTTCATATATTACTTCTTTAACGATTGGGCGTCGGCTGCTTGGTCGCGGGCTGGTTACCACGTTGCCTATGATCGTTCCTGCTGTTGATCCGAGGGCTGAACCGAGCGCTGTCGCGGCAACCGTTTCGCCAAAGTCAGCGCGAGCCATACATGCTGCACTGAGCACAAGTGGCGTTATAAGGCTTGCGAGCGTAATGCGATATACCATAAGGTTCTCCTAAAAATATACATATAATGCTAATTATTATTATGAGCTTAAAATAGTCAAAAATCAACTCCTATTGTTTATTTGCATTTTGCAGGGTATCAGCGAGCTTATTTACCTTGCCGGCGCCGAGTAATAAAATAAGATCGTCTTCTTGAACAACGCCATCAAGTGCCTGCTGAATGCTTGCAAACTGCTCATCTTGAGGAATATAGGTGACCGATTGATCGGCTTTATTGGATTGAAGTTCCTGCGTTAGTCGTGCGCTCGTAATGGTTGGTATGGGCGCTTCGCTTGCGGCATGTATATCCGTTATGATCAAATGATCGATCGGATGGTGGGTGAGTACTTTAATAAAATCTTGCCAGAGGTGATAGGTGCGCGAATAGCGATGGGGTTGAAATATGACGATAAGCTTTCTTTTTGTGCGTTGTCGAGCAACTAAAAGGGTGTTATGTATTTCAACGGGATGGTGCCCATAATCGTCAAAAACATCAGCGCCTTTATAGGTTCCTTTAAAAGTAAACCGGCGATCGACTCCTTTGAAATTGGCAAGGGCTTGGGCGATGTTATGAAAAGGTACCTCGAGTTCTAATGACAGGGTTGTCGCGGCGAGGGCATTGAGGAGGTTGTGCCTGCCGGGCATCTTGACCATAAGGTTGCCTATATGCTTGTTTCCACGTGAGCGCCAGAGCGAGCAGGTGGTGTGCGTTGGATACAATTCAATATCATGGGCAAAGATATCTGCTTGCTGTGAAAGCCCGTACGTGATGGCTTTTGCATGACTGAGGGGAAGAAGCGAGCGGGCATGTTCATCATCGTGACAAATGATTGCTCTGCCATAAAAGGGCAGATTGCTGAGGAATTGCCTGAACGTTGCTTTAACGTCATCAAGATTGGTATAGGTATCAAGATGTTCACGGTCAACATTGGTTACGATGGCTATCGCCGGCGAGAGTCGGACCAATGATCGATCACTCTCATCAGCCTCAGCTACCAAAAAGTCACCTCGGCCCAAGTGCGCATTGGTTGAGATACTTTTTAAGTGGCCGCCAATAATAACGGTTGGATCATAGCCTGCTTCCATAAGCACGTGTGCTACGAGCGATGTCGTGGTTGTTTTGCCATGGGCACCTGCAATGGCGATGCTGTACTTCATGCGCATGAGCTCTGCGAGCATTAATGCTCGCGGGATTGTAGGCAGCCCTAAACTCCGTGCTCGCATAATTTCTAGGTGGTCATCCTTGATATCAGAAGAATATACGACGATATCAATTGAAGTATCATGGCATTGGGGAGTATTATTGCCCTTAGATACCGGACAGCCGAGCTGGGTCAAATCAACGACACTTTTTTGTTCAAGATCTAGGTCGCAGCCCGAAATAATATATCCTTGATGCTTAAGAATTTTGGCGATACCACTCATGCCGATACCACCGATTCCGACAAAATGAATATGAGCTTTTTTATTGTACATGTTTTTATTGGTCTAAATGGCGCAAATGTAATGGTTGTCAATTAAGTGTATACCAGATTTTTCATGTGCTCAACAAGCCTTTTAACGCTCACGATGATTTTGAGGGCTTAAGACCCTGGAAAGCGTTGCCGTGAAAAAAAGGATAGAACATCATTTTCCTGAATTGAATAATCCTTTAATGTTTTGTTATCGTCTAATACTATACCTTTAAAAGCAAGCCGTTGGGCATCTACGGGAACCTCCTGAAGGCCTTGTATTATTTGCTGTGCTTCGAGAGCTTTTTTGACCATGTTAATGGTAGCTGATGGTGGTATATCTAATTTTAGCTCAGGTCCCTCTATATATTTGATAACAACGGGCATTGATAAGGCCGGGCTGGCGAAAAAAATAATTAATAATGACAGAGCGAGAAAAAGCTTCATCGCAATTCTCCTTTTTTAAACTTATGAGATAAATACAAAATAATATTATCACGTTGAGCATTTCAGCCGCAATGGTTTTGATTGCGCGAGATCAATATATTTGCTAGCAGGCCTTAAGCTCTACAGCGGTCTTAAAAAACCGTGGGCAACAATCTGCTACCTCTCTTAATCAACGGCCTATTTTTAAGAGTTATTTTCAAGATATAAGGATGTCACCGGTCAATCGTTGCATAAACTGAAGTGATAGGGCGCTTTGTCTGATAGCATCTCAATTTTAGACCTTGACCAATGGTATCGAATTATGATACTATTGAGAATATAACAAGAGGGCGTAATGAACAATAAACATAAACGTACTCTAGAAAGCATCTTTAGGCTACCTACACAAACCTCTATTAAGTGGAAAGATGTTGAATTATTGTTTATACATTTAGGAGCCAAAGCGACTGAAGGAAACGGCTCGCGAATACGTGTGATACTAAATAAGGTTCCAGCAAACTTTCATAGACCGCATCCACGCCGTGAAGCAACTCAAGGTGCCATTGAAGCAGTACGTAGGTTTTTAAAAGATGCAGGAGTTAAAAAATGATTGAATATAAAGGATATAAAGGAATAATTACCTACGATAGTAAATTAAAAGTTTTTCATGGGGATGTTATAGGATTGCGACACGTTATCACCTTTGAAGGAACAAATCCTGAAGAAATTGAGAAATCTTTTAAAGAGGCTATCGATGATTATCTTGATATGTGCAAACAAGAAGGTATAAAGCCTGAAAAAACTTTCTCAGGAAAGTTCATGATAAGGATTTCTCCTAATCTTCACGCTGAACTTTTTAGCGCAGCGAAACAAAACAAAAAAAGTTTAAATTTATATATAGCAGAGGCGTTAAGCGCAAGACAAAAATAAATATCTATGCGCTACTAATCTAATGATTTTATACTTATCGTAAAAAAGATATTGGCTACTTCTCAAGATTGTAGTAAATGCCATCTACGAGGTAATCGCCAGGGTAAATTATTTAAGTGTCCTCATTGTAGGCACGTTGATCATGCTGACGTAAATGCTTCATTCAACATAGCTATGCGTCATGGGCAGAGATCAATTGGACGCAGACAGAGTTGCGTTCAACGGGCTCACTGAAATCCCTAAAAGGGCTACGCTGCTTGAATGACCGCGACCCTAGAACCTCCGGCTTTTAAGCCGGCGTTATTCAGTCGATGTATCCCACAGCGTTCCTCAAGCTATAGTACCCATGCTCACCTTGATATACCATATGTGGAAAGGTGCTTTGTAGAGTTAGTCTGGAGCAGCCACTCGTGAGACGCTGTGTTTTACTGCGACATATTAACCGTTCAGGCTCGTCCGAACTTGGGTTTTCTTTCAAGCGACCTCAAACGACGAACCAGGGGCAATAATCTGCAACAGAGATAGCTGTGTCCTGTTTTACATAAAATATTGCTATTAGTATGCAAAAATTGTTATAATTTACGCAAGTTGGGTAATCATATCTTACCTCAGCATTGGTTTTTCAAGTACATTTTATTGTCATATTAAATAGGAGTAATCATGAATAAATTTGCGAAACTGCTTATTTTAGGTTTAATTCTAGCGAGTATCGGAAATCTTGCAAAGGCTCAAGAAAAGGCTATGGATCTAGCTTGGCATACGCTACAAGAAACATACAAAAAAGAGGGAATGAAAGGAATTGCGACCGATGTCATTAAAGCTTCCTGGGACTGGACCAAAAGTTCTACGGTCGTTATTGTAGAAAATGCAAAAAAAGCAGTAAACTACACTATTGCCGAGCTTCCGTCAGATATACGTGAGATCGCCGAGCTTATAACACCAGAAGAAAAAGAACAACTGCAAACGGCACTCGAGAGTGCAAAAAATCAATCTATTGCTGTTAATATCAAGGTGGCGCAATATTTTGGCTTGCCGCAGGACGTAATGGCAGGTATTTTGATAGCTTCAGGATTGGTAGGTCTACGTGCGGCGGTTCCGCCACTTGTCCGCGCTATCCCAATGGTGCCTTATGCCGTTCAGTATGGTGCGCTTGCTGGTGGGACATATGCCGTAGGCAAAGCCATTTTACCATATGTTCCCTATATGCCTTTCCTAGCGTCGAACGTTGACGTAAAGCAAGTATTTTCTAGCGTAAAAGATGCGATTGTTTCAGCAAATGAAAATATAGCAAATAAACTAAGCCTTTCACCTTATGCCACCGGCTTATTAGGAGTAACCTTGGCAACGGCAGGGGCTGGATGGATGTACCGTACAGCTGCTACCACCTTGCGTTGGGCGCGAAATGGCGTCTATCTAGCGCTTGCTTGGCCATTGTTCCAATATTCCTATAGTTTTGCACAAGAGGCATATAGCAGGTTGAGTGCACAGCGTCTTTCAAAAGCACAAGCGCAAGCGCTTGTTGATGAAGCAAATAGGCTTGCTGATCGATCAAGCCAAGTAGCAAAAACCCTTGCTGCCGATGTTGCGCAGGAAGCTGCCGTTCTTAAAACAGAATTATAAGGTAATCTTAAGTTCGAAGCTCCAGTAATAAGCTGGGGCTTTTGAACGCTACTTAGGTGATTATTTTCTTTCTAGACGAGTATCAATATATTCGTCAATAAGCTGGTTTAAAGATTTTGATCGTCTTGTTGCTTCGCGTGCTAACAAATAGTGCCTGCGGCTTGTTGTACGGTAGGCAATATTTCCTTTAAATTGCTTTTCATCAATTGGCTCGGGAACTATCTCGCCATGTTTGATATAAAGTTCAAAGGTAGCGATCATAGCTTCTTTGATAGCTTCCATTCCTTCTGCAATAGTGAGTGCATCAGTGCTTATACCCGGTAGCTCGTTAACATGTATGATATAATAAGGCTTATCTTGATCTTTTGCTGTTTCAATGGTGTAAGTCCAGGGAAGCTGCAAATAATATTGTATATTCTTTTTTTTGTTAGTAACCATGTTTAATAAGCACCTCTTTTAAAAGCTTTACTTGATAAGTAACGCGAATTCGATCTAAGCCGGTAAGCCAAAAAAAAGAAAATCGCTTGCGAGAGAGGGCTTTTTTTGCCTAAATGAGTAAGCAACTAAGGCAGAAAAGATGGAGTACAATAATAATCTTTAAACGTTTTACAACTCAGAATAATGATAATAAATCATAATGGTCATAATCTCGCAGAGTCGCATTCTACTCTTTCTTTTTCGCTTTTTTCACCTTGCAGAGCCGCCAAACAGCCATTTTTTTCAAGGTCTTTGCAAAAGTTTGCAACGTGGTAAAATATTGTGACGAGCATTGTCGTTTCTCCTTTTTTTGTTGAATTTTGAAAAAAGGATAGTACTTTGCTCGTTTTTTTCTACTTTTTCTTACGTCGAACTCGCGTTAAGTAAGTAGTTCAGGCCTTTTTTTTAACGATACATGAAGTTCGAATCCTGCTTTCTTAAAAATATGATGAGATCCTCTCATATGTAGGTTAAATCCAAGATTCAACAAAAGCTTTTCAGCTTCATCGAAGGAAACCGAGGAATAGTTATATATCTTTCTTATAATTTTTTCTTTATCGCCCATATTGCTACCTCTTAAACATGATATCAAATTAGATATCGTGTGGCAAAGATTTTGGCGTCAAAGGCAGGGCCGGCTCATCTAAATTTGATTGACAATTAATTCCAAAGTGCTAGGTTGCCAGCAAGACAGCTTTCGAAGACATTTGATACTGATGTACTTATCAACCAATGGCTGGGCTCGTTTGAGCAAGTTAAGCGCCAAACTTTTGATGGTCGCTACATTTTGAGGAGCATTACCTTTTCGAATTCTCGATTGATCATCATTAAAGCAAACATCGAGTACCCAATGCATCGAATTCTCTATTAACCAGTGACTTCTTGCGGCGCGCAATATTCTTTCTGCTGATGCAGGAATACTTGTTATGTAGTAACGTTTTTCTATAGTCTTATTCTTACCAATCAATCGCTCTGATTGTATACAGGCAATGCTCTTTATTGAGACCCAATCATTTTTTTTAGAAAGCCAGCCTATTTGATCGGTTGTTGTACAAGTCCTAATCTCAATTCGACCATGCCCTTTTTCTGTTTCTGAAAATGTATCATGCTTAATATTGATATATTTTGATTCGCTTTCTATTTCAAAGAAAGTTTTTATTTCTTCAAGAAGATCACCTTGATTGCCCTTTACATTAAGCAAATAATCCCCTTTTTTGTCAATAATCTTTTGAGCAATTTTTTTCTGGGTCCCTATTGCATCAATCGTCACTATCGCATCGCAGATATCAATTAAGTCCAAGAGCTGCGGGATAGCCGTTATTTCATTCGATTTTCCTTCTACCTTTTTTTGACAAAGGACCATTCTAACATCTGTCGCAAATGCATTGACTAGATAAAGAGGCTCTTTATCTTCTGTTTCACCCTGATCAAACTTCTTTTTGTCACTTTCCCATCTATGGCTACTGTTCTTGCATCATCAGTGTCTCTGTTATCCCTTACTGATGCTACTAAATCGCTTACCCATTTTACAAATATTTTAGAAAACTCATTAGGATCAAGTGCTCTAAAAAATCTCCTTAACGTATCATCGCTTGGTACCCCATTTTCAAATGGTAGATACTTTTTAAGTACGTCTAATCGAGCTTTTCCGTAGTATTCGATATCTTTCCAACCCTCGCACCCACTTATAACCCCTACCAGAGTTAAAAAAAGAATATCTGCCATTGAATGCAGTTTTCCTCTTTCAATTCTTGGGTCTTCTAGTTCACCTATATAATCCAAAAAACTAATATTTCTGTCTTCCATCTTGGTTCTCCCGGTTTTTTTTGAGAACCATTATATCTTAGTTTTTTAATTTTTTAAGTGAGCCGGCCCTGGCGTCAAAGGGTGCAATTAAAAGTGGTGGTTAGCAAATATCGTATGTTTTATGTGCTTCCCAATAGCCATTCCAACCATTATTCGCTCTTGTAGTTAGCATTGCAAGCATAAATTGGCATTTTCTTCACACCACCAACCGCCAGGAATTTTAAGACGTTTTTGTATAACCGACTTATGAGCGCCCTCTATCTCTCCTGATCCAATCGACAAATCTCGTTCAAGAGCTCCTTTGTAATCGAATTGCTTCATCCTTTTGATCATGTATTGATAGCACTTTTGGGCTCCACATTGATGTTTTGGTATTTTTGTTTCATCAAGATGGTTTTTTAGATTTTTTAAAACAACATCAAGTTTATTTTCTTTCATCAATTTTTGTTGAACATGAAACCAGTTTATCGAATTGTTTGGGAAACAGCACAATGAAGCTTGATTCAGATATTGGCTCAAGTGATAATAGTCTATTAAGTAATTGGCATCGTCACCAAAGACCTTCTCGATTTGTTCTGCTATCCATAGCGCGCCATCACCTAGAGCATGAATACGCGTTTTAGGTCCACGGTTAGCATCTCTGACGAGCTCTGCGAGCTGATCGCCTACCTCATCGGGCGATCCTAATGTTGCTCGATAAAAAGTAGTTGTACTTCCTTTGTGATAAGCCAGTGCAAGTCGAGCTTCGCGCCACAATGTCTTCCGGGACTTTCTTCTGTCACCAGTATTTTTTGGATCAAAAGTTACTATAGGAATCATACTTCCATCAGATTCTGCAATCACGAATTCTGCTGGCTTTTTCACAACTTTTTTTGCTTTAGGGGCACCTTGGTTCTTTGCCATGTTGTATGCATGTTTTTCTACAATTAATCTGATCGTGCTTGCAGGCAACTCTATCCCATAGTGCTCTTTCATTTTTTTTGATGCAGATTCAAAGGAGACGTCTGTTTCAAAATCAGAAATATAGCGAGATTCTTTAAGTGATGCACGAATATGGCATTATAGCTTTGTGCTGAGATTAAAATGCTCGGCATAGTGAGCATGGCTTAATGCATTACGCTATAGCACGCTGCAACGGCATCGAATACCCTCGACATTTGACGTTTGCTGAATAAGCAAGAGGCCTTGTACGCCTTCCTTGACTAACCAAAATTCGTTCTTTAATTTCTACAGTCCCGTAGGTAGTTTGCCATTCAAGTTTTTTTTGAATGAAGCTTTGAATCAGGGTTGTTCAATCTGGTGGCTTGGTGTTTCTTTTCTTCTTGGTTTGTTGCCCATGTGGTCAGTAATTTATTGCCTATTTTTCTAATTTCCACAATCAATTGCTCTTCTGCATCATCAGCTCTGTCAAGTCTGCCTGACGAGTTTTCTGCTATTTCCAATAATGCTTCAATCCGGGATTCCAAGTGTGGATATTTTTCTAATCGTTTTACTTGTTGCTTAAATCTCGTCAAGATTTACCCACACTTTTGTTTACACCCCCTGCCTTTTTTGATTTTGACTTTGAATAAAATATTTTCTAAAATGGAAGTCATTTCAAAGAAGACTGCATTGGGAGTAATTTATGTCCGCTTATTATCTTAAGTATTTTTTATTAGGCATCTTGTTTTTATGTACTACTCAGTTGCAAGCAGTACTCTGCAGGCTGACAGGGACAAGTTATGCTTCGTCTGCTCAATTAGATCCAACTTCTGTAGCTTTTTCTCCTAATGGTTCTTATGCGGCTACCGCTAACGGGGGCTCAGATGGTGTAACATTATTTACGATAGGAGCTGGAGGCGTGGCGAGCAGCCAAAATTCGTATGCATTGCCAAGCGGCTCAAGTGCCCCTATCTCAGTAGCATTTTCACCTGATGGGTCTTATCTTGCTACCGCTAATTTTGAGTCAAATGATGTAACGGTATTTCAGGTAGGAGCTGGTGTACTATCAGAGGCAACATCATATGCACTACCAAGTGGTTCTTCAGATCTTTATTCAGTAGCGTTTTCACCTGATGGGTCTTATCTTGCTACTGCTAATATTGGGTCAAGTGATGTAACGATATTTCAAGTAGGAACAGGAGGAATGTTATCAGGAGCAATTTCTTATACATTACCAAGCGGTTCTAGCGGTCCCGCTTCGGTAGCATTTTCACCTAATGGGTCGTATCTTGCTACTGCTGACTACGGCAATTATAGTTATGGTGGTGGAACTACAGTAACAATATTTCAAGTAGGAACAGGGGGAACTTTATCAGGAGCAATTTCTTATACATTATCAAGCGGTTCTAGCGGTCCTGGCTCAGTAGCATTTTCACCTAATGGGTCGTATCTTGCTACTGCTGACTACCGTGATAATGATGGAATTACAGTAACGATATTTCAGGTAGGAGCGGGAGGAGTGTTATCGGGAGCAGTGTCATATGCATTACCAAACGGTTCTACTGGTCCTTATTCAGTAGCGTTTTCACCCAATGGTTTATATCTCGCTACTGCTAATTATTCAGGTAATATAACAATATTTCAAGTAGGAACAGGAGGAGTGCTATCGGGAGCAGCGTCATATGCATTGCCAATCGGTTCTAACTCCCCTTTATCAGTAGCATTTTCACCCAATGGAGCCTATCTCGCTACCGCTAATGAAGGGTCAAATGATGTCACCATATTTCAGGTAGGGGCTGGCGGAGTATTATCGGGAGCAGTGTCATATGCATTGCCAATCGGTTCTAACTCCCCTTTATCAGTAGCATTTTCACCCAATGGAGCCTATCTCGCTACTGCTAATCTTGACAGTAATGTAACAATGTTCCAGGTAGGAGCGGGAGGAGTGTTATCGGGAGCAACATCCTATGCATTACCAAACAGTTATTCTGTCCCTTACTCAGTAACATTTTCACCAGATGGATTCTACCTTGTTACTGCTAATAGCAGCTCAAATGATGTAACGATATTTCAGGTAGGAGCGGGAGGAGTGTTATCGGGAGCAACATCGTATACTTTGCCAAGTGGTTCTAGCGATCCTTGGTCTGTGGCCTTTTCACCGGATGGGTCATATCTTGCTACTGCTAATAGCAGCTCAAATGATGTAACGATATTTCAGGTAGGAGCGGGAGGAGTGTTATCGGGAGCAGTTTCATATGCATTACCAAGTGGTTCTGGTGGCCCTCAATCAGTAGCATTTTCACCCAGTGGCTCATATCTTGCTACTGCTAACTACGATTCAAATGATGTAACAATATTTCAGGTAGGAGCAGGAGGAGTGCTCTCGGGAACAACTTCTTATGCATTACCAAGCGGTTCTTCCGTACCTGTTTCGGTAGCCTTTTCACCTAATGGATCTTATCTTGCTACTGCTAATAGTTATAACCCTGGAGATGTAACACTATTTCAAGTAGGAGCAGGAGGAGTGCTATCAGGGGGAATATCGTATGCATTACCAAGCGGTTCTACCTATCCTTATTCAGTGGCATTTTCACCTGATGGCTTATATCTTGCCACAACAGGCTCAAACAATGTAACAATATTCCAGGTTGGAGTAGGAGGTATTCTAACAAGACCAGCTTCCTACGCTTTGCCTGGTGGCTATAGCCGTCCTGTTGCAGTAGCATTTTCGCCCAACAGCTTGTATCTTGCTAGCGCTAATAACGATCAATTCTTCTTCGCGTATAGCAACAAAATAGTTACCATTTTTAACTGTGGCAGTTTTTCAAGCACCTTTACGTCGGTTTCTTTACCTCCAGACTCTAAAAATCCAGCGGCAGTTACTTTTTCCAACAATGAACAGTATTTAGCAACAGCAAACCAAAACTCAGATGATGTAACTCTTTTTCAAATAAACCCAGTTAATGCTACAAAACTTCTCTCTCTTGGAGTATCGTACCCATTGCCAATAAGCTCGCTTGGCCCCGTAGGAATTACATTCTCGCCAAACAGTATATACCTTGCAACAGCAAACAGTAACTCAAGTGACGTAACTCTTTTTAAAGTTTCAGGAGGACAGTTAGCAGGAGCAAGCTCTTACGCGTTACCAGGTGGTTCTATAAACCCTCATGCCATTGCCTTTTCTTCCGACAATAACTACCTCGCCACAGCGAACAGTGGTTCAAATGACGTCACCCTTTTTAACTTTGTAGCAGGAATTCTCAACAATCCTCTTTCCTATTCTTTACCAATTAACTCTACTCAGCCAGTGGCGTTAACCTTTACGCCAGATAATAGCCATCTGGTTACCGCAAATGCTCGATCATACGATGTAACTCTTTTCAAATTAACAAATGGCATACTCAGCAACGGCATGTCAAAGCCACTGCCAAAAATATCATCAGTGCCTAGTTCTGTTGTCTCGTTCGTAGATACTAATGAAAATACCGTTATTGTTGTTGCTAATAGTGGCTCCGATGATATTACGCTCTTTGCTATTGTTGGTGGCGCTTTATCAGAAGGACAATCACGCCAAATAGCCCAAGGCAATGCCCAGCCAGGATCCATTAGTCTGTCAGCCGATGGTTCTTTTCTTGCAACCAGCAATAGTGGCTCTGACACGATCGCTCTCATTGAATTGTCAAAAGACGCTGTTTTGGGAAATCGTACGACGCATATTTTACCTGGCAATTCTACCTACTGTGTATCAATAGCTTTCTCTCCAATTCTTTCAGACACGGGAAATGCTCTCCTTGCTACTGCCAACTTCTACTCCGACGATGTATCAATCTCCCAAATTTTTGGATCAAGCAGCACGGGAGGATATTCAGGAGATGGTAGTGGTAGCTCTCCTAATATTGGCATCATCATAGGGCCTATTATCGGTGGTGTTGGCGCTTTAACAGGCGTTGTGATAATTGGCATAGCCGCTTACTTTGCCTGGAAGTACTTTACTCGCCATCGTGGTAGAGGTAGCGTTAATTACTCGCCAGATGTAGCACCTGTGGGACAAGAGTTATAAAAGTTTCATGAGGTTAGCATCGCCTTACCTATGCGTATATTGTGTCGCCTATAGGAGGCAGGTGCTGCTAGGGCCCGGCCCGAGGTGTCCTGCATTGTCGTGGTTGTTGCGCTAGGCAAATACAAAAAGAGCTTTTTTAACGCTTATTCTCTTAATAAAGTTGGTTAACTAAAATGTCTTTGAGCTATGCCTGTTAAGATATCGCCAAGCATTTCGATATTATTCATGGATAGTTTAGATTTACCTGCCAAAATCTTTTTCCAGGCTTGAATACAGTTATCTAAAGAAACTATGGTATAAGGTGGGCAATCGAGGTAAATATACTCGTTGTTAAGATTCTCAAGGTACTAATTCAGGAGCACCAGGAATAGTGCTTACACCATTTAAAAGCAGCAATCCTATTATACATAACGCTGGTCAAGCAAATGCTGTAGCTGTACAAAAGGATGGTAAAATCCTTCTTGCAGGATCAAGATGTGAGCTAATAGAAACATGGGGAATGGAGCAAGAAAAGCAAAAAGCAGATGAAGCGCAGCTGAATAATTCGCAGCTGAGACGACATTCAAAAAAAATTATACTGGCAAATAAAATGTGGCCAAGTAACAGTTAAAGAAACGATATTTATCGAAAACGGCAAAGTAAGAAGGCTTTTTTCTGAATCAGCGCGAGTAACCTGTAGGGGTATTCAGGGCCATTACAGCGGTATTGGTAGACTTTGGCGCAGATGTGTCATTTGCTGATGCTGCCAAAAAAAATCAAAGAGCATTATGGCATCGATATTCCAGCAAGTAGTATCAGGCTTATTGTAGAAAAGCATGCATATGAAATGGCGCAATCAAACAATAATCCAGTAAACAATAAGTAGGTTCAGAGCATATCATAGGAAAATTGGATGGTAGTTCCAATAGTAACAATTGGACAAGCTGAAGATAAAAGAAAAGCGCAAAAAACAGGATGGCAAGAAGCAAGGTTATCACTTGCATACGCAAAAGGAAGTATATCGCCTATATACCGAGCAACATTGGGCTCGACTGATGATGCTGGTAATCAGCTAGCAGAAGTTGTTGATGCAGCCGGAAGGAACGAATCAACTTGCATACACATCGTAAGCGATGGTGCGCCATGGATAGCGGAGCAGGTTGAAAGAGTCATTGGAAGCTCAGCGTATTATCTAATAGACTTTATCATCTAAGTACATATCTGAGCGAAGCGGCGAATTGCTGCGCCCCATCGGAAAAAGATAGTTGGCTTAAGCTAAAACAAGCTCTTGTTAAAGAAAACAAAGCCGAATTGATCATACAAGAGCTTGAAGAGCATATAAAACAAGATCAGGAAGGTTCTCATATCTGTGGTGTTAAAACATGCTATCAGTACATGATAAAGCGCATGCATCAACTTGATTACCAAAGCGTGCTAGCATCCGATCTGCCAATTGGATCAGGAAGCATAGAAAGCGCGCATAAATCTATTATTCAGAAGAGGCTTAAGCTTTCAGGCGCCTGGTGGCTAGAATGCAACGCGTAGGCTATGCTTTCTATGCGTACTGCTCGAGCTAACGGCGCTTGGAACAGTTACTGGGCACAGCGCTCTCCTAGCTCTCGCTTTCACTAACACTTTTGTTTGCACCCGGCGTCAAACGAGGCAAATTGAGCCTGCGTATAATAGACAGCCCATTGGCCAGGATTTTTGTTCTGCTGTGTTAAAAACTAAAAACTAATTTTTAGATATTTTTTGTCTTTGAGTTGGTCAGGCAAGAAGGATCGCTGGTTTGCATCATCAAAGACAATCGTCAATGATATGGCGAGTAAACATTTTCCACCTGCTTATTGTTTTTTCTTCAAGCAGCCCTGCTGCGTCTTCGCGTTTGCGTAAATTCAAATGATACGATAAACTTACCAATAAAGCCTTAAAGGTCAAGTTTGACCTATCTCTGGCCAACTTCATGCTTCTATTTTCGATCAAGGAAGGATCATCGCTGTATGAAATTTAAAGATCTGCTTATACCGCTTGCCCTATCATTAGTAACGGCATGGGGAATTCATTATTTTATTTCCCGCAATGCCCAGAAAGAGGGCTCTGTCTTGCGCCCTGGGCAAAGCTTTACCGCCCTTACGCAGGAAGAAATCAATCAGCAGATAGCCCAGCCTCTTCTAACAACGGTATCATTTCTCCCCCCTACGGGCACTGCTGAGAAAATAACCATAAATACCTCTTATGGGGTTGCCCAGTTTACTACCGAGTCCGGATCATTGGACATGCTGAGTTTTAGGCGTATGCTGAGCGGTAAAGAGCGCGTGCTTATTCCTGTTGATGCGCAACAAAATATTGAGCGGGCTGGATTTATGGTGGCGTTAGATAGCCAAACGCCGCTCACGTACGCTTTGACTGACAAACAAGAGGCTGCCGACCATACACGTCTGACATATCGTGGTCAAGGACCTACGGCCCATATCACCAAAGAATTTACCGTTTATAACGATGTGCCTCGAATAGACGTACGGCTCACGATCGAGCCACAAGAGAGCGCTGGCGTCCGAGCACGTATCATGGTGCCTTCGCCCCTGGTGGCAGAAGCCGACCAAGATTATGTTCCGCAAGGGCTTGTCTATACTGACCGGCAGCGACTCCAGAAACAAAAGATAGGTCAATTAGTTCACCAGTTCTGGTTTGCGCCCTCATTGCTTGGTGCTGAGGATCGCTATTTTATTAATGCCCTTGTCAGTGACCCCGATAGCTTTACGCGCCGTGCGTATTATACCGGTGCAACGCCAGAAACGTTATCATTTATTCTCGAAGGCTCTGTTGTTAAAGAACCACGAACATGGAATCTATCATTTTATTGTGGGCCCAAAGACGCCCATGTCATGGAAAAAGTTGATAAGCGACTCGATGCTGCGTTAGATTACGGGTGGCTGTCACCGCTCGTTAAGATACTCTTAAGCGCGCTTAAATTTCTGTACCAGTATGTTAAAAATTATGGCTGGGCCATTATTTTGCTGACCTTGCTTATGCGCTTATTGCTGATACCATTAACGTTTAGAAGCAGCAAGGCTATGGAGAAGCAGAAGGAATTCCAGCGCAAAATGCAGTATATTGAGCAAAAATATAAGAATGATCCGGATGCCCTTAATCGTGAACGTATGGAGCTTACCCGGAAGTATGGCCTTACCAATGTTCTTGGGTGCCTGCCGCAGCTCGCTCAGTTGCCGATTCTGCTTGCTTTAAATAGGCTTTTGTCCACATCGGTGGAGCTTTACCAAGCGCCTTTTGCGGGATGGATCACCGATCTGTCAGCTCGTGATCCATATTATGTGTTGCCGGTGCTTGCTGGCGTGGGCTTGTTCATTCAGGTGAGTACTGATGCAGATGCACGCCGCGGTATTACCATGCTTTTGTTTGCTGCATTGCTTGTCGCGCTGACAGCACATTTATCAGCAGGATTAACGCTGTATTTGTGTATTAGCACCTGGTTAAGTATTGGGCAGACATATCTCCAAAAGGCTTTGAAGATATGATCGATAAGCTACCAACGCTGACAAACCTGCTCAAGCAGCTCCAGCAGGTGCCTTATTTGGCATCAAAGCATTTTTACCGTGTTGCTAACCACTTCTTGGAAATGAGCCCTGAGCGGATTGAACAGTTTTGTAGTCTTTTGATAGCGGCGCGCAAGCAGCTTGCTAAATGCGCGACATGCTGGAGTTGGAAGGAGACTTCAGCAGCTTGTATTTTTTGTTCAGATGCTAAGCGTAATCAGCGCGTGGTATGTGTTGTGGAGACGTGGTATGATCTTTGGGCATTAGAACGTGCTGGCGGCTATCAGGGGGTCTATCATGTGCTTGGTGGTTCGATTTGCCCTTTGGACGGCGTAGGACCTGAAGACTTGACGATACAGCATCTCATTGAACGGGTAGCACGTGGCTGCGACGAGATTATTTTGGCATTGAGCCAGACACCTGAAGGCGAGGCGACAGGTGCTTTTATAGGGCGCAGGCTGGAACAGAGTGCAACCCTTGACGGAATTACCACGTCTACAAAAATTACCTGCTTAGCACGCGGTATTCCCGTTGGCTCATCATTGGAGACGCTTGATCGGTTAACGCTCCATAAAGCGCTGAATGAACGACGACCATTTTGATTGTTAATTATTTTTTTTGAGAGTGGTAGCTATGCAAAATCAGCACAAGCAACATGAAATGTACAAATTGAGGCGCCAAAATCTTGTTAAGCTTATCAAAGAGCAGTACCCGGATGTCCGCTCCGGGGTTATTATGCTTATCGCAGGATTTGAGCAGTCACGCTACGAATTTCGTCAGGAAAGTTCCTTTTATTACTTTACGGGCATAGAGGAGCCTGGCATAATTTTGTTGATTGACCTGGATGGACAAACAACGCTGTATGCGCCCCACTATGCGACCGATCGGGCCCAATGGGCATCCGACAGCGTAGCGCCTGGTACCGGTCAAGCTGAAAAGCGAGGAGTTGATACGGTTGAATTTTTAGGCAAATCGGTGGATGGGTATGTTTTTCCCTTACTTTTTAATAATGACCATGTGGCTTTTTTGGTCGAAAAACTTAAGCATGTCAGCCAGCAAGGCGGGGTGATATTTTCTCTTAATAACAGCAATCCACGTGCTTATACTGAACAAAAGATAGCGCTTGAACGCTTGCAAAGCTTTATGGCTACTAAGCAAGAGGTAAAAGATATAGCGGCCATGGTTGCGCGGCTGAGAAGGGTCAAATCGCGTTACGAGATTGAGCAACTTTACAAAGCGGTTGAGCTTACCATGATTGCGCAGGAGGGAGCGGCAGCGACGCTCGAAGAAGGCAAAAAAGAGTATGAGGTTCAAGCTGGCATTGAGTATGTTTTCCGCGAAGGGAATGCCCGCTTAGCTTTTTCCTCTATCGTAGCAACGGGCAGTAATACGGTGGTTTTGCACTATAGGGCGGGCACGCGCAGCATGAAGCCCCAGGACCTTGTTGTCATTGATATCGGGGCCGAGGTTAATTATTATTGTGCAGACCTAACGCGCACGTATCCTGTGTCAGGAACTTTTACCAAAAGGCAACGTGAGGTCTATAATATCGTGCTTGATGCTCAAGAATATATCGCGAGTATCGCAGCGCCGGGCTACTGGCTTAATAATAAAAAAGAAGAAAAAAAATCGCTCAATCATTTGGCGCAGGAATACTTGGGCAAAAAGGGATATGGCGCCTACTTTTCCCATTCTATCGGGCATTATTTGGGCCTTGATGTACATGATGTCGGTAGTTATGAGGAGCCATTACAAGAGAACGATGTTATCACGATTGAGCCAGGCATCTATCTACCCGAGGAAGGCTTTGGTATACGTATCGAAGATGATTACTGGGTCATTAAAGATAGTGTTATGTGCCTAAGTCAGGATTTAGCAAAAGATGCAGAAACTATAGAAGAGATGGCACAAGCTGAATTGACCTTAGGTGAGGAAGCGGACGAAGAGGGATTTCATTAAGCCTTTTTCATGAGCTCGAGAATAAGTTTAGTACGCTTGGGCGGGTTTGCGTGTCTGCTCATGCATGCACGTGAGTTGGTTCATGGCCAGGAAATTGGTTACCGTTATTGTCCAAGCGCTCGCTTAAGCTCTCAATCAACAAATTTATGCTCACCGTAGTGTAGAGAAGCTGTTCAAAATCGCAATTCGCGGGTTGGCCTAGGAGTGAATTCGGCTAATAATTTTTCAAGTGCATGAAGCGCATTCGCAAAATGTTGTTGAGATAAGTGCTGATCCTGAATATGTTGCCTACATTCTATTAACGTATATAAATTATGAATAACACCCGTGTTTAACAGTAGGCCACCAATTATAGAGGGTATGGCGCGGTGCCGGAAGGAATCAGATCTATAAGCGAACCAGAAAAGGTACGTTGCCATGACGGTGCTCGCAGCGCCGAGAGTAAAGCTTGCACCCATGTTTATTTTGGTTCTTGTTATACTTTTCTCGGCTTCTGTTGTTTTTTTAAGGCACCATTCCTTGAGCTCTTGAAGCTTTGTCGATGAAAGCTTTTCGCGGTTCTCGTTTCCTGATACCACGTCGTAGAATAGTTTGGTTTCGAAGAGCTTATCAGAGTCGTCATAGGTAGCTTGTGCGCCAAAGAAAGAATAGATCAAATCCCAAAAACGGTTTATTTCTCGCTCGCTATTATCTGGAATATCGCCAAGGCGTAAAGGCTTAAGGCCGTCAAGCCAAGCTTTCTGAATTTGATCATAAGTAAACAGCCATAGATCATCTGGATCTAGCTGGGCGACGAGTGCATTGCTCTCAGAATCTAACGTGATTTCAGCTTTAACAATCTCTCTATTCACATTTTTTGATTGATCATAGAGTTTGTTATTACCAAGCAGAGGATGCGTAGACAAAAATAGGGCAAAAAGAATAAGTTTTAGCATGTGTATCCTAAAGTTATGCGATATATCAATCAATGATAATAAATAAGTGCAGTTGCGGAATATAATAGAACAAGGGTAAGAGCTTGTCAAAACAGTATTTAATCTTATATGGCTAAGATGATCAGATATCTTAACTTTGTTGTTAAGTAATTCTGTCCGTTACGGTTAAAAACGAGCTTTTATTTAGATTGCTTCTATCGCGTCTTTAACGAAATTTAGGATTTTTTCCGCATCTTGAATACATTTTTCGACTACCGTAAGATTAGGTACTATGAAGGCATCTTCTGGGTAGCGACACTTTATCGCATAAGGATTTAAATTTAAGGCTTCATCAAGTAAAGATTGAAATTCTTGATTAACCTTTATGCAAGATCTTAAAAGATCAAGGAGATTATGTGTCTTTTCTATTTCGCAGCCGTGAATAACCAGATAGGCTTTTAATGCTTTCTCGGCCGCCTGCTGGGTAAGAAAAACGGTGGGTATTACAATTATGTCATCTGATTGTATGGCTTTTTTTGCTAGTTTTAGCTCTTCTGAGCTTATCAAAAGCCATTCTTCATGCCTTTGCATAGATTTTTATACCTCTATGTCTTATCTTAAAACTCAGTCGAGTTACATCTTGTGAATATGTTTCAAATTCTTGTTTTGTCAAAATGATTAGGTCCTTTGAAAATTCCAAGTCGAAAAGCTCTCTATGCCCAGCTATGAGCATCTTGTGTTTGTCGATAACATCTTCATCAACAATAACGGCAAGATCTAAATCACTATTTTCCCTGGGTTGCCCCCAGGCGTAGGAACCAAAAAGATATATTTCTAATGGATCTAAAGCTTTAATAAGCCTTTTTTTCGCTTCTTCTATTGCTTGCCTACTTATCATCGGTTACCTCACTTAACTATTTATATATTAATATTGTACATCTATCATGAGCTATTACTAGTGTTTATAAGGTCCTTAGTAAAAAGAGGGTTTCTTGGATCGAAGTTTTCAAACAACTTAAGCCATGAATGCAGACAACGTAAACAACAAGGGCCCTTAAGAAGATTTATCACGGTTGTTGTTTGACCTAAAGCTGTTATACTTTCTGTGCAATAAGCTAACGAAAATATATCATGCATAAACCTGCTCTTTTGATCACTGGTGGTGCCGGCTATATCGGATCACACTGTGCTTTTCATTTAGCCAGCCAGGGCTATCAAGTGGTAGTTCTTGACATAGCTCGAACAAAGCCCATGGGTGCTTGGGCGACTTTTGTCCATGGCGACTTTTCTGATACGATTCTTGTATCAGAGCTTTTAAGGGCGTATAACATTCAAGCGGTAATTCATTGCGCTGCATTTATTCAGGTGGGTGAGTCAGTAAGCGATCCGCTTAAGTACTACATGAATAACGTTGCTAAAACTATAGCGCTCCTGCAAACAATGCTTGCCCATAACGTAAAAAAGCTCATATTTTCGTCGAGCGCTGCCGTTTACGGAACACCCTCAATGCCCTTATTAGATGAAAATCACCCACCAAGCCCCATTAATCCCTACGGCACAAGTAAGCTCATGATCGAACAGGTCATGAGCGATATGTACCATGCCTACGGCCTTAATTTTGTGGCATTGCGGTATTTTAATGTCGCAGGCGCATGGGCCGAGCATAATTTAGGAGAGTGCCATATACCGGAGACACATATTATTCCCCTGATGATTCAAGCATGCGTACAAGAAAAACCCTTCACGCTCTATGGCGCGGATTATGAAACACCCGACGGGACCTGCATAAGGGATTACGTACATGTGGGCGATGTAGCTTATGCTCATGAGCGCGCGCTTGCATATCTTTTGGCAGGTCAAAAGTCCGACTTTTTTAATATAGGCACCGGCCAGGGCCGCTCGATAAGGGACCTCGCCAATATCGTACAACAAGTGGTGGGCAAACCTTTAAAACTGATCAAAGGGCCGCGAAGAGCGGGGGATCCATCGATGCTGGTAGCCAGCATCCAAAAAGCACAGTTACTCCTCGCATGGGAACCTCTCCATCGTGACCTAGACCAGGTAATTTCAAGTGCTTATGCTTATCAGAGGCTCAGGGCTATCCCAGAAAACGCCTTAACGTTTTCTGCTTCGCATATAGATAACCACCATACATGCTATCAACCCGACGATAAGTGAAACAGAGCATCGTAGCCAAAAAGGACTTTGGTGTAAAAAGCCGACACACAAGAAAGCAAGCGCAGCACCCGTTAACGGGGCAAGCGAATAGCCGGCTTGTGTTTGGACATGGTCCAGATGATAAGATTGAGCACTCGTCGAGGCCATGACGGTGGCATCAGTGATAGGCGATAAATGGCTCCCAGCTATCGCCCCTGACAAGAGAGCTCCTATAACAGGCGCAATCTGATAGAGGTCGTCCAGCGAAACGAGTGGAGGATTGCCCAAAAATTTAACAATCAATGGTAATGCGAGGGGCATAAGCAGCATAATGCTTCCCCATGATGATCCTGTGCTGGCGGTAGTTAAAGCACTTGCCAGAAAAACAATTACGGGTATAAGCGTTAAATCAAGCGTATTTGAAAGTAAGCGTGCTACGTATTCACCGGTATGCAGATCTGTCTGGAGCATGGTTGATAATGTCCAGGCAAGCCAAAGAATAATTAATGAATTTTTCATGAGCATAAATCCCTGCCAGCTTAAACTGACCAGCCGGGAAGGCGTTACGGTTTTTTTGAGGGTGATGCTCAAAGCGATCATTACGGTCGCGCATACGCTGCCAGCGCAGAGGGCGAAGATACTATTACCGCTCATAAATGCCGCTGATAGTGATGACGTTCCGCCAAAAAGGGTATAATGCCCGGTTGCCAAGAGTACGGTAACGCAGACGATGATAAAAATGATCAATGGCAATATAACATCCCAGATTGAACCTGTTTGAGCCGAATCGGGCAGCTCCTTGTGCATTACGAGTTCAGTTTTTCCGCCAAAAAGGTTGCCATCGCGAAGACTTTGCTCTTCATACCGATGCATGAGGCCGTATGAAATGTTACGTGTCACAACGTACCATGCAGCGAAAATGCTCAAAATCGGGTAGAAGAGGAACGGTACAATATATAAATAGAGGCGAAAGGGGTCGGTAATAATCAGGGAGCCCGGGATTGCCATTTTATGTACCCCCGAGGCTTCCAATTGTGTTAAGATCATGCCTACCCAGCTGCTGGCTGGTACAAGCACCGCTAAAGGAGAGCTCACTGAATTGAGCAGATAGGCGAGCTTTGCCCGGGGAACTTTGAAATGGTCGGTTATAGGACGCATAATAGACCCCACCATGAGGGCGCTGAGGTAGTCATCGACAAAAAAACAGCATGAAAGAGCTAAAGATGCCATCTGCGCTGTGCGACGAGTGGTAAGGCTCTTGAGTAAGGCTCTGGTGAATATCCGGAGCCCTCCGGTAAATGTCATACACTCAATAAGAATCCCCAGAAAAATAAGAAAGCCAAACATGAGGATTTTGTCATATGAGCCCGTATGGTAGAGAACGTCAGGAATGCCCGTTTGTTCGATCAAGCGGCTCGTGACCAGCCCAAGAGCAGGTAGTACGGAAAAATTGGTAGCGATTAATCCTGCTGCAAGAATGCCCACCAGCAACGAAATGAGCACATTGCGTGTCAGGAGGGCTAAAGCGAAAATAAGACAAGGAGGTACAAGTACGAGAGCACTCGGATTCATATAATTCCCGGTTTAAGTTGACCAATGTTTGCTTTTCATTTAATATTGTAACATAAATCCTTGTGCTGTAACGGTCAAGTTAGTTTTTTTGTACTCAAGGTACCCAGAGGGCTGTGCTCAAAAAGTGCTTGATGGCTAGTGTAGGGTAACGTATTATTTTATGGTGAGGGGCCGAGTTTTTATGAATATGAACAAAATATTTTTTCTTAGAACTGAAGATAGAAACCCACGCTGGCATGTCATTGATGCTAAAAATAAGGTGGTGGGTCGTCTAGCTACCGAAGTTGCGGACATTTTACGTGGCAAGGTAAAGCCTTCATATACTCCCCATTCGGATGCAGGGGACTATGTCGTGGTAATTAATGCTGAAAAGATTGTTTTTACCGGCGATAAGATGAGAGACAAAGAATATGTTTGGTACACCGGTTACATTGGCGGTCAGAAAAGCCTTACTGCTCGTCAAGTGATGGCAAAAGATCCAGCACGAGTATTCATGCATGCGGTTAAGGGCATGATGGGTTCGACTAAGCTGGGCAAAGAACAACTTAAAAAGTTGAAAATTTACGCAGGTGCTGAACATCCACATCAAGCCCAAATTGCAACACAAGAGCAAAAAGCTTAAAAGCTAGGGCATCGTGCTACCAAGAAATCGTAACAAAATTGATACGACAAAAAGCACGATAAAAATATAGAAAATAATTTTTGCCATGTTGCTTGCGGTAGCAGCAATGCCGCTGAAGCCTAAAACGCCAGCAACGATAGCGATAATTAAGAAAATTATTGCCCAATTGAGTAACATTTTTCTCCTGATCTCGTTAAGTAATTTTGACACGAACGGTTCCTGGGTTACTCTAGGAACCGTTATTATTTTATTTCAGAAAAAGCCCGAGGTAAACTTGTTCTTGCAGTGGTAATGGTAATTCAGGCACGCGCTCTAGGATGCCGTGGTATAGTTCTCTCAGGGGTACCTGTTGCCACAAGAGCGATCTGATTTCTTCAAGACGGTTTTGATCAGATGCACGTCTTGGGCGAATCATTAAGTGATCGCAAAAATCAATAAGGGATATAATATCGAGTGGCGCAATATAGTTTGATTCAGCGAGTTCGTTAGCGATCTGAATAATAAGTTCAACTATTTTTGGCTCACGTCGTGCTATTGCTATTCGCAGACCACGAGTTAAAACAGCATGCCATTGAGACCCTACCGTAAGCCAAGGTTTATTTGCCTTGATGGTGAATAGTTCAAGAGTAGCGAGGTCTGTATGAAGGATAGCGGTTTGAAACGCATCATAGCGTGTTTCTTCCGTTAAATCCCAATTGTTGGTTAAAAAATCTATAAGCTCATGGTTTTGGGTAGCCACGGCCAAGGTGAACGCGTAGTTTAGCAGCTTAATATAGTTTTCATAGGGGATTGCTTGCTGTTGCGCGGCTGAAATATATTCTTGCAGGAGCTTTAAGGCTTTTTTTGTCTTGCCATAAATAATGAAGCCATGGAACTTGAGCATAGTGTTAAATGGTTGAGTGCCAAACTCAGGCGTTGTGAGAATCCCTTTGGTCATGATGTATTTTAGGAAGGGGATTGTTTTAGGGTCGCTGCTAAAATTAAAATGGGTAAGCAGCCAGACGATCATTGCCGACGTATGGGCTGCTTCTCGTGAGCCAGGGGTAGTGCGCATATGATGACGGACAACATAACGGAATAGTGTTGGCATCAGATACGTGATATTATTAAATTCTATTAACACGATAAAGGCGGTTAGATTTAAGCTCTGCATAAGCGAGGCCAGATTTTCACGCGAAATCTTTGCGCCATATTCAAGAAGCAGACGGGCTGCTTCAGCCCCATTTTTTTGGAAGACGCACATGAGTGGTGATGGGCAATCAGGCCATTCTTCTAATCCTTGCCATGACTGAGCATTGGCGCCATGCTCAAGAGCTTGACGTACTTTGTTCTGGTCAATAGGGCTTTCACGCAAGGCATCATAGAGAGCTTTTTGCGCTTCTGTGAGCGAGACGGCAGGCGCCGTGGGTTGTTGTGGTTTCGTTTCTTCCTCTTCTTCTTCTTCCCCTCGGGCCCGTTTTCGCGGCGGCTCCATGGCGACGACATCGGAAAATAGGCAAAAAGTAAGAAGCAAGCGCCATAGAAATATATTTTTCATAAAAAACCTCTAATTTAATAATTATATTACTTACGTAGAATATACTACAGAATTAAAGCTCTAATAGTCAATAAAAATTTACGATAAGTATCTATTGGATTCAGAGAGTTAATGAATTTTGAAGAGGGCCGGTTTTGCTTGCACCGTTATTAATATTATTTGTTGTTGACGTCAATTTTTATAAAAGTAATATGAAAAATAGATGATTGATAATGCATGGGGCAAAAGCTTTATTATAAACCCTATTAAAATTTGATGAACACATCATAAGCTATTTAGGGAACAATACATCAAATAAAGGTCTACAAATGAAATTGAGAAGCTTTATCGTGATCTTGCTTGGCTTGATAGCTTTGTTTACGTTATTTAAGCGATCGTTGCCTGAGGATGCGCAAGCTACTGCTCAACATATTCTTGATGCCGCTGATATCAAAATTAATGGCCAGCGTTCGTGGGATATTACGGTGCACAATCCTGCTCTTTATGCGAGAGTTTTGCGTGATGGTTCGCTTGGCTTAGGCGAAGCTTATATGGAGGGCTGGTGGGATTGCTCGGCGCTTGATGAGTTCTTCTTTAAGCTTTTACGATCGGAAACTGGTGGTCAGGTGGGACTTAATTGGCGGCTGATGTGGGATTTTATGAAAGCAAAGCTCATAAATTTGCAGTCAAGATCGCGCTCCACCCAGGTGGGCAAGCGGCATTATGACCTTGGTAACGATCTCTTTAAGGCTATGCTTGATAATCGCATGATCTATTCCTGTGCTTATTGGCCCAAGGCTCGCTCGCTTGATCAGGCACAAGAGAAAAAGCTCGATCTAATCTGTAAAAAGCTCGACCTTAAGCCCGGCATGAAGGTGCTTGATATTGGTTGTGGCTGGGGAGGTTTTGCCCGCTATGCTGCAGAGAAATATGGGGTTGAAGTTGTTGGTATCACCATATCGAAAGAACAGGTCGCCCATGGGCAGGATTATTGCAAAGACCTGCCTGTCGCGATACGAATGCAAGACTACCGAAACTTGAATGAGATATATGACCGCATTGTTAGTGTTGGGATGTTCGAGCACGTCGGGACTGATAATTATAAAACGTTTATGGACATAGCCGCTCGCTGTCTTAAAGATGATGGGCTATTCTTACTGCATACGATAGGTGGCAATAGCTCAACGACGATTCCAGATGCCTGGATTAACACGTATATTTTCCCCAATGGCATGCTTCCTTCTATGAAACAAATAACCGAGGCTGCCGAAGGAACTTTTATCATCGAGGATTGGCATAATTTTGGGCCTGATTACGATAAAACGTTAATGGCTTGGTTTGACCGTTTTGATAAGTCGTGGCCCATGCTTAAGTCACACTATGACGAGCGCTTTTATCGTATGTGGAAGTACTATCTCCTGTCATGTGCTGGGTTATTTAGAGCCCGCGGTGCACAATTGTGGCAAATAGTGCTTTCTAAAAAGGGAAAACTCGGGGGCTACCTACCCGTCAGATAAGAAAGCTGTCATAACTGCCAAAGATTTATCTGGGCGCTAAGTAACCAAAAATGTGCTTAAGATCTTTCATGCTCAAATAAGCTACGAGCAAGAGAATAGCAATCCAGCTTACATAATGAATTCCCATACGAACGTTTTCGGGTAGCGGTCGACCAGCAAGAGCTTCAATGGTGTAAAAAACTATTTGGCCGCCATCGAGTATGGGAAGTGGTATAAGATTAAGGATTGCTAAGTTAATACTAATAAGTATGAGGAGAAAAAGCCAGGCCTTGAATCCTTGTTGGGCGCTTTGCGTTATTTGCGAGATAATCAAGAGGGGTCCGCCCATCCCAGCGGTGCTTTTTTGACGAAAAATAGCGATAAAGCCTAATGCAGTAGCTTTAATAAGACGGTTGGTCTCAGCAATGCCTGAGGAGAGCGCTTGGCCGATGCCTTGGCGGGGAAGATCCTGGGATTTGAATTTGCTTATGCCGAGTTTGCCTCTCGCTTCTTGGCCCTGGCCGATAGAGTCAAGGTGCACGGGCAATGAAAGCTGCTGGCTATCTCGAATAATACCGAGCGTTACTTGTTTGTTGGGCGATGATCGTATGTGGGAAAGCAAGCTGCCCAGATTATTACGAATATTCTGACCATCAAACGTGACCAAAGTGTCACCAGAATGCAGTCCTGCTTGTGCTGCCGCGCTATTTTCTTCTACGGTCTCGATTATCGTTGTAGGCTTGGGAGCGCCCAGCGCATAAAGTAAGATGAAAGCGATATAAGCAAATAATAGGTTGAACAAAATGCCACCGAACATGATGAGCATTTTTTGATAATAAGGCTTTACGGCAAAAGACCCCTCGTCCTGCCGGTGGGCTTCTTTTTGTTCCCCTTGGCCGACCTCAGCAGCGCCTGCCATTTCAACATACCCACCAAGCGGGATGGCTGAGATACGAAACATGGTATCGCCTAATTTCTTTTGAATGATAGCGGGACCAAAGCCCAATGAGAAGGAGGGCGTGCTAACTCCAAACACTTTGGCAAAAAAGAAATGGCCGAGCTCATGAAAGCCAATTAAAAAGCCAATGCCAATAATACCTGCTAAAACATAATACAGGGTGCTAAAAAGCGAGAGAATCGAGGTGCTTTGAACTGCCATTTGAAGAGCTCCTTGCTAGAGTATTCTATTAAGCTATATCAACATAAGGACGCTTATATGATACCTAAGTAGGCAAGGTACATCAAGTTTAGCATGATTTTTCAGATAATTTTTATAATTAACGCTTATATTTTAGGTGCAACCAGGTTAAATACTGAAAGAGCTTGCTCGATACTTTCTTTTGCTGCCGCTAGATCGGGTATGTAAAAATAAGTATCTGGATAACGGCTGCCATGCACATATGGGTTTAATTCAGTAGCTATATCTAATACGATGCTAAATTCGCTATCCAGCTCTATACAGGATTTTACCAAGGCGATAAGGTCGTGAGTTTTTTGAGGGTTTTTTCCATTGGTATGTAGCTTTTAAACAGCTTCTTGGCTCTAATACTGCAGGAACGAGCTTAGGAGGGCAGCTCCTCTAACGTAGGAATTATTGCAAGAACAGTAATTAGTGGTACTGCTGCCTTATCCCAAGAATGAACAATTTTTTCATGTAGTCTTGGTGGTTTTAAAGATCGTCTACTGATGATTTGTTGTCAAAATTAACACTTGCGGTAGCACGATGCTGATATTGGCGGTACTTATAGAATAACAGAAGAGCACCTACGGTGGCTGCTGTTAAAACAGTAAGGCCAAGGGGAATACCTACGGTAGTACCTATAATTACTCCGAGAGGTAAACTGCTACTTGATCCATCACCATCGCCCTGCGAGCTTCCGAGTAAGATTGGTATGAGTGATACATCATTTGAAAAGAGGTTAGCTGTTAGTACGTAAATGCCACTTGGTGAAAAGGTGATGCTGACACAGTGGGTTGAGTTAGGGGGAAGTGAAGATGTTGCTGCTTGCTGTAGTGTACCTCCCGTAGCATTAAAGAAGGTAACACTGCTTGAATTGCTATTAGCTACAGCGAGATACTGACCATTTAATGAAGAAGCAATAGACTGGGATTCATTGTATTCTGTGGTAGCAGATAGGAACTACCGTCAGCAAGAGTGTCATTGTTCACTGTAAAGATTGTTACATCATTTGATGCACTATTAGCAGTTGCAAGATAGAGGTTGTTATTGTTAGCAAAAAAAGTAATTGATTGCGGCTCTGTAGACCCTGCTGGAAGAGCATGTGAAAGAGCATTGCTTAAAGTGCCTGCCGTTACCTTAAAGAGTGTTACATCGCTTGAATGTGCATTTGCTGTTGCAAGATATATCCCTTTTGGAGAAAAAGAAAGGCCGACAGGATATAAAGATCCTGCAGGTAATGGATAAGAAAGAGCACTTTGTAAAGATCCTTCTACGACGTTAAATACAGTTACATCGTTTGAATCGCTGTTGGCTACTGCAAGATAAAAATCGTTGGGTGCAAATTCTACTGAAGCTGGTTTTGTTGACCCTGCGGGTAAGGTATACGAAGTACCTGCCACGAGTGCATCATTTACTAAGGCGAAGAGTGTTATATCGTGTGAATTGCTATTGGCAGTTGCAACATAGGAATTATTAGTTGAAAAAGCAATGGAAGAGGGATTAAGTGATCCTGAAGGTAGTTTATAGGATATTCCTGATACAGAAGAAGTACTGTTCATAGTAAACAAGGTTACATCGCTTGAGTTATAGTTTGCTGTTGCAAAATGCTTATTATCAGATGCAAATGCTATTGAATCAGGCTGTGTAGAGCCTGGTGGTAAGGGGTAAGAAATTTTGGTGGTTTGTTCCACTTGAAATATTGTTACATTGTTTGAGCCGTAATTAGCAGTGGCAAGATATGAACCGTCGGGCGAATAGGCTACTGAGGAAGGCTCACTAGAACCGCTTGGCAATGCATATGACACTGCTCCCGATAAAACTTCTCCTGCTCCAACCTGGAATATTGCTACATTTGAGTAATTAGCAGTAGCAAGATATGAACCATCGGGCGAAAAGGCTACTGAGCAAGGCAAGCTAGAATCGCTTGGCAATGCATACGACACTGTCCCTGATAACACACCTCCTGCTCCAACCTGGAATATTGTTACATTGGCTGAGTTTTCATTAGCAGTGGCAAGATATGAACCATCGGGTGCAAATGCGACTGAATAAGGCTCGCCAGAACCACTTGGTAACGCATAAGAGGATGCTTCTGATAAAGTTACCGCGTTGGTATGGATGCTTGTTAAAATGGTCAGAATTGCGCTGAGCAGAAGAGTGTAAAAATGACCTGTGTGTAATGACATATATTATCAGCCCCCATATTTTTTGAATTTTTAAGTCAGCAAAGAGCATAAATGACATTTAAGATATTTGCAATCTACATTCTGCGGGGTCTACATTTATCCTCTTCAAAAATGGTATTTGAAATGTTTAACGAGCTTCTTTTGCTAGTATACGGGTCTGTGGTGCCACGATAGCCTTGCCGATTGACTTTAGGCGTATTATATTATTCATAAATGTTTAAATTAAGGCGGGATCTTTTGTGTTTATTAATAGCTATTATTTTTTATGCTTTACTATAGTAAGCGGCTTGAGTGTAAGTCTCTATGGTATGGAACATGACAATGTAAGCTTTGTTGGTACAGAAAACAGGTCAAGCCAAGCGGATGATAATTTGCAAACTATTATCCGTGCTTTCGAGCTATTTGATTGGCCCGATTGCGCCATAAAGCTTTTCCAAGGTGAGGCTGATGAAGCAAAAAAATGTGTGATAAGAGATATTATTTTCTTTACCGCTGTACGCAACGGACATCTGCGCACCGTTGAGGCCCTTTTAAAACTTGGGGCACAAGCGAATGGTTGTGATGAATTTGGTAATAGCGCTGTAAAACTAGCAGAACAGTCTGGAAATAGCGAAGTAATGGTACTTCTTGCTAATTCTCTAGCAGCAGGCGACTCTGGAGAGCATACTCAAAGTTCAGACAGCTGCCCTGTTACGCCTATTGCCACACACCCGGGGCAGTCAATGCTTGATCTGTCCTCGCTGAAATTAAGTGAGCTTGATCGTAAAGCATTGGAGTTTTTTGATTGGCCCAATACAGTGCGGTTCCTCATTGAAAATGAAAAGTGTTTGTATAGAAAAAAGATATTAACATTATTTATATTCTTTACGGCGGCATCTAATGGCCATATTGAAACAGTAAAATTCCTGCTTCTTGCAGGGCTCGATGGTAATATTGCCGACGACAATGGGGATACGGTGCTCCATAAAGCGGCAGGAGGAGGACATTACGAACTCGTGAAGCTTCTGCTTTGCTCTGGTGTGCGAGCGAGTGAGATAAACTACAATGGTCAAACACCTCTTGAGCTAAGCTTGGCTCGGGGGCGAGGAACCGAGATTAATCAGCTTCTTCGGAGCTCGGGCGCTTTGACAAGTGAAGAGCTCGCAAGAGAAATGACTGATTTAACGACAAGAAAGTTAAGGTTGCCTCTTTTGCCGCCGATAACTGTCGACTTAACCGAGCAGCTCGATTTGCTTGACGAAGTCATAGATGTGATTGAGGTGTTTGAGGCTTCTAATGCTTCTGAGCCTATCGCCTCGTCTCGAGAGCAAGACTTAGGGAATGCGTATATTTACGTGGATTAGCAGCACTGTCCTTACGGTGCTCTAACCCAAATAGGGGTCTGTCAAGAAGTTTGTGTAAACGGACTAATATCATAAAGCAAGCTTACTCTCGAAGTGAACAGCAAACTGCATTAATGCCAGCCCCCAATTCTGTATCGGCCTAGTCTATCTCCGTGAGGCATTTTTTAATGCAAGATATATTTGTTTGAGAGCTGCCTCATCTGATGGTTTTCTCAATGTTGCGATGGTAGTCCAGGCCCTAAAGTCCTGTGGCTTGGCTTTCGAGCTTTATCGTACATTACTCAAACTTACCTTATCTTCCACTTTAAAGGTAGGTAAAGGATTGACTGAAGTCGAGGGCTTCTAGCTTCAGGTAAAAGCAAGCTGTTAGTTAATAAGCTGAGTGTGTTCGTCCACCCTATGATGAGAAAAGTATCTTTTAAGAAAGAATGCAGCACAGGCCATGGCTGTTATAAAAGCTACCCCACTGCTAACGCTGATTCCTATTATACAATCAGTGTTGCATAATGTATTGTCCGAGCTACCTTGTTGTTGTAAAGTTGCTATAGTAACGCTACCTAAGGTCTCATCACCAGACTGATATGATCCGGCAGCAGCAAGATATGCTCCGTTAGGTGAAAATGCTACTGAATTAGGATTTAAGGCCGTGTTATTTCAACAGGGCAGGGCCGGCTCACTTAAAAAATTAAAAAACTAAGATATAATGGTTCTCAAAAAAAACCGGGAGAACCAAGATGGAAGACAGAAATATTAGTTTTTTGGATTATATAGGTGAGCTAGAAGACCCAAGAATTGAAAGAGGAAAACTGTATTCAATGGCAGATATTCTTTTTTTAACTCTGGTAGGGGTTATAAGTGGGTGCGAGGGTTGGAAAGATATCGAATACTACGGAAAAGCTCGATTAGACGTACTTAAAAAGTATCTACCATTTGAAAATGGGGTACCAAGCGATGATACGTTAAGGAGATTTTTTAGAGCACTTGATCCTAATGAGTTTTCTAAAATATTTGTAAAATGGGTAAGCGATTTAGTAGCATCAGTAAGGGATAACAGAGACACTGATGATGCAAGAACAGTAGCCATAGATGGGAAAGTGACAAAAAGAAGCTTTGATCAGGGTGAAACAGAAGATAAAGAGCCTCTTTATCTAGTCAATGCATTTGCGACAGATGTTAGAATGGTCCTTTGTCAAAAAAAGGTAGAAGGAAAATCGAATGAAATAACGGCTATCCCGCAGCTCTTGGACTTAATTGATATCTGCGGTGCGATAGTGACGATTGATGCAATAGGGACCCAGAAAAAAATTGCTCAAAAGATTATTGACAAAAAAGGGGATTATTTGCTTAATGTAGGGCAATCAAGGTGATCTTCTTGAAGAAATAAAAACTTTCTTTGAAATAGAAAGCGAATCAAAGTATATCAATATTAAGCATGATACATTTTCAGAAACAGAAAAAGGGCATGGTCGAATTGAGATCAGGACTTGTACAACAACCGATCAAATAGGCTGGCTTTCTAAAAAAAATGATTGGGTCTCACTAAAGAGCATTGCCTGTATACAATCAGAGCGATTGATTGGTAAGAATAAGACTATAGAAAAACGTTACTACATAACAAGTATTCCTGCATCAGCAGAAAGAATATTGCGCGCCGCAAGAAGTCACTGGTTAATAGAGAATTCGATGCATTGGGTACTCGATGTTTGCTTTAATGATGATCAATCGAGAATTCAAAAAGGTAATGCTCCTCAAAATGTAGCGACCATCAAAAGTTTGGCGCTTAACTTGCTCAAACGAGCCCAGCCATTGGTTGATAAATACATCAGTATCAAATGTCTTCGAAAGCTGTCTTGCTGGCAACCTAGCACTTTGGAATTAATTGTCAATCAAATTTAGATGAGCCGGCCCTGTTCAACAGGGTTACTTCCTGGTAAACCTAATGTTAAATTACTAGCATTACCAATTAAGTAGATGTTATCCATAAGAATCTCCTTTAATTAGATAAGGTACCCAACATCTTTCTGTCTATTATAAGCATTGTTTTCAATTTATCAAGAGGGCTTTGTCAACTGGCAGGGGCTCCCGGCAAGCTGGGTATGAGTGTTTAAAGTTTTAAGCTAAACCGGTTTTGCTTTCTTAAAAAGTTTGGTTATACTTAATGAGCAATATAATTTTGCGGTTTTTTGGAAATCATGAAAATACGTTTTCTTATTTTGATTTTCTCTCTCAATGCCTTTTGGCAAAGTCAAGTGGCTATTGCTCAGGCTCCTTCGGTCCAATCAGGCAACCCTGATTGCGGTTGCCAAGAATTTTATCGGGAAGAATGGATGGTCGAGAGCGTGCCTAACAAATTATTTGATTTTCTTGAGCGCCATGAAGATCAAGTAGTGCCTTTGGCTATCGTTGCAATGTTTAGCATTGCTCTCTATCAGTGCTATCAGCATTACCGGCAAGAAAGTGCTCGATAGGTATAATTTGCAAAAATTGGTAAAAATGGTATCTTAAATACTAAACCGTCTTAATGGTTTGAGCAAATCGTTTGTAGATCATCATTCCTTGCCGTAATTTTTAAGAAGCTTAGGGTTAGGATTTTATATACTAAATATAGGGATTATTCAGATGCCCACGACAAATCAGCTGTCTCGCGCTGAGCGAGTAAATGCAAAAATTAAATCGAAGAGTCCGGCGCTTAAGGCTAAGCCGCAAGCGCGGGGTGTATGCTTGAGGGTTTTTACGCAAACGCCAAAAAAGCCCAATTCAGCATTGCGTAAAGTTGCCCGCGTTAAGCTTTCAACGGGCCTCGAAGTAACCGCTTATATCGGCGGCGAAGGGCATAATCTTCAGGAGCACTCGGTCGTGCTTGTGCGTGGTGGCAGGGTTAAAGATTTGCCAGGCGTAAAATACCACGTTGTACGCGGGGCGCTTGATACAGCTGGTGTAGCTAATAGAAAACAAGGCCGTTCTTTATACGGTGCTAAGCGCCCAAAGGCTAAGGAGTAAAGGTAGATTATGGCAAGACGTAAAACAGTCTCTTTCATACGCGATATTGGCGCTGATGCTCGTTATGGATCAAGAGATATTCAAAAGCTTATTAATGTCATCATGGAGCGGGGAAAAAAAGAGATTGCTCGTGGCATAGTATATGAGGCGTTTGATGTTTTAAAGCAGCGCGCTGGAAATGATGAAGAAAAAGCCCTGCAGGTCTTCAGAAAGGCCCTCGACAATATAACGCCAGCTATTGAAGTTCGCCCTCGACGCGTAGGAGGCAGTGTGTATCAGATTCCTACCGCCGTACATGCTCGCCGTGCGCAATCGCTCGCTATGCGCTGGCTTAAAACAGCGGCAGCAACGCGCCGTCAAGATAAAAGCATGGGTATGCGAATTGGCAACGAGCTTTCTGAAGCAGCCGAAGGCAGAGGAAATGCCGTGAAGAAAAAAATTGATATGCATAAGATGGCAGAAGCTAATCGCGCCTTCTCGCATTATTCCTGGTAAAGGTGTGATATGAGTATCCCTCTCGAGCGATTTAGAAATATAGGTATAGCAGCACATATAGATGCGGGCAAGACAACCGTTACTGAGCGAATATTATTTTACACGGGCGTTTCTCATAAAATAGGCGAGGTCCATGAGGGAGCGGCTACTACCGATTGGATGGAGCAAGAAAAAGAGCGTGGTATTACTATTACGGCCGCTGCTATTAGCTGTGTCTGGAAAAACTATCAAATTAACATTATTGATACGCCTGGTCACGTTGACTTTACTATTGAGGTTGGTCGGTCATTGCGCGTCCTTGACGGTATGATTGCTGTTTTTTGTGGCGTAGGCGGTGTGCAGCCTCAGTCTGAGACCGTATGGAGGCAAGCTAATCGCTATCGCGTTCCTCGCATTATTTTTGTTAACAAGCTTGATCGCATTGGCGGTGACTATTTTAAAGTATTGAGCGATATCAATGCTAAGTTGCATGCTAATGCTGTTGCCATGCAGATACCTGTTGGTGCATCGGATCAGTTTAAGGGCATTATTGACCTGCTCAGCCGCAAAATGGCGAACTTTGGCGAGGGCGAAGATAGGGGAATTACGATTACGTGGTCGGATGTGCCTTCTGAATATAAAGATCAGGTTGAAGAATGGCGCCTGAAGATGGTTGAAAAAGCTTGTGAAGTCGATGAGCGCCTTATGGACAAGTTCTTAAACGAAGAAGAAATCACCGTTGATGAGATTAAGGCGGCATTGCGTAAAGGTGTTTTAGAGAGAAAAGTTACGCCAGCTTTTGCGGGATCGGCTTTTAAGAATAAAGGTGTCCAGCTTGTCCTTGATGGAGTACTTGATTATCTGCCCTCGCCATTGGATATACCGCCAGTTAAGGGAGAAAATCCATCTACCGGCAAATTCGAAGAAAGAATTACTGATCCTAAGGCCCCCTTCGCTGGGCTCGTTTTTAAAATCATGACCGATCCATTTGTTGGTATGCTCAGCTTTGTGCGAGTCTATTCGGGGACGCTTAAGTCCGGGTCATACGTTTTTAACCCTATTAAAGGGGTTAAGGAGCGGGTGAGTCGCTTGGTGCGCTTGCACGCCAATAAGCGGGAAGAAATAGATGAGCTGAGTGCAGGTGATATTGGCGCCGTGGTTGGCCTCAAGGACCCAAATACGGGGGATACGATTTGCGATGAGCAAGCGCCGGTTCTGCTTGAAAAAATTGATATACCAGCCACGGTGATTTCGGCATCCGTTGAGCCTAAATCAAAGACCGATTATGAGAAAATGGTGGCGGGATTAAGAAAGCTTATGCAGGAAGACCCTTCTTTCCAGTTTAGTTATGATAAAGAGACTGGCCAGACGGTTATTCGTGGTATGGGTGAGCTTCATCTTGAGATCGTGCTTGATCGTCTTAAGCGCGAGCATAAGGTCGATGTAACCCAGGGCAAGCTTCAGGTGGCCTTTAAGGAAACCATTCAGAAGCCTGCTGAGGCTGAAGGGAAGTTTATTCGTCAAACGGGCGGGCATGGTCAGTATGGCCACGTGTGGCTATCAATCGAACCGCTTGAGCGCGGTAAAGGTTATGAGTTCGAAAGTAAGATTGTGGGGGGAACCATTCCGCGAGAATATGTCCCTGCTATTCAGAAGGGGCTCGATGAGGCGCGGCTTACCGGTATTTTAGGTGGGTACCCTGTGGTAGATATTAAGGCAAGCCCATTTGAGGGCTCTTACCATGAGGTTGACTCTTCTGAAATCGCATTTAAGATCGCGTCAATACTTGCTTTTAAAGCGGCGATGGCCAAAGCGGATCCCGTCCTGCTTGAACCGATTATGCGTGTTGAGGTAGAGACGCCTGATGAGCATATGGGCGATGTCATGGGGGACTTGAACGCTCGTCGTGGCCGTATATTGGGCATGGATGCAAAGCCCGGTGGTCAAAGCATTGTTGCAGAAGTTCCGCTTGCAGCAATGTTTGGTTATGCGACGCAATTGCGTTCTATGACGAAAGGGCGAGCGAGTTACTCAATGGAGTTTCAATGCTATCGCGAGGTGCCAAAGCATGTTCAAGAAGAGGTACTGAGCGCAGCTAAAACATCACAAGGCGGATAATAGTTACATGTTGTTTGGAGATAACGATGGCAAAAGGTGTATTTGAACGTACGAAGCCTCACGTTAATGTTGGAACTATCGGTCACGTTGACCATGGTAAGACAACCCTGACGGCGGCGATTACAAAGGTTCTTTCAAGCAAGGGTCTTGCAGAAGCGTTAAAATTTGATCAGATTGACAAAGCCCCTGAGGAAAAAGCGCGTGGTATTACGATTGCGATTTCTCACGTAGAATATGAATCTGCCAAGCGGCACTATGCGCACGTTGACTGCCCTGGGCATGCCGACTACGTTAAGAATATGATCACGGGTGCTGCTCAGATGGATGGGGCAATCTTGGTCGTTTCAGCAGCAGACGGTGCTATGCCGCAAACGCGCGAGCATATTTTGCTTTCCAAAAACGTAGGTGTGCCGGCCCTTGTCGTCTTTTTAAATAAAGTCGATATGGTTGATGATCCTGATATGGTCGACATGGTCGAAGAAGAAATTCGGGATCTTTTGAACAAATACGACTTCCCGGGCGACAAAATACCGGTTATTCGCGGATCAGCATTAAAAGCGCTTAATGGCGATCAAGGTCCGCTTGGCGCCGAAGCGATTATGAAACTGATGGACGCGCTGGATTCATATATTCCTGAACCTGTTCGGGAAGTTGATAAGCCATTCTTAATGGCGGTTGAGGGCGTATTGAGCATCTCTGGCCGTGGAACCGTGGCTACCGGGCGTATTGAGCGTGGTCGTATTAAGGTGGGCGAAGAAGCTGAGATTCTTGGCTTTAGCGCGAATATGAAAACAACGGTTACCGGTCTTGAAATGTTCCGTAAGAGCCTGAACGAAGGTGAAGCTGGCGATAATGTCGGGCTTCTTTTGCGCGGCGTTAAGCGTGAAGAAATTGAGCGAGGCATGGTGGTAGCCAAACCGGGCACCGTTAAGCCACACCGGAAGTTTAAGTGCTCTGTGTATGTCCTAAGTCAGGACGAAGGTGGCCGTACGACGCCATTCTTTACGGGTTACCGTCCTCAATTTTACTTTAGGACGACTGACGTGACCGGCAACGTGGCGTTGCCAGCAGGGCGTGAAATGGTTATGCCTGGCGACAACGTTGATCTTAGCGTTGAGCTGATTGCGCCTATTGTTATGGAAAAGGACGTTCGTTTTTCAATCCGTGAGGGTGGTAGAACGGTTGGTTCTGGTGTAGTTACTGAAATTATAGAATAATAGGTTGTCACGCGATGAAAAAGCAAAAAATTCGTCTGACCTTGCGATCGTTTGACCACCAGCTGCTTGACAAAGCTGTCAGGCAAATAGTGTTGACGGTAAAAAGAACGGGCTCGCCTATGGTGGGTCCTGTTCCCTTGCCTAATAAAAGGCGCTGTTTTACGGTGCTGCGATCGCCTCATATAGATAAAAAATCACGTGAGCAGTTTGAATTAACAACGCATAAGCGTATTCTTGACATTGTCACGCCCTCAGATCAGACAATGGACGCGCTTATGAAGCTGAACATATCATCGGGCGTTGATGTTGAAATTAAGTGAGGGATCATGATCAAGGGTATTTGGGGTAAAAAAATTGGCATGACGCAGGTTTTTTCAGAGAACCAGGTCGTACCCGTTACCGTGATTGACGTTTCCCGTTGGCTTGTTATCCATATTAAGACGAAAAGTACTGATGGGTATAATGCGGTGCAGTTAGGCCGTGTGCGTGATGATTTTACGCTTGAGTCTTTTTCAGCAGAATGGCTCAAGGACGGCAAAAAATACTTTAGCACCGTTAAAGAAGTCTCGTTGCCTGATGAAGAGCATGCATTGGCCGTTGGTCAGGCTGCTGATATTGGTGACATTCTTGCTCAGGGTGATAATGTTGACGTGACGGGAATAACGATTGGCCGCGGTTTTCAGGGTGCTATGAAGCGCCACGGATTTTCGGGAGGACGAGCAAGCCATGGTTCTAAGCTTGGAAGGAAGCCAGGATCGTTGGCTGGTTTTAGGCGGCAAGGCCGTGTTCCACCGGGCAAAAAAATGCCGGGACACATGGGTGTTGAGCGGCGCGTCATGAGAAACTTAAAAGTGGTTAAGGTCGAGCCTGCGGCGCATATTCTCTTTATAGGGGGATCAGTGCCTGGTAAATCTGGATCGTTGGTATTTGTGCGTAAACGCGGGTAGGATATGGTTAATCAAGAAAAGAAAGCGCCGATACAAAATATAAGCCGTGTCGTCTCATTGGAGGAGCTTGGGTATACGGCTGAGAATCCCGTCCTTGCAGATGCGGCATTTTCGGATTATGTGCGGGCTCTGATGCAGAATACGCGACAAGGTACGGTTGCGACCAAGACACGGGGTGAAGTGGCTTTTGCAAACAAGAAGCCGTGGAAGCAGAAAGGAACTGGCCGCGCTCGTGCAGGAAGCCGGCGTTCGCCATTGTGGCGCAAGGGGGGAGTAACATTTGGGCCCCAGGCACGCGTGAGAACGCTCAAGGTATCTCCTGCAACTAAGCGAAAAGCGCTTGCAGCACTCCTTCGGCAAGGTGTCGAGCAGGGTAGAATTATTTCGCTTAATTGGGCACTTGATGCTGACAGGCCAAAGACTGCGCTTGCTTATCAGGCGCTTAGGGATGCTGGTTTGCATGATAAGAGAGTTGTTCTCTTTATTGGGCGCGATGATTACCAAACGCAAGCCTCATTTAACAACCTGAGCGATGTGTATATGCTCTTATTTGACCAGCCCAACGCGTACGCTTTGGCTTCCGGCGATTACTGGGTTTTCTTATCAAAAGATACCGAAGCTTTTAAAAATATGGTTGGCGCATGGATTTAAGTATTTATAATGTTATAAAAGGGCCTTGGGTCACATCTAAAGCATATGGGCTTAATCAGAAGCTGAAGCAACTGGTACTTGAAGTTCATCCTCAGGCTAATAAGCCTATGATTGCTCAAGCGCTCAAAAAGCTCTTTAATGTTGAGATAGAGGATATTCGTGTCGTGCTTTTAAAAGGAAAGAGACGCCGCGTAGGCCGCCACACGGTGTTTGGCAAAAAACGCAAAAAAGCCGTGATAGCACTTAAGAGCGGGTATTCGGCCGATCTCACCGGTTGGACTTCCGCTGCTGAAGAAGCTCAGCGAGCATAGACGGTAAGGGAAAAGGAAAAACAACAATGGGTATTATAGCAAGAAAGCCGCGAAATCCTTCGCTTCGGTTTCAGACGTTTGTCGATACGAGCGATATTACCAAGAAAGAGCCGGCGCGCCGGCTGGTACGCGGTATAAAAAAGAAAGGCGGACGCAATGCCTATGGTAGAGTAACGGTACGTGGTCGGGGCGGTGGTGCAGTGCGAAAGTACCGTATTATCGATTTTTCGCGTGTGGTGCGTGATCTACGCGGTCGCGTAACCTCAATCGAATATGACCCAAACCGCAATGTGCGTATAGGGCTCGTGGCTTACGAGAATGGCGCGAAGCATTATATGCTGATGCCTCAAGGGTTGCAGGTTGGTGATTTTGTGATGGCCGGTCGCAATGCTGAACCCAAGATAGGAAGCAGCTTGCCGTTGCGTAATATCCCTGTTGGGTTTGTGGTGCATAACGTTGAGATGACGCCGGGTTCCGGGGGCAAGCTTGCGCGGAGTGCTGGTGTGGGCATACAGCTTACAGCCAAGGAAGGTGATTACGCCACCCTTAAGATGCCATCAGGAGAAATACGCAAAGTTCATCTTGAATGTTGGGCGAGTGTTGGTTCGTTGGGTAATGCTGACCAAAAAAATATAACGCTTGGTAAAGCTGGGCGCACGCGCTATCTGGGATTTCGGCCGATTACCCGTGGTATCGCGAAAAACCCCGTTGACCACCCGATGGGCGGTGGTGAGGGACGATCTAAGTCTGGCAAGCATCCGCAATCACCTACGGGTAAGGGAAGCAAGGGAACCAAGACGCGACGTCGGGAAAATCCATTGATTCTCAAGAGAAGAAAATAAGTTACGTTAAGTGGGGAAATAAAGAATGGCTCGATCTGCCAAGAAGGGTCCTTTTGTTGAGGAGTCACTTCTCAAAAAAGTGAACCGTATTAAAACATCTGGCAAAAGAGAAGTGATCAAGACATGGTCACGTTGTAGCATGGTTACGCCTGATTTTGTTGGCCTGACGTTCGCTATCCATGATGGCAAGCGGTTTATTCAGGTTTTTATTACTGAAAATATGGTTGGGCACCGCTTGGGTGAGTTTGCTCCAACGCGTATCTTCCGGATGCATAGCGGTCAGCGTAAAACAGGTGCTGCGCCTGCCTCCTAACGAAGATATGAGAAAGAACATGAGAAGGCTAGTTGATGCTTGTGGGTAATTAGTGTAGAATGGTAATAATGCTTTTATAAAGGTTCGCTATGTATTTTGTTGCAAAAGCTTCGTATGTTCCTTATTCACCTTATAAGCTCCGGCCTCTTGCTAATGTGATACGCGGTAAGCCTGTTGCCTATGCGCTTGGCTGGTTGCACACCTATAAAAGTAGGCGGTCGCGACCATTAAGGAAGGCGCTTGAGTCTGCTGTCGCTAACGCTAAGCATTTAAAAAATATTGAGCCTCAAGAGCTTTCTATTAAAGAAGTTCGGATTGATCAGGGGCCGTTTTACCGTTATTTTAAGCCAGGTGCTCAGGGGCGAGCGGTTATTCAGCGTAAGCGGCTGTGTCATATAAGTTTTACCCTTGAAGCTCGTCATCAGGAAGTATAAATATTAAGAGGAATTAATTGTGGGACAAAAGGTTAACCCAATCAGCTTTCGGGTAGGAGTTTATCGTAGCTGGGATGCTCGCTGGTTTCCCCGTAGTGCAGCTGCGTATGCGCAAAATTTTTTCGAGGACTTAGAGATTCGAGAATTTTTTGAAAAGAATTTTGCCAATGCCGAAGTTGAGCATGTTGAGATTGAAAAGACTGGGGATGCTTTGCGTGTGGTAGTGCATGCGGCACGACCGGGTGTTTTGATTGGCAAAAAAGGCCAAGAAATGGATGCGATTCGTAAAAGGCTTGCTGGTCGTCTCAACCGAGGCAATGTCGAAGTATCTGTCCAGGAGGTTAAAAATCCCGACCTCTCTGCTCAGCTTATAGCACGGCGTATTGCCGATCAGCTTGAAAGACGCGGAAGTCATAAAAAAGCTATGAAAAAAGAGGCATCGGGAGCGATACGTGCTGGTGCCCAGGGGATAAAAATACGTGTTGCTGGTCGTGTAGGTGGTGCTGAAATTGCGCGTGACGAATGGGTGCGTATTGGCAAGGTGCCGTTGCATACATTGCGTGAGGATATTGATTATGGCTTTCAAGAAGCGCAAACGACGTACGGCAAAATTGGCGTTAAGGTGTGGGTAAGTAAGGGAAAATTTAAATCTATCCGAGACGAAGCGAGGTAATGCCATGTTAATGCCGCGCAAAATAAAATATCGTAAAGTTCAAAGAGGCAACAGGGCTGGGCGTTCTAAGGGTGCCCGTGATGTTCAATTTGGCGAGTATGGGTTACAGGCGCTTGAGCCGGTATGGCTGACGGCGCAGCAAATTGAAGCGATGCGGGTTACGATTTCACGTAAGCTTAAGAAAGTAGGAAAGCTTTTTTTGAGAGTTTTCCCCGATAAGCCAATTACCAAGAAGCCTGCGGAAACGCGTATGGGTAAAGGTAAGGGCGGCGTCGAACTTTGGGCTGCGGTGGTAAAAAGAGAACGCGTCATATGCGAGGTTGGCGGCCTTGATGAGGCGACTGCCAAGGAAGTATTGCGTTCAGCAGCTTATAAGCTTCCTATGAAAACCCGTATTGTTAAAAAAGAGGCGGCATCAATTGCCCCCGAGGCAGGTGTGTGATGAAGGTTAAGCTACTTAAGGAAGAGCTGAAACAGCTTTCGGTTAGTGACCTTGAGGCTCGTATTGAGGAGTTTCGACGGGAGCTTTTAACCCTGCGTTTGCAGGCGGCAACGTCGCCGGTCAAGTCATTGGCTTCGACCAAGCGCGGTCTGCAATATGCAATTGCATGCGGATTGACGTTTTTAAATCAAAAGAGTAAAGCAATGAGTGTATGATGGAAGAGCAACGTACAATAAGCTCTGAGACGGCTGAGAAAAAGCATGTGCTGATCGGCAAAGTTGTCTCAGACAAAATGACTAAAACGGTTGTTGTCCGCGTAGAAAGGACGTACCTTCACCCGCGCTTGAAAAAAGTGGTGCGTACGAGCAAGAGCTATAAAGTGCATGATGAGCATGCAAGGGCGCACAAGGGTGACGTCGTTAAGATTTATGAAGGGCGGCCGCAATCGAAGACTAAATATATGTATTTGGCCGAGGTGATCCAAGCGGTTAGCTCGCCAGATACGACAACGTAGAGGTAGCGCTATGATTCAAAAGGAATCATCTTTAGAGGTTGCTGATAATTCTGGGGCAAAATTGTTAAAGTGCATTCACCTTGTGGGCAGCACTGGCAAAAGGTTTGCCCGTATTGGTGATCTGATTCGGTGTTCGGTAAAGAGCGCTATTCCTGGAGGCCAAGTTAAAAAGGGCGATGTTGTTACGGCCGTGATTGTGCGTACCGTTAAAGAATTTCGCCGTGAGGACGGGAGTTATATTCGGTTTGGCGAGAATGCTGCAGTTCTTATCAAATCGGTTGATGATCTTACGCCGCTTGGTACACGTATTTTTGGTCCGATAGCACGTGAAATTAAAGCTATCAGTCCGAAGATACCTTCGTTAGCGCCTGAAGTATTGTAAGGATATTGTTATATGATGCGCGTAAGAAAAAATGATACGGTGGTGGTTTTGACCGGTAAAGACAGAGGCAAGCGTGGTAAAGTGTTGGCGGTGAATCCTACGACGGGCAGGGTGATGGTCCAAGGCGTAGCAATCGTGACGCGTCATACGAAAGCACGTCGTATGGGTGAAACTTCTGGTATTCGTAAGAAAGAAGCTTTTATTGATCTGTCAAAGGTTATGCCTTTTTGTGCTGCTTGTCAGAAGCCAAGCCGTGTTAACTTTAAAGTTTCTGACGATCGGGCGCACAAAGTGCGCATATGCAATCGATGTAAGGGTACATTATAAAGGATAACTATGCCAAAGCCTCGTTTAGAAGAGCTTTATGTAAAAACTATTAGGCCTGAATTAAAAGAAAAGCTTAAGCTTAATATTATGGAAGTGCCTAAGATTACCAAGATTGTATTGAACGTTGGGGTCAAGGAAGCAGTGGCTGATAGCAGAGCGCTGCAATCGGTTGCGCAGGTTCTTGGATTGATTGCTGCTCAGGCACCGGTCAGACGGGCTGCGCGGAAGTCTATTGCGGGATTTAAGATTCGCGAGGGCATGCAGCTTGGTGTTATGGTAACGTTGCGCGGTCAACGCATGTATAGCTTTCTTGATAAACTTATTAGTTTGGCATTGCCAAAGGTCCGTGATTTTCATGGAGTGCCGACGCGCTTTGATGGCCGCGGTAATTATAATTTAGGAATTAAAGATTGGACCGTCTTTCCAGAGGCTGATTCTTTGTCGGCTGATAAAAGCCATGGCATGAATATTACCATCGCAACGTCAGCAATAAGCGACGAGCATGGGTTGGAGCTTCTGAAGAGTTTTGGCATGCCGTTTCAAAAATAATAAAGCAAGGAATATTCATGGCTCGTAAAGCTCTTATAGAAAAATCAAGACAGACGCCGAAATTTAAGGTTCAGCATAGAAACCGCTGTATGCTCTGCGGCAGGCCTCGTGGCTACATCCGAATTTTTAAAATGTGCCGGCTCTGTTTTCGCCATAATGCGTCGTTCGGGCTGCTTCCCGGTGTCAAGAAAACTAGTTGGTAACGAGAGAGGATTGTAATGTCAGTTGATGCGATTGGTGATTTTTTAACGATTATTCGCAATGGGATTAGGGCTTCGCGCCCCTCAGTGAAGGCCCCTTATTCAAAGCTCAAACATCAGATAGGGACAATTCTCAAGGATGAAGGCTTTATTCGCGATGTTGTTGTTGAGGGCGAAGGGCCTGCGCGAACTATTAAGATTTTATTGAAGTATGTTGGTGGTGAATCGGTCGTTCATAATATTCGGCGCTTAAGTAGGCCTGGCCTCCGTGTGTACGAGGGGTACCGAACCTTCCAACCGGTTATTGGTGGCTTGGGTATCTCAATTGTGACAACAAGCCAAGGGATTATGACCGACAAGAAGGCGCGCGAGGCTGCGCTTGGCGGCGAAATAATCTGTACAGTGTGGTAGGTGTGGTATGTCAAAAATTGGTAGAAAGCCTATTGAATTATCGGGCGTACAGGTTGAAATCAAAGATGGCGAGGTTCACTACAAGGGCAGGAAGGCTTCAGGTGTACATGTATTGCCACCAGAGCTTAATGCCACGCTTGATAGTAAAACGCTTAAGTTAACATTGAAATCGGAATCAAAGCACGCTAATCAGCTGTGGGGCTTGCACCGGGCATTACTTGCCAATGAACTCAAGGGTGCTGACCAGGGATTTGAAAAGCAGTTGCGTATTGTAGGGCTGGGTTTTAAAGCTGCTCCGCAGGGACCGAATCTTCAATTTTCGCTTGGCTTTAGCCATAAAGTGGACTTTCCCATGCCTCAGGGGGTTACGGTGGAGATTGATAAATCGGGCCAGTTGCTCACCTTTAAGTCGACCGATAAAACATTGCTTGGTCTAGTATGCGGTAAGGTACGTGCATTGCGCCCACCTGAGCCTTATAAAGGAACCGGCATTCAGTATGTTAACGAAGTGATCTTGCGTAAGGCTGGCAAGGCTAAGTCAGCGTAAAAAATAAGCGATATGGAGTGATACCGTGTCTTTTGAAAAGAAATTAAGATATCGTGCACAACGGAGAAGTCGTAGAGTGCGTGAGCGCTTTAAGCTTGACCGTCCCCGTGTATCTGTCTTTAGAAGCCTGCGCCATATTTATGCGCAAGTTATCAATGACAATGAGTCAAGAACAGTGGCAGCGGTTTCATCGCTTGAGCTTAATGAGCCATCAGGTGACAAGAAACAGCGAGCACATAATGTTGGGCTGGAGCTTGCACGACGTGCCCGTGCAGAGGGAGTTACAAGGATAGCTTTTGATCGTGGTTCCTTTCGGTATCATGGGCGTGTCAAGGCCCTTGCCGATGGGTTGCGTGAGGGTGGTCTTGAATTTTGAAAGTATGACAGGATTAAATAATGGCTGATAAAACATTTATTGATACCGTTGTTAGCGTGAATCGGGTTACCAAGGTGACGCAGGGCGGAAAGCGCTTTACGTTTTCTGCTTTTGTTGTTGCTGGTAATCAGGAAGGTGAGGTCGGGACAGGCTTAGCGAAGAGCCGCGAGGTATCTTCAGCTATAGCTAAAGCGACGGTGCTTGCCCATAAAAATCTTATTACGATGGCTCGCCGGGGCAACACGATCCCTTATGAGGTGATTGGAAGGCATGGTGCTACGCAGGTAATTATTCGACCAGCTTCCCGCGGGACGGGACTTATTGCTGGTGGCGCTGTGCGTGCGGTAATGAAGGCGTTAGGTATTACTGACGTGCTTGCAAAAACGGTTGGACCATCCCGTTGCGGTCAAAATGTGGTAAAGGCGACGTTGAATGCTCTGGCCCAATGCCGCTCTGCTGAGCAGCTTGCCCAGATGCGAGGAAAGTCGGTTAAAGAAATAGCACGAGGTGGCGGTCATGTTGGCGCTTAATAATTTGCGCTCTGCGGGTAAGGCCCGCAAGAGAGTCGGACGCGGTGGTGCTCGGGGAGCAACTTCCGGGCGGGGTTTTGGTGGCCAAAAGGCGAGAACGGGTGCTGGTGTTGGCGTTCTTTTTGAAGGCGGCCAGATGCCGTTAACGCGTCGATTGCCTAAGCGAGGCTTTTCGAATGCGCGGTTTGCCAATCGGTTTGACCTTGTTAGCTTGGGTAGATTGAATGATGCTTTTGATGCGGGTGCCTTGGTGACGTATGAAGCGCTCGTTGAGCATGGGCTCATTAAAAAGAGCACCAAGCGCTACAAGGTGCTTTCTGAAGGAACACTCCTTAAAAAATTGACCGTACATGCACATGCTTTCAGCGGCGCGGCGCGCCAGGCTATTGAAGAGCATGGAGGCCAGGCTATTGTACTAGGGGAGGTATAAAGCGTGGTCCTTTTAAAGAACATTAAGAATATTTTTTTAATACCAGAGCTTGTAAAAAAGATTGCTTTTACGCTGGGAGTTCTTATTATCTACCGTATTGGTACGTTTATACCAGTTATTGGTATTAATGTTCCGATGGTCGGGGAGCATATGAAGCAGGCTGGCAGCTTGGGTGGACTGCTCAGTTATTTAGATACGTTTTCGGGTGGTGCTCTTGAGAACTGTACGATCTTTGCTCTGGGAATTGGACCTTATATTACCGCATCTATTATGATGCAGATGCTGACGATGGCGGTGCCGAAATTAGAAGCGCTTGCCAAAGAGGGAGATTATGGGCGGCGTATGATTAACCAGTATACGCGCTATCTCGCCGTTATTTTGAGCATAGGGTATAGCTTAGGGTACGCTACTTACCTTGAGAATGCTAACCTGGTGTTAACGCCGGGCCTTGCCTTTAAAGCGCTTTTTGTTCTTTCGTTGACGGTGGGTTCTATTTTTGTCATGTGGCTTGGCGAGCAGATTTCGCTTATGGGAATTGGCAATGGTAGCTCGCTTATCATTTTTGCGGGGATCATTTCGCGGTTTCCTGATTATATTGCCCGAACGTTGTACTGGGTCAAGATTGGCAATATGAGTGGCCTCGCTGCTGTCTTTGTGCTTTTGCTGTTTCTTGCGCTTGCTGCCTGCGTTGTCTTCTTGGAAAAGGGCGATCGCAAAATTCCCGTTCAGTATACGCGGCGTGTTGTTGGGCAGCGTGTCTATGGTGGTCAAACAACCTATATACCCTTTAAGATTAACCCAGCGGGTGTGATGCCGGCGATTTTATCGTCATCGGTGCTCGGCTTACCGCTTTTTGTAGCTTCCATGTTAGCGCACCGATTTCCAATGTTGAGGGCGGCGACCGAGGTCTTAAGCGTTAATGGCGTTGTTTATAATATTTTGCAATTTGCGCTTATCGTATTTTTTACGTTTTTCTATACGGCCCTGTTGTTTAACGCCCAGGAGCTCGCCGACCAGCTGAAAAAAGGTGGTGGGTTTATTCCTATGGTTCGCCCAGGCAAGCAGACGGCTGACTACTTTGATTACGTTTTGACGCGCATTGCATTTATTGGGGCTATTTATTTGGGCTTCCTGGCGATTGTGCCCAATGTGGCCATAGCAGCGCTTAAGGTTCCTTTTAATCTTGGGGGGACATCGCTCTTAATTGTGGTTGGTGTTGCTCTCGAGACGGCTGCTCAGATTGAAACATATCTTATCGAGCACCGCTATGAAGGATTTTTGACAACGGGCCGGCTCAAAGGAAGGACTGCGCGCTGAGATAGATTTTTTGATAAAATTTGGTAAACTTATATCTGATAATCATAAAATTTGGAAAAGGCACTTTTGTTCGATTTTTAGCTTTTGAAGGCGGGAGAATGAGTTTAGGCGTATGATTACCATCAAAGATAAGCGAGCTCGTGATAAGATGGCAGCTGCAGGGCAACTGCTTGCGCAGGTCTTTGCTGAGATAGCCCCTTATCTGCGGGAGAATATGAGTACGCTTGATATCGATACGCTGATAGCGCAGGAGCTGAGTCGCAAGAAGCTTGTGTCGCAATCAAAGGGCTACAAAGGGTATCAGCATGTAAGCTGCATATCAGTTAACGATGAGGTGGTTCATGGTGTACCACGAGCGAGCAAAGTGCTTAAAAGCGGTGATTTAGTTAAGATTGACGTGTGCGCGTCATTTGATGGCTACTGTGCGGATATGGCACGCTGCTTTTTTGTTGGTCAGCAGGCTCATGCGAGCTCGGAGCGCTTGGTCGATGTTGCCTATAAGGCTCTTGACCGAGGCATTGAAAATGCGGTAGTGGGCGGTCGCTTGAGCGATATTTCGGCTGCTATTCAGGAAGAGGTCGAGAAGCATGGTTTTGGTGTCGTTAGGGAGTTTGCAGGGCATGGCATTGGACGATCAATGCATGAAGATCCTGAAATAGTAAACTATGGCAAGAGGGGTCACGGGCCGCTCTTAAAGGCCGGTATGGCATTTGCACTGGAGCCGATGATTACTCTCGGGAACCATGATATTTGTATTTTGTCTGACGGCTGGACAGCAAAGACGCGGGATGGTAGTCTGGCAGCACATGTTGAAGATACAATTATTATAACGGAAAATGGTCCACATATTATAACAAGGCTGGCGTAAAAAATATGGCCAAGAAGGAAGATGTTGTCCGTGTTGACGGCATAGTAAAAGAAACGTTACCCAATGCTATGTTCCGCGTTGAGATTGAAGGGGGACATACGGTATTAGGGCATGTTTCGGGTAAAATGCGTATGAACTATATTCGTATTTTGCCTGGCGATAAAGTTGCTTTAGAGTTGTCGCCTTATGATTTGACGCGAGGAAGAATCGTATTACGGTATAAGAGCGAGAAGGCTGAAAAGACAGAGTCGTAGAGCTATTTAAAGGATTTAAGATGAAGGTTAGGACATCAGTAAAAGTTATTTGCCGGGATTGCCGCATTATAAAGCGCAAGGGCGTTGTGCATGTTAAGTGTACAAAGAGCCCTCGCCATAAGCAGCGTCAAGGTTAAATAAGCTTAAGAGGATCGTATGGCACGAATAGAAGGTGTAGAGTTACCTCGCAACAAGCGTATAGAGTACGGATTAACGTATCTTTTCGGGATAGGGCTTACGCGCTCCCGGCTTATTCTTGACAAGCTTGGTATTAATTTTGATAAGCGGGTGAAGGACTTGGCAGATACGGAAGTCGCCGCTATCCAAAAAGAGGTTGGCAGTTACGCTGTTGAAGGTGATCTTCGAAAAAGGATCATGGGTAATATCAAGCGGCTTCAAGAGATTGGCTGTTATCGTGGCTTGCGCCATAAAAGGGGATTGCCGGTGCGTGGCCAGAGAACTCGGACGAACGCGCGCACACGTAAAGGCCCACGCAAGGCTGGTTCAATTGTAGCCCTTAAGCGTAAAGTAACAAAGAAATAAAGGATAGAATGGCTTATAAGAAAAAATCCAAAAAGATTAAGCGTCAGGTCGAGACAGCGGTGGTGCATGTGCGCTCTACGTTCAATAACACGCTCGTTTCGATAACGACACCAGAGGGCGATGTTTTGTTGCGCGGCAGTTCTGGTAAGTTGGGCTTTAAAGGTACGAGAAAGGGAACGCCGTTTGCGGCTACCCAGATCGGCTCCACATTAGCACGTGAAATGGCTGTTTTAGGCATCAAAAACCTTGAAATCAACCTTCAGGGGCCTGGATCAGGAAGAGACTCGCTGGTACGTTCATTGCAATCGGCGGGATTTGGCATTTCGGTGCTTCGCGATGTAACGCCGTTGCCTCATAATGGTTGTCGGCCACCGAAAAAGCGCCGTGTATAAAACGCATTAGTCTATTTTGCTATAAGTACGGATAACGATGGAAAAAAGAACTTCAAATGTGGGAGCGCGTACTGATCGCTCTGAGTCGTCTCGGCCTACAACGAGGACTCGTAAAAAGAGTGAGTATGGTCGGCAGCTCGAGGAAAAGCAGAAGGTTAAAGAGATGTATGGCATGAGGGAGCGGCAGTTTCGGCGCTTTTTCAGCCTTGCACTTCGCAGTAAAGAAGCGACTGGTGAGCGGTTATTAAGCCTTCTTGAGAGCCGATTGGATAATGTGTTATTCCGGCTTAAGTTTGCAACGACACGTCGGCAAGCGCGGCAGATTATTGCGCATGGGCATGTTTTAGTGAACGGCAATAAAGTATCCTCGCCTTCTTATTTGGTGGCGGTTAATGACGAAATTAGCCTATCCCCGGCGGTAGCTTCTAAAGAAGCATTTATGCAGCAGGTCGTGGAAAAGCGGCTCCATTCGAGCGGCAAGGTACCCGACTGGCTTGAGCTTGATAGAAAGGCGCGTATGGGGCGGGTATTACGGCAACCGGTGCGCTTAGACGTTCAAGCGCCTATTGAAGAATACTTAATTGTTGAGCTCTATTCCAAATAGAGGTGAGTCTAACTTGTGGGAGATGCGATGGTAACTAAGAAGGATTTTCAGTCCTTGACCCTTCCCCGGCTTACATGGAACAAGGCAATGCTCAGTGAGACCCACGGCGAATTGGTAGCTCAACCGCTCGAGCCTGGTTTTGGTATAACATTGGGGGGAGCTCTCCGTCGGATTTTGCTTGGGGGAGTGGAAGGATCCGCCGTTACCGGGGTGATCATTAAGGGTGTTAATAATGAGTTTTCCGTTATTGACGGAATAATTGAGGACGCTATGCAAATAGTGCTCAATTGCAAAGAAATTATTGTAAAGAATAAAACGGGTCAGCCGGGCAAGATGCACCTTGTGGTTTCAGGGCAGGCAGCAGCTACGGTGGGCGATATTAAAGCTGACGAGCACCTTGAGCTTTTAAATAAAGATCATGTGATTGCGCATGTCGCGCAGGGTGGCGTTCTGGATATCGAGTTTTTTGTGGATGCGGGACGTGGATATCAGCCAGCGCAGTGGCCGATCGGCAAAGCACTCCAGGAAGACAATAGAATTTATCTTGATGCTATGTTTTCGCCGGTGCGCCAGGTTACGTATGGCGTAGAAAAGACCCGCGTTGGTCGTGATATCGATTATGATAAGCTGACCATTAATATAATAACGGATGGTACGCAAACTCCCGTAGATGTTTTGCACTATGCGGTGTCGGTGCTTCGGACCCAGCTTGAGCACTTTTTGGCTTTGCCAGAAATTCCATTTAATGAAATTTCTCGCCAACAAGCCGACAATGGTCAGGAGGCAACCGACCAGGGCCAGGACTCGAAATACAAGGGGGTTCCGCTTGACCTGCTGTTCAAGCCTATTGACGTTCTTGAGTTTCCTGCACGTGCCCACAACTGCTTGGCCAAGGCTGGCATTAAGCGCATTATTGATCTGGTCAATCTATCAGAAGACGAAGCTTTGAAAATTAAGAATTTTGGGCGCAAGTCTTTTGACGAGGTCAAAGAAGCAATGAAGACCTTTGGGCTTTCTTTTGGTATGGGTATCAAAGAGGCCGAGGTTAAGAAATTATATGGCAAAGAGGTTGATTATGATGCATCAGAGCGGTAGAAGAAAGCTTAACCTTGATTCGGGGCATCGTAAAGCGCTTCTTCGTAACCAGACCATTTTACTTATTACACATGGTCACCTAACGACTACTAAGGCGCGTGCGCAAGAGGTACGTAAGTTTGCTGAAAAGCTCGTTACTCTCGCGCGTGAGGGCAATACTTTTAACGCCCGTCGCCGCGCCAAAGCATTATTGCCTTACAAGGAAGAAGCTTTGGTTAAGCTTTTTAATGAAATAGCGCCCCGCTATACAAGTCGCCCAGGCGGGTATACGCGACTTATACGGCTTGGTAAGCGAGCAAGCGATACGGCTCAGGTCGCTCGCCTTGAATGGGTAGTATAATTGGAATTTTAATTAACAAAGCGGAAATTAATCCGCTTTGTTAATTATGCTAATAGCTATCGAGTTATTCTATTACCAACTCATTTCTCTTCCCGAGCGGTAACCTTTTACAAAGCCCTTACCGGCCCCGCGCATTTTGCCGTGACGTAAGCCAGTCTTGTAGCCATGTTTATAGCCCTTCATGTAGGCTCTAGCTCTCTTTGCTACCTGTTTTCGCACCATTTTCTTTGCCGTGCCTACGGCCTCTTCGACCTCCGAAGGGTACATCAATACATGGGCTGCGGCTTCACCTGGTCGTACTAAAACAGGTTCTTTGGCCGTCCACGTCATCCCTTCTTCTTCCATTTGCCTTCTTGCTTCGGCTGATTCGGGCAATTCAGCCCGACCAAGTGCTGCTTCACGTCGATGCCTCATCGACATAGCCGACTCACCTGGCATTTGCGAGTAAAGGGCTGATGACAACGCGGTGCTGAGTAAAAATGCAATTGCTAGCTTCTTCATAGGAAATCTCCTTGTTTATATGGTTGTTTCGGTTATTAATATTCTCTAAATTTGTTATTCTTGTACGACTATATCACCATCTTGCTCTACTGTAACAACAGGTGGTTCTGGTAGGTACGCTTCTTCTGGTGATAGCACATGAATCTGAGCGGCAAGGGTAGGTACCAATATGAGGCTCAGTAAAAGTCCAATTGCTAGCTTTTTCATAGAAATTCTCCCTTGTTCTAGGTTTCATGAGGATTAGGCTCGACTAACTCCTGGCTTTCCCATTTTTCGACGGGGAAGGGAGGAGCTACGATTACTTCCCTACCTTCTTCGATTGCCCCAGGCCGTTCCCACCGTTCAGGAACTACGGTTATACCTGCGGGCGCCTCTGGTTCTAATACTGATGCACCTGTACGAATCTGCGCGTGAAGGGCAGATGATAGCGCGGCAGTCAGTAAAAGTATAATTGCTAACTTTTTCATAGAAATCTCCTTTTGTTTAACTGGATGTTTCTATTATTATTTATATCAGAAATTAATTATCAAATTCAATAGTTTTTATTATATTATAAACATTATTAGCCGCAGGAATTTTTTTCAGGGGGCAAGTGTGGAGTTGGAACAACTTTAGTTACTTATTGATAAGCTTGCGGTATTTTTCGTAGAGTTTAGGCGACGTCGTTTCAATCCCCTCGGGAGTTATCCGATTGGCGGTACCGAGTGTGATCTTGGAAGGTTTTGCAAGCTGGCTATAGATTGGCGATAGCGATTGGGGAAGGTATTGAGTAACCCACGTCCTTGCTTGTTGGGCTTTTTGATAATAGACATTATAGTTCTGATAAACATCAAGCAATGCTTGGGCAACATCATCAACTGAGCAAGAAAAAAACTCTCCTTGAAAGTTATTGAATACCGGATAATAAGCGCGCTGGCTAATTGCTGCTGGCACAGCTTTTACCAATCCAGTCGCGGCAATGGTATGATGGGCGGTAGCGTCTGATACAATAACCGGAATACCGAGCGCGAGCGCTTCGCGGGGGGTAATCGAAAAGCCTTCCCCTTTTGAAACAATAACGTAGCAGCTAAAAGAGGACATAAGCTGCAGGTATTGAGCAGGATCAAGGTTATCAATCGTAAGAATAACGTTTCTTAACTTGTGGTTATTGATTTCTCGCTGGATCATCTCTCGCACTGAAAAATTGTCGTAGCGAGCATTGATACGCAGTTGTACGTCCTTGCGGTTGCCAAATGCTTTGGCAAATGCTTGAAGTAAAACGCTATGATTTTTGCGTGATTCGAGGGCGCATGTGTTACCAAATACAAAGGGCTTAGAAGTCTTTTTTGTGCTCTTTCGGGCCAGCGCTGGCTCAAGGGAAAGGCTGAGCGGGATAACAAAGATAGGAATCTGGACGCCCGAGTCTTGATAAACGCGAACCAGCCACTCATCAGGCACGATGACCGCGTCAAAATGCTTATTAAGAGTGCTTGTCCATTGCGGGTGTAATTTTGTCGATTCAATCATTGAATAGGCGATTTTGATAGGAGCATTTTTGGGCAAGCGCGCGAGATAATTATAGGTTGGTGACCACAACATATCGGTAAAGAGGACCACATTGGTCGCTTTTTGAGGGCGTTTTACCAGACTGCGCGCTGATGCGGGCATAACATCAGGCAGGCGCCGCGTTGGTATAAAGTTGACGAAGATGTCCTTGTGGAAGCACCGGGCCAGCTCGAGCGTGACTTTTCCTAGCCCATCTTCAGGCTGAATATACCCCACCAAGGTCAAGCTTGCCTCAAACGCCAATGAGCTTTTAAAATATATAATCAAAAAAATTATGCTGATCAGTTTTCTCATAGCCCTTACCCTTGCTCAATTACTTGCAGGGAGCTTCCCTGCGGACCCTTAAAAACATAAAACTGTACGGGAAATTGCTCTTTCATGATCGGTAAGTGCGAAACGATAATCACTTTTGCGAAGTCTTCTTGGATCTTGTAGAGCGCGTCCGTAATATGGGCGAGCCCCTCTTCATCTTGCGAACCAAACCCCTCATCTATGATCAGTATTTGGAGCGCTGCTCCTGCTCGCCGTGCGAGAAGCTTTGAAATAGCTATACGAAGCGCAAAATCGATCCTAAAGGCCTCTCCGCCGGAGAAGAGTTCATACGGCCGAATCCCTAAGGGATCTGATATCTTGATATCAAGCGTCTCTTTCGTGGCGCCACTTTTGAGGTCTCTGAGCGACTCGATTGTTAAATGCGCTTGGTTATCCGTAAGCTTGGCCAGCAGCGCATTAGCCTCTTGTTCAATTTCTGGGATAGCTTGCTCTATCAAGAGTGCTTGAATACCGTCCTTGCTCAATGCGTGGGCAAGTGCCTGGTATTCGTTGCACAGCGACTCGAGTTCCGTATGACGCACTCGTGATTTTCGCGCCGCATCTTCTTTAAGCCGAATAAGCGTGCAATGGTGCTCAAGCGCGCCCTTTTTCTGTATAAATTCTTCCTTGTGGGTTACCAGCTTTTTTAACTCCTGACTGACCTGCTCTGCTTGTAAACGAAGATTATCGAGGTGCGCTTGGCAGTTTTTAAACTGAGCGAGTTGCTCATGAATTAAGGGTGACTCTTGTTTGAGCTTTTTTATCAACGTTGCGAGCTCATGTATTTCTTGCTTGCGCTGCTCTTGGAGAGCCAGCTCTACAAAAAATGCTTGATGCTCATGGCTTTGTTGCGTGAGCGCCGTGAGTTGATTGCAGGCTTTCTGGTACTCCTGGTCCTCGTGGGCGAGCTCAAGTGCATGCGTCTCACGTTTTTTTATGCCTTCTGTCAATAGTTTATATTCTGAATCCTCGTTTATATAAGACTCAGCCGAGCGCTGCTTGTCATGTTGTTCCTGGATTGTCTTAAGGAGGCTCTCGGCTATTTTGTAAGCCTCGACCGCTTGCTTGTATTCTTGCTCATGTTCGAACAGCTGCTGCTCCTGTTTTAATTTTTGCTGGATCAGCTCATGAAGACGGCTTTCCAAGCGCGTCCGTTCTTGCTGCTCTTTCTTAAGCATTTCTATGTCATTGTGTTGCTTAAGTAAGAGCTCTTTTAGGTTTTGAATCACTAATATCACGCGGCTTAGCTGATGATTAAATAAACGGTTCATGTGCGCGAATGAGCTCTTAAGCTTCAAGCAAGCGGTTGACGTTAACTCCTGGCTGCACAGGGGGCAGCATGCTTGAGCCGTCTCAACCAATATGCGCTTGTCATCGAGCTCTTGCATGGCTTTTTGTAGGTTATTACGCCGTGCAATAAATCGGTGATAAAATACTTTGCGACGCTCGAAAAGCTTTTCTTGATCTTGAAGTGTATGGTTCGTTAGTTGTTTGATCCGATCGCGGGTAAGCTCTATTTCTTGAGCCAGCCTTTTAAGTTCCTCGCGTGTAGTAACTTCGCGTTGGGCAAGTGCTTCATTCTGCTGTTTGAAATGGCGGACTGCTGTTTCTTGAGCGCTTTTCTTATTGGTAAATTCTTGGAGGCTTTTTGCTTGTTGCTTGATCAGAGTCTCTTTATGAGACTGAAGCTTATCTTTGCACGTACTAAGCTCTTCCATAAGGCGCCGATATTGCATCGGTCGTTCACGGAGCTGCTGTACGCGCTGTTCAAGCTGCGCTCTTTGCTCGGTGGCCGCCTGCACGAGAGCGAGGGCTTTCTTTTTATGTTGCACAGAGCGCCATATGCCGACTTTGTCCAAAAACAAGCGTGTTTGAGACTCGATCATGGCTCTGTTATGCTCTTCTACCAGGGCAAGCCGTGTCCAGGCTTGCTTTTGAGCTTCAAGGCCTTGCTTGCGTTCTTCGAGCTCACGAGCAACGCCTTTTAAGGCGTCTTCGCGTGCGTTGTTTTGGCTCAATTGCTTGTTGATATGCGTAAGCGCTGCTTCGACCTCTGCTTTTTGGTTGATGTCGTTCTGTAAAGCTGCCAAGCCTTGGGCCAGTACTTCTTTTTCCAGCAATATGGCTCGCGCTTTTTCAGTCGCCTTTTTCCGAAGCTGCTCGTAGCGGTCGATTCCCAAAATGGCGGCAAGAATCTCTTTTCGCTCGCGGGACGACTTTTTAGAAAACTCGTTTGATTGTCCCTGTCGCAGAAATGCTGAATTGATAAATGATTCGTAATCAAGCCTGATAGTCTGGTTGATTTTCTCTTGCGTCGCGCGCATGGTCTTTTCGCTTAAAGGACGTATCTGCTGCGTTTTTTCATCGATAATGCCGAAATCCAAGTGGCTTACGGCTTTTGCGCCTAAGAGAGTATACTCGCGCCTTATGCGGTACGTAATGCCCGTATAGCGAAAATCCAGTGAAACCATCATGTGCGTCTGCCCCAGGCGCATCAGTCCTTCGTCTGCTTTTGACGGGGTAAATGCTTTTCGGGCTTGCCCCCAGAGCGCCCAGGTAAGAGCATCGAGAAGTGCTGACTTGCCATGCCCATTTTTCCCCGAAAGGCAGATAAGGTGATAGGGCTCAAAACAAATGGTCTGTACCTGAGAACCGTAGCTGATAAAATTTTTTAACTGGAGTTTTAAGGGTACCATAGCCGCCTGTTATTGAGGTTAAGTATCTTACATAATTGCTGAAATTATCAAAAAAATCCAGTATAGAATGCGATCTGGTCATAGCTTGCTATAAAATTTACCCTTGCTTTTTTCTTGTTTAAAATTCTATTATTAAAGAGAACCAACTAAACAAAGGAGATATTTATGTTTACAAGAAGTCTACTAATTTCTTTCTTGAGCGTGTCGCTTCTCGTGGTAAGCCTTGATGCTGCGATAACCCGAGAAACAAAGGTCCCAGCTACATCAAGCCTTCTATCTTTGCATGCACCTGGAGCACCAACTGAGGTTAAAACGCCTGTCATACCAACAGCTCGCCGAGCCGGTGGCATGGGTTATATGGATCAAACGGGTCAATTTACCTTTGATGCTGGGTTTAAGAATCGCCTTGCCAACTTGATCAGGGTTTATGTTTTTAAAGATAACCCAACGGTTGGCTATATTGCATTTGCAGGGCATCATATTGCTTCTATCAATATAGTTCGATCAGATATTCTGGCAAAAAAAGGCCAAATACTCATAGGGCATTTGCCTAATATGAACGTTTATATTCACGAAGGCGCTCTTGCAGAGCATCATCAACCTATGTGGAAGAACCTTTGGAAGCGAATGAAAGGTGCAGCACGACAAGCTACCACGAGAGTTCCGTTGGTACGTAAATAATTACGCACTACGCATTTTGCGCGGCATCCATCAAAACGCAATAACGGCTAATAAAAGCTACGGCAACGTCGATGGCGTAGCTTGACGAGCCGGCATTTTCAAGTAATACGAGCAGGGCAAGAGGCTCATAGTTTTGATAGCGAATATAAACGATAATCCATCCATGCTCTCGATATTTTTTGCCGAAGTTTCTTTTCTCAAGCGAGCTTGTTTGTGCGGTACCCGTTTTTGCATAGAGCTCAATATTCATATTGCGCAGGCGACGGCTGGTGCCGCGTTCTCGAGCGAGGGCCATCGACTCTTTCAGAAATGATCGTGTGGTCTGGCTAATAGCGAGTGGCCTTTTTTCATGTTCATTGCTTTCTGCTGCAGCCTTTAGTATGCAGGGCCGCACGAGAAAACCTTCGCAGATAGCTGATACCATGCAGGCCATCTGTATTGGGGTTACTAATAGGAAGCTTTGGCCTATAGCTGCAGAAAGCGTTTCGCCTGGCCACCAACGCTCTCTTTTGTTTGCTTGCTTCCAGGCACTTGTTGGCACGAGTCCGGCTTTTTCCGGAAATGCGCCATTTGTTTTTGTGCCTAGGCCGAAACGGTGCGCATAATCTGCCAGCGTATCTATCTTGATATGCTGTGCAATATCATAAAATGGTATATTGCAGGAATGGGCAACAGCTGCGAGAGCATTAAGTTTGCCATGCCCTTTGTGATTACTGCAATGATAAGGCCTGCCGGCAAAGACGAGCGAGCCTTTGCATTCCCATTCTGTTTCTGGTGTTATGAGGTTTGTTTCAAGGGCAGCGCTAATAGTAACGAGCTTGAAGAGCGAGGCAGGAGGATAGAGGGCACCAAAAGCGCGGTTAAGAAAAGGCTGCTTTTCATCTTGCAAAGACTCCCAGGTAGTTTTATCAAGCGACTCGATGAACATGTTCGGATCAAAGGCCGGCCGTGAAACGACCGCCTTGAGTGCGCCTGTTCGTGGGCTTAGTGCCAAGATGACCCCTGCATACTCGGTGGGGAAAACGTCTTCAGCAAGATGTTGGATGTCGAGATCAATGGTGGTTTCAAGGTCACCGCCCTTGCAGGCTTTTTGTATTTCTTCTTGGGCAAGTTGCTGCCCTTGAGAGTTAATTTTCTTTCTTATTTGACCAAAGCTTCCCTGGAGTTCATTTTCATAAATTTTTTCGAGGCCCATCTGCCCTGCCGGCTTTGTGGTGATAGAGCCCAGATAGCCGAGTACATGGCATGCCAAAGAGCTGTAAGGATAGCTGCGCTTGAAGGCCGTATCAAAAAGGAGATTTTTATGCTGAGGAAAGTGCTCAATGATGCGGCTTAGCAGAGCGAAACTAATTTCAGCATCAAGCAAAAATTTACTATTTCTGCGCTCAGCCTGCATAAAAGCTGGATCTTGTTCGATATTCTTGTTGAGGAGTTGTTCAAGAAACTGGACGACTGCTTTTTGTGAAGCATCGAGACTTCTTTTACCTGACCCTTGCCAATAGAGTGAAGTAACGGGCCGGCTGGTGGCAAGTGGGCGTCCCTTGACATCGAGGATATTGCCGCGTGGTGGTATAATTTTTTCAGTCCGTAAAAAATTGCGCTCGCCAAGGGTAAAAAAGCGCGTGAAAAAGTGGATTTGGAGTTCAAAGAGGCGGATAATGATGAATACAAACCCCACCATCAGGAACCGCCTGAACATGCTCAAGCGTTGTGTCAGTTTGCCAAGGCCTGAATCGACTGGCTGCATGTCCTTCCCTCTGCCGTAGAGAACAATCTTGCTATCTGTTGCCCATTATTCAAGGTTATATTCTTTGCACCGGCGGTTGACCGATGACCGATTTACGCCGAGGAACGTTGCAATTTTAGTCTGATTTTTAAATTTATTCCAGAGCATGGTCATGATACGTGCGTCTTTAAGGGCGTGCTTGCCAAGGCGGGCGGCCTGGGAAAGCTCGGGATCAGCGATGGTATAGGCGGTATCAAGCGTAATCTCTTGGATATTTTTTTTGTTGGATTTTTGCGCCAAGCTAAATTGGATATGCTCTTTAAATTCTTGAAGGCTAATAAGGGATCCCTGGTTGATAATCCGCTCGCGTTCTTTTTTGCTTAACTCAAGCAGGTTTTTAAGCTCTTTTGCGCGCAGTGTTTGATCAACATAGCCATCCATAAGCTCATAAAGCTCTCCCTGCTCGAGAGAAACGAGAGCGGGAAGGCGCACGGTCGTATGGGTAATTTCTTGTAAAAGCGCTGGTGAGAAGAGGCCTTCTTGTGCGAGGACAGCCAGCTTACGGACACTCGAGCAGATAATCCGAACGTTGCTTGTGTTTTTGCGGTCGCTTCTGAGAGGCTTGTAAAAACCATAGTGAATAAACTCGGCGAGGGCATGCTGGGTTTCGAGGCTTAAGAGTTCAATATTTTCAATAAAGAGCGTTCCTACGTCATTGAGCCTTTCGAGCAGCGCTGGGTCTTGCAGGCCATTGTCGAACAAGGGATTAATGCCAAAGAGCTTGAGGGCGGCTTCATGATTTTTCTCAGGGGAGCTTAGCTTTAGCATGTGGAGCTCAGAGCGCAAGCTGATGTGATGGATGATCTCAACGGTCGAAGTGAGATCTTCGCTGGGCATATCTAAGAAGATAGCTTTCTTGCCTAATGCTGCTTTTAGCAGGGTGATTTTGAAATTGAGGAGCGTTTCTCCTGAGCCAGGAATAAGTTTATTGATGAGCTGACCGGAGTGAGTGGTTTCCAAATAAAGAGCATAGTCCCACTCTGAAGGGTCTTTGAGGAGGGCGATCCTGTCATGGAGGGTGTCGGCAACCTCTGGATAGTAGACGGTAATAATGACATAGCTGTTATCAAGGCTTGGTATACCGGCGATCACGAGCTTATTATTAGCATTATCCTTTGTCATAATAGTTTGCGCCGCTTTATATTCTTGAACATTGCGCGCTAGTTTTTTGAGCTCTTTATTGAGCTCGTACCCCGTTTCTTTGTTGAGGTCAATACCGAGCATCTCTTGGGCAACCTGATTACCGTAACTAAAACGCCGCCCTTTATAAAAAATAATGCCAATTCTTCGCTCGCTTGCGCTTCTCAGGAACGAACGAATGCTTTCTTTATATTGACTAATCTCCTGGTGCTTTTGGTAAAGCTCTTCTTTGACGTCCTTATGCTCCTTGAGCATAGCTCGAAGATTGTTATGCTTAAGCAAATTAATAATAGCTGACAGATAATTGGCAAAGATGAGCATTTCATCACGGTCGGTATAGCTGAAAAACCGATGTGGCCGTGCATTGTGCTCTATGGTGATATAAGCTATAATCGCTTGCTTATCATAAATAGGTACGAAAACGTCAGCATTAATATTTTTAAGAAAGCTAATGAGGGTTTCAATAGTAGGATCTGGCTGATAAAAATTAGTAAATTCGAGCTCATCCCTAATAAGTACTTTTAGTTGGTAAATCATGAGGCGAAGCGCTTCGTTTTCGGGCAAGCGGGCCACCATATTTTCTATACAATGGTAGGTGTAATATTTGTCAGGGTCCATTGCTTCTCTATCAGCTTTTTCTTTGGCCTGACTGCGATCGAGCGATCGGATATAAAGAAAAGTATTGCCAGGAGCAACTTCCAGTTCTTTTTTAAAAAAATTTTGAGTTAGGTGTCTCACTTGGCTTAGGGTCGTAACATAAGCAAGCTGTTCAAGGGTGTCTTTGAAGTTTTGAATGAAATTGCTATCATATTGTATGTCGATATGGTCTTTTGTGTTAAGAAAGCGTAGCTTCGTGATTCGACGAGCGCCAAAATAAAGCCCGTACGTAAGCAAAATACCTGAAAGACTTACGAATGGGTAAATCTCTTGCTTATAAAGAAATAATGCTAGAGGCATTAATGAAGCGAACTCAAGGAGTTGATAAGGTATTATCGAATATTTCATAAGCGTTTGCAATTGTGCTGAAACGATTTTAGGGAGCGAACGAGATCGGAGCATATTGAGAACACGGTATATTACCGGAATAAGAATTGCGTAGCAGAAGCAATAACTTATTACGTTAATCGTATGGTTGATGGACTCAAAATATGGTAATTCGTATTGATTAAAATAGAGGATTGTTATGGCAAGCTGCGCGGTAAGCAAAATAAACGTGCCACAGCACTGAAAAGCTTTAGAAGGCGTCCACTTTATTCGTTGGGTAGGACAAATAAGCTGATCGATAAAAAATGATAGGGCCAATTGCTCGGTAATACTACAAAGCCAGCTTATTCTTACGAGCGTAGGCGTAATTGATCCTAATGATGGAAGCACAGTATCTTTGAGTAACTTGACGATCCAACTGAGGTCGATGACGGCGTTGGAAACGAGCAAAATAATAATAAAAACCCAAAGGAGGTGAGGAACCCTGGCGCGGAATTTAAGACGTATGAGTCCGCCAATAAAAAGAGACTTAAAAAAAAAGGTAAGAACCTTAATAGCAAGAAGCACGTAAGGGCTCGAAAACATGCTTAAAAATAGGGAAACTAGCGTCTGCATAAGAACTTTTGGTCGACTTTTTAATTACTGTTGCTTTTTTCTTCTTTTCTCATATACTGAGTTGCAGGTTAAATCTCTTGCATATTAAGAGAGGTTTGATTTAGTATAACTTATTTACAACCAATATTAAAGGGGTTTGCTATGGTACCTGCTCCGGTAATTGCTCACTGGCCACCTTGGATCGGCTAAAGCTGATTTTGGGGGTTATGAGGGATAGCTTATATCCTTGGAGGTATATAAGCACGCATGGAAGCTCAGCCGTCTTCGATAAGACTGTTACTCGATGAACTTGAAAAAATTGTGCGAGGAATGGCTGAGCCTCTATCGCCAAAGTTGGATCGTGAGTATAATCACGATCCTTTTGTTTTGTTAATCGGCTGTCTTCTCAGCTTGCGCACGCGCGATACGGTGACGTATCCAGTCTGCAAGAAGCTTTTCGCTCGAGCGCGGACGCCTGAGGCTCTCTTAAAAATCTCTCTTCCAGAACTTGAAAACCTTATTCACTCGGTTAATTACTATCGGCGCAAAGCCAAAGTTCTTCGAGCAGTTTCTCAGGAATTGCTGACGCGCTTTGGCGGCAGGGTTCCCTCTGATGAAGCGGCATTGCTTTCTTTGCCTGGCGTTGGAAGAAAAACGGCTAATCTGGTGCGTGCCGAGGCGTTTGGCATTCCCGCTCTCGCTGTTGATACGCATGTGCATCGCCTTGCCAATGAGCTTGGGTTGGTTACTACTAAGACTCCCCGAGAGACCGAGGATGCGCTTAAGAAGATCATCCCTCGAGATCGCTGGATTCAGGCGCATACTCTTTTAGTGACCTGTGGTCAAAATAATTGCAATATAGAGCCGCTTAAGAGCTTGATTGGGGGACATGCAAATCGTGCCCCCCTGCTTTGACGTGCTACTTATTGAAAAAGTTGCTACCTGATTTGATTGAAGATAGCCCGAAGGGTTGTTCCTTTGAGCTTGATGGTTGTGTGCCATAAGCCGATTCGCCTGGCTTTTGGAATAGCCCTGCCAGTTCTTCTTTTTTCTTAGGAGTAACTTTGCGTACGGTTGTTTTTCGTGCTACCGCTTTCTTGGCGACGACTGTTCTTTTTGCGGCAGCTTTTTTGGCTGCTGGTCGTGCTGTCTTTTTGGCAGGTGCCCGTCTGGTAGTTTTTGCTGCTGCTGTTTTTGCCCGGACAGTTTTGCGAGCACCCGGAGCCGCTCGTTTGGCCGTTGTGCGTTTGGCTGCTGCGCGCTTAACGGCTGGACGCTTGGCCGCTGGCTTTGCTTTAGCAACAACGCGTTTGGTTTTTTTTGCCGCAGCCGTTTTGGTTGTCGCACCGGCCCTTGCTGTTTTTCTTTTTGTTGTCCGCTTGGTCGCTGCTTTTTTTACTGCTACCATACCCTCTCTCCTTTTGGTGTACTTGATCTGTTTCTTACACTATAGAAGAAGCAGATCACTAATCAATATTTTTTCTTTAGGCTCGTAAAATCGAGTAGGCTATTTGCACTTAAATTTAATGTTAAGCAATTCGCGAAGGCCCTGCTTATCGCTCAATCGAGCTGTAGGCAATTATGACAATACGCTGTAAGTGGTATGCCCTTAAAAGCAGGAGACCCTTCAACCAATGAGATATCGTTGAGTATGCCTTTAGCCCAATCAACGATGTAGGGTGTCCCGAAGGCACCGGCAAGCGAAGGAAGAATTAATCTACCAAAATCAATTAAGCTTGACTTCCCTGTTTGTGGTTGGCCCATTGCTTGTGTTATGACCCGTGAGGCTACCAGTGAAATGAGATAACTCGTGACGCATGAAAATGCTGCCTCTTGCACGGTAACAAGCTTATCAAGTATTTTTTCTGACAGTGTCTGTTGCACCGGACATTGATCAATGTCGGAGCGAAACCATTGAGAAAAATCTTCCGAAGGAAATGCTGTCATGTACTCTTTTTCTGTATGCTTGCTTGCATACCAATCGGGAAGCTTAGATACGAACTGCTGGATAAACTGAAGTCCCTTGTGGGCAAACTTGCCGGATTGAAAAAGAGCTGTCAAAAGATACCGTCGCGGGTCGTTGGTTGCAAAAAGCTGACCAACGAGTTGGTCTCTAAATACGCGGTCCGTTATGGCCTTCATGATAACTTCAAGGGTGCCCCTTTTGGCTTTATACTCGGGTGTATTTTTTTGGTCAGGATAGGCTATGTCCATTATCCAATCAATGGCCGCTGATAACCCGACGCCCTCAGCAAAAGATGAGGTTACGTTTATCGGTTGCTGAGCTTGCATATTCTTATAACCGAGTATCAACAATAGGCACAGCAATATTTTTACTTTCATGATAACCCTTTTCGTTATTGGCATAGAGCCACGTCAAAAGCTTTCCTTTTGCACTTTCTTATAGTAGTGTGTGACTATAGAATAATTATATAATTAACTATAAGAAATTTTAAGCTATATAGTCAAGAATTTATATTGTTATTAATAAATTATAATTGATAATTTTGAGCCTTAGAGTTTCTCTGTTTGCTATTTAATGTGTCACGGCTAGAAATTTTGCGGTGGATTGTAATTTGACTTAAGATGCATGGCCTACTATATTGAACTCATCGAAACCAGGATTTTAATTATTTTTTTAATGAATAGGAGTTTAAGACCTGCGGCTGGCATGACTTTCCATGGTCTGGTCCCGTATCTTTCCTTGCTTTAAGGAGCCGTGATACGGCATTGCTCGAACTATTATTCAATCATGGTGCGTGTGCCAATGGTCATGCGCCGACTTACGGGGATTTGTTGCTGGAAGCACGTTATGAAAAAAGTGAAGAAATGATGGAGCTTGTTGATCGTTATCTTGCGATTCAGAAAAATCAAGGAATATGTCCCGAGGGCGTTCGTGAGTTTAGTATTCTCGAGCAGCTCGAGCGCAAGAGGGTTGAAGACTTGGAAGCTCTGGACGACTTAGCACAGCGAAAGATGAGTTATAACTGTACCAACCAAATGGGAATAAGTCGATAAGCTAAATGTCTGCTCACCTTAGATTAAAAAGGCTGTGCGAGTTTATGCATAGCCTTTTTCTTTGGCAAATCTCTCTGCTTGAATGTCGTTTGTAAAATTATTATTGATTTTTGCTTGCTAATATTTATAAATTGAATAATGAATAAATTGTCTCGTGGCGTTATAATTTCAGGAGACAGTGCTTTAAGTATACGCTAAAGTATTCTGATGGGCGAGCGATGGTAAAAGTGAGGTTTTATAGATTATGGCACGTGAAAAGTTAATTCTTCTTGATACGAACGTTTTAATGGATGATCCCCATGCGTTTGAGTCTTTTAAGAATGAGCAGATTGGTATACCCGTTATGGTATTGGAGGAGCTTGACCGTCTCAAGATAGAGCCGTCATTTCGGGGACGGAATGCTCGACAAGCGATTTCTGCTCTTGATGCTTTGTCGGCAAAGGGAAGCTTACGTGATGGTGTCCAGCTTGATAATGGCAGTACGCTGAAAATTCTTTTTCCTGAGGGCAAGGGTTTATTAAGCCTTGAAGTTCCTGAGCGCCAAGTTGATAACCAAATTCTGCTCTTGGCGCAACAATTGGGCAACAATTTTGATGTGATACTCTTTTCCAAAGATATTAATCTGAGGGTTAAAGCCGATGCTTTGGGGATTAAAGCGCAGGATTATAAAGCAGAACGTGTTGATGAGCAAACGGTATATCACGGTTGGAGCGTTATCGAAGCACCTGCTGTTCAGCTCAAAAAGGAGTTTCCTGATGGATTAATGGCCCGGCACCAGGAAAAGCCCTTTGTGCTTAATGAGTTTATTATTGTGCAAAGTCCCCACAATCCCTTTAATGTCCGCTTATTTCGCTATATCGGAAATAATAAGTTTAAATCGGTGACCGAGCCTGAGCTTAAATGGTCGATTCATCCGCGCAATATTCAGCAGCGCATGGCGCTCGATCTACTGTTTGACGATGCTATAAAATTGATTACGCTGATAGGGCCTGCAGGGACAGGGAAAACCTTTCTTGCTTTAGTGGCCGCCTTGCACGAAGTGCTTTTGTACGAAAATTATGCAAAAATTCTTGTGACGAGGCCGGTGATTCCACTCGGCCCGGATATTGGGTATCTTCCCGGCGATGTCAGAGAAAAGCTTTTTTCATGGATGCAGCCTATATATGACAACATGGATTTTATCGTTCATGCGGCGCATGCAACTGAGAGACGGGTTGGTATTTATCATGAGGAAGAGCCGGAGCGCTTTGAAAAAAATAAATATAAAAAGAGACGAGCAGCGCGTGAAACAAGCTTGCCAACGCTTGATGAGCTTATTGCCCGCCATATTATTAGCCTGGAGGCAATCACGTATATGCGTGGGAGGTCTATTCCCTACCAGTTTATTATTATTGATGAGGTCCAAAACCTAACACCGCATGAAGTAAAAACGCTTATTAGTCGGGTTGGCGAAGGTAGCAAGGTTATTATGACGGGGGATCCTTATCAAATCGATGCGCCACATCTCGATTTTAGCAATAATGGTCTGGTTGTTACGAGTCAGCGCTTTATGGGGCAGTCAATCTTCGGCACGGTGTTCCTTGAAACAACTGAGCGGAGCGAATTAAGTAGACTTGCTGCAACGTTACTCTGACAGGTTCATAGATCTTTTGCTGTTGTTTTTTAGGAGTCCTCGCTATACTGAATCGTCAAAAAGAGAAGCATCGACGATGAGGTGGCCAATGCTCATGATATTATATTCTTTGATTGTTCTTATGTATGCGCCCGCTGTAGCTCAGACCGAGCAAACGACCTATTATGGTCAATTCGAACAAGATAAATGGCTCGAAAGCAACGTTTTCAAAGGAAAGCGTAATGGCATCTTTGTTGACGTGGGGGCATATGATGGTATTGAAGGGAGCAATACGTATTTCTTTGCAAAAGAGCGGGGATGGACGGGTATCTGCGTTGAGCCCCAGCCTGATTTATACGAGCTTGTGGTTGCTCGGCGTCCCGAGTGTGTTCCAATTAAAGCATGTATTACTGATAAAGAGGGCACGGTCAAGTTCTTATATGTGAAAGGGCTTGCTGCTAAACAGCTGAGCGGTATCTTCGAACTGTACGATCCACGCCATTTACAGAAAATTGAAGGAGCTTTGGCGGTTTATGGCGGTGAAAAAGAGCTTATTGAAGTCGCCACTATACCATTGGCCACGGTTTTGCAGCAAAATAATATTAAGCACGTCGATTACCTTTCTATTGATGTGGAAGGGGCAGAGATGCTTGTGCTGAAAAGCATTGATTTTAATGCCTGTGCTATTGACGTCATTTCAGTTGAAGTGAATTACGATGGCGGTGAAATTGGGGAATTTTTACGGGCACACGATTTTACCTATAGGGCTACGATCGGTATGGACGAAATCTGGATTTCAAAAAGCATGATTGAGCAGCGCTATAAGAAAGAACTCTAATCATGACGCCTCATCGAGTGTAAGGGGCCAAAAAAGAGCAAGCTATAACCAAGGGACTTGCTTGAGTTGTTTTTTAAGGTTAGCAAGCCATGATCCATTTATGTCGTCTGATGAGTAAACGGGAGACAAGCTGAGTCTCTCACGAAGAAAGTTGTATTTATAGAGAGCGTTGCTTTCACTTGACTTGTTATGAGGATCTTTATCAAATTCACGTAGAGCAGCCTCGGCATCGCGGGCGAGCTCGTAAGGGTTGATCTCGGCCATGCCAAATTCTGCGGGAAATGAATGCTCAATATAGCTTTTCCAGATCTCATAACCATATTTCTTTAAGAATTTACTCTGTAGCTGTTGAATATTAGCAATAGGAGACAAGGTGGTATCAAATTCTTGCAACAGCATATAGTGATAAAGGGCCTCGCGAGCAAAGAATGTTTGATCCGGCTCCTCGGCAACGAGAGGGAGAAAATTTTCTAAAGAATGGATCAACATGAGTTGCTTTTCAGCGAGATTATATTCAACCAAATCGCGAATAAAGCGGTCTTTCCATTGCTGGTAATGATGCTTTCTCAGCCAGGCCGCATCGATAGCTTCAGTAAGAGGCTGGCCTATAAGTTCTTGGTAGAACATGAAACAACATTGCTTATCTTGATGGGCGATATAGTCTTCGGGGTCTTGTTCAAATGTAATAAGCGCTTCCTCAAATTGATCAACAAGCAGATCAAGCTTGTGTGATAGTTCGTCTATGCCGTCATCATGCCATTCGGTTATTACTTGCTTTTTCCAGATGGAATATCCGTAAGTATTGAGCCAGTGGTGGTCCAACATATCGAGCGAATTAATTGTTGAGAGACCAGCTGATTCTCGAAGAAAGTTATAGGTATATAATGCTTCTTTTGCTCCATTTTGATCATCATTTTCGTGCAAGATGTTGGTAATTAATGACCAGAGCAGAAGCTTGTGCTGATCAGCAGAAATCTCCGCATCAGCTTGTGGCCTTTTCACCATTTTTTTCCATAAAGTATAACCAAGTGCTTCTAACCAATCAGTATCGATATCATTGATTGACGCAGCATGAGAAAGGTAGGCTGATTCTCTTAAGTAATTATATAACGTGATTGCTTTTTTATCATAATCGCTCGCTGGATTTTTTTTCTGTTCAGTGAGCGCCTCTTCAATCATCCCAATTACGCATAGCCGATGATCATGATCAGATTCACTTTGCTCTGAATCTTCGTCAGGGTCAGTTATTTCTTCTAGATGATTATGAGAGTCCTCAGCGATTACTTCTTCATAGATTTCAATCTGTTCATTGAGCCATATGCTGTCTATGTCAGCGAGGGTGGTTGCTTCTGGCAAATCTTCGAGGTTTCTGAGAGCATTATAGCATTCAAGAGTATAGGCAACTGTTTCCTTGTCGAGCGTTCCGTCCCGTATCAAGACGAGATTTCCTCGGATGAACTCAAGCAAGCTTGAAAAACTAATTTCTACGTCTTCCTTGTTCGCAGGAATGAGCTCATAATTTTCCGTTTTGTTGTGCTCGTGCATGTGTCTCTTTCAAAAACAAATAAATTTCCCTGTTAGCTTAACAAAGCGCCTTTTTAAGTCAATCTTTGCGATAGACGAAGCTGCACGAACATGATAGAGTGGGGTAGTTAGTTAATAGCTAGACGAGGAGGAAGAAGCATGAATGCTTTAAAATTAGCTTTTCTCAGCGTATTTTTTATCATCCATCAGGCTCAAGCCGATACGCTTTCGGTAATGTTTAGTGTGGATGGTAATATAATTTTAAATGAGAATGGAGAATTGGGGAAGGATCAGAAATTTGGCTATTCAACACCTGAAGGCTACAGGTTGTTTTTTGAGGTTCGCGAGAATGAGCAAGAGGTCGCTATCAAGTCATCGATTTTTAAAAATAATTATGGCGAGCTCGAGCTTCTTGCTGAACCTTTTTTTATTACGCAATGGAACCATTCAGCTGTTTTAACCATGGCAAAGCATGATAGCTCCGCTGAGTCGCTGCTCAGCCTCAAGGTTATGCCGCAAAAGCATGAGCATGTTAAGAAAAAAAGCTTATTGCGTAATATTTTAGATAAGATTGGTCAAGCTTGTTGTAATTTAGGGATGTCCTACGGCCCAATGGCTTGATAGAAAAAGGGGGCGAGGATTTTCTCTTCCCCCTTAGCCGTGTTTATGCGTTCTTGAGTACGCTGGCGAGTAAAAGCATTGCGGGAGCATTTTGAATGACTTCGGCATTTTCATAGGTCAGTTAAAGGACATGCGCCTGTGTCAAGACAAGCATGTAATTGTGATAGCTCAATGTATAGTTCACCCTTTGCGATGCCTATCTTATCATCTATGCCCATATTGGACAAGCTTTGCTAGTATACGTGAGCCGGCCTGGCTGTATTTAAGAGTTTAGCCTATTCCTACGCTTCCACAGCTAGTTACCCACCATTGCCCCAAGAAAGCCGTGTATTTCAACAGGGTTACTTCAAAACCTAAATGTTAAATTGCTAGCGCCAATGAAGAAGTAGTTGAAAAAGCTCTTCTTTTGAAGGTTTTAAGTCTCGAGATTTTTCTAATGCGCTATTTATCTACATTAATACCTTGTTTATTGGTAAAAGAAGAGCAATATTACAATTTTAAAACCTCTCTATAAAGGAGCACGTTTGAGCAAAGGCTCTTCAATTCTTCCATTTTTCGTGCATAGTCTAAAACAGGAGGAATTTTTACAAGAGGACAAGGGTTAGCAAAAGGAATGCGCCAAGCAGATTTAGTCAAATACTCTTTTTGTATAACAAGCTGATCAGCATTATCTATTTCTTCATGAGCAAGAATACGTACTGCTAGCACTGCTATATGTTCCCCCACGCTTATAATGTCAGTAATAATATTTCTATATTCAAGAGGGAATTCTTCTTTTTTTATTTTGGTTTGTAAAAAATTCTTATAAGCCACTTCTAGTTTAGTATTTAAATCTGGTGCAACTCCAATAGTAATACCTCCAATATTGTAATATTCAATTGCATACCTAGATATAGGGCAAAAAATCCATGTACGTGAACCAAGTATAGTGATGGTATTGATCTCCCAGAGAAACTTCGTTAACTTTGCTTTACAAGGAAATGTGTCAGCATCATCCCATAGGGCAATAGTTTCCATATTTGCATTAGGTACCAACATATTAACTGCGGTAATTACTTCTTCGATCGTATCGACCTCTACCTTTTTGTCTATTTTTTCCCAGTCGATTGCAGAGAAACGAAAAGGGAAAAGTACTTGAAAAATAGTGTAAATTTTTTTGCTTGCTTCTCCTCGAATAACTTTAACATCCTTTCCTATTTCTTCAATAACTTCTTTAAATAGAATGTCTTCCATAGTAGTACCTCAAATAGCTTCTTAAATATAGACCATCGTTAATTCTATTGAAAATTCTTAAGACCCATAAAGCGATTCGGAGTAATTTCCATGATAAAAATCAATTACACATCTTAAGATATGATAAAATGTCCTACCTAAGCTGGCTGCAATAAACATCATTAACATTTCTATAGGCAGGAGTATTTATTATTCCATAAGATAAATTTAGCCTTTCTCGTTAATCAAAGCTAACAGTTGTTCATAAATATCTTGGTTCATATCTATGTTGCGTACTATTTCAATTGACCAACCGTATTGAACAAAAAGAAACGCGTACTTTTCAATACGTTAAAAAGTACACAGGTTGCCCTATGTCTAATTATTGTAACATTTTGTTTGCCTGAGGTACCTCTAATTCATTTTATTTCCTTAATTATCTATTAAGGTGTCTGTAAAGACTGTTAACAGTTTCCTCTGTTCCTTCAAAGAGTATTACTAGGTTGTTTCCTATAGCACCCTTGCCCATTGTAAAATCCTCCACATGTATATGAGGACCCTTGTCTGGGGCCCAATCCAATCTCCACCTGCCTTTTCCAGGAAACTTTCTTCCAACAATTCTACCCTCACCTAAGCCTGCCCCGCCGATATGAGGTTGAGAATTAAGTCCCGAAAAGCCCAATTGATCCAAGATTTCAAAAGCCTTGTTTCGAGCTTGCTCAAAGGTTTTAACTTTGCCTAGGATTATCTCTCTACCAGCATCTGCAGCCCCCCTCGCACTTTTGATGAGCTTTGCTGGGTTAGTTACGAAGCGAGTAGTAGAGGCTTTGCTTATTAATTCCCCAGCTGCTGTACAGGCCCTGAGTTCCGGCAAAGCATAACTTGCTAATGAGGGACCGATGGCAGAAACCTTACCTTTCAGATTTTTTAGTTTCTTGCCGGTCTTGTTTGCCAAGAGTTTTACTGGCCAAAGTATTGTTCTAACAAATTTTAAGTGTTTTACGTAGGGGAATATAACGGCAGCGGTACGCAAAGCCCGTTCGCCATATCCAATATCCTGTCCGCCTATATAATCCCGACCAAGGCCAAGCTCAGCAGCAGATTTAACGTTGCCTACAATCGGCACAAAGTCGAGCACGGTCGATACGAGCGGCCGAACAAATGAAGCTGATTCATCGTAGAGCATTTCTTGGTTCGCCTGCGCTTGAAAAATATCTTCGAGCTCTTGGTAAATTTGTTCAGAAGCGGTTAAGGCATCCGCCGATTGCTGATCATTAACCATGATTGTGTGAAGATTATCCAGACCCGGTGAATCCTCTTGAGTAACATCTGTTGTTATGATCTTTTTGGCGGTGTCGCCGTCTTGTGTGCTGAACTCATAGATGTCATACAAGTCTTTTAGTTCTACAGGATCTGCTGCCTCTTCTGACGAAGCTGATTCAACAGGCCACCCCTGACTATATTCACCTGCTTGGTCATCAAGATTAATCTCTTCAAAGTCCTCATTCTCTTCCTGCGCAGCGTATCCCTCGGTGCCAGGATATTTTTGATCAAAATCTTCCCTGAGCAGGTCCTTAAGTTCTTCAGTTTTTTCTGCAGGCTGCCCTGATGCCATGTTTTCGGCGAACTCTGCTTCATGTGACGTAAACGGCTCTCCCTGCTTCTTTTTCTGCTCAAGGAACTCGTTAAGAAGCTTCTCCTCAGCATCCCGCGCTTGCTGCTTAATCTCTTCTCGCTGTTCCTCTGCAGCCTCTTTCATTGTTTGATTGATCGCATCCCGGTTATCACCGCCTTCAGCAAATAACTCTTTAATGCGCTGCATATTCTGGGCAAATTTTGACGGGTTGATGATTGGTATCACCAAGCGTAGAACGGTTTCATCTTCAACATATGTCTCTTGCATCATGCGCATATTGCGATTTAACTCAGCAATCGCAGCACCCAAAATATCAAGGTCTATGTTTTCGGAAATGGTTGCCCGTGTAATACCGTCTTTCGACTTAGAAGCATAGCGCCCATCGATCATGCCATAGAGACCAAGGTCATCACCGTTAGGTATAAAGCTGCCGCCAATACTAAAGCCGCGCGTTTCTTTGCCTTCATGAATATCTTCAGAAGCGAGGTGGCGAGCTTTGACGGTGGCATTGGTTGAGTCACTGCTTATATAAGCGCCCGTGAGATCGAGCGTATCGCCGACGTGCACCTCAAGATGCTCGGTGCCCTCAATGCCTGAAGCTTGGCTAACTTTATGGTCATAGGTCTCTTTTTGAGCATAATATGCGCCACCAGCCGCTGAACCAACATAGGCACTAGCACCGCTCGAAAAGCTATAGTGAGTATCCTCAACTGATTCCACTATCAGGTTATCTTTAATGTTAAGGGTCGTAGACTTACCATGGATCTGGGCTCCTTCGAGCTCTGCATTTTCGACGTCGAGGATAAAGGTATCGGCGTTTATTTGCGCATTATCATGCGTCACCGTATATGAAGTGCCTGTCTGCGTTGACGCATCAATGGTACCATTACTCGTTATGCCCACGCTCTGTGATTGTTGATTAACCGTAACCGTGTGTTCTGCTGCGGTTGCGTAGAATTTTTGTCCCTTAATGGTCGCTTTCTCGGCCTCCAGGGTTGTTCCATCAAGCACCTGAACATCATCACCACTCTCAATTTGGACTTCTTGACCAGAAAGGTGACTTGGCACCGTAATGGTTTGCTTGCGCTGTATAGTATCATGTGCGATATTGAAATATAAATCAGGCGCGAAGGAGCCTTGAGCATCGGCAATACCCAGCCGCTTGGCCAAGAACTTGCCAGTGCTGCCTTCTTTCTGCTTGTACTGATTAAACAAGCGCAGAGCCTCGATACCCATGATTGTCGTACTTGCAAGGGTGTCAGCAGTGCTTGCCGAAGTGGCAAGTTGGTGAATAGAGGCAAGCAGTGGGTCTTCATCATTGAGCGCCCAGAGAGCTCCGCGATATTCTTCGCCAGCAAGCAAACTAAGCGCATCTGAGCCAAAAAAGGTAATACCGAAGGACCAGCTATCAGTCGTTGATGATGAGCGCTGTTTGGCTCCTTTGATAATATTATTGCGCTTTGCAATCAAGTGAATAGGCTGACCTGCATAAACAGCCACTGCCTCAAGCACATTGTCCTCGCCTGACTCAAAGGTTACCTTGCCGCCAACATTAATCTCAGTTTTGACTATATGGTCCTGCAGATGCTTTTTGCTCGTGGCATACAGCCCAAACAAATCAAGCCCCAGCTGCTTTTGCTCGCCTTTGAGCGTTTTGGTCACTATGGCAAGATCGTTATTCTTTTTTGCTTTGAACAAGGCATCACGAATGGCAGTAAAAGAAGCGCCATAGCTTTTGACTGAACCATTGGTGGACTCAACCGTAAGATTCTGTCCAGCAGCGACTTCTGAGTACTCCATAGTCATTGCCTCTTTTACCACCTGCTTGATCGATAAGCCTTGCAGCGACGCACCGCTATATGTTGTATGCTTGTTGGTAAGTGTTTTGAAAACAACATCACCATACGCTTTCAAATGAACATTCTTAGCACCAAAAATCTTTGATCCCTCATTAAGCAGCGTGCCCGCCTCACTTATGAGCTCAATATTGCCCTCAGAAGTAATTCTTCCCGGATAGAAATCTACTACTTGCGAAGAGCTTTGATGGCCGAAGAGTCTGCCAAAAAAGCCAGGGTCCCACGTTAAGGTATGGCTTCCCAAAAGAACCGTGTTGGTGATGTCTCCCTGCTTGGCATAGAGCGATACTTTCTGCTTGCCCACAATAGAGCCACCAATGTTCTTAATACCCGCTTTACCAACGGCATCTTGGGGAACTTCAAGCTCGATATCAAAGCCAATAATATCGCCGCCTTCTAATGGTGTTCGTACAGAGTATTTTTTAACTTTATTGGCCTTGTTAATAATCGTATCTGCTTGTATCTTGACACGATTAATTGCACGAATCATGCCCTTGTTGACGACTCGATGCATCTTATCAATAGTAACATCATGAGCAAGAAGAGAGCCCATACGCTTATTCGCATCACGGTCCGCTGCACACACATGGAGGACAGGGACTAAACAATCAGCACCATTGAATTTTTGAACTTGGTAATAGATAAATGAAAATGGCAACTCATGTATAAGCTCTTGCGTGAGTATTCCAAGATTTTGGCCTTCTTGTACGTCCGTCATTTTGCTTTTGAGCCATGAAGGATAACCATTAATTTTATGGCTGTAGCGCTTGAGAAGTCTGGCGAGCTCTTGCTTTTCTTCCTCAGCCAATTCGACCTTGGTTTCTTGCGGCTGATCTTTCAACGACTTTCGTGGTTTACTTTGTCCCCAAGGTAGTGGCTCCTTCTTCCTCATTTTTCCTATTCCCCTACCATTGATAAGGGCTACAAGATAGCCAACACGCTGAAGCTCCTGGAGTTGGGCGGCAAAGTCACCTTCACTTCCAAGTGCGGGCAGGCCGAGCTCAAACAACAGCCGAGAGAGTATTTCTACCTGAGAACTAAAAGAGAGGAGCATAGGCGGTTTGCTTAAAGGAGTGCCATGAAAAAATGCAAGCTCATTGCCAGGCTGCCATTCTTCGGTGCTCTCTTTTTGTGAAGGATGGGTAAAGATAAAGCGCGGGTCATTACAGAGAATGGTAGTGGTGGGATCGATAAACTGAGCAAATGAGAGAGAAATTGGGCCATAAGATCTCAGATCATCTACGTCGGGCTTATGATTATGCATAACCCCTTGCTTGTTTGATGATGAGACATGAGCCTCTTGCCCAATAACAATCTGGCCTGTGCTTTCAAATGCCGGATAGTGCTTGATATCATGTATCTTCACCGGCTGGCCCTGAAGCATGAGCTTGAAATCTTTGCCCGCTTGCAGGATTGCTACATCGTCGCAGCTCTCGAAGTAATCAGCGATTGCTCGAGTAACCATGTTTTTGAAGATCCAGCCAGTATCTTCTTTATAGGTCTCACAACGCTTATGATCATTACATTGCGTTAGAAGCTGAAATTTTTGGTCAATATTAGCAATAATATTTTCTTTTGCATGCAGAATGCCGCCATAAATACCAACGTGATTGGCAGTAAGGGAGATATTCCCTTGCGACATCACCAATGAACGTTTTGGCGATACCATATCATACTCAACACATGTCCAGGGATATCCGTTACTATTGGTAGCGTGGTATCGGTTACCCTCAATTGTTTGTGCTCCGCCATAGAACTGTTTATAGCTGTTTGCTTTGATACATAGATCCCCCGTTGACTCAAACCTTCCTCCAATTGCCACCGCCTCACATGACAAATCAGCTTGGCCGCCGACATGCCAGTGGGCCTTACTACCACTCCAGAAAACACCTCGAGGCATACTAATCGCCAAGTCTTTCTTAAGCGAAATCGGCGTCTGGGAGGTAATTCTGCCACTGCCAGACACCTCAAGCGAAAATGAATCAGCCATCTCAAGTTGGTGAATCGCGATATCGCCTTTGAGATCCACCGACAAATGAAAACAGTTATCACCTTCCTGAAAGCGTATCTGCAAATTACGAGCGTCTATGAGCGAAAAAGGCTTCGCCATTTCCGTTTGTTTGAACTTACCGCGCACCTCATGTACAACATCAGCCTGCGCAATCTGCTCACCATTCTTCATGATCTTGCAGTGTGTTGCTTTTTCTGGGCTCTCTTGGCCGCGCAGCTTAGGTATGTGGCGGGATGCCGGTTCGTCACGCGTAATAATTACGTGGTAGCCCTCCCGGGGCTCCGTGCTTGCTCGACAAAATATTATTGCTAATAGAGAAAAAATAGAGACAAGAGCATGCCGTATGAAAGCCTTAATAAACATAAAGCCAGTCCTCGTAATAAAAGGTTGCGTACACCCCTCATTACTACCGAGTCCTTGCTTCTTGCCCATCTCGCTTTAGTTTATTGAATATTACCTGATATTCTTTAATTAAGCAAATTGGCTTTTCCAACTTGGTGGTATTACGGTACCGGAAAATTGCGCTTTGGATATTCTTAGTTCCGCAAATTTTGCTGCGGGTAGGCGAACCTATAGACATCACGCTTTAAAAATAGACTAAAAACGGTAAATTGTATTGGCAAAAAGGGAGTCTTGCTCGTACAGTCAGAGCGATTGATCGGCAAAAAATAAGAATCTTGAAAAACGTCACTACAGAACAAATCTTCCTGCATCGGCAGAAGCAATTTTGCATGCCGCAATCACGAGCACTTTCTAGAGCACCTTTATTGTCGCTAAATCCGCTTATAAGCAAACGTTTTAATGAGCTATCCTAGTCGCTCATGAGATATTCAGGGGTGATTAAATCTTTTAACAAAGGCTCGATTTTGGTAAGATCGAATGTATTTTTTAGAATGCATTCGCGGAGCGTATGACGATCCCCGATACCATAAAAGATAGTATCTTCTGGGATACTCGAGAATATCTCGTCCGCTAATTGAACATTTGCTTCATTAATTGGTGATGTGTTTAGCTGCTCAATATCTTCAATGTAGATAGTGTCTATATCCATTGAAACGTAAATCGGGCTGCAGCGGCCTTCTTGCTAAGTTGCGACGAGCTTTATTGATAAGGCTTTGGTCATGTTCTCTAAGCATCTCTAAAGCCGTTTTGTAATTCTCTTTTTGCTCTGGGGTAAAAGAGGGATTTACATCCCTAGCAGAAGACGCGCTGGGGTAAGATTTACGGGGAGGGATTGTGGTAGAGAATGCGGTGCGAAAAATGTTGGCTGATGAGGGTATCTCTGAAGTGATTTCGGGAGTTGCTTTAAAGAAAGGAAGGTCAACAGGCAGCTCGGATGTTTGTATGTTTCCTTTTGCAAAATCAGCTTTATGCACCCTAGCAGAAAAAAACCTTTTGTGGCCGCTTTTTGCCCATTGAAGGCCGACTACACGTATTGATTCTTCATCTATAAGGCGCGCCACGCCAACGGTGATATCTCCATTTTTGACTTGAGCGCCAAGAGTGTAGCCATTTACAGGGCCTGCTGTAAAGGTACCTTGAGGGATCGCATCTTTAAGAAATGGCGCAAGACGTGAAATTGATGATCTATAGCCCACCGATGCCACGGTGCCAAGCGTCTGGTATAATGCCAGGTTAGTCAACAGATAGCCACCATGTGCCACCAGTATTTCAAAACCTTCATCCATTGATTTGTTGCTTAACTCTTCTTGGAGCTGCTTATTGGTAACTATTTCGGCAACCAATGCTCCCACTAAGATAGTCTGGACTGCTTTGCTACATTGCACAGGCAAAGCACCGATGACTAATGATAGCGCAACACCACAAGCAGTTCTGACGGGATGTTCCAATGCTGATTTGATGGCTTCTTTGGATCCAGTCTTGAAAGCTTTTGTTGTCCGGGCTAATGTTTGATACGCGAGCTCAACTTCGAGTTCGTTTTCAAATCCAGGCCCCTGCGCCACCACAGGTAAGGCAGAATAAAGAAAAAAACTTGATAAAATTATTCTAAGTGAGATTTTATGATGGGAGAAGAAAGATGCTATACTCATGCTTTTCCAGTCCGTTAAAGAATTAGCAAAATAAATATAAGCTTTTTTAAAAGCCTATCCTTAAGCAAACTTAAATCAAATATTTCTTTTATTCTTTTCGGTTATTGTTTTCTGAGCGCGAGACTATCTGCTTGTAGCGCATTAATTTCGAAGCCTTTCAATAAACTGTTGAGCAGCTCTAAGTAGGGGCGAATATTGGCTGGTCTATAGGCGGGATCAGCTGGCATGAGCCAAAGTTCCGACCGTTGAGTCTTAACTAAAATATCTTCACCCCGGGCCGTTTTTCCTCTTAAGGTAAGAAATTCTTTCGAAACAGTGGCCTCATCAAGTACGTAAGGTTCAAATATGCACCCTGCCAACAAACCATTTGCTATAAATCTATCGAGCGTATCTCTTAAATGTTGCCAATCTTTTTCTAATAATTCATTTGGCTTTTCAAAAAAGGGTGGTCCAAATGGCCAATATAGATTTCTTAATACTACGAATACTTGCCATTCTTGAGCAGGTTCCTTGAAGTAATAATCCTCTACTTGAGCTAGTAAGCTCGCTATTTCAAGTCCCTCAGTAATAGTGAGCCCTTTTTCAATATACCATGAGAAATCTATCCCCATGGACGTGCGTCCTCGGCCCCAGCGGTTAGCACCACTTGGCTCGAAGTAAAATTCAAAACTTGATTCATCTCTTTCATACATAGATATTACTACATAAGGAGAATAAGCATCGGGGTCTTCAGGATCCTCTTCATACCAGCCAAGTTTGACCCAGCGATCTTTTAGCCAAGAAACTAACATGTTATCGAAGGTGCCGAATCCGTACTTGAACATGCCACCTATTTGCCATGCCTTCCACAGCATGTTTATCGCACATTGTTCTGTTAAGGGGTGCATTACCTCAAATTTAATGTTAAAGGATCTACTCATGTGGTTCACCTGGCTTCTATCAGCTATAATAATTAATATATCATTTTTTTTAGCTTTGCGAATGGCGTCGACATTTGAGAGGTACCAATAAGTTGCTTAAGCTGGAGATATATCTTTTTGTCAAAGGTTTCAGAATATGCTTGTTAAGATTGCCGCTGGCTATACGCATACACGGGATAGCTGGTACCAAGCTAACGTGCTGGGAACATGCTTGGTAGAAGGGATATGAAGTCAATATTTCTTTTAGTGGGATCCTCTTTGGAATGATGCAAATTTCAGATAACGATCAATCTCATCTTTATTTAATGAAGGTGTGAAGCAAGTAACTTCATCCAATAAAATACTCCTGGAAATTAGCATATTGCTTTGTAGAGCTTTTAATGCCGCAGTGTTAACCAGTAATTTAATATCAGAGGACAAAAAACTATCGGTATCATATGCTAATTTATCAAAATTAATATCATCTGAACATGGCCGACCTTCAAGTAATAACTTAAACAGCTCAGCTCTTGATTCTAAGTCTGGAGGTGGAATAAAAATACGTTTATCTATTCTACCGGAACGCAAAACTGCTGGATCTAGTCGCTCAGGAAAATTGGTTGCGCCTATAACAAGAATCTTCTTTTTTACACAACTCTCCATTTGTATCAAAAATTCACCAATTTCACTTTCACGATATTGGCTAGAAGAAGAAAGGGCATCTCTTTTTGGGGATCAATCCGGAAATCTCATCGATAAAAAGCACACTTGGCGCTCTTCTTTCAGCTTCTCTGAAAGCAGCTGCAATATTTGTTGAAGTGTTATGAATGTATGGACTACCAACATTGCCTTCACTTATTTCTATTATTTCAGCTCTTATCGCTTCAGCTAACTTTCTAGGTTCTGTCCCTAAATAAAAAATGCTAAAATAGAGCCATTTAAAAAGGAGAAAAAATGGCTCGAAAAGTAATAGATGATGCGATGTGGTCAAAGCTTGAAATACTGATTACAAAGGTAAAGCGAGCAGGGAGGCCAGCAAAAGATGATAGGCTATTTATAGAAGCAGTATGCTGGATAATAAGAACTGGAGCACCATTTAGAGATTTGCCTCCTTTATTTGGTAGCTGGAAAACAACATATAATCGCTATAATAGGTGGTAAAATCTGGCAAATTTGATGAAATTTTTGACCTCTTAAAAAAAAGATGGCGATCACGAATGGCATATGATTGATTCAACAATTGTCCGAGCACATCAGCATTCAGCAGGAAAAAATCAATGTATGCAAGCTCTAGAAAGAAGTAAAGGAGGCTTTACCACCAAGATTCATGCTCAGGTAGATTCTTTCGGTTACCCATTAAATTTTGAATTAACCGGAGGAGAAGCTCATGAAATGTCTGTTGTTTATAATCTCCTAACTTTTGATTGTCAATATCTTATCGCTGATCGCGTTTATGATTCAGACGAATTAAGATCATTACTTGTCGATAGAGGCATCATACCAGTTATTCCAAGCAAAATAAATCGTAAAAACCCTTGCGCTCATGATACATTTATTTACAAAGAGCGTAATCAAATAGAAAGATTTTTCAATAGAATAAAGCAATTTAGAAGAATAGCAAGCCGTTTTGATAAAACTTGCACTATGTTTAAGGGTGCTCTTGTTTTCGTTTCTATTTTGCTTTGGTTAAAAAATTAGGGACATGCCCTAATTTTGGCTAGCCTTTTATGGGGGCTGGCCTGTTACCTTTCTACGTGTTGATTATTCTATGATGGCTATAATATTTAAGAAGAAACAGTTGCGCTGGTATCCTTTGTTACTAGGAAATTTACTGGGAAATACACGGAAGCAAAAAATTTCCGTGTTGCTCTTAGATTTCTATCCCTTCGGACAAAATATAAAAAGCGGTAGGGTCCTTTTCAGAGCTGGCTATTCGTTTAATAACACCAGCATCCATAAGCTCTTTTAAACGCATGCGTGCTGCTCTCACGCTAAGATTCCAAATTCGGGCAGCTTCGGTAGGCGTTGCTTTTCCATTCTTTTTTAAATGCATTACTAATAATTCTTGCCATGGTTTCAGTCTCATCTTTTCTGTGCGTAAACCATACAGGGTCACCCTGAATCGATTATGCAGTTCTTCGAACTTTGGGCGGGGTAGCCCCATCTGCACGCATTGAGCGATTATATTTCTAAGGCCCAATCCCCATCTCTCGATAAGATGTAACTCCTTAAATACTCTGCCTATGACACGGTTTCTCAGACGAGATGAACCTTCAAGCGCATGTTCCATTGTAAGTCCAAAAGTAAGTCCTCCAGGATTAGTAAATTCAATCCGATCATCGAATATTCCAATTGTGATAGTGACACCCTTCATGGCATAATCAGTATGCAAAAGGGCATTGGTAATGGCTTCTCTTATAGCTCTTGGAGGGTATTGCGGAACTTTTTTATGTTCAATGCGACCAACCTCTATTCCTGTCCGTGTATTTCGTTCGATAAATGCTGTGACTGGATCTATAGCAAGCGGCAAAAGATCGCTTATCTCTAGTTCGTCTATGATGCTTTCTCGCTCAATTCCGGCAAAGCGAGCACAACGAACAATTGCATCGGGAAAGTATCTCAGTCGATTGAACCCAAACAATAAAATACCACCATTGGTGGGATGATAGGCACGCGACTTGCTTATTATGAGCCCTATGTCTTCGGCGTTTGCTTTAGTGAGTCCTTTTTTAACTCGTTTAAACAAGTCTTCAGCCACTCGCCAATCAATATCAGTTTCTTCGGCATCCAAGCAGGGAAGCTGGTCAAAGGAGACATTCTTCGACAAAAGTATTAATGCTTGCAGTGTTTCTGTGTCAGCCAACCTGTTTGTCGATCCAAGACGTACATAAGTACCCTTATCCTTTCCTAATTTTTTTATAAAAAAAGGACCGCCTTGATGGGCAATACGTATAAGAAGCAGCTCTTTATTGTGATAAGAAACAATCTCTATATCAGGAATTAAAAGTGGTTCAACAAGATGGGCTAATGCATTAGCAATCCGGCCTTCCTCCAAAAGCGGATCTTGAAGACCCACAAGTTCGCGCGTTTGATCACGAACTCCGATAAGTATTATTCCACCAGCAGTATTTGCAAATGCAATAGCTGCACGCACAATTCTATCCAATGAATCAGCATTTTCTTTGAACTCGAGGGTTTTTCCCTCATTCTGCTTTAAAAGTTCTTCAACCATAATTTTTCCAATATAAAAGGCATTTTACTAGGAAATTAACACGGAAGTAGAAAAAGGTCAAAAAATTTTTGTAGATCCCAAGCCATTTATAGGATTATGTCACTAAGTCTGCAAAATTGTTGCGCCTCATGTAATTTGTACTAAGCAGTTTTTGCTTATAAGATGCCGCAATATGTTATATGCCATTCTAAGGCAATCCCAATATGCGACAACCTGTGTTCGTTGTAATCTATTACTTGTTGTGCCACGATAGCCACTTTGATTTACTTCGTTAACTATCGCATCAAGCGTATAATTTTGAGCGGTAGCTCTATGATGGTTGTTATTAATTCATGATTTTGAGAAATTCTTCTAGGTTTTTCAGCTTCAGGCTTTAGTATGTTTACTATTTGAGTAAGGTAAAACTCAGTTCCAGCACGGGAACGGTGCACGCTGCTAAAACCGCCGCTCCGCCGCATAAACAGCGGGTTTTTTTAGCGGTCTTAAGTGAGCGCTACGAACATACTAAAAGATTCAACTCAACAAGAATTCTTGACTTGCTACTACATATGTAGTAGCAAGATATTTTAAAGATGAATTTTTATATATTTTAGCAAGGAGATGAAATGTTGCTTTCAATAGGATTACTAATAATCACACTACTATCTACAAGCCTTTATGCGCAAAAAGTAGAGAAAAGCGAGCAGCTTATGAAAGACATAGCATACTATAAAGCGTATGCAGATGAAGGAGATGCTGAGGCTCAATTCAAGTTATCAAGACTTTACAATGCCCTGCGCGAGAATGCTTTCAGCGAGAATGGTAAAGAACTGCTGAGCGACGAGCTAGAAGAGCTAGAGAACCACTATCTACTTCAAGCGGCAAGTCAAGGGCTAGCAAAAGCAGAATATTCCTGTGTGGTAAACAGCCTACTTGGAGAAGAACTAGAAAAGAAGTATCTAGAAAATGCTGCACATAAAGGATTGATAGAAGCTCAGAATCATTTAGGTTGCCGCTATCTCGAAGAAGGAAATTTTGAAAAAGCAGAATATTATTTTAAGCAGGCATTGGGTAATATGTCTCTTATAGCTATCCGTAATTTAGCAACCCTTTATGCATTACAAGGAAAAGAAAAAGAAGTAGATCAATGGCTAAAAAGAGAACAAGAGCTAGAAGAATATCTGAAGGATGCAGGCTTAAATCTAGCACCTAGACATGATTTTACGTGCATGAGGCATGAACCAAAGGGCATTAAGTTTAGCTCCAACAATCGACTGATTCAAGGGGCGTTTCAATACCCTTCCGAATACTTTTCTATAAAGTAACCTTCAAAATTATAGCTAACAGATGAGAAAAGCGAATTATTTAATTTGGAATGTTATAATTTAAGAAAGAACCATCACATGAGAATTTTATCGATCATGGAAGTAAACTATTTCTTCTTGCTACTTATAAGCATGATAACTTGTGTTAATGCAGAAGGCCCAAGCACCTTGACGCTTCCCTTAAAAGAATCTTCTGTTTCTCATGAGATTATTGGTAATCAAAGTGATCTCTGGTTATCTTACGAAGATAAAGGTGATTTGGAAAAGACTGAATTCTACCTGAAGCAGGCCGCAGATCAAGGTACAGCAAGCTCTCGAGCTAATTTAGGATTTTTCTATCTTAGGCATCCTAATTTAACGCGAATTCGACATAAGAAAAAGTAGAAAAAAACGAGCAAAGTACTATCCTTTTTTAAAATTCAAACCCAAAAAAAGGAGAAGTGACCATGCTCGTTACTCTATTTTACCACGTTGCGAATTTTTGCGAAGACGTTGAAAAAAGTGGATGCCTGGCTTCTCTGCAAGGTGAAAAAAGAGGAAAAGAAAGAGCAGGCTGCAACTCTGTGAGATTATGACCATTATGATTTATTATCATTGCTCTGGGTATAAAACATTTAAAGATTATTATTGTAAGCATGTATTGGTACAGTTAACAGGAGAATTTAAGCAATTAGTAAGTTACAACAGATTCGTAGAGCTCATGAAATACGCATTGCTCACTCTAGCCCTATTTTTAAGAATGAAATGTCTGGGAAAATGCACGGGTATTTCCTTTATAGACAGCTCGTCTCTAAAAGTATGCCACAACAAAAGAATTCACAGCAACAAAGTTTTTAAAGGGATAGCGAAAAGAGGGAAAACAAGCATTGATTGGTTCTTTGGTTTTAAATTACACCTTGTTTTCAACCATTTTGGCGAGATTGTTGATTTTTTGTTAACTCAAGGCAATATTGCTGATAATAATTATGATGTGCTTAATAGCTTAACAAAGCAAATAACTGGCAAACTTTTTGGTGACAAAGGATATATTCTTAAGTCTGATACATTTCAAGAATTTTATGATAAAGGAGTTCACTTTGTTACCAAAATACGCACTAATATGAAGAATATACTGATGAATATTTTTGACAAATTGTTACTTAAAAAGAGAGGGTTGGCTGAATCTGCTATCGGCAATTTTAAATCATCTATTTCTATTGAGCATACCAGACATAGAAGCCCAATTAATTTTTTGTCCTCCATCTTTTCTGCCTTAATTGCTTACTCATTTAGGCAAAAAAAGCCCTCTCTTGCAGCCAATTTTCTTTTTTTTGGTTTACCGGCTTAGATCGAATTCGCGTTAAGTACGTATGGTGTGGGAGGTCGGAAGGACTTACGTCCTTCCTCCTACCCGATTATGAACCGCTTTGCTGAACGTTTTGGCAGAGATGATCAAAAACTTCTCTTATGGCTCTTGGTACAGGTTGCTGGCTGCAAAGCTGAAAAATGTAAGCTCTACTAGAATCATCCATATGGATGTCATCGTAAACCATCCGAACCATGTTGATTAATGCCGCTAAATTATCTTCAAAGGCTGGCCTCGTTATTAAATTGACCAAGGGCCGATCGATAATAACGTACAAGAGAAGCCATATTGCTGGCCAGAGGGCTAAAGCAATAGTTGGGTTAATCTCTGATGTCAATAATACTCCCGTTAAGTAAGTAGCAAGGGGAAAAGAGATTATTGCTGCTATGATATGGGGCGCGCTACCTTGTGGTCCTGCATGTTCATATGCAACCGCTGTTCTCAAAAGATTATACAGCAAGGTATGTTGAGGCTGGCGCGCTTCCCATTCATCGGCGGCTATTCCGCTTAGAAGGTCATATGGTGCGTAATCACGTAACAGATAGTTTTCTTGCTGTATGGTAGCTTGTTTCATTTCTCGCGACATTTGTTCGATCAAGCCATTTGCTTCCTGTACCGTAAGGCTTGTTCCTCGCGAGGCAAAGAATTTCCTGAGCAAGAGAATTACGTCTGCCATTTTTTCATTAAATAGCTTAAGTACCTTACTATCGAGCACGTAATTTTCGCGGATGCTGGGTGGTCTTGCTTCATTATTAACTTGCACGAGTTGTGTATAAGAATTGGCAGTATGCGAATTGAGCGAAGTGCTACCTTGTGAGAGAGGTTGAGTGCCATAGGGGACGAGTGGCTGCTGCCATTGGTTGCCTGGTGCCAGCGGCCAAGAACTCGGTTGCTGGGCGACCTGTGCTGGTTGGTGGTATATTGGAAGCTGCTGTTGTTGGTAGGTTGGCTGTTGATAGGAATTCTGGGGAAATGCCTGGCCAGATTGGCCTGTGTAGTAAGGTACTTGCGGCAATGGGGCGAATCCATTTTGTTGCTGTCCGGCTTGTGGGAATCTCTGGCGTAAGGCTTGATCAGGGTTCGGGTACCCCCAATAACCAGAGTCTTGTTCTCCGGAACCCCCTGGGCGCTCCATGGACCACATGGCAGATGTTCCTAATTGACTGCCAATCGCAACGGCAGCCAGAAACGTTTTTTTCCAATACATGTCATTCTCCTAAAAAGTGTTTCAGTTAATACTATAATATAGAATAAACAAATTTTTTTAGATTGCCAGCTTAAAATAAAGAAGCTGGCGTGGCCGTGTGCGCACACGGCCACGAGGTAAGCACGCGATTGGAAAAGGCTTCTAATTGACAGTTTCCAGCCAACCGAAGCGATCCTTTTCGGTGCCCTGCTGAAGAGCAGTAAGCTGCTGAAACAAGCTTTGTGTTATAGGGCCTGTCTTGTTGCCATTAATTACGTAGTCTTTGCCCTTAAAGCGCAATGTGCCAATCGGTGTTATGCCGGCAGCGGTGCCCGTACCAAATACTTCGGTGCAAGCACCGGATTCAATTGCTTCCAAGAGCTCATTGAGGGCGATAGGCCGCTCAACAACTTTTTTACTTCTTAATTCAATGATCGATTTCCTTGTGATACCTGGTAAAATAGTGCCGGTTAGTGCCGGAGTAACGATTGTATTGTTTATCACGCAAAAGATATTCATGGACCCAACTTCTTCAAGGTATTTGCGTTCTATAGGGTCGAGCCAAAGCACTTGAGAACAGTCTTGCTTTTTTGCTTCTTGTTGGGCAAGCATGCTTGCAGCATAGTTGCCGCCTGTCTTTGCTTGGCCCACGCCGCCAATGGATGCGCGTGTATACGTATCAGAGATCAAGATTGAGATCGGCTTAAACCCTTCCTTGTAGAAGGTGGTGACCGGCGAGAGAATAATAAAGAACAAGAAGCGATCGGAGCTTTTTAGATTAATCGTTGCTTCTGTTGCAATCATGGTAGGCCGAATATACAGGGAGCTTCCTTTTAGTGAAGGCACCCATTCGCTATCTTCTTTGATCAGTAGTTTGAGTGCTTTTATGACAAAGTCAACATCTATTTCCGTCATACACATACGACGCGCTGACAAGTTCATCCGCTCAAAGTGTTGACGTGGCCGGAAAACAGCTATTTTATTATCTGCTCTTTTGAAGGCTTTCATTCCCTCAAAAATTTCTGAGCCATAGTGTAAATGCAACGATGCTGGCTCGAAGGTAAAGGGTTTGTAAGGCTCAATCCGAGCATTATGCCAGCCTTTTTTGGCAGTCCACTCCATAGCAAAAAGGTGATTGGTAAAAGTTGAGCCAAAAGGAATCAAGCTTATGTCTGCAGGTGGCTGCTTTTTATGCTTTGGTGATAGGCGCGTTATCCTGATGGGTTGATCATCTTGCGGTGCGGCTATCAAAGAGAACATATATAAGCAGGTTATTGCTATATATAGGGCTTTCATGTTATCAGTCTTTCGAATAGACGGTGTTGTTATCTTGCTGGTTATTAGTCAATGACGACCGTGAAGCTTCATCGCTTCTTAAAGTTGTACGCCAAAACAATCGGCGAACTTCTGGATTGGCAACGATGTTTGAGTTGACCTGTTGGGTAATTGCCGAGCCAAAAAAAGTCGATAAAAACCGAAATGCTGGGTTTCGCCATCCTCGTAAGGTGTGTTGTTGCGGATACATTTGCTGGTGGTATACGGTTCTCAAGTAATTCAGGCCTGCCCAGGCCATCACGAGAGCGGTGCCAGCACGAATATGATCATGGACCCGTTGGTCGGGCGGTCGTTCCATGGGGGTTGTTAATGATGAAAAAGTAAAAAATACGGTTAAAAGCATATAATGTTTTACGCTCATAGAAAATCCTTGCATGTAAATGTACGATTAATACTATATTGGTAATAAAAAACTTATAATTCTGGACTTCTCCAACGATGTGGTAGAACGTTGGAATTTTAAAGTCGTTTAGGAATCAAAAAAGCGGGAGATTTACTGTGCGCGAAGCACAATAATTGATAGGAAAGATAGGAAAGCTAGAGAAGAGAAGCGGGTAGTAGCGAAACGTGTGGACTGTTTTCTCTGTGATCTTTGCGGTGCATGATAGTGCAACATAAAGAAGCTCCTTGAAAGAGTTGATAAAGACATACTAACTCTACAACAAAATTATGACATTGGCAAGTGTATTGCAAAGCTCTTACCCCTTTACTATGCAATGGAAAGCCACGTGCTTTAGCGCGTGGATGAAGAGTTGCAAACAAAGTACAAATGTGTTAAACATTTGAGGATTGTTTAATAGATAGAGGAAAAGAGGATTAGTAGGAAGTGCTTTTAACGTATAAGATAAAGCATAAAAGAGATTTTAGGCAAGAGCTAGAAAAAGCGAGGCAGGTAGCGAGTTTTGGGTTACAAACAAGAAGCCGCACATCGCGAGATGTTAAGGAGATGGGGCTACCTTCAGCGATCTCTAACCAAATATTGAAGAAGTACTCGAGTAATAAGAAGATAAAAAAAGTGCGGCGAGTGAAGCTAACGGTACCTGGGCAGGCTATCAAGGTTGATCGCCAAGAAAAGATAATAACGATACGTTGTTTAAAGCTTATGCTCGAGTATTATTTCAGAAACGATTTTGAGAAGATCAACCAGATAGAAATAGATGAAGAATACGCATACGTATCTGTATTGATAGCCGAAGCTGAAGAGATACAAGTATCAGGCTATTTAGGGGTTGATCTTAACACAACGGGACATTGTGCTGTTGCGGCCAATCCGCAAACGGGCAAAGTGCTCAAGCTTGGCAAGAAAGCTGCTCATATTCACAAGAAATATAGCTTTCAAAGAAAAAGCCTCCAAAAACAAGGCAAATTTGGCAAGGTTGAGCAGCTTGAGGACCGAGAAAAAAGAATTGTAAAAGATCTAACACATAAGGCAAGTACAACTATTGTACGATATGCTAAAGAACATGGATTGGGAATACAACTAGAAGATTTGCAGGGAATAAGAAAGAGAGCACGAGCAAGCATATCTTTCAAGTACCTTTTGCACAGTTGGTCGTACTATGATCTGCAAAAGCAGATAGAGTATAAGGCCAAGCTGCTTGGGATTCCTGTTTTGCTCGTAGATCCAAGCTATACCTCTCAAGATTGTAGTAAATGCCATCTACGAGGTAATCGCCAGGGTAAACTATTTAAGTGTCCTCATTGTAGGCACGTTGATCATGCTGACGTAAATGCTTCATTCAACATAGCTATGCGTCATGGGCAGAGATCAATTGAACGCAGACAGAGTTGCGTTCAACGGGCTCACTGAAATCCCTAAAAGGGCTACGCTGCTTGAATGACCGCGACCCTAGAACCTCCGGCTTTTAAGCCGGCGTTATTCAGTTCAAAGAAGATCAAATTTTATAGAGATTTTTCTTGAAATTACGTTAAATCGGAGGGAGGCGGGGTCGCCGCGTCCCTCCCTCTATCGCTATCAAGTCAGCACATCGCTTGAAGGTAGCTCATTGTCAGTGCTAATGGCGAACATCTCGAACTCTTCATCGAATTCTTCATCAAATTCGGCTTGTTCATCACCATCGTCTTCTTCTTCTTTTTCTTCTACTTCCAGTTTTTCAGAAAGTTTAACGGGACATTTTTCCAGAAGTTCCCACACCGTATCCTCATAGGCTGATTGGAGAACGTCCAATACTTCGTCTTCTGGTAAAGGAATTTCAGCAGCCTGGCGCGCGAAAAAGCAGCTTAATGTTTGTTCGCCTACCTCTTGGTAATGCTGGGCAATTCTTACTAAAGGCTCTGCGCGAATAGGCCGCATGTTAAATGCCTCAAGATAGTAGCCGAGAGCTTCTTGCCAGGTAAAAGAGCTATCAATTTTTGATAATTCATTGGTAACATCGGCCAGGTTATATACAGCACGATAATTTTCTTCGGGAAAACCTGACACTGGGTTAAGGCTAACGCGTAACTTATAATAACGATAAGCATCTGGCCAATTGCGAAGGCATTGCTCGGTTTGTGCAAGATAAAATGCAGCACGTGAATCGGTAAGGTCTTTTTGGAGTACTTTTAAGAGAATTTCCCTGTCCCGCAACCAGCGCTTTGCCGTTGATTTGTTCCCATCTTTATTTGGTGCGTATTCAAAATAAACATCCTGAAAAACCTTTTGATGGCTTACGGGGCTCGCTGTCTCATGAACAGCGCCGATAAAGCGGGAGTGAGATCTTACTCTAAGCAGGCGTCCCGTATAAAACCACCAACCTGGACTCCCTATTTTTATCATGTAGCCAGGGCATGCATACCCTTCGCCCCAGCCGTCACAGTTAGTTGCTTGGCTTTGATTCTTGCAAAATTCGAGAAGTCCCGCAACATTATGCATATACCATTCAGCATCCGGCATGAGAAAAAAAGTCGCTTGCGGGAAAAGGCTTTCAGCATGGGTTAATGCTTTATTACGTGAGGTAGCAAAATCAATAAACGGTTCAGAAATTACAAAACCATGCTTGATATCATGTTGCTGGAAAAGAGCTTTAGCACGAGGCATGGTATCATCGGTTGATCCCGTATCATAAACTAAGTAATGCTTGATGCCGCCATCAACATACGGCTGCAATGTCTCTCTAATCGAACTTTCTTCATTTTTTACCATGATGACAATTGCGAGCAAGGGGTTGTCAGGTGACTCTTCTTGTTGCTTAGCCTGCGAAAATGACCAGAGCTGGCTCGCGACAAAAAGAGTTAAAAGATTGATGGTGCTTCTTCTCATGGCTTCCCCTATTTTTTTAGATGGTGATAAAGCTGCGTCTATGAATACTAATTTTTTAGGGTTTCGTCAACAAGTGACAAGTAAATTACAAACTCTCGAACCCAGCCATATGCTGTATATTTAATTCTCCTTAACATCTGTAATTTATCATAACGAGGGAAGCTTACCATGAGCTGTTCTCCCAGGCTCTTGTATTCAAAGGCTGCTCCCGGATGTTGTATGTGCTACTTTACCTACCGACATCCCTATCAAACGGCCCGACTCGGTTGCTTCGCATCCTTCGGATACAATAGGCGTTACTTCACCTATTGATGTGGGCTTCCTAAAATTTTCTAAAATTATTGACTTCTTGTTGTAAATTTTTCTAATATTAATTATAAATAAACTAAAAAATACTTTCATATCTAGATTGGGCTAGGATTTTATGCCGTAAGGAGATTTGTAATGAAAAACATCTAGTATTTAATCTATCTGTAACAAAAAAAAGAGGAGGCTAATGATGAAATACGCTTTAATTCTCAGTATTGCTGTGCTTAGTTTAACGGCTCAGTTGGTACAAGCTTTTACAACCAGAATTTGCAATAACACCCAGGAAAATATTTCGGTCAAGCTGAATGCAACAGCACCAAAGAATCAATGTCCTAAAGAATTTGATCAAGCTATTTCTGTAAAAGCCAATGGATCCGTGGATATACCATGGGGTAATATTCCAACGAAAGGCTGTGCTTTAGAAATAAAAACCGAAGCGGTTGAAGTGAATGGAACACCAGTAGAATATATAACTAGTGACTCATATGGTTCCAATCGACCATCGGAAACTATATTTATTTGGGCGGAGAGGCCCAGAGGAAAAAAGATCTTTCAAGCAGCGCTCGCTGGAGCTTTAATATCAGATTGTAAAACCCATCTCGGATAGTAAATTATAAAAGAGCTCGTAAAACCTAGTATCTTTAGAGCTAGGATATGAGAGCTTACAACTTAGCAAGAGCATCTTAAGATGCTCTTGTATTTGACTCAAATGATGTAAAATAAGAAGCACTACCCTGGGAGCCAGGGAAAGTCGACGCTTGCGGAGATACTATGAACACTCAATGGAGGTTCAGCCCAAGAAGCCCACTACCTTTAGGTTTGGGTAGCTCACAAATAGCATTAAGAGCGAATGGCTCTTCTTGGTATATCAAAAAGTCCCACAAGCTGTGGGACTCAACTTTTGAAGTGAGATAAAGGAAAGAAGTTACGCATAACAGACTCTCAAGAGACGAAAAATCTGATCAGTTGAGAACAATGAGGATTTAGGGATTGCTTGAAGATCTCTAGTAATGCGTCTGAGAGCAGTTTCCGGATTTAAAAGCCTTTGTTTAATACGTTTGGCTTGCAATAAAGCGTAAGCAAAAAAGACATTAGCGATATGCATAAATGCTTCTTGGCACCTAAATTTGCTTGCTTTCTTTCAATAAAATTAGCAATCACACTTAGTCTTTTTGTATCCACATCTTTTCCTTTTAAAAAAAATTCTAAGGGTTATGCGGCTGATGCCAATATCCTGCGCGATTGATTGCAAAGATTGTTCGTTGCGGATGATTAAAGGATTTAGATGATCACGTATCGATCTTGCTATTCAGGAACTAGCGCGCGCAAATGGTGCTATATCAGGACGGATTATTTTATTGGCTGGCTCTTCTAGAACTGAGGTAACAAGGGCTGTAAGCTCTTTCTTAAAATTGACCCTTTGTTCATCGGTCATAGTGTTATAAGTGTAGATTTTTACTCCGCTTTCAGGATTAAGTAAAAAATCATGGCTGATTAAGAGACGGCCTTGAATTTTATTCATATCATTGTAAAAAATTGCTTGAGGGTAACTGCGGTAAATTTCTAGATATGTTTTCGGATCAATCGTTCTCAAGTTATAGGTGTGCAACTTCATCTTTTTCTATGGTAACAGGTTCAAGGAAAGGCTTGCCATCGCCCCAGCCTCGACCTTCATTTACCGGAAAGCCGCCTGGTCCTGCTAGATATACATACGTATTGATTTTATCTTTTGGCACAAAAATTTGAAGAAGATTACCTTCTTTAGGCGCATATTTATGGAAGAGCTTTTCGAATTTTTCTTCCGTTGTGGGGTTAATGCCAAGTGCCTCAAAAAATATTCGAAAAATTCTCATCGAGGGATCGCTTTTTATCTTTTTCAACAAAATCGAAAAACTCGTCTATACTTGATGTTCCTATGCTCATGGGTAGCGTATTCTCAAGTATAGGAACTATATAAGGATTTTGACTTTCAAGTTTGAATTTTTGAGAAAGCTCTTTCAAAGCATTTTTTACTTCATCAAGCATATCAATCGGAGATTTATATCTATCAGCATAGACTTCTATAAGCGTGTCCAGGTGGTCATAAAGGCGACTAGCTTGCTGCTTTGCTTGCGCACTAAAAGGCTCAGATAATAGTGCTTCTGCCTGTTTTACCAATGAAGTAATTTTTTGAGTAAAGTGATCTTTGCTTGTAATAGCAAGATCTGAGCTTACAATCTCTTTGGCTAATTGAGGTAATGGACTCTGACAAAAAAGCAGAGAACTATGGATCAAAGCTAAATAAAGCAATATTATACATTTCTTCACTATAGCGCCCTTTTTATATTCGTGTTTTTATAATTATAAAAAATTCAATAAGCAATAGTCAATATTTGAGCGTCATAGCAAAGCTTAACTTCTCTATTCCTGAATGCGTCGCTTAAGTACCGACTAAAGTCGCGGATTTTCTGGCGCTTCCGGTTTTATGAATATTTTTTTTCTCTTAGCATGATATACTGCCAACGTTAATTTATTGTAGTGATGATTTGTTTATAGCAAAAAAAACTCTGCATTGAAAATCAGTGAGCGCGGATGATTGACCATGAATGGGATTTGACAGCTGCCAAGGCTATTGAGCTGCAGCGTCAGTTAGCGAAGCTTGTTATTCGTCATGACCAGTTTGACCAGGTGCATTTTGTTGCTGGCGTAGATATGGCCCTGCGTGCAGGCATGGCGCATGGTGCCGTCGTCCTCTTGAGCTATCCCGGACTTGAGGTAGTAGAAAAGCATACCCATACTGAGCCATTGCGCATGCCTTACATCCCGGGACTTCTCAGCTTTCGGGAAGCACCAAGTATAATAAAGGTATTTGATAAGTTGCACCAACGGCCTGACCTTGTGCTCGTCGATGGGTCTGGTATTGCCCATCCTCGTCGGTTGGGCCTTGCTTCCCACCTGGGCTTATGGTGGGACGTGCCAACTATTGGTTGTGCTAAGTCGCTCTTGACTGGCTCCTATGACGAGCAAGCTCTTGGCGACCAGGCTGGGAGCTGGGTTCCACTTGTTGACAAGCAAGAAGTTATTGGTGCCGTTGTGCGCACGAGAACGCACGTTAATCCTGTCTTTGTTTCATTGGGCCATCGTATTAGCTTGCTGACAAGTATCACGTACATACTTGCGTGTTGTCGAGGATTTCGCCTGCCAGAGCCCGTTCGTCAAGCAGATAAACTCTCTAAGATACGATAGATATGTCGCTGGCCAGATATACCCAGAATTTCCTTGCGCGCACGATTAAGGGTTTTATATTATAAGCCCCAAGGGATCGCAAGGGGGATGGTACGATGGTTGGCAAAGTGCTTGGCAAAGCGCTATCAGAGCTGCTTGTTTTAACGATTCTCATAGCTTTTTCACCGATACATGCGAGCACGATCATGCTAGATTTGCCGCTCAAGCGGGCGCTCATCTCGGCACAGCCTGATCCGGCCGAGCAACGGCCTCATGCGTTTTCGTGGTGTCCATTCGGGCGCGTGATAAGCGTTAACGATGCATGGGGCAACCAAAAAGATGTTTTTGGCGGGTTGCTTCTGGACTATCGTTATCGCTTTGCTCAAAACTGGTGGTTAGATTTTGCAACCGCCCTAGCACATGAGCGAATAAACCCGAAATCAACTGAGCATGGTTTACCCGCTTTGAGTCGCTTTGGGTTTGATGATATAACCATTCAGCTTGGTTACGATTTTCTTGGTGAAAGCGTTAACATTTTCAGCCCCTACCTCTTTGCAGCTTTGCCAACGATTCATGCTAATCCCGATGGCGTGCTGGTGAGTACGGGGAATGCGGTGTTTGGTCCTGGGTTTGATGCTTTCTGTGTTCTTTGGCAACATGATGAAAACAAGTTTCTTGGCGCTATAATGAGCGCCCTTTTCGTGCACTCATTTAAGAGGACGGTAACACTGGATAAAAAATTTAAAATGATCAGCTCTTCTAATGCCAAGAGCTCAGCAGCGCGATTTAACGATAGCTTTGATATAGGCAACGCGTTTTTTGGCCTATTGGGGCTGCGGTACGATTTTCCCTTTATTGGGTTAGAATTTGCCTATAACCCTAACGTTATCTTTAGCGTTGAAGAGGAGCTTGAGGCACGTACGCGCCATCGCCAAGGCTTGAATTACCGTATTAGTCAAAAAAAGCGATCAAGCATGATGAGCCAGGTAACGACGCCGATACGCCTTTTTGACGGGAAACCTTTTGTAATTCATGCATTTTATGCGCAAGTACAAACGGTTGTTCATATTGGATGTTATGATTTAGCGATCATAGCGGGTGCCTCATATGGCGCTAGTCAACGAGGCATCTTAAAGCGGTGGACTGGGTGGGCCTCCATGTCATTGCGGTTTTAATACGCATAGGTTGACGTGAGATACTCTTTGGTTTATAGTTGTGGTAGTCATTTTTAAGTATATTTGTGCTCATTGGAATACTTATTACGATCCTCCTATAAGGCATGCGGCAATTCGCCGATGGTTCATTGTTTTTAAAAAATGCGATTTTTGTGCACTCGAGAGGTTATATGAATAATAAGCATAATTTATGTATTATAGCAATTGGTCTGGTAACATGCATGCAACTTCATACTGAAGTTCACACGCGCGATGGCAAGCTTACCCAAAGCGTAAAATGCGACAATTTGCCGGAACGGCAAAGAATTCGAAAGCCTGCCAAAGAATCTTCATGTGCGGTAGAATTGAGTTTTAATTGGGGAGATCCCGAAATTAAGCCTATAGCGACGCCGTTTAAACTTTTAGAAAAGCACAAAGGCGATGTTGCAGCTGCAGGCAAAGAATTAGCTATAAAAGGTAAGCGAAAAAGGGTAAAAAAGGCTTATGACAAGCTCTCTAAAAAGATGCACGAGCTCGAGAAGTCTTTTAACGTTGTAGCAGAAGATGTTAACAGATCGATCAAGGCAATGATGGCGGAGCTGAAAAAGACAGCTTATACTCCACTTCTCAGTGAACGTATTGCCAACGATAACCGATATTGCGCATGACTCAGAAAAGCTGGTCGCCAAGCTTCAGAAATTACTCAAGCAGCTGATTGACGAAGTTGATGCCAACAAATCCCTTAAGGTGATGCTGCAAGGAGAGACGTGTGCTAAAAAATAGCTGGTATTTTCTCGGTCTCATGGCAATAATATCCTCATCACTTTTTTCAAGAGAAAGTGATGAGAAAACAAAGATAGATTTAAGCATCATTAACCCTGGTCCTCGTTTGTATGATTATTTTGCGCCGCAGGTTGATACAGCGTTAATAGATATTAAACAGGCAATCTTGGAACACCAATTGCTTGTCGACGAAATAGTAAATAAGCATCACCTTTCCTCTAAACCAGCATGGAATGAGCTCATTAGT